>CACJXK010000001.1 GCA_902597335.1 uncultured Pelagibacteraceae bacterium
TTCTTATTTGATTTTTAAGTATAAAATAAAACTCATTGATATAATTAAAATAACTTCTAAAAAACATTCTATATTGATTTTAATTTTTCAATATTACTTCTTATATTTCCATTGTTTTCTTTGAATATTGTAGTTCCTGATACCAAAATATTAGCTCCAGCCTCTAGAACTATTTTTGAATTACTAAAATTTATCCCGCCATCTACTTCAATATCATAGTGATAATGATTTTTATCTTTAATCATTTTTAATTCTTTTATTTTATCTAATACTTCAGGCATAAATTTTTGACCACCAAAGCCAGGATTAACACTCATAACTAATATTAAATCAATATTTTTAATTTCTTCTATTAAAGCACTAATTGCTGTTTTAGGATTCAAAGAGACTCCAACTTTTTTACCAAACTTCTTTATTAAATTAATTGAGTTTTTTAAATTTTCTGTAGCCTCTGGATGAATGGTTATTATATCAGCACCGGCCTCTGCATAATTTTCTATGTACTTATGTACTGGAGAGATCATTAAATGTACATCAAATGGAAGCTTAGTGTAATTTCTAAGGTTCTTTATTACTGGTGGTCCTATTGTTAAATTAGGAACAAAGTGACCATCCATAACATCAACATGAATTAAATCAGCTCCACCTTCCTCTAACTTTTTAATCTCCTCTCCTAATCGACTGAAATCAGCAGATAATATTGATGGAGAAATTTGTATTTTTTTCATTTGATACTAAAAATATTAGTATCAATTTTTTGTTTTATTTGAATTAATTTTTACTAAATATTCTGTATAATTCTTGAGCTATCTCACTTTCTAATGGAAAAGAAAGCATGCCCATTACCGAATAACCAAGTAAATAAGGCATTAAATAGAAACGTGCCATGTAAAAGAACCAAGCTACATATAGTGGCACTAAAGGCCCTACCAAAAAGCTAGGGGTAATTGGTCTAAACACATTTATAAGTGGATTTGTAAGTTTTACAAAAACTTTCATAAAGAAGAATTGAGAATCCTCTCTTTGAAAAATATTCATTGCTACTCTGCCAATCAATGTCCACATGATGACACCTAAAATATAATCAATTATATAAACTAGAGGATGAAAGTTAGCAGACATAATTCTTAGAAAAAAGGGGCGAATTTAATCGCCCCTAATTTTTTTATTGTTTATTTCTGTGCTAGTACCGTTTTACCACTTGGTACACGTACATCATCAACCATTTTCTGAGTAGCTGCATCTGGTGCTGCAGTTATTAAACTGACAACAATCATAGAAACTAAACTTACAGCTGCTCCAACTATTCCAAACGTAAGTTGAGTTATGCCTAAGAAACCAGATCCTCCACTTCTTACCCATATTAGGTAAGCAGTTCCAGATATTAGTCCTAGTAGCATTCCTGCAACAGCGCCTGGTGCATTAGCTCTCTTCCACCATACGCCAAGTACAAGTGGGAAGAATAGTCCTGACATAGCAAAGTCAAAAGCCCAAATTACCGAACCTAAGATACCTTGTATCTCTAACGCGGCGATTGTTGCTCCTGCAAAACCAATTAATACAAGTAGTACCCTTGCAACAATTAGTCTTTTCGCTGTCTCAGCTTTTGGATTAATTATTTTGTAGTAAATATCATGAGATAACGCATTTGATATTGCTAACACTAATCCATCTGCAGTTGACATTGCAGCTGCCATACCTCCAGCAGCAACTAGACCTGAAATTACATAAGGTAATCCTGCAATCTCTGGTGTTGCTAATACAACAGCTTTACCACCCATAAAGAACTCGTTAAGCTCAAGAGTTCCATTACCATTAAAGTCACTGATAAACATTAAGTTTGCTTGGTTCCAGTTTTGATACCAATCAATAGCTTGAACTTCCGCAATTGTTTTACCAATAATTCCAGTCGGTAGCGTTGGGTCTATTAAAGATAGTTTAGATAATGTAGCTAACATCGGTGCAGAAGAGTAAAGTAGGAAAATAAAGAATAGTGACCAACCTACTGATCTTCTTGCAGTTCTTACACTTGGAGTAGTAAAGTATCTCATCATAACGTGAGGTAATGATGCAGTTCCTGCCATCATACACACTGCTAATGAAATAAATGCCCAAGGAGTTGCATTAACCGAAGAATGCGCTTTAGTTATTCCAGCTAAACCTTTTGGAACTGTTGCTAAATCAGCAGCAGAGTTTTTAACAAAACCAAATTGACCTTCTAGTTCTGCAATTCTTGCAACTTCATCAGCTAACATAAAGTGTGGGAAGAAACCTGCTCCCAACTTACTACTAATCCAAAATACTGGAAGTAAGTAAGCTATAATTAATACAATGTATTGAGCTACTTGCGTCCAAGTTACAGCTCTCATTCCACCAAGCATTGAGCACATCAAAATACTTGCTAGCCCTACATAAACAGCTATCCCAAATGGAATATCTAATGCTACAGATGCAATTGTACCTGTTGCATTAATTTGTGCTGTTACATAAGTGAATGAGGCTACAGTTAAAACTATGACTGCACTAAATCTTGCTAAGTTACCACCATAACGTGTTCCTATAAAATCTGGAACAGTATAACATCCAAATTTTCTAAGATACGGTGCTAATAACGAAGCAACTAGTACATATCCACCAGTCCACCCAACAAGTAGAGCCATATATCCATAGCCTTTGAAATAAATTCCACCTGCCATAGCAACGAAAGATGCACCTGACATCCAGTCAGCAGCAGTTGCCATACCATTGAAGACAGTTGGAACTTGTCTTCCAGCTACATAATAAGCATCAACTTGTAGTGTTCTAGATAACCAACCAATTAAAGCATAAATCAAAACTGTAAAAGCTACAAAAAAGATACCAATCAATTTTGCAGACATTCCAGCTTGTTCAGCTATTGCCATCAGAATAATAAATACAAGAAATCCTCCGGTATATATTCCGTAGACCTTTGGTAAATTATCTATAAATTTACCTTTTATCATTTGTCACCCTCTCTTTCAGAAAATCCGAACTCATCATCTATTTTCTCTTGTCGACCTGCAAACCAGAAAATTAAAATGACGAAGATCGCAAGTGATCCTTGACATGTAAACCAATACGTTAAAGGATATCCAAATGGTCTAATGCTAGATTCTTGCATTTCGGCTCCGAAGAGAAAGATGCCAATTGAGAAAACAAACCAGATTGCTAATGTGATAAAGAGCAAATTCCTGGTTTTTTCCCAGTGTTGTTCTTGTTTTGACATTTTTTTCTCTCCCTATAGGTTAAAGAAATAACCTTACTGATAATCAAATTTATTTAAACCCCTAAAAACACTCGATATTGTGGCACTTTTACTTTATACATCAACATATTAGATAGATAAATGGCCCTCAAATACAGATTCAATCTAAAAGATATAAAACTTGAAGACTTTAAAGTTTATTTAGTTGCGATGTTTAAGGGCATTTTGCCTAAGAAAAAAATAAAGAACATTGATGATCTTAAGCAATTCATTCAGCAAAAATCTGCTTGGGTATCTCAAGTTACTTTATATAACTATTTAAAAACTAGAATGGGAACTAAGTGGGTTCTGCATTTTGATGACGAAAAGTTTTTAACTTCAATAAATACTGCGAAGTGGAATATTTATGCAATATCTCTTCAAGATTTGTCATTTTATACAATTTCATATTTAAATGTTTTTTATAATTATAAAGAAACAGATAAAGCATCTGAAATTTATAATAATATTCTCGATAAAGAGTTAGAAAATGGTATGCCCACAGAGATTGTTGATGAGGCAAGAATAAGTTTTAAAAAAAGATTAGATCAAATTAAGTGGGAGGAATATTATAAATCTTGGCCATTTAATGAAAGTGCTTTGGCTTTATATAACTGGGCTCCTGTAGCAAATGAATTAAAAACTTTAGATAGGAAAATTGTTCTGAATTCAATGATTTTAAAATGGGATAACATTAAAGAGGAGTTTTCGAAATTAATAAAAATCTAAATATTTTTTCTATTGTCTACCAAACTGTCAACAACAGAGGGATCTGCTAAAGTGGTTGTATCTCCTAATTGACCATGTTCATTTGCAGCTATTTTTCTCAAAATTCTTCGCATTATTTTTCCAGATCTAGTTTTTGGAAGTCCTGGAGCAAACTGTATTAAGTCAGGTGTAGCAATTGGACCAATTTGCTTTCTAACCCAAAGTTTTAAATCTCTTTCCAAATCAAGAGTACTTTTTTCTCCCGCATTTAAGGTTACATAACAATAAAGTCCATTCCCTTTAATATCGTGTGGGTAGCCAACCACTGCTGCTTCTGCAACTTTAGGATGAGCTACAAATGCACTTTCTATTTCTGCAGTACCTAGGTTATGTCCGGATACTATTATGACATCATCCACCCTACCAGTGATCCAATAATAACCATCTTTATCTCTTCTACATCCATCTCCTGTAAAATATTTTCCATCAAATTGTGAAAAGTATGTATCAATAAATCTCTGGTGGTCTCCATACACCGTTCTCATTTGTCCTGGCCAAGATTGTGCTATGCATAATCTTCCTTGAGCTTCTCCTTTTAAAACCTTACCTTCCTTGTCAAGTATTTCTGGCTTAATTCCATAAAATGGTTTTGTCGCAGAGCCAGGTTTTAAATCTATTGCACCTGTCTGAGGACTAATTAATATTCCACCTGTCTCAGTTTGCCACCAGGTATCAACAATTGGACATCTACTATCTCCAACTGTTTTATAATACCATTCCCAGGCTTCAGGATTTATTGGTTCTCCAACTGTACCTAAAAGTTTTAAAGTTTTTCTGGAAGTTTTTTTAACAGGTTTATCTCCTTCTCTCATTAGAGCTCTTATTGCTGTAGGAGCAGTATAGAAAATATTAACTTTGTATTTATCAACTATTTGCCACCATCTAGATGTATCAGGGTATGTTGGTATTCCCTCAAACATTATTGTTGTTGCACCGTTGGCCAGTGGACCATAAATAATATAGCTGTGTCCAGTAACCCATCCAATATCAGCAGTACACCAATAAATATCTTTTGGTTTGTAGTTAAAAATATATTGATGTGTCATTGACGCATAAACCATATATCCACCAGTTGTATGAAGAACTCCCTTTGGTTTTCCAGTTGAACCAGATGTGTAAAGAATGAATAGAGGATCTTCAGCACCCATTTCCTCAGGTTCACATTTGGATGATACTTTTTTAGTCATTTGATGATACCAAACATCTCTATCGTTAAACCAATCTATTTTCTTAGTACCAGTTCTTTTTACCACGATACATTTTTTAACATTTGGACAACTCTGCAGGGCTTCATCTGTAATTGATTTTAATGGAATTGTTTTGCCACCTCTAACACCCTCGTCTGCAGTAATTACATAATCTGACTCACAATCATTTATTCTACCTGAAATGCTATCTGGAGAAAAACCACCAAATATTATTGAGTGAACCGCACCTATTCTTGCACATGCTAGCATTGTGTAAGCAAGTTCAGGTATCATTGTTAGATAAATTGTTACCCTATCCCCTTTTTGAACTCCTAAATTTTTTAAACCATTTGCAGCTTTGGAAACTTCTTTATGCAATTCTTTAAAGCTAATTTTTTTTTGAACTTTTGGATCATCACCAACCCATATAATTGCAGTTTTATTGGCATTCTTTTTTAAATGTCTATCAATACAATTTGCAGATGCGTTTAATGTGCCATCATAAAACCATTTTATATGAACATCATCTTTACTATATTTCACATCTTTAATTTTTTTATAAGGCTTGATCCAACTAATTCTTTTTCCTTCTTTTTTCCAAAAGCCATCATTATCTTTTATTGACTCATTATATTTCTTTAAATATTGAGACTTATTAACAATTGCTTTACTTATCCAATCTTTTTGTGTTTTATAAATAGTTTCTTTAATTTTTTTGGAAGCTATTTTTTTATTAACCTTTTTTTTTGTCTTTTTTTTCTTAGGCATGAATTTTTTTTTATTGAATTCTACTCATGTTCAAAATCATTTTCCAGCTTTTAGTATCAATTGGCATAACTGAGAGTCTACTTTGTTTAATAAGCGATAAGTTCTCTAAAGCCTTTATTTTTTTGATATTTTCAAGTGTTACTGGATTTTGAAGTTTTTTTTTAAATTTAACCTTAACTGCAACAAACCTTTTTTTCTTATCTGTTGGATCAATGAATGCAGTTTTTATAACCTCAACAATGCCAACAATCTCTTTTCCTATATTAGAATGATAAAAAAAACAAAGATCTCCCTTTTGCATTTTTTTTAAATTATTCGCTGCTTGATAATTTCTAACACCATCCCAATCAGCACCTTTTTCTCCAGCTTTGATTTGTTGATCTATCGACCAAACGTCTGGTTCAGATTTCATTAACCAATATTGCATCTAATTTTTTTTATTCTTCTTTTCTTTTTTAAGTTTTCTTTTTTCTTTTAAAGATAGCTTAGCTTTTTTCATTACACTTGCATCCTTAAATGATTTACCACTGTATCTTTTTGACATTTATAATCTAACTCCTGCTCCTTTTAAAAACTTTGCTTTTTCATCAAGCGGAAGTCTTGGACTTGCTGCTAGATCTAAGTTATCGAATTTTTTGACTTTATATTTTTCAAGACCAACAAGTGCAATCATAGCTGCATTATCACCACATAATTTTGGTTCAGGGAAAATTGGTCTAAAATTATTTTTCTTACATACCTTAATCAATTTTTTTCTTATTCCTGTATTAGCCGCAACACCTCCAGCGATTACAAAAGCTTTATCTTTCTTCCTGCTGGTTTTTTTGAATTCATCAAATGCTATTTGAGTTTTAACTTCTAAAATTTCTTCAATTGTTTTTTGAAAAGATGCTGCAAGATCATATTTCTCTTGCTTAGATTTTATAGTGCTTGATATCCTTAAAATTGCGGTTTTAAGACCTGCAAAAGATAAATTGCATCCTCCCTTATTAATAATTGGTTTAGGAAGTTTAAATTTATTTGCATCTCCCTGCTTAGCAAAACCTTCTAACTTAGGCCCCCCTGGAAAATCAATTCCCAAAAGTTTTGCGGTTTTGTCAAATGCCTCTCCTAAAGCATCATCAATTGTTGTTCCTAATCTTTTATATTTTCCAAGCCCATTCACGCTTAGATATTGAGTGTGTCCTCCCGAAATTAACAATAATAAATATGGAAAATCTAATTTTGTACTAAGTCTTGGACTTAAAGCATGTCCCTCAAGATGGTTTACGCCAATAAAAGGTACATTTAAGCTTGCAGATAAAGCTTTTCCAAAATTTAAACCAATAGTAAGGCAAACAATTAAGCCTGGACCAGATGTAGAGGCAATTGCAGAAACATCATTTAAATTCACACCACTTTCATTAATTGCTTTTTTTGCAATTAAATCAATTTTTTCAACATGAGACCGTGCCGCAAGCTCAGGAACTACACCTCCAAATTCTTTATGAATATCAAATTGACTTGAAACTACGTTAGATAATATTTTTATCTTACCATTTTTATCCTCTTCTATGATTGATACCGCTGTTTCATCGCAACTTGTCTCAATTCCTAGGATTATTTTTTTTTCATTCATAAATATTTATAATTAATACAATTAAACTATAAGAATGTAATAAAAATAAGAATTATGAAAAGAGATAAATTTATTGTTGGTACTCGAGGAAGTAAGTTAGCTTTAATTTATACTGAAAAAGTGATGAAGTTTCTTAAAAATGTTTCATCAACCGATATAGAAATAAAAAAAATAGTCACCAGTGGAGATGAAAACCAAAAGGATAGGTTATCAAATATTGGAGGGAAAGGCTTATTTTCAAAAAAAATTGAAACAGAATTAATTAATCATAAAATTGATATTGCAGTTCATGCTTTAAAAGATATGCCATCAATCGAAACTGAGGGTTTGATAACAAATTTTTATTTAAAAAGAAATTCTCCTAATGAAATATTTATTAGCAATAACAATATCAAGTTCCAGGATCTTAAACCAAATTCAACTATTGGAACCTCTTCTTATAGAAGAGAATATCAACTCCATAGAATTAGATCAGATTTAAATTATAAATTAATAAGAGGCAATGTGGACACTAGGATCAATAAGTTAGAGAATGGAGATTACGATGCCATTTTACTTTCCAAAGCTGGCATAGAAGCTTTGGGACTGACAAACAAAATAACTCAGGAATTTGATACAGAGGAGCTAATACCATGTGCTGGACAAGGAATTATTGCCATACAATGTAGAGAAAATGATAAAGAAGTAATAAATATATTGGAAAAAATTAATGACAATCAGTCGAGATTAATTGCAAATGCTGAGAGAAATGTTTTGAAAATTCTCGAGGGTGATTGTGATACAGCAGTTGGTGTATATGCAAAAATTACTAAAGATATTGTAAATATTAAGGCAGAGCTCTTCTCAGTTGATGGCAGACAGAGATTTTATGTTGATGAAAGTGAAAATGAAAAAATGATTAATGATCTAAGTTTTAAGATTGGAGAAAAATTAAAATCAGAATCAAAAGGATCATACAAAAGGTAGTATGCATATTTTATTAACAAGGCCGCTAGAGGATAGTAAAGAATTAATTTTAAGATTTAGTTCTTTAGGGCATAAAGTTTCTCATCTACCCGTAATAAAAGTTGAACCAATTGAATATGATGAACCTGACTACAGCCAATTTAAGGGAGTAATATTTACAAGTTCAAATGCGATAAAGAATTTAGACTTAACTAGAGTTGATAAGAAAATTGAGTGTTATTGTGTCGGTTCAGCAACAGAAAAAGTTGCAAAGTTAAAGGGTTTTCAAAATATTATCTCTGCAGAAGGAAACGTAAATAATTTAAAAGAATTAATATTACAAAACTTTGACTCAAAAAATGGATCACTTCTTTACATAAGTGGCCAATTAGTTTCCAGTAGATTAGATAAAGATCTTATTACAGAGGGTTATTCTTTGAAGAGACTGATTAATTATACAGTTTTTCCAACTCAAGAAATAAAGGAGGAATTTAGAACAGAATTGAAAGCCTCGATTCCCGATATAATTTATGTCTACTCAGAAAATAGCGCTAAGAGTTTATTAAATTTACTAAAAAAATATGATCTTTTAGACACTTGGATGGATACTAATTTGATGTGTATGGGTGAAAAATCATCATCAATTTTAAATGAGATTAAGTGGAAAAAAATTTTTCTATTTAACCCTGGTGAAGAAGAGTTTTTGCTATATAAAATTTAATCATGGGTGTTTTTGATAATTTTACAGGTCTATTTTTATCAGTTTGGGAAAAAGGAATATTGGGTGTTAATTTTGTAGAGATCTTAATAGGTCTTGGCATATTCTTTATATTCCTAGTTTTTAGAGGCCTTATCAGTAAATTAGTAATAAGAAAATTAGAACTAATTTCAAAAAGAACTACCAATAAACTTGATGATACTTTTGTTAAGGCAATGGAGGGACCAGCAAGATTTCTTCCAATTGTTTTAGGGGTATTTTTTGCAAGTTATTATATGTCTTTTTCAGAGGACACCAGATTATTTTTAGATAATGTAAATAGAACTTTAATTACAATTCTACTTTTTTGGATTATCCATCAAATAATTGAGCCTATCTCTTACATTCTCAGTGGTTTTGATAAAATTTTAACTAGAGAACTAATCGGTTGGATCATTAAATCACTTAAAATTTTAATTTTAATTTTAGGTGCTGCAGCAGTTTTAGAATTATGGGGAATAAAAATTGGACCAATAATAGCCGGACTAGGTTTATTTGGTGTTGCTGTCGCATTAGGAGCTCAAGACTTATTTAAAAATTTGATTTCAGGAATTTTAGTTCTTGTAGAGAAAAGATTTAAGATGGGTGATTGGATTGAAGTTGAGGGTATAATTGAGGGTGTAGTAGAAAAAATAGGTTTTCGATCAACCGTTATAAGAAAATTTGATAAATCTTTAGCCATTATACCTAATTTTCAGTTTGCAGAAAATGCTGTTATAAATAAAAGTCAAATAACTAATTGGAGAATTAGTTGGACGATAACTCTTCAATACGACTCAACGGTAGAACAATTAAAAACTATTAGAAATGAGATAGAGAATTTTATTAATCATTCAGAAGATTATGATACAGCTGTTGGAGTATCAGTAAGAGTTGATAAATTTTCTGATAGCTCAATAGATATGTATGTGAGATGTTACACAAAAACAAATAGTTGGAGTGAAATGTTATTAGTAAAGGAAAGACTTGCAATTAAGATTAAAGAGATTGTAGAAAGTAACAAAGCCTCTTTTGCTTTCCCAAGTACATCTATTTATGTAGAAAAGAAATGATAGCTATATTTTATTTAGTTCTCCAACTTTTGAAATTATATTCATATGTTGTGATTGCCAATGTTGTTATTAGCTGGTTAATAGCTTTTAGTGTCTTAAATACATCGAATAGATTTGTTTATTCAATTTTAGAATTTACCTATAAGCTCACCGATCCAATTCTCAACAAAATCAGGGGTTTTTTACCTAGCCTTGGTGCTTTTGATATATCGCCAATAATTCTTCTTTTGTTGATATGGTTTATAGAAATGTGTATGAAGCTCTACATAGCACCACTAATTTTTTAATATCATGATTTTAATTGACGGAAAAAAACAATCTGCTGAACTAAGAGAAGAACTAAAACATGAAGTTGAGGGTTTAAAACAGAAATACAATAAAGTTCCTGGTCTAACAGTAATTTTAATTGGGGACTTAGCCCCAAGCCAAATTTATGTAAGAAATAAAGAAAAATCAGCAAAACAAGTTGGTTTAAAATCAGAAGTTATAAAATATCCAGATACAGTAGACGAAAAAACTGTTTTAAATAAAATAGAGGAACTTAATAAGGATGAAACAGTTTCAGGAATTTTAGTTCAATTACCATTACCCAAACATATCAACAAGCAACATGTTATAGAAACTATCTCACCACATAAGGATGTAGATGGTTTACATCCAATGAATGTGGGCAATCTATCGTCTGGATATCAAGGATCAATACCTTGTACACCACTTGGATGTTATTACTTATTAAAAAAAATTGAACCCAACCTAACGGGAAAAAAAGCTGTTATGATTGGTAGATCAAATCTAAATGGAAAAGCTATGGCGCAGCTTTTACTTCAAGAAGATTGTACAGTAACGATTACTCATTCAAAAACTAAAGATCTTCAGCATGAGTGCTTAGAGGCAGATGTGATTGTTGCAGCAGTTGGAATTCCTGAACTTATAAAGGGAGATTGGGTAAAAAAAGATGCAATAGTTATAGATGTCGGAATAAATAAAACAGAAAATGGTATATTGGGTGATGTAAATTTTGAAGAAGTTTCAAAAGTTGCAAAAGCTTTAACGCCAGTTCCTGGCGGCGTTGGACCTATGACAATTGCATGTCTTTTGAAAAATACAATTGAGTGTTTTAAAAGAACATTAAATAACTAAAGTTTAGTGCCAAAGTAAGCAATTTTAATTGTTATATTTTTTATCTATAATTCTTTATCTTTAGCTATGGAAAAAATACCTTATCATCACTTACCAGACGGTAGCTTTAGAAACCCAGAGGGCTCACCTGAGAGAAATTCTAATTTCAAATGGTCCTTTAAAGTATTCAACAAAGAAAAGAAAAAACTTAATATGTCTGTTCCCGATGATCATGTTATTGATAAACAAAGAGTTCTTTCAAATTTAGAAAATTTAAAAAATGATGATTATGTCGGTTGGATTGGACATGCAACTTTCTTAATAAAGCTTGGAAATACAACAATTATAACTGATCCTGTCTTTTCAAAAAATGCAGGCCCACTAATTTTTGGTCCAAAAAGATATGTTAAAACAGCCCTCGATTTAAATGAAATTCCTAAGACAGACTTATTTCTTCTAACTCATAATCATTACGATCATCAAGATATGAATACAATTAGAAGATTTCCTTTTAAGGATGCAAAAGTTTTACTTCCTCTAAAGCTTGGAAAGTATTTCATGCGAAATAGCTACAAAGATGTGAAGGAAATGGATTGGTATGATGAAATTAAAGTTAATGAAGACCTTAAAGTAACATTGTTACCAGCAGTTCACTGGTCAAAAAGAAGCTTAACAGATACAAATAAAACTTTATGGGGAAACTTTTTGATTGAGTATAAGAATAAAAAGATACTCTTTGCTTGTGACACAGGAGTTGGAAACATTTATAAAGAGTTAGGTGAAAAATATGGACCTATTGATTTAACGCTTATAAACATTGGGGCTTATAATTTTTATCCATTATCACCTAATAAAGATAAATCCTCTTACCATACCAACCCTGAAGAGGCTTTAAGTGTTGCAAGAGACCTTAAAAGTAAAAAAGTTTTAGGGATGCATTGGGGTACTTTTGTTTTATCTTTGGAGCCAATAATGGAGCCACCAGTTAGATTTAAAGATAATGCAGAAAAATATGGTTTTAAAAAAGAAGAAGCAATTATTTTTAAAATTGGTGAATTTCAGTCTTTAAAAAATTTAGGAATTTAACAACAGCCGCAAGTTTTTTTTGGCTTACTTTTTTCCTCTTTTAATAATTTTTCTTCAGCTTTTGCTATTTCTAGTTCTCGTGCACTTTCTTCTAAAGCAGTTTTTTCTTGCAAAAGTTTGTTTTCAAAATATGCATAAAGAGAGTTAAAACCTAGCTTAGAAGCTTTTTTTTCTTCATAGTTTCTTCTTCCCTTTAAATTTTCAATTAATTCTAATATTTGTGGGTTTTGCATGTTATTTTTATCTCATAAATTAAAAAAATTTCAATTACAATTTATTCAAGATTTTCAACTATTTTAGGAATATATTTTTTAAAGTTAAAAAAACCTTTGTTACAAAACTTCCATGAATTTTGATCTAATTTTCTATAAAGAAACTCAATATTTTTTAGCGAGTTTTGATTTATGTAATCTAAATTTTCTCCAACAGTTGGATAAAGGCAGTAACAACCTTCCAAGTTTTTAATTTCGTTTATATCAATAATCTCACAATTAATTGATTTTTCCTCTAACCTTTTCTTTTGTTCTTCAATCAAACTATCTTTAAAATTCACTACATTTTCACTGAGTTTAATATTTCTATTTTCATTTTTATTATTAATAAGAAGAATTTTTTTGAATTTTTGAATTACAAAGTCAGTGATTTCAAATGCTAAGTTATTTTCAAAAACAAGTAAGTTTTTTTCTTCAATATTTATCGGATTTTCAAAAGTTTTATGTAGAATAGTATAATTTTTATCACTTATTTTTGGGGGTGCATTTTCATTAAGTTTTATATTTTCAAATCTATTATTTGTAAATTTTTTAATGTTCCATTCACTTGCAAGATAATGTTTCCCTTGTGTTTGAATACCTGCAACCCAGCGCCAGCCCAAGGTATTAGATGCAGTATCACCATCGTATAAGTGTTGCAAAAAAAATTCAGCACCAAGTTGCCAAGGTAAGTCTAGTGTAAATATCCAAATGCTCGCAAACCACATCCTGGTATGATTATGCAAATAATTATAAGTCTTAAGTTCATTTACCCATTCATTGAAGCATTCAATTTCAGTATTACCCTTAATGGCATTTAAGTAATTTTTATTATCTTTAAATTCTTCTTTAACTCTTTTTAAATCTATTAAATAATCATCCCAAACTCCTGATCTTAGTTCCAACCAACCTTTCCAATATGTTCGCCACAAAACTTCTTGAATAAATTTTTCATTTTTTGAAAAGGAAAATCTTTCCAGCGCTTTACTTATCACTTCTTTTTCATTAATCACTCCATGTGTAATATATGGTGATAAGCAAGATGTATTTGATTGTTTATCAGGACCAAAATCAAAATTTCTTAATTTTGAATATTCTTCAAGATTATTTTTAATAAAATTATTTAAGTTTTCAATAGCCGAAGCTCTTGTCGTTTTAAATTCCATTTTTTTTATCTTAATTTTTTTTTATGAAAGTTAATAAATCTTTCTACATTTGATTTATTAAAAGTTTTATTTTCCTCGAAAGAAACTTTTTTCATTGAATAAGCATTACTTGAAGTTTGTCTTGATTGAATCGTAACATTTCCTTTATAAAGTTTGAGTTTTACTGATCCATTTACTTTATTTTTCTTCAAATCAACAATCTTTTGTAGTTTAAATCGTTCCTTTGAATACCAATAACCATTATAAACAAGCTCCGCATATCTAGGCATAACCTCATCTTTTTTATGCATTGTATCTTTATCTAAAGTTACAGACTCAATTGCTCTATGTGCAACTAGTAATAATGTTCCTCCTGGAGTTTCGTAAACTCCTCTTGATTTTATTCCAATAAATCTATTCTCGACTAAATCCACTCTTCCTATCCCATTTTTTCCAGCTAATTGATTTAGTTTATCCAAAACTTTTGCAGGAGATAATTTTTTTCCATTTAAACCAATAGGGTCACCGTTTTTGTAATTAATACTGATAAAGCTTGGTTTATTTGGAGCCTTTTCAGGAGAAGTTGTTCTTTGAAAAATAAATTCAGGTGCAGAATTTTTAGGATTTTCTAAAACTTTTCCCTCTGTTGAAGTATGAAATAAATTATCATCAACTGAGAATGGTGGCGCACCTTTTTTATCTTTTGGAATAGGTATTCCATGTTTTTTTGCATAATTAATTAGATCTGTTCTTGATTTTAATTTCCAAATTCTCCATGGCGCAATTATTTTAATTTTAGGACCAAAGTAATGATATCCCAATTCAAATCTAACTTGATCATTTCCTTTTCCTGTCGAGCCATGTGAGACAGCATAAGCATTAAATTTTTTAGCTACTCTAATTTGATCTTTTGCAATTAGTGGTCTTGCTATGGATGTACCTAATAAATAAACACCTTCATAAAGAGCATGACCTCTTATCATTGGGTAAACATAATCCTTAACAAAAATATTTTTTAGATCTTGAATTATGATTCTTTTAACACCCAATTTTTTTGCATTCTTTATTATTTTATTTCTATCCATTTCCTGCCCAACATCAGCAGTGTATGCTATAACTTCAGCATCATAATTTTCTTGAAGCCATTTAAGAATGATAGACGTATCCAAACCACCTGAATAGGCGAGCACAATCTTCTTTCGTTTTTTCATTTAAGTGCAGTTTTTTTTTGCAGCGTTATAAGCTTTGGTAAAACCCATCAATGAATAGTCATCTGTAGTTCTTGTGCCACTTTGTTTGTAGGCTGTTATCATCAGCCTTGAGGCCTTTTTCATTCTTTTAATAATTTTTTGCTCTGTTTTTCCATTTGAAATCCATGCAAATTTATTTTGAGGTAAGTCAAACTCAAATTTTGATTTTCCAGATGTAGCTAATATTGCATTTTGTGAATTAAATTCATAACCAGAAGTTATGCTCACCTCATCAGAAATTTTATCCTCAGGTCTAAAGGACACAAATAATCTTGCTTCTCTGTTGCTTGCTTTAGGAGACTGGCTTACTGGTATAGAATAAGCAAAACAGATTTTTCCAGTTTCATTAAAAACTGCAACAGCATTCCAATCTTTAAAAGTTCCTAATTTTGTTAAGTCTTCTGACTGGACAGATGTCATTAGAAATACTGTCAATATAAATGTTTTTAAAAATAATTTTTTAATTATGGGCATGGATTAGGATATTTTTTTTGTACATTATTTATTTCTTTAATTACTTCACTATCAAGATTCACTTTTACACTTTCTACGTTAGTTTTCAACTGCTCCATAGTTGTTGCTCCAATTATCACACTAGTCATAAAGTCTTGTACTTCACAGAATTTTATAGACATTTGACTCATATCTAGTTCAAATTTCTGACTAATTTTGTAATAATCTTCAACTGCATTTTCCATATTTGGCTTTCTATATCTTGTCCAAAAATCAAAATCTCTCTCCATTCGTGACCCTTTAGGAAACTGTTTATTTCTATATTTTCCGCTAAGGTAACCACTTGCAAGTGGTGAATAAGCTAAACATCCAATGTTCTCCCTTATTGATACTTCAGCTAACCCTACTTCATAAGATCTATTTAGCAGACTGTATGGATTTTGAATTGCCATCATTCTTGGAAGGTCTTTATCTTTTGCAAGTTGAAGATAATTCATTACTCCCCATGGAGTTTCATTTGATAAACCAACATATCTAATTTTGCCTTGTTCAATAAATTTTTTTAAGTTTTCCAGAATATCTTCAAATTTATTCCAGTCGTTTTCCTTGTGTTCGTAACCTAATTTTCCAAAGTTATTTACGTTTCTTTCGGGCCAATGTAATTGATAAAGATCGATATAATCAGTTTTTAATCTTTTTAAACTTCCGTGAAGAGCATCCTCTAGGTTTTTTCCAGTAAAACTATTTTCTCCATTTCTTATGTATTTTCTGCTAGGGCCACCCACTTTGGATGCTAATATTACATCTTTTCTTTTTTTTGTTTCCTCAAACCAATTTCCAATAATAGTTTCTGTATGGCCGTATGTTTCAGCTTTTGGCGGAACTGCATAGAGTTCAGCTGTATCCCAAAAATTAACCCCATTTTCTAATGAGTAATTCATTTGTTCAAAAGCTTCACTTTGGGTATTTTGTTCACCCCAAGTCATTGTTCCAAGACAGATTGTGCTTACATTTATGTCAGTATTTCCTAGTTTTTTATAATTCATGCTCAGTTATATGTAATGTTTGTTACATTTATTTTGACGACTTGAAAATCTCAAAAAAAAAACTTATATAAATATTATGGAATTCAATAAAGAAAATATTCTAAGAAAAGCAACTACCGCCAAACAAACAGTTGTTATGGATGAAGGCCTAAGAGCCTACATGTTAAAAGTCTATAATTATATGGCAACCGGTGTATTGCTAACTGGTATAATTGCACTTTTATCGTTCAAAATGTCTGTTGTAACAGACCCAAATGGTGCGATTGTTGGACTAACTGAATTTGGAAGTGCAATTTATTTATCTGGATTGAAATGGATTGTAATGCTGGCTCCTTTAGGGATTGTATTCTATATGAGTTTTGGAATAAATAAAATGAGCGCATCTAGAGCTCAAACTACTTTTTGGGTATTTGCAGCTTTAATGGGATTATCACTTTCATCAATTTTACTAGTTTACACAGGTTTGAGTGTAACAAGAGTATTCTTTATTTCTTCAGCAACTTTTGGTGCTATGAGTATTTATGGTTACACAACAAAAAGAGACTTAACCAAGATGGGATCTTTTTTAATGATGGGTTTAATCGGGGTCATAATTGCATCAATAGTCAATATATTTTTAAAGTCATCAATGATGTATTTCGCAATATCAATAATTGGTGTTTTAGTATTTGTAGGTTTAACTGCATATGATACGCAAAAGATCAAAAATATGTATGCAGCATCTGACAGTGGTGAGTTAATGGGTAAAAAAGCGGTAATGGGTGCTCTAACTTTATACCTAGACTTTATAAATCTTTTTATAATGCTTTTAAGATTATTCGGTCAAAGAAGATAAGGCCTAAATTTTTTTCCAATCAACTTTATTTAAGAGTATTTTTAAATCGTAAGAATTTTTTAAAATTTTACCATTAGTATCTGTAATTAAATATTTAAGATTTTTGTTTGATGGTTTAAAATTTTTACAAATTTTATAAATTGCTTTTTCAGCTGCGTTTTTAAAAACGCTAAAACTTACCTGTTTTCCCGAAATAGAAAGACCATAGTCTTTCCAATTTCCTGAGGAAACCATTTTTGCATAAAGATCTAATATAATTTTTAACTCAGCTCTTTCAAAAAATAGTTTTTTGTTTTCATCTTTATTTACATTATTTACTACTAGTTTTAAGCTTCTATTCATTTAATTTGTATTTATTTATTAGACCAATTTGAAAAGCAGTAAAAATAAAGGTTATAGGCAACATTCCCCAAACTTTAAAGTTTACCCAGAATTCTTCTGATTGAGTTCTCCAAATTATTTCATTTAATATGGCTAGTCCAAAAAAGAAGTATGTCCATCTTTTATTTAAAATTTCCCATCCTTCATCACTTAAAGGCATAGATTTCCCAAGTAACTTTTTTAAAACTGGTTCATTCGTGAAGTATTTTCCAAACATTAACGCAAGACCAAACAAAATATTTATTATGGTTGGCTTCATGTAAATAAAAATAGGATCATCAAAATAAATTGTTAAACCACCAAATAATGTAATCAATATTCCACTTATAAGTGGTACTTTTGGAATTGTTTTTTCAACAATCCACATAATCAAAACTGCTATGATAGTTGCAACTATAAGTGGAGGTATTGCAACGATTAAGTTTTTATCATTATTGTAATAAAAATAAAAAAAAATTACCAAAGGCCCTAAATCAGTAACAAATTTTAAAACAGATTTATTCACTGCTACATAATAGCAGAATAATAAAACAATCATATTTTTTTTATTGATTTTTATTTTTAAATATCCATATTTATTGAGTGACTATTCAAAAAGGAAAATTCTCAATTGGAGACGTTGTAAAACATAAGCACTTCGACTTTAGAGGTGTGATTTATGACGTTGATTTTGAATTTAATAATTCAGAGGAATGGTATCAATCCATACCAAAAAACGTAAGACCTAGAAAAGACCAACCATTCTATCATTTGTTAGCCGAAAATGATGAAATAACATACGAGGCATATGTTTCTGAGCAAAATCTATTAGTGGACGACTCTGATGAGCCCATTAAACATCCATTAATAAATGAAATATTTTCAGGAAAAAGAGGCTCTAGTTATTTTAAACCCTCTAACTAGACACAATTACATTATTTAAACACATTTCGTGCAAATCTTAGACATAAGTGAAGGCTAAGATAATTAGATATTTTGGCCAAGGATGCATAATTTATCCATTTATTTATCTCCCTCTGTGTTCTTGGTCAGAATAACTCACCATAAAAATTTTCAAAATTTTTTAATTTGATATAGATAGCTAAAAAAAATGTTAAATTATTTTAAACCAAAAAACTTAATTCAGATTATCAATAGATCTCAAAAATTTGTCTTTATTATATTTATTTTAATCTTAATTCTTGGACTTGTTGAAGCATTAATTCTTTCACCCGAGGATTATAAACAAAGTGACTCTGTTAGAATTATGTATGTACATGTTCCTGCTGCTTGGATCTCATTAGGAATTTTTTCTTTAATATCAGTTTTATCTTTTGGTATTATTATCTTTAAAAATAAAAATTTTTCATTAATCACTAAAAGCTTAGCTCCATCAGGATTTGTCTTCAACATAATCGCTCTAGTAACTGGATCAATATGGGGAAAACCTACTTGGGGAACGTGGTGGGCATGGGATGCAAGAATTACATCCATGTTATTATTAGCAATATTTTATTTAATGTTTATTTTGTCTTGGAGAATTGCAGCAACAGAGGATAAAGCTGTTAAATTAAGTTCATATATTGCTATATTTGGAGTTATTAATGTTCCAATTATCAAATTTTCTGTCGATTGGTGGTCTACTCTTCATCAACCAGCTTCGATAAATCTTCTTAAAGAAACTTCAATTCATTCATCAATGCTGCTTCCTTTGGGAATAATGACTGCGGCATTTGCACTTTTTTCACTTTTGATATTTTTGATGAAATATAATACAGAACTGATAAAAATTAAAAATAAAGGATTAGATAGATTATGATTCAAGACGTTTTATACATGAATGGGTACGGATTATACGTATGGTCTTCTTTTGTATTTACTTTATCTTGTTTTTGGATTTTACATTCAGTTATTAAGCTTCAGTTAATAAAAGAGCAGAGAAAATTTGAAGCAAAATTTGAAAGTTTAGATTTAGAGAGAGTTGAAAAAGCAAAAAAACAAGAAACTTTCAAAGAAATTTTAGCTACTTCATCAGTTTCTAAGATTTAATTACTTATTTTCATGTATGGTAAAAAAGTAAAATTAAGAGCTGTTTTTATATTATCAATATTTATTTCTGTAATTCTAGTTTCTTTTTTAATTATTAAATCGCTGGAAGAAAATGTAGTCTATTTTAAATCACCAACAGAAATTAAAGTACTTTCTGAAGTCACAAAGAAAAAAATTAGAGTTGGTGGAATGGTAAAAAAAAATTCAATTAATATTAATCAATCCGAAGTAAATTTCGTAATAACTGATTTTAAAAACGAGCTTATAGTAAATTATAAAGGCTCAATACCAAATTTGTTTGAGGAAGAAAAAGGAGTTGTCGCTGAGGGATTTCTTCAAGATAGAAATTATTTTAAAGCGGTGAAAATTTTGGCGAAGCATGATGAAAACTATATGCCCCCAGAGGTAGCAGAGTCTTTGAAAGAAAATTAGAATGGTCAATCAACTAGGCAATTATTCTTTATACATAGCTTTATTAATTTCGATTTTTATAATTATAAAAACCTCATTATCGTTTAGGAATTCCTCTAATGTTTTGAGTGGTAATATTTTTTCGTTAATATCCGTACAATCTTTAATGGTTATAATTAGTTTTCTAACTTTAATTTATGCTTTTGTAACATCAGACTTTAGTAACGAGACTGTTTACAACAACTCTCATACTACAAAACCTTTATTCTATAAAATTTCTGGGACATGGGGCAATCATGAAGGAAGCTTACTTTTATGGTTATTGGTATTAACAATTTTTTTATTTTTATTTGTAATCGACTCTAAAAATCTTTCTCAAAGATACAGAACTTTTGCATTGTTTTTTCAGGAAATTATAATTTTTGGTTTTCTTCTATTTATACTTTTCACATCCAATCCCTTTGCAAATATATTTCCGATTCCATCTGAAGGAACAGGATTAAATCCAATACTCCAAGATCCTGCATTAGCAATCCATCCACCTATTTTATATTTGGGTTATGTTGGAACCTCTATTATATTCTCATCTGCTTTAGGTGCAATTATCTCTGGTTCTATTAATAAATCTTGGGCAAGTCACATTAAAAGATGGGTTTTAATTTCGTGGGTATTTTTATCTATTGGTATTCTCTTAGGATCTATATGGGCATATTACGAATTAGGATGGGGAGGTTTTTGGTTTTGGGACCCTGTTGAAAACGTATCACTAATGCCTTGGCTTTGCCTAACAGCATTATTACACACAGTTTTTACTTTAGAGAAACGAGGAACATTTCAATCATGGGCAATAATTTTATCAATTACAACTTTCTCATTAAGTATGAGTGGAACTTTTTTAGTTAGGTCTGGAATTTTAAACTCAATTCATACTTTTGCAAATGATCCATCACGTGGAGTGTTTATATTGTGTTTTTTATTTGTATTAATTTTTATCTCAATATTTATTTATTTTTTTTATCAAAAAAGTATCACAGCTGACTCAACAAAAACTTTTTTAGTGAGTAAAGAAACTGCAGTTTTAATCAATAATTTATTCATGATGTTTTTTTTATCAGTAGTTTTGATTGGTACAGTTTATCCAATTTTTTTAGAGGTAATTAACGACAAAAAAATTTCGATTGGACCACCTTTTTACCATAAATTAATTATCCCATTCTTAATTCCATTTTTATTTTTTATGGCAATCGGACCCAATATTAAATGGATAAAAGATAAGATGGGAAAGATTAATTTAAAAGATATCTTTATCTTTATAATATCAATTGTAATTTCTTATATTTTTGTAAATAAATTTGGCGTTTCTTATCTCCTATCTCTTCCTTTATTTATTTTCAGTTTATTTTTATTTTTTGTGACAATTAGAGATTTTTTTGGAAAAAATATTAACATATCTCAAAAAATCTCTCATTTTGGTTTCAGTCTGTTAATTTTAAGTATTTTATTAAATGGCGTTTTGGCTAAAGAACATTCTTCAAACATGAGAGTTGGAGATGAAATAAAATTTTTAGATAAAATTATTCAATTTCAAAATATTGAAGTAATTAAAAAACAAAATTATCAAACTTTAATTGGCAAATTTAATATTGTTGATGAAAATAATTCATTAAGTTTAAAACCTGAAATTAGAATTTATGACCAACCTCAAACCATTACTAGTGAAGCTGATATTTCTTCCACAATTTTCTCAGATAATTTTTTAGTATTTAATATAATCAAAAACGATGGTTTTTATAATGTGAGATATCAAATAAAACCATTTATGATTTGGATTTGGATTTCAGTCTTACTGATTTCATTGGGTGGAATATTAAGCTTAAAGAAAAAAAATGTCTAAAAATATTAAATTAATTAGTATAGTTTTATTTGCACTTTTTTCTTTTTTTATACTTTTAAAAGGATTAGATAAATCTAACACTTATTCTCCCAGTATTGATAAAAATAAAATTGATTTCAATTTTAAATCAAAATATCTTTTTTCTGAAAAAGAAGTTTTTTTAAACGAATTATTAAAAGACGAAGGTATGACTTTAATTAATATATGGGCCTCTTGGTGTTTGCCTTGTAAAGATGAGCATGCATATTTATTAAAATTAAAATCTTTAAATAACTTAAATATTATTGGAATTAATTACAAAGATAATGAAAATAATGCTAAACAATTTCTAAGCGAACTTGGAAATCCTTATACTAATATAATTACCGATCCAAATGGAATAAACTCAATTGAACTGGGAGCATTTGGTGTACCTGAAACTTATTTAATAGAAAATAAATCTAAATTAATTATTAAAAAATTTATAGGTCCTTTAGATGATAAATCGTTTATACAACTCACTAAAATAATTCAATGAATAAGATGAAAATTCTGTCAAAACTAATTATTATTTTTTTGTTCTTTCAAAATTTTTCTTCAGCTGAAACTTCACAACAAGTTGACAAAATTTCAAAGAACTTAAGATGTCTAATTTGTCAAGGTCAATCAGTTTATGACTCTCAATCAGATTTTGCATTGAGCATGAAAATTCTAATACAAAATAAAATCGATGAAGGTAAAAATGATGAGCAGATTTATGATTTTCTTAAAAATAAGTACGGTGAGTGGATAGTTTATGATCCAGAAATAAATAAAAATACTCTTTTGCTTTGGGTATTACCTTTGATTTTATTCGTTTTTGGCGGTATTTTAATTCTTAGAAAAGTATCTATAAAGTAGATAAAAACTTTTATGCAAACCTTTTTAAAAATATTTTTAATATACTTTTTGCTAGTATTTAATTTAGCAAATGCAGATGGATATAAATCTAATGAAAGTTGGAGTTTTTACACTGGAACTTTTGATTTTAGTGATGAGGGAAAAAAGTCAACTTTATTTGGTATCCAACATATAAATACTGGAAAAAATAAGGAGAGTTTCTTAGGGATACTACAACCTGTGACAGGTTTAATGATAACAGCAGATAATGCAGCATACGTATATACAGGCTTTCAAATTTACAATGAAGGGCCATTAAAATTTACCCCAAGTTTCACACCGGGATTATACTCTGAGGGTGATGGTAAAGATTTAGGGCATGTGATTGAGTTTAAAACTGAAATTCAAATATCTTATGAATTTTCAAAAAATAGCGAAATAGCAGTATCATATAACCATATATCTAATGCGAGTCTTGGAGATAAGAATCCTGGGGCAAATAGTTATATGTTTAATTACATAAAAAAATTTTAATTTAAGGATATGAATTTAAAAGATTGTCACAATTTTAGTGATTTTAGAAAATTAGCTCAGAAAAAATTACCTTCTCCAATATTCCATTACATAGATGGTGCAGCAGACGATGAAATAACTTATGCGAGAAACACTAGCGCCTTTGACGATGTTGATTTGGTTCCGAATGTTCTAAGAGGAGTAGAAAATGTTGACCTTTCAACAACAATATTTGGAAAAAAATTGGATTTACCTTTTTACTTAGCACCAACAGCCTTACAACGACTTTTTCACTACGATGGAGAAAGGGCAGTAGGAAAAGCAGCAAAAAAATTTAATACAATGTTTGGTGTTTCAGCTTTAGCAACTGTGAGTGTTGAAGAAATATCTTCTATGATTGATACACCTAAAATGTTTCAATTTTATTTTCATAAAGACAGAGGTCTTAATGATTCTTGTCTAGAAAGGGCAAAAGCAGCAAAGTTTGATGTTATGGCATTAACAGTAGATACTATCACTGGTGGAAACAGAGAGAGAGATTTAAGAACTGGCTTTACATCACCTCCAAAATTAACTTTATCAAGTTTATTTAGTTTTGCTACAAAGCCTATGTGGGGAATAAATTATTTAACAAAAGGTAAGTTTGAATTACCACATCTTCAAGATTTTGTTAAAGAGGGAACCAGTACTAACTCCTCGATTGGAAGTTATTTTTCTACGATGTTAGATCAATCAATGAATTGGAAAGATGCTGAAAATCTTTGTTCTAAATGGGGAGGTCATTTTGCTCTTAAAGGCATAATGAGTGTTGAAGATGCAAAAAGAGCTGTAGATATTGGATGTACTGGTATAATGGTTTCTAATCATGGAGGAAGACAACTTGATGGATCTAGATCTCCATTTGATCAATTAGCTGAAATTGTTGATGCTGTCGGAGATAAACTTGACGTTATTTGTGAAGGAGGAATTCATAGAGGAACTCATATGCTTAAAGCGTTATCACTTGGTGCTAAAGCATGTTCAGGTGGTAGGCTTTATTTATACGCCCTAGCAGCTGCAGGCCAAGCCGGTGTTGAAAGAGCTTTAAACCAATATAAAACAGAGCTGCAACGTGACATGAAACTAATGGGTTGCACAAAAATAAGTGATCTAAATAGAAGTAATTTAAGATTCAGAAGATAATGAGTCTAAAGAATTGCTACAACTTCGAAGACTTTAGAAAGCTAGCAAAAAAAAAATTACCTGCCCCGATTTTTCATTACATTGATGGTGGAGCTGACGATGAAGTCACAATGAATAGAAACACAGATTCATTTAATGACTGCGATCTAGTCCCAAATATTTTAAATAGTGTTGGTGAGCCAGATTTAAAAACTGAGGTTTTTGGAACAAAAATGGACATGCCAATTTTTTTGTCCCCTACTGCAATGCAAAGTTTATATCATCCAGATGGAGATAAAGCATCTGCTCGTGCAGCAGAAAAATTTGGTACAATTTATAGCATGTCTACAATGGCATCTTTTTCGATTGAAGAAATTGCAAATCTTTCAAGTGGACCAAAAATTTTTCAATTATATATCCATAAAGATCAATCTATAACCGACGACTTAATTGATAGATGTAAAAGAGCAAACTTTAATGGTATGTGTATTACTGTTGATACAATTGTTGCTGGAAATAGAGAAAGGGACCATAGAACAGGTTTTACAACACCTCCAAAATTTACATTAGATAGTCTAATGAGTTTTGCAATGAGACCGCAGTGGGTATTTAATTATTTTACAAATAAGAAATTTGAATTAGCTAATCTGAAAGATAAAGTTGAAAAAGGAACAAATATTGCTCAATCTGTTATGGGATATATAAATGAACAGTATGATCCAGCTATGAATTGGAAAGATGCAGAATACTGTATCAAAAAATGGGATGGTCCTATTGCTCTTAAAGGAGTTATGTCAGTTGAAGATGCAAAAAAAGCCATAGATATTGGATGTACAGCTATAATGATATCAAATCATGGAGGAAGACAACTTGATGGATCTAGATCTCCATTTGATCAGGTAAAAGCTATTAGGGATGCAGTAGGTAATAAATTAGAGGTTATATTAGATGGAGGGGTTAGAAGAGGTACACATGTATTGAAAGCACTTGCAGCAGGTGCGACAGCTTGTAGTTTCGGTAAAGCATTTTTGTTTAGTTTAGGGGCTGGCGGGCAACAAGGTATTGAAAGATTATTACAAAATATGCATGATGAAATTAGACGTAACATGATATTGATGGGCTGCAAAAGTATCAAAGACCTTGATGAATCAAAAATTATTTTCCGAAAATAAATAAAAACTACTAATATAAAAAATAAGTAAAAAAAATTAAATATAATAGACATACACTTACTTTTCAGTTAGTTTTCACACCTTAAAATTAAATTTATGAGATTAGCAAAAAGTTTAGAAAATTTAGGAACAGAATCTGCTTTCAGTGTATTAGCTGAGGCTAAAGCATTAGAGGCAAAAGGTCATCCAATGATACATTTGGGTTTAGGACAACCAGATTTTAAAACTCCAAAACATGTAGTCGAAGCTGCTAAGAAGGCTTTAGATGATGGTCATCACGGTTATGTTATGTCCAATGGGATTCCAGAATGTAGACAAGCTGTAACAAGATGGATCAAAAAACGTTACAACACAGATATAGATTTTGAAAGAATTTTAATTATGCCAGGTGGAAAACCTACAATGAGTTATGCAATTCAGTGTTATGGTGAACCTGGAGCAGAAATAATCCACCCAACACCTGCATTTCCTATTTATGAGTCTATGATTAATTATACCGGTTCAACTCCAGTACCATATGATCTAACTGAAGATAAGGATCTTAAATTTGATCCTGATAAAATACTTTCACTTATAACTGATAAAACAAGGTTATTAATTTTAATTAATCCTAACAATCCTACAGGCAGTTTTGTTGAGAAACCAGTTATAGATTATTTTGCCAAAGAATTAGAAAAGCATCCGCATGTCACTATTTTAAGTGATGAAATCTATAGTAGACAGATTTTTGATTATAAAGAAATGCCATCATTCTTTCACTATGAAAATTTAAGGGATAGACTTATCGTTTTAGAGGGTTGGAGCAAAGCATATTCAATGACTGGATGGAGATTAGGTTGGAGTTTTTGGCCAAAAGAACTTGTTGAACATGTAAACAAATTACTAATTAATAGTGTATCTTGTGTGAACGCAGCTGCACAATTTGCTGGAATAGCTGCTTTAGATGGTCCAGATGACTCAATTAAAGATATGTTGGATAAATTTACTTTAAGAAGAAATTTAATTCATACAGGTTTAAATGAGTTACCGGGAGTAGAATGTAGTTTACCAGGCGGTGCGTTTTACGCTTTTCCAAATGTAAAAGGAACAGGAATGACAGGTGCTGAGTTTTGTAAAAAGGCTATGCATGAAGCTGGAGTAGCAATAGTACCGGGAACTGCATTTGGACAAACTTGCCAAGATTATGTAAGATTTAGTTTTGCCGCATCTAGAGATAACATACAACAAGCCTTAGAAAACATAGGCAAGATGCTTTCTAAATAGACTGTATTTTTTATAAGAAACTTCTATAATAATTGATTATGAATGAGATTGTTCAAACAGAATTAAAAAAGATTTTTAATGGAAGGTTTTCAACCTCAGAATCTACAAGAGCAAACTATGCTAGAGGAGAAGATACTTATGATCCAATTCTCTCAAAAGCTGTAGTATTTCCTGAAACTAATGAAGAAGTATCACAGTTATTAAAGTTATGTAATGAACACAAAATTCCGGTTGTTCCTTTTGGTACTGGAACTTCATTAGAAGGCCATGTTGTTGGAAATCAAAATGGAATAACAATTTCTCTTGAAAAAATGAACAAAGTATTGAGTGTCAATGCTGAAGATTTCGATTGTAGAGTACAGGCAAATGTAACTAGAAAACAGCTAAATGAATATCTTCGAGAAGATGGAGTATTTTTTCCAATAGACCCTGGAGCAGACGCTGCTCTTGGAGGAATGGCTGCAACATCGGCATCAGGTACAATGGCTGTGAAATATGGAACTATGAGAACTGTAATCTCAGGTTTAACAGTTGTTCTACCGAATGGAGATATTATTAAAACTGGAGCTAGAACAAAAAAAACTTCTGCAGGATATAATTTAACAAATTTATTTATTGGATCTGAAGGAACTTTAGGAATTATTACAGAAGTTCAATTAAGATTATCACCAATACCTGAAAGTATAATGAGTGCAGTATGTTACTTTCCAGATTTAGACTCTGCAGTAAAAGCTGCTCAAGAAGTTATTCAATACGGTGTTCCAATAGCTAGAATTGAAATGCTAAATAAAGACCAAATGGAAATAAGTATTAAATATTCAAAATTAGATAATATAAAAGCATCACCAACTTTGTTTTTTGAATTTCATGGTAGTGAAAATTCAAACAACGAGTCAATTGGTATTGTTGAAGAAATTTCAAAAAGCAATGGTGGAAGTGATTTTCAATGGGCATCTTCACCTGAGGAACAGAAAAAATTATGGAAAGCAAGACATGATGTGTATTACTCAGTTAAAGCTTTGGGTAATGATATGAAGGTTTATTCCACGGATGTTTGTGTGCCAATTTCAAGATTAGTAGAATGTATCTCATGGGCAGAAAAAGAGGTACGAAAGTTAGGATTAACTGCACCAATGGTAGGACATGTGGGAGATGGAAATTTTCACTCAATAGTACTTTATGATCCAGATGATGAGGAAAAACAAAAAAAAATCAGACAATACAGTGACGACTTAATTAATAAAGCTCTTGAACTCGAGGGAACAATTACAGGAGAGCATGGTATTGGACTTCAAAAGAAACATTATTTACTTAGAGAACATCCAGACAATGTTCCTGTTATGAAATCTATCAAAAGATCATTAGATGTTAATAACATCATGAATCCTGGAAAAATTTTTGATTTAAACTAATCAACTTTTATGAAAAAAATTCTAGTTACTAGAAGATTGCTAAGGTCTTGTGAAGATCGAGCAAAAGAAATGTTTGATGCAAATCTAAATTTAAATGACGAACTTTACTCACAAAAAAAATTAATAGAAATGAGCCAAGGTTGTGATGGTATACTTTCAGCATTAACTGATAAGTTGGATGCTGACACAATTAATCAATTACCGGATAGTATTAAAATACTTTCAAACTTTGCGGTTGGATTTGGAAATATTGATTTAGAGGCAGCAAAAAATAGAGGTATTGCTGTTACTAATACCCCAGATGTTTTAACTGACGCTACTGCAGAAATTGGAGTATTATTAATTTTAGGTGCATGTAGAAGAGCTTCAGAAGGAATTGAGCAAGCAAGACAAGGAGGATGGGTTTGGTCAGCTGATCTTTTAATTGGGAAACAACTGACAGGTACTAGATTAGGAATTTTAGGAATGGGAAGAATTGGACAAAAAATTGCAAAAGTTGCAAAATCTCTTGGTATGATAATTCACTATCATAACAGATCAAAACTAAGTGAAGATAAAGAGCAAGGTGCTATTTATCATGACAATCTAAAAGATCTTCTATCTGTATCAGATGTACTATCTGTATGCTGTCCAGCATCAAAAGAAACAATTGATATGATTAACAAAGATACAATTGAATATTTACCAAAGGGTGCTGTTGTAACCAATGTTGCAAGAGGAGACATTATTGAAGATGAGGCAATGATAGATGCACTTAACAGAAGAAAAGTTTATGCCGTAGGATTAGATGTTTATAAAAATGAGCCACATTTAAATAAAGGTTACTATAAGCACAAAAGTGCTTTCATTCTTCCACATTTAGGCAGTGCTACAAAGGAAACAAGAACTGCAATGGCTAACTTAGCCATTGATAATATTGACGAATTTTTCAAAACAGGAAATTGTAAAAACAAAGTAAATTAACAATCTGAAGTTGTATTTAATTGAATATCAGTCATTTTTAAAATGACTCTAAGTTACATATGTGTTTAATATCCTGCAGTTAATTAACTAAAGAGGAGAAATAAATGATTAAAGACAAAAAGCTGAAGGTTAAAAAAACACCTTCAAGACGTAAGTTCTTTAAAGCTGCTGCTGCAACTGGTGTTGCTGCTGTAGCTGCATCATCTTTAGCTGCTCCAGCTGTTGCTGCTGAAAGAATTGAAGCATCAATGGTTGCTACTTGGGGAAGAGACTTTCCAGGTTTAGGAACAGGAGCTCAAAGATTTGCACAAAGAATCTCAGATATAAGTGATGGTAGAATTCAAGTTACTTATTATGCAGCGAACGAAAGAGTTAAAGCATTTGACTCATTTGATGAAGTTGCATCTGGTAACTCACAAATGTACCATGCTGCTGACTACTACTGGGTGAAGAAAGATCCAGCTTGGGGTTATTTTACAGCGGTACCATTTGGTTTTACTTACACTGAAATGAATGCATGGATTAGATTTGCAGGTGGTCAAGAGTTATGGGATGAGCTAGCTGACAAATTTGGTCTTAAAAACTTTATGTGTGGAAGCACAGGAGTTCAAATGGGTGGATGGTTTAACAAAAAGATTAGAAGCCCTAATGACTTCAAAGGTTTAAAAATGCGTATGCCTGGTTTAGGTGGACAAGTAATTGGTAAACTTGGAGGATCTCCAGTTTCATTACCTGGTGGACAAATTTATGAGAACCTAGTATCTGGAGCAATTGATGCTACAGAGTGGGTAGGTCCATGGAATGATGAAGCTATGAAATTCCAAGAAGCTGCTAAATACTACTACTATCCTGGTATGCACGAGCCTGGATCAATGTTAGCATGTGGAACAAACAAATCTTGGTTCACAAGCTTAAACAAATCAGATCAATTATTGATTGAAGCTGCTGCAGCAATGGAAAACGACGTAATGATGTCTGAGTACAATGCTAAAAATGGTGCGGCTTTAGCTAGATTGATCAATGATCATGGTGTTAAACTAGAGAAGTTTAGCGACAAGGTATACGATGGCTTTGCATCAGCTGCTAATGAAGTGTTTGAAGAAACAAGAGCTAGCAGTGGTCTTGCTGAAAGAGTTCATTCGAGCTTCTTAAAAGCAAGAAAAGACATTGGATCTTGGACTAACTTGTCTGACTCACCTTACATTTCACAAAGAAACAGAGCTTTAGGAATGTAATCAAACTTAATTTGATAATTAAAAGGGCCCTTTTTGGGCCCTTTTTTTTATTTTAAAATTAAGTATTACTAAGAGAAATTTAAATTCATATGAGTTCAGAAAGCAGTAAAATATCTTTATATCTAAGAATTTTAAGCTACTCAGTATTAGCTTTCACCCTAGCATTCCTAATAAATAATGTTTTAACAGTTTGGAGTGATTGGCCTGGAGTTAAGAAAATTTTCTCTCATTATGAAATGTTTGGTTTTAAGAAAAAGGCACTTGATGGATCTGCTTTAAATTACGGTTTCATGCAGATTGGAGTATATTTAATATGCATTGTAGCTGTAATAATTTATGTTTTTAAAACTTACTCTCAAACTTTAGAACGAGACTCAGAGATACTATCAAAATTTTCAGCTTATTTGGTTAGGTCATCTTTTTGGGCAGTCTTTTTAGTTGGTGTTGCAGACTTTATAATTTCTTTCATGGTTGTTGAAAGATTATGGGAAGCAATATTCAGTCCAGAAGTGAAAGCCTTTATGGTGAAATCACCAGAAAGAATTACATTTATACATTTTCCAATTATATTAATTTCATTTGTAATTGGTTACTTTACAAAATCTGTTGGTTTTATTTGGTTAGCAGTTTTAGTTGTTGTCAGTGAATTCATAATTGTCTTATCTAGATTTATATTTTCTTACGAGCAAGCTTTTCAAGGAGATCTTGTTCGTTTCTGGTATGCTGCATTATATTTATTTGCAAGTGCTTATGCTTTAATTCACGAAGGTCATGTAAGAGTAGATGTGCTATACTCTTCCTTTAGTGAAAGAAAAAAAGCTTGGACAAATCTTTTAGGCTCTGCTCTTCTAGGTGTTCCACTTGTATTGATAGTTTTATTTTTAGGACTTAATGGAAAAGCAAGTATAATAAATGGACCGGTGGTTGCTTTTGAAGTTACGCAACAAGGATCTAATGGTTTATACCTTTTATATTTGATGGCTGTTTACTTAGCAGTATTTGCAGTTACCATGCTTTTACAGTTTACGAGCTATTTCATGGGTAGTAGTTATAAAATTTTAAATGGTAAGGAAAATTAAAGTATGGAACTATTTTTCTTAGCAGTTTTAGTCTTAATAATGATAGTTGCTCTTGCTTCAGGATATCCTGTAGCATTTGCGCTTCCTGGTTCAGCTATAATATCAATTGGATTAGCTGCATTTTTTGGATACTTATTTGAAGGTGATGCAGATGCTTATTTTGCAGTTGATGGTCCGATAGAATGGCTTGTTGCTGGTATTACAAACTTTCGGAGTAATTATTGGGATGTTGAAACTGACACCCTAATTGCAATTCCTTTATTTATTTTTATGGGAATTATGCTGCAAAAATCCAAAATTGCAGAAGATTTATTAATAACAATGGGTCAATTATTTGGTCCAATTCCTGGTGGTCTTGGTATTTCAGTAATTTTCGTTGGAGCATTGTTGGCAGCAACTACAGGTATCGTTGGGGCAACCGTTATTGCAATGGGATTAATCTCATTACCTACTATGTTAAATAATAACTACGATAGGAAACTTGCCAGTGGTATCGTATGTTCATCTGGAACGTTAGGTCAAATAATACCCCCATCTATTGTTTTAATTATTATTGCTGACCAATTAGCTAGCGCATCAGATGTTGCAAACAACATCCGTCAAAATGATTACAAAGCAGTCACTGGAGAATTTAATATGCCAGGAGAATTTAGAGTTGGGTCTTCAAGTGCTGGTGATATGTTCCTTGGTGCTCTTTTACCTGGTCTCGTTTTAGTTGCGCTTTACATGATCTATGTATTTTTCTATGCAAGAATAAAAAAAGGTGTAGCCCCACCAGTTCCATTTAAAGGAGAATTTAATCTTAAATTTTGGTTACGAGTAATTGTTATAATTATTCCTCCTCTTGCACTTATTTTTGCAGTTTTGGGTTCAATTTTGATGGGTATAGCAACAGTTAACCAAGCTGGTTCAATTGGAGCAATTGGCGCAACATTGATGGCTGGTTATAGGTTATTTGAAGGTAAGAAAAGTGCATTTTATCCTTTAATTCTTATAATTGGATCATTAATACCTATTACCTTTCTTGCATCAACATATGAACTTAATGTTAAAAATTTAGAAGAAAGAAATTTAGGTGCTATCTATATTACCGCATTTTTTGTAGCAATACTCGTTTATGGTATTGCATGGAGTTTTTGGAGAACATTTAAAACTGAAAATGTTTTAAAAGAAGTAGTTACTGAGACATGTATTACTACTTCAATGGTATTTATAATCCTTCTTGGTGCCGCGATGCTTACATCAGGTTTTAGAGCATTTGGTGGTGAGGAATTAGTAAGAGATTTTCTTCAAGATTTACCAGGAGGTTTTTGGACTCAGTTTGTTGTGGTCATGATTGTAATTTTCTTGTTAGGTTTCTTTTTAGATTTTATTGAGATTGCGGTTGTTGTTGTACCAATAATTGCACCAATATTGCTAGCTGAAACAGGAGCAAATGTTACAGCTGTATGGCTTGGAGTAATGATAGGTGTTAATTTACAAACCTCTTTCTTAACACCGCCATTTGGATTTGCTTTATTTTATTTAAAAGGTGTAGCTCCAAAAGTGGTCCAAACATTAGATATATGGAAAGGTGTTGTTCCTTTTATTATCTTACAACTTATCGGTTTAGGAATTGTGGGTGCATACCCTAGTCTAGTAAATTATTTACCAAACAGGGTTTATTTAACATCTAATGTTGCTCCACCTCCGATGAATCCAAAACTACAATATTGCTTACAAGAGTATAAATTTGCAAACTACTCTAATAATGCTGATGTAATAAATAAAAGTATAACTGACTTTGACGACATTATTCTTGCAAATTTACCAGCAGATAAATTAAGTTATTTCCAACGCCATGTTGATAATTCTAAGTACTCTTTTGAACTTGTTAATGAGGTTAAAAGCACAGAGACATTATATAACGATTATGCAGTCGATTACAGAGACTTACATTTTAAAACAAGAAAGAAACAAAAGAAGATTTTAAAATTAAATAAAAAGATAGATAAGTATAAAGCTGAGATTAGAAACTTAGATGATGAGGATGTTTCAGATAAAAACAAACTTGAACAAAAAATTGAAAATGTGAAACTAGAAATAGACGAGATAAGTAGTCAAATCCCAGAAGAATGGAAATCAAAAAATGATGAATTTAACAAAATTAACAAAGCAAAAAATCTTGCAACAAGAAAATATCGAAAAACAGTTGATAATGCTTATGAAGATTTATTGTTGATTAAGAGTTTTATAAATGATGGTGAAAAATTTGAAGAATTAGAGCAAGAAATGAAACTTCTTAAAAATAAAATAGATAACAGAGGTTACATTGATGCAATAGAGTTTATAGATAATATATTTGAAAAAGTCGGAGAAATTTCTGGATCTGATGAGTTTGCTGATAAATTAGATTATCTTATCACTTTAATGGATGAGGACGAAGTTGATTTTGAAAAACTTCAAACTTCAACGGTCGATACTATTGCGTTATTTGAGCAAGAAGTTAGTTGGAGAAAAAATTTTAAGAAAAAATATATGGATAGAATAAATGCTCATGACAAAGTTATTAGTGAGACTATTGGATTAAGATTGCAATCAAAACTTACAAAAGAGCAAGCTATATATGTTTCAAAATGTAATTCTATCCACAGAGATATATCTTTAAACTTTTAATTATTTTGTGATTTGATCAATTAATTTTGATCTTTCATATAAACCAAGATTTTCTGCTTTTGTTTTTAATTTTTCGTACTCAGATTTTAAATTTTCAGTTTTGATGTTAACTTTGTTACCAATTTCAATAAGAGAACCAATAATTGGATCAATTTCTAATGGACGTTTAGCATGTAAATCTTGAGTTGTTGATGGTTTATGACCCTTAATAGAAATCGCAGCATTTATTCTATGATCAATAGAAACATTAAATTTTACACCAATTTTTTCACCTACTTGTTGGCATTCCTCCATCAATTTTCTTACTATTTTTAACAATTCTGGATCATTTCCAATTTCATCTAAGGTTTTATCATAAAGAGCACTAATGATATTAAATGAGCAATTACCCCAAAGTTTTATCCAAATTTCATCTCTTAAATTACTTTTTTGAGGAGCTTTTAAGCCGCCTGCAATTAATAAATCAGCAATGAGTTTTAGTCTTTCTGATTTAGATCCATCAGGTTCACCGAGTGTAAATCTTTCTCCTCCATTATGTTTTATTACACCTGGTTCGGTTATTTCAGCAGCGGGGTAAACAACACAACCAATAGCTTTTGCTGGATCTAAATGTTTCCATATTTTTCCCTCGGGATCCACACTATCAATATGATGGTTATCTAAATTCGTTCCAGTATTAGCTTTATAAAAATACCACCAAGGAAGGCCATTTACAGCTGATATAATCGAAGTTTTTTCTCCAATAATATTTTTTAGTGAATCAACAATATTTGAAATTGCATGAGCCTTTACAGAAATAAATATATAGTCTTGTACATCTAATGTTTTGGGATCATCGGTTACTTTTAATTTAAAGTTTTCAGACCTACCCTCTTTAATTAATGTCAATCCATTTTCTTCTATCGCTTTTTTGTGTGGTCCTCTTGCTATAAGAGATAAATCTATATTTGTTTTACTTAAACAAGCTGCCAAATATCCACCGATAGATCCTGCACCAAATATACAAATTTTTGTCATCAACTACTTAAACCAAATTTTTTTGCTAAAATGTTTCTTTGTAATTTACCAGTTGCCCCCTTTGGAATTTCATCTACAAAAAAAATTTTCTTAGGAATTTTAAATTTTGCTAATTTTTCTTGAGCATATTTTAATACATCTTCCTCTGAACATATCTCTCCGGACTTTATAATTATAGCGCTTGCTATATTTTCACCAAGCATTTTATCCTCATAACCAAAACATACAGCTTGGTCTATTGATGGATGATCCATTAAAACATTATCAACCTCCAAAGGAGATATTTTTTCTCCACCCTTATTAATTATTTCTTTCAATCTTCCTGAAATTTTCAAATATCCGTCTTCGTCAAAATATCCTTGATCACCAGTTCTAAACCAACCATTTGTGAAACTTGTTTTGTTTGCTTCTTCATTATTTTCGTAGCCAAGTGTTACGTTTTCACCCTTTATACATACTTCGCCTTCTTCACCTTGTTTCATCATGTCACCATTTTCACTCATAATACATACTTCTGGACCTGCTGGTAGGCCTACAAATCCTGCTTTTTGTTGTTTTGGTGGTAATGGATTTGACGTCATTTGATGCGTTGCTTCAGTCATTCCATATGCTTCAATAACAGGACAATTAAATGCATCATTTAAATCTTTAAATACAGCAGGAGGTAAAGAAGCTGAGGAAGATCTAATTAATCTTAAATTTAAGTTTTTTGCTGCCTCTTTATTTTTATTTGCTCTTAATAAGATTGCTTGATGCATAGTTGGTACGCCTGAATACCAAGTAATTTTTTCTAATCTAGCCAAATCAAGAAACTTTAATGCATTAAATCCGCTAGAGGCACATACTGATGCACCAACTTTCATTGATGTCGCTAAAACTGCTATAAGTCCATGAATATGAAATAATGGCATAATATTTAAACAATGATCATTATCTGTAAGACTTAAACTTTTTGAAATATTTTCAGAAGATGAATAAATATTATTATTAGATAACGGAACAATTTTTGGCCTTGAGGTAGTTCCTGAAGTGTGTAGGACTAAAGCTTCATCATTTTCATTTGGGGATGAGTAATCACTTTTGCTATCAAACAAATCAAACAATCCTTCAGGTTGATCTTTATGGATTTTTAATTCACAAATTTCTATATTTAATTTTTTTGCAACTTCTACTGACGGATTATTTGAATTTTTTTCAACAATAATTATTTTAGGATTTAAATCCTTAAGATAAAACTCATACTCTTCTAATTTATATGATGGATTAAGAGGGGCAGCAGACATGTAACTTGAAATTCCTAAGAAACTAGTAGCCATGGATGGTCCATTCGGTAGAACTATTGCGGCTCTATCTTTATTAGATATACCATTTCCTGATAATTGTTTTGAAATATCTTCAGCAAATATTTTTAAATCTCTGTAACTAATTTTCGAATTGTTTTCAGATGAAATTGCAATTTTATCATTTTCACTATTTTCAAAAATGTTTTTAACAATTCTTTTTGACACTTCTAATATCCTTTTGCGTACCCATCTTTTCTAGGATCTGATCCACCTAATAGATCACCTTCGCTTCTATTTATTTTTATTGCTTGCCCTCCACCATGTGTACCATCAATATATTCTACTTTGTGACCAACTTCTTTAAGACCATGAAAAATCTCTTTATCAACAGTTTTTTCGAGCTTATAAATATTATTAAAATGAAATGCTCTAGGAAAGCTTAAAGCTTCTTGCGGTCCCATCCCATAATCAATCATATTATTTAAAACATGGACTTGTCCGACTGGTTGATATTGACCACCCATAACACCATAGCTTAAGGTTGCGTTGTTATCTTTATCAATGACCATACCTGGAATAATAGTATGCAATGGTCTTTTTAAGCCAGCAATACAATTAGGGTGTCCATGCTCTACTCTAAAATTTGTACCTCTATTATGCAAAAGTATTCCACTTTTATTTGTTGTAATACCTGATCCAAAAACATAACAAACAGAATTGATTATTGATACGCTATTTAAGTCTTTATCTACTACTGTTAGATAAATTGTCTCTGGGTGAGCTGGAATATTTAAGTCACCAACGTCACTGCATGAATTTAGATTAATTTTATTAAAAATATCTTCAATATTTTTATCACTTAAAATTTCATCCAAATTAATATTTGCAAAACTTGGATCACCCAAACTTGTTTCTTTAACTTTATAGGCTTGTTTTGTAACTTCTGCTTCAAGATGAAATCTTTCTACGCTATTAAATTTATAGTTTTGAATATTGAGTCTTTCTAATAATTTCATCATAACTAATACCGTAACACCAGGTCCATTAGGAGGGCATTGATGAATAAAATCACCTTTATATAATGATTTGATAGTTTCTGATCTTATTGTTTTCTGCTTAGAAAAATCCTCAAAAGTATGAACGCCTCCTAATTCATTTAAACTTTCAATTATATCTTTTGCAGTTTCACCTTCATAAAATTCTTTACTTCCTTTTTTACTAATTGCCTCAAGCGTTTCTCCCAACGCAATATTTTTCATTAATTCATTTTCTTGATATGTACGGCCATCTTTTAAAAAAATTTTTTTTGAATTCTCATTTCCATTAATTTTATTTAAACTGTTATGCCAAGCTTGGGATACTACTTTAGAAATTTTATGACCATTTTTTGCAATATCAATTGCTCCTGAAAACAATTGTTCAAAATCAAGTTTGCCAAATTCTTTATGGATAGTTTCCCAAGCATGAACTGCTCCAGGTATCGTTACCGAATGAGGACTTGTTAATCCAATTTTATCTATGTTTTTTTCCTTAAAGAAATCATAATTTAATTTTTCTGGAGCCAAACCAGATCCATTAAAAGATACTGCATCTTTATTACTCATTTTAACAATAGCAAAACAATCACCACCGATACTTGTGGCGTTAGGCTCAACAACTGATAAAACAATTGAAGCAGCAATAGAGGCATCCACTGCATTTCCTCCCATTTTAAGTATTTTTAATGCTTCTTCAGTGGCCAATGGATGAGAAGTCGCTGCCATTGCATTCGACGATCGTGCATCTTTATCTTTTGTTGATTGATTATTCATAGTAATGATTAAGTAGAGAGATATAAATGATTAGTAAAGCAAATAAAAGTATTTTAATTTTTTGTGTATTTGCCTTTGGCTTTTTTATTTCTAATTTATTAAGATCAATTACTGCCACACTCACTCCAGTTCTAACAAGTGAATTTGATTTATCAGCGGGTAACCTTGGGCTGCTAGCAGGTGGTTATTTTTTAGGATTTTCATTAATGCAAATACCAGCAGGTTTACTTCTTGATAAGTATGGCCCAAAAAAAGTCGTAGCATATCTTTTATTGATAGCTCTGATTAGTACCATTTCTTTTGCATTTGCAAAAAGTTTTACAGGATTGTTAATTTCAAGATTTTTTATTGGTGTTGGTGTTGCAGCATGTTTAATGGGACCTTTGACTGGTTATCGTGTTTGGTTTGAAGAGAAATATCAGCAAAGAGCAAATTCATGGATGTTGATGGTAGCAAGTTTTGGTTTTGTAATTTCAACATTACCAGTACAAATTTTACTACCAATGATTGGCTGGAGATCTATTTTTCTTTTAATTTCAATTTTGATTTTATTTAGTATTATTTTAATTTTAGTTTTTACCCCATCTTGGAGTAATAATCCTAAAAATACTACAACTCAGGAGAAAGGAAATCTTTCGGATGTATGGAAAAATAAATTTTTCATAAGTTTAATTCCACTATGTTTTTTAAATTATGGAGGCGTTCAAGCAGTTCAAACTTTATGGGCAGGTCCTTGGATGTTAAATGTTGCAGGTTATTCTCCACTTAATAGTGCTACAGGCTTGTTTTGGATAAATATAACAATGTTATTTGCATTTATGTTTTGGGGATATATTTTACCAAAATTTTCATCTTTAGGCATTGACAGCATAAAGATTGTAAAGATTGGTTTGCCAATAAGTTATGTTGTTTTATTTTCTATAATAATAATGGGCCAAAATGCAGGGGCTATAATGTTTACTCTTTATATTTTATCCTCAATTGTTTTATCTTTAACGCAACCTGCCTTAGCTTTAAGTTTTCCTCAAAATCTTGCTGGAAAATCATTAACCTCTATTAATGTATTTATTCATTCAGGAACATTTTTTGTACAATGGGGAATTGGATTATTAATTGATCTTTCTAAAAATATGGGTGCAAATACAGTCACAAGCTATAAGATTTCCTTCTCTATATTCTTAATTTTATGTATTTTTAGCTATCTGTTTTTTATTTATTTTAATAAAAATGAGAATTAATTTTAAAATGACATTATCTAAATTTCTTTTTTTAATACCACTAATTTATATTATTATTTGTATTTTCATTTACTTTTACCAAAGAAATCTACTTTATCATCCAGGGGAAAATAATTATTTAGATGAAGGTCCTTTAAATCACAAAATTGAAAAGATTTATATTAACTCGGAAAGTAGTTTAGTTGGTTGGCATTTTCAAAAGAACCAAAATTATAAGACCATACTATTTTTTCATGGAAATGCTGGCAAACTTGATAATCGTATTTATAAATTAAACGAATTCTCAAAAATGAATGTAAACTATTTGATATTTGCTTACAGAGGGTTTAGTGGAAATGATGGAAATCCCTCAGAAATTGGTCTTTATGATGATGCTTTAGCAGCAAAGAAATGGCTAAATTCAAAGAAAATAGAAGATAAAAATATAATACTGTATGGAGAATCGTTAGGTACAGCTATCGCACTAAACCTTGCTAAAGATTATTCGTTTTGCGGCGTGATATTGGAATCTCCCTTTACATCTATGGAAATATTAGCAAAAAGTTATTATCCATATTTACCGGTTAAATATTTGTTAAAAGATAAATACAATTCAATTAGTAAATTGAACAATAACTCTGCTCCAATTCTTGTTATGCATGGCATGAAAGATAAAATCGTACCGTTTAAAATGGGAAAAGAAATTTTTACTAAGTTTAACGGAGAAAAATCTAGTTTTTTTGTTGAAAACGACGACCATATGATGGATTTTAATAAGAACCTTATTAATTCAATTGAGTTGTTTATTACAGATTTAAATTAAGACACAATTCAAACAAAAATTAATCAACTTTATTTATTTTAAGTTTCATATGACAAGAATTTTATCCATAATACTTGTAATTTTAATTTCAAATATTTCTTATGCAGAAATTAATAGTGAAACTAGAAATAAATATTTTTATATTGGAAAAATGAAAGCATATAACGATAAATTCACCTTATATTTTAAAACTAGAAATAAAGCTGTTTTAGCAAGAGGAGAAGAAACAAATTATATTAATGATTATCCACAAGATTTATATATTTACAATCATACTTCAAAAGAAGATCACCCTTTAATAACTTACGAGTGGTTTCCAAAAAAGGTAAAAAAACTTGTAAAAAATTATTCCTATCCAGTTTTTCCAGAGGACTTTGCTTATTACTTAATGAAGGATAATAATACTCTCATTCTAGTTAGTGGTAAAAAAAATTTTCATCAAAATTTAGAATATAATATCGAAAGTAAAAATTTAAAAAAATTTTCTAGTAATGGTAAATTAAATTTTATTATTTCAAGTTATGCAGAGATTTGTGGATACAAAACAAATAAGAATAATTTTGAATGTTCTATAGAAAAACCTTTAATTTCTAAAAATTTAATTAATTAAACTGAGTAAATGCATCTGCGAATTGTTCTGCATTAAAAATTTGTAAATCATCTTCTTTTTCTCCAAGGCCAAGACCTAAAATTGGAACTTTATATTTTTTTGAAATTGCAATTAGTACCCCACCTTTTGCTGTTCCATCAAGTTTTGTCATAATTAAACCTGTAATTTTTATAATTTTATTAAATTCTTCAAGTTGATTTATTATATTTTGTCCTGATGTTGCATCTAAAACCAAAACAACATCATGAGGAGCAGTTTCATCAGTTTTTTTTATTACATTTGCTATTTTTTTAAATTCATCCATCAAATTTTTCTTATTTTGCAGTCTTCCAGCGGTATCAATCAATACACGCTTAATATTGTTGTTTTTAGCGTATTCTATCGATTTATATGCGACAGATGCTGGATCAGAACCAGGATCAGATTTTACTATTGGGACACCAACTTTGCCTGACCAAGCCTCAAGTTGTTCTATGGCAGCTGCTCTAAAAGTATCACAAGCAGAAAATAATACCTCAGATCCATTATCTTTAAAAATTTTTCCAATCTTTCCAATTGTTGTTGTCTTTCCAACTCCATTAACACCAGATACTAAAGTAATATTTAATTTTTCCTTATTTTCAAAAAAATCTTTTCTCTCTAATGGCGTCATCAGCTCAAGAATATAATTCTTTAATATTAAATTAATTTCATCAACAGTTTCTTTATTTGGATCAATCTTTTTTTCAGCAATTATACTTTTAATTTCAGATGCAGCATCAATACCAACATCTGAACTTATTAAAAATTCCTCAATTTTATTTAATGTTTCATCATCTATTTCTTTTTTAACAATTATCTCTCTAAGACCAGACTTAATATTCTCTGCACTTTTTTTAAAACCAAATTTAAACTTTTCAAAAATTCCCATTATATATTTATTTTAATTTCTTTTATCTCTGAGACTGGTCCCCTCATATGAATTTTTTTGTCTTGATCAATATTAATTATTAATTTACCTAATCTAAATTCAATTTCTGTAGATGAATTTTCCAATTTTTCTAAATTTGCTGCAACCGCTGTTGCACATGCTGCTGTGCCGCATGCTTTGGTCAACCCAGCTCCTCTTTCCCAAACCTTAACTTTATAATGATTTTTTCCAATTTTCTTTGCAAGTGTAAAATTACATTTCTCTGGAAATAAATTGTTATTTTCAACCATTGGACCAATTTTTTCTAAATCAAAATTATCAATATTATCCACAAAAAAAATCACATGAGGGTTTCCAACGTTAACAGCTATACCTCCTTTTGAGCTTGAATTATTTTTATCACTAATTTCAATACCTAAATTTTTGGTATCAAGATTTTCAGATATTGGAATATCTTTCCAATTAGTTTTTGGTACTCCTATAATTGTTTCAACTTCATTATTCTCAAGTATTTTTGATTTTAAATGATTTGATCCTACAAACAGATCTACAACTTTATTGTCTGTTTCTTTAAAAATTAAAAATGCTACACATCTTGTTCCATTTCCACATGCGCCTGAAATACTTCCATCAGAATTATAAAATTCCATTTCAGCATCACCTTTATTACTTTTTTTTAAAAATATTAGTTGATCACAACCAATAAATTTTCGATCACAAATTCTAATTATTTGATCTCTGGTTAATTCGACATTATTTGACCTATTATCAATAATTACAAAATCATTTCCAAGGCCATCCATTTTAAAAGCTTTAAATTCCATATACTTCAGTATTTAACTTATTTATTGACATTTTGAACCTCTATTATAGTTTATCGCCGTTTCCGCAAAATACGGCAATTTGCGGTGTCTTTGGCAACAAAGAGATCGACACCAGTCAGCGAGAGTTCGCCCACTGGTGCGATACTTGCTGGATGGAATTATGTTTGAAAACTTAACAAATAAATTTGAAGAAATATTTTCTTCTTTAAAAAAAGCCCCTTCACTTGATGAAAAGCAAGTAGACGAAGGTTTAAGAGAAATAAGGCTTGCACTTTTAGAGGCGGATGTATCTTTAGAAGTTGTAAAAGAATTTATAAATAGAGTTAAACCTAAAGCTCTAGGTCAGGAAATTATCAGATCAACTTCACCTGGACAGATGGTAGTTAAAGTTGTTAACGATGAGTTAATTTCTTTTCTGGGGGATAAAAATTCTGATATTGAATTAAATGCAGTTCCACCTGTTCCAATAATGTTAGTTGGACTACAGGGATCTGGAAAAACAACTACGACAGCTAAACTTGCAAGATTTTTAGAGACTAACAAAAAGAAGAAAGTGATGATGGCGAGTCTAGACGTTTACAGACCTGCTGCACAAGAGCAATTAAAACTTCTTGGTGAACAAAACAATATAATCACACTTCCAATTATTAAAGATCAGTTACCTGCTGATATTTGTAGAAGAGCAATAAGTGCAGCTAATCTTAATGGAGCAGATGTAATTTTATTTGATACAGCTGGTAGAACACAAATTGATTTACAAATGATGAGTGAGATTAAACAAATTGAAGGCATTATAAATCCATCAGAGACAATACTTGTTGCTGACTCCCTTACAGGTCAAGTTGCAGCAAATGTAGCAAAAGAATTTAAAAGTACAGTAAATCTTACAGGTATCATTCTTACAAGATCAGATGGTGATGGTAGAGGTGGGGCAGCACTAAGTATGAAGTATGTTGCAGATGTACCTATTAAGTTTTTAGGAGTTGGTGAAAAGATAGAAAATTTTGAGGTTTTCCATCCAGATAGAATTGCAAATCGAATTTTAGGTATGGGAGATATTGTTTCTTTAGTAGAAAAAGCTGCTGAAGATCTTGATGAAGAAAAATTGAAAAAGACAGAGGAAAAACTTAAAAAAGGTCAGTTTTCTTTAGAGGATTATCTTACTCAACTAAGACAGATGAAAAAAATGGGTGGTATTGAAGGTATAATGTCTTTTTTACCTGGTGTTTCAAAAGTTAAATCCCAAATGGATCAAGCTGGAGTTGATGAAAAGATAATTACCCAAAATGAGGCTGTAATATTATCGATGACTAAAAAAGAACGAGAAAATCCAAAGATAATAGATGGTTCCAGAAAAAAAAGAATTGCTAATGGTTCAGGTACAGATGTAGCCACTATCAATAAATTGCTTAAGCAATTTAAAATGATGTCAGAGATGATGAAAAAAATGTCAAAAGGAAATATGAAAGGGATGGCAGATAAAGGGATACCGCCAGAACTTTTTAATCAATTAAAATAAATAGGAGAAAAGATGTTAAAAATGCGTTTATCAATGGGAGGTACTAAGAAGAGGCCAGTATATAAAATAGTAGTTGCTGATAGCAGGTTTCCAAGAGATGGAAGATTTATTGAAAAATTAGGTTTTTTTAATCCCCTAATTCCAAAAGAAAAAAAAGAGAGAATGGGTTTAGATGTTGAAAGAGTTAAGTATTGGTTAGGTCAAGGTGCTCAACCAACAACTAGAGTAGCAAGATTGTTGGGAGAAAATGAAATAATGCCAATGCCAGCGAAAGGTAATAATCCTCAAAAGGCAATTCCAAAAAAAGATAGAAAGAAAACTGAAGAGGGTGGTGAAGCTAAAGCAGAAGCCCCAAAAGAAGAGGCTAAAGCAGAAGCTCCAAAAGAAGAAGCTAAATCAGAAGCTCCAAAAGAAGAAGCTAAAGCAGAAGCTCCAAAAGAAGAGGCTAAAGCAGAAGCTCCAAAAGAAGAGGCTAAATAAAATAAATGTTTTTATCCAGAGTATTTACTTTGTATCCAGATTATTTTCCTGGTTATCTAGACAAAGGTCTTTTTGGTAAGTCTAAGGGAAAAGAATGGAATTTAGAAATTATAAATATAAGAGACTATGCTTTGGACAAACATAAAACTGTTGATGACACTCCATATGGCGGCGGAAATGGAATGATAATGAAAGCAGATGTTTTGGCAAGCTCATTAGATGCGAATGTTAAAAGTGGAGAAAAAACCATTTATTTGAGTCCTAGAGGGAAAGTATTTAACTCAAAACTTGCAAGAGAATTTTCTAATGAAAATTCAATAAATTTAATTTGTGGTCACTTCGAAGGTGTAGATGAAAGGATACTAGAAAGCAGAAATATTGAGGAAATTAGTATTGGTGATTTTATATTGTCAGGAGGTGAAGTTGCTGCTTTTGTCGTCATTGACTCTATCCTTAGATTTATTCCAGGAATTTTAGGTAATCTAAATTCATCAAGAGATGAAAGTTTTGAAAATGGTCTTCTAGAGTATCCTCAATTTACAAAACCCCAAATTTGGGAGGAAAAAAAGGTCCCAAATGTACTAATTTCAGGCGATCACGCCAAAATTAAAGACTGGCGTTTATCTCAATCTGAGGCTATAACACGCGACCGAAGACCAGATTTATGGCAAAAATATAAGAAAAATTAAAATGAAAAATATAGAAGAAATTAATAGATCAAATTTAAACAAAATCATTGCAGAGAGAAAACATCCTGACTTTTTTCCAGGGGATATAGTTAAAGTTGGGGTAAGAATAACCGAGGGCAAAAGAGACAGAATTCAATATTTTGAAGGTGTTTGTATTGCAAAAAAAAGTAGAGATATAAACTCTTCATTTACAGTTAGAAAAATTTCATTTGGAGAAGGAGTGGAGAGGACTTTTGCATTGTATAGTCCAATTGTTGATACAATTAAAGTTGTTAGATCAGGTAAAGTAAGAAGAGCAAAACTATACTACTTAAGAGATAGAACAGGTAAATCTGCAAGAATAGCTGAAAAAATTAAGAAAACAATTGGTATTGATTTAGAAACTAAAATTAATGAAGTCACTGAAGAGAATGTAATGCCTTCTACTGAGCCTCAAACCGAAGCTCCAAAAGAAGAAGCTAAAGCAGAAGCTCCAAAAGAAGAACCTAAAGCAGAAGCTCCAAAAGTAGAGCCTGCTAAAAAAGAAGAAACGAAAGATAATCAAGATCAGAAAAAATAATTTTTTTCTAAATGTCTCTTACAACTTACGATAAAATTTGGAATGATCACCTAGTTGATGAACAACCAGATGGAACATCTTTATTGTTTGTAGATAGACATTTAATTCATGAGGTGACCAGTCCTCAGGCATTTGAGGGATTAAGAAATTCTAACAGAAAAGTCAGACATCCAAAATTAACACTTGCTGTTGCAGATCACAATGTTCCTACTACTGACAGATCAGAGGGAATTGCTGATGAAGACTCAAGAATTCAAGTTGAAACTTTGAATAAGAATTGTAAAGAATTTGGAGTAGAGTTATTCGGAATGGATGACAAACGACAAGGTATTGTTCATATCATTGGGCCTGAGCAGGGATTTACACAACCTGGTAATATTATTGTTTGCGGTGATAGTCATACTGCAACACATGGTGCATTTGGAGCTTTAGCATTTGGAATTGGAACGTCTGAAGTAGAACATGTTTTAGCAACACAAACTTTAGTTCAAAAGAAATCAAAAAATTTTAGGATAAGTGTTAATGGGTCGTTACCTATTGGGGTAACATCAAAAGATGTAATTTTACAAATCATTGGAAAAATAGGTACTGCAGGAGGTACAGGTTACGTAATTGAGTATGCTGGAAATCTTATTTCTGATCTAAGTGTTGAGCAGAGAATGACAATTTGCAATATGACTATTGAAGGTGGTGCTAGAGCAGGACTTATACAACCAGACGAGAAAATATTTAAGTATTTAAAAGGAAAACCAATGTCACCAAAGGGAGAAAACTGGGATAAAGCCTTAGAATATTGGCACACATTAAAGTCTGATAAAGATGCAAACTTTGACAAAGAGTTAACATTAGATGGTTCACAAATAAAACCAATGGTAACTTGGGGAACATCTCCACAAGATGTGGTGGAAATAGATGGTAAAGTTCCGAGTCCAGAAAACGAAACTGATCCAGATAGAAAAAATTCAATTAACAGATCATTAAATTATATGGGTTTAAAACCAAATACAAAAATCCAAGATATTAAGATAGATAAAGTTTTTATTGGAAGCTGCACTAATGGAAGAATAGAAGATATCAGAGAAGCAGCTAAAATTCTTAAAGATAAAAAAATTGCCAATCATGTGCATGCAATGATCGTTCCTGGATCTGGATTAGTTAAGGAGCAAGCTGAACAAGAGGGTTTAGACAAAATATTTTTACAATCAGGTTTTGAATGGAGAGAACCAGGCTGTTCAATGTGTTTAGCTATGAATGCAGACAAACTTAAGCCAGAGGAAAGATGTGCGTCAACATCAAACAGAAATTTTGAGGGAAGACAAGGAAGAGGTGGGAGAACACATTTAGTTAGCCCTGCAATGGCTGCAGCAGCTGCAATATCTGGGAATTTAGATGATGTTAGAAAGTACCAAAATTAAATGAAAAAATTTAGTTCAATCAAAAGTATTCCTGCTTATCTTCCTATCGTAAACATAGATACAGATATGATAATTCCCAAACAGTTTTTAAAAACTATTAAAAGAACAGGATTAGGAAAAAACTTATTCTTTGAAATGAGATATGACCAGAGTGGTAAAGAAATTAATGATTTTATTTTAAATAATAGTCCTTACAATAATTCAAAAATTTTAATAGCAGGAAAAAATTTTGGATGCGGATCTTCAAGAGAACACGCACCTTGGGCTTTGTTAGATTTTGGAATTACTTGTGTGATAAGTTCTAGTTATGCAGACATATTTTACAATAACTGTTTTAAAAATGGCATCTTGCCGATTACAATTTCAGAAGACCAAATTAAAGAGATCTCAGAATATTCAAAAAGAAAAGAGGAAATTTCTGTAAATTTACCTGAACAAACAATAAACTTTGGAAATAAAGAAATCAAATTTGAAATAGATCAATTTAAGAAAAAATGTTTGATAGAAGGACTTGATGATATTGCATTATCATTAGAAAAGTCAGACAAAATAATTTCCTATGAAAATAAAATAAAAACATCAAAGCCTTGGATTTTTAGTGATTAAAATTAAAAAGAGAAAAATACTACTATTGCCTGGTGATGGTATTGGTCCGGAAGTTATGGCCGAGGTTGAAAAAATAATTAAATGGTTCAACTCAAAAAAATCTTTAGATTTTGAAATAGACAAAGACCTAGTTGGTGGAGCTGCTTATGATAAGCATGGTTCACCAATAACTGATGAGGCTTTTTATAAAGCACAGGAAAGTGCAGCAGTTATTTTAGGTGCAGTAGGTGGACCGAAGTGGGATAATCTTGACTTTTCTAAAAAACCAGAGAGAGCACTTTTAAAATTAAGAAAAGAATTAAAGTTATTTGCAAATCTTAGACCTGCAATATGTTTTAAACAACTTGTTGATGCATCAAGTTTAAAACCCGAGCTTGTTTCAGATTTAGACTTACTTTTCGTAAGAGAATTAACTGGAGGAATTTATTTTGGTGAACCGAGGGGAATTAAGCCTATAGATAATGGAGAAAGAAAAGGAATAAATACACATGTTTACACCTCAAGTGAAATTCAGAGAGTAGCTAGAGTTGCATTTGATCTAGCAAGAAAAAGAAATAATAAAGTTACTTCTTGTGAAAAATCAAATGTAATGGAAGCTGGCCAATTATGGAAAGAAGAAGTTCAATCAATTCATGAAAAAGAATATAGCGATGTTGAATTGAATCACATGCTTGCTGACAATTGTGCAATGCAATTAGTAAGAAATCCAAAACAATTTGACGTGATTGTTACCGATAACCTTTTTGGAGATATGTTATCTGATGAAGCAGCAATGCTTACTGGTTCTCTAGGACTTTTACCTTCAGCTTCTTTAGGAGCAAAAGATAAAAATGGTAATATGCGATCACTATATGAGCCAGTTCATGGATCTGCACCAGATATAGCTGGACAAGGTATAGCGAACCCAATTGCTACAATTTTAAGCTTTGCTATGGCTTTGAGATATTCTTTAGACCTTGATAAAGAAGCAGATAGTTTGGAAAAAGCTGTTCAAGATGTTCTAGACGAAGGTCTTAGAACTAAAGATATTATTTCCAAAGGAATGAAAGAGGTATCTACATCAGTAATGGGTGATGCGATAATTTCAAAATTGCAATAATTTAACATTTATTCTAAAGTATACTTATGCCAACTTATAATGCACCAGTAGAAGATATGATGTTTCTCTTTGATAAATTGAGAAACAATAAAAAATATAATGAGATTGAAAAATACAAGGAAGTTAACTCAGAATTAGTAAAAGATATTTTGGATGAAGCAGCTAAAATAACTCAAAACTTAATTTTACCTCTTGCAAAGAGTGGAGACGAAACACCTGCAGTCCTTGAAAATGGAGTGGTAAGAACACCCCCTGGATACAAAGAGGCTTACCAAAAATTTATAGAAGATGGATGGATTTCCTTATCTTGTGATCCAAAATACGGTGGTCAGGGAATGCCAAAAACAGTCAGTACATTTTTTGATGAAATGCTTTCATCAGCAAGTTTGTCATTTAAACTTTATAGTGAACTAACAATTGGAGCATATAATTGTTTACTAAGACATGCAGATGAAGAAATAAAGAATACTTATTTACCCAAAATGGTAGAGGGAAAATGGAGTGGTACAATGTGTCTTACAGAACCAGTATGTGGAACAGATTTAGGTCTGTTAAAAACTAAAGCTGTGGATCAAAAAGATGGAACATACAAGATAAGTGGACAAAAAATTTTCATTACCTCAGGTGACCAAGATTTAACAGAAAATATTATTCATTTAGTGTTAGCTCGATCAACAGACTCTCCGGCAGGGACTAAAGGAATTAGTTTATTTTTAGTTCCTAAATTTGTTTTAAATAAAGATGGATCTGTTGGACCAAGAAATGGTGTTTCAACAGGCTCTATTGAAAATAAAATGGGAATTAAAGGATCAGCAACTTGTGTTTTAAATTTTGATGATGCTGTTGGATACATGATTGGACCTAAAAATAAAGGTCTAAACTCTATGTTTACAATGATGAATTTAGAAAGAATAATTGTTGGCATTCAGGGACTTGGAATTTCAGAAATTGCATACCAAAATTCTCTTACTTATGCCAAAGAAAGAAAACAAGGGAAGGCATTTAATTCTAAATCAAACAATGGCGCAGATTTTATAATTGACCATGTTGATATAAGAAGATCACTTTTAAGCATGAAATCTATGATAGAAGGACAAAGAGCCTTGAGTTTCTGGCTGTCTCAGCAGATTGAAGTAAGTTTGAATCATTCTGATGAAAAAATAAAACAAGAGGCTTCAGATCTCGTTTCATTGATGACACCAGTTGTTAAATCACTTTTCACAGACAATGCAATGGAGATAACCAGTGAAGCAATGCAAATTCATGGAGGGTATGGATTTACAAAAGATCAAGGTATTGAACAATTCTACCGAGATAATAGGATTACGCCTATTTATGAGGGAACAAATTCAGTTCAGGCGGCTGACTTAGTTTTTAGAAAGCTAATTAATAAAAATGGTGATGTTATTGAAAATTATTTAAACCTAGTTAAAGACGAGATTAACATCACAGACAAAAAAGCAGAGCCATTTATAAAACAACTTAATTATCATTTAGATATTTTATCCAAATTTACTGATTGGATGAAAGAAAAAATCAAAAATTCTCCAGAGGATGCTAGTGGAGCATGTAATGACTATTTAAAAGTTTTAGGTTTAGTGGCTACAGGACATGCATGGTTGAAAGTGCTAGAAGTTTCTTTTAAAGAATATGACAATAATAAAGACTTTTATGAGGACAAAATCCAAACTGCAAATTTTTTCTTCAATAGAGTACTTCCAAGAATAGAAAGTAGTTATATTAGTGCAACAACTGGAAGTAATTATATTATGAACTATAAATTTAATTAGCATGAACCATTATGAGACAAATTTGGATAAAAATGATGCTAATTATGTTCCATTAACGCCTTTATCGTTTTTAGAGAGGGCAAAAGATATTTACCCAAATTATGAGGCTGTAGTTTATGAGAGTAGAAAATACACTTGGAGCGAAGTTTATAAAAGATGTGTGAAGTTTGCTAGTGCACTAGACAAGATTGGAATTAAAACTGGTGACACAGTATCTGTTTTAGCTTTTAACACTCCAGAAATTTTTGAGGCTCATTATTCTATTCCAATGGTTGGTGCAGTAATAAATGCTATTAATACAAGACTTGATTCTAAGACAATAAGCTACATCTTAAATCATAGTGAGGCAAAAGTATTAATAGTTGATAGACAATTTCATGATGTAATTAAAAAAGCTTTAGAAGATGTGAAGCAAGAAATCAAAATAATCGATATTGACGATAAAGATGCGAATTTAAAAGACTCTAAAGCAATAGGTTCTCTGGAATATGAAGATTTTCTAAATACAGGTGATGAGGATTATATTTGGAAATTACCCAAAGATGAGTGGCAGGCAATTGCTTTAGGATATACATCAGGAACAACAGGGAATCCAAAAGGAGTAGTTTATCATCATAGAGGATCATATTTAATGGCAACCGGAAGTGCTGTTGCATGGAACATGCCTAATAAATTAAACTTTTTATACACAGTTCCAATGTTTCATTGTAATGGATGGTGCTATCCTTGGACAATGTCAATGATACATGGAAGAGTCATATGTTTAAGAAACATTGATGTTAAGAAAATATTTGAGTTGATAGATAAATATGAAGTGACTCATTTTGGAGGTGCTCCTATTGTTTTAAATATGCTGGCTAACGCTCCAAAAGATCATCAAAAAGAATTAAAAAAAAAAGTTTACGTGTTAACTGCAGGTGCTCCTCCCCCTAGTATAATTTTTGAAAAAATGAAAAAACTTGGATTTGAAGTAATGCATGTTTATGGTTTAACGGAAACTTATGGTCATATTTTACAATGTGCATGGAATGTCGAGTGGGATGGATTAGATCAAGACAATCAAAATGAAATCAAGGCTAGACAAGGTGTGAGATATCCAAACACTGAGGGTGTTGTTGTCATGGACCCAGAAACTATGAAACCAATACCTCATGATGGAAAAACTATGGGTGAAATAATGATTAGAGGCAATGTTGTAATGAAAGGCTATTTTAAAGATAAAGAAGCAACAGAAAAATCTATGGAAGGTGGATGGTTTCATTCAGGAGATTTAGCTGTAACTCATCCAAGTGGTTACATAAAAATTCAGGATAGGTCTAAAGATATTATTATATCTGGTGGAGAAAATATTTCATCTATTGAAATCGAAAATACAATATCAAAACACCCTGCAGTATCTCTGGCAGCAGTTGTTGCAAAGCCCGATGAGAAATGGGGAGAAACTCCATGTGCCTTTGTGGAGTTGATAGAAGGGAAATCTAGCACAGAGGAGGAAATTATTACTTTTTGTAGAGAAACTCTCGCTGGGTTTAAACTTCCAAAGAAAGTAGTATTTGCTCCATTGCCAAAGACATCAACGGGTAAAATTCAAAAGTTTGAATTAAGAAAACAAGCTAAAGAGCTTAGCTAATATAGTTTCTTTACAAAATTGAAATAAGATGACAGTAATGCGGAAAAATAAATGAAAAACTTTTTAATAGCCAAATCAAGAAGACTAAGGGGAACACCGTATACCTCTAGAATTGAGAAACAAGGTGTGACTGCTTACACCATTTATAATCATATGTTGTTGCCAGCAGCATTTGGTTCTGTGGAAGATGCTTATCATCACTTGAAAGAGCATGTTCAAATTTGGGATGTTGCTGCTGAAAGACAAGTTGAAATTTCTGGTAAAGATTCTGCAAAATTAGTTCAATTAATGACATGTAGAGATTTATCAAAATCTAAAGATGGAAGATGTTACTACTGCCCAATAATTGATGATAATGCTGGTTTAATAAATGATCCTGTAGTCTTAAGACTAAATGAAAATAGATGGTGGATTTCTTTAGCTGACTCAGATGTAATTTTATTTGCCAAAGGATTGGCGATTGGAAACAAATTTGATGTAAAAATTTCTGAACCTGATGTTGACATAATGGCAGTGCAAGGACCAAAATCATTTCAATTAATGGAAAAAGTTTTTGGAGAAAAAATTGTAAATTTAAAATTTTTTGGCTTTGATTATTTTGAATTTGGTGGAGATAAACATCTTATTGCAAAATCTGGATGGTCTAAACAAGGTGGCTATGAAATTTATATGGAACACAACGAGTCTGGTTTAAAATTATATGATCATCTTTTTGAAATTGGTAAAGAATTTAATATTAAACCAGGTGGACCAAATTTAATTGAACGTATTGAGAGTGGTTTACTTTCACACGGTAATGACATGGACAATGGAGACAATCCATATGAATGTGGATTTGATAAATATATCAATATTGACAGTGACGTAGATTTTTTAGGTAAAGAAAAATTAAAGAAAATAAAATCAGAAGGAATTAAAAAAAAATTGATGGGAGTAAAAATTGATACTAAGGAAATAAATGTTACTGGTTCAATGGATTTAATTGATGAAAATAATCAAGTAATTGGAGAATTAAGATCTGGATGTTATAATCCAACATTCGGCCAAGTTATAGGAATTGCAATGATAAATAAACCTCACTTTGAGGAGTCGAAATCCTTCAAAATCAATATAAATGGTAATCATTTTGATGGAAAAGTTTGTGATTTACCTTTCATTTAGTATAAAACTCTAAATATCATGAATATAGCAATAGTTGGTGCAACTGGAAACGTAGGTCGAAAATTAATTGAAGTTTTGGAAAAAAAAAATTTTCCTGTAACCGAAGCTTACTTAGTTGCTTCCCAAAATAGTGCTGGAAAAAAAATACATTTTTTAGGCAAAGAACATACAGTAATAAACTTAGAGGAGTTTGATTTTTCAAAAGTAAAAATAGCATTTTTTGCAGCTGGATCAGCAATAGCTGAAAAATGGGCGCCAATAGCTGCTGAAAAAACAATCGTTATAGATAATTCAAAATTTTTTAGAAAAGATCCTGAAATACCTTTAATTGTACCTGAAGTAAATTCAAAAGAATTACCAAAATTTAAAAATAAAAATATTGTAGCAAATGCTAATTGTTCTGTAATTCCAATAGTTGTAGCTCTTAAACCTTTACACGATTTATATAATGTCAAAAGAATAGTTGCATCTACTTACCAGTCAGTATCAGGCGCAGGAAAAGCTGGCATGGATGAACTGATATCTCAAACAAAGGAAGTATTGGAAAACAAAAATGTTCAGTCTAAAAATTTTACTAAGCAGATAGCTTTCAATGCAATACCACATATCGATAGCTTTCTTGAAAACGGAAATACAAAAGAGGAGCAAAAAAATCATGATGAAGTGAAAAAAATTTTAGATAATAAAATTAGTATTACCTCTACCTGTGTAAGAATTCCTGTTCTCGTATCTCACTCAATAAGTGTGAATGTAGAATTTAATAAGAAACATAACTTAGAAGAAGTAAAGACTGTTTTATCATCATCTCCAGGATGTAAAGTGGTTGATGAACATAAAGATGGTGGATACATCACTCCAGTTGAGGCTGAGGATAAATTCGAGACATTTGTATCAAGAATCCGTGATGACTCATCTCAACCTAATTCAATTAATTTATGGATAGTATCAGATAATTTATTAAAAGGTGCAGCACTTAATGCTGTTGAAATTGCTGAAGCTTTAATAGAAAAAGATTTTTATGGAAGATAAAAACCCAATATCACCACATATTCAGATTTATAACTGGCACATTTCCTCATTGGTTTCAATATCACATCGGATAACTGGTATTATAAATTTTCTTGCTATTACTTTAATAGGTTTATGGATAGCTTCATTATTATTGGGTGAGGGTTATTATGAACACACAAGTTCTTTTTTGTCCTCTTTTTTAGGTAAATTTATTTGTATTGGAATAATCTGGTCTTTCACATTTCAAGTTCTAAGCGAGATGAGACATTTGATAATGGACTTAGGATATGGTTTTGAACCCAAAACTACAAAAATATCTGGATTGATTGTTTTAATTGGCTCTTTTCCTTTAGCAGTTTCAATTTATGCTATTGGAAGGTTAATAATTTAATGGGATCTGTAACTAAGAAATGGTTGTTTTTAAAAGTAAGTTCAGCAATTTTAATACCTTTAATGATATGGTTTGCAATGAGTTTGGCTTCTATTTATGACAAAAGCTATAATGAGGTACTAACATTTATATCCTCACAGCCATCCAAATTATTATTTAGCATGTTTTTGATTTTTGCATATTTTTTCTCTGCACTAAGTATAAGTGAGGTTTTTGAAGATTATATTGAAGACAAAAATATCAAAAATGCCGCAAATAAAACCTTAAATATCTTTGCTATAGTATTTCCATTATTAATAATTATCTTAGTATTTAATTTATAGTTATGAGTTCGTACAAAATAATTGATCATGAATATGATGTAGTTGTCTTGGGTGCTGGTGGCTCAGGTTTAAGAGCTGCAGTTGGCCTAAGTGAAGCTGGTCTGAAAACAGCCTGTGTGTCAAAAGTATTTCCCACAAGAAGTCATACTTCTGCTGCACAAGGAGGTATTTCTGCGGCGTTAGGAAATATGGGTGAGGATGACTGGAGATGGCACATGTATGATACAGTTAAAGGTGCAGATTGGTTGGGTGACCAGGACTCAATAGAATATTTATGTAAAGAGGCTCCAGCAGCGGTGCTAGAATTAGAAAAGTATGGAGTCCCGTTTAGTAGAACGGAAGATGGAAAAATTTATCAAAGACCCTTTGGGGGTATGACAAAAAATTATGGAAATGAGACGGTTCAGAGAACATGCGCGGCGGCTGATAGAACAGGACATGCAATACTTCACACTCTGTATGGACAAGCTTTGAAGCACAATACCGAATTTTTTATTGAGTACTTTGCACTAGATTTAATAATGAAAGATGGAGCATGCAAAGGTTTAATTGCTTGGAACCTTAACGATGGAACTATACACAGATTCAGATCTCACATTACAATTATTGCAACAGGAGGGTATGGAAAAGTATATTACTCAGCTACTTCTGCTCATACTTGTACTGGAGATGGTAATGCGATGGTTTTAAGAGCTGGTTTACCTTTACAAGACATGGAATTTGTACAATTTCACCCCACTGGTATATACGGTCATGGGACTTTAATTTCAGAAGGTGTTAGAGGTGAAGGAGGTTATTTAGTAAATTCAAAAGGTGAAAGATTTATGGAGCGTTACGCACCAAAAGCAAAAGATTTAGCATCAAGAGACGTAGTAAGTAGATCAATTGCAGTAGAAATAAATGAAGGTAGAGGTATAGGAAAAGAACAAGATCATGTTCATCTTCATATAGATCACTTAGACCCTAAAGTTATAGAAGAAAGATTACCAGGTATTTCTGAAGCTTCTAAATTATTTGCTAACGTGGATGTAACTAAGGAGCCAATACCTGTTGTTCCAACTGTGCATTACAACATGGGGGGAATACCAACAAACTATAAGGCCGAAGTTCTTACAGTTAATGGATCGGAGAAAACTGTTCCTGGTTTAATGGCGATCGGAGAAGCTGCATGTGTATCTGTTCATGGTGCTAATAGATTGGGCTCAAACTCATTAATTGATCTTGTAGTTTTTGGAAGAGCAGCTGCAAAAAGAGCAGCAGAACTTGTAAAACCAGGAATGAAACATGACGAAATCGATAAAAGTGAGACTGATAGATGTTTAGATAGATTTGATAAACTTAGAAACTCTCAAGGTTCTAACCCTACATCTGAACTTAGACTATCAATGCAAAAAACAATGCAGTCTAAGTGTGCTGTATTTAGAAGTGAAAAGACATTAAAGGAAGGTGTTGATGAAATAAGAAAACCTTTTGAGGGTATGGAATCTTTATCTGTTAAAGATAAATCATTAATATTTAATACAGATCTAGTCGAAACTTTAGAATTCGATAACTTAATTAGACAAGCGATTACTACTATGGACTCAGCTTATCACAGAAAAGAAAGTAGAGGAGCACATGCAAGAGAAGACTATCCGAAAAGAGATGATGAAAATTATATGCAACATACTCTCTCATGGTGCAATGGCTCTAAAACAAAAATAAATTATAGACCAGTTCATAGATCAACACTAACTAATGATGTACAATATTTTCCTCCTCAGGAAAGAGTATATTAATGGTACAGTTTAATTTACCGTCAAATTCAAAAATAAAAAAAGGTCAATATTACAAAGACAAAACAGGATCAAAAAATATAAGAAAAGTAAATGTTTATAGATGGGATCCATCTAAAAATGAAAATCCAAGAATTGATACTTATGAGGTTGATATGGATAATTGCTCTTCTAAAGTTTTAGATATTTTAAATAAAATCAAAAATGAAATTGATCCGTCTATCGCATATAGAAGATCATGTGCTCATGGAGTATGTGGGTCATGTGCAATGAATATGAATGGAAAGAACGGTCTAGCGTGTACCAAATCTCATTCTGACTTAGATGGAGATATCGATATTTATCCATTACCACATTTAAAAGTCTTAAAAGATTTAATTGGAGACTTAAGCACTCTTTACAAACAATACGAGTCGGTTGAACCTTGGCTAAAAACAACAAAAATAAATGACAAAGAAAACATTCAGACAAAAGAGGATAGAGCAAAATTAGATGGTTTATACGAGTGTATAATGTGTGCATGCTGTTCAACATCCTGCCCAAGTTATTGGTGGAATGGTGAAAAATATTTAGGTCCTGCAGTTTTACTTCAAGCTTACAGGTGGATAATTGATAGTAGAGACGAGGACAGAAAAGAAAGACTTAAAAAAGTTGCTGACGAACTTAAACTTTACAGATGTCATACTATCTTGAATTGTACAAATGCTTGCCCTAAGGGCTTAAATCCTGCAAAAGCTATTGCAGAGATAAAGAAAATGCTTGCAACAGCTTGATTACTTAATTAAATAATTTCAATCATGAATTTAATCAAACATTTTGTTGGTGGAAAAATAACTCCAGGCAATTCAGAAAGAAAAGGTAAAGTCTTTAATCCTGCTACTGGAGAGCAAGAATCTGAGGTCATTTTAGCCTCAAAATCAGATTTAGATGGTGCAGTTGAAATTGCACAAAAAGCTTTTGATACTTGGTCTTTAAATCCTCCACTTCAAAGAGCTAGAATAATGTTTAGATTTAAAGAGCTTATAGAAAAAAATTTTGATGAACTGGCAAAACTAATAGTCTCAGAGCATGGAAAAGTTTACGAGGATGCCAAAGGGTCATTAATAAGAGGATTAGAAGTTGTAGAGTTTGCATGTGGAATTCCACATTTACTTAAAGGAGAGTTTTCTGAAAATGTTGGAACAAATGTTGATAGTTATTCAATGCGGCAGCCTTTAGGTGTTGCAGCTGGTATAACCCCATTTAATTTTCCAGCTATGGTACCGATGTGGATGTTTCCATTAGCTATTGCATGTGGAAATAGTTTTATTTTAAAACCATCAGAAAAAGATCCTTCATGTCCGATGAAATTAGCTGAACTTCTTCATGAAGCTGGTCTTCCTGAGGGTGTTTTTAATGTTGTAAATGGTGATAAAGAGGTTGTTGATGCTATTTTAACAAACCAAAATATTAAAGCTGTTAGTTTTGTTGGATCAACTCCTATTGCTAAATACATATATGAAAATGCAGCTAAAAATGAAAAGAGAGTTCAAGCATTAGGTGGAGCAAAAAACCATTTAGTTGTTATGCCAGATTGTGATTTAGATGGTGCCGTAAATGGTTTGATGGGTGCTGCATATGGTTCAGCTGGAGAAAGATGTATGGCGCAGTCAGTAGCAGTAGCGGTAGGAGATATAGGTGATGAGTTAGTCTCAAGACTATCAAAAAAGGCTGAAGCATTAAAAATTGGACCCGGTATGGATAAATCATCTGAGATGGGCCCTTTAGTAACCAAAGAACATTTAGAAAAAGTAAAAGGCTATGTAGATCTAGGAGTTAAAGAGGGAGCAAAGCTTGTTCTTGATGGAAGAAATTTGAAATTACAGGGATATGAAAATGGATTTTATATTGGTGGGTGTCTTTTTGATCATGTGACTACTGATATGAGAATTTATAAAGAGGAGATATTTGGACCAGTTTTATCTGTTGTTAGGGTAAAAACATTTGAAGAGGCTACAAAAATGATTAATGAGCATGAATACGGAAATGGAGTTAGCATTTATACTAGAGATGGAGATGCAGGTAGAACATTCGCAAGTAAAATTCAAGTTGGAATGGTAGGGATAAATGTTCCAATACCAGTTCCAATGGCTTTCCATAGTTTTGGAGGATGGAAAAGGTCATTATTTGGAGATAGCGGAACGCATGGTATGGAAGGTGTAAAATTTTATACTAAATTAAAAACTATTACTTCTAGATGGCCATCAGGAATTAGATCTAATCCTGAATTTATTATGCCAACAATGAAATAAAATGAGTAAAATTTCTTTAATAGGGGCAGGTCAAATTGGAGGAACTTTAGCTCATTTAATTGGTTTAAAAGAACTAGTGGATGAAGTTGTTTTATTTGATGTTGCAAGTGGAATAGCAAAGGGAAAAGGTTTAGATATAGCCCAATCTTCCTCGGTAGATGGATTTAATGTAAAATTTTCAGGAACAGATAAGTATGAAGATATAAAAGGATCAGATGTTATTATAATTACAGCAGGTGTTCCTAGAAAACCTGGAATGAGTAGAGACGATCTATTAGGAATTAATTTAAAAATTATTAAACAAGTTGCAGAAGGAATAAAAAATAATGCGCCTAATGCCTTTGTAATTTGTATTACAAATCCATTGGATGTAATGGTAATGGCATTTCAAAAATATTCAGGACTCCCCGTTCATAAGGTTGTAGGGATGGCAGGTATATTGGATAGTTCAAGATTTAAACTATTTTTATCTGAAGAATTACATGTTCCTGTAAAAGAAATAGATGCTATGGTAATGGGTGGACATGGGGATACAATGGTACCTCTTCCACGATTTACAAAAGTCTCTGGTCAACCATTGATGGAGTTAGTGAAACAGGGAAAGATTTCTGACGAAAAATTAGAGAGTATTAATCAGCGAACTAGAGATGGTGGTGCGGAAATTGTAAAATATTTAGAAAAAGGATCAGCATTTTATGCACCTGCAGCATCTGGAGTTGAGATGGCTGAGGCATTTTTAAAAGATCAAAAAAAACTTTTACCATGTGCAGCATATTTACATGGGGAGTATGGAATTAATAATGTATATGCAGGAGTTCCTGTTATCATTGGAAATGAAGGTGTTGAAAAAATTGAGGAAATCGACCTTAATGAAAATGAAAAAACAGAGTTTAATAATTCAGTAGAAGCTGTGATAAAATTATGGGATGCAGCATCTAAAATAGACCCTGACTTAAACAAAGATTAAATGAATATCCACGAGCACCAGGCAAAAGAAATACTTAAAAAGTATGGCGCGGTTGTACCTGAAGGAGTTTACGCTCTTGATGTAAATGAGTTAATTGAAAAAGTAAAAAATCTCAAAGCTGACAAGTATGTATTAAAAGCTCAAATTCATGCAGGAGGCAGGGGAAAGGCTGGAGGAGTAAAAATTGTTGACAATTTAGCTCTTTTGGAAAAGGAAGCGAATAAATTGTTTGGAAAAACATTAGTTACTCATCAAACTGGACCCTCAGGAAGAGAGGTAAAAAGATTGTATGTTGAAACTGCATCAGAAATAGAAAAAGAATTCTATCTGTCCTGTCTTGTTGATAGAGCCTCTGCGAAAATTGCATTTATTTCCAGTGATCAGGGTGGAATGAATATTGAGGAAGTTGCTGTAAAATCACCAGAGAAAATAATCACTACTAAAGTAGATTTTAATGAAAGTATTTCAGAGGAAGAATGTAACAAAATTATTAAAATTTTTTGCTTAGACAACGATGCAAGTAAACAAGCAATCAATTTAATAAAATCAATTTACAAAATGTTCATTGATACAGATGCAAATTTAGTAGAGATAAATCCTCTCATTTTAACCAAAAAAAATAAAATTGTGTGTTTGGACGCAAAGATGACTTTTGATGAAAATGCATTATTTAAACATCCAGAAATTCAGAAACTTAGAGATTTTAATGAAGAAGAAGAAACTGAAATTGAAGCAAGCAAACATGATCTAGCATACATTAAATTGGATGGAAATATAGGATGTATGGTAAATGGTGCTGGATTAGCAATGGCCACCATGGATATTATTAAATTGTATGGAGAAGAACCTGCAAATTTTTTAGACGTAGGCGGTGGTGCGTCCAAAGAAAAAGTCTCAGCCGCATTTAAAATTATCTTATCTGACAAAAATGTAAAAGGAATACTAATAAATATTTTTGGAGGAATAATGAGATGTGATGTACTCGCACAAGGTGTTGTAGATGCAGCAAAAGAAATAAAAATTAAAGTTCCTTTAGTAGTGAGACTAGCAGGCACAAATTTCAAAGAGGGAAAAGAAATTTTAGATAATTCAGGGTTAGAGATTATTTCTGCAAATGATTTATCCGATGCGGCAAAAAAAATTGTTGAGGCAATAAAATAATGTCAGTTTTAATTAACAAGGATACCAAAGTAATTTGTCAAGGTTTCACTGGCGCCCATGGCACTTTTCATTCTGAACAATCTATTAGGTATGGAACTAACTTGGTTGGTGGAGTTACTCCTAAAAAAGGAGGTCAAATTCATTTGGAAAGACCAGTATTTAATACCGTTAAAGAAGCTAAAGATCAGACAGGTGCAAATGCAACAATGATTTATGTTCCCGCAAAGTTTGCAGCTTCAGCAATTATAGAGGCAATTGATTCATCTATAGAATTGATTGTATGTATAAGTGAAGGAATTCCAGTTTTAGACATGCTTAAAGTAAAAAGAAGACTTTCGAACTCTAAATCGAGACTTATTGGTCCCAACTGTCCAGGGGTAATTACTCCTGATGAATGTAAAATTGGAATAATGCCTGGAAATATTCATAAAAAAGGAACAGTAGGAATTGTTTCTAGGTCAGGAACTTTAACTTATGAGGCTGTAGCCCAAACCTCAGAAAATGGCCTGGGTCAATCTACATGTATAGGAATAGGTGGAGATCCAATAAATGGTACAAATTTTATTGATTGTCTAGATCTGTTTTTAAATGATGAAAAAACTGAGTCTATAGTCATGATTGGGGAGATCGGGGGTACTGCTGAAGAAGAAGCTGCAGAATTTATAAAAAATCATAAGATAAAAAAACCAATGGTTGGATTTGTAGCCGGAATTACAGCACCACCTGGTAGACGAATGGGTCATGCTGGTGCAATAATATCAGGTGGAAAAGGTAACGCTGATGAAAAAATTAAAATTATGGAAAAATCTGGTATTACAATGGCAAAATCACCATCTGAAATTGGAATAACTCTATTGAATAAATTGTCTAATTGATAACACCTTATTCGTGTATAATTATATTTAAAAATGTCATCATCTAAAAATTTAGAATACAAAAAAACTTCATTTCTTAATAAATCAAATAGTGCATTTATAGAACAAATGTATGTGAAGTATGTAAATAATGATCCAAATTTACCTGAGAGTTGGAAAAAATATTTTATAGATATTGGCGATGATATTAATTCAATTGTTAAAGAGGTTAATGGACCATCTTGGAGTCCAAGAAAAAATAAAATTGATGAGATTAAAATACTTGAAAATGAAATTGAGATTCAAGAAAGTCAAAATAAAGAAATAGATCAAAACGATATAGTCGCAAGTAACAGTAATTCTATTAAAGCAGTCTCTTTGATTAGAGCTTATAGACAGCGTGGTCATTTATTATCAAAAGTTGATCCATTAGAAATGAGAGAAAGTGAGTATCTTGATGAACTACATCCTGAAAATTATGGATTTAAAAAAGATGACTATAGTAAAAAAATTTACTTAGATGGTGTCTTAAATAAAGAATATTCTAACATAAAAGAAATTCTGTCCGTATTAAGAAAAATTTATTGTGGAAATATTGGTTACGAATATATGCATATTTCAAATCCAACAGAGAGAAAATGGTTTCGTGATAGAGTTGAAAAAGATGAAAATGCATTGAAATTTACAGTAAATGGAAAAAATGCAATCTTAAACAAATTAATACAAGCTGAAGGTTTTGAAAAATTCTTACACACAAAATATGTGGGATCAAAAAGATTTGGTCTTGATGGTGGTGAAAGTTTGATACCCGCGTTAGAGCAAATAATTAAAATTGGTGGTCAGTCAAATATTAAAGAAGTTAAAATTGGTATGTCCCACAGGGGAAGACTAAATGTTTTAGCTAACGTCCTACAAAAATCATACAAAAGAATATTTAACGAGTTTGCTGGTGAAATTAATAATACAGAGGAAGACAGCGCCGGCGATGTAAAATATCATTTGGGTGCCTCTTCTGATAGAGAATTTGATGGAAATGTTGTTCATGTAAGTCTAACTGATAATCCCTCACATTTAGAGGCAGTCAATCCAGTAGTTTTAGGTCAAACCAGAGCAAAGCAATTTTTTCACAAAGATGCAAAAAGAAATAAGGTTATTCCAATTTTAATTCATGGAGATGCTGCTTTTGCTGGACAAGGTGTAGTAGCTGAATGTTTTGCAATGTCTGGTTTGCCAGGTCATAACACAGGCGGAACAATTCACATAATTGTAAATAATCAAATTGGGTTTACAACTAGCCCAAGATTTGCAAGATCCTCACCTCATCCATCAGATATTGCTAAAATGGTTGAGGCTCCAATAATACACGTTAATGGAGATGATCCAGAGGCTGTAGTTTATGGATCAAGAATTGCAACAGAGTTCAGGCTTAAATTTAATCGAGATGTGGTTTTAGATTTAGTTTGTTATAGAAGATTTGGACATAATGAGGGAGATGAGCCCTCTTTCACCCAACCTCTTATGTACAAAAAAATAAGATCACATCCTTCTGCGGCAAAAATTTATGGATTAAAACTCATAGATGAGGATTTACTTTCAGAAAATGAATTAAATAATCAAATTAAAAAATTTAAAACTTTATTAGATGATCAATTTAAAACTGCAAAGGATTACAAACCAAAAATAGAATGGTTTGAAGGAGCTTGGTCGAGTTACAAACCTAAAAAAGGAAAAGATAAAAAGGGGATCACAGGTGCAGATCCTGATCTTTTGAGAAATATCTCAGATAAAATTAATATAATTCCTAATGAGATTAATGTTCATAAGACAATTAATAAAATATTTAAAAACAGAAAAAAAACAATTGATCAAGGTTCTAATATTGATTGGTCATCAGCAGAAGCACTTGCTTTTGGATCATTATTAGATGAAGGTTTTCCAGTAAGATTTGTGGGTCAAGACTCTGGAAGAGGAACTTTTAGCCAAAGGCACTCAGTTTTACGAAATCAAGAGAATAATTCTAGATATATACCATTGAATAGTATCTCAAAAACACAAAAAAAATTTGAGATTGTTGACAGTTTCCTTTCAGAGTTAGCAGTTCTTGGTTTTGAATATGGATACAGTTTAGTTGAGCCAAATACATTAACAATTTGGGAAGCACAATTTGGTGATTTTGCGAATGGAGCACAAGTTATCATTGATCAATTTATATCTTCGGGTGAAAGAAAATGGCAGAGAGCTTCTGGATTAGTAATGTTATTGCCGCATGGATATGAGGGCCAAGGACCTGAGCATTCATCTGCAAGATTAGAGAGATTTTTGCAGTTGTGTGCTAATGATAATCTTCAAGTAATGAACTGTACTACGCCAGCGAATTATTTTCATGCTCTTAGAAGGCAAATTCATCGTGACTTCAGAAAACCTTTAGTTTTAATGACACCAAAGTCACTTTTAAGAAATAAATATTGTGTTTCAGATATTAAGGATTTTAATAAGCAAACATCATTTCATCGTATTTTATGGGATCATGCATTAAGTAATGATAACGAAAATTTTATAAAATTAAAAAATCCTGACGAAATTGAAAAAGTTATTCTTTGTTCTGGAAAAGTTTACTTTGATTTATTAGCTGCAAGAGAAAAAATTAAAAGAGATGATGTAATTTTATTTAGAATTGAACAGTTATATCCTTTCCCTGTAAAAAGCTTAGTCAAAGAATTAAGACCTTATGCAAATAAGGCTAAATTCTATTGGTGCCAAGAGGAACCAAAAAATATGGGTGCATGGTTTTCAGTGAGAGATTATATTCAATGGACATTAGAAACTATTAAAGCTAAAAATAATAATATTTCTTATATTGGAAGAAATCCTGATGCATCACCTGCAACTGGCTACGCAAAAAGGCATTTGGTAGAACAAGAAGAAATTATAAAAAAAGTTTTTGAATAATGAGTGAAAAAATATTAGTTCCGGAATTAGGAGAGAGTATAACAGAGGCAACCATTTCAAAGTGGCTTAAAAAAGTCGGCGACTCAGTTGAAGTGGATGAAGCTATTGTTGAACTTGAGACTGATAAAGTGAATTTAGAGGTCCCTTCTCCAATAAGTGGAATATTATCAGAAATGAATTCAAAAGATGGAGATACTGTTGAAGTCGGTGCAGTGCTAGGTTCAGTTTCTAATGAAAAGTCAAATTTAGAGAAAAAATCGTCCTCAAAACAAGATATGAAGAAAGAAATTATTCCTGAAGATCACAAAAAAGATAAAGAGTCTAATGTCATAAATCTAGATGTAGAAAAAAAACCTAATCCAAAATCTAATGAAACTTCTTTAACCAGCAAAGAAGAGCCTATGGAACTTTTAGATGAGATCAATGAAGAACCTCTTATACTAACTGATGAGGTGCAAACGACTAAACCTACAAAAATTAATCCTATTGTTCTTTCGCCTGCTGTAAGAAAAATTGCTAGTGAAAATAATATTGATGTAGAAAAAGTTAAAGGAACAGGGAGAGATGGTAGAGTATTAAAAGGTGACCTTTTAAGTTTAATGGGTACTAACCCACAACCTAATCAAAGAAAAATTCAATATGGTGAGGAAGAGAGAATTAAAATGACTAGGTTAAGACAAACCATAGCTAAAAGACTTAAACAAGCCCAAGAAAATGCTGCAATGTTAACAACTTTTAATGAAGTTGATATGTCTGCGATAATTTCGATGAGAAAGGACAACCAAGAGGATTTCAAAAATAGATATGGCATAAAGTTGGGATTGATGTCTTTCTTTGTGAAAGCGTGTGTTGTTGGGTTAAAATTATTTCCAGCAATAAATGCAGAAATTGAGGGTGAAGATATTATTTATAAGAATTATTATAACATAAGTTTTGCAGTCGGTACCGATAAAGGTCTGGTTGTGCCAGTTTTAAGAAATGCAGATGAAATGTCATTTGCTGATATAGAAAAAGAAATTAAAAGACTATCTGAAAAAGCCAATAGTGGAAATTTATCAATTGATGATCTTCAAGGAGGAACATTTACAATTAGTAATGGAGGAGTTTATGGCTCTATGTTATCAACTCCCATTTTGAATCCTCCTCAATCAGGAGTATTGGGAATGCACAATATTGTAGAAAGACCAGTTAACGTTAATGGTGAAATTAAAATTAAACCTATAATGTATTTAGCATTATCTTACGATCACAGAATAATAGATGGAAAAGAATCGGTCACTTTTCTAAAAACTGTAAAGGAGAATCTTGAAGATCCAAGAAGATTATTTTTAAATATATAATGAATGATAAATTTGATGTTACAGTAATTGGTGGTGGTCCTGCGGGATATGTTTGCGCTATAAGATTGGCACAATTAGGATTAAATACTGCGTGCATTGAATCAAGAGGTTCTTTGGGAGGAACTTGTTTAAATATTGGATGTATACCATCAAAAAGTTTATTAAATCTTTCTGAGAATTTTCACAAAGCTAAAAATTTTGCAGACATTGGTATTGAGACAGGTGAGGTGAAATTAAATTTAAAAAAAATGATGGAAAATAAAGAAAAGTCAGTGTCAACATTGACGAAAGGTGTAGAATTTTTGTTTAAAAAAAATAAGGTCACATACATTAAGGGGACCGGAACTTTAATAGCTAAAGATGAAATTTTAGTAAAAAATGATGATCAAGAGACAAAGATAAAATCTAGTAAAATAATCATTAGTACTGGCTCAGCACCTTTACCTCTCCCTGGAGTAGAGTTCGATGAAAAACAAATATTATCCTCAACAGGAGCATTATCCATTTCTAAGCTTCCAAAAAAAATGATTGTAGTAGGTGGAGGATATATTGGATTAGAAATGGGATCAGTTTGGTCAAGACTAGGAACCGAAGTACAAGTTGTAGAGTATCTTGACCATATAACTCCCGGTTTAGATAAAGAAATTTCTAGCGAGTTTATGAAAATTTTAAAAAAACAAAATATTAAATTTGATTTAAAAACTAAAGTTGAAAAAATTTCTAAAAGTAGTGAAGGAGTTACAGTTGATATTTCTAATAATGGAAAAAAAAGCAAACTAGAGGCAGATGTAGTTCTTATTTCTGTTGGCCGAAAACCCTATACTGACAATTTAAACCTAGATAGCATTGGTGTAAGCCTTGATAAAAAAGGGAGAATTAAAGTTGATAAAAATTTTGAGACAAATATAAAAAATATTTATGCAATAGGTGATGTAATAGATGGTCCTATGCTTGCTCACAAAGCAGAGGAGGAGGGAATTGCTGTTGCAGAATTGATTGCAGGTCAATCTGGACATGTAAATTATAATTTGATACCAGGGGTAATATACACATCTCCAGAAGTTGCTTATGTAGGTGAAAATGAAGAACAACTTCAAGAAAAAAATATTAGCTATAAAATTGGAAAATTTCCATTCATGGCAAATTCAAGAGCAAAAGCGATAAATGAGCCTGAAGGATTCGTTAAAATATTAGCTGATAGCTCGACAGATCGTGTATTAGGAGTGCATATTATTGGTCCTCATGCAGGAGAAATGATCGCTGAGATGTCTGTAGCTATGGAATTTGGCGCTAGTTCTGAGGATATTGCAAGAACTTGTCATGCGCATCCAACTTTTTCAGAAGCAATTAAAGAAGCAGCATTATCTGTAGATAAAAGGCAGATTCACTCTTAATATATTTCATAACTTTATTTATGAAATATCCAGTTCTTTTACCAAATATTTTTGATTACCCATTTACTTATAAAAGTAATTTAAATTTAAAAGTTGGAGAGTATGTTAAGGTTTCGTTTGGTAAATCTAAAATTACAGGAGTCGTTTGGGATAATTTTGAAAAAAATAATAATAAAAGTTTCAAAATAAAAGAAATTGATAAAAGATTAAATATCAAACCTCTAAAAAAAGAGACAATCAAGTTTTTAAATTGGTTTTCTGAATACAATTTAGTTCCCAAAGGTATGTCTTTAAAATTACATTTATTAAGTGGTGAGGCAATCGAAAATTTTGATGATAAAGAATATAATTTTTTTTTAAAAAGAAATGGTTCTAAAGAATTTAAACTATCTAAAGACCAAAATAAAATATTAAATGAATTAAAAAATAAAGATAATAAATTTAGGGTTCATTTGTTACAAGGCACGACTGGTTCTGGAAAAACCATTGTGTATTTTAAACACATATTTGATATTTTAGAAAAAAATAAGCAAGCCCTAATATTATTGCCTGAAATTGGATTGACAGCTGAATTTGAGAGAAAATTCAAAGAATTTTTTGGATTTAATCCATCTGTTTGGCATTCTGGCATTAGTCTAAAAAGAAAAAAAGTAATTTGGAGTGGTCTTTCTTCTGGAAAAATAAAAGTTGTAATTGGAGCTAGATCTTCTCTATTTTTACCTTTTAAGAATATGGGTTTAATAATTGTTGATGAAGAACATGATCAATCTTTCAAACAAGATGAGGGAGTGATTTACAATGCCAGAGATATGGCTATCTCTAGAGCAAAATTTGAGAATATTCCCATTAATTTAGTTACTGCTGTGCCGTCAATCGAAACTTATTCAAATGTAAAAAAAAGTAAGTATTCAGGTTCTAGGCTATTAAAAAGATATAAAGATGCAAGTTTACCCTCTTACGAAATAATAGATTTAAATTTAAATAAACTTAATAAAAATTCTTGGATATCAAATAAAACTGTAGAAAAAGTCAAAGAACATTTAATTAAAAAAGATCAAATATTATTTTTTATTAATAGAAGAGGTTTTGCGCCATTTGCATTATGCAAAAATTGTTTAAATGTATATTCTTGTCCACATTGCTCAATTAATCTTGTGTTTCACAAAAATAAAAAAAAACTTTTATGTCATTACTGTGGTTTTAAAAGCGATCTTAATAGAGATTGTAAAAAAGGTAATGAATGTGATCTAGTTTTTAGTGGAAGTGGTGTTGAAAGAGTTGCTGAGGAAGTAAAATTATTATTTCCTGACAAAAAAATTTCAATATTTTCAAGTGACACAATGAGTAAAAAATCCTCTGTAGAAAAACTAAATCAAATAGTTAGCGGTGAAATTGATATTTTAGTAGGTACTCAATTAATTTCAAAAGGTTTTCATTTTCCTAAATTAAATTGTATTGTTGTGTTAGATATTGATTTAACATTAAATGGCCATGATTTGAGAGTGGCTGAAAAAAATTTACAACTCTATCATCAACTTTCAGGAAGAGCTGGCAGAGCAGGAAAACCTGCAACAGTTTATTTTCAAACTTTTGGAAAAAATCAAAAAATAATTAGTCAAATTACAGATCCTGATCCATTTATATTTTTAGATAGTGAACTTAAATTAAGAGAAAATTATAATTTGCCCCCTTTTGAAAGATTTGTATCTTTGATTTTGACATCTCCTAAAGAATTAAAATTAGAGCAAGAATCTAATAATCTTAAGAATTATTTGGTAAATAATCTAGATGATCGAGTTCTTGGACCCGTTAACGCGCCAATCTATAAAGTCAGGGGGAGATATAGAAATAGATTACTTATTAGATCTAATAAAAATAGAAAAATACAAAGAAAACTAAGTCAAATCTTGAATAATTATAAATTACCAAAAGAAATAAAACTGACGGTTGATGTTGACCCAATATCTTTCAATTAACTTTAAAATTTAACAATATTTGGTCAATCTGATACTTGAAGACAACAGAGTCATGTGCTAGTTACACGAGAAAATCATAGTAATAATAAGAGTTAAAATTGAGTAAAAATAACAGTTTTTCAGTGACAACCGCGAGTAGATACTCGTTAGCACTTTATGAATTATCTCATGAGGAGAATTCATTAGAAGAAGTAGAAAGTCACTCTAACCTCTTTTTAAAATTAATTCATGAAAGCGAGGATCTTAATTCTTTAATAAAAGACCCGACAAACTCAGTTGAAGATTTAAACAATGTTTTATCAAAAATTGCAGAGAAGTATAATTTAAATAAATTACTTACTAAGTTTCTAAGTTTTTTGATTTCAAAAAGAAGATTTTTTTTTGTGCAATTAATTCTTAAGGACTTTGTTAATACTTGTTCAAAAAAAAGAGGTGAAGTTAAAGCTGAATTAATATCTTCAAAAGAATTATCAAATGATCAAATCGATAAAATTAAAAACGATTTGTCAAAAAATTTTAGCTCAAAAATAAAATTAGACTATAAGTTCGATAAAAGTTTAATTGGAGGATTAATAATACAAGTAGGAAGTATTATGGTAGATACCTCTATTAAAAATAAATTACAACAAATTGAAAATAAAATGATAGAGGCATAAATGGAAATAAATCCGTCAGAAGTAACTAAGATATTAAAAGAGCAAATTAAGAAATTTGGAGATAAGGCTGAAGTAACTGAAGTAGGTCAGGTTTTATCAGTAGGAGATGGTATTGCTAGAATATATGGTTTAGATAATGTTCAAGCGGGTGAAATGGTAGAATTTTCTGATGGCTCAAAAGGAATGGCATTAAATTTGGAAAGTGAAAATGTAGGTGTCGTAATTTTTGGTGACGATAAATCAGTAAGAGAAGGTGATACTGTAAAAAGAACAGGTGCGATTGTTGATACTCCAGTTGGTAAGGAATTGCTAGGTAGAGTGGTTGATGGTTTAGGAAATCCAATTGATGGGAAGGGCGCACTAGATAAAAGTGTAAAGAGAAGCAGAGTTGAAGTTAAAGCTCCAGGTATAATTCCACGTAAATCAGTTAGCGAACCAATGCAAACCGGCCTAAAATCAATTGATAGTTTGGTACCAATTGGAAGAGGACAAAGAGAGCTAATTATCGGGGATAGACAAACTGGTAAAACAGCAGTTGCTATTGATGCAATTATAAATCAGAAGAAAATTAATGAGTCTGGAGATGAAAAGAAAAAATTATATTGTATTTACGTAGCAGTTGGTCAAAAGAGATCTACTGTGAGGCAAATAGAAAAAACATTAGAGGAGGCTGGAGCAATGGAATATACAACAATAGTTGCTGCAACAGCTTCAGATGCTGCACCATTACAATTTTTAGCACCTTACACTGGATGTGCAATGGGTGAATACTTTAGAGATAATGGTATGCATGCTCTAATAATTTACGATGATTTATCAAAACAAGCTGTAGCTTACAGACAAATGTCTCTTTTGTTAAGAAGACCGCCTGGAAGAGAAGCATATCCAGGTGATGTATTTTATTTACACAGCAGATTGCTCGAAAGAGCAGCCAAGTTAAGTGATGAACATGGTGGTGGATCTCTGACTGCTTTACCTATTATTGAAACTCAAGGGGGGGATGTTTCAGCATTTATACCTACAAATGTAATCTCTATTACCGATGGTCAAATATTTTTAGAAACAGAGCTTTTTAACCAAGGTATTAGACCTGCAATAAATGTTGGATTATCAGTTTCAAGAGTGGGATCTTCAGCGCAAACTAAAGCGATGAAAAAAGTCTCTGGTTCAATGAAATTAGAACTAGCACAATACAGAGAGATGGCAGCATTTGCACAATTTGGTTCAGACCTTGATGCATCAACCCAAAAATTACTTAATAGAGGTTCAAAATTAACTGAGCTTCTAAAACAAAATCAGTATTCACCAATGACTGTGGCAGAACAAGTAATTTCTATTTTCTGTGGTGTAAAAGGGCATCTTGATGATATCGAACAAAAAGATATCTCAAGTTTCGAAAATAAAATAATTGAAAAATGTAAAGCTGAAAAACCTGAAATCATCGAAGCTATTACTACATCTGGAAAACTTGATGATGAGCACGAGAAAAACCTAAACGAAATTATTCTCCAACTTAAAAAAGATTTTAGCGCTTAAAATTATGGCAAGTTTAGATGATCTAAAAAAGAGAATTTCGAGTGTTAAATCAACACAGAAAATAACAAAAGCTATGAAGATGGTAGCAGCTGCAAAACTAAGAAGAGCGCAAGAAAGTGCTGAAAAAGGAAGACCTTATTCAGATAAAATGAATAATATTATTTTAAACTTATCAGGTGGAATATCAGATATTGAAAATGCTCCAAAATTACTTTCTGGGACAGGAGAGGATAAAATTCATTTATGTGTTGTTATGACATCAGATAGAGGTCTTTGTGGTGGATTTAATACTAACATAATTAAAAAAGCAAAATTATATTTTCAAAAAATATTAGATGAAGGAAAAACATTAAAAATCATTACAGTTGGAACAAAAGGTTATGATCAGTTAAAACGTGTTTATGGTGATAATATCATAGAGAGAATTTCTTTCAAAGATTCAAAAAATGTAAATTATTTTGATGCGGATAAAGTAGGCAAGACAGTTATCGAAAAATTTGAAAATAAAGAATTTGATGTATGTGTAATATTTTACAACCAATTTAAAAATGTAATAACCCAAATCCCACAGGAGCAACAAATTATTCCTTTAAAAACAACTGATGAGGAAACAAATTCATCTGATGATAATTATGAATTTGAGCCAGAGGAGGATGAAATATTGAGTAACTTATTGCCTAAAAATATTTCAACTCAGATTTTTAAAGCGATGTTAGAGAATTCAGCTAGCGAACAAGGTTCGAGGATGAGTGCAATGGATAACGCAACCAGAAACGCAGGTGAAATGGTTGACAAACTTACTATTGAGTATAATAGAAGTCGTCAGGCAGCAATTACTAAAGAGTTAATAGAAATAATTTCAGGAGCAGAAAGTTTATAATTATGAGAAAAGGGAAAATAACACAGATTATTGGGGCGGTAGTTGATGTAAAATTTGAAGGAGAACTACCAGAAATTTTAACAGCATTAGAGTGTGATAATGGTGGAAATAGACTAGTTTTAGAGGTTGCTCAACACTTAGGAGAGTCAAGTGTGAGAACGATTGCAATGGATGCAACTGAGGGACTTAAAAGAGGAGATGAAGTAACAGATACTGCAGCACCGATTAAAGTTCCTGTAGGACCAGAAACATTAGGAAGAATTATAAATGTGATTGGTGAACCAATTGATGAAAAGGGTGATGTAAAAAGTTCAGACAATTGGCCAATACACAGATCAGCTCCAGAATTTAATGATCAATCTACAGAAACTGAAATACTTGTAACAGGTATTAAAGTCATTGATCTTTTAGCTCCCTATGCAAAAGGAGGAAAGATTGGTTTATTTGGTGGTGCTGGTGTTGGAAAAACAGTTCTGATCATGGAATTAATTAACAATGTTGCCAAAGCTCATGGTGGATTTTCAGTTTTTGCCGGCGTAGGAGAAAGAACTAGAGAAGGTAATGATTTGTATCACGAAATGATAGACTCTGGTGTTATTAAGCCAGATGGAGAGGGATCTAAAGCAGCGTTAGTATACGGACAAATGAATGAGCCTCCAGGAGCTAGAGCAAGAGTAGCATTGACTGGTCTGACTGTTGCAGAATATTTTAGAGATCAAGAGGGACAAGACGTTTTATTCTTTGTTGATAATATATTTAGATTTACACAAGCTGGATCTGAAGTATCTGCTTTACTAGGTAGAATACCTTCAGCAGTGGGATACCAACCAACTTTAGCAACGGACATGGGTAACCTACAGGAAAGAATTACGACCACAAATAAAGGTTCGATTACATCTGTACAAGCCATATATGTTCCTGCTGATGATTTAACTGACCCAGCTCCAGCTACCTCATTTGCCCATTTAGATGCAACAACGGTACTTTCTAGACAAATTGCAGAGATTGGTATCTATCCGGCGGTAGACCCCTTGGACTCAACTTCTAGAATATTAGATCCTAGAATAGTTGGAGATGAACATTATAGAGTAGCAAGAGAAGTGCAGAAAGTTTTACAAACTTACAAATCTTTACAGGATATTATTGCGATTTTAGGTATGGATGAATTATCTGAAGAAGACAAATTAATTGTTGCTAGAGCTAGAAAAATTCAAAGATTTTTGTCTCAACCTTTCTTTGTAGCTGAAGTATTTACTGGATCACCTGGAAAACTTGTAGACCTTGAGTCAACTATAAAAGGATTTGATGCTATTTGTAAAGGTGAGTATGACCATTTACCTGAAGCTGCATTTTATATGGTTGGAACTATTGAGGAAGCTATTCAAAAAGCAGAGGATTTAGCAAAAGAAGCTGCTGCATAATGAGTGAAGAATATTCATTAGAAATAGTAAACCCTGAGAAGTCTTTTTTATTAAAAGATGATGTTACTGAAGTGGTAGTACCAGCATACGAAGGAGAGATTGGAATTTTAAAGGACCATATTTCTATCATATCATTTTTAAAACCAGGGATTATCAAAGTCTTTTCAAAATCTGGAGATGATAGTTACTACGTAAATGATGGTATAATCGAATTTAAAAATAATAATCTCTCTATTTTAACCAGTCTTATTTTAAATTTAAAAGATATTGATAAAGGAAAAATATCTGAAATTCAAAAATCAGCTGAAGAGGAACTTGGTAACTCTGAAATTAGTGATCAAGAAAAATATTTATTAGATCAGAAAATTGAAGTATTAAAGTCAATTAACTAATATTTTTTTTACTTCCTGCTGAATTTTTTCATAAACATGAAGTTTAAATGTTACAACTAATTTAGTAATTTCATCTATATCAACCCACTTCCATTCAAGAAACTCTGGGTTTTTAGTTTTAATATTTATTTCATTTTCGTCACCATCGAATCGCATTATATACCATTGCTGTACTTGTCCTTTGTATTTGCCCTTCCAGATTATCCCCAAGAGTTCATCTGGTAAATGGTATGTCAATAAACTATCTATCTTTTTTATTAAAGTTACTGACTTAATACTAGTTTCTTCATTTAATTCCCTAATGGCGGCCTCATAAAGATCTTCTCCCTTATCAACTCCTCCTTGTGGCATTTGCCAAAAGTTTTTTTTATTATCTATTCTTTTTGCCACAAAAACTTTATTTTCTTTATTTAAAACAACTATCCCAACGCCACTTCGGAGTGGCAAATTTTTGTATTTATCAATCATTCTAACCGTTAAGAAGTTTAAGAGCGTATTGAAGTTGATTGTCTGTGTCGGTATTAAATCTAAAACCATCAGATCCCTCTACAACCTCAATGTCAGGTGATACACCTACATCAGATATAGATTTTCCCGAGGGTAAATAATATTTAGAAACTGTTAGTCTAATTGCGCCCTTATTTTTTAAAGGAATAATAGATTGCACAGATCCTTTGCCATAACTATTTTCTCCAATTATAATTGCTCTTTTGTGATCTTTAAGAGCGCCTGCTACAATTTCAGATGCTGAAGCTGAACCATAATTTATTAGAACAACAATGGTATCTCCATTTATCAAATCACCTGTTCTAGCAAAAAACTTTCTACTTTCATATTTTCTCTTACTTTTAGTTGATACAATTTCTCCACTATCAATAAAAAAATCTGTGATTTTGATTGCTTGAGAAAGTAAACCACCAGGATTATTTCTTAAATCTAAAATATAATTTTTAATATTATCATTTTTTTTAAATTCTTTAATTTTATCTTTAATTTGATCACCACTATTTTCATTAAATGATGTAAGTCTAAGATATCCAGTTTGATTATCTAAAATTTCAGATTTAACTGATGCTACTTTAATTTTTTCTCTTGTTATGTTAAAAATTAATGCTTTTCTTTCTCCTCTTCTTCGAACAGTTATTTCTATATCTGTTCCTACAGGTCCTCTCATAATATCAACTGCTTCACTTAAAGATTTGCCTTGTACTTGAATGTCATTAATTTTTACTATGTAATCTCCAGCTTTTACTCCAGCCTCAGCTGCTGGCGAGTCATCCATTGGTGTTATAACTTTAATTACTCCAGCCTCCATACTTACTTCAATTCCTAATCCGCCAAATTCACCACTAGTTTCTGTTTGCATACTTTCATATAATTCTGGAGTCATATATGCAGAGTATGGATCTAGTGATTGCAGCACACCATTAATTGCTGCGTCCATTGCTTCACTTTGATTTACTTCATCAACAAATTCTTTATTAATTTTATCCAGCACTTCTGAGAAAATATCTATCTTTTTATATACATCGTCTTCAGAAGAATTAACTAAATTAGTTTGGAAAAAAAAAATTAATAAAAAAAGTGGATATATATATAACTTTCTTTTCATATAATTACTTTTTCTTTAGGTATCAGCTCAGACCATATTTTCTCTAATTCATAAAATTTTCTTTTTTCCGGATTAAAAATATGAATAATAAGATCTATTCCATCTACTAGTTTCCAATCATTGCTTTCTGTTCCTTCAATTTTACAGTTATGAACACCATTCTTTTTTAAAAATTCATAAACTTGCTCTGACAATGCTTGAATGTGTCTAGAGGAAGTTCCACTAGCAATTATCATTTGATCTGCAATTGACGATTTTCCATCTAAATCTATTGATACAATGTCTAATGCTTTATTTGAGTCTAAAAGATTAATTATATCTTTGTGAAGAGAAGAGATGTTATCCATTAATTGAATTAAGAGTATCAAATTTTTCTTAATTTAGAAGATGAAATATTGACTTTCTTAAATCTAATAAATTCTATGCTTTTGTTGCTATATTTTTTATAGCTTACAGAATTCAATGATTTTGCCTTATATTTATCTCTATCAAAAACAAGTATATGGCAAATACTCAAGATTAAGTTTGAATTTTTCCATTTGTGAAAATTAATTAAACTATCAGCCCCCATAATGAAATAAATTTCAGCATTTTTATTTTTTCTTTTAATATATTTGATTAAGTCAACAGTTCGATTAGATTTAACTATATTTTCAAAATATTTAACTTTAATAAACAAATTATTTTTGTTTATTTTTTTTGCATATTTTATTCTTTTATCTAAATTCAAATTACTTTTACCTTTAAAAGGATTTTTTTTAGTTACAGCCCAAATAACTTTATTAAGACTGAATCTTTTTTTTGCTTCTTTTGAAATACTTATATGTCCCCTGTGAGCTGGATCAAATGTACCACCAAGAATTCCTATTTTTTTTTTACTTTCTTGTTTGACCAGATCCATATATTTCATATTTGTAGCTTACAAGCTGGTTGAGTCCTACAGGACCTCTTGGTGGGAGTTTATTTGTTGAAATTCCTACCTCACCACCATATCCAAACTCACCACCATCTGCGTATTGTGTTGATGAATTATGAATTGCGATAGAACTTTTAACATTTTTTAAAAAATATTTTGCAGAGTGATTATTGTTTGTAATTATTGCATCTGTATGCATTGTTCCAAATTTATTGATATGACTAACTGCATAATGAATGTCGTCAACTAATTTTACTGAAATTTTAGCTGATAAATGTTCTTTAGCCCAAGTTTTATTATTTGCTAGTTTTGATTTTCCTTTAAATAATTTAGAGATTTTTTTATCAGCATAAATTAAACAACCTTTTTCACTCAATTCATTTAAAATCTCATTTACATTTTTTGATTTATTTTTATGTATTAATAGCGTCTCAGTAGCTCCACAAATACTAGTATTGCGCATTTTGGCATTAACTAATATCTTTTTTGCCATTGATATATTCGCATCTTTATCAACATATGTGTGACAAATACCTTCGAGATGTCCAATAACAGGTACAGATGAAAGTTCTTGTACTTTTTTAACAAGACTTTTTCCTCCTCTTGGAATTATAACATCTATGTATTTAGTCATTTTTGAAAGCATATACTCAACTAGCTTTCTATTTTTATTTTCAATGAATTGAACAAAGTTTTTATTTATTTTATTTTTTTCTAAAGATTTTCTAAAAAGGTGAGCTAAAATTTTATTACTAAAATAAGCTTCGGAACCTCCTCTTAAAATGACACAGTTTCCAGATTTAAAACAAAGCGTAGATACATCTGATGTAACATTTGGTCTACTTTCATAGATTATACCAATAATTCCAATAGGAATAGATACTTTTTTTATTTTTAAACCATTTGGCCTCTTCCAAGTTTCTAGATCTACATCCACTGGATCTTTAAAATTCGCAATTATTTTGATTGATTTAATTATCGATTTTATTTTTTCGTTATTAAGAGCGAGTCTTTTAATTAAATTCTCTTTTAATTTTTTAGATTTAGCAACTTTTATATCTTTGGAATTTTCGTTTAGAATTTTATTTTTATTTTTCGAGATAAGTTCAGCATAGTAATTTAATACTTTATTCTTTTTCTTGTTACTTATTTTGTTTTCAAAGGCAATTTTCGCGTTTAAACCAATTTTTTCCAAGTATTTGCTCATTTTATTAATACCATGTCATCTTTATGAATAACTTCAGATTTTGAAACATAACCCAAAATATCATTTATTTTATTAGAGTGCTTTCCTTTAATTTTTAAAATTTCATCAGAGGAGAAACTGCTCAAACCTCTGGCAAATTCAGTCATACTATTATTAAGAATTTTGATATGATCACCTTTGTTAAAACTACCTTGAACATCTTTAATCCCAGCGGCCAACAGGCTTTTGCCATTATTGAGAGCTGATAAAGCACCTTCATCAATTATTATTTTTCCCTTAGGAGAAATTGAACTTATAATCCATCTTTTTCTAGCGTCCAATTTTGAGATTTTAGGCAAAAACCATGTACATTTATTTTTAGTTAAAATTTTTTGTATTGGCCTATTTATTAAACCATTAGCTATTGCCATATGACATCCCGAAAATTGACAAATTTTAGCAGCATCAATCTTTGTCTTCATTCCTCCAGATCCAAATTCCCCAGTTTTTTGTGTAGCCAATCTTTCTATGTTTTGATCAATACTTTTTATTTCATAGATTAGTTTTGCTTTTTTATCTAATTTGGGATCTTTTGAGTAAAGGCCATTCACATCAGATAATAAAATTAAACAATCTGCGCCAGAAATCTGAGCGACTCTTGATGCTAACCTATCATTATCTCCGTATTTTATTTCAGAGGTAGCAATACTATCATTTTCATTTACCACAGGTATAAAACCAAGATCAAATAAATTTTCGAAGGTTCTTTTAGCATTTATTGCTCTCCGTCTTTTTTCTGTATCCTCAAGTGTAAGTAAAATTTGTGAAAGATTTATTTTTGACTTATTGAAAGTTTTTTTAAAAAGATTCATTAATTCAATTTGTCCAATTGAAGCTACAGCTTGGCTTTTATCAAGTTTTAATTTTTTTTTACTTAGTTTTAATTTTTTACAACCAAGTGCTATTGCTCCTGAACTTACTAAAATGATATTTTTTTTTAATTTTTTTAGATATTGAACATCTTTTGCAAATTCTGTCAGCCATTTTTCTCTAACAATTTTTTTGTCGTTAATTAATAAAGATGATCCAATCTTTATAACAACTGTTTTTGAATCTTTAAGATACATAATTAAGTAATTTTGATTTAATATCAGATACAGATTTTTTATCGAGTGTTGATGTTTCAAAAGCAGGTTTCTTTGTAATTTCATGAAATTCTTTTATTTTTTTATTTTTTTCTTCTTCATCAACTAGATCTGTCTTATTAAATACAATTATTTCCTGCTTTTTTAGAAGTTCTGAACTATATTTTGCCATCTCCTCTCTAACTTGACTATATGAATTGACCAAATTTTTTTCTGAAATATCGATTAAATGTAATAATATTTTACATCTCTCTATATGTTTTAAAAATTTAATACCTAATCCCGTACCTTTATGCGCTCCTTCAATTAATCCTGGAATATCAGCCAAAGTTATTTCTTTATCATCGTATATTGCAACCCCAAGATTTGGATTAAGAGTTGTAAATTTGTAATTTGCAATTTTAGGAGTTGCACTTGTTAATGAAGCTAATAAGCTTGACTTACCTGCATTAGGCAAACCTATAATTCCTATATCTGCAATTGTTTTAAGTTGTAGCCATATCCAGAATTCTTCACCAATTGCTCCTTTGGTAAATTTTTTTGGAGCTCTATTAGTTGATGATTTAAATCTTGTGTTACCAAATCCTCCCTTACCACCAATTGCTGCAACAAATTCCTCATTTTCTTTTTTAAAATCAAATATTAGCGTTTTATTATCTTCTTCAAATACTTGAGTTCCAATTGGTACTTTTAAGTATAAATTTTCTCCACCTCTACCTGTCTTATTTTTTCCGCTTCCATCTCTACCTCTCTCAGCTTTGAAGTGTTGTTGATATCTGAAATCAATTAATGTGTTTAAATTTCTTTCTGACACTAACATTACAGAACCACCTTTACCTCCATCACCTCCATCAGGTCCTCCAAATTCAATAAATTTTTCTCTTCTGAAACTCGGAGACCCAGACCCACCGTCTCCGGCTTTTACATATATCTTTACTTGATCGAGAAATTTCATGATTTTACAGATGTTAATTATCTGTCTATTAATTAGGCTTTACTGAAACGTAAGTTCTGTCTGACTTGCTTTTTTTAAAAATTACTTTTCCTTTAACAACAGAAAAAATTGAATGGTCTTTACCCATTCCAACATTTTCTCCAGGAAATATTTTAGTACCTCGTTGTCTTACAATAATATTGCCAGGAACAACTAGTTGACCACCGTATTTTTTTACTCCTAATCTACGACCAGCGCTATCTCTTCCGTTCCTTGATGATCCACCTGCTTTTTTTGTTGCCATAAATTACCTATTTATTTTGAAGCCTCAATTTTTTCTTTTTTAGCTTCTTTTACTGCAATTTCCTTTTTTTTCATTTTTTCAGCTTCTGATAGCACTTTACCATCTTTTGAAAAAATTTTATTAATTCTTATTAACGAGAATTGCTGTCTATGTCCATTCTTTCGTCTCGAATTTTTTCTTCTTCTTTTTTTGAAAATTAAAACTGTTCTTTCTTTACCATTTTTTAATAATTCTGCTTCAACTTTAGCTCCATTTACTGTTGGTTCACCTAACTCAATATTTTTATCATCTCCATAAGCTAAAATTTCTTTAAATTCTACTTTTGTATCTGGATTAGAATCTGGCAATTTTTCAATTTTAATAATCTCTCCAGCCGATACTTTGTACTGTTTTCCACCTGTTTGTATAACTGCGTATGACATTAATGATCCTAATTTTTAATTATCAGCAATATAGTCAGGGCCTTATTTTAGTCAAGCTGAATAAGCTAGAAATTATCCTTTAAATCTCTCAATTTTGAAAAGTTTTCAACATTTTTTGATCTTAAAAAAATATTAGTTTTAAGCTCTTCTTCAAGTGTTGTTGGAATAGTTGGCTGACCTTTGGCCAGCTGATTTTTAATTAACTGAATTTTTGAAATTAGTGCACTATTTTCTGAGTCGTACTTTAAACAAAAATCTGAATTTTTTAATGTGTATTCATGCCCACAATAAATTTTCGTCTTCGATGGTAAATTTTTTAATAACTGAAGAGAATTAAACATTTGCTCATGAGTTCCTTCAAATACTCTTCCACAACCTAAAGAAAATAATGTATCTCCAGAAAATAGTACATTTTCTCTAAAAAAATAAAAACATATGTGGCCTAAAGTATGTCCTGGAATATGAAAAACCTTAGCTTCAAATATACCGTCTTTCCAAATTTCATTATTTCTTAAACAAATATCTATTTCAGGTATCCTATGTTTGTCTTCATCAAACCCAATTACTTTAGCATCATATAAATTTTTAAGTTCTTTATTTCCTCCTACATGATCATAGTGATGATGAGTATTCATTATAAATTTTAATTTAAGATTAAGACTTTCGATTTTATCAATAATAGGTTTTGACTCACTAGGATCCACAACAATAGCGGACTTAGTTACTTCATCAATTAATAAATATGAAAAATTATCTTCTAAACATTTTATAATTTCTATTTTCATTTTACTTTTCTAATAAAAATATACCTAACTCAGATATTAGGTTTTTATATTTTAAATTTGAACGTTTGATATTTGAGATTGTTTGTCCATTTAATGAAATCGTTTTAAAAATATTTATCCCCCTATTGTTGCAAAAATTATAAAAATCTAGAATTGTACACATATGTAGGTTCGGGGTATCATACCATTGATAAGGCAAATTCTTTGTAACTGGCATTTCTCCTTTAAATAGCAAATCTAATCTAACTTTCCAATGTCCAAAATTTGGAATTGTAACAATTACTTTTTTTCCTACTCGTAATAAATTTTCAATCACTTTTTCTGGATTCATAAATGCTTGAAGCGTTTGACTCAATATTACATAATCAAATGATAAGTCTGGAAATTGTTTTAAATCATTTTCAGCATCGCCTTCAATAACAGCTAGACCTTTAGACAAACATTTTTTTACTTTTTCTTTAGAAATTTCAAGTCCTCTAATATCTACTACTTTATTTTTTGATAGAAATTCCATCAAAATTCCGTCACCACATCCAACATCTAAGACCCTTGATTTTTCCTCAATAAACTTAGATATAACTTTAAATTCTTCTTTCATTAATATTAGAATAAGTTGTGTTTAAATAATTTTTAATAGTGCTTAAAAAATCTGGTACGTCTAATAAAAAGGAATCATGACCTTTATCAGTTTTAATTTCAACAAAACCAACATCAGCACCTATTGCATTTAGTGCTATTACAATATCCTTATTCTCAGATGTTGGGTATAACCAATCAGAAGTAAAGGAAATAATAAAAAATTTAGTTTTGGTATTTTTAAATGCTTTAGACAGGTTTCCATCAAATTGTTTTGTTAAATCAAAATAATCCATCGCTCTCGTTATATACAAATAACTATTTGCATCAAATCTATCTACAAATACAGAGCCTTGATATCTCAAATAACTTTCAATTTGAAAGTCGGCATCAAATCCAAATTTTAAATCAGATCTTTCTTGAAGATTTCTTCCAAACTTTTCTTGTAAACCTTGTTTTGATAAATAAGTGATATGAGCAGCCATTCTAGCAACAGCTAAACCTTTATCAGGATTTGTTGATTTCTCATTGTACAATCCTTCTTTCCAATTACTATCAGACATTATTGCCTGTCTTCCAAGTTCATTAAAAGCAATATTTTGAGCTGAATGACTAGCCGTACAAGCAATTGGTAAAGCCACTTTAGCTTTATTTGGAAAATTTGATACAAATTGTAAAACTTGCATCCCACCCATTGAACCACCAGCAACTGCAAATAATTTTTCTATTTTAAAATGGTCTAATAAGTTGTACTGAGCGTTAACCATATCGTTAATTGTAATAACTGGAAAATTTGTACCTAAAGGTTTATTAGTTAAGGGATCAATAGATCCTGGTCCATAAGATCCCATACAACCACCAATCACATTTGCACAGATAATAAAAAATTTATCAGTATCGAATGGCTTTCCTGGACCAACAGCATAATTCCACCAACCTTCTTTATTTGTTACAGGATTTATTCCTGAAGCATACTGATCGCCAGTTAATGCATGAAAAATTAATATAGCATTATCTTTATTTTCGTTAAGATTTCCATAAGTCTCATAAGCTAGTGGGAAGTTTGATATCTCCTTTCCGCAATCAAGCTTTAGAGTTTTCTTAATAAGTACACTATTCAATTTATTCAAGTTACTCATAAATTTTTGCTGAAATGAATTGTGAGGTAAAAAACTTATTTAGCAGGTTTTTTAAAGCGCTCGCAATTCAGTTAAATCAGCGCAAAAAGCTTTTATAAGATACATTTTTAGTTGTCAATTTTTTTTGAATTATTGATTGTATTATTTAATTATCCGACTATTTATTAATAAAAATTAGTACATGACTACTCCAACATTTAGAAAAATTGAATTAGAGGCTTACAAGCCTGGAAAATCGTTTTTAAATAAAAAAAAAAATATAATTAAATTATCGGCAAATGAGTCTGCTTTAGGCATGAGTAAAAATGCTTCTAAAGTATTAAAAAAATTTAGAGGAGATATATCAAAATATCCAGACGGAAAATTTAAAGAGTTAACATCTATAATTTCAAAAAAATACAACTGTAAACAAAATCAGGTCATATGTGGATCTGGGTCTGATGAAATTATTCAAATGTTGTGTCAATTGTTTTTAAATAAAGGAGATGAGGTAGTAGTCCCAGAATTTAGTTTCTTAATGTATAGAATTTATTCAAAAATAGTAGGGGCAAAAGTTGTGTTTTCTAAAGAGAAAAATTTTAAGGTATCAAATGATGAAATTTTAAAAAAAATAACCAAGAGAACTAAAATTGTATTTATAGCTAATCCTAATAATCCTACAGGAACATATATTTCTAAGAATCAGTTATTAGATTTAAGAAAGCGTTTAAATAAAAAAATTTTACTAGTAGTTGATGATGCGTATTTTGAATATATGCTGAATGAAGATTACAAATCAGGTTTAGAACTTTTTAAAAATAAAAATAATGTGTTTATATTAAGAACATTTTCTAAAATTTATGGCCTTGCATCTTTAAGAGTAGGTTGGGGTTATGGAAGTAAAAAAATCATAGATGCTTTATATAAAATTAAACCACCATTTAATGTTAATAAGATAGCACAGAAATGTGCAGTTGAGTCTCTTAAAGATAAAAGTTTTGTAAAAAAATCTGTGAAACATAATTTAGATTGGGCTAAAAAAATACAAAAAGAGATGAATTCGTACAATATTCAGACAAATGAAATTGGACCAAATTTTTTTCTTTTAGATTTTAAAAGTTGTGAATTAAGCTCAAATTTTGTTGAGAGAAATCTTGAGAGATCAGGAATAATTCTTAGGGAGATGAATTCGTATGGTATTAAAAATTGCCTAAGGCTTACAATTGGAAATGCGAAAGAAAATATACTTCTAATTAAACAGATGAAAAAAATTTTTAAAAATGTTTAATAATATATTGATCGTTGGTTGTGGATTAATTGGATCTTCAATTTTAAGAGCGTCTTTAAACAAAAAAGCTTCTAAAAACTTTTTCGTTTATGAGAAATCAAAAAAAAATATTAGAGAAATTAAAAAAATAAATAAAAAAATAATTATTTTAAAAAAACTTGATAACAAAATTTCAGATATGGATTTTGTTGTAATTGCTACTCCAATGAGTCAGTATGAAAGAGTTATCCCTCACTTAAATAAGTATTTAGGTAAAAAATCTTTAATTACTGATGTAGGTTCTACAAAGGAAAATATTAGCAAATTAAAAAAAAATAACCTGTCAAAGTCGCTTGATTGGATTATGAGTCACCCGATATCCGGATCAGAGGTAAGTGGACCGAAGTATGGAAGTAAAAGTCTATTTGTTAATAAATGGTGTATAATTTTTAGTGACAAAAACAAAATAAAACAAAAGAAATTGGTTAATTTTTGGAAAAAAATTGGTTCTAAAGTAATAATTATGGATGAGAAAGTTCATGATAAGATATTTTCTATTACTAGTCATTTACCTCACTTAATAGCTTACAATTTAATAAAGACCGCTCAAGATTTTCAAAAGACTCAAAAAAAAGATGTAATTAAATTTAGTGCGGGAGGGTTAAGAGATTTTTCAAGAATTGCTGCTTCAAACGAAATAATGTGGAGAGACATTTTTTTTAATAACAAAAATAATATTGTAAGTGCAATTAACTTATTTATCAAAAATTTAAAATCATTTAAAAAAAATATTGAGAATTTAGATGATAAAACTTTAAGAAAAAAATTGGTTAATTCAAAAAAAGTAAGACAGCAAATATTAAATTTAAAACAAGATATAGCGAAACCAGATTTTGGAAGAGATCAAAACTAAATTGATATAATTTTAATCACTTTTAAATTTGCAGTTTTTTCAATTAGTCTAATGGTTTTTATTATTGGCATTATTAATACTTTCTTTTTTGGACCGTATGCATGAATTAATTCTCTTTTATTTAAACAAATGGCAACATGTCCTTTCCAAAAAATAATATCTCCTTTTTTAAATAATTTTTTATTATTAACACCTTTTTTTATTTTAACTTGATCTTTTGTGTCCCTTGGAAAAAATTTATTATTATATTTATAAAAAATTTGAAGTAATGCTGAACAATCAATACCATCAAAAGTTTTGCCACCCCATTTGTATTTAATTTTCAAAAAATATTTAAATATTTTACTAAAATTATAATCTTTTTTGTTTATTATTTCTAATTCGTTGAATTTTACCCATTTGTTTTTTTCAAACATTACAAAATTATTATCTTTTTTTAATATTTGAATTTCAGACGAAAATGGTAGGTATTTTTTTGTTAAGTACTTATTATTATTTTTTGGTTTATAATAAATTTTAGATTTTAATACATTAACCTTGTGAGTTTTATCTAAAAATTTATTAAATTTTTCTTTCTTAATGAAACCTACATAATTATCAAAATCAGTTCTAATTTTTAAAAAAACTTTCTTTCTTCCTATTACACTAAATTTTTCACCGTATAATATTTGAGTACTTATATCTGATTTCTTTGAAGCAAGCTCATAAACATTCAAAGAACTACTCTTACAAAAAAAGGTACTATTTTTCACCAATTTTTACTTTATTCCTTATAAACCATAAACAAATTAGCGAAGGAATAACCATTAAAGTTGTAATAACAAAAAAAGTACCCCAGTCTCCATTAAGCCAATCTACTAGCGCACCTGACGAAGAGGCAAGAGTAGTTCTTCCAGCTGTTCCTATAGATGCTAATAATGCATATTGAGTTGCAGTATAGGTCCTATCTACTAATAAAGAAATAAAGGCAACAAATGCGACTGTCGCAAATGCAGCTGTTATATCGTCAGCTATTACAGCTATTGCAAATAATAATTCTGATTTACCTGTCCATGCCAATATTGCAAAAAGTAAATTAGTTAACGCCATCAAACCTCCAGCAAAAAACATAGTCTTTACTGTTCCCGCTCTCATCGCCATTAAACCTCCTAATAAAGTGAAAACGACGGTTGTTATCCATCCCAATCCTTTAGAGTAAATAGCTATTTGTCCTTTTGAAAAACCAATTTCTTTATAAAAAACAATCGACATACGTCCTAAAAATGCTTCGCCAATTTTAAACAAAAATACAAATCCCAATATTCCTACAGCAATGCTAAATCCATTTTTTTTGAAAAAACTAACTATTGGTCCACCAATAGTTCCTGAAATATAAGCAATAAAATTTGTTAAAACATTATTTGATCCAAGTTTATTTAAAATCATTTGATCAGTGGCTTTTTGATTGCTTTGTCTGTTGTTATCACTTGTCTCATGAACAAACATCAAACCAATATTCATTAAAATAATTAAAATGCCTAAAACTAAAAAAGTTGCTTGCCAATAATTCGATATTCCCATGTTTTCAAAAAATTCCGCAGTGAATAAAGCTACAACTCCCCCTAATTTATAACCAGTCCACCATCCAACAACTGCTATAGCTGCACCTGCTGCCATAGATTTACCTTCGTTGGAACTTATTTGTTCTATTCTTAACGCATCAACAGTTATATCTTGAGTTGCAGATGCAATAGCAATAATCAGTCCAACACTTATTAAAAGAGCTAAGTTTTGAGTAGGATTTATTAAACTCCAGACAATCAAGCTTAGTAAAATTATCAACTGCATTAAAACAATCCATCCTCTTCTATGACCTAATTTTTTGGTTAAAAATGGAATTTGTATTCTATCAATGATTGGAGCCCACAAATAATTAAATGCATACACTCCAAATATTAATCCTGCCCATCCTATGGTTGATCTGCTTAAGCCTTCTTCTTTTAACCAAAGACTTAAGCTACTTGCAATTAATACCCAAGGAAAACCACTAATAGCACCTAGCAGTAATATCCTCAACATACGTATATCTTTGTATACAAGTAAAGACTCTCTCCAGCTTTGTTTAGTTTCAGACATTAATATTTCCTCCAAAAAGATGGAATAAATAACACTAATACAGCAAACAGTTCCAATCTACCTAAAATCATAGCTAAACTTAAAATCCATTTTGAAAAATCAGATAAGTTTGAAAAATTACCATTTGGACCAATAATATCGCCTAAACCAGGACCTACATTTGATATTGATGTTGCAGCTGCCGATATTGAAGTAGTTAAATCTAGGCCACTAGTTGATAATAAAGCGGTTATAACAAAAAAAATCACAATATATAAAAATATAAAAGATATTATTGATGCTAAAAATTTTTCATCAATATTATTACTTTCGTATTTTATTTTAAATATACCTCTTGGATAAATTATTTTCTTAAGTTGTACAGCAATAAATTGGAATAAAATTTGGACCCTAAATATTTTAATCCCGCATGCTGTAGATCCTGCACATCCACCTATAAACATAAGGATAAGAAAATAAATTAATGGGAATTGACCCCAATTACTAAAGTTTTGAGTTACATAACCAGTTCCTGTTAAAATTGATATTACATTAAACGCAACCGACCTAATACTCGTATCAAAAGAACTTTGATTTTTTAATAACAAATACAAATACATTAAGAGAATTGAAAAAATAACAATTTTAACAAAAGTTTTAATTTGAGTATCTTTAAAAAATATTTTTTTGTCACCATTTAGATATTTGATGTAGGCTATGAATGGAATACTTCCTAAGATTATAAATATTATTGATGTAAATTCTATAAGAGAACTATCAAAATAACCAATAGACTCGTTATAGTTTGAAAATCCTCCTGTTGCTATTGTTGTCATTGAGTGAACAATACTATCAAAAAAGTTCATGCCAAATATTTTATAAAATAATGCGCATATAAAAGTTAATCCTGAGTATACTAAGATCAATCTCAATGCTATTTCTTTTGATCTAGGTAAAATTTTTTCCGGGGTATCACTTGTGGATATGATAAACAACTGCATTCCGCCAATATTCATAAGGGGCATTAAAGTTATTGCCATAACGATTATACCAATTCCACCTAACCACTGGAGCATTCCTCTCCAAAGCAGTATACTCTTAGGAGTTTCATTTAAATTGGTTATTATAGTTGATCCAGTTGTAGTGATACCTGACATGCTCTCAAAAAAGGCATCTGTTACACTCAATTCAATCTCTGAAAATATGAAAGGAAGAGAGCCAAATATAGCAATACTTAACCAGGATAAAGCCGTTAAAAGAAAAGCTTGAGGTAAACTGATCTTCTTATCATGATCTAAATTAGACAGTAAAAAAAGAACTCCAAAAATAATAGTTACAATTCCAGAACTTATAAAACTAGAATCTATTTCATTATAAAAAAACTGCGCTAAAATTGGCGCAATCATCGATAAACCTAAAATTATTTGTAAAATTCCTAAGGTAAAGAAAACAGTTTTATAATTGGACATTTTGATTGGACATTATTTTATGGTAAATAAATTTCAACTCTATAAGAATTATTAAAAACGTTATTTTTTAAGGCTGTTTAATTAAAAGTGATAGATAAAACCAACATAGACAAAACAAACGCTTGGCCCTTTGTTGAAGCTAAAAAGCTTCTAAGGGAGAGAAAAAATAATATTGAAAATAAGGGAAGAATTATTCTTCAAACAGGATATGGCCCTAGCGGCTTACCCCACATTGGTACCTTCGGTGAAGTAGCAAGAACCTCAATGATTGTTAATGCTTTAAATCATTTATCAGATCTCCCTAAAGAAATAATTACTTTTTCTGACGACATGGATGGACTTAGAAAAGTTCCTGAAAATATTCCTAATCCTGAAAAACTTGAGGAAAACCTTCATAAACCCTTAACTCAAGTTCCAGATCCTTTTGAAAAATTTAACAGTTTTGGTGAACATAATAATGAAATGTTAAAAAATTTCTTAGATAAATTTAAGTTTGAATACAGTTTTAAAAGTTCAACAGTTTTATATAAGTCAGGTTTTTTCAATGATACATTAAAATTAATTTTAGAAAATTATGAAGGAATAATGAACATAATTATTCCTACTCTTGGTAAAGAAAGGCAAAAAACATATTCTCCATTTTTACCAATATGTCCAGATACAGGGATTGTATTAGAGATACCAGTTTCAGAATTAGATACTAAAAACTCAAAAATAATTTTTGATAACAATGGCAAAAAATTAGAGCAAAGTATTTTAGATGGAAATTGTAAACTACAATGGAAAGTAGATTGGGCTATGAGATGGTATGCCCTTGATGTAGATTTTGAAATGTATGGGAAAGATTTAATTGAGAGTGCAATTTTATCTTCAAAGATCATAAGATTATTGGGTAAGTCAAATCCATCTGGTTTTGCATATGAGTTATTTTTAGATGAAAAAGGTGAAAAAATATCAAAATCAAAAGGAAATGGTATCACAATTGATCAATGGCTAGAATATGCATCACCCGAAAGTCTTTCCTTGTATATGTACCAGAACCCAAAAAGGGCAAAAAAACTTTATAGAGAAGTAGTTCCAAAGGCTGTTGACGAATATCTCGATTTTATTGAAAAAGGCAAAACTCAAAACGAACTTCAAAAACTAATGAACCCTGTTTGGCATGTTCATAATTCAGAGATACCAGAGGAAAATTCAATAATGTCCTTCTCAATGCTATTAAATTTAGTTGAGACTAGCAATGCTGATAATAAAGAATTACTTTGGAAATTTGTAAAGAAATATAAAAAAGATATTAATGAAGATATGCATCCAATTTTTGACAAGTTAATATCTTATGCAATTAAATATTTTAATGACGTAATAAAATCTAAAAAGATTTATAAAAAACCTAATGAAAGCGAAAAGATTGCTTTAAAGGCATTAATAAACTCTTTAAATAACTGTAATGACGCAATGAAACCAGAGGATATTCAGACTACAATTTATACAGTCGGCAAAGAAAATGGCTATAAAGAAAATTTGCGTGATTGGTTCAAATTGATTTATGAGGTAGTTTTTGGGGTAGAAAATGGACCACGATTTGGTTTTTTTATAAGCTTTTTTGGGGTTCAAGAAACTAAAGAACTAATAAAAAGTAAATTAGAAAATGTTTAATATTATCAGACCACTAATTTTTAAATTTAGCCCTGAAGTAGCTCATTCTTTAGCGATAAAAGCACTTAAGTTAAATAATATTTCTTACTCAAAACCTATAGATAATCATATTTTAGAAACAACTTTTTGTGAAAAAAAATTATCTTCACCAATTGGTGTTGCTGCTGGCTTTGATAAAAATGCTGAAGTATATAATCCTCTGTTTAATCTTGGATTTGGTTTTGTTGAAGTAGGCACAATTACTCCAAAGCCTCAATTTGGCAACCCTAAACCAAGAGTTTTTAGACTTGAAGAAGATGAAGCTCTTATAAATAGATTAGGTTTTAACAATTCTGGTTCAGAACAAATTAGTCAGACAATTAAGGAAAATAATAAAAAGGGTTTTTTAGGAATAAATATTGGACCAAATAAAGACTCCAAAGATAGAATTGAGGATTATTTAATTTGTTTTCGTAAATTTTATAATTTAGCTGATTATATAACTATAAACATCTCTTCACCAAATACAGAAAATTTAAGAGATTTTCATAACAAGTATGAATTAAATTCATTGATTGATAAGCTAAAAAATGAAAAAAAAGAATTGAATTCAAACATTCCATTAGCAATAAAAGTTTCACCTGATCTTAATGATGATCAAATTAATGAAGTATCCAAGATCATTATGGAACAAGAAATTGGAATTATTATTGTTTCCAATACCACAGATAAGAATAGAGAAAATTTAAAAAATATAAATAAATTAGAAAAGGGTGGACTGTCAGGTAAACCAATTAAAAAGATTTCAAACGAGGCAATTTCTAAATTTTATAAAATTCTAAAAAATAAAACAAAAATAATAGGAGTGGGCGGTGTTAGTAATGGACAAGATGCTTTTGAAAAAATCATTTCTGGTGCAACACTCGTTCAATTATATACTGGAATGGTTTACAGAGGTCCTCGTATAGCCTCAAAAATAAGTATAGAATTAATTGATTTATTAAAAAATAAGGGGTTTAAAAATGTTTCAGAGGCTATTGGAACTAAAAATTAATCTTGACGCGATAAGATTCAGATCCTATACAGGCTCATAATTTATGTCTAAAAAATGTGAACTTACTGGAAAAATCCCACTTAAGGGTCATAACGTTAGTCATGCTAACAATAAGACTAAAAGAAGATTTCTTCCAAATCTAAAAAAAGTTAAGTTTAAAAGTGAATTACTTAAGAGAAGTTTAAGATTAACCGTCTCAAATGCTGGTGTTAGATCGGTAGATAAAAAAGGTAGTTTTGACCAATTTCTAATTTCAGCTAAGTCTAGAGATTTGTCGTTAAGGCTAAAAAAATTAAAAAAATCCTTAGTCAGTAAATCAGCATAATGAATAAAGTATTTCTAACACTCTCATTTTTAATGGGATTGGTTGTCTTATCATCTAATTATTTAGTACAATTTCCAATTCAATATTACGGTCTTCAAGAAATTCTTACATATGGAGCATTTAGTTATCCAATAGCTTTTTTAATTACTGATCTAGCAAATAGATCTTTTGGTAAATTAGTTGCTAGAAAAATTGTATATATTGGATTTACAATAGGAATTTTGTTTACACTAATTTTCTCAACAAATTTTGCAGATTTAATTTCTGTAAGAATAGCGATTGGTTCAGGTACAGCATTTATTATTGCTCAATTACTGGATGTACAAATATTTGATCAATTAAGACAAAAAAAATGGTTTATTGCGCCACTTGCATCTTCATTAATTGGTTCTACCGTTGATACATTCTTGTTCTTTTCAATTTCATTTTATGGAACAGGAATACCTTGGGTGACACTTTCTTTAGGAGATTTAGCAGTAAAGATTTTTGTTGCTTTAGTAATGTTGATACCTTTTAGATTATTATTAGGTACTTTAAAAGCTGCTTAATTCAAATTTTTGGTTCTTGTTGTGTCATGCAATGAATAGCTCCAAAACCCCAAATTAAATCACTACAATCAATGGCAATAACTTTCCTGTCTATAAAAAATTTTCTAAAAATTTTTAAAACCTTTTTGTCTTCTTTCACATTAAATACTGGAACCAAGACTGTTTTATTGCTTATAAAAAAATTTAAATAGCTCGCCGGAACACGAGTTTTTTCTATCACAACTGGACTAGGCATAGGAACCTTAATAATTTTAAATTTTTTTCCATTTTCATCAGAACTATTAAGTAATATTTTTAAATTTTCTTTAAGAGCCTTATAATTTTTATCTGATCTATTTTTTTCTACAGCTATCATTATTGTTCTTTTTGAGACAAATCTTGCGATATCATCGATATGACCATGTGTATCGTCTCCTACAATTCCTTTATTAAGCCAAACAAAGTTTTTTGCATTCAAATATTTTGAAAACAGATTTTCGTAGTCAATTTTTTTGAAGCCTTTATTTCTCTCTTGTTTACTACTTAATAAGCACTCTCTTGTTAATAATATGGAGCCCGATCCATTATTATCAAATGCGCCTCCTTCCATTACTACTCTTTCAAATTTTTTTGAATTTACTTTTTTTGGTAAAATACTTTCAATATTTAAGTACCTACTAATATAATTATTAATTTTGTTATCGTTTCTAAAATTTTTATATTTTGACCAGGCATTAAATTTAAAATTAAGTATAGTCTTTTTTTTATTATTTTTATTGACTAAAAATATTGGTCCAGAATCTCGTAACCAAAGTCTGTCTGTTTTAAGTTTATGAAATTTAATGTTAGATATATTACAACCTATTTTTTTTAAATATATTTTTATGGTATAAATACTTTTGGTATTATTGACTAATAAATCTATTCTCTGATATTTTGTTAAATATTTTATTATTTTTCCAACTACATTTGGAATTTTTTCAAATAATCCAGGCCAATCATTTTCATTATGAGGCCACGACATCCAAACTGATTTTTGAGGCTCCCATTCTGCTGGCATTCTGAATTCACTTGTTTTTTTACTCATCATCTGGATTTTTGAGAATATCTTTGTAAAATTCAGTTCTTCTGTCTCTAAAAAAAGGCCAGTGCTGTCTAGCGGTATCTATTTTTTTATAATCTATCTCACAAACTAAAATATCTTCTTTTTTATTTCCTGCTTTTGCAATTACTTTCCCACTAGGATCTATCACCATTGAATTACCCCAAAATTCAATGTTTTTCTTACCTTTTCTTTCTGTCCCGACTCTATTTATAGCAGCCACATAAGTTCCATTAGCAACAGCATGAGATTTTTGCATTGTGATCCAAGAGTCCAATTGCGATCTACCAAACTTTATTTTTTCTTTTGGATGCCATCCAATAGCAGTAGGATAAAAAATAATTTGAGCTCCTTTTAAAGCTGTTAATCTGGCTGCTTCTGGAAACCATTGATCCCAACATATAAGAGGACCTATCTTGCCAAATTTTGTCTTAACACTTTTAAATCCAAGGTCTCCAGGACTAAAATAAAATTTTTCATAATACCCCGGGTCATCAGGTATGTGCATCTTACGATATTTAGACAAAATATTACCATTCTCATTTATAATGACACTAGTGTTATGATAAAACCCAGATGTCTTTTTTTCAAACATCGTAATATTCAATACAACACCGAGCTCCTTTGCTAATTCACAAAATATTTTAGAAATTTTTCCTGGAATTTTTTCTGCCAATTTAAAGTTTGAATGACTTTCTGTTTGGCAAAAATAATTTGTCAAAAATAGCTCTGGAAGACAAATTATCTTTGCCTTTTTTTTTGCTGCTTTTTTAATATTTTTTATAGCTAAATCAATATTAGATTGAATTGTACCTAAAGATTTACTTTGTATTAACCCGATTTTGGTTTTTTTGATCATTAATCAAAATATCTTGGAAAAATTTTTTCTCTCTCTATTTTTCCATTCTCCTTTATGATAAGCGTCACTTGCTATTAAGGGTAATACACTTGTTGCTTCTGCAAAAACCATTTGCTCTTTGGTAATATCTACTTTGCCCCATGAGCTTGCTTCTTTTAATGTTGAGCTACTGCATGCTCCATCTCTAGAATCAGCAACTGTTATTTGAATAGCATATTTATGCATATCTACATTTTTACCTAAAAGTTCAGCACATATGACAGTGTCCTGAATAAAATTTTTTGGCACACCTCCACCAATCATAAAAAGTCCTGACCCTTTAGATTTTATTTTAATTTCAGTTAATTCTCTAAACTCTCGTATTGAGTCAATAGAAATATGATTTTTTGGGTTTCTTTCTTGGTGCATCACAAGTCCAAATCCAGCACTTGAGTCAGTAAACGCAGGACAGAAAATTGGAACATTATTGTCATACGCAACTTCTATTAACGAATCTTTCTTTTTTGCATTGGTTTTAAGATATTTTCCAATCTCTTTTATAAATTCTCTTGATGTATAACTTTTGGGCTCCAATTGATCTGCAATTTCTCCGATGGTTTTATCGCACATTTGAAGCTCTTCTTCATCAATGTAAGTATCATATATTCTATCAACATAGTTATTTCTTAACTCTGTATCATCTTGATACTGGGACCCCTGATAATGTTTAAAGCCTAAAGCCTCAAAGAAATCCATATCAATAATTGAAGCCCCAGTAGCTACTATTGCATCAACCATATTATATTTGACTAAATCTCTATAAATATGCATACATCCTGCTGCAGAAGTTGATCCTGCTAGTGTTAAAAAGATTGTACAATCTTTATCTTTTATCATTTCATTATAAATATTTGCAGCATTTGCTGTCTCTCTTGAAACGAAAGACATTTTTTCCATTGAGGAAACAATTTTTCGAGCATCAAAAGAAGTTATATCTATATGCTCTACTTCTTTACTCAGTAAATCACTCTTTCTATTACTTGATTGGTTTTTTATATCTGACATTAAGCAACAAGAAACTTTTTATTTGCCTCTTTGTCATACATACTCATTATAGGATTATCCTCAACTTCATAAATTTCATCAGAATAAAATCCGTTAAAGTTGGTTCTAAAAGTAAGTCCATAAGCTCCCAGCTGTCCGAGCTCTATATAATCATTTTCTTTTATATTGTTAGGCAAGACAAAAGGTCCTTTCATATAATCCATGCTATCACATGTTGGGCCGTAGAAATCAAATGATGTTAATTTTTTTGAAATAACTCTACCATCAGTTATCATTTTTGAAGGGTATACAATATTTGGAACACCAGCATCAAATAAAGTTCCATATGTTCCATCATTTATATAAAGTTTTTGTTTTTTTCTTAAATCTACCCTAACTATTGTTGAACCACTCTCCGCAACAATTGCTCTACCAGGTTCACATATAATTTCTGGAACTTTTTCTATTTTTAAATTTTCTAGACTTTTTTTGATTTCATTGAAGTAGTTATCTAAGGATTGAGGTACTAAATCGGGGTAAACTGTTGGAAAGCCTCCCCCAACATTAATTACATCAGGTATTATTTTTGTTTTTTTTATAATAGTTCCAATTTCAAATATTCCTTTAGAATATGAAATTGGATGCATACACTGTGAGCCAACATGAAAACTTAGCCCAACCTTTTTTGCATATTGTTTAGTTAAACGCAGAAGTCCTACAGCTTCATTATTAATCGCTCCGAATTTTTTTGATAAATCTATCTCTGCATGTTCATTAGATACAGAAACTCTCACAAATAAATTTAAATCTTTTGCATGATTCGTGCTTTCAAGAATTTTTATTAATTCATCTTTAGTATCTAAGGAGAACGTTTTTATGTTATATTTAAAATATGCATCTTTTATACTTTCTCTGCTCTTTACGGTGTGCATATAGGAGCAATCAGCTTCTGGGCTTAATTTTTTAATAGTTTCTATCTCCTTAATAGAAGCTACGTCAAAACTATTTATTCCACTCTCAAGGATAGTTTTTAAAACTATTGGATGAGGATTAGTTTTTAGAGCATAAAGAATTTTGCCAGGAAAGTTTTTCTGAAAATACTTAGAAGCCAAATTTATTGACTTTTTTCTAATACAATAAACAGGTTTTGTTGGTCTCAGTTGATTAACTAACTCTTCAACCGACTTAAATTTTTGCATATCTGCACCTCTAAAAAAAATTTACAAAAAAAACTGCATATCTAGTATGCAAGTTTCATAAGTGCAGCATTTATGCTGAAAAATTATTAATGTAAAGTAAATAATGCTATTGAAATATTAAATTTAATTTCCATATATGGTTCATGATAAATCAACCTACGCTCCAAAAATTAAGTGATTTCGAGGATAAATCACTTCTTATTGTCGACGACGATAATCCATTCAGACAGCGATTAGCTAGAGCTATGGAAAAAAAAGGCTTTACTGTAACACAAGCTGAAAGTGTAAAGCTTGGAATAGAGACTGTTAAATCCCAAAGTCCAGCATTTGCAGTGGTGGATCTTAGATTAAACGATGGAAATGGACTAGAGGTTGTAAAAGAAATTCAAAAAGGAAACATAAAAAGCAGAATCATAATGTTAACTGGTTACGGAAATATTCCAACAGCTGTTGCTGCAATTAAAGAGGGAGCAATAGATTATATAGCCAAACCAGCAGATGCAGATGATGTTGAAAAAGCACTTTTAGCAGATCCAAATCAAAAACCAGCTCCACCTGAAAACCCCATGTCAGCAGACAGAGTTAAATGGGAACACATACATAGAGTATTTGAATTATGCAATAGAAACGTCTCAGAGACAGCTAGAAGACTAAAAATGCATAGAAGAACACTTCAAAGAATTCTATCTAAAAGATCACCTAGATAATCAACTTTTAGTAAGTCTTAAAAATACATCTTCAAGATCACCATCGTCAGTTGAAATATCCTGAATTAATACACCTTGTTTTTTGATTTCCGCAATAATTTTATCAATACTTAATTTACTTTTCTCATATGACAAAACTAATTTTTTTTCTTCATTTGAGATTATTTTTAAAGATTCGAATAGGTCATCTTTAATGTTAGTTTTTTTATCTAAGATAAAATAAACAATTTTGGTCTGGATTCTTTCTAAAAGATTTTTTGTTGTATCTAAGGCAACTAAATTTCCTTCACTTAAAATACCTATTCTATCGCACATTTTTTCTGCCTCTTCAAGATAATGAGTAGTAAGTATTGTTGTAACACCTTGCTTGTTTAGTGATCTAACGTTTTCCCATAATGTTGTTCTAAGCTCAACGTCTACGCCTGCTGTAGGCTCATCTAAAATTATTATTGGAGGTTGGTGTACCATGGCTTTTGCAATTAATAATCTTCTTTTCATACCTCCCGATAAACTTCTGGCATAACTGTCAGCTTGATCCTCTAGTGACACAAGTTTTAATATTGTATTAGTAATTCTATCTTTTGTTTTAATTCCATAAAGCCCTGCCTGAAGTTCTAAAAGTTTTCTTGGACTAAAAAATGGATCAAAATTTACTTCCTGTGGAACTATTCCAATAGATGCTCTTACTTGTCTTGGGTTTTTATCTAAATTAAATCCCCAAACATTTACTTCACCGTCAGTTTTAATTACTGACCCACCTAAAATATTTATAAATGTGCTCTTTCCAGCTCCATTCGGTCCCAATAACCCAAAAATTTCACCTTCTTTCACCTCCAAGTTTAAATTATTAAGTGCTTTTGTTTGTTTGGAGCCATTTTTTGAATAAACTTTGTTAAGGTTTTTAACAGTTAAAACGTTTTTTTTATTCATAAGAGGGCATACATTTATTACATTTAATGAAATTAAGATATCATTACATTATGGAGAAAATTAAAAAAAGTGACCATTTTTACTTAATTGATGGCTCAGGTTATATTTTTAGAGCATATTATGCTTTACCTCCTTTAACTAGAAAAAGTGATGGATTGCCAGTTGGGGCAGTAAGCGGATTTTGCAACATGCTCTTTAAATTATTAGAAGACAGTAAATCAAATGATAATTTAGAAAAACCCACACACTTTGCAGTAATTTTTGATTCAGCAAGAAAAAACTTTAGAAATGAAATTTACTCTGAATATAAAGGAAATAGATCTGATGCTCCTGATGATTTGATCCCTCAGTTTGAATATATAAGAAAATCTGTAAAAGCATTTAATTTACCTTCAATTGAATTAATAAATTATGAAGCAGATGATTTGATTGCGACTTATGTAGAGAATATTTTAGATTTAGGTGCAAAAGTGACCATCGTTTCCTCAGACAAAGATTTGATGCAGCTATATAAAAAAGGTGTCAGAATTTATGATCCTATGAAGAATAAATTTATTAATAAAGACGATGTTTTAAATAAATTTGGGGTTACAGCAGATAAAGTAATAGATGTTCAATCACTAGCTGGTGACAGTACAGATAATGTGCCTGGTGTACCAGGTATTGGAATTAAGACTGCAGCTGAATTAATTAATGAATATGGAACTTTAGAAAATTTATTAAAAAATGCATCAAAAATAAAACAGAATAAAAGAAGGGAAACATTAATCAATAACAAGGAAGATGCAATTATTAGTAAAAAATTAGTCACATTAAAAAAAAATGTGCCAGTAAAAAATAAAATTGAGGAATTTATATTAAAAAATGTTGATAAAGATAAACTCTATTCTTTTCTTAGAGAAATGGAATTTAATAGGTTGTTAAGTTCCGCTATTTCAAAATATGGAGTTAAAAATGCTGAGGAAACTAAAAATATTGAAAAAAACTTAGAACATTTATCAGAAAATAAAAAAAGCAACTATCAATTAATAAAGAATGAGAATGAAATAAAAGATTGGATGAGACAATCTGAGGAAATTGGTGAATTTGCAATAGATACTGAAACAACCTCTTTAGATCCTCATACAGCAAAATTAGTAGGAATCTCAATATCAAACAGAATTGGAAAAGCCTGCTACATACCACTTAATCATGTTAATGGAGATAATCTGGATGAAAAAAAAGTTTTAGGCATTTTAAAGAAATATTTAGAGGATGGGAGTATAAAAAAGATAGGTCAAAACATTAAGTTTGACTTCATTGTCTTTTATCATCGGGGAATAACTCTAGATTCAATGGAAGACACTATGCTCATGTCTTACACGTTAGATGCTGGAAAAAATAGACATAACATGGATACTCTCTCAGAAATCCACCTTGGTCATAAAACTATCAAATATAAAGATTTGGTTGGAACCGGTAAAAAACAACTTAATTTTTCTGAAGTTGATATCGCACATGCTAAAGATTATGCTGCAGAGGACGCAGATATAACATTTCGATTATACAAAATTTTTTTAAAATCTTTAAAAGCGGAAAAATTATTAAATATTTACGAGTTGTTCGAAAAGCCTCTGATTAGAATACTTGCAGATATGGAGATAAAGGGAATTAGACTTGATAAGTCTTCACTTAATAAATTATCTTCAAAATTTTCATCAAAAATTAAAAAATTAGAAAAAGCAATTTTTAAAATATCAAAACAAAAATTCAATATAGGTTCAACCAAACAACTTGGTGAAATTATGTATAATGATTTAAAAATTGCAGCACTAAAAAAAACAAAAAAAGGTAGCTTTGCTACCAGTGCATCTGTTTTAGAGGATTTGGCCTTTAAGGGCTATGAGTTTCCTAAACTAATCTTAGAATGGAGACAAATAAGTAAGCTAAAAAATACTTATTCGGATGCGTTACCAGAGCATATAAATCAAAAAACTAATAGAGTGCATACATCTTTTTTGCTAGCCGCAACCTCTACAGGTAGGCTAGCATCAAGTGATCCAAATTTACAAAATATTCCAATTAAATCAGATGATGGCAAGGACATTAGAAAAGCTTTTGTATCAGAAAAAAATAATAAATTAATTTCTGCAGACTTCAATCAAGTTGAGATGAGAATATTGGCCGACCTAGCAGATGTTAAGCAGCTTAAAAAAGCATTTTTAAATAATGAAGATATACACACTTTAACAGCTAGTCAGGTTTTTGGAAAAGAAATTAATAAGATCGACTACGAGACAAGAAGAAAAGCAAAAGCAATTAATTTTGGTATTATTTATGGCATATCACAATACGGCCTAGCAAAACAAATTAATGTTTCAAATAATGAAGCAGAGGAATTTTTAAATTCATATTTTAAAAAGTTTCCTGAAATAAAAGATTATATGAAAACAACAATAAATTTTTGTAGAAAAAGCGGATATGTGAGCAATATTTTTGGAAGGAAAACTCATCTGACTGGAATTAATGATAAAAATTTTAATGTTAGAAATTTTCAAGAAAGAGCCGCTATAAATGCTCCTATTCAGGGATCAGCCTCAGAAATAATGAGATTAGCTATGATTAGGATAAATAAAGAAATTTCAAATAATAAAAAAAATAGTCTTAAAATGTTATTACAAATACATGATGAATTAATTTTTGAAGAAAGTTCAAAAGAAATAAAAAGAAGCGCTAAATTAATTAAGGATTTAATGTTGAGTGTAAAAGATAGTGAACTTCATTCATTTTCGATACCCCTTTTAGTGGATGTAAATATTGGAGAAAATTGGGGTGAACTCCATTAGCAAACAAACAATTGCCCTATTATGAACAATTTAGTATTTTTAATTTAAATTATGTCACAAACTATTGCTCTAGTAGACGATGATCGAAATCTCTTAACATCGGTCCAAATGGCCTTAGAGGAAGAAGGTTTTAAAGTACAAACTTATATTGATGGTGAAAATGCACTTGTCGGACTAACAAGAACACCCCCGGATCTTGCAGTTATAGATATAAAAATGCCTAGAATGGATGGAGAAGAACTTTTAAGAAAACTTAGAAAAAAAACCTCCATGCCAGTGATATTTTTAACTTCAAAAGACCAAGTAACTGATGAGGTTAGTGGGTTAAAACTAGGTGCTGATGATTTTGTTGGTAAAACCGGAGGTTTTTCTACCAAGGTTTTAGTTGAGAGGATCAAAGTTCAATTAAGAAAAAAAGATAAAGATACTAATATAGAGGAAAATAAAAATATAATATCTCATGGTAAATTGAAATTAGACCCTGCTCAGCTTGAATGTGAATGGGATGGAAAGCAACTGCCAGATAAACTTACAACAACAGAATTTAAAATTGTCGAAGAGCTTGCAAAGAGACCAGGAATGATAAAAGAGAGAGCTTTATTGATGGATGTTGCTTACCGAGAAGATACAGATATAGAGGATAGGACAATTGATAGCCATGTAAAAAGGATAAGAAAAAAGTTTAAAAAAGTAGATAGTGATTTTTCAGCAATTGAAACAAGATATGGAAGTGGATATAGATGGAATGTTAAATAATTCTTATGGGAAAAATACTAAAAAATCTTTCTATATTACAGAAATTTTTATTTATTAATTTAATTGTATTTATTGTTTTAGGAATATTTACTTTTTTTTATCTTGGAACAATTCAAAAAGATTTAATTTCAGAAAAAAAAAAAAATCATATAGAAATTATTAATCAAACAATTTTAAATTTAGATAAATCAGATATTAAATTTACACGAAATGGTATTAACGAATTTCTTTTTTCTAAAAAATCAAGATTCCCTTATTTTGAGAAATTAGACAGAGTGATATTTTTTGACGATAAATTAAATTTAGTGGGGGATACAAGATCAATACCTTCTTCAGAAATGATTATTGAAGATTTATTAGAAAATTCGGACAATAAAAAAAATATTTCAAAAAATACTAAAAATATTACCACAGTTTTTGACGAAGATATTAAGGATTATGATATTTCTAAATCTGAAATTCCCATTACTAATGTCAAAGAGATAGATGGAAGGCACTTTGTGTATAGTATTCAAAACGTGAAATATAAAAAAACAAATGGTTTTATTCTTATTTCTGAAAATGCTGACAATATAATTCAAAAAATTGCTGAGAGAGAAAACTTTATAATAAGAACAGCTATAGCTGTTTTTCTGGTCATTTTAATATTTTCTTATGTTTTGAATAGGTATTTTCTTAAACCAATTAAAAATCTAGTTTCCTATACAAAAATTATTAAGAATAAAAGTAAAGAGAAAGTAGATATCGAAAATGTAAAAAAAAGAAATGACGAATTAGGTATACTCTCAAAATCACTAGATGAAATGACAAATGAGTTAAATAAAAGAATCACAGCAGCAGAAAACTATTCAACTGATCTACTTCATGAGATAAGAAACCCACTTGCATCTCTTAAAAGTGCTTCAGAAGTTATTTCTGAAACTGATGATAAAGAAAAAAGAAATAAATTGATTAATATTGTTTCACATGATGTAGAAAGAATAGAAAGACTTATTACTGATTATTCTCAAATGCTGAAAGATGAGGTTGTAATTTCTACTGAAAAAATGCAAAAAATTAATATAAAAGATATAGCAAGTTCAGTTGTTGATGATTTTAATAATATTTATAACTCAAAGAAAAAAATAAATATAAAATTAAAATCTAATGGGTCAGAACAATATTTCATTTATGGAATTAATAATAGGATAGAGCAAATAATTGCAAATTTATTAGAAAATTCAATTTCATTCAGTAGCCCAAACCAAGAAATAGTAGTTAATATTTTTAACAATACGGATGGAAAGCCTACAATTGCAGTTATTGACGAAGGTACTGGGTTTATAGAAAAAGATACTAATAAAATATTTAATAGATTTTACAGTAATAGACCCAAAAATTTTGGTGAGCATTCTGGATTAGGTCTAAATATAGTGAAAAACTTGGTAGAATTACACAATGGTGAAATTAAAGCCGAAAATAACGTAAACAAAGGTGCAAAAGTTGAAATTATTTTCCCACCAACCCAATGAGAAGTTGATTATTTTATATAAAGTTGTTACAAGCCGTTTCTTATGACAGATTATAAAGTAAAAGATATCAATGAAGCAGAATTTGGAAGAAAAGAAATTTCATTAGCAGAAACGGAAATGCCAGGTTTAATGGCATTGAGAAAAGAATATAAAGGTAAACATCCTTTAAAAGGTGCGAGAATATTAGGTTGTCTACACATGACAATCCAGACAGCAGTTTTAATCGAAACTTTAGTTGATCTAGGTGCTGAAGTCAGATGGTCTTCATGTAACATTTTTTCTACCCAAGACCATGCGGCTGCTGCTATAGCAAAGGCTGGAATACCAGTATTTGCATGGAAAGGTGAAACAGAAGAAGAATATTGGTGGTGCGTAAGACAAACTATTGAAGGTAAAAAAGATTGGAAACCAAATATGATTTTAGATGATGGTGGAGATCTTACTGCACTTATGCACAAAGATTATAAACATTTGATGAAAGATATAAAAGGCTTGAGTGAAGAAACTACTACAGGAGTATTGGCTCTGAAAAAAATGGAGGAGCAAGGAACACTTTTAGTTCCTGCTATAAATGTTAATGACTCAGTTACAAAATCAAAATTTGATAATTTATACGGATGTAGAGAGAGCTTAGTCGATGGAATAAAAAGAGCTACAGACGTAATGATGTCAGGAAAAGTTGCCATCGTTGCAGGATTTGGCGATGTAGGAAAAGGCAGCGCGGCATCTTTGAGACAGAGTGGTGCAAGAGTAATGGTAACTGAAACTGATCCAATTTGTGCTCTACAGGCCGCAATGGAAGGTTATGAAGTTGTATTAATGGATGAGATGATAGGTCAAGCAGATATTGTTGTAACAGCAACTGGAAATAAAGATATTGTTACAGCAGATCACATGAGAGCGATGAAAGATAGATCTATACTATGTAATATTGGACACTTCGATAATGAGATACAAGTTGATGCATTAAAAAATTATAAATGGGATGAAATTAAACCCCAAGTTCATGAAATTACTTTTCCAGATAATAAAAGACTTATTTTGTTAGCTGAGGGAAGACTTGTAAATTTAGGTTGTGCTACAGGACACCCAAGTTTTGTAATGAGTGCTTCATTTACAAATCAAGTTACAGCCCAAATAGAATTATGGAATAACTCAGATAATTACGAGAATAAAGTATACGTTCTTCCTAAACATTTAGATGAGAAGGTCGCAAGATTACACTTAGAAAAAGTTGGAGCTAAATTAACACCTTTATCAAAAGATCAAGCAGATTACATAAGTGTTAAAACTGAGGGACCATACAAGCCAGATGCTTACCGCTACTAAAGGTGGCAAAATTAACATATCAGAGGAAAAGGATACCAAATCTGTAGCAGAGAAATTTTCTAAATTAATAAAAAAAGGCGATTTCATAATATTTAGCGGTAATTTAGGTGTCGGGAAAACAACTTTTATCAAATACATAATTAATTGCCTACAAAAGGCGAATAGGCAAAAAATATCAGAAGTAACAAGTCCAACATTTACAGTTACTAATGAGTATAAAATTAAAAAAACATTAATTAAACACTATGATCTTTACAGAATTAAAAATAAAAAAGAGTTAACTAATCTTGGTATTCAAGAAAATTTAAAAGATCAAATCACTTTAGTTGAATGGCCAGAAATATTAAAAAAAATTAAAATAAAAAATAGTACAAATTTAATATTTGAATACAAAAAAAATTACACCGAGCGGTATCTCTCCATTATTTCAAAAAATAAAAAATTATTAAATGAATTTAAATAAATTAAAAAAATTGTCAGGTGACGCATCATTTAGAAATTTTTATAGAGGTAAAAATAGTATATTTATTTATTGTATTAAGAATAAAAAAAGTAACTTACTGTATTATGATGCTATCAATAAAATATTAATTAAAAACAAAGTGATAGCTCCTTCACTAATATCTCAAAATTATATGGACAATTATTTGGAAATAGAAGATTTTGGAAATTTAACAGTTTTTAAAAAATTTAAAAAAAAATCAACTAACAAAAAAATTTATTATAAAAAAATTTTAGACTTACTATTAAAAATAAAAAAAATAAAAATTAAAAGTCAAAAAACATTTTTGAAAACAAATTACAAGATTCCAAATTATTCATCAAAAATGTTATTTGATGAGGCTAATTTATTTATAGAATGGTATCTACCAAAATATTATAAAGAAAAAAATATTAAAATTTTTAAAAAAAAACTTAAACTTATCTTTAAAAATTTATTGAAAAATATTTCATACAAAGAAAAAGTTTTTGTGCATAGAGATTTTCATATATCAAATATAATGATAACTCCTAATGGTCTAGGATTAATAGATAATCAGGATGCTGTATATGGCAATATTGCATATGATCTAGCCTCCCTAATTGATGATGTAAGATTTAAAACAAATATGAAAATTAAAAATTATATTTTTAATGAATTCATTAAAAAAAATAAAAGTCTTGATTGTAAAAAATTTAAACAAGATTTTGAAATATTATCAGTTCTCAGAAATTTTAAAATAATTGGGATATTTACTCGATTATCAGTAAGAGATAAAAAACATAAATACCTCAAACTTATTCCTTATGCTTGGCAAATGATTAATAATAGATCTGCTAATAACCCAATATTTAATGACTTAAATAGTCTCATAAACAAATATTTTGAAAAAAAAAAACATTAATATGAAAATAAAAACAGGTTTGATACTCTGCGCTGGCTTTGGAAAGAGAGTTCAACCCATAACAGATACTTTGCCTAAACCTCTAATAGTTTATAAGAATATAACATTATTAGAAAATACTATTAATTTTTTAATTAAGTTAAAAATTGACAAAATTAAAATCAATGTTTTTTATTTAAAAGATCAAATTACTACCTTTATTAAAAATAAAAACTTCCCAGTAAATATCGAGATTATAGATGATGGTGAAACAATTTTAGGAACTGGAGGTGGTATTTTAAATCTTATTAAAAGTTCTGAAGAAGACGATGCATTAGTTATAAATCCAGATACAATTTGGGATAATAGCTATATTAGTTCAATTAATAAGATGGAAGAAATTTATTTTGAAAAAAAAATCAAAAATATTCTATTAATTGTAAATAATGCATTTTGTTTTGATAAAAGGTTTAATGGAGACTTTGAAATTAAAAACAACATTTTATTAAAAGAAAAAATAAATAATTTTAAATATACTGGGTGTCAAATATTTAATCGAGAATTAATCTTACACAAACAAATAAATTATTTTCCTATCTCCGAAATATGGGATACCCTTTTAAGGGAGAGTAAACTTTATGGCTATGAACATATTGGTGAATTTAAACACCTTACTGATTATGAAATATATGAAAAATTATTTATTTAGAAAACTAAAAGATCTTTTGCTCTATCTTTGTCTAAATACCTAGCATTTTTAATTTTTCCTTCTTCTATTTCTATCAACAAAGGATTACCTGTTGGTATTTCTAGACTTGAAATTTTTTTGTTATCTAAATCAAATAGGTATTTACACAATGATCTAATTGAATTTCCATGAGCTGAAACAATAATATTTTTATCTAATTTTGGCTCTATATTTCTTTTATAAAATGGTATCACTCTTTCGTAGGTATTTTTTAATGACTCAGTATCAGGGATCTTATCTCTTGGAACATTTTTGTATATATCGATATTCAATGGATGATATGGACTTGTTTTTTTAAGTGCTTCTGGTGGATTATCCCATGATCTTCTAAAAATATGAATTTTTTCTTCACCATAAAGCTTTTTCATTTCATCTTTATTTAAACCTGTTAAAGATCCGTAATGTCTCTCATTTAATTCCCATGCATTTACAATCTCCTGATTTTTTATTCTCATAGTATTTAATATCAAATTAAGAGTCTCAATCGATCTTGATTGTAAAGATGTGTAAAAATAAGATAATTCAATACCTAATTTCTTTATTAATTCTCCTGCTTTGCAAGCTTCAAGCTTACCTTTGGCAGCTAAATCAACGTCTACCCAGCCTGTGAAACGATTTTCTAGGTTCCATTCACTTTGTCCATGTCTCACGAGAATTAAATAATTCATAAATTTAACATAAATATAAATTAAATTAGATTGACATAAAGCTAAATCTTTTTATTTTGTTAGAATGAGTTCATTTGAGGATAGAAAAAAAAGTTTTGAAAAGAAATTTGCTCATGATCAAGAGCTTCAATTTAAAGTTAGCGCTAGAAGGAATAAGTATTTAGGAGAATGGGTATCCGAAATACTTGGTTACAATTCAGATCAAGTAAAAGAATATATTCAATCAGTAATAAAGGCAGATTTTGCTGAAGTAGGAGACGAAGACGTCTTTAGAAAGATCAAACAAGATCTAAAAGAAAAAAATATATCAGACGAGGAATTGCGAAAAAAGATGGACGAGCTAAATGAAAAAGCTAAAACTGATTTTAGTTAGTTTTTTTTTTATTCTAATAAATATAAATAGTTCATTTTCATTAAATAGTAATTATAAAATAATATCAGGGAAACCAATTATAACAGACGGGGACACAGTTAAAATAAATAATAAAAAAATTCGTTTTAGTGGAATTGATGCCCCAGAAAGTTATTTTTTTGGGAAAAAACAAATATGCATTTTAAATAAAGTGGATATTTTTTGTGGAATATTATCAAAAGATAAACTGGTAGAAAAAATAGGAAATCAATCTATTGATTGTAAAATTGAAAAAAATAAAGATCAATTTAATAGGTTATTAGGAGAGTGTTTTTTAGATAACGAAAGTTTATCAGTTTACATGGTCAAGAATGGCTATGCATTTGATTATCCAAAATATTCCAAAGGAAAATTCAGTGCATATGAAAAATATGCAAAAAATCTTTCTTTAGGATTGTGGCAAATGAAATTCGAATATCCTTGGATATGGAGAAAAAAAAATAGATAATAAAAAGAGTGATTCGAAATAAAAAATTATATTTATTTATAACTCTAATTTTGATTTCTGCATGTTCTTCTGTACCTAAAAATACAGCCGATGGTTGTTCAATTTTTTCAGAAAGATATCTTTGGTATAAACATGCAAAAAAATCTGAGCAAAAATGGGGAACGCCTATTTATCTACAACTTGCAATTATTAAAATGGAATCCGACTTTGATTGGTTGGCTAAACCACCAAGACAAAAATTGTTTAAAGTAATTCCATATAAGAGACCATCCAGTTCTTTTGGCTATTCTCAAGCTGTAAAAGGCACATGGAAACAGTATAAAGAGGAAACAGGAAATATATATGCTACTCGGACGAGGTTTAAGGACAGCGTAGATTTTATTGGTTGGTACACAGATAAAACTGAAAAGATACTGAAAATACCTAAAAATGATGCTTTTAGGCAGTATGTTGCTTATCATGAAGGATGGGGGAATTATAAAAATTATAAAAATAAACAAAAAATTATTTTATTAGCAAAGAAAGTTGAAAACCAGTCTAAGAAATACAAAACTCAACTTAATAAATGTAAAAACTCACTAACTACTAAAAAATATATTTTATTCTAATTTAGCTGTTTTTTTAGCTCTATATCAATAGCATCAATTCTTTTTGTATTTTTGGCAAGAGTTAAATACATTGTAGGAGTCACATATAAAGTAAAAAAAGTAGAAATTATCATTCCACCAAGTATTGTTGCACCAACTGCAAGTCTAGAGCCTTCTCCAGCTCCAGGTCCAATATTACCAATAACTAGTGGTAACATTGCTATCATAGTACTTAATGATGTCATAATTATTGGTCTAAATCTTAAACTGCAAGCCTCTTTCACAGCTTTCTCAATATCTTTACCTTTAGTTCTTAATTGATTTGCATAATCAACTATAAGAATACTATTCTTTGTTGAAATTCCTATAAGGATTACAAGTGCGATTTGTGAGAAAATATTAATTGATGAATTTAAAAATAATATGAATACCAAACCACCAAATACTGCGAGTGGTACGGTTAAAATAATTATAAATGGATGAATAAAAGAATTAAAAGTTGCAGACATAACTAAGTAGGCTGTCAATAAAGCTAGGGCAAAAATTATATAAAGTTCGTTACTTGTCTCTTTTAATTCTTCAGATTTACCTTTCCAAGTAATTTGTTTGTCAGGTGCTACTTTAGTCATTGTTTCTTCAAGATATTTGATTGCTTCAGCTAGAGTATATCCTTCACTAATATTTGCAGATATTGTGACAGCTCTTTGTCTGTTATACCTTGATAATTTACTTGCTGTTCCTTTTTCACTAAATTCTACCAAGTTTGAAAGGGAAACCAAGTTTCCAGTTTTATCTGATCTTACAAATATTTTACTTAAACTTTCTTTATCTTTTCTATCTTTTAAATATTGTTGTAAAATTATTGGATACTCTTTACCAAGTTTATTAAATTTTGTAACTGTTTTGCCTCCATATAGTGTTTCTAATGTTTGTCCTATTGCCTCTGCAGATATCCCCAAGTCTTTTGCTTTAATCTTGTTAATCTTTATATTTACTTCTGGTTTATTTCTACTGTAATCAGACTCTAATCTTGATAAATTTCTGTTTTGTCTAAGCATTCTAATAACTTGAGTTTGAATTTGTTCTAGCTCCTCGTAAGTATTTCCATAAATAACCATTTGGACTGGCTTGTTGTAACTCGAAACTCTAATAGATTGAGGCGATATAGGAAAAGCAAGTGTTTGAGGCACAGTAACAATTTTGCCTATGGCTTGTCTCATGATTGTTTGCGAACTTTGCTTCCTATTTTTCCAATTATCTAAAAGTGAAATGATTAAAAAACTATTTTCAGAGCCAAATCCTGGGACAATCATAAGAAATCTATTGTATGGACTATTTTCCTTATCTAGCAATGGTATCAGTCTTTTTTCAACGTCCTCGGCTCTTTTTTGAGTGTACTGAAAAGAACTGCCCTCATCTGTAAAGCCTATTACCAAATACACACCTCTATCTTCCATTGGTAATAGTTCTTTTTTTGAATAGCTATACAAAGCAGCTGAACCGATAATGATTAAAACAATGAAAGTAATAATTGTCTTTTTTCTATTTATCCAAAATACTAAGGTTTCTGAATAAAAATTTAAAAAACCTTGAAAAAATTTATCAAACCTTTTTGTTAAAAAATTGGACTTTTTCTTTTTATCTAGAAATTTACTTCCAAGCATTGGCGAAAGCGTTAATGCAACAAACGATGAGACAACTATCGCAAAAGATAAGGCAATTGCAGTCTCTTTAAATAAAGTTCCAGCAATTCCCTCTATAAATATTAGAGGTAAAAAAACTGCCACCAATATAAGAGTTGTTGCGATAATAGCAAAAGTAATTTGTTTTGAACCTTTGTATGCTGCTACCAACGGCGTTTCACCATTTTCGATCCTCCTATATATAGCATCAGTCATTATAACAGAGTCGTCTGTTATAATTCCAATTGCTAAAATAAAACTCAATAAGACAAATATATTTATTGATAAGTCAAAGATATATAAACCTAAAAAGGTTGCGATTAAACTTACAGGTAAAGCAATAGCTGGAACTATTACTGCTTTTAAGTTACCTAAAAATAAATAAATTATTATTACAACTAATATGAAAGCAATAATTAAAGTTTTATAAACTTCATTTATAGCTTCACCTATATAAGTTGCTCTATTGAAAGCTATCTCTAAATTTAAATCTCCTGGCAAAGTTTTTTTAACTTCTTCAATTTTTTCCTTGATATCGTTGGAAAGCTCAACAGTAGATGCACCGCTCCTTGCATAAATACCTATTCCCATTGTATTCAGGTTTAAAGCTCCTTTACTTTGAGCTCTAAATAAAACTTTTTCAGTTACTGGACCTAACTCTAAATTTGCAACATCAGACAATCTTACAATATTATCTTTAGCTTTCTTGATTGGTAGCTGTTTGAGCTTTTCTAAGTCGTTATATGATTTATCAATATTAATTGTAAGATCAATATTTTCTGCCTCTAAAGTGCCAGCTGGTAATCGCACATTTTCATTTCTCAGTGATCTTTCAACTTCTTGGATAGTTAAATTATTTGCTGCAAGTTTTATTGGATCTATCCAAACCCTTATACTAAGTTCTCTCAGCCCACCGGTTCTTATTCGACCAACATTTTTGATGCTAGAAAATTGATCAACTAAATACCTTTCTGCGTAATCCCCAAGTTCAAGATCCGTCCAGGTTTCTGAGGATAGAGCCAGCCACATTGTGGTAGTAAAACCCGCAGATTGTTTGAGTATTCTGGGTGCATCCGCTTCTGAAGGAAGTCTTCCAACAATTCTAGCAACTCTCTCTCTTACATCATTTGCAGCATTATCAAGATCAATATCTGTATCAAACTCAATATTTATTGTACTTTTTCCATTCTCTGATTTTGCATCAATATTTTTAATACCTTCTGCTCCTCCAATTACTTCTTCAATTACCTGAGTTACTTCCTCATCAACAATTGGAGCAGATGCAGAAGCATATTCCACTTGAACTTGAACCACAGGTGGTTGCAAACCTGATGGTAGTTCACGAACAGGTAACTTTGAAAAAACAAAAGTTCCAAAAACAACCAGTATTAAAGATAACACCCAAGATAATGCTGGTCTTCTAATACTTACATCAGTTAAATACATTTAATTGTTTATTTTTTATCTTCTTTTTTTTCTGTTTCTGACTTTCCAAATAAATTCTTTATCCAGTCAAACTTTCCTTTTTTTGCCTGCGTATTATCGGATTTTGGTTTTTTGCCCCAATCGGATTTACTTTTTTTAGCTCCAGCTTTTATAGGTTTAATTTTACCATTTGGTCTTACTTTTTTTAGACCCTCGGCAACAACTATATCACCTTTATTTAATCCAGATTTGACTTCAAGATATCCTTGACTTCTATTTCCAATTATTACCTCGACTCTATTAGTTATATTTTTGTCATCTACTTTATATATATAAACTTTATTACCTTCTAAGATTACACTTGTATCTGGAATTCCTAAAGAATCTCTTTCATTGTATTTGATAGTAACTTCCATTAGTGCCCCTGGTAAGATTTCAGAATTTGAGTTTTGAAGTTTAACTCTAAGTCTAAGCGATCTATTACTGACGTCAATTTTACTTGCAATCGAGTCTACAATACCTTTATATATTTTTTCTTTATTTCCAGAAAATCTAACATCAACACTTAATCCTTTTTTCACAAAAGGTGCGAATACTTCAGGTACATCAACATCTATAAATAAAAAAGACGCATCTTCAATATCAATTATTACTGAGCTTTCTGAAACATTAATATCATCTGAAAAGTTTCTTTTACCTATGACACCATCAAAAGGTGCTCTAATGGTTCTATTTTTTAATTTTGCTACTATGTCTCCAGCTTTAACTTTAGTATTATATTCTATCTCTTCTAAAATTTCATACTTTTCTATATTGTATGACTGTACTTTTATTGGAACAGCTGTTCCAAAGGTTTCAACTATATTTTGGAATTTTCTTTCCTCAACAGTTTTTACTATAATCCCTGGTGGTGGTCTTTTGCTAAACTTTTTTTTGAAGTGGTTACCAATCATTGTTCTTGCAATGATTACACCTGCAATAATTATAAAAAATATTACAATTATAGTAGTTACTTTTGTTGATCTTTTCATATTCTATAATCTTCCATACTCAGCCCATGATCCATCATAAACTGTAGGAGAATATGTATTATTTACTAGGGAATATGCAAGACTTAAAACACAAGCAGTAATACCAGAACCACAAGAAAAAACTCTATTGTTTTCATTTATGTTAATTATTTCCTCGAACTTTTTTGAGATTTCAGTCTTATTTTTAAATGTGTTGTCATTAGTATTAATAAGTTCTTTAAATGGAAGACACAAAGAATTTGGTATAGATCCACTTCTAACATTTTTTCTTGGATCTGGGGCAGTCCCATCAAATCTTTCCCTGCTTCTTGCATCAATAACTTTAAAATCATTTGTTTTTAAGTTGTCATTGATTTCTTTAATATTTTTAACAAGATATTTATTTTCTGTAGCTATATATTTTGACTTAAAAATATTTGTATTTTCATTAGTTGTTATTTTATTTTCTATTTTCCATTTTTTTAAACCACCATCCAAAATACTTACTAACTTTTTATCATGACCAAAATAAATAAAATTATACCATCCTCTGCAAGAGCTTATTACATCTGAGTTATCATAAATTATTATTCTATCTTCATTTGAAATTCCTAAAGACGATATAATTTCCTCCCATTTTTCTTTTGTTGGAAGCATGTGGGGTAATTCAGTATTCTGTTCTGAGTTTTTTTCTAGATCAAAAAAAATTGCACCTGGAATATGTTGATTCAAATATTCTTCATATGGATTTCTGTTTACTCCAGGCATATGCCATGAACAGTCTATTATTTTAACATCATTTAAATTTTTTTCTAACCAATCGGATGAAACAAGTGACATTCTATCTTTTATCTAAGTACTTCTGATGATATTCCTCTGCAGTACAGTAATTTTTTAATTCAGAAAGTTTGGTAACTACTCTCCCGGATAGCCTTACGTTTTCTTCATCTATAATTTTTTGGGCCACTCTTTTTTGTTCATCGTTAAGATAAAATATTTCACTTCTATATTGTGTACCGAAATCAGGTCCCTGAGAATTTAATGTTGTTGGATCGTGAAATTCAAAAAATTTTCTTATTATCTCATCATAAGAAATTACTTTTGGATCAAATTCAAGTTTAACAGCTTCTGCGTGATTTGTTGTCCCAGTACAAACCTCTCTATAATTTGTGTTTTGGCTATTACCTCCACAGTATCCAACCTCAGTTCTGTAAACACCGTCTAGTTGTTCATATTTTTTTTCTGGACCCCAAAAACATCCTAAAGCTAAAACTGCTATTTCCATAGATTAATGCTATAATACTTATATAATTAAATCCATGCTATCCAAAAATCAATTAGGCTTTTTGTACATGTTTTCTTCTATATGTGCTTTTTCAATGATGGATGTTTTAGTAAAATGGTCAGAAAATTATCCAGTCGGTGAGGTACTTTTTTTTAGAGGATTTTGTGGACTAATCCCAATTTTTTTTTTGATACCAAAAGAAAATTATAAAAATTTTTATAAAACAGAAAAACCAAAATTACATATAGCAAGGTGTTTAGCAGGATTAGTTGCTATTGTTTCAGTATTTATTGCTTTAAGAAATTTACCATTAGCTACGGTTGTAAGCATGTCATTTGCTGCACCAATTTTTACAACAATAATGTCTATATATTTTTTATCTGAAAAAATTGGAAGGTATCGATGGCTTGCAGTTTTAATAGGGTTTTTAGGAGTAATAATTATTACACAACCAGGCATTTCAAGTCTAAATGTATATTATATTTATCCTATTATTTTTTGTATTGGCATGTCATATGTTGCAATTACAATCAGACAATTATCATTTACTGAACCAGTATGGCTTATCTCTTTTTATTTTTCTGTTTCTATATCTATCTTAGGATTGTTAACCATACCTTATGGTTGGGTAATGCCCTCTATCTTAGATTTTATTTTATTGTGTATGGTAGGCCTTTTAGGGGGGACTGCAAATTTATTATTAAGTCAGTCTTATAAATTGTCTGAAGTATCGTTAGTGACTCCAATCAAATATCTTAGTTTAGTATTTGCTATAATATTTGGCTATTTTATATGGAGTGAAATTCCTACCTATAAAACTTTGTTGGGAGCCTTTTTAGTAATTTTATCTTCATTGATAATTTTTAGAAGGGAAATATATTTAAAAAAATCTACCCTTGTTTTAAAAAATGAGTAAACCACCAATATACTGGTCAAAGGCAATTAAGCATCTTTCAAAGGATAAAATAATGAAGAAACTTATTTTGAAGTATAAAGATAAAACTTTAACTTCTAGGAAAGATATTTTTTTATCATTATGTAAAAGTATAATTGGACAACAAATTAGTGTAGCTGCTGCAAATTCAGTTTTTTTGAAGTTTAAAAAGGAGTGTGGAGGAAAAATAAATCCAAAAGTAGTAAATACAATTCCTTCATATAGATTAAAAAAATGTGGTTTAAGTAGACAAAAAGTAAGAGGTATAAAAGAGTTAGCAAAAAAATTTATTAATAAATCTTTTAATCCAAGAATTATTAAAACAATGAATGATGAAGAAGCAATTCTTTATTTGTCAGAACTAAGACAAATAGGTAGATGGTCTGCAGAAATGATATTGCTATTTACATATAACAGGTCTAATATTTGGCCAGTACAGGATATTGGTTTGCTAAGAGCAATTTCTAATAACTATAAAAAGAGCTACTTGCCTCCTTTGGGCTACGTAAATCGTTTAAAAAAGAGATTTTCGCCGTATTGTTCAGTTGCAACTTGGTATTTATGGCGCTCTATTGATGATGAACCCGTGCAATATTAACTACCTTCAACTATCTGATGGTGTCTCACAGCATGATCTTTAATAATGTCGAGTGCTTCCTGATATTCTGGCGAGTCGTAAAATTCTATTGCTGTTTTATAATTTGGAAATTCTAGAACAGTTGTTCTAGGAGAATCTATTCCTTCATTTGTTCTATTTTTTCCACCTCTAATTAAAAATTTACCTGAGTATTTTTCTGCAGCAAACGTAGCTTTTATCGCATATTCCTTTAGTTTTTCTTCACTATTGATTTTTTCCCACATGCATACAACGTAACCTTTCACAATTCTCCTTTTATTTAGTTATATACTTAAAATTTATTTTATCAAATATCTTCTTGGTTTACTCCTTCAACAATGAACATAGTTCTCTTAGTAGTATCTTCAGCGTAAGACCAAGCTGTTTTGTAATCATTCGACTCATGACAAGATAGAGCATTATCGTAACTAGGAAACTCCCAAATAACAGTTCGTACAATGTTTTCACCACTAAATGATTTTAACTTTCCACCCCTTACAACTGGTTTTCCCCCATAGCTTTTTATTATAGGTATAGCTTTTTCACCGTATTTTTTTAAGTTATCCATATTAGAGATTTCTAAGTATAGACTTATCCAATAAGTTTTCATATTTACCCTTTTTTAATTTTTTATTTATGATACCAAATTTCTATGGCTGATAAATTAATAATAACATATGAAGAATATAAATCTGCCGTTGAAAAACTTGCCCTAGAAATAGAAAAAAAATACAAGCCGACAGTTCTTGTTGGCATAATGAGAGGTGCTGCACCAATCATAGATATTTTGTCCAGAATTTTTAAACTACCAACTGCTTATGTTGTTATACAAAGTTATTCTGGTGATACGGTTCAAAATAAACAAGGAGAATTGATTTTTGCTAGAGATATTAGCGCGATTGCAACGAACGAAAATTTTAAAAAAGTTTTGTTAGTAGATGATCTATCTGACACGGGATTAACATTGAACAAAAGTATAGATTGGCTAAAAGAGTATGATCCAATTAAAAATTATATAAATGAGATAAAGACTGCATGTCTATGGAAAAAAAAATCATCTTCATTTACACCTGACTTCTGTCCAATTTTATTAGAAAATGATCCTTGGATAGTTCAGCCATCAGAGTATTACGATGAAGTTGATATTGAGGCATTGAAAAAGAAACATTCTTAAAAAAAAGGCCAGACAAAGCTGGCCTTTAATTTAAATTTATAAAAAGAAATTACTGCGGAATATCTCCTTCAACTCCTTTAACATATACGTTCATACCTGCTAACATACCATCATCGGCAACAGATCCAGCTGCTACAAGTATGTTACCTTTCTGGTCATAAATAGGCCCAGTAAAAGAGTGAGCTTTTCCTGATGCTAGATCTTTTTGAAGTTTTTCAACTTCTTTAATAAGATCACTCCCCATAGCAGAGTTGTATGGAGCCATTGCAACCATTCCTTCTTTTAATCCATGCCAAGTGTCTTGCTGCTTCCATGTGCCATCTCTTGCAGCAATAGATCTTTCAACGTAATAAGGCGCCCAATCATCTATTATTGATGTTAATATAGATTTGGGAGCAAATCTCTGCATATCACTAGCCTGACCGAATGACCAAACTCCAGCTTTTTCAGCTACCTGAACAGGTGCAGTGCTATCAGTGTGTTGCATTATAATATCAGCTCCTTGATCAATTAATGCTTGAGCTGCTTCTGACTCTTTTCCTGGATCATACCATGTGAAAACCCAAACAATTTTTGTTTTAATATCTGGATTTACTTTTTGGGCAGCCAATGTCATTGCATTTATTCCTCTTATAACTTCAGGAATTGGAAATGATGCTATATACCCAATAACATTTGTTTTTGTCATTTTTCCTGCCATGTGACCTAATAAAGTTCTTCCTTCATAAAATCTTGCAGAGTAAGTGGAAACATTTGAGTGTTCTCTTTTGTAACCAGTCGCATGCTCAAATTTTACGTTTGGAAAATCTTTAGCAACTTTGTTTGTTGGGTCCATATAACCAAAACTTGTCGTAAATATAAGGTCATGTCCAGATTGTGCTAATTGTCTTATGACCCTTTCTGCATCTGCACCTTCAGGTACACTTTCAACATAAGTTGTTTTTATTCCAGCAGCCTCTACCGCTTTTCTTCCTTCATCATGCTGGTATGTCCATCCGTGGTCCCCTGTCGGCCCAACATAAACAAAACCAACTTTAAATTCTGCATTTGCTTGCCCACTTATACCAAGCAAAAATAATACAGAAATTACATATCTTAAAAAGTATTTGTACATTTGATTCCCCTTTAAATTTTAATTTTGTGATACTACAAACTAAGCAAGATTCTAATAAAAAAAAATATTTATTTTGGAATAGCTAACATCACTTTTCCTTATAGAAGATTTGTCCAAGTGAAGTTGGGGTATTAAGTTTTATTTTTCTACTATCACGAGAAATTACAACTAAAACTATTATTGTCATGATGTAGGGCAATGCACTTAATAATTGAACTGGAATTCTTAGACCTATAGCTTGCATGTGTAATTGTAAAATGGTTATGCCACCAAATATTAATGCGCCTATTAAAACTTTAATCGGACTCCACGTAGCAAAAACAACAAGTGCTAATGCAATCCACCCTCTACCTCCAGTCATATTCTCAATCCATTGAGGAGTGTAAATTAACGATAGGTAAGCCCCAGCCAATCCGCACATAGCACCGCCGTATAAAATACAACTATATCTTACTAGTAAAACATTAATGCCTTGATTGGAGGCTGATGTAGGAGAATCTCCTACAGCTCTGACTATTAATCCAACTTTTGTATTTTTTAAAAAATAATTTGTCAGAAAAGGCAATAAAAATGCAAAGTACAATATAATTGAATGTCCAAAAATTATTGGTCCAAAAAAGGGAACACTTTCTTTAAGATTCACAAATAGTAAAGGAAACTCTTTTCCAGGTATTCCAACAAAATTTTTTCCAATCATTGCTGACATTCCAATTCCAAAAATAGTTAATGCAAGTCCAGTGGCAACATGATTTGTAAGAAGTGATTGGGTAAGCAATGCAAATATAATTGAAATAATTAAACCAGAAAGCATCGAGCCCATCACTGCTAAAAATAAGTTATCTGTCACTACCATTAATGCAAATCCTGAGATTGCCCCAATTATCATCATTCCTTCTACACCAAGATTTAAAACACCAGATCTCTCTGTTATTAATTCTCCACATGCAGCAAGTATTAAAGGAACAGAGGAAGCCATAATTGCACCGATCAAAATACCTATAAAGTTTATATCAAAGCTCATTTTTTCTCAGTCCTAAAAATTTTATTTTAAAAAAAAGTAAGTAATCAGATCCAAGAAGAAAAAATAAAATCATTCCTTGAAAAACTTGACCTGTATATTTTGGTACTTGTAAAAAAATTTGCGCTGTTTCTGCGCCTAAATATGTTAGAGCAACAACAAGTGATGCAAATATTATTCCGACTGGGTTTAATCTTCCTAAGAAAGCAACAATAATTGCTGTGAAACCATAGTCTGGAGAAATATTTCTATGTAACTGACCTATTGGTCCTGTTATCTCACCAACACCTGCAAGACCTGCGCAAGCTCCACTGATTATAAAAACGATAATAATCATTGTCTTGCCCTTGTACCCAGCGTACTTGGCAGTCTTCAAACTTAGACCTGAAACTTTTATCTGAAACCCTAAATAAGTTTTGTATAAAATTAGCCAACTCAAGAAAACAGTTGCTAGAGTTATAAATATTCCTGCATGAATTCTTAACCCATCAAATAATATTGGCATTCTTGCCGACTCACTAAATTGTCTTGTTTCTGGAAAATTAAACCCTTCAGGATTACTCCATGGTCCAACTACTAAATAATCTAATAATAATTTAGCCACATAAACTAGCATCAAACTTACTAAAATTTCATTTGTATTAAAATAAGTTTTCAAAATAGCTGGGATCATCGCAAATATCATTCCACCAATTGCACCAGACAAAATTATTATTGGTAAAACATAAAATCCGTCATGACCATAAAATAACAAAGCCACTCCTCCCCCAACTATCCCACCAAAAATTAGCTGTCCCTCTGCACCAATATTCCAATTATTACTTTTAAAACAAAAAGATAAGCCTATTGCTATTAAACAAAGGGGTGTTGCTTTAACTAAAAGTTCACTTAAGCCATATAAGTCAGAGATAGGAGTAACAAAAAAAAATTTTAAAGCTTCTATAGGATTAAATCCCAATACATAAAAAATAATAGCGCCGCCAATTAAAGTAAGAAAAATCGCCAAAACTGGGGTTAAAAAATATATTGATGTAGATACATCGTTACGTTTTTCAACTTTAATCAATAGACCCTCCACCCATTAGAACTCCTAATTTTTCAGGAGTAACTGTACTTGCATCCATAATTTTAGATAACTTACCTTTATAAATTACACAAATTCTGTCACTCAATCTTAAAAGTTCATCATTATCTGTTGAGATAACTATAGAAGATTTGCCTTGTTCATTTATATTTATAAGAGTTTCGTGAATATAATTGATTGCCCCAACGTCAAGTCCCCATGTTGGATTAAAGCACACTAAAAGTTCTGGAGAAGTAATGAGTTCTCTTCCTATTATTAATTTTTGCAGATTTCCGCCCGACAAAAATTGACTTTTCAATTCAACATTATCAGTATTAACAGAAAAATTAGAAAGAATTTTCTTTGAGTGTTCTTTTATTTTTTTTTCATTTACTAATCCCTTTTCAAAAAAATTTGAGGATTTAAAATTATTTAATGCAACATTTTCGTAAATCTTTAATTCAGGAACTGCAGCTTGAGAAATACGGTCCTCAGGTGAAAAAGCCATTAGATATTCTCGTCTTTCTCTCGGATTGAGTTTGCTAATTTCTTTTTGTCTAAACATAATTGAAGTATTCTCAGTAATTATCTCTCCACTCAAAATTTGAAAAAGCTCACTTTGACCATTTCCTGAAATTCCTGCTATCCCTAAACATTCTCCCTTTTTTAAAGAAAAATTTAAATTTATTAAATTTGTTTCATAAGGGTCATCACTTCTAAAATTTAGGTTCGAGATTTTTAAAATTTCTACACTATTTTTAAAATTATTAATTTTTTTCTTTATAGTACCTAGATTTTCCCCAACCATTTTATTGGCTAAACTCTCAATTTTTTCCTCTTTTGTGTTACTCACAGATACAACTTTGCCTTTTCTCATTACTGCTACTTCATCACAAAGTGAGAGCACCTCTTTTAATTTATGTGTAATATAAATTATTAAAATTCCTTCTTTCGAGAATTTTTTTAATGAAACAAAAAGATCTTCTGTTTCTTGTTCAGTTAAAACTGATGTTGGTTCATCCATTATTAATACTTTAGGATTTCTAATTAAACATCTTATAATTTCAACTTTTTGTTTTTGACCTGCTGATAAGTTAAGAACTGGAATATCTAAATCAATTTTGAAATTATATTTTTTTAAAATATCGTTTACTAGGAGTCTTAGTTCTTCATTTTTTTTGCTACTATCAATACTCAAGTTTTCAAAAACAGATAAAGTTTCAAATAAATTGAAATGTTGAAAAACCATTCCAATATTATTTTTTTTTGCATCTAATGGAGAGTTAAGCTTGATATTTTCATTATTTAAAAAAACTTCTCCTTCATCTGGTTTTACTACCCCAGATAAAATCTTGACTAATGTTGATTTACCAGCGCCGTTTTCCCCTAATAAAGCGTAAATTTTACCGCTTCCAAATTCTAACGAAACCTTATCGTTTGCAATACATCCTGGATATATTTTTGAAATTTTTGATATTACTAGTTTTGTATTCATTAGAATCGTATTGTTAATAGTAAAAATAAAGAATTAAGTTGAATAAATACAATAAATAAATCGATTTTTATTAGAAAACCTATTAATTATTCAACTTTTAAGTTAATCTTTGGACACATTTTAGTTATATGTTTAGATAATGAAATTAAAATTCGTAGCAATATTAATATCAATCGTTTTTTTAACAAGTGCTTGTCAGACTATTAAAAATAAAACGGATGAAGTTGCAGAAAAAGAAAACAAAAAATACGGTTTATTTGTTGGAGGAGATGTTAATAAAATGAAGTTAGAATTAGGGGCTCCTACCGAAGACATAGTTAATAATATAGGGAATGAAGTTTTAATTTATAAAACAAAAAAATACGGTGTACCGTGTGAAAGAAGATTTGAAGTTAACGCTAGCGGAACTATTATAGCTTTTAGCTCTAGCGGTTGTTTTTAAACTTGTGGGGCGAACCCCACAAGCAAGGTTAAAATGATTTACTTTATATCAATAAGTCTTTTTTTCTTATGATCAGGTAAAATTCTCTCACAAGCAATTGTTAAAAGACCATCCTTAAGTTCAGCACCGTTTACTTTTACATCATCTGCAATAGTAAATGATCTTGCGAATTGTCTTTGTGAAATTCCTTTATGAATTATTTCACCATCTTCATTTTTATCTTCTGACTTATTAAACTGTTTAGTTCTCACAGTTAATAAATTGTCTTCAAACTCTACTTCAACATCATTTTTATTAAAACCAGCTAATGCAACTTCAATTGAATAATTATCTTTGCCAGTTTTTCTGATGTTATATGGTGGATAATTTGATTGCATTGTTATTCCACCATTACCAAGCATATTTTCAAATTGGTCAAACATATCGTCAAATCCAATTGAAAACGGTCTCAGCGAGTTAAAGATTGATAGGTCCTTACTTGTCATATTTACTCCTTTTGTTTAAGCAAGCTAATTTATGTAAGCCCCATTAGGCGACTTACATAGTTTATATGGTAACTAATTCTAAAAATTCAATGCTAAATAAATTAAATTTTTTTAGCAATTTTTAATGCAAAAGCATAATCGAGAGCTATTTCCTCTATAGCACCATCTCTTCCTGATTTTCCTCCATGACCAGCATTCATTTCAGTTTTTAAAAGTAGTAAATTATTGTCTGTTTTATAATCTCTTAACTTTGCAGTAAATTTTGCTGGTTCATCAAAAAGAACCCTATTATCGCTAAGACTTGTTGTTATTAAAATATGAGGATAATCCATTTTTTTGATATTATTATAAGGAGCGTAGGAATAAATATAATCAAAATGATCTTTGTTATCTTTTGCATTTCCAAATTCATCAAATTCCCCAACTGTTAAAGGAAGTGAATGATCGAGATTAGTAGTTAATGAGTCTACAAATGGAACAGCCATAATTACTCCTAAAAATAGCTCTGGCATTTGGTTAACAACAGCTCCCATAAGTAGTCCACCTGCTGAACCACCCATGCCAATTATCTTACCTTGAGAGGTATATTTTTTTTCAATTAAGTATTTTCCAACAGCAATATAATCTTCAAAAGTGTTTTTTTTATTTAAAAGCTTTCCTTCTTTCCACCATTTCATACCTCTTTCCATTCCTCCTCTGATATGTGCTGTTACCCAAATTATATTTCTATTTATTAAACTTAAACGAGTAGAAGAGAAACCTGGAGACATTGAATTTCCATATGATCCATAGCCGTATAGCAAAAGATTTGATGATCCATCTAAAACAGTATCTTTATGTCTAGTAATAGTTATTGGAACCATCCTCCCATCATGTGATGGGCATTCAATACGTTCTACAATATAGTTATCTGGATTATGTCCAGATGGAATTTCTTGCTCTTTAACAAGTGTTTTGTCTTTTGATTTCAAATTATATAAAAAAGTTCTTCCTGGTGTTTTAGGAGAAGAGTATGATAAATATACTTCATCTGTATTTTTATCTTTTTGAGTTAAAGATATACTAGGCACAATTACTTCCTCATCACTAAACGTGATTTCCTCCTCTTTGCTAGTTTTAGGATCTCTTAAAATAATTTTACCAAGCGCGTTTGATGTTTCTGATCTTATTATCCAATTATTTAAAAATACTAAACCTCCAATTAAAACTTCTTCTTTAGCTTGAATAAATGGTTCCCATTTTTGTTTTATTAAATTATCACATCTATCAATTTTAAAATCTTCAGCATTTTCATTTGTATGTTTGTAAAAAAAATTATCCCATGAATTTACAGAGTAAATTATTCCTCTTTGTCTTTGCTGAATTAATTTAGGTTTTGGAATAATTTCATCTACCTTAAAAAAATACTGTTCAGAGGTATTATGATCAGAACTCGAAATTATAAAATATTTTTCATCCGAAGTTAGACCAATACTTACAGTAAAAGCTTCACTTTTTTCCTCAAAAATTAACAAATCATTTTCTACAGGCTCACCAATTTCATGCCTATAGATTGTTCTTGGTCTGTGATGTTTATCTAGCTTAGAATAGAATATAAATTTGTCGTCTAAACTAAATTCAATGATACCACTTGTTTCTTTAATTACCTCTGTAACTAAATTACCTGATTTTATGTCTCTTATGTAGATTGTATAATATTCAGATCCCTTTAAATCTAAAGAGTAACCGAGATATTTATCATTGAAGCTGACTTCTAAATCTCCCAAACCAAAATATTCTGTATTCAATTTTTTTTTTTCTAAATCTCCATTCCATATTTCCTCAATCTTTTTCTCCCCAATCTTTCTTCTTAATTTTATTGAGTAATTTCCCTCTTTTGTAGTTTTAGTCCAGTATTCATAATTTTTATCTTTGTAAGGTAAAGACTCGTCATCTAGTTTAATTCTTCCTTTAATTTCGTCAAAAATTTTTTTCCTAATTTGTCTAGTATCTTTCATTTTATATTCAAAATATTCATTTTCTTTTTCTAAATATTCTTTTACTTCGGGTAACAATTTTGAGTTATCTTTAAGAACATCAAGTATGTTTTGCTGATGTATCCAACCATAGTTATCTTCCCAAGTTGTATTGTGACAAGATTTTATTTCAGGTTTTTTTTCAAGTTGTGGTATTTTCATAATGAAAATTATTAATATATGAATATTTTTTTTATAACAGTTATAATTTTTATTATAATTTATATTCTTCTGACTTGGTTTGCCAGGACTTCAGCTAAGAAAATTTCAAAAATTATTAAAGTGGTTATAATTTTATCTTCAATTTTATTGGCTTTTGTAATGGTCTATGCAGGTAGATATATTTTTTCATTACCTTTTGTTCTAGCTATTTTACCTTTAATCAAAACAAAAGCAGGTATATCTCTGTTTCAATTATTAAGACTTTGGGGTTTAATTAGAGTTCTTAGAAATTCAGGTAGATTTAATTTTAAAAATTTTGGTCAAACTACCAATATACAAAGTATGAATTTAGATGAAGCTTATAAGATTTTAAACTTAGACCCAAAAAAAAAATATTCAAAGAATGAAATTTTAAATTCATACAAAAAAATTATGAAAAAGATACACCCTGATATTAGTCCCGAATTGAACCGACTTGCATCAATTGTAAATGAGGCTAAAGAAATTATATTGAAAGATTTAGGATAATAAAAATAATTTATTTTCAATTTTAATTATAAATATATAAGGTAAATAATATGGGAAAAAAAATAGCCTTAATTACGGGAATCTCTGGACAAGATGGAGCTTATTTAGCTAATTTTTTGTTAAAAAAAAATTATACTATTATTGGAACAGATAGGAGATCAGCCAGAAGCGACAACTGGAGGCTTATAAAATTAAACATTCAAAATAAAGTTATCATTGAGGATTTGGATGTGACCGAAATAAATAATTTAATTAGAATTTTTCAAAAATATAAAATTAATGAAGTTTATAATTTAGCAGCGCAATCATTTGTAAAAAGCTCTTTTGAAAATCCTATTCAAACATCAATTGTTAATGCAATTTCCCCACTGACCTTTCTTGAAATAATTCGTAATCAAAAAAGAAAGATTAAATTCTATCAGGCCTCAACTTCCGAAATGTTTGGAAAACATAAAACTAAAAAACAGAATGAAACTACTAATTTTTACCCAAGGAGTCCGTACGGAACTTCAAAAACATTTGCACATTATTCTGTTCAAAATTATAGAGAAGCCTACAAAATGTTTGCAGTTAGTGGGATTCTTTTTAATCATGAATCACCACTAAGAGGTGAAGAATTTATCACTAGAAAAATTTCTATTGGATTAACTAATATTATATCCGGCAAGCAAAATAAAATTAAGTTAGGCAATATTTATGCAAAAAGAGATTGGGGTTTTGCTGGAGATTATGTAGAAGCTATGTGGAAAATGTTGCAAAATAAATACCCAAAAGATTATGTAATTGCTACAGGTGAAAATCATAGTGTTAAAGAATTTATAAATGAGGCAACAAAAATACTAAATCTAAAAACTAGATGGATGGGAAAAGGACTGCAAGAAAAGTTAATTAATCTTGAAACAAAAAAAATCATAATAGAAATTGATAAAAAATACTTCAGGCCCACAGATGTAGAGAGTCTTAAGGGTGATTATTCAAAAGCTAAAAGAGAGCTTAAATGGAGACCAAAAACTAATTTTAAAAGTTTGGTTAAAATGATGATTAAAGCTGATCTTAAAGAAAATTAAATTTGTGAATTTTAGTGTCTAATATTTTAATAATCCAAACTAGACCTGGGATCGGTGACTTGTGTATTTTTCTTTCTTCTATGCATGAGATATCAAAAAAAAATGTAGGCTCAAACATTTTCTTATTAACAAAAAAAAGAACTCAAGCTCGAAATATTTTGTCAGAAGATAAATATATTAAAAATATTTTATTTACTGATAGGGGTGAAAAAAACTCCAAGCATTCAGGTGTTGGGGGTTTTTTTAGATTAAAAAATGAACTTAAAAGATATAATTTTGCAAAGATTTATATAATGCATGCGAGCCCTAGGTATTTTCTATTAGGAAAACTTTTAGGAGCAAAAGAAATATTTTCTTATGGTTTAATAAAAAAGAAAGAAAATATTTCAAATAAAATTTTTCAATCAACAAAAGAGTGGCTTTCAATTAATGATTACAATACTAATGCAGATATTAACCTAAATTCAAGTAAAAATAATAACATTAATAATATTATTATTGGAATTGGATCGTCTGGCATAACTAGGAGATGGTCTAAAGAAAAAATGATTAGTTTAATAATGAAATTAAATCAGAAAAAAAGATATAACTTTCTTTTAGCTGCAGGAATGTCTGAGAAGTTTTTGGCAGATGAAATAGTTAATAATTTAAAAAATAAAGTTGTTATTGAGTCATTATGTGAAAAAAGTATTTATGATATATTAACAAAAATTAAAAATAGTAAAATTTATGTCGGTACAGACTCAGCTTTTATGCATTTAAGTGCTGGCTTAAAAGTAAAATCATTCGGATTATTTGGAGATACACCTACAAATTACGCAGAATACTCAAGCTATATTCATCCAATCCTTCCGGAAGGTTATAAGTCAATTTCACATAATTCAAATGCAATGGATAAAATTTCAGTTGAACATGTAATAAATACTATCAATAATTTCGTATAAAATAATTTTTTAAAATCTTTACTAATTTGTATTTTTATATAAATTTTGACTATGGAACAAATTAAAGGTGTTTATGCTGCTGGATTGTCTGTACTAGATAAAAATCTTGCGCTAGATGTTAAAAATACCATTAAACATGCTGAAAATGTGATCGATCTAGGTTGCCATGGGGTCGTATTCTTTGGAAGCACAGGTCAGTCACAACTGATATCTTTGAGTGAGAAAATTCAATTAATAAACGAGTTACCTAAAAGTAGGTACAAAAATAAATTTTTAATCGGAACAGGTCTTAATTCTTTGATTGATACGATAAATATTATGAAAATATCTAAATCGATTGGATTTAGCAATTTTTTAATTATGCCCCCAGCTTATTATAAGTATGGAGATGAAGATGTGATTAATTTCTATTCCAAAATTATCAATGAGATTAATGAGTGTAAAATTATTTTATATAACTTTGAAAAGCTTTGTGGATATAGATTTAGTGTTCAATGTGTAGAAAAGCTGGTGAAAAAATTTCCAAATCAAATCGTTGGAGTTAAAGATAGCAGTTATAATTTATTCGAAACTCTTAAAATTAAAAATTTTTCGATTTTTCCAGGGTCTGAGGCAAAATTGTTAAAAGGATTAGAATTAGGATGTCATGGTGTAATTACCGCAACAACAAATATTACTGGTCACCTAGCAAGGAAAATTTATGATAATTTTCACAGCAATAAAGAATTATCATCAAATCAAAACTTGTGTGATGTTAGAATGTCTTTTGATAAATATAACTTAATTTCAGGTCTTCATACTTTAATGGCAGAAAAAAATTCAATTTATGAAAATCTTTTGCCTCCATTAAAATTATTAGATGAAGGAGAAAAAAAAGATTTATTATCAAATCTAGAAAAACTTAATTTTAATTTGGAGACATTAAAAGCAGCATAAAATGAGTTTGGTAAGTTTTTTAAATAATTTATTTACACATGATGGCTTCGAACTTTTAGACTCTAATTCTAAAAAGTATGTAATTGGAAAACCAATAAAAGAAAAACCAATTGCAATAAAGCTACTCGATCAAAAATTAATGCAAAAATTGCTCATAAACCCTGATCTTTATTTTGGCGAAGCTTACATGGATGGATCTTTAGTGATAGAAAATGGTACACTTACTGAGTTCCTAGATTTAGCATTTAAAAATATTGGTAGAGGAAATATAAATTCTTACGGAGCGCTTATTAAAAAAATAAGAGGCACATTTGGATATATTACAAATATAAATAAAATTGTTAAGTCAAAAGAAAATGTTGCACATCATTATGATATATCCGAAAAACTTTACGATTTATTTTTGGATGAAAATAGACAATATTCTTGTGCATACTTTAAAAATGATGACGATACGCTTGAACAAGCACAAAATAATAAGATACATCATATTATAAAAAAATTAAATATTCAGCCTAATCAAAAAGTTTTAGATATTGGTTCAGGTTGGGGAACATTAGCACTAGCAATAGCAAAAGAGACAAATGCTAATGTTACAGGTATCACACTGTCAGAAAATCAATTCGAATATAGTAAGAATAAAGCTAAAGAAATGAATCTATCTAATCAGGTAGAATTTAAACTTATTGATTACAGACAATTAAATGAGAAGTTTGATAGAGTCGTTAGTGTTGGTATGTTTGAGCATGTTGGAAGAAATTTTTATAAAACTTATTTTAATACAGTCTTTAAGCTTTTGAGTGAAAAAGGAATAGCTCTAATTCATACTATCGGTTCTTCTATGCCACCAAGAGATCCACAACCATGGATACAAAAGTATATTTTTCCTGGTGGTTATACACCCAGCCTAAGTGAGGTTGCAAAACCTATTGAAAAATCTGGTCTCATTATTTCTGACATAGAAGTTCTAAGGATGCACTACGCACATACACTCAGGAACTGGAAGGAAAGATTTTTATCAAAAAAAGATACAGTTTTAAACATGTTTGATGAAAAATTTTTTAGAATGTGGGAATTTTACTTGGCTAGTTGTGAAATGGCATTTAAATGGGGAGATCAGGTTGTATTTCAGTTACAATTATCAAAAGATAATATATCCGTTCCTAATACTCGGGACTATATTTATTAAAATATTACTGATAAATAATTAACAGTAATAATGAAAAAAAATAAAAAAAAAAAATTAAAAAATACTAAAAAAAAAAGAAAAATTCCTTTAAAAACTAAAAAAAAAGTAAAAAAGAAAAAGAGAGTATTAAAATTAAGGAAAAAAAAGACTCAAAAGAAAAAATCTATTTTAAAAAAAAAAATAAACAATAATTTAATTTCTAAATCAGTAAAATTAGAAGAAAAGTTAAAATCAAAATTAAAAGTAAAAGTAAAATTTGATATTTTTGCTATCGATCGAGGTATCTCGAAATTCTTTCAATCTATAGATGGTAAAATAAATGAATTCAAAATACAGAGAAAGGATGAAAAAAGAAGACTCAAATTAATAGAAATTGAGAAAAGAGACAAAGAAAGAGAAAAAATTAAAAAACAGAAAATATTACAAGAAGAAAAACAATTTAAACTTAAGCAACAAGAGTTAAAAGATGAAAAGAGAATTGAAAAACTAAGAACTAAAGATTTAAAATTATTCTTAAGGAAAGAGCAAGCTCTATTAAGAAAAGAACAGGCAGAAAGACAAAAGAAATTTTTACAGGAACTTAGAATACAAAAGCAGATCGAAAGATTTAGAATAAGAGAAGTAAAAGAACTCGAAAAATTAGAGAAAATGTCTCTTCGAGAAAAAAGAGAAGATTATGGAGGTTTGCAACAGAGAATAGAAAATTTAAAAAATAAATATAGATTAATTAGAGATCAAAAAATTAGAGAAAGAGTTGAAGCTCTTGGAGTAAAAACCGAGAAAGGTGACGATAGATCAGCCCTACTTCAAAAAGAAAGGGAATATAACTTAGCAAGACAAAAAATTGAGTTTGCTTTAGAAAGTTTTTACAGGAGTGCCAACAGTTTAGTTTTTCAATTAAACAAAAGATATATTACGAGACATATGTCTATATTCAGATGTATAGATAAAAGATTTGAAACTGGAGAAATATTTATAAAATGGGACGAGTCAGCAGACGAGGAATGGTTAATTTTAATATATATTAAGGATAATTCCCCAGACAAAGGAATAATAATAGAAGATAAGACAAACGATGAAAAAAATATGTCCTATGAATTCAAACCTAATGAGATATTTAAAGCCTCTGATTTGATGGTGGACTCATTAACCCAACTAATTTCAAAAAAAAGGCAAAAACTAAAGGAAAATTAACCTTTTATTCATTAACATATACAGAAACTCCTCTGGAATTAATATCTACATCAAATTTTTTATGTAGAGGTGGGAAAGCTCTTTGTGAACAATCAAGTCTATCACATGTTCTACAAGATACTCCTATGGGCAACTCAGATTTTTTATCTGTTAAATCTAAATTTTCTGTATAGACAAATTCTTTTGCATATTTTGCTTCGCATCCTAGACCTATAGATAACATACTTTTCTTCTGTCCATATCTACCAACACCTTTTTCAACTGTCTTAGCTATACAAACGTATTTTTCTCCATTAGTCATTTTACTTACTGCTGCTTGAATTACCCCAGGTCTTGAAAAAGCTGAATAAACATTCCATCGAGGACAAGCGCCGCCATACCTTGGTATTTCAATGCCTGATAATGAAAATCTTTTTGATATGTTTCCAGCAACATCAACTCTTAAAAAATGAAAAGGTATTCCAGGTAGTTTAGGATCTTGTAAACAAGTTACTCTATGTGCAACTTGTTCAAACGAAGTTGCAAATGTATTTTGTAAAAGTTCAAGATCATATTTTAATTCTTTGCACTCTTTATGAAAAAGAGAGTAGGGCATTAATATTGCTGCTCCACAATAATTTAAAAGAGCAACCCTAGTTAACTTTTTAGACTCATTCGTTGGAAAACTAAATGTGGATAGGTACTCATCAATTTCTTTTGATGCTCCTTCTTGTGAAATTTGTGCAGCGGCAAAAAGTTTTTTTGTTTCAAGTGAAAGATAATCAGATAATAATAACTCTTTTTCTTTAACTTTGTATATTTTTGAAAATGGTTTTCCTTCTTTTGGAATCACATCTTTTACTGTTATACCATACTCAGTTTTTAGAAAATCACAAAGAGCTATATATCTTGTTCTGTTATTTTGTTTAACCTTATCAAAGATTTTATTTGCAAATTCTTCCAATTTTGGAAAAAAGTTTTTATTCTCTTGTAAAAAATCTGAAATTACTTCTCCAGGAAATGCATTTTTTCTTCCATCAATAATTTTACCTGAAATATTTTCTAGTTTATTAAAAATTTCATGATCTTTTTGCTTAAAGTTATCCCCTAACTTGATTAAAGCTTTAGCAATTTTTGGATTAGTATTAACTAAGTCTTTTACTTCTGGCCCCAAGATATCTAGATCTTCAAAAAGCTCATCACCCAACAACTCAGATATATTATTTTCTAGATTAATGTCTGTCTTACTTGTTAAATCTGAAAGTTCTATTTTAAGTTTATCACAAACTCTTAATAGTAAATCACCATCAATTTTCCTTTTTCCACCTTCGATTAAATTTAAATAACTTGGAGAGATAGACATTTCCTCAGCTAGTTTGTTAGCTTGTATACCTAACTGTCTTCTAAAAGCTTTGATTTTTGGACCGATTTTTGTATCAATTTGACTCATTTTACTATTTGTAAATATTGTAAATTTAAATTTACATAAAATTATTGTATTTTACAAGGAAAATGTAATTAATTGTAGATTTTGTAAATATTGTAAATTATAAAGTTTACATGGAAAAAAACAAAATCAACAATATAGAAAATAACTACCAAATTACTAACAAAGAAGAGCATTCTGAGCATAAGTCTAAAGGCATCTACATCAGAGACGATCATTGCGATTGGGGATCAAGCGGAATGAACGAATTTACTGAAGAATATAGCTCAAATTAAAAATTAGTAATTTCTAGTCATTTATTCAAAGAGAGAGGTTTAAGTGTCAGCTGAAAACATTTCATACGATTTACAGAGATTTGCAGGTATTAAAAGAGATTATACACCCGAAGAAGTTGAGAGATTAAGAGGATCAATTAAAATTGAGTATTCGATGTGCAAAATGCAGTCCCAAAAGCTTTGGAGACTTCTAAACACAGAATCTTATGTGAACACATTAGGGTCACTTTCTGGAAATCATGCAGTTCAACATGCAAAAGCTGGATTAAAAGCAATTTATTTAAGTGGTTGGCAAGTGGCAGCTGATGCTAATAGTGCTGGCGAAATGTATCCTGACCAATCATTATATCCATATGATAGTGCACCAAAGTTAGTTGAGACTATGAACAATTCTTTAATCAGAGCTGATCAAATTCAACACATGGAAATGATAGACGGAGATATGGATAAAAGTAAAAGAACTGATTACATGTTACCAATCATAGCTGATGGAGAAGCAGGGTTTGGTGGTCCATTAAATGTATTTGAATTAACAAAAAAATTTATTAGGGCAGGTGCCGCTGGAGTTCACTTTGAAGACCAATTGGCAAGTGAAAAAAAGTGTGGGCACATGGGTGGTAAAGTATTAGTTCCAACTGGAACTATGGTTAGAAACCTTAAAGCAGCAAGATTAGCAGCAGATATAGCAGATGTCCCTCTCATCATTCTAGCTAGAACTGATGCTAATGCTGCTAAACTAATTACTAACGATTTTGACGAAAACGATAAACCTTTCTTAACTGGCGAAAGATCACCAGAAGGTTTCTTTTATGTTAAAGATGGAATTGAGCAAGCAATCTCTAGAGGTCTAGCTTATGCACCATACGCAGATTTAATATGGTGTGAAACAGCAACCCCAAATTTAGAGGAAGCAAAGAAATTTGCTGATGCTATTCATGAAAAATATCCTGGTAAGATGTTAGCTTATAATTGTTCACCATCATTTAATTGGAAGAAACATTTGTCAGATGAGGAAATTGGATCCTTCCAAAGAAAAATTGGAGAAATGGGTTACAAATTTCAATTTATTACACTTGCTGGTTTTCATACACAAAATATTGCGATTTTTGAGTTAGCGGAAAAATATAAGAAAGAAGGAATGACTGCATATTCTAAAATTCAACAGCATGAATTTGCAAGGGAAAAAGATGGATATACTAGTGTTAAACATCAAAGAGAAGTAGGTACATCTTATTTTGATGCTGTTTCAAATACTATTAGCTCAGGTAAAAGTTCAACCACAGCAATGGAAGGATCAACAGAGTCAGAACAATTTTAGATGATAGTATAATGTTAACTAGTGGTCTTCTTTTAATAGTAAGCTACATTTTATTTAAATATACAGTTCAGTGGATCCAATATTATAACCAAACTGACCCAAGAATGCCAAATTCCATTTGGCGATATACTTGCGATTACCAAGTTGTTGGAATTAGAGATATTTGTGATCTAGATGATAAACCCTTTGTCAGACAAAGACGAAAAAGGGATAAGATTGTTACTATTATGTATTTTATAGTAGTTCTCGCTTTTATTTTCTCTATGTATTTTATGGCCAGTTTATTAGGATTAATTCTTTAATTTTTGTATTTGGCTCCAAGCAGAATTAACTGCTCTCATTTTAGCTTTACTTTCATCTAAAACTTCTTGGGGTACGCCTTTACTCATTAATAAATCTGGATGATGTTCTTTACTAAGCTTAAGATAACGTTTTCTAATTGTATCTAATGAATCGTCAGGTTTGCTTTCTAAAACAATATAAGGATTAAGCTTATCTGATGATTTTCTACTTTCCATTATTCCATTTATTTGAACATCATTCAATCCAAATATCCTTGCAATATCTTGAATCATTTCTAATTCTTTACCACTGACATGGCCATCTGACTCTGCAATATAAAATAAAGTGTTAATTACTTCTTCTAGAACATTTAGGTTGCCTTTATATATCTCTGCAATTTGTCTTGCGTATGGTTCGTAACCTGTACTTTCTTCTTTGGCCTTATTAAAAATTTTTCCAACTTGATCTAATTCACTATCAGGTATTTTTAATTTATCTTTAACCGCAATTAGTTCTTCACGACTAACCTGTCCATCTGCTTTACTCAATTTTGCTGACAAAACAATTAAAGAAAGTGCAAAAATTTGTTGTGGTTGTGCAAATGATCTAAATCCTCCCCCAGATCTTGATTTTGACATTTTTCCACCGATTAATGATCCTAAAAGCATTCCAAATGGTCCTCCAAGTGAAAAACCTATCATTCCACCAATTAAACTTCCCCATATAGCCATTACTCAAAACTCCTTAATCTGTATTCCCAACTTCCCATTTTATTATAAGTTACTTTTAAAATTAAACTATTTTTTGGATTGTACCATACATCAAATTCAAATTGTTTGTCTTCATCAAGGCTTTCATCATTTGATTTAATTTTGAAATGTTTACTTAAATATTCTTCAGTATTTATAATAATATTTTCAGTTCCAATCAAATTTACAGTTTGCCTCTTTATACTGCCTGATAGAGGACTAATTTGTTTGCTAGCTTTAAAAATTTTATGGTTCCACCAATTCCCGATAGTACAATCTATATCAGCTTCTCCCTTAAATGACGAACCATCAATAATGAATTTATTTTTTTCCTTATGATATTTTAAATTTACGAATTTTTCTTTATCATTTTGGAATGTATTTGATTTAAAAAAAATAAGTTTATCATCTTTATATTTTTCTACAGATTCACTTAATATTGAAAAAACCTTAATACCGAACAATTCTACTTTAAAATTGGTATAATTTTTAACTACAAATAAATCCTCATCAAATTCAAAAAAGTAGCTAGTACTTCCAATAACTTCATTATTTCTTAGAACATCCATTTCAATTTTTTTTAAACCTTCATAATGACTACCGTGTGCAATTGCCTTTGAGGAATAAATAAAAATTATTATTATGAATATAAAACGTTTCATTTTCATAGATTTTAGTTCAAGAAAGTATAAATAATAGTAAATTATATGTTCCTTACTATCAAAAAAATCCCAAAAGTCTCATGGAGTTCTGATGAAACCTTTAATCTAAAGCCGAAATTATCAACATTATTTTTTCTTTGTTTTGGTCTTATATTGTTTGGTTTTGGCGAAGCATTGGTTGTTATTTCATTTCTTGGAAACTCTCCATGGACTGTAATGGCACAGGGAATTTCAATTAAATCAGGATTATCTATTGGTGTTGTTACTTTCATTGTAAGTGTCGTTGTTTTGTCTCTATGGTACTTTTTAAAACAAAAGCCAGGTCTTGGAACTATATTTAATATCGTAATTATTGCAGCAATGTTAGATATTACAATTGCATTAATCCAAACTCCTGAAACTTATATAATGAAATTGTTAATGGCAGCTCTAGGTGTAATGATAGTTGGAGTAGGGAGTGGAGTGTATTTAATTGCAAATTTAGGACCGGGACCAAGAGATGGTTTAATGACCGGATTACAAAAAAAAACTAATCTACCAATTGCAGCTGTTAGAGCTTTTATAGAAATTTCGGTTGCATCAGTGGGTTGGTATTTAGGTGGGACTCTCGGTATAGGGACTTTAATGTTTGCTTTCGGTATAGGTCCTTGTATAGCTTTAAGTTTGTATTTAATTGATAAGATGATGAATTAAGTAATTAGATTATTTTTTTCGCTTCTTTTTCTTTCGTGAGGATCAAGAATTGCTTTTCTTAGTCTACATGATTTTGGTGTAATTTCTAAAGCCTCATCTGTATTAAGCATGCTTAATTGTTCAGCTATAGACATTTGTCGAACAGGAGTGAGAACTATGTTTTCATCTGTTCCTTGTGTCCTCATATTTGTAAGTTTTTTACCTTTCATAACATTTATAATCATATCACCCGGTTTTGGTGCTAAGCCCACAATCATTCCAGTATAAACAGGATCATTATGTGTAACAAACATCTCTCCTCTGGCTTGTAAGTTAAAAATTGAAAAAGCCACCGCCTTACCTTGATCCATAGAGATCAAGGCGCCATTTCTTCTTCCTTCCATATCGCCTTCAAATTCTCCATATGAATGAAAAATTCTGTTAATAACACCTGTGCCTTTGGTTAATGTTAAAAACCTGCTTGTATAACCCATCAATCCTCTGGTTGGAGCATGAAAAATTAATCTTTTTTTATCTTTTCCAGTATCTTTAAGTTCAATTAATTTACCTTTTCTCTTATTCATAGAATCTATGATTTTAGATGAATATTCTTCATCAATATCCATAGTGATTTCCTCAATTGGCTCCAATTTTTTGGAATTATTGTCAATTTTAAATAAAACTTTCGGTGGGCTTACTGTCATTTCAAATCCTTCTCGTCTCATTTGTGTTAACAAAATCTCAAGCATCAATTCCCCTCTTCCGCTTATTTCAAATGCATCTTTATTTGAATTTTCTGAAAAAGTAATTCCAACATTATTCTGAGCTTCTAAAATTAATCGATCTCGGATTTGCGTGCTGGTCAATTTTTTACCCTCAGTTCCTGCAAGTGGAGAGCTATTTACTGTTATTTTTATAGACATTGTTGGTGGATCAATTGGGGTAGCTTTTATTGGCTCATTAACTTCCAAGTCACAAATAGTATCTGCAACGTTAGCTTTTTCTAATCCAGCTATTACTACAATATCTCCCGCTTCACCAATTTCGATTGGCACTTTTTTTGTCCCCTCATATCTAAAGATTTTTGTAAGTCTTCCTTCGTCTACCTTTTTACCCTCTAAATTAATTGCTTTAATCTGTTGATTTGCTTTGGCAGTTCCTTGAGAAATTCTTCCTACGAGACTTCTTCCTAAAAAATTATCTGCATAAAGCAATGTTGAAAGCATTGCAAAAGGTTTAGATCTATCAAATTCGGAAGGTTTAACATGTTCAAGCACTAAATCTAATAGTGGATTAAGATTTTCTCGAGGTCCATCAATATCTTTACTAGCCCAACCCGATCTTCCACTTGCATATAAAACTGGGAAATCCAATTGTTCTTCGTTTGCGTCTAAACTTACAAATAAATCAAAAGTCTCATTTAAAACTTCATCAGCTCTTTGATCTGTCTTGTCTAATTTATTAATAACAACTATTGGCTTCAAACCTTGCCTTAAGGCTTTACTTAATACAAATTTTGTTTGCGGCATAACCCCCTCTGCAGAGTCCACAAGCAGTAATGCTCCATCTGCTAAACTTAAAACTCTTTCAACTTCTGCTGCAAAATCTCTGTGGCCAGGTGTATCAATAATATTTATTCTAGTATCTTTCCAATTTATAGAAGTAGGTTTAGCTAAAATTGTAATTCCTCTTTCCTTTTCTAGTTCACCAGAGTCCATTACCCTCTCATCTACGACTTCATTTTCTCTAAAAGAGCCGCTTTGCTTCATTAAATTATCAATCAACGTTGTTTTTCCGTGGTCAACATGAGCGATTATAGTAATATTTCTTATATTTTGATTCATAGTTCGGTGTTCTTATACATCTAAACCTCAGATTGAAAACAAAAAAAAATTAATTAAATTTCACTTTAAGATAGAAAAAAAATTGAAGTCTTATTGAATACAACCTGAAAAATTTATAAATTTAGTTCATGTGGTTCGTTAGAAAAAGACTACATAAATTTGTAAAATTAAGTTTTCGTCCGCCTTGAAAAAGGTAAAAAAAAACCCCCGAAAACTTCAATTCGGGGGTTTTTAAATTTTCCTGAAAAAACAGATTGAAAAGGATTACATTCCCATTCCACCCATTCCTCCCATGCCACCCATTCCTCCTGGAGGCATACCTCCCGCAGCAGCATCCTTCTCTTCAGGTTTATCAGCAACCATAGCTTCAGTTGTAACTAACAATCCTGAAATTGAAGCTGCATCTTGTAAAGCTGTTCTGACAACTTTTACAGGATCAATAATTCCTTCTTTAAACATATCAACGTATTGTTCTGTTTGAGCGTCATAACCTTGAGAAACTTTATTTGCTTCTAAAAGCTTTCCTACAACAACAGATCCATCTACACCTGCATTTGTTGATATCTGTCTAATTGGAGCCTGAAGTGCGCTTTTTACAATATCTATTCCAGCCTTTTGGTCAGCACCTTTAGCTTTTACTTTATCTAAGTCCTGAGAAGCGTATAAAAGTGCACATCCACCACCTACTACAATACCTTCTTCTACTGCAGCTCTTGTAGCATTTAATGCATCCTCAACTCTATCTTTTTTCTCTTTTACTTCTACCTCAGTTGCACCACCGATTTTAATTACCGCAACTCCCCCAGCTAGCTTAGCTAAACGCTCTTGAAGTTTTTCTCTATCATAATCAGAAGTAGTTTCTTCAACTTGCTGTTTGATTTGAGCACATCTTGCTTCAATATCGGATTTCTTTCCAGTGCCGCTGACGATAGTACTATTTTCTTTATCAACTTTTACTCTTTTAGCTGATCCAAGATCTGTAATTTTCACATTTTCAAGTTTAATACCTAAATCTTCAGATATAACCTGACCACCAGTTAAAATTGCGATATCTTCTAACATTGCTTTTCTTCTATCTCCAAATCCAGGTGCTTTTACAGCAACCACCTTTAAACCACCTCTTAACTTGTTTACAACTAAAGTTGCAAGGGCTTCGCCTTCTACATCTTCAGATATAATCATTAAAGGTCTTCCAGCTTGAACAACTGCTTCTAAAAGTGGAACCATAGGTTGAAGGTTTGTTAATTTTTTTTCGTGTAAAAGAATTAACGGATTTTCAAGCTCAGTTGTCATTTTTTCTGCATTCGTTACAAAGTATGGTGATAAATATCCTCTATCAAATTGCATACCTTCAACAACATCAAGCTCTGTTTCAATACTTTTCGCTTCTTCAACAGTAATAACTCCTTCGTTACCAACTTTTTGCATTGCTTTAGCAATCATGCTTCCAATTTCTTTATCTCCATTTGAAGAAATTGTTCCAACTTGAGCAATCTCATCACTATCTTTAACTTTTTTTGCTGAGGAGATTAATTTTTCTTTCACATGCTCTACAGCAGCGTCAATTCCTCTTTTTACATCCATTGGGTTCATTCCAGCAGTAACGTATTTACAGCCTTCCTTTACAATAGCTTGAGCCAAGATAGTTGCTGTAGTTGTTCCATCACCAGCTTCATCATTTGTTTTGCTAGCAACTTCCTTAACCATTTGAGCTCCCATATTTTCAAATTTGTCATCTAAATCAATTTCTTTTGCGACTGAAACACCATCTTTAGTTGTTCTAGGTGCACCATATGCTTTATCGATGACTACATTTCTTCCTTTAGGACCAAGAGTAACCTTGACTGTGTTAGCTAGTATATCAACACCCTTTAACATTGATGTTCTAGCATCTGAATCGAATTTAACTATTTTTGCCATTATAATTTCTCCTTCTATATTAATTTTATTTAGATGTAGAAATTCCCATAATGTCAGACTCTTTCATTATGCTGTACTCTTTGCCATCTATTTTAACTTCTGTTCCTGACCACTTGCCAAAAAGAACTTTATCACCAACCTTAACATCCATTGGTATAATTTTTCCATCCTCAGTTTTTGAACCACCACCTACGGCAACAACTTTACCTTCTTGTGGTTTCTCTTGTGCAGAGTCTGGGATTATAATTCCTCCAGCAGTTTTTTCACTACTGTCTAATACTTCTATTAACACTCTATCGTGTAACGGCTTAAACTTCATAAATACTCCTTTAAATTAGAGTTCATATAGATGCATGTGACTATTTTTTCAAGATCTGGTCTTAAATATATAAAGTAGAAAATCCAAGAATTTATTAGTTTTTTAAGCTATATCTGAAATATGAGTAAAAATTTAGAGCAAATAGGCTTAAAATCAATCGTAAGTCAGTATGATTTATTTTTCATCGACATTTGGGGAGTAATTCATAATGGAATAAAGCTACACGAGAATGCAGTAAAAGTTTTAAAAGAATTATCAGAAAATAATAAAAAATTTATTTTACTTACAAATGCTCCACGACCAAATTTAACTGTAATTAATACCCTTAAAGGAATGGGATTAAATAAGTTTTCTGAAACTGTTTTTACATCCGGAGAAGCATCTCTAAAATATATTTTAGAAAAATTAAAAAACAAAAAATTTTTTCATTTAGGACCATCAAGAGATTTTGATTTATTCAGAAAATTTGAGAATAATAAAGTCAATAATATAGATGACTCAGAATACATATTGTGCTCAGGACTTTTCGAAGAACATGAGAATGATTTGGAGTATTATAAAAATTTTCTATCAGCGCAAATATCAAAAAAAATGATATGTACTAATCCAGATTTAATAGTTGATAGAGGAAATAAAAGAGAATACTGCGCTGGATCTATAGCTAAATCATTTGAGGAAATTAATGGAGAAGTAATATATTTTGGCAAACCTTATCCACTAGTTTATGAACTTGCTGCCACAGTTAAAGATAAAAAAATATTATGTATTGGTGATAATTTAAATACGGATATAAAAGGAGCCATGACTCAAAATTTTGATTCACTACTGATCACAGGTGGTATACATAGACAAGAAATTTCAAATTTTTCTATTGAAAATGTACTAAAAAATTATGATGCAAAAATTAATTATTTTCAGAGTGAATTAAAATGGTGAAACAGTCTAAGATTTTTAATAATTTTAATATTTCACAAAAATTTAAAAATTCTATTATCTTGATTGGAAACTTTGATGGTTTGCATTCTGGACACCAAAAATTATTTCAATTGGCAAAAAAATATAAAACTAAATATAAATCTAAGATAGGAGTTGTCACTTTTGATCCAATTCCTAAAATGTTTTTTAATAGTAAAATAAAAAATTATAGAATATCAAATTTCAATCAAAAAGTTGCCTATTTACAAAAATTTGGAGTTGATTTTATAATTAATAAAAATTTTGATAAAAAATTTTCAAAAATAAATTGTATAGATTTTATTAAGGAGATTTTATCAAAAAAATTAAACTCAAAATTTATATTTGTTAGTAACAATTTTAGATTTGGTAACAAAAGAGAGGGTGATGTTTTGTTACTTAAAAAATATGAAAATATTTTTGGTTATACTTTAGTTAAACCAACACCTTTAAAGAAAAATAAAAAAATTATTTCATCTACAATAATTAGGAAGTTGCTTGAAAAAGGACATCTATCTAAAGCAAATAATTTTCTAAAAAGAAATTGGACGATTGAGGGTACAGTTCAAAAGGGTAGAATGATGGGGAAAAAAATTGGTTTTCCAACATGCAATATAGACATTGAAAACTACGTCATAGCAAAACCAGGAGTTTATGCAGTAAGAGTTAGAATTAACGATAAAAAAAAGGTCTTTAGGGGTATTGCAAACTTAGGATATAGGCCAACTTTTAATCAAAAAAAAATACTTTTAGAGGTAAATATTTTTAATTTTTCAAGAAATCTCTATAATAAAAAATTGTCTGTAGAATTTTTAAAATTTATTAGAGGAGAGAAAAAATTCAGAGGTATCAGTGAGTTAAAAAATCAAATTCAAAAAGATATTTTGAAAGCTAAAAAAACTTCATGAGCAAAGAACATTTAAATTTACCCAAAACTGCTTTTTCTATGAAAGCAAACCTGCCTAATAAAGAGCCTGAGTATTTAAGATTTTGGGAAAAGATAAATTTATATAAAAAACTGAGATCACAAAGCAAAGGTAAAGAAAAATTTGTCTTACATGATGGCCCACCTTATGCGAATGGAAACATTCATATGGGAACAGCTTTAAATAAAATTTTAAAAGATATTATAATTAAATTTCATCAAATGGATGGCAAGGACTCAGTTTATGTTCCAGGATGGGATTGTCATGGTTTACCAATTGAGTGGAAAATTGAGGAGCAATATAAAAAAAATAAAAAAAATAAAAATGATGTACCTGTAATAGAGTTTAGAAAAGAGTGTAGAGACTTTGCAAGCAAATGGATCGAAATCCATAAAGATCAATTTAAAAGACTTGGAGTTATTGGAGATTGGGAAAACTATTATTCTACAATGAGTTTTGATGCAGAGGCACAAATTGTTAGAGAGCTTGGTAAATTTTTAAAAGAAGGAAGTTTATTTAAAGGGTATAAGCCTGTTTTATGGTCAACTGTCGAAAAAACTGCTTTAGCAGATGCTGAAGTTGAATATCAAGATCATATATCAGATACTATTTATGCAGCTTTTTTAGTCAAAAGTTCAAATATAAAAGAGATTATTGGTTCTAATATTATAATTTGGACTACAACCCCTTGGACAATACCTGCAAATAAGGCCTTAGCTTACAATCAAAGTTTAGATTATGTTTTATGTGAGATAAAAAACAAAGATAAATTAAACAATGAAAAAATAATAATCGCTAAAGATCTATTAGAGTCTGTTTCAAAAGATACAGAATGTAAAATAAATATAGTTTCTGAATTTAAAGGAAAGGAATTTGAAGGAACTATATGTGGTCATCCATTTTACAAAATTGGATATGATTATGATGTTCCAATGCTTGAAGCAAGATTTGTTACAACAGAACAGGGAACAGGTATTGTTCATTGTGCACCCAGTCATGGACCTGATGATTTTAATTTGTGCTTAAATAACGGGATTAAAGCAATTGAAACAGTTGATGACGATGGAAGATACACTAGACATATACCAATATTTGAAGGAACACATATTTTTAAAGCTAATACGATCGTCATAGAGAAGCTTAAGGAAACAAAAACCTTGTTATCCAACGGAAAACTTACTCATTCCTATCCACATTCTTGGAGATCTAAAGCTCCATTAGTTCACAGAGCAACACCTCAATGGTTTATTTCAATGGAGAGTCACAAATTAAGAGATAAAGCTCTTAAAGCTATAGATGATACAACTTTTTACCCCGCCAAAGGTAAAGAAAGAATTAAATCAATGATTGAGACTAGACCAGATTGGTGTGTATCTAGACAGAGAGTATGGGGTGTTCCTTTACCAATATTTATTTCAAAAAAAAATGGGGAGATTTTGATTGATGATGAAGTTTTTGAAAATATCGCAAAAATTTATGAAAAAGAGGGTTCCGATTGTTGGTTTGAAGAAAATTTTCAGAGACTTCTAGGAGAAAAATATAAAGCAGAGGATTTTACAAAATCATCAGACATAGTAGAAGTGTGGTTTGATAGTGGCTCAACACATTCTTTTGTATTAGAAAAAAGAGAAGACCTAAAATGGCCTGCATCAATGTATTTAGAAGGCTCAGACCAACATAGAGGATGGTTTCATTCTTCTTTACTTGAATCATGTGGAACTAGAGGTAGAGCACCTTTTGAAAGTATTCTATCACATGGGTTTGTCGTTGATGGCAAAGGGCATAAAATGTCTAAATCAACAGGGAATGTAATTGCCCCTGAGGATATTTTAAAAAAATATGGTGCTGATATACTTAGAATCTGGGTCGCATCATCAAATTATGCTGAGGATTTAAGAATAGATTACTCAATTTTAGATCAACATTCTGAATCTTATAGAAAAATAAGAAATACTTTCAGATATCTCTTAGGAAATATGCAAGATGATTACACAAAAATAGATTTTGAAAAAATTGACTTAAATGATTTGCCTGAACTCGAAAAATACATGCTTCACAGATTATTTATGATTAATAAAAGTTTTAATGAATATTTTAAGTCCTACAATTTTCACAATCTATACAAAGAATTACTTAATTTCTGTACTGTAGAGTTGTCAGCATTTTATTTTGATATAAGAAAAGATCTTCTTTATTGTGATCCTAAAGATTCTAAAAAAAGATCAGATTGTATTTTAATATTAAAAGTAATTTTAGAATGTTTATTAAAATGGTTTGCGCCTATATTATCATTCACTACTGAAGAAATTTATCATCTAATTTCTAAAGAAGATAGAGAGGGTAGCGTTCATTTACAAAAATTTGTTAAAATTCCTAATCAATGGAAAAATGATGAATTAAATAATAAGTGGCAAAAGATCAAATTAATAAGAGATGAAGCAAATATTAGCATAGAGAGTAAAAGAGCCGAAAAAATAATAGGTTCAAGTTTGGAGGCAAATATTGAAATCAAAATCAAAAATCAAGATATGTTCAATATAGCACATAACCAAGATTTCTCAGAAATTTGTATAACTTCCTCAGCTTCAATTTCAAATGACAACAATTTAGAAAAAGAAATTGAAGTTATTAGTTCAAAAGCTATCGGAAATAAGTGCCCTGTTTGCTGGAAAATTAGAGAGAGCGCTTGTGAAAGACATGATAAATGTCATCTTTCATGATTAATGAAAAAATTAAAAAAATTATATTAAGTATTTCGCTTTTATTGATAATTTTTTTATTAGATAGAATATCTAAAATTTTAATTCTAGATATATTAGAGGACATTGGCAAAGTAGATATCTACATAAACTCATTCTTAAATTTTTATCTAGTTTGGAATAAAGGAATTGGATTTGGTTTGTTATCTTCAGATCAAGATTATTTTTATAATATTGTGACTGCTTTAATTGTTTTGATTAATTTTGTTATAATTTACTTATTATTTACTGAAAAAGGCATTAAGTATTATTTTTTATTGGTCATTCTAGGAGGATCACTTGGAAACTTATTTGATAGAATGTATTTTAGAGCTGTGCCGGATTTTATAGACCTAAATTATAACGGATATCATTGGTTTATTTTTAATGTAGCAGATATATTTATTACTATTGGTATTATTTTACTTATTCTAGCCGAATTTATAAGTTATAAAAAAGTAAATGAATAAATTCATCAAAATAAATAAATTATTATTTTTACTTTTATTTATTTATTCTTGCGGAGTAGGTGAAGCATTACAAGGTAAAAAAAGGTCAGATCAGGGGGATGAATTTCTCATAGATAAAAAAAATCCTCTAGCAATGCCACCTGACTTTGACAAGTTGCCAATCCCAGGTGAGACAACTAAAAAAACCATAAATGAGACACAAAATGATGAATCTAAAATAGAAAATTTATTAAAGAAAAGTTCAGATGAACAAGAAAACGAGTCAAGTCAATCATCCTCCTCAATCGAGAACTCAATTTTAAAAAAAATTAAGTAAATTAATGTTTTCCAAAAACATAAAATTCAAAAACTTTAGTCAAAAAATAAATATTAAAACAAAAAAAAAAATAAATAATATTTTAAAAAAGGAATTAATAATTAGTTCTTCATTATTAAATTCATTTAACAAAAGCTATAAATACAGTTTTAAAAAAGAAAGCTTAAAAAAATATAAAAAATTTCAAATAATAAATTTAATTGGAATGGGTGGTTCAATTTTAGGCACAGAGGCAATATATGATTTTTTAAATTTTAAAATTAAAAAAAAAATTCGATTTTATAACAATCTTAATAGTAAGATAGATTTAAAATCAAAAAAAAAAGCTTTAAATCTAGTTGTGTCAAAATCTGGCAATACTCTTGAAACTATATCGAATTTTAATTTAATACATAATTTCAATAGAAAAAATAAGAACTTAGTAATAACTGAGAATAAATCAAGCTTTCTTAATGAGCTAGCAAAAAAACTAAGAGCAGAAGTTATAGAGCATAAAAATTATATTGGTGGAAGATACTCTGTTTTATCTGAGGTTGGAATGCTGCCAGCTCAACTACTTGGATTGAACGAAAGAAAGTTTAAAAGACTAAATAATCTTATAAAAAATAAAAATTTTCTTAAAGAATTGATATGTAATGTCAATTTTATATTTAAATGTATTTCTAGTGGCAAAAAAAATTCTGTAATTTTAAACTATGATGAAAACTCTGAAAATTTGTTCAAATGGTATCAACAACTTACTGCCGAGAGCTTGGGTAAAAAAAATAAAGGTATTTTTCCAATAATTTCATCTATGCCAAAGGATAACCATAGTTTGCTCCAACTTTATTTAGATGGCCCTAAAAATAATTTTTTTACATTTTTTGGAATACAAAATGAAAAAACAAATAAATTATCAAATAAAAATTTGTTTGATAAATTTTCAATTTTAAAAAATAAAAACCTCGATCAGATTGTCCAAGCACAAAGACTAGCAACTCAAACAGTTTTTAGAAGGAAAAATATTCCCTTTAGAAGTTTTGAGGTATTTAAAAGAAACGAAGAAGCTATTGGTGAACTCTTCTCTTTTTTTGTTTTAGAAACAATTTTGCTTGGAAGATTAATGAAAGTAAATCCATATGATCAACCTTCAGTTGAATTAATTAAAACAGAGACATCAAAAATTCTTAATTAGTTTAATTTACAAAAAAATATTTTAGATAAACCATAATTTTTTTCTTCGATTACATTTAGATACTTTGAAATCCTATCATTTGATTTTTTATTACGGTGAATAATTAATAATGATTTTAAATCAGCAACTTTCGATTTTTTAATTTGTTCTATTAAAATATTTATTTCTTTATCTTTGAATGGCGGATCTAAAAAAATAATATCAAATATAATTTTTTTAAATTCTAAGTTTTCTAAATTATATGCACTCTCATTATATATGGTAGTTTTCTTTTCTAATTTAAGATTAAAGATATTTTGTTTTAGAATTTTTAAAGAATTTTGGTAATTTTCAAAAAAAATTACATTATCTGATCCTCTAGATAAACATTCAATTCCAAAAGATCCAGTTCCAGAAAATAAATCTAACACTTTTGAATTAGTTATTTTTTTAGATACTTTATTTGAATGTTCTAAAATATTAAAAATTGACTCTCTAACAATATCTTTTAATGGTCTTGTTGATTTATCTAATGGAGTTAATAATTTTTTTCCTTTGAGATCTCCTGATATAATTCTCATTTATCTATAATTCTAAAACCAATATCTTTTCTGTAAAAACCATTTTTCCAACTTAAGTTTTCTATTTCTTTAATCACAGTCTCTCTCGAGACTTTTAAATCATCAGAAATACTAACAAAATTAAGCACTCTTCCTCCTGTTGAGTAAACTTTGTTATTAATTAATTGGGTTCCAGCATGGTAAACAAATAAATTCTTATCATTAACGATTTGATCTAAATTTGAAATTTCAACATTTTCTTTATACTTATCTGGATATCCTTTCGAACAAAGAACAACACAAATACTTTTTTTGTCCTCCCACTCTACTATACTATTTTCTAAATTCTCATCACAGCAAGATAAAATTAGTTCTAAAAGATCAGATTTTAATAAAGGTAAAATTGTTTGACACTCTGGATCTCCCATTCTTACATTATACTCAACTAGATATGGATTATTATTTTTTATCATTAGTCCAACGTATAAAAATCCCTTGTATACTGCACCCATATCATTAATTGCTTTAAAAGTTGGTTTAATTATTTTTTCAACAATTTTAGCGTCTAACTCCTTATTTATAAGTCCAGATGGACAATACGCTCCCATTCCTCCAGTATTTTTACCATTATCACCCTCACCAACTCTTTTGTGGTCTTGAGCAGTGTTAAATTTTTTGAATGTTTTTCCATCAGATATTACAAAGTAACTCATCTCCTCTCCTTGTAAAAATTCCTCAACAAGAACTTGTTCAGCCTTACCAAATTTTCCATTAAAAATTTCTACTACAGCATTTTTTGCACTTTCAGTATCATCGCAAATATAAACACCTTTACCTGCAGCTAAACCATCTGCTTTGATAACAATTGGTTTATTTGCTTTTTCTAAATATTTGTTAGCAGATTCAATTGAGTCAAAAACACCAAACTGAGCAGTTGGTATTTCATATTTTTCACATATTTTTTTTGTAAATATTTTTGAACCCTCAAGTTGTGCAGAAACTTTGTTAGGTCCAAATACTTTGATACCTTTATTTGTAAGAAAGTCTACAACACCCTCAACGAGTGGTTGCTCTGGTCCAACAATTACCAAACTTATATCATTTTCTTTGACAAATTTTTCCAATTTCTCAAAATCATAAATATCAAGCTTTACGTTTTCAGCAATTAAATTGGTTCCTGCATTACCTGGTAAACAATATAGTTTTTTAACTCTATAAGATTTTGATATATTAACTGCTAAAGCGTGTTCTCTTCCACCATTCCCAAGAATTGCAATTTTCATATTTTCAAATATATATCCTATAAATCATGAACAAGTTAGCAAAATTAAAATATCTTCCAAATAATTTTGAAGTTATTGAAGAAGGTGATTATGTGATTTGTGCAATTTCTGGAAAGAAAATTCCTTTAGAAAGTTTAAATTATTGGAATGTTGATGAACAAGAGGCTTATTATTCTTATGTCGAGGCCTCAATTAAAAAGGAAAAACAATAAAGTAATAACTATTTTTTCCATCTGTTGTGTGTCCATATCCATTGTTCAGGATTTTTTAATATCATTTTTTCCAAAATTTTATTCAAATGTATTGAAATCTCTTCGTGAGATTTTTCTGAATTAATTATAATAGGCTGAGAAACATACATTTTAAAAAAATATTTTTTTACCCTTTCAATATAAATGGGAACCAAGTCACATTTATATTTTTTTATAATTTGTGCTGGTATAGTTGTAGTAGACGCTAAATCTCCAAAAAAGTTTATTTTAATACCTTCAGTAACCCTTTGATCAATCATTAATGCAATTGAGTTTCCTTTTTTAAGATTTTCCAAAATTTGCCTGGTTCCTGATCTTCCTTTTTTAATCTGATTTTTGCAAATAAAATTAGTCCTGATGTATTCCATATTTTTATTTAAAAAAATATTATTTAAAGGTCTATATATTGCAGCTAAATTAATACCTGATTTCTCAATTTGCATAGCCATTAACTCGAAATTACTAAAATGCCCAGAAATAAAAACAACTGGTTTCTTATTCTTTTTTATTTTTTCTAAATTATCAATTCCATCAATTGAAATATATTTAGATAGATTATTATTTCTAAAGTCTTTTAAAAATGGATACTCTGCTAAAATTCTTCCATAATTACCCAACACATTTTTTGCAAATTTATTTTTGGAAGTATCAATTGAAATTTTAGATTTTTCAATATTCTGAATAATTGATTTTTTTGTTCTAAATATATTGCCAAACGTACTACCAATATAAAATCCAAAGTTGGAAGAAATTCTATATCCTAATAAGTTACAAAGTATAAAAAAAAATCTTATTACAATAAATTCAATAAAATAAAATATTTTTTTCATAGTCTTTCTTCAAGAAACTTTCTAAATTCACTTAAATTTTTTATATTTATTTTTATTTTAAGATGATCAATGTTTTTCTTATTTCTTTTACTCAATCTCTTATAATCTTTTTCTGTGGTAATAATTTTTAATTTTTCAGAATATGCAATTTGTTTGATTTTATCAATTTCTTGATTTTCAAAGTTATGATGATCCGGGTATATGAATTTCTTAGCTATTTTGAAATTGTATTTTTTAAGTGTGTATTCAAATTCTTCAGGGTTTCCTATGCCGCAAAAATATAAATATTTTTTTTTTCTATTTAGTTTTTTAATATTTGTTGGAAGATAGTTTGAGCGAAAGATATGATTGTTATATTTTTTAAGCATTGAAAAAAGTTTTTTGTTATTTTTTTCACCATTTAAAAAAATTGCACTATAATTTTTCAGTACCGATAAATTTTCTCTCAATGGTCCAGCTGGTAATAATAGTCCATTTCCAACACCATAACTCGAATTAAAACAAGCTATAGAAATATCATAACTTATAGTTTTTTCCTGTAATCCGTCATCTAGGATAGCAAGATTAAATTTTTTTGAATTTTCGACTTTTCTTAAACTTATTTTCCTAGCATTATGACTTAAAAAGTCTCCTTGTGATGTGAGTAATTGTTTTTCGTCAAACTGATCAGAGTATTTTTTTTTAATAAATACAGTTCTGAATTTTTTTTTTAAAATGTTATTTATTTCAATACATAGAGAAGTTTTTCCTGTTCCACCAATATATATATTTCCTATACATATGGTTTTTATTTTATACTTTTTTTTTACAAATAAATTTTTAAAAAAATTTACTATCAATGTAATTATTGAAATTGGAATTAATGATAAAGAAATCAGATTAATATTATTCCAAAATAATGGTTTTCTGATCATGGTTTAAATAAATTTTTTAATTTCTAAAATATTTTTATTTATTATTTTATCGCCTAAATAATTTAATCTGTATTTAACTTTAGTATTTCCTGAATAATTAATCTTTTTAAGAATAAGTTTTTTCATATCTTTAATTGCATTGATTTTTTTTGCTATTTTTAAATTTTCTAGAGTCTGATAAACCTCTTTAAAATTGTTAATATAAGGACCGTATAAAATATAATTTCCTTCACGTGCAGGCTCTAATGGGTTTTGTCCACCATGCATGACCAATGAGCCACCAACAAAGGTTAATTTAGAAAGTGAGTAGAATTTCTTGGCATCTCCATATGTATCCACAATATATATATCACTATCTTTTTTTAGAATCTTAGATAACGTATGAAATTCAGAATTTAACCCAATCTTTGATAATTCATCGGCTATTCCACTTTTTCTTTCTATATGTCTAGGAATAATAATGGTTAGCAAATTTTTTATTTTTGTTTTTAATTCTTTGTGAACTTTACCAATAAATAATTCCTCATTTTTATGTGTACTCGCAGCACACCAAATAGTTTTTTGACTAAATTTATTTTTTAATTTTATGTTATTGTAATTTGATAAATTGGTACCAAAAAATTTTATATTTCCTGCAATCTTAATATTTTTTGCACCCAGAAGTTTTAAATATTTTTTAGTTTCCGTATTTTGTGGCAAGGCTACTTTTATTTTTTCAAATATATTTTTTGAAAAAGTGGGGAAATATTTCCACCTTTTAAATGATCTCTCAGTTATTCTTGCATTTAAAAGAATTAAGGGAATTTTTCTCTTGTCTAGATTGTTATACATGTTTGGCCAAATTTCAGAATCTACAAATATAGCTAGTTTTGGTTTCCAATAATTAATAAATAACTTAGTGAAAATATTTAAATCAAATGGATAAAATTGGTGAATTGTTTTTTTAAATTTATATTTAGATAAAATATAAGATGAACTCGTAGTAGAGGAAGTAATTAATATTCTTTTTATTTTATTATTTTTTTCAAAATTTTTAATTATTGGAATAATACTTGTAATTTCTCCAACACTAGCACCATGAAACCAAATCGTTTCATCAACATGATTTTTTTTTGAAAAAAAACAAAATTTTTCTTTGAATCTGATTTTATCCTCTTTTCCTAAAAAAATTCTGATTGTTATAATTATTGGTGAAATTAATAATATTATTAATAAAAAAATATTATAAATAAAATACATCAGTGTTTGTTTATTTGCTTGTTGTAGAAGTTTTTATAAGTTTCAGATTTCTTTAATAGTTCTTCATGATTTCCTGAGTCTAAAACATTACCTTTATCCATTACATAAATTTTATCTGAATTCAGAATTGTCGATAGTCTATGAGCTATAACCACTGTTGTTTTATTTAATATTAATTTATCGAGTGCTCTTTGAATTTTCTCTTCAGTTTCAGAATCCAGTGATGATGTAGCTTCGTCTAAAAGAATAATTTTGCTATCTTTCAAAAAGGCTCTTGCAATTGAAAGTCTTTGCTTTTCACCCCCAGATAATCTTACTCCATTTTCACCAATCATTGTTTGATATTTATTCTCAAGTTTTTCAATAAAATCTAAACACATAGATTGTTCTGCGGCTTTATAAATTTCCTCTTCTGAAGCATTAGGTTTTGCATATTTGATATTATTAAAAATTGTGTCATCAAATAGAGTTACATTTTGATCAACAATTGAAATTTCTTTTCTAAGTGAATACAAATTTACATTTTTAATATTTTGACCATCTATTTCTAAAATTCCTGATTTTGGATCATAAATTCTTGGTATCAGACTTAATAAAGAGGACTTACCCGACCCACTTTGACCAACTAAAGCAGTCATTTTTTTTCCAGTAATCTTTATATTAATTTTATTTAATACTTTGTTTTCTTGATTTGATGAATAGTTAAAATTTATATCTTTAAACTCAATATCTCCATTTTTAAAATCAATAATTGACTTATCTTCATTCGGTTTAATTAAATTTTTATTATCAATTATTGGAAGTATTCGTTTTGCAGCTGACATACCTTGTCCAACACCCACATTAATTGTAGCAAGTGATTTTACAGGCTGATATGCCAACATCATGGCTGCCAAAAAAGAAAAAAAATTATTTAAACTTAATTGTTCATTCATAATTAATTTACCTGAATAAAAAATTAATATAGCGATCATTATGCCTGTAAGAATTTCCATTATTGGTGTTGCTCTGATAAATACAGTTGAAATTTTTATTGATTTTTCTTTTAAATCATTGACAAATTTTTCTGATCTTTTTTCCTCAAATTTTTCTCTTTGAAAAATTTTTATTATTTTATGATTTTTAAATATGTCTATTAAATATTTATTTAGATCTCCAGATTTTTCTTGAGCTTCTGTAACAACTTTACTAATCCTTTTACCTAATTTTTTTGCTGTTACCGATGCCAATGGAATCATAATTATTGCTATTAAAGATAATCTCCAATTTTGATAAAACATCACAGTAAGAAGCCCAATTAATGTAAGACCATCTTTAAAGAAGTTTAAAAATGAAGTACTCAGCATCATCGTAATTTGATTAACATCAAAATTTAAATTTGAGATATATTTTCCTGTATGTTTATTTTCTATATATTCCGTATCAGCCTTTATGAATGAAGAGAGCATATTGATTTGTATTTTTTTTTTGACTTCCTCGGCAACGTTAATCATTAGAATTTTAGCCAAATAAAGCGAAATACCTTTAGTGGCAAAAGCTATAATTATAAAAAACGGAATTATTAGTAATAAACTCTGATCCCTATTTAAAAATATTTTGTCGATCGCAGGATCTAGTAACCATGCGGTTGCTGATGTACTTGCTGCTACTAAAATTGAAAAAAAAACTGCTAGAAATATTTTATTCAAGAAATTTTTTGTATAATCTTTGTATAGTCTTTTTAATATTTCAATACTGTTCATTTATAATATTTTTCCCATTAAAATATTTACGAATACAAGTAATCCAAAAAAATTATTACTTTTAAATTTTTTTAGACACACTATTGGATTGGTTACATTAAGACTTTTTATTTGATAAACTATTAAGTGTAAAAAAATTACAATCAAACCTATGAAATAGAAGATTTTAAAATTCATTAGAATTCCAATCGTTATTAATGAAAGAAAAAAAATTAAGTAACATAATGAAATAAATAGTTTTGGGTTTTTTTTAAATTTTATTGAGGTAGATTTTACTCCTATAATCTCATCGTCTTTTATATCTTGATATCCATAAATTGTGTCGTAACCGAGTGTCCAAAATATGGCCCCCACATAAAACATAATTGGAACTATAGAAATACTGTTATTTATTGATATCCAAGCAAGAACAAGGCCATAATTAAATGTAATACCTAAAAATAATTGGGGCCAGTAAGTAAACCTTTTCATCAAAGGATAAGTAAATGCAAGCGGCATTGATAAAAGTGCCATCGATATTGTGAATATATTAAAATTGATTAAAACTAAAAATGCCAACCCGCACAAAACTGCTGAATATATAATTCCAAGTCTAACTGAAACTTTCCCAGATGCGATTGGTCTATTTTTAGTGCGTTCAACTTTTTTGTCGAAATTTCTATCTACTATATCATTTACTATGCATCCAGCAGATCTCATTAATATTGAACCCATTAAAAATAGAAAAGAATAAAAATAATATATTTCTAAGTCATAATTGAAATCATAAGAAATAGTTAGACCCCATAAGCAAGGCCAAAATAAAAGCATATAACCTATTGGCCTGTTTAATCTTGTAAGCTCAACGAATAATTTTAAGTTTTGCATAATAATTTACTTGTAAATAGCAAAGCAGAGTTTCATAATCAAATTGATTCGAATGAACATAGATTACACTGTAACTGCATTAATGTTTCCAGCAATACCTCTTATAATGAGTGTTTACAGCAATAGGTTTCACACGCTTAGTGGACTTATTAGAAAAATTCATGATGAATACGTTTTTGAAAAACACACCCCGCCAGAGTGGAAAGATCAACTTATCAACTTGAACAGTAGAATAGGAGTATTAAAGTTTGCCATTATGTCAGCGGCATTTGGTTTTCTATTTAATATGCTTACTGTGTTTGCCCTTTATTTAGAAAGTTTAATTATTGCAAGAGTAATTTTTGGATCATGCTGTTTGTCCATGATGGTTTCAATTATTTTTTTTATAAGAGAAATACAAATTTCTGGAAAAGCTTTAAAACTTCATCTATCAGATATGGATGTACAATTTAAGGAATAATTACTGCTGGACCGGTGATCTTTCTTCCCTCTAAGTCCTTGTGAGCTTGTACTGCATCCTCTAATTTATATTTTTTATAGATTTCAATTTTTACATTTCCTGATGAAATTTGCTTAAACAACATATTAGCAGCCTCATGTATTTCCTCACTATTTGTAAAATATTGATTCATTGCTGGTCTTACAAAATATATACCTTTTGGTTGCAAAGATTTTGAAACAATTATTGGATCAAGTGCTCCAGATGCATTACCAAATGAAACCATGGTACCCCTTAATTTTAAACATTCAATTGATTTGTCGTAAGTTGATTTACCTACACCATCATAAACGACAGAAACACCTTTGCCATCTGTAAGTTCAATGACTTTTTTTGCAAAATCTTCTTTTGAATAGTTGATTACCTCGTCACATCCATACTTTTTTGCTATTTCTATTTTTTCCTGACTTCCAACTGTTCCAATAACTTTTAATCCTAAACTTTTTGCCCACTGACAAAAGAATTGTCCAACACCTCCTGCTGCTGCGTGAAATAAAACTGTTTCTCCCTTTTTTGGAACATATGTTTTGTGCAATAAATAAAAAGTTGTCATACCTTTTGTCATAGCACTCGATATAATTTCTAAATCAATATTATCTGGAACTTTAACAATATTTTTTGAAGGGTAATTTCTGTGAGTTGAATAAGAACCCAATGGAGCTGCAGCATAAGCAACTTTATCTCCAACCGAAAAATTAGAGACATTTGAACCTATTTCTTTAATTATACCTGCCGCTTCCAAACCAATTCCTGTAGGAAGTTGAAGAGGGTATAAACCTGATCTATGATAAGTGTCTATATAGTTTAATCCAATTGACACATGTTCTATCTTAACCTCATCAGCACCTGGTTTATCTAAAGTAATTTCCTCTAACTCTAGAACTTCAGGACCACCTGTATTTGTTACTTTAATTGATTTCATTTTTACAAAAGTAATTTTATTTTACAAATGTACCTTTATGATAATCCTCGACTGCTTGCAAGATTTCTTGTTTAGTATTCATGACAAAAGGGCCACCTCTTGCAATTTGTTCGCCTATTGGTTTTCCAGCAATCAGAAGGAACTTAGCATTAGTTGAGCCATAAACCTTAAGTTTCTCACCCATTTTTAAAAGAATAAGTTTTGAATTTTCAATTTTTTGATGCTGTTGATTCCCAATTTTTATTTCTCCTTTAATTAAATAGATAAATGAATTGTGAGTTGAGGGTAAATCAAAATTGAACTCTTTATCTTTATTTAATTCAATATCAAAATAAATAGGTTCAACATTATGTTTTTTTATAGGTCCCTCAGCTTTTCTAAATTTACCAGCTATGACTTTGACTATTTTTTCTTCATCTAGGTGAGTTTGCATCTGATCAGCATCTATGTAGATGTAGCTAGGTTTACTCATTTTTAATTTAGCTGGCATATTGATCCATAATTGAAATCCATGTAACCTACCTTCTTTCATTGCAGGCATCTCAGAGTGAATTATTCCGCTTCCTGTCTTCATCCATTGAACATCTCCTGCAGTCATTCTACCTTCACCACCTGTACTATCTTTGTGCTCAAAGTCTCCAGCCAACATATATGTTACTGTTTCTATGCCTCGATGAGGATGAGGCGGAAAACCAGCTATATAATCTTCACTATTTTCTGATCCGAATTCATCTAACATTAAAAATGGATCAAAGTAATTAGGCTCTACACCAATGCTTCTTTTTAATTTTACCCCAGCACCGTCAGATGCTGGTATAGGTTCGATAATTTGTTTAACTTCAATATTTGACATTTTATTTTAAGAATTTTTTATCTAAGCTAAAATCTTTAGTTCCATTTATGAAAATAAATAAAAACCCACCTGCTAAAGCTATATTTTTCAAAAATGATCCAAGTTGCATTTGGTCAGAAAAATCGTTGTGAAATATTACAGCTGTTGCAATACAGAATAAACTTAATAAACCAGCGGATATTTTTGCCTTATATCCTAGTATAATTAATATTGGTGCAATTATCTCAAGTATTATTGCTGGAATAATTAAAATTCCAGGCAATCCAAAGCTCTCCATCCACTCAATAGTTCCATCATAATTACCAATTTTAAAAAAACCATTGAGAAGGAACAATGCTGAAATTAAAATTCTTGCGATGAGATCTAGAATATTTGTCATAGTAATAAAGTAGTATCTTGCCTAAACAATATCAAGCAACTGTTTAAGATTATTTATTTCATTTTTTGGTGTGTAATCTAAATTATCAAAAATTGCATTGTTTCTATTGACCCAAATTGCGTTAAAACCATAATTGCCACCCCCAGAAACGTCCCAAGTATTTGCGCTTAAAAAAGCAACTTCCTTCTCTTTAATGTTATATTTTTTAATTGGCAAATCGTAAACTTTTGAACTTGGTTTAAAAATACTTACTTCTTCTACAGACATAATATCATCAAAAATATCATTGAGATTATTTCTATTCACTAATTCATCAAGAAGAGTAGGGGTGCCGTTTGAAAGTATTGAAAGTTTATAATTTTTTTCTCTCAATAATTTCAGAGTTTCTTTTACTTCAGGGTATGGAGATAAAATTTTGTAAAGATCCAACAATTCAGTTCTCATATCTGGATTAATATTGAAAACTTTCATTGATTTATCTAGGCTATCTTCTGTTACTTTCCAAAAATCTTTATGCCTGCTCATTAAACTTCTAAGCCAAGTGTATTCTAACTGAGTAGTCCTCCAATAATTTGAGAAATTTTCCCATTTAATACCAATTTTATCTTTACACTTTTCAGCTGCAGAATTTACGTCAAATAGAGTTCCATATGCATCGAAAATTATTGCTTTAATATTTTTCATAAATTACTTTCTTAATATGAGTAATATTAGAATATTTTTCTCTGAAAGTTTATCTCTTAATTTAACTTCTTCACTTGCTAAACCACAATCACATTATTTGACGAAAGTCATGCGAGTGAAAATTGGAGAAAATTTTTCTTTATTTAATAAAACTGGTGAATGGTTAGCCAAAATAGACAACATTTATGATGGAAAGGTAGAATTTAGCATTAAGGAACAATTAAGAAGAAAAGAAAATTCCCTGGATATTTGGTTAGCATTTTCACCTATTAAATCAAATTATTCAAATTTTATGATTCAGAAAGCTACAGAATTAGGAGTTACAAAATTTTTCCCTATAATTTTTGATAGGACAATTGTAAGAAAAATTAATTCTGAAAGATTGGAAAAAATAATAATAGAGGCAACAGAACAGTCAAATAGATTGAACCCCCCGTATTTAGAAAAAACTCAAAATTTGAAAACTTTTTTAGAGAAAAATCAAAGTACAATGGATTTAATATTTACAGATCTTAATTCTAAAAACAAAAAAATTGAAGTAAATAAAAAAAGCAAAAAACCTTTGTGTATTATAATCGGACCCGAGGGAGATTTTTCTGAGAAGGAAAGAGAGGATATTTTAAATTTTAAAGATGTAAAATCAGTAAAGATCAATGACAATATATTGAGGTCAGAGACAGCAGTTATATCTTCAATATCAATTCTTAATTATATCTTAAATCTATAAATATTTATTTATCAATTTGATAGATTTTTTAATGTCGTCTCTGTGAGAAATCTTGGCAATATATTTTCCATCTTTTAAAAGTATTACAGGTGAACTATGATCAATATTATAATCACCATTTTCAAAAAATATTTTTTGGCTAATTATTCCCCAAGATTGTGAAAGTAAAAAAATTTCGCCTGGATCTCCAGTAATTCCAACAAATTTATTATCAAAATTGCTAAGATAATCTTTTACTACTTCAGGAGTATCTCTTTTAGGATCAACGCTAATAAAAAATACTTTTATATTTTTTTTTTTATTTTTCTTAATTCTATTCATAACTATATCCATTTTATTCAATGTCATTGGACATATGTCAGGACAATTTGTAAAACCAAAAAAAATTGCAGTCAAAGGTCCGTTAAAGGACTCTTGAGTTATTATATTATTGTTCATATCTTTAAGCTCAAAATCTGAGCCCTTGAATGCTGCGACTGATTGATCTTTTTGTTCTTTCATTGATAAAAAGACAGGAAGCATTAAAAATAAGAATATAGTTAAGCATCCTGTTAATACTGCAATGGAGGTTTTTAATTTCATTATTGTAAAATTATATATTCGGACTATATAAATAATATGTCTCTGATAAAGAAATTATTTGGCGCATTAACTGAGAAACCTTGGGAACAAAACCAAGCAGTTATAGACAGTGGCCACTCAGGCAAAACATTTGAAATATCAAATCAAATGTCAGCAGTAATAATCATATTTGGAGTGAGCACAACTTTATTTAGTTTAATTTTCACTGGTTACCTTTACTCACTTCCACCTGAACAGGACACAACTTTTATTCTTAAAACAAATTTACTTTGGATAAATACATTAGTTTTAATTTTAGTAACAATATTTTTTAATAAGATAAGTAAAGATTTAAAAAATGGAATTACAAGTTCAATTAAAAAGAATTTAATTTATGTTGGTGGACTAAGTTATATATTTTTATTCCTTCAATTAGCTCTGTGGTATCAATTAATGCAAACTGGAAATTTTGTTTCAACTAATACTTATTTCTCATCTTATTACTTCTTCACTGCGTTGCATGGTATACATTTGTTAGGAGGACTTTTTTTCTGGGGTAAAGTAAGTTCAAGAATTTTTAAATCAGAGGAGAGTGAATACAAAAAAGAAGAGAAAAGTATAAATGCCCTTTCTTTATACTGGTTATTTTTATTTATTGTTTGGTTAGTATTTTTTACAATAATGTTTGCTTACAATGATACTGTAATTGAATTTTGTAAATCTTTGATTGCTTAGATTAATTTTAAAGAAATAAAACTAACACAGATCCAAACACTGCAATAATTATTAGCAAAATGTTTACTGATCTAAGATATTTCTTCGTTTCAGGTTTAGCCTCTCCTTTTGAAAATCTTCCAGCTCCTAAAGAAATTACAAAATAGAATGCTAGAACTAAGACAAGTATTGTTATTAAAATGCCTAATTTACCGAACATAAATATATTGATTATATTAGTATAATTAATATGTTTTATGACATTTTGTCATAGGTATTTATAAAATTATTATTCTATACAGGCATTATGCATGCAGGAATTATATTTTTACTAGTCATCATCGGATCGATACTATTTCATATCTTTACACCTTGGTATTGGACAGACATAGCATCTAATTGGAAAGGAATGGATGATACAATCACACTTACTTTCTGGGTAGGTGGAGGAGTTTTCGTAGCTGTTTGTCTATTCATGATTTATTGCGTTTTTAGATACCAACATAAAGAGGGTAGAAGAGCAGAATATAAACCTGAAGACAAAAAATTAGAAAAAATTTTAACATGGGCAACAACATTAGGAGTTGCTGCTCTGTTAGCGCCTGGACTTATAATTTGGAATCAATATGTAAATGTTCCAAAAAATGCAATCGAAGTTGATGTAATGGCATGGCAGTGGGGATGGCAGTACAGATTACCAGGTAAAGATGGAAAATTAGGAACAACTCAAGTCAGGAACATCGCTGATAATAATCCGTTTGGCATCAATCCAGATGATCCATTTGGTAAAGATGACATAATGGTAGAAAGTGATGTAATAAATTTAGAAAATAATAGACCTGTAAAAATTTTATTAAGATCTGTAGATGTACTTCATAACTGGTATGTACCTCAGTTCAGGGCAAAAATGGATGCTGTCCCTGGTACCGTGACTTTTTATTGGTTTGAACCTAATAAAGTTGGAGAATATGAAGTTTTATGTGCAGAGTATTGCGGAGTTGGACACTATGCTATGAGAGGTGGTGTTGAAGTTCAGGATAAAGCTGATTACGAAGCTTGGTTAGGAGAACAAGAAACTTTTGAGCAATTATCTGCTAGATATGAAAAATTAAACGTAGATGGGAACAAATTAGCTAAAAAATAACAATTTAATAATTAAAAAAAATATATATATAAAGGATAAAAAATATGTCAGACGAATACGATAATAATAAATCTTATCAAGCACAGTCATCAGAGGTAATGGATGGATCAACAGGTTCAGTGAGTCCTGACATAGATTATGTAAGACCTTCGGAAGTCGGTGAACAAGAATTATATCATCCTCATAGTTTTATTGAGAAATGGGTATTTTGCCAAGATGCAAAAGTAATCGGTGTGCAATATTTTTTAACAGCAGTATTTACAGGGGTTGTAGGATTAATTTTATCCTGGTTAATGAGACTTCAGCTAGGTTTTCCTGAGTTAGCCGGTTTCATGACTGCAGAACATTATTATCAATTCGTAACTATGCATGGAATGATAATGGTAGTTTATTTTTTAACCGCACTATTCCTTGGAGGCTTTGGTAACTATTTAATACCATTAATGGTTGGAGCAAGAGATATGGTTTTTCCATATGTGAACATGTTAAGTTTTTGGATGTTTTTTGTTGCTGTTGCAGTTTTGATGGCAAGTTTCTTTGTGCCAGGTGGTCCAACAGGAGCTGGATGGACTTTATATCCTCCTCAAACAATTTTAGAGGGTACTCCTGGAGCAGGTATGGGAATTTTATTAATGCTTATTTCTTTATCTCTTTTTGTAATTGGATTTACAATGGGTGGATTAAATTACATGATCACAATTCTTCAAGCTAGAACTAGAGGAATGACATTAATGAGAATGCCCCTTACAGTCTGGGGTATATTTACAGCTACAGTGCTTGCAATGTTAGCATTTCCAGCATTATTGGTAAGTGCTATAATGATGACTTTAGACAAGGTATTACAAACTAGCTTCTTCATGCCAACAATATTAAAGGCTGGTGAAGTTCTAGAATATGGTGGTGGAAGCCCAATTCTTTTCCAACACTTGTTTTGGTTCTTTGGACACCCAGAGGTTTATATTGTTGCGCTTCCTGCTTTTGGGATAGTTTCAGATTTAATATCTGTTCATGCTAGAAAAAATATCTTTGGATATAGAATGATGGTTTGGGCAATTGTTGGAATTGGAGCATTAAGTTTCTTTGTTTGGGCACACCACATGTATGTAAGCGGAATGAACCCTTGGTTTGGTTTCTTCTTTGCAACAACTACATTAATTATTGCAGTTCCAACAGCCATGAAGGTTTATAACTGGATACTAACTTTATGGAGAGGAAATATAAGAATAAACGTAGTTATGTTGTGGTGTTTAGGTTTTATAGTAACATTTGTTAATGGTGGAATTACTGGAATATTTTTAGGAAACGTATCAGTTGATGTTCCATTATCAGATACTTATTTCGTGATAGCACACTTCCACATGGTTATGGGTATTGCACCGTTAATGGTAATTATGGGTGCAGTTTATCACTGGTTCCCGTTAGTTGCAGGGAAAATGTTAGACGAAGGTCTTGGAAAATGGCACTTCTGGATTACTTTCTTGGGCGCTTACTCCATTTACTTCCCAATGCACTACTTAGGATTTATTGGAGTTCCAAGAAGATATTTTGAAATGTATGATAGTCCATATATGACATCAGCAGTAGGGATGAATGAGTTTATTAGTATTGCAGCATTCATAGTAGGTGCTGCACAATTTATTTTAATCTTCAATATAATTAAAACATTAAAAACAGGTAAAAAAGCTGAGCAAAATCCTTGGAAAGCTAATTCACTAGAATGGTACACTTCAACTGTTCCACCAGAACATGGTAATTTCGGAGACAGACTTCCGGTTGTGCATAGATGGCCATATGACTTTAGTGTTCCTGGAGCTAAGGAAGATTATATTCCACAAACTACTGCTCCGAGTGAAGTAATACATACAGAAGTAGAAAAAACATAAGAGAAATAAATGTCTGAACCAAAAATAGACGGCTTCGAACTTAAACCAGGGTTTAAGGGAATGGCGTCTGATACAGCGTCAGACCAGACAATGTTCAAAGGTGTACATTGGGGCAAAGCCATGATGTGGATCTTTCTATTAAGTGATACTTTTGTTTTTAGTTGTTTTTTAATTTCATACATGAAAGGAAGGGGTTCAACTCCTGTCGAGTGGCCAAACCCTAGTGAAGTATTTGCACTAGAGGCATTTGGTGTACCTGTTCCGTTATTACTGATTGCTCTTATGACCTTTGTCTTGATCACCAGTAGTGGAACAATGGCTATCGCCGTTAAATATGGATACGAAAAAAATAGAAAAATGTGTGGATGGCTATTATTGGCAACCGCGCTTGGCGGTTTAACTTTTGTTGGGATGCAGGCTTATGAGTGGTCAAAATTAATTCATGAGGGTGTGAGACCTTGGGAAAATCCATTTGGAGCTGCTCAATTTGGATCATTTTTCTTTATGATAACTGGTTTTCACGGCTTTCACGTATCCATCGGAGTAATCTTTTTATTTATATATACTTATAAAGTATTTGCCGGCCACTACGAAAAAGGCAAAAAAGGATGGTTCACGAAATTAAAGGGCGATTATGTAGAAATTGAGATTTTAGGTCTTTATTGGCACTTCGTAGATCTTGTATGGGTTTTTATTTTTGCATTCTTTTACTTGTGGTAAAATAAATTATGGAAAATACAAATAATATTGAAAAAACAGACAAAAAAGAGGAAGCTTCCACACATAAAATTGGAATTTATCTTTGGATTTGGACTTTGTTATTCGTACTCAGTTTTTTTTCTTACATGGTCGACTGGTATCAATTCCAAGGAATGCTAAGATGGTCATTAATTCTATTTTTCATGTTTTTAAAAGCTGGTCTGATAATGGCTTTTTTCATGCACCTATTTTGGGAAAGATATGCATTGGTAAATGTTCTTTTATGGCCGATGACGGCTATAGCTTGCTTCATATTTTTAATGGCAGCTGAATTTCAGTATACATTATTTTCAAGATTATTTTATTTTGTTGTTGGAGGTGGAGCTTAAAATGGATGCATATGGATATTTAGCTTTCTTCTTAATTTTATTTGTTTTCTTTATTTATATTGTTTGGTTTGGCTATTCAGTTAAATTAGAAAATCAGAAAGAACAGGGAGATAAAGTCTCTATAAATCCTTATGATCAAATACCTTTGCGTAGAAGATTAATTGATAAGAAAAACAGCAAAGTAGGAATTTTCGATCTTGGAAATCATATCTTAATAGCGGGTGTTATATTACTTGTAATATTTGTTTCACTGAATGTTGAGTAGTAGTGACCACAAATACAATTAAAAAAAAATCAGTTTCAATAAGTTTTTTCTCGTACTTTAAATATCTCTTATTATTAATGAAGCCAAGAGTAATGTCTTTGGTTATTTTTACTTGTGCTGTTGGGTTGTTAACAGCTCCTAATTCAGTTTCATTTCTAAATTCAATAATTGCAATTTTTTTTGTTACTATGGGTGCAGGTGCTGCGGGTGCACTAAATATGTGGTATGAGGCTGATCTTGATAAATTAATGACAAGAACTTGTCTTAGACCAATTCCTACTGGAAAAGTAAACAGGGAGCATGCTCTTTTATTTGGCACAATGCTGTCAGTTATTTCTGTAGCCGGACTTTATTATTTTTCAAATTTAACATCAGCTATACTATTATCTATAACAATAGCATTTTACGTATTTGTTTATACAATTTGGTTAAAAAGAAAAACACCACAAAACATTGTTATTGGAGGAGCATCTGGAGCGTTGCCTCCAGTTATTGGCTGGACAATAGCCACCAACTCGCTAACATTTGAACCAATAACATTTTTCTTAATAATATTTTTTTGGACCCCATCTCATTTTTGGGCTCTTAGCCTTTATAAAGCAGATGACTATCAAAAAGCTAAAATCCCGATGTTGCCGATTACTAATGGAATTGAGGAGACAAAGAAGAATATTTTTGTTTACTCGTTAGTAATGTTACCAATAGTAATTTTGCCTTATTATATAGGGTTTGTTGGTGAAACATTTTTAATCGTATCTCTATTACTGACATTTTATTACAATTATGTCTGTTACGATCTTCTTAAATTCAAAAAAAACAAATTTGAAATAAAGAAGGCTAAAAAGGTATTTTCTTACTCAATTTTTTACCTATTTTTGCTTTTTGTCTTATTTTTGGTAGACCAGATCATAAAATAAATAATCCTATTTATTTTATAGGAAAATGGTAAAAAAAATTCATGAAATACGTAAGCACAAGAGATAATTCTAAGGAATATAGTTTTGAAGAGGTTTTCATCAAAGGCCTTGCCGATGATGGAGGACTTTATGTACCTACATCTTTAAAAAAATTTAGTTTAGATGAATTATCACAGCTTAAAAATCTTAATTATTATGATTTATCTACTGAGGTAATTAATTTATTTTCATCCGATTTTATATCTAAGAATGATCTTTCAGCATTAATTAAAAAATCTTATTCGACTTTTAGAGAAAAAGAGGTTGTTAAAATCTCCAATCTTGGTGATCTAAAATTGTTAGAATTATTTCATGGTCCTACATTGGCTTTTAAAGATGTTGCTATGCAGTTTATTGGCAATTTATATGAATATTATTTAGGGAAAAATGACAAAAAAATTAATATTGTTGTGGCTACTTCAGGTGATACAGGGGCAGCTGCTATTGATGCAATTAGAGGTAAATCAAATTTAAATATTTTCGTTTTACATCCTAATAATAGAATTTCGCCAGTTCAAAGAAAATTAATGACAACAGTTGAAGATGAAAATGTTTTCAATATCGCAATTGATGGAAATTTTGATGACTGCCAAAATATTGTTAAGCAAATGTTTTCAGACTTATCTTTTTCAAATTCAATCAATATGTCAGGAGTGAATTCTATTAATTGGGCAAGAATTATAGCTCAAGCTGTTTATTATTTTTATACTTATTTTAAACTTGATAGCGGCAAACCAATTTCTTTTTCGGTGCCAACAGGAAACTTTGGAGATGTTTTTGCAGGTTATCTTGCAAAAGAAATGGGATTGCCCATAGATAAACTTATTGTTGCAACTAATGAGAATGATATTTTGCATCGAGCAATTTCTAAAGGTGATTATGTTTCAAAAAAAGTTAAAGAAACACTTTCTCCAAGTATGGATATTCAGTTAGCAAGTAATTTTGAAAGATTAATTTATTATGTGAATAATTCTAATTCTGGCATTACATCAGATATAATGAAAAAAGTTAAGAATAATGAATATAAAATAGAAAAATCAAACTTAGACATTATCCAAAAAGATTTTATTTCAGAAAGTTGTGATGAAAATGAAACTTTAGAAATTATAAAACAACATTTTGACAAAAGTAGTGTCATATTAGATCCTCATACTGCAGTTGGAGTAGGGGCTGTAAATAAGCTAAATTTTAGTGATTGTGTGGTTTTATCTACTGCACATCCATGTAAATTTCCAGCTGCCACAGATAAGGCTATAAATAAACATGAAGAATTGCCTAAAGAGCTTCAATATGTTCATAGTAAAGAGGAAAATTTTCAACTATTAAAAAATGATACAGAGGCAGTAAAAAATTTTGTTAAAAGTAAATTATGAAGCTAAAAGTTAATGACCAAATTCCAGATATAAAAATCTTCCATTTAGTTGATGGCGAACCTAAGGAACAAAATATATCTGAGGTATTAGGATCAAAAAAAATAATATTATTTGGTTTACCTGGTGCATTTACAGCTACATGCTCTAAATTTCATTTACCAGGTTATGTTGAAAATGCTCAACAAATCTTAGATAAAGGTATTGATAAAATATTTTGTTTAGCTGTTAATGACCCTTATGTAATGAATGCTTGGGGTGAGGCGAATAATATAGGAGAAAATATAACTATGTTAGCTGATCCTTATTTGTTATTTACTAAGCTAATAGGTGCTGAAGTTGATAGAAACTCAAAAGGTATGGGCATGAGATCAAGCCGTTATGCAATGGTTATAGAAAACCTTAAAGTTCAAAGTATTCAAGAAGAAGAAGAAACTAAAAATTGTGGAATATCCTCAGCAGAGGAAATTTTAGGTATTATTTAGCAAGAAGGGGCGTTCTGTTGCCCGGCAATTAAGTATTTAAAGTTCCCATCTTTCTGCTATCCATATTTTTATTTCTTCATCAAACTTAGGATATTCTAAAGTGAATCCAAATCTTTTCTTCTTTTCTTCAAATTTACAACCAAACAATAATTCCATTTTATCTGTATTAAAAAATCCACGAACTTTTACTGCACTTAAGTGTTTACACTCTTTTACCATTAATCCCATTTTATACATGCCGCCATCAACAAATGGTGGAGAAGTTAAATTGTTATAGATATGGGTTTTGCCACACGTACAATCAAAAGGTTTTCCAGTATATGGACTCATATTAAATGCTTGTGGTGCTTGAGAATATGGTATCCACATTTTTATTTTTTTTTCCAGTTCTTTAGTAGTTAGTTTAGACATAAAAACTGGAATTAATTAAAGTCCTCTTTTTTTAACAATTTCATCTGATAAACTTATTGACCATGTTGCTTCAGAAACACATGTCTGAGAAAATATTCCTTTAATTCTTACTTTTGTATAGTGTGACGAACATTTAAATAAAACTTTTACAGGTCTAAAATTTGCTATCTGTTGAATAGATGGATCATTAACTCCATGTGTATCACCACAACCACAATCAAAACCTAGATTCCTATAACCCGATGTATCTATAACCCCAGGTGGCATTGGATTATCATCGTGAATAAATTCTTTAAGTTCTTCCTCTGACTTAATTACTTTCATTGTTAATCAAATCATTATCTATCAGTAATTTCAATATATTTTTAATAAGGGTTTATTGACTAATTTAAAATCAAAAAAAAATAAAAAGGGGCGTTCTGTTGCCAGGTACCCTGTTAGGAGTTTGCAGCTTCTCTAGCAATTAAATCTACCTCATTGTTTAAAACATCTGTAGAGTGGCCTTTGACCCAACTCCATTTTATTTGAAATTCATTAGTCATTTGATCTAATTCAGTCCAGAGATCTTTATTTTTAACAGGTTGTTTACTAGCTGTTTTCCATCCATTTTTTTTCCAATTATGTATCCACTCTGTAATCCCTGACTTCACATATTTGGAATCTGTAAAAATTTGAACATTGCTCCCTTTAGGAATTTTTTTAAGGGCTTTTATTGTAGCAAGCAACTCCATTTGATTATTTGTTGTATTTTTTTTTCTTCCCTTTATATGAATTTTTTTATTATCATCTATAATAATAGCAGCCCAACCACCATTTCCTGGATTACCTAAGCACGATCCATCAGTATAGATTTTTATCATTAATTGTAATCCTTAAATGAATTTAATTTTCTGTGAAAATTTAATTTATCTAAATATTCTTTTGGGTCTTTAATTTTAATTAATGCTTTTTTTGGAGTATTTAAATAGTCATATGATCTTGTAAGTAGATATCTCAAAGCCGAACCTCTGCATAAAGTATTGAAATTACTCTTTTCTTTAGGGTTTAATTTACGTATTGATTGATAACCTCTTAATAAATGTGCAGATTTGCTTTTGTCTAAAATAAAAATTTTATTTCTTTTTTTAAAACATAATGCATTCACACATGTAGCTAATTCATAAGCTAAAAAATCATTTGCAGAAAAATAAAAATCAATGAACCCATAATATTTTTTCTTATAGAAAAAAATATTATCAATAAACAGATCGCTATGTATTATTCCATTGGGCATACTTTTTGGCCATTTTTTCTTGATGTCGACTAAGTCAGTTCGCATAGTATTTATTAAATTACTTGAAAGTTTATTAATTCTTTTATCTATTCTATTCAATAAAGGTCCCCACGAATTGACTGATAATGAATTTTTTCTATATAATCTTAATTTTTTTGCAGCCAAATGTAACAGAGCTGCATTTTTTCCAACTTGAAAACAATCTTTATTTGTAAGTTGATTTTTGTCTTTTCCCTCCAAAAAACTTACTAAACATGCAGTTTTATTTTTAATTTTGAATAAGTATCTACCTTTTTTATCTTTAATTGGCTCTGGACATTTGATTTTATTTTTTGATAAACCATACATAAGTTTCATAAAAAAAGGTAAATCTTTTTTTTGAACTCTTTTTTCAAATATAGTTAGTATTATTTTTTTTTTACTTGTTTTTATTAAGTAATTGGTATTTTCAATTCCTTTTTTTATGCCTGAAAAAGATACAATTTTTCCAATATTAAAGTTTCTCTCGATCAAGCTTAAATCGCTATGATTTATCCTTGTATATACAGCCATTAATTTAATTTTCCTGGGATTTTAAATGTTACGTCTTCTTTAACTATTTCAACTTCTTCTATCTCTACAGTAAATTTTTTTTTTATATTTTCTATAAATTCTTTGACTAAAACTTCAGGAGCTGACGCTCCAGATGAAATACCAATAGTTTTGCATTTAGATATCTTGTCTAACGGAAAATTACTCTCTGAATGAATTAATTCAGCATTTTCGCATCCATTATTTTTAGCTACTTCTACTAGCCTAACTGAGTTGGATGAATTCCTACTACCAATTACAAATAGATTATCGCACTCTTTTGCAATTTTTTTTATTGCTGCTTGTCTATTGGTGGTTGCATAACAAATATCATCTTTTTTTGGCTCGTGAATATCAGGAAAGCGTTCTTTTAAAACATTAATAATATCTTTAGTATCATCAACCGATAATGTTGTTTGCGTAATATAAGCAAGTTTATCATTTTTGCCTCTCTGATAATTTTTTGCATCGTCTATTGTTTCAATAAGATCAATCTTTCCATTAGCTACTTGACCCATTGTGCCAATTACTTCAGGATGGTTTTTATGACCTATAAGCAAAACCTGAACATCTTTTTTGTTTAAATTTTCTGCCTCTCTGTGAACTTTTGATACTAATGGGCATGTCGCATCAACAAATATCATATTAAAACTTTTTGCTTCTTGAGGAACAGATTTAGGGACACCATGAGCTGAAAAGATAACAGGTCTTGTTTTATCCTCAATTTCATCAATCTCCTCAACAAATATTGCACCGATTTTTTTTAAGCCATCTACTACATGTTTGTTATGAACAATTTCATGTCTTACATATACAGGGGCGCCATATTTTTCTATACTTTTCTTTACTATTTCAATTGCTCTATCAACACCTGCACAAAAACCTCTCGGAGCTGCCAAAAGTATTTTAATATGATTATTTTTCACTTTCATCCTTTCTAAAAAACGGGATTAAAAAAACAATACATGCAATTAGAAAAAAAAGACTGCCAAACATAGCCCAAAAACTTCCTACACTTGATATAATAAAACCCAACGCAGAAATAATGAATAAAATCCAACCAATTAAATTAATATTTTTATTGCTCATTTTTTTCAATTAAATATTCGAGCAATATATGTGGAAAAGTTAATGAGGCCAATCCAATAAAAATTACTCGATATATAGTTTCGCTAAATTCGTTATAATTATTCAGAATTGATATTGAAACAACATATCCTAAAATTGTTAAAATTGTTAGTGGAAGAGCTTTTTTAATGAATATTGGTAAACCTTTTGTCAAATTTATATTTATTTCTCTAATCAAAGAAATCGAGTGCCTTATAGAATGTAAAAAGCAAAAGTAAATCGTAAAAGCAATTATTGGATTAAGAAAATAATTTAGGATTAGTATCGATAAATAATCCATTAACAATAATGATTTAACTTCAATACTTTTTTTAAATGATAAAATTATTCCAGAGAACAAAGATAAAAGTATAAGAATGAATAATATCTCGTCAGGTATTATTAAATTATTTGAAATATAAAAGTTTAACGTCTCGAATATTGTCAGTGTCTCTTCTTTGTGGAAAAATAAGGGTGAGGTAATTATTAATGATCCTTTTAAAAAATAAATTAATTCAAAGTTTTTCTTTTGGTTAATAAATTCGGAGTCCTCTTTTCCAAAATGAAAAGCAGCGATAATTAAAAATAAGAAAAGTAATGATTTTGGAAATATTAACCAAATCAATATTATAACTGCACCAATAAGTAAATAACTCAAATAAAAAATACTAATTGATTTATATCCAAAATATTTAATCAGTTTTTTACCTTTAATATGATCCAGAGAACCATGAGATATTCCAATTGTTAAAATTAAAAATAATGAAATAATTAAGAAGCTACCTTCTCTTAGGTATTCTATCCCAGATAAAAAAATACATAAATTAAAAAAAATTAAAGAGTGGTAAAAATTAATTTTGATCATTTATTTAAAAAAGTGCTTTTATAAAAATCCATTTAGGCATTTTTAATATTATTGATAAATCTTCAAAAAAGTTACTTCTATTCGACAAAAATTTTATAACAGTATTAGATTTATTATTAAACATCCTAAAAAAAATATTTGGCATTTTGCTTGGATTATTTTTCAGAACTTTTAAAAAAATATTATCGAGAAATTGATATTTATTTTTAATTTGAAAACTTTTCAATTTACTAATGTTTTCGATATTTTCTCTTATATATTTACTTTGTTCTTGAATATTTAGAAAAGTGTAACCAGTGCTTAATCTTGTCATACCACCGGCTGTGCCAATATTAATTTTATTTTTTACTTGGTCAATTATTGGGTAAAAAAGAGGTATTGCACCAACTTCTTTGTATGTAATTTTATAATCTTTTAATTTTAAATTATTCTCAAGATATTCTTTAATTTGCTGATCATAATCTTTTTGGGAATCGTCATTCATTTCTGATAACCAAGTTGTTTCAACTAATGCTGTTCTTTTTGAATATGGAAGTGTATAAAAAAAATGAACACTTCCTCGCTGATCACAATCAAAATCCATTAGATTCATCATTTCTTCATCAAAAAATTCCTTTTTTGTTTCTATTTCTACCCCACAAAAATGCTGCCATAGACCTTTGTTTTGATTATTTAAATTTGGAACACTATTAAATACTAAAGAGTTATCAAAATTTATATTTTGATCATTTTTGTGAAATGAAATATTTTTATTCTCTTTTAATCTATTGTTTATCTTCTCATAAAATAGCCCACTATCAATACTTTGATATGGATAATTATTGCACTCTAGATGTTTAGTTTTTTTAGGTACATTTATTGAAAAATGTTTCCAATTTTTTTTTACACAATCTTCAAAATTATGCGGGAACGTCTTCCAAAAAGACCAAGTTTTATCTTTTTTATATTCATTTCTTGGTTCAATAATAGCTAATGTTTTATTTTTTAACTTATTATTTATCTCTAATTCATATGCTAAAGATAATCCTGCACAACCTCCACCAATTATTACAAAATCAAAATCTTTCATTTAAATTTATTTCTTCACTAATTAATTCATGTTCTTTATCTGTAAGGTGATTATGTTTTTTAATCAATGATAGTTTTACTATGTCAAATATAGATAATATTGTTTGTAATATCTTACCACTTTTAGTAACAAAAATTTTACCTGATCTATTATAATTTTGAATAGTTTGTTTTTTAATAATATTTCTCCCAATTTGTCTATAAACTCTTCTTGCAACTAAAATTGAAAATCTAAGATTTAATGGAATATCTTTTATTGATGAAAAGCTACTATCGTAAAATAAATCTGCAGTAGCCAATGTTTCTTTAATGGTTTCAAAATTATGTTTTATATAAAATCTTTTATTCTTAGAATCTTCTATCACATCTCTAGAAATATTTGTTAGTTGCATAGCTATTCCCAAATCTATAGCCGATTTAAGAGAATTAGAGCTAGTGACATTTAAAATTTTTGCCATCATTAATCCAACTGTTCCTGCTACTCTATATGAATAAATTAATAGTTCCTTTTTTGAATTTAATCTTATTTCATTTTGAATATCGGACTCCACACCATCGAATAAGTCCTCTACAATTTTTTTGGAAATATTATATTCATTCATTAATACCCACATATTTTTTATTATTGAATTCTGAAATTCTTTATTGATAAAATTATTTTTGAAGTTTAAAAATCTTCTTAATTTAACATCAATTGTACCTTCGTCGTCTGCTATATTGTCTAAAGTTCTACAAAAATCGTATAAATTAGAGCATTTCAAATAAGTTTCTTTTGGAAGAAAAAAACCAGCCCAGTAAAATGATTTTGCGTATATTGATAGAAAACTCTTTTTCTCCATTACAAAATTTTGTCTAAGACTTTTGCTGAAGATAGTACTCCTGGTACACCTGCTCCAGGATGAGTGCCTGCTCCAACAAAATATAAACCATCAAAAATCTCTGATTTATTATGAAATCTAAAATAAGCTGATTGGGTAAATTTTGGTTGAATAGAAAAACCTGAGCCATATTTTGTATTTAACTCTTTCTCAAAATAATCTGGAGTTAAGTAAAAATCTTCAACAATATTTTCGCTTAGATTGGGCAGTAAACTTTCTTCCATTTTTTTAATAACTAATTTTTTCATTTTATCTCCCTCAATAGACCAATCTATACCAGATTGGTTATTAGGAACTGGCACCAACACATAAAAACAATCATGATTATCGGGCGCCATAGATTTGTCAGTAGCTGTTGGTCTATGTAAATAGTAACTAATATCGTCATTTAATTTTTTATTGTTAAAAATATCATCCAAGTGTTCCTTGTACTTATTTCCAAATTTGATGGTATGATGTTCAACATCGTCGTAAACTTTCTTAGTTCCAAAGTAATACACAAACAAACCCATTGAATATTCCATTCTTTTCATTTTCCAATTAAAGATAGAATTACTATTGTTTGTATTTGCTAATTTTGAATAAACTGCAGGTGGATCAGCGTTGCAAATGACATTATCTGTCTCTATTTTATCCCCGTTGCTTAATTCAACGCCAGTTATTTTATTTTTATTTGATAAGATTTTATTTACTTCACATCCTTTTAATACTTTTATATTTTCTTCATTCATTAGTTTTTCCATACCATTTATTATTTGACCAGTACCTCCCATTGAATAATGAATCCCCCATTTTTTTTCTAAATATAAAATTAATCCATATATTGATGTTGTTGTAAAAGGATTACCACCTACCAACAGTGGATGCATACTAAGTAATCTTCTTAATTTTTCATTTTCTATGTAAGAGGAAACTAATCCATAAACTGATTTATAACTCTTTAGATTAAACAAAGAGGGTATTTGCTTTAACATAAATAAGGGTTTATCAAATGGCACATCTGATAATTCAGTAAATCCTTTATCAAAAATTTTTTTTGTAAAATTTACTAAATTTTTATAACCCTCAGCATCTTTTTCATTGATTTTTTTTATTTGATCAATCATCTCTTGTTCGTTGCCTGAATAGTTGAATTTAAAACCATCCTCAAAAACAAATTGATACCAAATTTTCAGAGATTTAATTTCTAAATAGTCCTGTGATTTTTTATTGAAAAGCTGAAATAGCTCATCAATCAAATAAGGTGCTGTTATAACAGTTGGACCACCGTCAAATGTGAATCCATTTTTTTTAAAAACTCTTGCTCTGCCACCTAAATCTTTGTGTTTTTCAATCAGAGTTACTTTATGACCCTTTGCTTTTAATCTCAAGGCTGCAGCCATACCCCCAAAACCTGATCCAATTACTATCGAATTCATAATACAGATTTTATATTATTTTGAGTAAATGTAACGTAATTAAGTTATGAATTAATTTTTTTTAATTCAGACTTTGCTTCCTCAAGATTTTTTTCAAAAAGATTATCTAATTTTGACTTATCTACTGTGGTAGTTATAATTTTTTTAACAGACTCCAGTGCAATTTTAATTGATCTATCTTTGATTTCTTTGATTGCTGACTCTTTCATCTGATTTATTTTAGTTTGGGTTAAATTTTTCTTTATTTCAGAACTTTTGTGAAATTTTTCATTCATACTTATTACAAGTTGCTCAGATTCAGTTTTGGCCTGATCGAGTATTTTTTTAGACTCTGCTTCCACCGAGTTAAGTTTGGCCTGAGCTTCATCTAAGAGTTTTTTTGACTCAACTCTTAATTTTTCACTTTCATCAATTTCTTTTTTTATATCTCCTATCATTTTGGTTAGGAGGCTATTGATATTCTGTGGAATTTTAAAATATACCAACAGGCCAACAAATATAAAAAAAGATATAGCTACCCAAAATGTTGCGTCAAATGACATCTTTTCTCTCTTTATTCATTTTTGCTTGATCTTCTACTATTGCTGCTATGCTGCTGCTATTCACACCTTCACCAATCAGTTCTTTTATCAACTCTGCTGATGTTTCAGCCGCTATTTTAGTAACCTTATCTCCAGAGCTTTTCTTAAATTCAGAAAGCTCATTTTCTGTAGAACTAATTTCTTCATCAAGATCTTTTTCTAATGCAGCTCTCTTTTTATTAATATCTTCTATTATTTTTTCTCTAGCATCATTAAAATAATTCTTGGCTTTAATTTTACTTTCTAAAATAATCTTTTCATATTCATCAATTTTTTTCTGACTTTCTTCCTTTTGTTTATCGGCAGTCTCAATATTTTCTAGTATTTGGGACTTTCTAGTTTCTAGGTTATCGCTAATTTTCGGCAATATAACTTTAGTTAGGACAATAAAAAGTATTCCAAATGTGATGATAAGCCAGAATATTTGAGATATCCAAAACTCTGGATTGAGTTGAGGCATACCACCACTTTCAGCAGCAAATACTGTTTTAAAACATGCAAAGCATGTGACGAATACTAAAATAATTATTTTTTTCAACATTAACTAAAATGCAAATAAAATAATCAACGCAACTACTAGTCCAAATAATCCTGTAGCTTCAGCTAAAGCAAATCCTAATAATAAATTAGGGAATTGTTTTTGAGCTGCAGATGGATTTCTCATAGCACCAGATAAGTAATTACCAAAGATAATTCCAATACCAACTCCTGCACCTGCTAGTGCAATAGCTGCCAAACCTGCTCCTATCATTTTTGCTGCTTCTAATTCCATTTTTCCTCCTTTTTTATTAATGGTGTAGATTTAATGCATCATTTAAATAAATGCATGTTAAAATTGCAAATACATATGCTTGAAGAAAAGCAACTAATATCTCCAAACCAGTAAGTGCAACCGAAAAACTTAGTGGAAGCCATCCACCAACAATTCCTAAGCTTATAACAAAGCCACCAAATACCTTCATCATTGTGTGACCTGCCATCATATTTGCAAATAGTCTTACCGATAAACTAATAGGCCTACTTAAATATGAGATAATTTCAATAACAACGATCAATGGAAGCAATACCATTGGAACCCCACTAGGAACAAATAATTTAAGATATCCTAAACCATGTTTCATGAAACCAATAACTGTTACTCCAATAAAAATAAATGCTGCTAAAACAAATGTTACAATAATATGGCTAGTGACTGTAAATGCGTAAGGTATCATGCCGAACATGTTACAAAAAAGTACAAACATGAATAGTGAAAATATAAAAGAAAAGTAAGGCTTTGCTTTTGATCCAGCAGTATCACTAATCATTTTGGCCACAAAGGAATAACTTAGTTCTGAGAGTAATTGTAATTTATCAGGTATTAAAGTTTTTTTCTTAGCCCCTAAATTGAAAATTATTAAAATTGCTAGTGAGCTAATAACCATAAATAAGCTAGCATTTGTAAAAGAAATATCAACTGAACCTAATTTTATTTCTGGACCAATTCTATAAACGTTGAATTGATACATTGGGTTTGATGCCATATTATTTTCTTACTTTTTCTGCATTTTTCTTGCTGATTTAATCACATTCATAATTCCTGCAATTACTCCTACAAAAAAAAATATTAAAATTAACCAAGGCTTAGTACCAAACCAATTGTCTAAAATAAACCCAATAATTGTCCCAACAGCTACTGCAGCAACTAATTCTGTACTCATCTTGAAAGCATGCCCCATTCCCGATGTCGATGTCTCTTTATTTTCAGAATATTTTGATTTTGCTCTAATTTTTGCACTTTTAAGGCGAGTTTTAAAATCCTCTTCTTCCATCAGCCTAAGCTACCATGCTCTCAGCTTTTTGAAGGTCAACAGCAACTAATTGACTTATCCCTTTCTCAGGCATTGTAACACCATATAATCTGTCCATTTTTGACATAGTTAGCGCGTGGTGTGTTACTATTATAAATCTGGTAGATGTAATCTTTGTTAGTTCGTTTAACAAATTACAAAATCTTGTAACGTTTGCATCATCAAGTGGAGCATCTACCTCATCTAACACGCATATAGGCGAGGGGTTGGTTAAAAACACAGCAAATATAAGAGATAATGCTGTTAAAGCCTGTTCACCTCCAGAAAGTAAAGTAATTGATTGAAGTCTTTTTCCAGGGGGACTTACCAACATTTCTAAACCGGCATCCAGTGGATCATCTGAGTCTACCAGTTCTAATTTAGCACTACCTCCATTAAATAATTTTGTATAGACCTCATTAAATTTCCTATTTACTCTTTCAAATGCATCTAAAAGTCTTTCTCGACCTTTCTGGTTGAGTTCTGTTATACTCTCTTTTAATTTTAGTATTGCTGTAACAAGATCTTGTCTGTCTTGCTCCATCTTTTTAATTTCGGTTTTATATTTTTCTGTTTCATCGTCTGCTCTTAAATTCACGGATCCTAATTTTTCTCTTTCTCTCTTTTTTTCGTCTAATAGTTCCTCTTGAGTAACTAGATCTGGAAACTCACTTCCTTTTTCTAAATTTGAATAATTAAATATATTTTCCTCTTCTAGATTTAATTCAGTCATAATTCTTTCCAAGAGATCTTTTCTCCTTTTATTTAAACCATCAATTGTAGCACCTGAACTTGCCTTTTTTTCTCTAATTTCGATCGAACTTTCTTTAGTATCATTAAGCTGATTTCTAATTTCTGCTATGTTATTATCAATTTTTTCAACAAGTATCTCGTTCTCATTTTTTTCATTTTCTGAAATTCTTAAGTTCTCTGAAATCTTTCCTTTTTTTTCAGCTTGAGCTTGAGGTTGCTTTTCAAGATCATTTAATTTTTCACTAAGTTTATTTTTTCTAGCATTTAACTCATTTACCATTTTTCCTGAATTGGTTAAAAGGTTTTGCCAACTCTCAAATTCTTGATCGATGATACTTATTCTTTCTTTTCTTTTAACTGATTCATTTTTTATACTTTGATTTTTACTATAAGTTTCAGCATAGTCGTCTTGCAATTTTTTAATTTGTTCACTCTTTGTTGTTAAAGTTGACACTGTATCGTTATTCTCAAAATCTTTAACTTTCATAGTCAAGTATGATAAATTAACAATACACTCATCCAAAATTTTAATTGTTTGATGATTTCTATTTTCAGAAATTAATCGTTTAACTTCCTCAATTTGGTGTTTGATATTATTGATAATCTCATTATTTTTCCGCAATGTCTCAACACTGAAACTCTCAAACAATGCATCCATCTTTTCTTGTTCATTTTTTAGTTTTGATCTAGAGGTATCCAAGTCTTGATTTGAGAGCTTTTCTGTCTCATAATATTTAGAATCTGTATCAGTTAGTATGCTTCTCTCTTCTTTTAATCTTTTTTCGTTTGAATTTGCATCAATTACAATACTTTTTTCTCTATCAATATCCTCATCAATGACTTTTATAGAACTTTTTATTGTATCTATTTCCTCATTAATTCTTGTGCTTTCCTCATCTAAAGCCTTAAGCTCAAGATTTAACCTTTGAATTTTAGACAAATTTTCGATATTTTTTTGTCTTATAGGTTCTACCCTCTCAAGTTCACTTTTAATTTTATTTTCTAGCTCATTAATTTTTTTATTAAATTCCTCAACTTTTCCATCTGCTTCATTGTTAATTTCGTTTTCCAAACTAATTTCTTTATCTATTTCTATAAGTCTTAAATAATAAAGACCTGCCTCTACTTTTTTTATTTCTTCAGAAATTAATTTATATTTTGCTGCTTCTTCAGCTTGTTTTTCTAAACTTGCCAATTGTTTTTCTTGCTGTCGTCTAAGTTCATCTGCTCTTTTTAGATTATTTTCTGCTGCTCCTAATCTGATTTCAGCCTCATGTCTTCTTACATGAAGTCCTGCTATTCCAGCAGCTTCTTCAAGTATTGCCCTTCTGTCAGATGGTTTTGCAGTAACCAATGCTCCTATTCTTCCTTGACTTATTAATGATGGCGAATGAGCTCCAGTAGATAGATCTGCAAAAAACATTTGTGCATCCTTTGCCCTAACTTCTTTATTGTTTATGTAAAACTTAGACCCTTTATCTTTTTCAATTTTTCTTCGAATTTCTATTTCATCCAATTCGTTATATTGATGCGGGCCATCTTTATTTTCATTATTTAAACTTAAAACTACTTCAGCAATATTCTTTGATGGTTTATTTGATGTACCTGAAAATATAACATCTTCCATCCCCGAACCTCGCATACTTTTTGCTGAGGTTTCTCCCATACACCATCTAAGAGACTCAACAATATTTGATTTGCCACAACCGTTAGGCCCGACAATACCAGTGAGCCCTTTTTCAATAAGAAAATTTGTTTTCTCTGCAAATGACTTAAAGCCATTTAATTGGATTTTTTTAAACTCCATTCAATGACTTATATCAGTTTTTCAATATATTTTTTTAATTTTTTATAGTTTTTAGGATTTTCGAACTTTTCGCCGTTGATTATAAGTGTTGGAGTTGCCTCTATTTTATAGTTTTTTGCTCCGTCGATTCGGTCTTCTAAAATAAAATCTTCAATTTTTGAGTTGGAAATACAATTATCAAAATCTAATTTAAAACCTGATTCTTGAACTACTCTTTTTAAATTTTTATTGAGATCCTCAATTGTACTTCCTCTAACCCAGCTACTTTGGTTGTTGTATAAGTGATGAAGTATTTCTGATTTTCCATCATTCCTACAATGAGCAATTTTTGCTGCATTAAATGCAGCTATATCTAGAGGAAAATTCCTATATTCAATCGAAATTAAATTTTTATCTATAAAATCAGTTTTTAGCTTTGGATAAATATCTCTATGAAAATCTCCACAATGACTACATGTCAAAGACTCGAACACCACAAGTTTTACTTTTGCATCAACATTGCCGTCTTTAATATGTTTAATTTCTGCAGTTGCGTTAAAACTAATAAAAAATAATGATATTATTAATGTTTGTATTAATATTTTTTTCATCTTGTTTTAAATATTTTATTTAACTCTAATAGAGATTGTTTAATTTTATCATTCTTAATATTGGCAATCTTCTTAATATTTTTGCTATTTGTCGCATTATTAATTTTATTATCTCTAGTTTTTTTGAATTCTCCCTCAAAAGTCTTTAACCTTATATTATCGACCACATTATAACCAAAAAAAATATTTATTTTTTTTAAAATTTCTTTCTTAGAATATTCTAGGTCAACTTCATTTCCTCTTTTTACCATTATACTTAAATAGCTTCCATTTAATTTTGAGTTTTTATAAGATATTGGATAGCAAACATTAAATAATTCTTTTCCAACAAGATATTTCCAATTATCTAAAGTATTTGAATAAATTTGTCCTTTTTTATTCAATATTCTTTTTGCTTCTTGGGGCAAAGTATCTTTAAAAGATCTTAGTCCTTGAACAGATTTATTTCTCTGCTTAGTATTATATTTAAAATTCATATGACAAATCAAAACATACCAAATAAAATTTTAAAATGGTACGACAATAATAAAAGAAATCTTCCTTGGCGAAAAAAAGTCTCTAAAAGTCAAAAAGAATATTTTACTTTAGTAAGTGAATTTATGTTGCAACAAACTCAAGTAAAAACAGTAATCCCATATTTTGAAAATTTTACCTCGAAAATCCCAGATTTAAAAAGTTTATCAAAAGTTAGAGATGCTAAATTGATGAAATGTTGGGAGGGATTAGGATATTACTCAAGAGCAAAAAATCTAAAAAAAACTGCAAAAATAATTATAAATGAATTTAAGGGAAAGCTTCCAAATAATGAGGAAGGTTTAAAATCGCTACCTGGAATAGGAGATTATACTGCAAAAGCTATTATGGCAATTGCATTCAACAATAAAATAATCCCACTAGATGGAAATGTTGAAAGAGTTTTGAAAAGAGTATTTTATTTAAAAAAAGAAAAAGAAATTTCTAAAGAGAATTTACATAAAAAAAAATCTTTTTTTGGGGAAACAAATAGAGCTAGTGATTATGCTCAAGCCATAATGGAAATAGGCGCATTAATTTGTAAACCATCAAAACCAATTTGTAATCAATGTCCAATTTCTAGAAATTGTAAATCTTTTAAAAAAAACGATTTTCAGATTGTGAAAGTAAATAAATTTAATAAACAAATATTTTTTGAGGCAAATATTTTTCAAAATAAAAAGAATAATTTTTACCTTTTAAAAAACAGAAAATTTAATTTTTTAAAGGATATGCCTATATTTCCAATGAATGAGATACCTAAAATAAAATTTAGAAAACACGTGGGAAAAAGGATCAATATAAAAATGTCTAATATGGACATGAGAATTGCAATTACGATGAAAAATAATTTGCCAGAAAAGAAAAATGGTTTTTTTGTTGATGTAAAAGATTTAACTAATTTGACTTTACCTTCATTTACAAAGAAAATAATTAATACTATCAGATAAATTAATGAAAAAAATTGCAATAATTGGTGGAGGAATATCGGGGTTATATTTTGCAAATATTTTAAATAGTGAAAAAAATTTTGAATACAAAATATTTGAAAAAAAAAATAATTTTAATTTCCAAGATGGTTATGGAATTCAACTATCAGTAAATAGTATTAAGTTATTGAATAACATAGGATTTAAAAATCTACCTGCATCTGAAGTTAGCTTTCCGTCAAAAGTGAATTTCATACAAGCAAATAACTCTAAAAAAATTTGCGATATAGACCTTACACAATTTAATGATCCATTAAATCGATACACAACACTAAAAAGATCAACATTATTAGAATTTTTATTTAAGAATGTGCCTGAAAATCAGATTAAACTTAATTCAAATATAACAAAAATAGAAAAGGCGAATGGCTTCAGAATTACTTTGGATGAAAATACACATGAGGAATTTGATTATTTGATAATTGCTGATGGTATTTTTTCAAAAACGAAGTCATTGATATTGAATGATATTACAAATCCAAAATATAACTTTAATGTTGCTCTTAGAGGTAAGTTAATTGGTGATTATGGTAGTGATATTTCTATTTATATGGCATCAAACAGTCATTATGTGATCTATCCGATAAACCAAAATAATGAATATAATTTTGTAGCTATCATAAAAAAAAAATTATCATCAGATGAGCTAAGAAATTATAATTTATTTAAATCTAATGAGTTTTTAAGCTCTTTAAGATCAAGTTTACAAAAAACATCACAAATAAGCTTTGGACATTTAAGTGAATTAAAATCTTTTCCTGTTTACGTAAGCAGCAAATTTCCGAGTTTAAATGAACAAAATATATATTTATCCGGTGATGCTCTGTTCACTTTTCCACCATCATTTGCTCAAGGCGCGTCCCAAAGCATTGAGACCGCAAACGATATATTAAAAAGTATTTTAAATGGTTCAACTGAATACTATCAAAAAAGAATTGAAAATATTTCCTCTATAAATGACAAATCAAAACTTAACCATTTTTCATTCCATTTATCAAATCCTTTAAGTGTCTTTATTAGAAATAATATTTTGAAGTTTCTCTCAAAAAATAAAACATTTCTTGAAAATTATTTGGGTAAAATTTATAGAACTTAATTTGTAGGTCTTAGTCTTTGTCGCAAATCATCAATTGGCTTTAAAGAATTTCCAGATTTATAATGCCAAAATGTCCATCCATTACAACTTTCTGCACCAATAATTTTTGCTGCCACTTTATGGATTGATCCCTCTGATTGTTGATATTTTATACTACCATCTACCATAATTTTGGCATTTACTTTTTTTTTTTGATCATAAATTTCTGTTCCAGGTTTAATTAAACCCATTTCAACCAATGACCCAAAAGGAACTCTTGGTTTAGATCTGTTATTTTGTAGAGTATCCAGATACTCATCTTTTATGATATTTGTATTCTCTAATCTTTTCTTTGTAGCATCAAAATAATATTTTTCTTTTTCAATTCCAAAATAATTTCTACCTAATTTTTTTGAAACAACAGCTGTAGTACCTGATCCTAAAAATGGATCTAAAATGAAATCATCTTTATTTGATGAGGCTAATATTATTCTATGCATTAATGATTCTGGTTTTTGAGTAGAATGAACTTTTTTTCCATTATTTTTTAATCTTTCTTTTCCACTACAAATTGGCAGACTCCATGTGGATCTCATTTGTAGGTCATCATTTAAACATTTTAATGATTGATAATTAAAAGTATATTTGGATCCTTCGCTCTTAGATGCCCAAATAAGCGTTTCATGCGCATTGGTAAACCTCGTCCCTCTAAAATTTGGCATTGGATTATTTTTATTCCAAATCACATCATTTAATATCCAAAAACCTAGATTCTGGATTGTAGTACCTACTCTAAATATATTGTGGTAACTACCTATAACCCAAATCGTTCCATCCTTTTTTAAAATTCTTTTACATTCTTTTAACCACTCAAAAGTAAATTTATCATAGCTTTTAAAACTTTCAAATTGATCCCATTTATCATTAACAGCATCCACTTTAGATCTATCTGGTCTACTTAATTCTTTTTTTAATTGAAGGTTGTAAGGAGGGTCAGCGAAAATAAGATCAAAAGTTTCGTCAGGAATTTTCTTCAATTCCTTTAAGCTGTCTCCATTAATAATTTTATTTTTAAAAGTTTTAACACTCATTTTTTAAATATTAATTAGACTCCAGAGAAGAGACTGCGTCAACCTGTGATTGAATTATTTTGAGTCTACTTGTTGCTATTTTTTTTTAAGACTCAATATGTTGTGTATTGGATGAAATGTTTTGCGATGAAACCTGGTTATTCCATATTTTCTAATAGCGTTAATATGATCTTTGGTTCCATAACCTGCATTAGAGTCCCATTTGTATTTTTTGAAACTTTTTGACATTTTGAGTATCAGTTTGTCTCTTGATACTTTTGCAACAATTGATGCTGCAGATATCTCTTTTATTTTTTGATCTCCTTTTATTACTGTTTTTGTAATGCAATTATTCAAATCTGGCGATTTATTTCCATCAACAAGTACTAAATTTGGTTTAACTTTTAGTTTTTCTATCGCTCTCTTCATAGCTAATAGACTTGCATTTAATATATTAAGTCTTTCTATTTCTTTAATTGATGCTGATCCAATAGCCCAAATAGAATTTTTTTTTATATACTTAAATAATTTTTCTCTCTCAATCTTTTTCAATTTTTTGGAATCTTTAATTTCTTTTTTATTTATTTTACGATTAAATATAACTGCTGCCGCATAAACTGGACCAATCAAACTACCTCTACCAACTTCATCAACACCAGCAACAATTTTTTTCATTGAGCAATAAAAAAATGATACAAAAATATGCCGATTATTAATCCTTTAATGAATGTGATCCATAACAATCCATAATTCGAAATATTAAGTTTCTCTTTCCACCAACTTATATATTTTTTATGTATTTCTATCATTTTAGATTTAAACAGATATTTTTAAATCATCTATTTTTTTCCTGATTAATTTTAAATCAGCCCAAGAATATTTTTTTTGATCAGCCTGTCTTAATAAGTAAGCAGGATGAAATGTAATCATTGTTAAATACGTTTTGTTATGAATGATTAATTCTTTCCAAACACCTCTTTCTTTTGAAATTTTTATTTTTGAACCAAAAAGCGACTCCATTGCTGTACTACCCATTAGAATTAAAATTTTTGGATCAATTATCTCGATATGTTGCCTGAGATAATTCGAGTATCTATTTATTTCTGATGGCTCAGGCTTTCTATTATTTGGTGGTCTATAATTTACAACATTAGTTATATAAATATTGCTCCTTTTTATCTGAATTGCCTCTAGCATTTTATTTAATAATATTCCCGCATCTCCTACAAAGGGTTTTCCTTGTTCATCTTCTTTTTGTCCAGGCCCTTCGCCTATAATCATAATTTTACTTTGATTGTTGCCATCAGCAAATACTAACTGCTTAGCATTTTTTTTCAGCTCACAATTATCTATGTTTTCAATTTCGCTTCTTAATTTTTCAAGAAGTTTAATTTTTTCTTCTATCTGAGGTTTAGTTTTAAGTCTGTTTATTGGTTTATCACTAAATATATATTCAATATCGTTTGAGTTAAGCTTTTCAAGGTTTAATATGTCATTTTGATTTTTGAAACTTAAAGTCATAAGTTTAGGTATGAAAATATTATTAATAATTTTATCATTTTTAACACTCCAAACCAGCACATATTCAAGCACAACCGTGGATAAAAAATTCAACCAGAAGTATTTATCTGATTATTTTTCTGCTTTGGTCTCATCAGGAAATCAAAAAAACGAAGAGGCGCTTAAATATTTCAATTCATCAAAATTTCTAATTCAAAAACATGATGATTTTTTAAAAAAATACGTATTTTCTCTAGTTTTGAATGGGCAAGTAAAAAAAGGGATAGATCAAATAAAGACTTCAAAAAATGATATCAATTCAAATACTTTCGAACTTAACTTACTTTTGCTAATTGATAGTTTAAAGAAAAAAGATTTCAAGCAAGCTAATAAAAGATTTAAAGAATTTCAGTTTAATAAAGATGATGGAACTTATGAATATGTAATTTACAAAATTTTAAAAGACTTTAATTATCTATTTTTAAAAAAAGAGACTATCGAGGATAACAAGTATGGAACATTAAGTTTAATTTCTTCAGCTTTTCAAAATTGTTATTTAAATTCTCCAAATACCAGCTCATATTTTGAAAAATTACTAAATAGTTCTGATGGAGATTATTCTAGATACATGTTCTTTTATTTTGCAAATTTAATTGAAAATAATAATACTGAAAAAGTTATTCAAGTTTCAAAAACGATTGAGCCTATTGGTGACAGCATATTATTGCATCAAATCAAAGACTGGATTAATAATGATCAATACAAAAAATTTGAATCCCATTTCTCATGCTATAATGAAAATGATATTCTAGCTGAAATTTTTTATTTGATATCTAATTTATTTTCAACACAAAATATATATGATCAGTCAAATTTTTATTTAAGAATTTCTGAGTACTTAAATCCTAAGTTTTATTTTAACCAATCTCTTCTTGCTGAAAACTATTACTTAAATAAAAATAGTGAACAAGCTACCAAAATTTTAGAAAATTTTAAAAAAAAAGATAAATTATATTTTTGGTATAAAACAAAAAAGATAGGAAGAATATTATCTGAAGATAATAGTGAGGAAGAGGCTATCAACTATATAAATAAGAATTTTAATTCTATAAAAAAACCTACAGAAAAAATACTTTATGATTATGCAAATATAAATAAAGGTTTTGAAAAGTATGAAATTGCAATTGAATATTACACAGAGTTACTCAAAAATGTTGATCATAGTTCATATGCAATCTCAAGAATTTTATATAGGAGGGGTAGCAGTTATGAACGAACAGGAAATTATGAGAAGGCTGACAGAGATTTAATTACAAGTTTAAAAATGTATCCAAATGAACCATACACATTAAATTATCTAGCTTATAGCTGGTTAGAAAGAAATTATAAAATAGATCAAGCGATAGATATGATACAAAAAGCACATAAACAAAAAGAAAATGATCCGTATATCACCGACTCTGTTGGATGGGGATTTTATTTAATTGGTGATTATATCAATGCTGAAAAATATCTTAAAAAAGCATTGCAATTAATGCCAGATGATCCAATTGTTAATGATCATTATGGTGATGTCCTTTGGAAATTAGACAGAAAATTACAAGCAAAATATTATTGGCAAGCAGTTTTAGGACTTGAAGAGACAGAAGATGAAATGAAATCGAAAGTAAAATCGAAATTATTAGAAGGTTTAGAAAAATCATAATTAATGAAATTTGAAAAGATTAAATCACATGCAAAAATTAATTTATCTCTAAATGTTCTAGGAAAAAAAAAATCTAAACTTCATAACTTAGAAACTCTAGTTGGTTTTTTAGACTTACATGATGATATTTATATTAAGAAAACAAATAAAAAAAACCATATAATAAAATTTACTGGAAATTTTTCTAATAAAATTCCAAAAAAAAATACTATCAGTAATTTATTAAAAATTTTAGATGAAGCGAAAAAACTAAAAAATCAAAAATATCTTATTTCAATTAAAAAAAATATACCTCAAGAAGCAGGGTTAGGAGGCGGGTCAATGAATGCGGCTTCTTTAATAAATTATTTGATTAAAAAAAATATAATTTTATTGACAATGAAGGAGAAACAAAATTTATGTTCAAAAATTGGTTCAGATGTTATTTTAGGCATAGATCAAAAAAATCTTGTATTAGCTTATAAAAATAAAATAAAAAAAATCAAAAAAAACCTTAAAATTTTTACTTTGTTGATTAAACCCAATTTTGGTTGTTCTACAAAAAATATATATGCTCAAGTTAGGAACTTTTCGAAACCACAATTTTTTAAAATTAAATCAAAAAATATTAATTTCAATACACTTTCAAAGATGAAAAATGATTTAGAGGTCATATCTTTCAAATTGTATCCAAGACTAAGGAAACTTAGACAATTTTTTTTGAACATAGATAAGAATTCTTATGTCAGAATGACAGGATCAGGCTCAACAATTGTGGGATACTTTATGTCCAAAAAAGCCGCACTAAATGCAAAGAAATTATTGAAAAAAAAATATAAAAACTATTGGTGTAATTTATCTAAAACTATATAAAGCTTTTTTTTTGTGATATATGAAATTAATTTTGGGGTGTAGCCAAGTGGTAAGGCAGCGGTTTTTGGTACCGCCATTCCTAGGTTCGAATCCTAGCACCCCAGCCAAATATGTATAATTTTTTAAAAAAAATTTTTAAAAGCAACAAAAAACCTGCTCAAAGAGAAAGATCTTTTTTAAACGTTTATAGTAATACAGAAGTTTCTAAAATTTTTGACTCTGTATCAAATTTTAACGAAAAAAGTGAGATAAGATATGTAGGTGGATGCGTTAGAAAAATATTAAATCAAGAAGAAGTAGATGATATAGATTTAGCAGTAAATTTAAATCCAAATGAAGTTAAAGAATGTTTGCAATCAAATAATATTAAATTCTTTGAAACTGGTATAGATCACGGAACTATTACTGCTAATTTAGGTAAGAAAAATTTTGAGATTACATCTTTGAGAGAGGATGTAGATACTGATGGAAGACATGCAAAAGTTAAATATACTAAGGATTGGCTAAAAGACTCATCAAGAAGAGATTTTACATTTAATTCTATTTATGCAGACAAAGAGGGTAATTTGTTTGATCCAAACGGTGGAGCTAAACATTTAGACGAGGGCAGGGTTATATTTATTGGAGACCCAAATAAAAGAATTCAAGAAGATTACTTAAGAATTTTAAGATATATCAGATTTTTTCTTAATTATAGCAAAGTATCTCATAATTTATCAGTACAAAAATCAATCAAGCAAAATATTGCTGGTATTGTCAATCTTTCAAAGGAAAGATTAATTAGTGAATTAAAAAAAATTATTTTATCAAAAAATATTCTAAAAATATCTGAGGATCCTTTTTCTTCGGAAATTTTAAAAACTATTTTTCCTCAACTCGTAAATTTAAATTGTTTAGGTAAATTAAATGATTATTCAAAAAGATTATTTAACAAAAAATCGTTTATTTTTTTGATTTCTTATTTAATAATTGATGATTCCGATAATGCAAATTATTTTTTATTTAAATATAATCTTTCTAACGAAAACAAAAAAAGAATAAAATTTTTAATTGATAACTATTACCTTTTCTCTGAAAAAGATTATTTTAGTAAGAAAAATCTTCAAAGAATTTATTATTTTAATGACAAATCTTATGTTATCGATTTATTAGATTTAAAAATTTTCAATTCTAAATTGGTTTCAAAAAAACTCATTGACTTAAAAAAATATTTTGAAAAATTTGAAAAACCTATTTTTCCTTTAAAATCAAGAGATTTACTTAACAAATATAAAGTTAAGGAGGGTAAAGATTTTGGACAAAAAATTAAGTTGCTTGAGAATATTTGGTTAAATAACAGCTTTAAATTGAGTAAAAAAGAAATCGATAATATTTTTGGTAATTAGATATACTTTACGTCTTTTATTTCAAAATTTTTAACACCAGCAGGAGTTTTAATTTCAACTAAATCCCCTTTATTTTTTCCTATAAGGCCCATACCAATTGGTGACTTAAAATATATTAGTTTTTCTTTGAGGTCAGCCTCATCTTTCCCAACAATTTTGTATTTAACATTTTCGTCTGTATCCAAGTTTTGAAGTAGTATTGTTGAACCAAATATTACCTTTCCATCATTATCTAATTTAGAAACATCAATCACATTTGCTCTAGCTATAATATCTTCAACTTCTTGAATTCTGCCTTCATTATGTGATTGTTGTTCTTTCGCTGCGTGATACTCAGCATTTTCTTTTAGATCTCCGTGGGATCTGGCTTCAGCTATGGCAGCTACTATCTCAGGTCTTTTTTTTTCTTTTAAAAAAATTAATTCACCTTTTAATTTTTCTAATCCTCTAACTGTAATTGGTTCTTTTTCCATATTTTATTTCCATTTAGCAATAGGTGGGAGTGACATTAAAATGGCCTCAACATTACCATTAGTTTGTAAACCAAATTTGGTACCTCTATCATAAAGTAAGTTAAATTCAACGTATCGACCTCTTTTTTCCAATTGAATTTCTTTTTGTTTATTTGACCATTTTTTTTTATATTTTTTCAATGTTATCTCTCTAAATATATTTTTAAAGCTTATACCAACTTCTCTAACAAAACTAAAATCCTTTTCCCAATTGTCTTTTTTATAATCAAAAAAAATACCTCCTATTCCTCTTGGCTCTTTTCTATGAGGTAAGTAAAAATATTCATCACACCATTTTTTATATTTTTTGTAATAGTTTTTATTATATTTATCACATGAAACTTTTAACTCTTTATGAAACCATTTTTCTAAACTTTTATCTTTTAGACAAGGTGTAACATCCATTCCCCCGCCAAACCATCCATGTGAAGTGTAAATATATCTAGTGTTAAAATGCATTGCTGGTACATGAGGGTTTTGCATATGCATTACTATTGATATGCCCGATGCCCAAAACTTTGGACTCTTATCACCACCTGGCATCCTACTTCTAAATTTTTTTGAAAATTTTCCGTAAACCTCTGAAAAATTCACTCCAACTTTTTCAAAAATTTTTCCATTTTCTAATATTCTAAATTGACCTCCACCTTCATTTGATTTTTTCCCTCTTTCCCAATTATTAATTTTAAAAATATTTTTTTTACCCTCTAATTCCTCTATTTCTTGGCAAATCACTTCTTGTAAAGTTTTAAACCAATTTCTAGCTAATTTTTTTTTTATTAATTCGTCCATAAATAATTAGTTTGTCTTATATTTTCAGAAAGAATAATTGCAACTGATGAAGCCAAATTTAGAGACCTTTTTTTCTCAATCATTGGTATTTTTATTCTATGTTTCACTATTTTATGAACCTTTTGAGGAACACCAGAGCTTTCTCTCCCAAATAAAAGTGTATCACCATTTTTAAACTTAAAGTCTATATATGACTTACTTGCTTTAGTGGTCATTAATATTACTCTATCTTTTTTCTTTGCGTTAAAAAATTCTTCTGAACTATTATAGGTTTTGATCATACTTTCATCTAAGTAATCCATCACTACTCTTTTGAAACGTTTATCGCTTAGTAAGAAGCCACAAGGTTCAATTATCTCCAGTAATGCGCCTAAGCAAGAGCAGGTCCTAGCTATTGCTGCTGTATTTTGAGGTATATCAGGCTCGTAAAGTGCTATTTTTGGCCTGAAATTATTTGTTTTGTGTGTCATTCTTGCTATGGAAAAAATATCTTTTTCTTCATATGAAATCATATATTAAGAAAAAATTAAAATAATAAATGTCAGAATCAAATAAAAAAAAACCAAATAGAAGAGATTTTATATTAACAGCAACAACAGCTGCAGGGGCTGTTGGAGTAGGCGCAGCTGTTTGGCCATTGGTTGATCAAATGAATCCAGACGCATCAGTAAAAGCATTAGCAAGCACAGAAGTAGATATTAGTTCAGTTCAACCCGGACAATCAATAACTGTTATATGGAGAGGTAAACCTGTTTTCATTAAACGAAGAACTCAAGATGAAATTGATAGTGCAAGGGCAGTAGACTTAAGTGAATTAAAACATCCAGAAAAAGATGAGGACAGAGCTGTTAATCCAGAATGGCTTGTTATGCTAGGAGTATGTACTCACCTAGGATGTGTTCCTTTAACTGATAAAGGTGATTACAATGCATGGTTTTGTCCATGCCATGGCTCTCACTATGATACATCAGGTAGAATCAGAAAAGGTCCAGCCCCTACAAATATGGAAGTACCGAAATATGAATTTGTAAACAGCAACACTATAAAAATAGGATAAAAAAATAAATGAGCGATCACGAATACACACCTAAGTCAAAAGTTGGAAAATGGTTTAATGATAGACTTCCATTACTAACACTAGCAAACCATTTGACTGATTACCCAACGCCAAAAAATTTAAATTACTGGTGGACTTTTGGAGGAATTTTAACTTTTTGTTTAATAACCCAAATTATTACAGGAATTATATTAGGAATGCATTATGTGGCACATGCTGATTTAGCATTTCAAAGTGTTGAACATATAATGAGAGATGTAAATTATGGGTGGTTAATTAGATATGTTCATGCAAATGGTGCTTCAATGTTTTTTCTAGCTGTTTATATTCATATTTTTAGATCTTTGTATTATGGCTCATACAAATCACCAAGAGAAGTTATTTGGATTATTGGTATGTTGATTTATTTTTTAATGATGGCCACTGCATTTATGGGATACGTTCTTCCATGGGGTCAAATGAGTTTTTGGGGTGCTACAGTAATCACAAATTTGTTTAGTGCCATTCCGTTGGTTGGAGATAGTATTACGACTTGGTTATGGGGAGGTTACTCAGTCGATAATCCAACATTGACAAGATTTTTTAGCTTACATTATCTTTTTCCATTTTTAATTTTGGGATTGGTTGTTCTACATATTTGGGCACTTCATGTACCCGGAAATAATAATCCTATTGGTATAGATATTAAAAAACCTTCAAAAGATACTGTCCCATTCCATCCATACATTGTAATAAAAGATTTATTTGCACTTCTTATATTTTTAATAATTTTTGCTTTTTTTGTATTCTTTTCACCTAATATATTAGGACATGCGGACAATTATATTGAGGCAAATCCATTAGTTACACCAGCTCACATTGTGCCAGAGTGGTATCTATTACCTTTCTATGCAATACTTAGATCAGTACCTGATAAGTTGCTTGGAGTAATAGCAATGTTTGCAGCAATATTTGTATTGGTTATTCTTCCATGGTTAGATACTTCTAAAGTTAGATCAACTGTGTTTAGACCAATATACAAACAGTTTTACTGGTTTTTAGTAGCCGATGTTTTGATACTTGGCTACGTTGGTGCGATGCCAGCAGAAGGACTATACTTATTGATCGCAAGAGTTGCTACCGCTTATTATTTTGCACATTTCCTAATAATACTTCCATTTTTAGGAATGAAGGAAAAAACAACACCGTTACCGCTTAGTATAACAGAGCCTGTGCTAGGAGGGTCAGCTGATATGGCAATGGCCAGAAACAATACAGATTTTAAAGAGAAACTGTGAAAAACTTTTTAAAACTGTTAGTCTTTTTTACTATTATTTTATCTTTAACATTTTCTAAGGCAAGTGCCGCTGGTGAACAACAAGAATTATTAAAAGTTGATTGGAGTTTCAAAAGCTTTTTTGGAAAATTTGATAGAGCTTCTTTACAAAGAGGATATCAGGTTTATTCAGAAGTTTGTGCATCATGCCATTCATTAAAGCATTTAAGCTACAGAAATTTAGCAGAAAAGGGTGGACCAGAATTTACTGAGCTAGAAGCTAAGGCAATTGCCTCAAATTTTGAAGTTACAGATGGACCAAATAGTGATGGAGAAATGTTTGAAAGACCCGCAAAATTATCTGATAAATTTGTAATGCCTTATGCAAATGTTCAAGAGGCAATAGCAGCTAACGGTGGCGCATATCCTCCAGATATGTCAGTCTTAGTAAAAGCTAGAGGTGGTGGAGCAAATTATATTTATTCTGTCCTGATGGGATATGAAGACCCTCCAGCAGGTATGGAACTTGATGATGGTGTATATTACAACAAATATATGTATGGTAATAAAATTAAGATGGCGTCACCTTTAGATGATGACATTGTAGAATATTCAGATGGTACTAAAGCAACAGTCGATCAAATGGCAAAAGACGTAACAACATTTTTACAATGGACGGCCGAACCACATTTAGAAACACGACACAAGATGGGCTTTAGAGTAATTATTTATTTAGTTGTTTTAACAATATTAGTTTACTTCAGTATGAAAAAAATCTGGTCACGTATTGAATCGAAAGTTTAATATATCTCCATCTTCAACAATATAATCTTTACCTTCCAACCTCATTTTTCCAGCTTCTTTTGATTTTAACCACCCTTGATTTTTTATAAAATCATCAAAGGAAATTGTCTCAGCTCTTATAAATCCCTTCTCAAAATCTGAATGGATTTCTCCAGCAGCTTTTGGTGCTGTAGTCTCTTTTGTAATTGTCCAAGCTCTAGTTTCTTCTGGTCCTGATGTGAAAAAGGTTTGAAGAGACAGAAGATTGTATCCTTTTCTAATTAATGAATTAAGTCCGGTATCTGACATGTTAATCATTTTCATATAATTTTTCTTTTCAATTTCATTTTCTAATTGATTTATTTGGTTCTCTATATCTGCCGAAACTATTAAGGTATCTTTTTCAGTATATTTGTTGATAAAATTCTTTGTATAATTATTTCCTTTTTGGAGGCTCTCTTCATCTACATTGCATACATATAGCTTCGGCTTTGTAATCAGAAGTCCGCTGTTTTTTAAAGTTTTTTTATCAAACTCATCTGTTATTAATTTTAAATCACCATCTTCATCAATTATTTTTTGCGCTCTTTCTAGTATTTTTAATTCTTCATTATCAACATTTTTTTTATTTTTCTTATCAAGTCTTTTTTGGATAGATTCTAAATCAGCTAATTTCATTTCGGTTTCAATAATCTCTAAATCTCTAACAGGATCGACGGTGGGATTTACATTTTGAATATCATCAGAGTCAAAACACCTAATCATATGAATAATTGCGTCTACTTCTCTTATGTGGGATAAAAATTTATTTCCTAACCCTTCACCTTTAGAAGCTCCTTTAACCAGACCTGCAATATCAACAAAAGATATTGTGGTATTAATTTTTTTTTTGGACTCCGAGATAATAGCTAATTGATCAAGTCTGTTATCTGGAACAGCCACAATGCCAATATTTGGATCTATTGTGCAAAAGGGAAAATTTTCTGCTTGTGCTTTATTAGAATTTGTTAGGGCATTAAATAAAGTTGATTTACCAACGTTAGGTAATCCAACGATTCCACATTTAAAACCCATTTAATTGTTATTTACAGTACTTGAAAATAAATCTAATTTTTTGTCAATCAAGATACTTAAAGACTCTATAATATTGTTTGTTATAGAGTCCAAATGAACTTGTTCATCTTCGTTGAAATCATTTAAAACATAATCAGAAACAGAAATTTTATTTTCTGGTTTACCTATACCAATACGAACTCTTGAATATTCTTTTCCAATAAATTTATCAATTGATGCAATACCGTTATGACCTGCACTTGATCCACCAAATTTAGCTTTTATTTTTCCAAATTCGATATCTAAGTCATCATGAAACACAATTACATCTTCAGCATCTATCTTGAAGTACTCCAGCAATTCTCTTATACATATGCCTGAATTATTCATAAAAGTTAAAGGTTTAATCGCATAAACTTTCTTATCATCAATTTTTCCTGTAGTTAACAGTCCTTTAAATTTTGGTTTTTGTTTTGATAATCCAAAATTTTGATTTATTGCATCCACAATCTTAAAACCAATGTTATGTCTATTATTTTGACTATTTGGAGTCGGATTTCCTAAACCAACAAGTAACAACATATCAACTTAAATTTTGAAAAGAATTTTCACTATTTGTTATTTTTTTTCCGATGAAGCTTTATCTTCTTCCTTAGATTTATCGCCCTCAGCTTTATCGCCCTCAGTCGAGGCTTTTTCACCACCATCTGCTGCACCTTCTGCTCCTTCTGCAGCATCACCTTCAGCGGCCTCCGCAGGTTTCTCTGGTTCTTTAACTACTGTTGGTGCTGCAACTGTAGCAATTACAAAATCTCTACCTTGAATTGTTGGGGTAACATTTTCAGGCAAATTAATTGATGAAATCTTAATACTAGTTCCAATATCTAATCCTTCTAAATCTACAACAAGCTCAGTTGGAATATTTTCAGCAGGACATTTCAATTCTACCTTACGTCTTACTATATTCAGCACCCCCCCACGTTTTAGTCCAGGAGATATTTCATTATTTATAAATTTCACAGGTATTTCTAAGATAATTCTTCCACCTTTTACAATTCTCATAAAATCAAAGTGAATTGGCTCATCAGTAACGGTGTCGAAAGAGATATTTCTAGTTAAAACTTTTTGTTCTTTCCCATCTAGATTAATTGATATTACGTTTGATAAAAAATTTTCTTTATTTATTAAATTTTTTATTTCTTTGGTTGTAATTGAAATTTTCTCGTTTGGTAGCTCTCCACCATAAATTATGCCAGGAACATTTCCATTACTCCTTAGGTCATTAACTTGACCTTTTGTTTTTGTATCTCGTATTGTAGCTTGTATAGTACTCATAAAAAGCTGGTTTTTAACCGATGTTTGGTAGATTTACAAGTTTTATTTAAATAGATCTGAAACAGATGTTGAATTAGATATCCTTTTAATAGCCTCAGCTAATAAAATAGATATTGATAATACTTCAATATTTCTTACTTTTTTTAATTTATCTGAACTATCTATACTGTCAGTAATAACTAAATTTTTTATTTTTGAATTTTTTATTTTTTTGACTGCATCTCCGCTAAAGACGCCATGTGTTGCATATACATGAACCTCTTTTGCACCTCTCTTTATTAAAGCATCAGCTGCATTAACTATTGTTCCTCCAGAGTCAATTATATCATCAGTAAGAATACAAATCTTATTTTTAACGTTACCAATTACATTCATTACCTGAGACTTTCCAGGACTCGGCCTTCTTTTATCAACTATTGCCAAACCTACATCTAATTTTTTTCCTAATGCCCTTGCTCTTTCAACCCCACCTACATCCGGGGCTACACAAATTATATTTTTACTTTTTATTTTCTTTTTTATGTGTTTTGAAAAAATTGGAGTAGCAAACAAGTTATCTACTGGAATGTCAAAAAAACCTTGAATTTGTCCTGCATGTAAATCTACAGTTACCACTCTATCCGCTCCTGCATTTGTTATTAGGTTCGATACTAATTTTGCAGATATAGAAGTTCTTGGGACAACTTTACGGTCTTGTCTTGCGTAACCAAAGTAAGGTATTACAGCTGTAATATTTTTTGCTGATGACCTTTTAAGTGCATCTATGCACAAGAGTAATTCCATTAAGTTATCATTTGCGGGAGAGGAAACTGATTGAATTATAAAAATACTATTTCCTCTTATATTTTCATTGATTTCAATATATATCTCACCGTCAGCAAATTTTCTTATACTGGTGTTAACTAATTTATTTTTAAGATTTTTAGAGATTTTGTTACTAAGCTGCTTGTTGCTATTGCCTGTGAGAATTTTCATTGTTTGAGAATGTTTCTATTTAATCATAATTACAGAAATATTTCTACCATAATCATTTAATTTTTTTTTCAATGATCTTCTTGCGCTAAAAAAATTGTTACTTAATATATATGTATCTTTTTTGATGATTTCAATGTTTTTTATACCCAAATCTAAAAAGCTCTTTTTAATAAAATCATTAAGACTGAAAAATATTTTATTATTTTTATAATTAAAAAAATTTTTATTGGACTTTTCTTTAACAATAAATTTATTTAAAAAATCTTTCTTAACTTCATAATTATTTTTGCTGATACAAGGACCAATCACTACTATCAAATCATTTAAATTACTTCCTTTTATTTTAAACTTTTTTATCGTTTTAGAAATTATTTGTTTAAATGCCCCTTTCCATCCTGCATGAAGTGCGCTTATAAAGTTGTTAATTGGATCATAAATAAAAACAGGTGCACAATCAGCAGTCAAAATACCTAATGCGATACCTTTTTTGCCAGTAATCAATGAGTCACCTTTTAATTTTTTTTTGGTAACTCTATTTACATTGTGGACAATGTTACTATGAACTTGATCCAACAAAATAAGATTTTTTTTATTGCAACCTATCTTTTTACAAACTTTTTCAATATTTTTTTTTATATTATTGATTTTATCTTTTGATCCTGGTCCACAATTTAAACTTTTATAAATACCTTTCGAGACACCTCCTTCTCGATTAAAAAAACCATGTCTTATATTTTTAAATTTAATTAATTTTTTGGAACAAAACATCAATCAAATCCCAAAAAATTATTTTTTTTACTTTTGAATGCAAATACAACTTTAAATAAGCCTCCCATTAAATCTTTATGGAGTAGTCTCATTAGTGTTAAGGACATATACTCTTCTTGTTTTTGTGTCATTTTCTTTTCTAATATCCTCGCTCTCTGAATAATTCCCATCTTTTCCAAGAAAAATTTTTGTGAAACAATTTTTTTAACTTTTAATTTTTTTTTTAAAAAAAACTCTTTCAAAAGACTAAAGTTTACCAGGTAAGTTATGTCTGCTCTTCCTAAATTTTTAAAAAGACTATTCATATTCATTTTCTTATTTTTCATTACAGTTTGTAAAGTACTTTTATTAACTAGATCTAAGTATCCATAATCTATGAGCATTATACCACCACTTAGCTTTGAAATTTTTTCAATAATTTTGTCTAATTCAAAAAATCCCTTTTTAGGATACTCAATAAATTTTAAATTCTTTAATGTTTTATATGACTTAATAGCTTTAGTGTCTTTCAAAGAAGCTTTGCGATAAACTTCATTCAATCCAGTTTGTTTATTAATAATATAATATTTTTCAAATAAATCTTTTTTGTAAAAAGTAAATTGTTTAATAGGTATAGCATCAAAAAATTCATTTCCAAAAAAAACAACTGGACCTTTTTTAATTTGTTTGAAATTATTTATCCACTTTACATTTGAGTCATTGATTTTTTTATTTTGTATTTTTTTTAAAAAATCACTTTTTTCATATAAAAAAATGTTTAAAGATTTTTTAAAATCAGGAAAATTCTTTATTGTATCAATTAATACTTTTGAAAAACTTCCATCTCCAGGACCAAGTTCAACAAAATTAAAACTTTTAGGTTTTCCAAATTTTTCCCAGCAAGATATAAGCCAAATAGTTATTATTTCTGAAAATAAATTAGATATAGTAGGAGCTGTTACAAAGTCACCTTCTTTTCCAAAAGGAATTTTTTTTATGTAATATCCAATTTCAGGGTGATAGAGAACCTTTTCAACAAACTCATCAACAGGTATAAGTTCGTCCGATTGTAAATCAAAATTTTCAGGTTTATATCTCATTTTTCTTTTTAAAATAAATTATGCTTCCAGCTAAAATCATAAATAGACTTAACAAAGTACCTGTGCTGATATATCCAAATAAATAACCTATTTGTACATCTGGCTCTCTAAAAATCTCTGAGATAATTCTTAAGAAACCATAAAGTATTAAAAACATAATAGAACAAGTCCCTACTTTATTTTTCTTATTAAAATGTATTATGTTTATTAATATAAATAAAATTACTCCTTCTAAAAATGCTTCATAAAGTTGAGAAGGATGCCTTAATTTGTCATCATAACTTGGAAATAGAACTCCCCAATTGGAATTTGTAGCTTTTCCAACTAATTCCCCATTAATAAAATTTGTAATTCTTCCAAGAAAAATTCCAATAGGAGCAACAATAGAGACTAAATCTAAAAATATGAAAATGTTTTGATTATTTTTTTTTGAAAATAGATAAGTGAAAACAATTATGCCTATCAATCCTCCATGGAAAGACATCCCACCGTTCCACACCATAAAAACTTCAATTGGATTTTTAAGAAAATAAGAGAAATTGTAAAAAAATACGTATCCTAATCTTCCACCAATAATTATTCCAATAATTAAATATGAAATATAGTCATCAAACAATTTTTGAATTGTGGCTGTTTTGATGAGAATTTTTTTACAATAAATCCAACCAAAAATAATGCCAAATATATAAGCTAATGAATACCAACGTATACTTATAGAAAAAAACTCGAAGGCAACTGGGTCAAAATTATTGGTAAACATTTAAATAATTTATTATAATTTATTAAATATAATTCTGTTAAATAATTATTATGTCAAAATCAAGATTCGTATTCGACAAATTTGCAAAATTAATTGAACAAGGTTTAATTAATTACAAAGATGTTTCTGATGAGATAATATCTGTTCTAAAATCTAAAAGAGATGAAATTGTATTTAAAATGAAACTTGCGAGTAAAGAAGAAGTAGATGTTTTAAATAAGAGAATTAGTAATTTAGAAAAAAAACTAGATTCACAAATCAAAAGAAAAAAAGCTAATAAGGCAAAGAAATAATTGCCTTAAGCCCACCCATTTTTGATTTATTAAATTTTATATCACCTCCATGGGATTTTATAATATCAGAGGAAATTGATAATCCTAAGCCAACACTCGATTTCGAATCTGACCTACTTTTATCTACTTTATAAAATGGTTTAGTTATATTTTGAAACTCTGATTTATCTACACCAGGTCCATCATCATCAATAGAAATTATTATATTTGTATTTTTTTTTTCTAAGTTAACAGATATTTTTTCAGCATATTTAATTGCATTATCTAATAAATTACTAATACTTCTTTTGATTAAATTTGGCCTTCCATTAAAATATATTTTTTCTTTTATATTCTTTTCAATATTTTTATTCTCGTACTTGAGAACTATTTCGTTTAAAAGATCTGAAATATTAAATGTCTCCGTTTTATCTTTAGCTCCTGTACTTGTAAATTGAAGATATTCATTAAGCATTTTTTCCATTTCATCAACATCTTTAGAAATTTTCTCAGAAAGATCCTTGTCTTTAATAATTGCAAGTTGAAGCTTAATACGAGTAAGTGGAGTCCTCAAATCATGACTAATACCAGATAGCATTTCAGATCTTTGATTTAAATGTCTTAGAATTCTTTTTCTCATTTTTTCAAATTCAAGACCAGCTTTTCTTATTTCTAGTGCACCAGATGGTCTAAACTCCTCAACGTCTTCTCCTCTTCCAAATCGTTCTGAGGCTTGAGCTAATTTTGTTATAGGTCTTGTCTGATTTTTTAAAAAAATTATTGCAACTGCAATCATAAGAATTGCCGGTATTGTAATCCAAAAAGCAAATATCCTGATAGATGATACCTGAATTCTTTCTTTAGGAAAAAATATTTGAAGCACTCCGTCTCTAAACTTAATCCTTAAATCAACAACCTCTTTGTAGGAAATAGTATTGAACCAGTGTTCCCCAATTTTAGGCTTAAGTTCTCTTCTTAAAGTCCTATCCATTGGACTAAACCATCTTTCAACTTTTATATCTGGAAGTTTCTCATTTTCTAAAAATCTTACAGAAAAGCTAAAATTTTTATTATAAAGGTCTGTAACTATTCTCTTATTATATTCATTTTCATTGTTGTAAATATCAATAATTGTAACTATTTCGCTTACCAAGGCTCTGGTTAACCCTTTGTTTGTTTTAATCCATAGGCTATCAAAAAAAACTAAGGATATCGTGATCTGTAGAATCACTATTGGAACTGCTACAATTAATAAACCTCTGTAAAATAACCTTTTAGGTAATATGTTTTTTAAAAATTTACTCAATCCAAAGAACATATCCCTCACCTCTAATTGTTTGAAGATATTTAGGGTTTTTTGGACTTTCTTCAATTTTTTTTCTGAGTCTAGTTACTATAACATCAATCGATCTTTCTTTACCTAAATTGATTAAATCAGCAATCTCCTCTCGTTTATAAATTTTTCCAGGAGTATTTATCATTTTTTCCAATATCATTTTTTCGGTATTATTAATTTTTATACTTAAATCATTTTTGTAAATAAATTGCTTTCTTAGGTCTATCTTAATATTTCCAAATTCAATTACTCTTTTTATTTCAAATGATTGTGTCTTGTTTAATATATTATTTATTCTTAAAATTAACTCCTTCGGTTCAAAAGGTTTTGTTAAATAATCATCTGCACCCAATTCTAACCCTTCAATTCTCTCTGAGGGTTCACCTTTTGCAGTTAATAATAAAATTGGTGTTTTAATTTTATTTCTATATTCTTGTGTAAATTCCAACCCAGTTTGCCCTGGCATCATTATATCTAACACGATTAAATCAAATTTAATAATTTTAATTTTATTAAACGCATCATTTGAATCTTTGGCAGTAGAAACGAGGTAGTCATTTTGACTAAGATACTCTTTCACAAGATCTCTTATTCTATCATCATCATCAACAATTAAAATATGTGCTTTAAATTTTTTCATTAATAATTTTTTTTAATACTTTATCAAAACTTATTACATCACCGGATTCTGAACTTATAAATGCATCATAGATTCTTTTCTTTTGAGCCGTAAATATCTCATCAAAAATTTTTTTTCCTTCATCTGTTAAATATACATGCTTAACTCTTGTATCAATCTCGTCCCTTTTAAATTCTATTGCCTTTATTTTTACCAAATCGTTTAAAACTCTGTTCAAACTTTGCTTTGTCACTTTAAGTTTTCTTAATAAGGTTGAAATAGTTATTCCTTCATATAAAGATAGGAGATGAATTACTTTATTGTGGGCAGTTCCTAACGCATGTTTTTCCAAAACTTTTTTGGCATCAGCGACAGTTTCTCTGTATCCATTGAATATTTTTTCTATATATTGTTTTAATTGATGATCTTTTAGATATAAAAGTTTTTTCATAATGGTAAGTTATATTGACATATTATATATACAAAGATATTTTTTCTAAAAAAAAATCATATGATACCGTTTGACAAAAGAGAGGGAAAAATCTGGTACAATGGTGATCTTGTTGAATGGCAAGATGCACAACTTCACGTGATAAGCCATGGACTTCATTATGCAAGTTTAGTTTTTGAAGGGCTGAGAGTTTATGAAGGAGAAATTTTCAAATTAGAGGAGCATACTGATAGATTATTTTATTCTGCTAAAAGATTGGATATAGAAATTCCTTACTCTAAAGATGAAATTAATAAAGCTTGTAACCAAATAACAAAAATACAAAAAGTTCAGAATGGTTATGTAAGACCTTTTGCTTGGCGAGGAAGTGAAATGATGGGCGTGTCGGCTCAGAAAACAAAAATACATGTAGCAGTTGCAACTTGGGAGTGGGGCGATTATTTCGATCCTAAGTTGAAAACCGAGGGAATAAAATTAAATATCTCAAATTGGCGAAGACCAGCGCCCAATACAATACCTTGGGATAGTAAAGCCGCAGGATTGTATATGATTTGTACGCTTTCAAAACATGAGGCCGAAAGACAGGGATATAGCGAGTCATTAATGTTAGATCATGAAGAAAATGTAGCAGAGTCAACTAGCGCTAATATTTTTTTTAAAGATAAGAAAGGAGAACTCCATACACCTACTCCAGATTCTTTTCTAAATGGAATTACTAGACAAACTGTAATTGAGTTAGCAAAATCAAAAAATATAAAAGTCCATGAAAGAAAAATTAAACCTGATGAACTACCAAATTTTGAAGGATGTTTTTTAACTGGAACTGCAGCTGAAATAACACCAATATCTCAAATTGCTGAAAATAATTATAAAGTTTGTGATCTTATTTTAGATCTTTCAGAAAGTTATGGAAAATTAGTAAGAAAAAAGAAAGCTGCTTAATCTTTATTGTCCTCAGATATAGCGTGGTCAATTCCTTTTCTTAAATATTCATATCCAGTGTACAAAGTTAGAAAAGCAGAAAGCCACAATAAAATTATACCAATAGTTTGAGCATTATAGTCCTGAAAATTAATAATTTTATTTCCTGTTTCTCCAGTAAGTAAAATAGAAATTGAAAACATTTGAAGAAATGTTTTAACTTTTGCTAAACTTGAAACAGGAAGTTTAACCTTTCCTTTTGCTAAAAATTCTCTTAAACCAGAAATTAATATTTCTCTTGTAAGTATTATTATTGCAGCTATTACCTCATAGTTTTTAATAGTCCCATCCATAACTAATAATATTAGTGCTGTAGCAACTATAATTTTATCAGCAATTGGATCTAATAATTCACCAAGTTTAGACTCTTCTTTGAACATTCTTGCTAAAAGTCCATCTAAGAAATCAGTAAATGAGGCAATTACGAACAAAGCGAAAGGAATCACGTCCCCATAAAATCCAGGCAAATAAAACGTAAATACAAATATTGGAACAATTATTATTCTTCCAATTGTTAGATAATTCGGAATTTTGATTTTCATTCGTGAAAGAAATTATATATCTTTTTAGCAACTTTTTCCTCAACTCCTTCAACAGTCTTTATCTCATCTAAGCTAGCTGACTCAACAGCTCTAGCTGAACCAAAATGATTTAAAAGTGCTCTTTTTCTTATAGATCCAATACCATCAATTTGATCAAGTAAAGACTTACTAATCCCTTTTTTCCTTTTAGCTCTATGAGCGCTAATCGCAAATCTATGGGATTCATCTCTTAATCTTTGTAAGAAAAAGAGAGTAGGGTCATTCTTTTCAAACTTAAATTCTTTGCCATTATGAAAAAAAGTTTCATTTCCGCTATTTCTAAATTTACCCTTGGCAATTGCTATCATCGGAATATCATGCAATCCAAGTTCATTGAGTGTTTCTCTTGCTACAGAATATTGTCCTTTTCCTCCATCGATTATTACTAAATCCGGCATAGTTAAATAATTATCTTTTTCTTGTAAAGCTCTTTTGAATCTCCTATTTAAAACTTCATGCATCATTCCATAATCATCTTGTTCATTCTTTTTAATCTTAATATTAAATTTCCTATATCTTTTTTTTATAAAACCTTCCTCACCAAATGTAATGAGTGCACCAACACTATTGGTACCTTGAATATGACTGTTGTCATAAACTTCAACTAAATTAATATTATTTTCTAAATCAAATTTTTTAGATACTTTATCAAATAGCTCTTTATTATTTTGGCTTTCGTAAATTTTTCTATTTAAGCTGTCTTTTGCATTTTTGAGTGCTTGATTTACAACTTTAAGTTTAGATCCTTTTTTCGCTACTGAAATATTTATTTCTTTATTCTCTTTTTGTGAAAGTGTTTTTTCAATTAAAACTTTTTCTTTAATATCTTCATTTAAAATAATAGAGCTCGGCACACTTTTGTTTTCATAGAATTGAGAAACAAAGGAGTTAAGAATTTCTTTAATATTATCATCTGGATCATGTTTTGGAAAAAAAGCTTGATTACCCCAGTTTTGTTTTGATCTATAGAAAAAAACTTGAATACAAGTTTTTCCAGACTCTTTGTAGCCAGCTATTACATCGGCCTCTACTAAATTTGCCTCATTTATTCTCTGAGATGACTGAATAATATTTAAAGATTTTATTCTATCTCTTAATATTGTAGCTTTTTCAAAATCTAAATCTTCACTAGCTTTTTCCATTTGGTTTGATAAATTTTTTTGAATTTTTCTTGATTTCCCTGATACAAATTCAATAGCATTGTCTACCGTTAGTTTATATTCATCCTCTTCTATATAACCAACACATGGCCCAGAACATCGCTTAATTTGATAAAGGATACATGGTCTCTCTCTTTTTTTAAAAACTGTATCATCACAAACTCTAAGCTGAAAAATTTTTTGTATCATTTTGATGGTCCAGTTTGCAGATCCCGCCGAAGCAAATGGTCCAAAATAAAAACCTTCTTTAGTTTTTTTTCCTCTGTGTCGTCTAATTTGAGGCCATTTATCTTGATTACCAATAAAAATAAATGGAAATGATTTATCGTCTCTCAAGAGAATATTAAATTTAGGTTTATACTTTTTAATTAAGTTTGCTTCTAAAAGTAGAGCCTCGCTCTCATTTGAGGTGCTAGTAATCTCAATTTTAGTTGTTTGAGATAACATTCTTTCAGTTCTGATAATATGGTTTTTCTCTGATACATAACTCTTTAATCTATTTGGTAAATTTTTTGCCTTGCCAACGTAAAGTATTTCGTTTTTAGAATTTAACATTCTATATACCCCAGGAAGTTTGGGTATAAGTGGTAACTCTTTTTTTATCGCCTCTTTACCGATATCAGAGCTTATCATAGCTTCTTTTTTTTGAAATTTGAATACCAACGGATGAACAATCTTTCATGATTTCTAATTTCTCGATTTGAAGACTTATTTTATCAATTCTTTTGTCTTTAAATAGTTCATCGAATACATCTTCCGCTAATGTTTCAAGAAAATTATAATGTTTATTTTTGATTAGTTTTTTTATCAATTTCACAATTTTTGCATAATTTACGATTGATTTAATATCTTTGTCGTTAGAGGGTTTTTTATCTTCATAATTTACCTCTAAATTAAACTTTACCTTCTGGGGAGCTTCTTTTTCAAAATCAAAATACCCAAGTTTTAAGTCAAGAATAAGCTCCTTAATAAGTACCTTTTTTTCATAATTAAATAGAGTTTTATTTTTATCGATTTTAACAATTTTTAGATTATTTTTTTTCATTCTTTTCCACCCATTATGTCTGGTGTTTGCCAGTTTAGGTTTTGTCCACTATCAATAGCTAACACTTGTCCAGTAATAGATATATTTTTTATAAAAAAGTCAACAGCATTACATATCTGTTCAACATCTACCTGTCTTTTTAATGGAGTTGCCATGTACTGTTTTTTGAAATGTTTCTCACTTTGCCTCTTATTTTTGATTGTAGGGCCTGGTGCAATACCATTCACTCTTATTTTTGGAGCTAAACTCATTGCACTAGTCTTGGTCAAAGTATAAAGACCAGTTTTACTGATAGTATAAGAAAAAAAGTATGGTGTTAGTTTAAATACTCTTTGATCAATTATATTTATAATATTATTATTTTTCGCTCTTATATTTTTGGCAAATTCTTTTGTTAGAAGAGCAGGCGTTCTTAAATTAGTTCTTAAGTGATGCCCCCAACTATCAGTAGTAAAATTCTCTAATTTGTCATTTTCAAAAAGTGATGCGTTGTTTATTAGACAATCAAAATATTTAAGTTTACTTTTTGCAAATTTAATAATTTTGTTTACATCTTTTTCTACACTTAAATCTCCTTTTATTAAATAAACCTTTGTACCATTTTGTGATAATTCTTTTTTAAGGATTTCTGCTTTTGTTTTTGATTTATTGAAATGAATAACTATTTCAACTCCTTTGCCAGATAGTTTTTTAGCAATAGCAGCACCAATTCTAGTGGCTCCACCTGTAATAATTATTTTATTTGCTTCCATTTTTTTTTTCCTTTTTGAGCTCTAGTGCCTGGCATACCCATTGTAGATCTTCCTTTAGGGTATATTTTGTTCTTTAGGTTATATTGTTTCACTTTAGGATTAAGTGTAACTTCTAACTCAGTACTTTCAAGTTTTCTAATCTCATCTCTTATTTTAGCAGCTTCTTCGAATTCTAGATTTGTGGCAGACTCTTTCATTTTCTTATTAAGTGCTTTGATATGTTTCTTTAAATTACCACCAACATTTGCTCCTGTACCAATTGTAACATAATCTTTTTCATAGACGCTCTCTAACACATCACTAATCTCTTTTTTAACAGTAGAGGCGCTAATTTTATTTTTTTTATTGTATTCAAGTTGAATATTTCTTCTTCTTTCGGTTTCTTTTATTGCTTTTTTAATGCTTTTAGTTTCTTTATCTGCATACAAGATTACCTTTCCATCTAAATTTCTTGCTGCTCTTCCAATAGTTTGAATTAAGGATGTTTCAGATCTCAAAAATCCCTCTTTATCAGCATCTAATATTCCAACTAAGGCACATTCAGGAATATCAAGTCCTTCCCTTAGTAGGTTTATTCCAACTAAAACATCAAACACACCTAGCCTCAAGTCTCTCATAATTTCTATTCTCTCAAGGGTATCTATGTCTGAGTGCAAATATCTAACTTTGATACCATTTTCATGCAAGTATTCTGTAAGATCTTCAGCCATTTTTTTAGTTAATGTTGTAACTAATACTCTATAATTTTTCTCGATAGTCTTTTTACATTCATGCATTAGATCATCGACTTGATTTTTGGCAGGTTTGATTTCAACTGGAGGATCTATTAATCCAGTAGGTCTTATAACTTGATCTATAAATTTTCCTTTTGTTTGCTCTAACTCCCATGGACCAGGTGTAGCAGAAACAAATACTGTTTGAGTTCTCATCATGTCCCATTCCTCAAATTTTAAAGGTCTATTATCCATACATGATGGAAGTCTAAATCCATATTCCGCCAAAGTACTTTTTCTTGATCTGTCTCCTTTAAACATCCCATTTAATTGAGGTACAGTGACGTGACATTCATCAACAAATATCAATGTATTGTCAGGAAAATATTCAAATAATGTAGGAGGAGGTTCTCCGGGTTTCCTGCCTGATAAAAATCTTGAATAATTTTCAATACCAGCGCACGAACCAGTTGCCTCTATCATTTCAAGATCAAATTTTGTTCTCTCTTCTAACCGTTGTGCCTCAAGCAATTTATTTTGCTCTTTATGTTTTTTAAGAGTTATCTCCAACTCTTTTCTAATATTAATTACCGCTTGTTCGATCGTTGGCTTGGGAGTTATATAGTGACTGTTTGCATAAATCTTAACTAAATTCAATTCTCTCACAAGATCACCTGTTAACGGATCAAATTCCTCAATTTTTTCCAACTTATCTCCAAATAAACTAAGTCTCCAAGCCCTATCTTCCAAATGAGATGGAAAAATTTCTAAATATTCACCTCTAGCCCGAAATGTACCTCTAAAGAAATTTTGATCATTTCTTTTATATTGAAGAGCAATTAAAGATTTGATTATTTGTTCTCTATTATAATCATAATTTTTTTGAAGAGTTAAAGTCATTTTACTGTAAGCTTCAACTGATCCTAGTCCATAAATACAAGATACACTTGCAACAATTAAGACATCATCTCTTTCTAAGAGTGATCTAGTAGCAGAGTGTCTCATCCTATCAATTTGTTCATTTATAGATGCTTCCTTTTCTATGTATGTGTCTGATCTTGGAACATATGCCTCAGGAGTATAATAATCATAATAGGACACAAAATATTCAACAGCATTATCTGGGAAAAACCCTTTCATCTCACCATAAAGTTGGGCGGCAAGGGTTTTATTCGGTGCAAGTATTAGAGCGGGCCTGTTTGTTTCTTCAATTACTTTAGCCATAGTGAATGTTTTACCTGATCCTGTAACACCTAATAATACTTGATTAAACTCGTTCTGTTTTGCGCCTTTTACTAAACTTTTAATAGCCTCTGGTTGGTCACCAGCTGGTTTAAAATCAGATTTAATTTTAAATTTCTTTCCACCCTCAAGTTTTCCACCAATTTTTGGATTTTTACTTTGAATATCTGTAATTAAATCTTGATAAGTATTTTCCATATATTAAATAAAGTAATAGAATAAAAACAATTTTCAATGAGCATAATATCTAACAGTCTTAAAAGAATTAAACCATCTCCTACCATTGCAGTTACTCAGAAAGCAAGAGAATTGAAAGCTGCTGGCAAAGATGTAATTGCTCTAGGAGCAGGTGAACCTGATTTTGACACACCTAATAATATAAAAAAGGCAGCAGTTAAAGCGATTAGAATAGGGGATACTAAATATACGCCAGTTGATGGAACACCCGCAATTAAAAATGCAGTAATTAAAAAGTTTAAAAGGGAAAATAACTTAAATTATACTTCAGATCAGGTAACAGTAGGTAATGGTGGGAAACAAGTTTTGTATAATGCTTTTGTAGCAACATTAAATAAAGGTGATGAAGTTATTATTCCAGCTCCGTTTTGGGTATCATATCCAGATATGGTTTTACTTGCTGGTGGTAAACCAAAATTTATTAAATGTGGGGAAGAAGATGGTTTTAAATTAACTCCATCAAAACTTAAAAAAGCAATTACTAAAAAAACAAAATGGATAATTTTAAATTCTCCTTCAAATCCAACTGGCGCAGCTTACACAAAAAAAGAAATTATTAATTTAGGAAAGATATTATTAAAAAATAAGAATATTTTAATCTTGAGTGATGATATTTACGAGCATGTAAAATTTGATAATTTTAAATTTTTTACAATAGCACAGATAAAAAAGCTTAAAGATAGAACACTTACAATGAACGGTGTGAGTAAAGCATATGCCATGACTGGATGGAGAATTGGTTATGCTGCTGGTCCCAAAAATATCATAGCTGCAATAAGAAAAATCCAGTCTCAATCGACCTCAAATCCATCATCTATAAGTCAGGCAGCTGCTGTTGAGGCTTTGAATGGAACTCAGAGTTTTATTAAAAAAAGAGCTAAATCTTTTAGTGACAGAAGAATTTTTGTTGTGAATTATTTAAATAGTATTCCAGGAATTACTTGCTTAATGCCAAAAGGTGCGTTTTATGTTTTTCCAAGTTGTAAAGGGTTAATTGGAAAAAAAACAAAAATAAAAAATGATACAGATTTTGTGCAAAAACTCCTAGAAAAACAAAATGTTGCCGTCGTTCAAGGTTCTGCATTTGGTCTTGATGGTTATTTTAGAATTTCATATGCAACATCAATGAAAAAATTAAAGATTGCTATGGAACGAATTAAACTTTTTTGTGAAAGTTTAGGCTAAATTTAGTCTAATTACTGATTTTGCTGCATCAACAACTGAAACTTCTGGTTCTATAAATTTCATTTGAAGAATCTCCTCAGCATATTTTGTATCTGTTTCCATTTTAAGACCTAGGTCAGGAACTAAATTTTTTGCACTTGAATCTACGTAACTTATAAGTTTAACCATAAAATTAGGTAATTCTTTCTTAGGTAGTTTCTTGGAATGACTTGGGATGTTCTCGGCCATTATTTTTGACAATTCGAGAATTGATCTAGTTCCAGATCCAACAATTAATCTTCTACCTTCAGCTTTTTTATTATTTAACGATAAAACATGTGCTTTGGCTATATCTTTAACATGGGATATCATCACTGAAAATTTCGGAGCAGCAGGATATTTGCCTTGCAGTAACTGTTTAATATATTCCATAGATGTACAACTTTTCTCATTCAAAAAATCTCCCAAAACAAAACCAGGATTAATACAAGTAAGTTTATTTTTAATACCTTTGCTTTCCATAAGTTCCCAAGCAGCTTTTTCAGCTCTAGTTTTAGATACAAAATAATCTGTAGTTTTGTCCCATTCTATGTCAGTCCAATCATTTTCACCAAATGTATAAGTATTTGTTCGGTTCGGTTTTCTATACATACAAACTATAGAAGATGTTTTTACAATATGTTCTACTTTTGCATTTATTCCTGCATTTAAAACTCTCAAAGTTCCATCTTTTGCAGCTGGAGTAAGTGATTCTCTATCATTTGAAACTTTTAATGGGAAAGGAGAAGCGACATGAATTATGTATTTACAACCTTCGGCGGCTTTATCCCACCCATCATCTTTTAATAAATCTAATTCTGCAAAGGATAGGTATTTTGTTGAAGCGTTATTTTCCTCTAGAGTTTTTTTTGTCTTTTCAATTGAATTAATATCCCTTACCGTACCTAATACCTCATAACCAGAATTTAATAATTCTATAGCAACATGTTTTGCAATAAATCCGCTGATTCCAGTCAGTAAAACTTTTTCACTCATGTAATTGTAAAACTATTTTGACTTTCTTTTTTTTTCTAAGCCAAAAACAGGAGAATTTCTGAATCTCAGAACTAGTATAGCTATTGCAATTAGCACAATTGCTCCAGCTTCATACAGCAATACTTCTGGATTTATTGATTTTCCTTGCAATATAATAAATCTAGCAAGTGCTGTTATAGCAATAAACAAAGGTAAGGTAATTTGAATGGATTGACTTTCCCAAAATACTCTAACCATGGCTAAAACTTCTAAGTATAGAAAGAGTAACAGCAAATCAGCTAAAGTCACTTTTTGAACTTCAATCATTTGGTATATTTCTATACCGAATGCAATAACTGTAGCCCCAAGTATAATTACTAAAGCCAATAATTGAATTTGTTTTACAATATTCTCCATAAAATTATTTTATAAATGATATTCTATTAATTTGCAGCTAAATATTTCTCTGCCTCTAATGCAGCCATACAGCCCATTCCTGCTGCAGTTACTGCCTGCCTATAAATTTTATCTTTCACATCCCCAGCTGCGTAAACTCCTGGAATGTTAGTCTCGGTAGAATCGCTTTTAGTAATTAAATATCCTGTGCTATCCATTTCCAGCTGATCTTTAAATAAAGATGTAGCAGGATCATGTCCAATAGCTATAAATAATCCATCTATCTTTAAATTTGATATTTCATTAGTTTTAACATTTTTAATTTTTAATCCTTTTACATTTTTTGGTTCATCATCACCTATCACCTCTTCAACAATAGAGTCCCAAATAATCTCAATTTTTTTATTTTCCATTAATTTTTTTTGCAAAAGTTTTTCAGCTCTAAGTTCATCTCGTCTATGAATTAATTGTACCTTTGATGCAAATTTTGTAAGAAACATTGCTTCTTCTACTGCAGCATTTCCCCCGCCAACAACTGCAACTGTTTTATCTTTGAAAAAAAAGCCATCACATGTTGCACAAGCTGATACTCCAAATCCCTTAAATTTTTGTTCAGATTCAATGTTTAACCATCTTGCTTGTGCTCCAGTCGAAATTATAATCGAGTCTGCGGTATATTTTTGCCCCCCATCACCAATCGCCTCAAACGGTTTAGATTTTAAATTTACTGATTGGATATGATCTTCAATTAAATCTGTTCCAACTGCTTTTGCCTGCTCTCTCATTTGTTCCATCAGCCAAGGCCCTTGAATAACATCTGCAAATCCAGGGTAGTTCTCAACATCAGTTGTTATGGTTAGTTGTCCACCCGGTTGCATACCAGCAACTAACATTGGTTTAAGCATAGCTCTTGCAGCATAAACAGCAGCAGTATAACCAGCTGGTCCTGATCCAATTATTAACACTTTTGTATGTTTAGTTGGTTTTTCACTCATACAGGTCTATATAGTAAATAATGAGCAAATTAAAAGGTATATTATTGACTGAGGGCATGCACGGCATGATTAGCCAAGTAGAAGGTCTAGCTAAAGCTCTTGAACTTGATTTTACTCACCACAAAGTTGAACTTAAAAATTTGTGGAGTTTGATTCCACCTAAATTTACGCCAATTTCTCAAAATGTTTACAAAAAAATAAATCATATAGATTTTGATATAATAATTTCTTGTGGAAGAAAAAGTATAATTCCATCAATCCATTTAAAAAGTATCTCAAATAAAAAAGTTTTTAATATTCATATACAAAATCCAAAAATAAACTTTGATTATTTTGATTTTATTGTAGCCCCTGAACATGACAAAATTAATGGTTCAAATGTAATTAATACTAAAGGTGCAATTCATTATCTTACAAAAGACGAAATAGAGGAAAATAAGGATTACTTAAACTCATTTATAAGAAAAGATAATAGAAAAATTTGGTGCTTAATTATGGGTGGACCAACAAAATACTATGATTATTCAACAAAAAATATGAAACATATTTTTTCAATTTTTTATAAGCTTTTAAAGAAACATGATTTTCAACTTGTTGTAATCCCATCAATGAGAACACCATTAAATACTATTCATTATGCAAAAGAATTTTTTGGTGAAAATCATACAGTCATAATGAATGTTGATAAAAAGGCTTACTTATCTGCTTTAGCTCTTTCAGAAAATATCATTGTTACATGTGACTCAAGTTCAATGATTTCTGAAGCTGCTTTAACAGGAAAACCTATTTATATTGCAAATATTTTGCCAAAAAAAAATGATATTAGGTTTCAGAGATTTAGAAATTTATTTAGAGAATTAAATATCACTAGAAATCTTGGAGAAGATATGGAAAATTGGAGCTATCAAAGTCTTGATGAAACTAATAGGGTAGCAAAAATTATAAAAGAAAAAATTAATTATTAATGTCATTTTTAAATTCAATACTAAACGACTCAAAAAAATTTGATAATCCATTTGAGCATTGGGAATTAAATAAACCTTTAACAGATGATCAAATAAACGAGATAATAGAAACAGATATATCTGACCCAGCAAAACATGACCTTAATTATGATGGAACTAGGGCTATTGATGGAGGTGAGGGAAAATTTAGAGAAGGAATTTCAGATGGTGGAAAAGCTTTAAAATTTCGATGTTTTGTAACTCATGAAAATACCAGAGAATTTCCAGGACTAACAAATTTAATTAAAGAACTTCAAAGTAAAGAAACTCATCTAAAAATTTCTGAATTAATCAATAAAGATTTGTCTAATTCTTATGTACGAGTTGAGGTTATATGTGATCGAGAGGGTTTTTGGCTGAAACCACATTGTGATATTAAGGAAAAACTTATGTCATGTTTATTATTCGTTAACAAACATAATGAAAGTGAGGAACTTGGTACAGATTTTTATGATAGTGATTTAAAGTTGATTAAAACATTGCCTTATAAAGATAATTATGGATATTTTTTTTCTAGCGGACCCAATACTTGGCATGGAATGGAAAAGAAAGAAATAATAAAAGAGAGAAGGTGTTTACAAGTAAATTATGTAACTTTCAAAACTGATTGGAAAGTTGAAAATTAATTTTCCCAATCAAATCTAGGAAATGTATCAAATACTTTAAAAATTCCCTCAGACCAGGTGTTACAGACTTTCGAATAATCTTCATCATCTAAACTTAAACATTTTAATGATGCTAATTTATTTTCATCTTTTTTATAAATTGCAAAATCAATGGGTGGACCTACGGTTAAGTCACTTTTTAAAGTAGAGTCCATAGAAATTAGTGCACACCTTGATGCATCACCAATTGATACATCTGGTTTAATAACTCTATCAAGTATTGGTTTACCATACTTAACCTCACCAATTACAAGATAAGGTTTACTATCTGCTGGTCTTATATAGTTTCCTTGAGGATATATAAGGTATAGCTCTGGCTTTTGTCCTTTTATTTGACCACCTATTATGAAAGTTGAACCTAAAAGCACATCATCAGTATTTATCCCTTGAGGTGACGAATGTTTTATATTTAAAGATCCAACATAGGATGCAATTTGCTCAAAGTCTTTACATGTGTTTAAATTAAGTATTCCCGATGAGCTTTTTAAATCCTTCTCTACAGATTTGTAAACAGCTTGCGATGTTCCTAAATTACCTGATGTTACCATTACTATTGTTCTATCACCAACATCATGAGTAAACATTTTTGAATAAATATTTACATTATCTAAACCTGCATTAGTTCTCGAGTCTGATGCGAAGACTAATCCCTCGTTTGTTTTAATTCCAATACAATAGGTCATGAGCGATTTTTATTTAAAAATGACATAATTATCAAATATTTTATGACATAGCAGCTATTTGTATTTAGCAATTGTTTTGTAATTTATTTTATCAAAGATTATTGAATGTCTGTTTCTCTATGGAAAAATTATGATTCAAAATCTGCATATGATGGATATTTGACAGAAGAAAATAAAATTAGAAAACATGCTAGAATAATGACTGGCATATTAGAAAGACATGGAACAAAAAAACTTCAGGAAATTGAAAAAAATTGTCAAAGTACAATAAGCGCTAGAGGTATTAATTTTAGAGTTTACGCTGCAAATAATAGAGCAGAGGAAAAAAAATGGCCATTAGATATCATACCTAGAATTATTCCAAAGTCTCAATGGAATAAAATATCAAGAGGACTAATTCAAAGAGTAAAAGCATTAAATTTATTTATAGATGATGTTTATAATAAAAAAAAAATTTTTAAGGATAAGGTTGTTCCAAAAGAATTAATATTCAATTCACCATATTATTTAAAAGAATGTGAAGGTTTTTCCCCGAAGTATAAAGCTTGGGCAAATATATCAGGAATTGATTTAATAAGAAATATTAATGGGGAATATCTAGTTCTTGAAGATAATTTACGTGTCCCATCTGGTGTATCTTATATGCTGGAAAATAGGATGGTAATGAGGGACGTGTTTCCTGAATTATTCACTCGATATAAAGTTTCCTCTATCCACCAATATTCTAATAAACTTTATCAAAGTATGATTGAGTGTATACCAAAAAAAACTGATAATCCGCACATGGTTGTTTTGACACCAGGCATTTACAATTCAGCCTACTTTGAACATTCGTTTTTAGCTCAACAAATGGGAATAGCTTTAGTCGAGGGTAAAGATTTATTTGTTGAAAATGATTTTGTTTATATGAAAACAGTTAAAGGAAAATTAAAAGTTGATTGTATATATAGAAGATTAGATGATACTTTTCTTGATCCAAAAGTATTTAACAAAGAATCACTCATCGGAGTTCCTGGCTTATTTAAATGTTGGAAAAAGGGAAATGTTGGCATTATTAACGCTCTTGGAACTGGAGTTGCAGATGATAAGGCTGTTTATTCTTATGTTAATAAAATGATTGTCTATTATTTAGGTGAGCAACCTAAACTTAACCAAGTAGAAACATTTTTGTGTGAAAACAAAGTTCACAGGCAACATGTAATTGAAAATATAGCTAAGCTTGTTGTTAAACCAGCAAATGCTTCAGGTGGATATGGAATAATGATTGGTCCGAAAGCACCAAAAAAAGAGCGAGAAGAGATGGTAAAAAAGATTAAAAAAAATCCTCGAGAATTTGTAGCTCAACCTTTAGAAATATTATCAACAATACCAACTATTTGTGAAAATGGCATTGAGCCAAGACATTTAGATTTAAGGCCTTTTATATTAACTGGCAAAACTTCTTATGTTACAACTGGCGGTCTTACAAGAGTTGCTTTGAGAAAAGGAAGTACAATAGTAAATAGTTCTCAAGGAGGTGGGTCTAAAGATACAATGGTTGTGGATGCTTAGTTTTCTTGAAGAGCTTTAACTTTAAGTTTTTTCGTCTTCAGAGCATTTATTGCTTCTAAAAACGAATATGCAGTAGACATATTTGTACAATAAGGAATTTTATTAGCTAAAGTCCCCCTTCTTAGCGCTTTTGCATCACTAATTCTATTTTCACTATTTCCACCACCAGTATTAATTACCAATGAGATTTTTTTTGAATTAAGTACATCTACTATGTGAGGTTTACCACTACTTACTTTATTAATTTTTCTGCACTTCATACCATTTTTAATTAAAATATCTGCAGTCCCTTTAGTTCCTGACAAAGAAAATCCCAATTTTAACAACCTTTGTGCAATACCAATTATTTCTTGCTTATGAGAGTCTTTTACAGATAAAAATGCTAAACCCTTTGTTGGTAATGAATTTGCTGCTGCTATTTGACTTTTGGCTATTGCCATACCAAAGTCATCATCAAACCCCATCACTTCTCCAGTAGATTTCATTTCTGGTCCAAGCAATAGATCACTATCAGGAAATTTATTGAATGGAAATACTGCTTCTTTGACTGCAAATTTTTTATTAGTTTTATATTTTAATTTGTACTTTGAAAGTTTTTCTCCTGCCATTATTCTGGATGCAATTTTAGCTAGTGGAACCCCATTAGCTTTTGAGACGAATGGAACTGTTCTACTTGCTCTTGGGTTTACTTCTATAACAAATATTTCATCCTTTTTTATTGCAAATTGAATATTTAAAAGCCCTTTAACTTTTAGTGCTAATGCTAATTTTCTAGTTTGGATTTTAATTTCTTTTAAAAGATTAGCTTTGATTGATACTGGAGGTAAGCAACATGCTGAGTCCCCAGAATGAACCCCTGCTTCTTCAATGTGTTGCATGATACCTGCAACATAAACATCTTTACCATCAGAGATAGCATCTACATCAACTTCCATGGCATGATCTATAAATTTATCAATTAAAATTGGATTTTGCTCTGAGGCTTTAAATGCTTCATTAACAAATTTTTTAAGTTGGCTTTTATCATGAACTATCTCCATCGCTCTTCCACCCAAAACATACGAGGGCCTTACAACAACTGGAAGACCAATGTTTTCACTTATCTTAATTGCTTGATCAAACTTGTTAGCAATACCACTTTTTGCTTGTTTTAAATTTAGTTTGTTTAATAGATCCCTGAAACGATCTCTATCCTCTGCTAAATCAATTGAACCATATTGAGTACCAAGTATTGGTAATTTGTTGTCATGCAAAAATTTTGCTAATTTAATTGGAGTTTGGCCTCCAAATTGAGTAATCACTCCAATAAGATTTCCTTTTAATTTTTCTTTTAAAATAATATTTTGAACATATTCTTCTATAAGAGGCTCAAAGTATAATCTATCACTTGTATCATAATCTGTCGAAACAGTCTCAGGATTGCAATTAACCATAATTGTTTCAAAACCAGCTTCTTTTAATGAAAAACTTGCCTGACAACAGCAATAATCAAATTCTATTCCTTGTCCAATTCTATTTGGACCTCCTCCTAGAATAATTATTTTTTTCTTATTACTAGGATCAGCCTCACACTCAGTTTTTAATGAAAAATTTCTTTGATACGTTGAATACATATATGGAGTAAAGGATTTAAATTCAGCTGCACACGTATCAACTTTTTTAAAGACAGGCAAAACTTTAAGAGCGACTCTTTTAGATCTTATAATTTTCTCTTTTATTCCTGTAAGTTTTGATAATTTTTTATCTGAAAAACCAATGGATTTAATTCTATTAAACTCATTGTATGTTTTTGGAATTCCTTTCTTAATTATATTTTTTTCTTCATCAACAAGATCTTTGATTTGATTTAAGAACCAAGGATCAACTTTTGATAGTTTATATATAGTGTTTAATGAAATATTTTTCCTAAAAGCCTCACCAATTAACAACAATCTATTTGGAATACTTACTTTTAAAGTTTTTAAAATCTCTTTTTTTGAATAATTAAAACTATTGTCTAATCCAGATAATCCAGTTTCTAATGAAACCAAGGCTTTTTGGAAGGATTCTTTGAAATTTCTACCAATTGCCATAGCCTCACCAACGGATCTCATTGAAGTTCCAAGTACAGCTTTAGTGTCAGAAAATTTTTCAAAAGTAAACCTAGGAATTTTTGTAACCACATAATCAATCGTTGGTTCAAATGAAGCAGGAGTTACTTTTGTTATTTCATTTTTTAATTCATCAAGTGTGTAACCAACTGCAAGTTTAGCTGCAACTTTTGCAATTGGAAAACCTGTAGCTTTAGAAGCTAGAGCTGAAGATCTTGATACCCTAGGGTTCATCTCAATTATAACCATTCTTCCATTTTTAGGATTAATGGCAAACTGCACATTTGACCCTCCCGTCTCAACCCCAATTTTTCTCAAACAAGCAATAGAGGCATTTCTCATGACTTGGTATTCTTTATCAGTGAGCGTTAATGCTGGAGCGACAGTAATTGAGTCTCCAGTATGTATTCCCATTGGATCTACATTTTCTATAGAACAAATGATTATACAGTTGTCATTTCTGTCTCTTACAACCTCCATTTCAAACTCTTTCCACCCCTCTAAAGATTCCTCAATTAAAACTTGATTTTGAGGCGACTCATTCATTCCATTTCTAACAAGTTTAAAGAATTCTTTTTTACTTTTTGCAATTCCTCCACCTAATCCACCCAATGTGAAGGAAGGTCTTATAATTGCAGGCAAACCAATTTCTTTTAAACATTTTGAGGCATCTTTGAAATTATTTATGATTCTTGATTTGGGTAAATCTAAACCAATGTCAGACATATTTTTTCTGAACTTTTTTCTATCTTCAGCATTTTCTATTGCTTTTGATTTTGCACCTATTAACTCAATTTTGTATTTTTTTAAAAGACCAGATTTTTCAGCACTAATTGCTAAATTTAAGGCTGTCTGACCGCCCATAGTAGGTAGAATTGCATTAGGCTTTTCTTTTTTAATTATTTCTTCAAGAACTGGAATTGTAATAGGCTCTATGTAAGTTTTGTCAGCAACTCCAGGGTCAGTCATAATAGTTGCAGGATTTGAATTTATTAATACAACCTCAAAACCTTCGTCTTTAAGTGCCTTGCAGGCTTGTGTACCTGAATAATCAAATTCGCATGCTTGTCCAATTATTATTGGACCCGCACCAATAACTAATATTTTTTTAATATCTTTTCTTTTTGGCATATTTTTTTACATCTTGAATAAAATTTTTGAATAAATATTGACTATCCTGTGGTCCTGGATTTGCCTCAGGATGGTATTGAACTGAAAAAACTGGTCTGCTTTTTAATCTTATTCCCTCAATACTGTTATCAAAAAGCGATTTGTGAGTTATTTGTACATTTTTTGATAGACTTTTTTCTATTACTTCAAAACCATGGTTCTGACTTGTGATTTCTACTTTATTATTTAGTAAGTTTTTTACTGGATGGTTTGCCCCTCTATGACCTAATTTCATTTTTTTTGTTTTAGCATTTAATGCCAAAGCTAAAATTTGATGGCCCAAGCAAATACCAAATATTGGATAATCCTTTTTAATTAATTTTTGTATAGCTTTAATTGCATATTTACCAGTTGCCGCTGGATCACCCGGCCCATTCGATAAAAAAATTCCATCTGGTTTTAATTTTGTAATTTCTTCGGCAGTTGTTTTGCATGAAACAACTTTTACATCACAATTGTAATTTGAAAAATATCTTAAAATATTTTTTTTTATTCCATAATCAATTGCAATAATTCTGTATATTTTTTTTGTATTTTTTTTATACCCTTTTTCTTTGTTCCAAGTTTTAAAACCTTTCCAAGTATAAGTTTTTTTTGTTGATACTTCTTTTGCAAGATCGAGACCATTTAGACCTGGCCATTTAATTGAATAATTAATTAATTTTTTAATATTAAATTCTCCTTTTTTGTTGTTAGAGATCGTTCCTTTTGGAGCACCTTTATCCCTTATTAAATTTGTTAAACTTCTAGTATCTAGTCCAGTTAAACCAACTATTTTATTTTTTTTTAGCCATTCATCTAACGTTCTCAAAGCTCTGTAATTAGAGGGGTAAGTAATCTCAGAATTAAATATAGCGCCCTTTGCCCAAACTTTGTCAGACTCCAAATCCTCATTATTAGTTCCAACATTTCCAATATGAGGAAATGTAAAGTTAATAATTTGACCAGCATACGAAGGGTCCGATATAATTTCCTGGTATCCAGTCAAAGAAGTGTTAAAACAAACCTCTCCGGTTGCTGTACCTTGATATCCAAGACCAATACCCTTGAAAACTATCTTATTATCTAGAACTAAAATACCTGTTGGAAATTGATGTTTAATTGCAATTTTATTTTTTTGTTTTTTGTTCAATTACAACTCATGAGTTAAAGGTCTATACAATAAAACCTTTTTTTGCGCAACACATCTAATGTATATTGTGTAAAAAAACTTTTTTTCTTTTTGAAGAATTTTTTTCATGCGTTAAAATTATACTATGAGCTTGAGGGAAAAAATTGAAACAGACTATAAAAGCGCTTTAAAAGCTAAAGATAAAAATAAAATATCAACTTATAGGTTAATTTTATCTGGAATTAAAGATTTAGATATTAATAACAGATCTCAAGCAGAAAAAAGAGAGACAAATGATGATGATATAAAAAAGCTTTTAAAAAAAATGATAAAGCAAAGAATCGAATCAATAGAAATGTACAAAAAAAACAATAGAAATGATCTTCAAGAAGTAGAGGAGAAAGAAGTAGAGGTAATTATTCAATATTTACCTCAACAACTAAGCGATGAAGATACTAAAAAGTTATGTTCAGAGGTTATTATTTCTACTGGAGCAAGTTCAATAAAAGATATGGGAAAAGTGATGGGTGAACTAAAAAAAAATAATGCTGATAGTATTGATTTCGCTAAAGCTGGAACAATAATTAAAGAGTTGCTAAACCAGAAATGAAGTATCCAAAAGATTATTTAGATGAAATAAAAACAAGACTAAAAGTCTCAACAGTTGTGTCTAAAACTGTAAATTTAAAAAAAAGAGGCAAGGAATATATAGGCTTGTCTCCATTCAAAACTGAAAAAACTCCTTCTTTTACTGTAAACGATGAAAAGGAATTTTATCATTGTTTTAGTACAGCAGAACACGGCAATATTTTTGATTTTGTAATGAAAACACAAAATTTAAAATTTGGTGAAGCAGTAAAGTTACTCGCAAATCTTGCAGGAATGAGACCTTATACTTTTTCAAAAGAAGATGAGATTAGAGAGAAAAAATGGAGTAGTTATAAGGCTATATTTAACAAATATGTAGATCATTATCATAACGAATTATTAAGAAGTTCAAATTCGAGTGAAGCTAAAGATTACCTCAAAAAAAGAGGATTGACTAAAGAAGAAGTTCAAAAATTTAAGATTGGGTTTGAGACTAATGATTTAAATTTTCAAGATAATATATTTAATGAGTATAATGAGAATGAAATTAAAGATACTGGACTATTTTATTTTGACGAAAAAAAGAAAAAATATGTCTCCAGATTTAGGGAAAGGGTAATATTTCCTATAAAAAATATTTCAGGTGATACGATTGGTGTTGGAGGAAGGATTTTTAAAGAAAATAAATTTTTAGCAAAGTATATAAATTCTCCTGAAACTCCCTTTTTTAAAAAAGGATCAAATCTATTTAATTTGGATTTTGCTCGTAAATTGTCAAATAATCAAAACAATATTTTTTTGGTTGAAGGCTACATGGATGTGATCGGGTTAAGTAAAAATAAAATAGATAATGTTGTTGCTAATTTAGGCACATCATTAACGAGTAGACAAATTTTAACTTTAAATCAATTTTTTGATGAAATAATTATATGTTTTGATGGTGATGACAGTGGATATAAAGCGGCTTTGAGGGCAGCTGAAAATTCTATAATCGAATTAAAACCAGAAAAAAAAATCTCTTTTTTATTTCTACCAGATAATCACGACCCAGACAGTTTTGTAAATAAAAAAGGAAAAAATATGTTTTTAGAATTTTCCAGAAATAATTCAGTTCCTATTCATAAATTTATATTTAATCATTATTTCAAAAAAATGGATGACAATCCATCTTCAAGGGCTATTTTTGAAAAAAGCCTAAGATCGATTTCATCAACTATTAAAGACGAATTCATAAGAAAATATGTACTTGAATATTTTTTAGAGAAAATTTCAGAGTTGACTCCTAATACAAACTTGAAATTTAAAAAATATTATTCAAAAAATACTAAATCACTTAAATCAACACAAAATTATTATAATGAAACTAAATTTTTGAAAGCAATTGATATCAAAGAGTTTTCATTTTTATATATTTTGTTAAAAAAACCTCAACTAATCAAAGATAACTTTCATTTAGTCGAAAATGTCAAATTATTTAGTAATGAAAATAAATTAGTTTTAAGTGAAATTCTATCTCAGTCTAATAATTTTGAAATTACTGATATTGAAAATATAAATATTGATAAAAATTTAATAGAAAGAGTGTTAAAATACGCATCCATTAAACATATATTGATTAAAAACTTAAATAATGATGAAAAAATACTTGAAATTCTATCTGAGCTTATAAGAGATTTAAAAAATTACGAGCTTGAAATAAGAATAGAGGAATTAGAATCAAGATTTTCTAAGGATTTGAGTGAAGTAACATTTAATGAGCTAAAAGAGCTTAAAAAACAGCAGAAAACCAATTAAATAATAATCAAAATCCCATAGATTTTTTTCATTTAAGTATTATATACATTCTGAACTTTTTTATTGTGGAACGTATAATTACAAAATCATTTGCAAGATTAATGGGCAGAGGTGTCCATAGAGGTTTTATTACCTATGAAGAACTAAATAAATCTTTAGGAAAAAGAAATCTATCTAATGAAAATCTGGAACAGGCTTTCATACATATTCTTGATGAAAAGATAATACTAGTCGAAAAAAAAGCAGATTTTAAGGTCTTAAGAAAAAAAGATAATGGTTCGAAAGAGGAGGGTAAGTCTGTTGAGAAAAGTGATGATCCTATCAGAATGTATCTTAGAGAAATGGGAGGAGTTGAATTACTTTCCAGAGAAGGTGAAATTGCTATTGCTAAAAGAATAGAGGCAGGAAAAGATGTAATGTTGAATGCACTATCTCAAAGTCCGATAACTGCCCAACAGTTTTTTGAGTGGAATACAAAACTTCAAAATGATGAAATATTAGTAAGAGAAATAATAGATATCGATACCAATTACATGGAAGATGAGGATACTGGTCAAAGTGCAAAACAAAAAAAATCAGATGAGAGCGCGGACAACCAGAACGGACAAGATTCTAATAGTGCCGATGATGATGAGTTCAATCCAACACTTGCTGCAATGGAAACCGAGATTAAACCTAAAGTTTTGCAAACTGTTAACAATTTAACAAAAGAGTACAACAAACTTATAAAATATCAGAAAGAGAAGCTAGACTGTCTACTAAATATGAAACAGTTTTCGCCATCAAAAGAAAAAAATTACAAAAAAATTGTAGAAGATATTTTAGAAAATATAAAAACTCTTCAATTATCTCCCTCAGTTCTAGAAGAATTAGTTCAAAAGCATTATGTAGAAAATCGTAAAATAATATCACTAGAAGGTAATCTTTTGAGACTTGCTTTAAGTGAAAAAATATCAAGAGATGAATTTATTAAATTTTATGTAGGAAATGAAATTAATCCCAACTTAAAAACATTTTTAGACACCAATGATACTTGGAAGAAATTCTTTCAAAAATTTAAAGTTGAGTTTAAAAATATACGAGACAGACTCGTTGAAACAAGTAATAAACTTGGTATTTCAGTAACAGATTACAAAATAATGGTAAGTAGGATACAAAAAGGAGAAAAAGAGTCTAGGATTGCAAAAAAAGAAATGGTAGAGGCTAATCTTAGATTAGTTATATCAATTGCTAAAAAATACACAAACAGAGGTTTGCAATTTTTAGATTTGATACAAGAAGGAAATATTGGTCTAATGAAAGCTGTTGATAAATTTGAATATAGAAGAGGGTATAAATTTTCAACATATGCAACATGGTGGATTAGGCAGGCAATAACGAGATCAATTGCAGACCAAGCTAGAACTATAAGAATCCCAGTTCATATGATTGAAACAATAAACAAAATTGTAAGAACACAGCGATTAATTTTAAGCGAATTTGGTAGAGAGGCTACCCCCGAGGAACTTGCAAAAAAACTAAGAATGCCTCTTGAAAAGGTAAGAAAAGTATTAAAAATATCTAAAGAACCTGTGTCATTAGAAAAACCTGTCGGAGACGAGGAAGATAGTAGCTTAGGAGATTTTATAGAAGATACAAAAGCTCTAGCACCTTTAGATCAAGCAATTAAATCAAACTTAAGTGAAGCTACAACAAAAATATTATCTACTTTAACTCCAAGAGAGGAAAGAGTTTTGAGAATGAGGTTTGGTGTTGGTATGAATACAGATCATACCCTCGAGGAAGTAGGATTACAATTTTCAGTCACAAGAGAAAGAATTCGTCAAATTGAGGCAAAGGCACTAAGAAAGTTAAAACACCCAAGCAGATCAAAACAGTTAAAAAGTTTCTTAGAGAGCTAGGGGCCGTTAGCTCAATAGTAGAGTACTGCATTGACATTGCAGGGGTAGTTGGAGCGTAACCAACACGGCCCACCACTTTGATAATTATCTATAATTGATAAGTATGAAAAAATGTTATAATTAGTTATATTTTTGGGCCTGTAGCTCAGTTGGTTAGAGCAGTACACTCATAATGTATTGGTCCCAGGTTCGAGTCCTGGCGGGCCCACCAACTATTTAATAATAAATTCTTCCAGAGATTTAAAAAGATAATTAATATCTTCACCATTATTTTGCATGATAGATTTAAATTCTTCCTTCTGTGTTCTTGCTAAACTTAACCCTTCTACAATAAGATCTCTAATTAAGGGTCTTTCAGGATTTTTTGTGTAAATTCTCCAATCAATTTTGACTTCTGGATTTTTTGACGTTTCCTCTAAGAGAGTACTAACAATGGTATATTTTTCATTAATTTTTTTTTCTGACACAACACTTATTTTTGGATCTGAATAATCTACTAATCTACTTGAAAAACTTTTAAGAAAATAACTTTTAAATAGTTTCCTATATTTTATTTTTTGGTCATCATTAAGAGTTTTACGATAGCTTCCTAAAGTGTACATTCCAATACCATCAATATCTACATTCAATTCTGCAATATTGTTTAACCTTATTATTTTTGATTCTACTGGATCCGAACTTGATAAAATAATTGACGCCTCGTTAACTAGTTCATTTATTAATTCACTAGGCTCTTTTGCATTTGAGGGGTTTAATAAAAATAAGATAAAAAAAAAAATATAAAAAAATTTTAATTTGATCATTTAATAATTATTGAGTGTCTATTTCCTCCCAATCATCATCATTCATAGTCTCAGTGGTTTCACTTGAATTTAGAATTTTTCTTTTTCTGTCTTGTAAATATAAACTCCTTACAGAAGCGTATAAGTCCATAGAATTTTTTTCAAGACTATCAAATGCCTCTAAATTTTTAGCTCTAAAATCTACACCTGCTGTTAATCTAGAGTAATAATAATCAGAATTTTCAAAGTATTTTGTATCATTGGCTATAGTAACATTGTACCAAGCATCACCACCACCGAAATTGACTAAAGAGCCCATAGTATCTCTCACAGTAGTTGGTCCAAGCACTGGTAAAACAAAATAACATCCCTCTTTAACTCCCCAAGTTCCAAGAGTTTGACCATAATCTTCTTTATCTAATTTATTTAGTCCATAGTATGAAGCTACATCAAATATTCCAGCAATGCCGAGTGTTGAATTAATTGAAAATCTTAAAGTATTAATTCCAGCTTCTTTGAACTGACCTTGCAATAAATTGTTTGGGATTGTAACAACATTACTCAAATTATTTAAAGCATTACTTGTGCCTGACCTAATAGGTTTTGGCAAGTATCTATAACCTTTGGCCACTGGTTTAAAAAAAATTTTGTCTAACCCTTGGTTAAAAGCAAAGACACCTCTATTTATAGTTTCAAAGCAATCTTTCACTTCTGTGTTCTGATTATTAGATTTACTATTTATTTCTATAGTACCACCTGAACCAGCAAAAACATTTAATGTTAATACATTAAAAATTACAGAAATAATAAATAGTTTTAAAATCTTTTTCATTAATGACGTTTATATTATATCTTTTACTTATTTAAAGATTTAAATGTTTTAAATAATGCAGAAAAATGTTCAAAAAATGACTATTGATTATTCACCAAATTTCGATCTTAAAAAAAGAGATAAAAATAAAATAAAATACTTAATTTTTCATTACACAGGAATGACAAATGACAGATCAGCTATTAAAAAACTAACAAGTTTTAATTCTAATGTAAGTTGTCATTACTATATAACCAGGTCAGGCAAAATTATTCATATGGTTCCAGATTTATATATAGCTTGGCATGCGGGTATATCAAGTTGGGGAAAACATGTTTCTTTAAATAAATATTCAATAGGTATAGAAATCTCAAATCCAGGTCATGAACATGGTTACAGAAAATTTAATAAAAATCAGATACAAACTTTAATTAAGATTTCAAAAAAAATAATTAAAAAATATAAAATTAACAAAAAAAATATTTTAGGTCACTCAGATATTGCCCCTTTAAGAAAAAAAGATCCAGGAGAAAAATTTCCTTGGAAATTTCTTCACAAAAATAGAATTGGAATTTGGCATAATTTAAATTCAAAAAATATTAAAAATTTAAGAGGCAAAATATCAGGTTTTCATTTAAGAAATTTTTCAAATTTTTTGAAAAGAATTGGATATAGAATTGAATATTCTAATGGCAGACAATTAAAAAGACTAACTCAAATTTTTCAAACGAGATTTAGGCCTGAGCTAATTAATGGAAAATGTGATTTAGAATGTTATGAAATAGCAAAATCCCTTAAAAATATTAAATAATAAATAATTGAATTTTATTAAAAAATTTATATTGTCCATGAGCCAGATAAAAGACTTATCGCTTTAATATATTAAAGAGGAAAGTCCGGGCTCTACAAAGACACAGTGCCAGTTAATGGCTGGCGGGGGCGACCCTAGGGATAGTGCCACAGAAAATAAACCGCCTTATCAAGGCAAGGGTGAAAAGGTGTGGTAAGAGCACACCGGCTAAGTTGGTAACAACTAGCGCATGGAAAACCCCACTGAGAGCAAGACTGAGTAGAGATGACAAAGTTAGAAATAACAAAAAGCAGTCTTTGGCTAGTCATCTGGGTTAGTTGCTTGAGCCTTAAAGTGATTTAAGGCCTAGAGAAATGGTAAGTTTAAATGACAGAACCCGGCTTATATTTTATCTGGCAAAATTCTAATTTTATAATTTTTATATCACACCAGATTTTATAATTTTCTGTTTTCTATTGCTATAAATTTGGAACAAATCAAGAATATCTGTTTATAATATTAGGTATTGACGATTATATTTAAAACCCATAATATCCCATATTATCCCAAATATGGAATTTATGGATTATGTTTTTATCTACTTACGAAAACAAATTGGACAAAAAAGGAAGGGTGTCAGTGCCTGCTAGCTTTAGGAGTTACCTTTCCAATATGGGATATAATGGAATTATATGTTTTCCATCATTTAATAATCAATCTATCGAGGCTTGGCCTCAAGATAGAATTGAAGCAATTTCAAATGCAATAGACTCATTAAATCCATTTGAAGATAAGAAAGATTATTTCGCAACCGCAATATTATCAGAAAGTATTAATTTACAATTTGATAGCGAGGGTAGAATTCTGATCACAGAAAAATTATTAAAACACGCAAAAATAAAAAATAGCATGTTATTTGTTGGCCAAGGAAAAACTTTCCAAATATGGGAACCGACAATTTTTGAAAAATTTAGGGTCACTGCTAGAAAAAAATCTAACATAAATAGGGCTAACCTTAAATGGGAGCAAAAACTTAATAACTAAACGGGGGATAAATGACAATTAATTTTAAAGCACCAGATATAAAAGAGTTGAAACCAAGAATACTAGTTCTTGGAATTGGAGGCGCGGGAGGTAATGCCATTAATGGAATGATAGAAGCTGGTTTGCAGGGGGTAGAGTTCATAGCTGTAAACACAGATGCACAAGACTTGAGATTAAGTCACGCACAAACAAAAATTCAAATGGGTTTGAATTTGACAAAAGGTCTAGGTGCTGGAGCAAAATTGGATATTGGTGAAGCCGCAGCAGATGAGTCTTTGAATGAGATAGTAAATGTTCTTCAAGGTGCAAATATGGTTTTCATAACTGCAGGAATGGGTGGTGGAACTGGGACCGGTGCTGCACATGTTATTGCCCGAGCTGCTAAAGAACTTAACATTCTAACTATTGGAGTAGTTACTTTACCTTTTTTATATGAAGGTCCTTCTAGAATGAGAAAAGCAAATCAAGGTCTTGAAGAATTAAGAAAACATGTGGATACCATTATTGTAGTTCCAAATCAAAATTTATTTAAGATTGCTAGTGAACAAACAACTTTTGAAGAGTCTTTTGAGCTTTCAAATGATGTACTCCTTCATGGAGTCCAGAGTATTACAGATTTAATGGTAAGACCTGGATTAATAAATTTAGATTTTGCTGATGTTGAAACTGTAATGAGTTCAATGGGTAAAGCTATGATGGGAACTGGTCAAGCTGAAGGTGAAGGAAGAGCGGTTAAAGCTGCTGAGATGGCCATAAATAATCCATTGATAGATGATTATACACTAAAAGGAGCAAAAGGATTGCTTGTAAATATCACTGGCGGAAAAGACCTTAAGCTTTTTGAGGTTGATGAGGCTGTTAATAAAGTAAGAGCAGAGGTAGATCCAGATGCAGAACTCATAATTGGAGCAATAACTGACGAGAGTTTAGATGGATTAATGAGAGTTTCGATTGTTGCTACATCTTTAGATGGTCAGCAACCTGAACCAAAATCAGTTATTAATATGGTTCACAGAATACAAAACAGAAACCCTGGCTATTCAGACTTTTCTAATCAGGCCTCTAGTCAATCATTCAGTTTTTCTAATCAAAATAGTTCAATAATGACCAATGGCGCAAACGCACTTAAAATTGAAGAAGATGTGAGAGCTGAAACTGAAAGTCAAGATGCATCCACAACAAATGCTTCTGAGAAAGTTGAAAGCTCAGCAATTGTTGAGGAGGAAATCAACTCTGTTGAAGGTCAAATATCTAATGTTTCTGAACAATCGATTGAAACACAAGAAATTGAAAATTCTCCATCAAATGGACTAGAGAACTTTAATTTTGATGAAGAAACACCTGAACTTTTTAACTCTGATGGAGAAACTGACGATCAATCTTCTTTAACACCAGAAATAAGTGAAACGAAAGAAGAAGAGGATGATTTAGAAATTCCAGCATTTTTGAGAAGACAAAAAAATTAATGTTCTTCAAAAAAATAAATGAATGCCACCATAAATCTGGAAAACAAACATTTTCCAGTTCTGCTAAATGAATTAATTAGCATTATTTCCCCTCTTTATGGTGGCACATTTATCGACTGCACTTTTGGACAAGGCGGATACTCAAAAAAAATTCTAGAAAATAAACAAAATAATATAATTGCAATAGATCGAGACAAAGATGTTTTGATCAGTGCATCAAAATTTGAAAAAAATTATAGTAATAGGTTCAAATTTTATAACATTAAATTTTCTAAATTAAATAAAATAAAACTAAAAAATAATGATCTAAAAGGTGTAATTTTTGATTTAGGGTACTCTATTAACCAAATAAAAAATTCTAAAAAAGGATTATCATTTAATGATAAAGGTAAACTAGATATGAGAATGGGAATAAATGATTTTTCAGCAAACGATTTTATATCTAGTATGGGTGAAAATAATCTTTCAAGAGTTTTTAAAATATTTGGTGATGAAAAATATTCAAAAAAAATTGCTAGAGAAATTGTCAAAACAAGAAAATTTAAAACTATTAAAACTGAGGATTTGGTGCAAATTGTAGATAGTGTAAAAAAATTCAAAAAAACAAAAATTCATAACTCAACTAAAATTTTTCAAGCATTAAGAATTTTAGTGAATAAAGAAATTAGCGAATTAATAAATGCTTTGATAAACTCGTTTCACTTAATTCCTATTGGTGGTGTAATTGCTGTAGTTACTTTTCATTCAATAGAGGATAAAATTGTTAAATTTTTTTTTAAGCATTATTCGGAGGAAAGAAATTCTTCCAGATATATGCCAAACAAAGAAAAATCAAAAAAATGTTTCAAATTATTAAATAAAAAACCAATTTTACCTAGCTTTAAAGAGGTGAGCCAAAATCCACCATCAAGATCTGCCAAACTTAGGTATGCAATAAAAATAAACCAAGAATGTAATTTTAATGATCTTAAGGAAAAATTTAAATATCTGACTGATGTTGAGGAGTTAAGATAATTTAATGAAAAAAATATTTTTTTTTACCCCAATAATAATTCTCATTTTTGCAACAACATTAACAAAAAACTCAACCAAAAAACTTGATAAAAAAATTTTTGAAATTAACGAAAATATAAGAATTTTGGAGGATCGTTATGAGCTCACTTTACTTGATTATAATATCCTAACCTCACCAAAAAAATTAATCGAGTATCAACAATTTTATTTTGAGGAAAAATTCATACAAAAAAAAATAGAAAATTTGAACACAATTACAATTGTAAATGATAAATTAAAAGTAGAGAAAATGGTTAATATTGATGAGTGAAACAAACCAAAACTCTCAAAATTCAAATAAATATAATGAAAGCTTTTCCTTTAAAGAAAATAAGTCATATTTGAAAATATCCTTTGAGAGAATCGCGTTTATTTTTTTCGTATTTTTTATTTTGGCAGTTATTTTTTCGTCAAAAGTTATATTTCTTAGTATTAAAAAAATTCCAGAAATTCAAAAAGTGACTAAAAAAGAGAATTTTAGATCTAGTATTTTGGATAAAGATGGAAATATTTTGGCTAAAAGTGTTCCAATTGTTAATTTAGGCATAAATCCTAATCTAGTAATTAATAAAGAAAAATTATTAATTTCTCTAAAATTAATATTTCCAAACAAAGATTTTCAAAAAGAAATTTACGGAAAAAAATTCTTTTATATTAAAAAAAAAATAAGTCCAAAAAAACTTGAACAAGTTCTACTTTTAGGAGATAAATCATTTATTCAAGAAGATAGTATAGCAAGAGTTTACCCTAATGGAAATTTGTTCAGCCATGTAATTGGACAAATTGATAATGATAACAATGGCATATCAGGAATTGAAAAAACTTTTGATTATGAGCTAACAACTTCACAAGACCCTTTAAAATTAACGCTTGATAAAGAACTACAATACTTAATTAAAGAGGAGCTATCTAAATCTAGCGATATATTTAAAAATGTTGGAAGTGCTGCAATTTTAATGGATATTAATAACGGTAACATTTTATCAATGGTTTCGCTTCCTGACTTCGACCTTAACAAAAGAGAAAAGATTACTGATATAAAATATATTAATAGAGCAACAAAAGGTGTTTATGAATTTGGATCTGTTTTTAAAACTTTCACATTGGCAGCAGGCTTACAATACAATGTTATAGAACCAGATACAGAGTTTAAAGACCTTAAAAAAAGGATTACATGTGCAGGAAATTCTATTTCTGAATATGATGACAAAATACCATCAGATTTAACCGCAGAAGAGATTTTAATTAGATCAGGAAATATTGGTTCTGTAAGAATTGCTGAGAAGGTTGGTATAGAAAATTATAACGAGTTTTTACAAAATATTGGAATTATATCTAATTTAGAATTTGATATTCAGGAGGTCGGGTCAACACAGATAGGAAGATGGGGCAAATGCAAACTTGCGACAGTTTCGTTTGGCCATGGGATTGCTACCACCTTATTACAACTTTCCAAAGCTTATTCCATTATTAGTAATGGAGGATACGATATAACCCCAACATTATTGAAAAAAGATAAATTAAAGAGACAAAGAATACTCAATGAAAATTTATCAGAAACAATTAATCCCATTCTCAGAAAAATTGTATCAACAAAAGAAGGAACAGCAGGTTTTGCAAATGTAAAAGGTTACGAAATAGGAGGAAAAACTGGTACTGCTGATCAACCATCAGAGGGTGGTTATTCTAAAAAAAAAATAAATACTTTTGCCTCAGTTTTCCCGACATCAAATCCTAGATTTGTATTAGTTGTAATGTTAGACGAGCCAAAAGCAAACAGAGAATTTGTCTATCATTATAGAGATGACAGATATCCATACAAAGGTAATTGGAGGAATACAGCGGGTTGGACGACTGTCTGGGTAGCAGGCCAGATAATTGATAAAATTGGGCCAATTTTAGCCACAAAATATTAAGAGCGTAAATCATGTTATTGAAAGATTACTTTCCAAACTTAAATAAAAAATATCATAGAGTAAGTTTTAAAGGAATAGCCTTTAACTCTAAAAAAATTAAAAAAGGATATATTTTTTTTGCATTTAAAGGAAATAATACAAATGGAAATTTATTTATTAATGATGCAATAAAAAATGGATCAAAAATAATAATTTCTGACAAATTAAAAAAAAATGGTTGGAAAAAAGATATTTTATTCTTAAGATTTAAATACCCTAGAAAATTACTAGCTTTATTTAGTTCAAGAATTTTCAATAAAAAACCAAATAACTTAATAGCAGTTACTGGAACAAATGGAAAATCTTCAGTAGCAAATTTTTATTTCCAAATTGCAAGTTTAAATAAAGTAAAGGCAGCCTCAATTGGAACATTAGGAATTAACGGTTTGAATATAAAAAAAAATTTTACAAATACTACTTTTGATCCAATTGAAATAAATAATATTTTACAAAAATTAAAACAAAAAAAAATTGAGAATGTTATTTTGGAAGCATCAAGTCATGGATTGAATCAGAATAGATTGTATGGATTAAAATTTGATATTGGTATATTTACAAATTTATCAAGAGATCATTTAGATTACCACAAAACATTTCAAAATTATTTTAACTCAAAGTTAATATTATTCAGGCAATTGATGAAAAAAAATTCATGCGCCATTTACGATAATGACTTAAAAATTGCCTCAAATTTAAATAGAATTATAAAATCAAATAATATAAAAAAATTTACAATAGGAAGTACTAATTCAAGTTTTAAAATACTAGAACATCAATTTTTGAAAGATGAACAGAAAGTAATATTTAAATTTAACAATAAGAAATATTCCTTTTCAACAAAATTAATTGGAAGAGTTCAAATTAAAAATTTACTAACGGCTATTGTAGCAGCAATGAATAGTAATATATCATTAGAAAAAATTTTAAAAATCACTCAAAAAATTAAACCAGTAAATGGCAGGTTAGAAAAAATTGGAAGACTTAACAATAATGGAATTGTCATTCTTGATTATGCACATACACCTGATGCTTTAGAAACCTGCATAAAAGATATTAAGGAACAATTTAAATTAAGAAAAATTAATTTAGTATTTGGATGTGGAGGTGACAGAGACAAACCTAAAAGAAAAACAATGGGCATAATTGCCAATAAATACTGTAACAAAATCTATTTAACAGATGACAATCCAAGAAATGAAGATCCAAAAATAATAAGAAGAGATATAAAATCTAATATCTTAAAAAATAAATTATTAGAGATTCCCTCAAGAGAAAGAGCAATAAAATCAGCGATTCTGGATATTAAGTCTGATGAGGTAGTTATTATTGCAGGTAAAGGGCATGAGATCTACCAAGAATATACTTCTAAAAAATACTTTTCAGATAAGAATTGTATCCAAAAATATATTAAAGAGAAAAATAAAACTTTAAACAAGAATTGGAAGTCTAATATTATTTCAGAAGTCACAAAAAAAAAAATTGGAAAAAATATTAAGATTAACGAAGCTTCAATTGACTCAAGAAAAATAAAAAAAAATAATATTTTCTTTGGCATTAAAGGAAAAAATTTCGATGGTAATAAATTTGTTGGTCAAGCTTCACGAAATGGGGCATCAATCTCAGTCATTGAAGGCAAATTCAAGAATAATATCAAAAATAAAATATATGTTAAAAATTCTTTAAAAATATTTTCTGAAAGTGCTAAATTAGTTAGAATATCATCCAGTATTTCTTCTGTAGCAATCACGGGATCTGCGGGCAAAACTTCCTTAAAGGAGATGCTGGGTCAAATGATAAGTAAATTATGTCAAACATCTTATTCAAAAAAATCTTTTAATAATAAATATGGGGTCCCAATTTCTTTATTTAATATAAATGAGGGAGATAAAATAGGTATCTTCGAAGTAGGGATGAATAAAAAAGGAGAAATTGACTTTCTGACTAAAAGTATATTGCCTAACATTGGAGTAATTACAAACATATCTTATGCTCACATTGAAAATTTTAAAAATTTAAATAGTATAGCTCAAGCCAAATCAGAAATAATAAATAATATAGTAGAAAATGGAACAATCATATTGAATGCCGATGATCAATTTTTTAACTTTTTTAAATTAAAAGCTAAAAAAAAAAATTTAAAAATAATTTCTTTTGGAATAAAAAAAAATTCGAATTTACGTTTATTAAAAATAAAAAATGAAGAAAATAATTGTATTCTTTTCATTAATTACAATAATTCAAATTTAGTATTTTCAATTAAAAAAAATTTAGAAAATTATATTTATAATATTTTATCAACTTTAGCTGTAATTTCAGTTTTCTTCGATTTGCATCAATTGAATAAATTTTTTTTCAATGACTATAAATTTCCAGAGGGAAGAGGGGATACAAAATTAATTAATTTAAAAGGAAAAAAAATTAATTTTATTGATGAGAGTTATAATTCTAATCCCTTATCTCTAAAGTTCGCTTTAAGTAAACTAAATAATTTAAATGCTAATTCAAAAAGAAAATTCATTTTATTAGGAGATATGTTAGAACTTGGCAAATATTCTAAAAAATTTCACAGGAAAGCTGCTGAATTTATTAATCATACTAAAATTGATAAAGTTTATGTTTACGGCAAAGATGTAATCGAAACATTTAACAAAATTAGACCACAAAAAAGAGGAAAAATATTAAATTCAAAAAAGGATATATATAATTTTATGATAAAAGACATTAAGAATGGCGAATATCTTATGATCAAAGGTTCAAATTCAACTGGATTAAATAGAATAAGTCAAAATTTGAAAAATGGTAAGCTAAATGCTTTTTAGTCTTTTTTCGAGCTTAGTCGAAATTTTTAGTTTTCTAAATGTTTTTAAATATTTGACCGTAAGAACAGGTCTTTCGATGTTTACTTCGATGACAGTAGTTTTTCTAGTTGGGGGACCATTAATAAATTATTTTTCTTCAAATCAAATTCATGATCCAATTAGAGAAGACGGACCGAGCGAGCATATTATCAAAAAAATAGGAACTCCTACAATGGGAGGTTTAATGATATTACTTGGTATTTTCTCTGGAGTGTTGTTGTGGGGTGATTTATCAAATCCCTACAATTGGTTCTTACTATATATAGCAGGATCTTTTGGACTCCTCGGGGTATATGACGACTTTCAAAAAATAAAAAAAAATAATTCAAATGGTATTTCATCGAAATTGAAAATTTTAATCCAGATCGTTTTGGCATTAGGTGGAATTTTCCTTCTTTATCTTTTTAGTGGATCAAATGAACTTGAAAACCTATATTTTCCGTTTTTTAAAAATTTAGTAATTAATCTAGGCTGGTTTTTTATTCCGTTTTATTTATTTGTTATTGTAGGTTCATCAAATGCTGTTAACTTGACTGATGGACTAGACGGTTTAGCTACAGTACCTGTTATATTGGTTGCAGCATGTTTTGCTTTTATTAGTTATGTTACGGGTAATATAGTTTTTTCAGAATATTTACAAATTGTTTATATTGATGGAGTTGGGGAAGCATCTATTTTCTGCGGAGCAATAATAGGATCTTGTTTAGGTTTCTTATGGTTTAATGCTCCACCTGCAAAAATTTTTATGGGCGACACAGGCTCTTTAGCTTTAGGTGGATCATTGGGAGCAGTTGGGATTATAACTAAACACGAAATTGTTCTTGCAATTACGGGTGGTCTCTTTGTCTTGGAAGCAGTCTCGGTAATTGCACAAGTTATATCTTTTAAACTCACTGGTAGAAGAATATTTAAAATGGCACCAATTCACCATCATTTTGAAAAAAAAGGTTGGCCCGAGTCAACTGTTGTAATTAGATTTTGGATTATTTCAATTATCTTAGCGATGATAGGTCTTGCAACTTTAAAATTAAGATAATGAATGAAAAAAAAAATTAATTTTAAAAACAAAAAAATTTTAATTTACGGTTTTGGAAAATCAGGCATTTCTTGCTTTAATTTTTTAAAAAGTAATAATATCTGTACAATACTTGATGATAATATAAAAAATATTCCAACTAAGCTTAGAAAAAAATTAATTAGTATTAGGAAATTATTCAATACAAGCTTTGATTTTATTGTTTTAAGCCCAGGCATAGATATTAATAAATGTAGAATTTCGAGTTATTTAAATAGAAACAGATCTAAAATCATTACTGAACTTGATATATTTGAAATTAGTTATCCAAAAATAAATAAAATCACAATCACTGGAACCAATGGTAAATCGACCACTTCAAAACTTTTATATGACCTTCTTAAAAGAAATAAGATGGATGTAAGACTAACTGGTAATATCGGATATCCACTATTAATGGAAAAAAAAATAAAAAAAAATACTATATTTGTAATTGAGGCATCTTCATATCAACTTGATTATAGCAAATATTTTAAGTCAAAATATTCGGTTATACTTAACCTAAGTCCAGATCATTTAGAAAGACATGGAACCTTTAAAAATTATGTAAATGCAAAATTTAAAATCATAAAATCACAAACTAAAAATGACTATACATTTATAGATAGTGAAAATAAAATTCTCAATGGATTGATTAAAAAAAAACAAATCAAATCTAAAGTTATTAAAATTGATTACTTGAAATATAAAAAATATTTTAGACAAATAGATAATATCTACTTTAAAAATTCTAGTAATAAAAAAAATCTTTGTTTTATTTTCGATATTGCTAAGATTTTAAAGATAAATTTTAAAACAGTTATAAATACTGCTAATAAATTTAAAGGATTAAATTTTAGACAACAAATTATATATCAATCAAAAAAATTATTAATTATTAATGACTCAAAATCTACAAGTTTTTCATCTACGGTACCATTACTTGAAAGCTATAAAAATATTTACTGGATCTTGGGAGGACTTGCAAAAAAAGGCGATAAATTCAAATTAAAACAAGAATATTTATCAAATATTAAAGCTTTTGTTTATGGTAAAGATAGAAATCTTTTGATCAATTCTTTGCCAAATAAAATTGTTTATCAAAGTTCTCTAACACTTAAAAAGATTTTAAAAAATTTAAATATTACTATTAAAAATGATGATAGCAAAAAAGTAATACTTTTTAGTCCCTGTGCAGCATCCTTCGACCAATTTAAAAACTTTGAGGAAAGGGGAAAATTTTTTAATCGTAATATTAAATATGTAATTAAAAAAGTTAGAACATGAGCAATTATTTAGATAGCTTTTATTATTGGTGGAAAAATATAGATAAATTTTTGTTATTTTTAATTTTAGGTTTATTTTTATTAGGTCTTTTTTTTTCATTAGTCTCTACGTCTCTAATAGCCTCAGATAAATTAGATACAAAATCATATTATTTTTTTTTTAAACATTCTGCTTACATAACTTTAGCTATTTTAATTTTGATACTTTTTTCATTCTTAAATCAGAAAATCTTAACAAAATTTTCAATTATTTTATTCTTGATTGCATTTGTAAGTTTATTATTAGTTCCTTTCATTGGTATTGAAGTTAAAGGATCAAAGAGATGGTTAGATTTATTTTTTTTACCTAGGTTTCAGCCCATAGAAATTATAAAGCCATTTTTTATAGTGACATTATCTTTAATGCTAACTGTCCAAAGTAGAAGACTATATTTTAAATATTTTTTAAGTATTCTATTTATTCTTCCTATTTTACTTTTACTAGTTTACCAACCTGATATTGGGCAAACACTTTTAATCACAATGGTCTGGTTAGCTCTAATTTTTGTATCAGGCATTAATATTTTTATATTTTTTGTTTTTTTTCTTTTGGCATGTTCTATTGTAAGTTATTTGGTGATTTTTGTTCCTAAATTTGAATATATAAAAATTAGGCTTTTAGCTTTTTTAGACTCAAATTCAGGCAATAATTATCAAGCAGAAAAAGCGAGTGACGCAATTATAAATGGAGGTTTTTTTGGCAAAGGCATCGGAGAAGGTACTCTGAATTCAAGAGTTCCTGAAGCCCATACAGATTATATAATCTCTGTTATATCAGAAGAATTTGGAGCAATTATTGTGATTGTTATTTTATTTTTGTATCTAATTTTTTCTTATAAAGTTATCCAAAAAATAAATTTATTAAATGAGGATACTTATAAATTAATCTTGATTGGTTGTATCTCTTTAATATTGTTACAAACTTTTGTACATGTGGGTGTAAACATAAGAATACTTCCAACAACAGGCATGACACTTCCGTTCTTAAGCTATGGTGGATCATCAATAGTTAGTACAGCAATTGTCTCGGGTATAATTCTAAATTTAACAAAAAGAAATTTGGATTAATTCAATGAAAAAAATACTTATTATAACTGGTGGATCGGGTGGTCACGTAATTCCTTCACTAACCTTATATGATTCTCTTAAAGACAATTTTGAAGTACATATTGTAACGGATATTAGAGGATCTAGGTATATTAATAGCAGTTATAGTTTTTCATTGATCGATGTGCCAAATATATTCTCAAATTTATTTTTAATACCATACAATTTAATAAAATTTTGCTTTTCAATTTTAAAATCCTATAGATATCTCAAAATAAATAATTTTAATATTTTAATTAGTACAGGTGGGTATATGTCTATACCTTTGTCTTTGGCATCATATTTAATGAAAATCAAAATTTTCGTTTTTGAACCAAACTCTATTTTAGGAAGAGCAAATAAATTAACCTTAAATTTTGCAAAAAAAATTATTTGTTATGATATGAATTTAAAAAAAATCCCAAAAAAATATCATAAAAAAATATACTCAATCAAACCATTACTTAGACAAGAAATTTATGAATATCAAAAAAATGTAAAAAAAACCCTTGAAGATAAAAAAAAAATTTTAATTATAGGAGGAAGTCAAGGTGCAAAATTTTTCGATGATTTTATTTCAAAGATGATAATAAAACTCTCCAAAACCCAAAATATTATAGTTTTGCAACAGATTACTGATCAGAAATCGAGAGTAAATTTAAAAAATTTATATAAAAATAACCAAATAGATCATGAATTATTCGATTTTGATGACAAGTTATTAATAAAAGCAGTAAATTATGATTTAGCTATCACTCGCTCTGGTGCATCTACGATTTCAGAATTAAGTTATTTAAATATTCCATTTATAGCAATTCCATTTCCATATGCTAAAGATAATCATCAATACTACAATGCAGAATTTTATGAAAAAAAAAAATGTTGTTGGCTAATAAAGCAAAAAGATATTAATGAAAATAATTTTATAAACTTATTAACTAATATATTTGAAAATCAAAATGAATACTTTTTAAGAAAAAATAATTTAATTCGATTGACTAAAGAAGATACTTGGGAAAAAAATAAAGCTAGACTAAATAAACTATTAAATGAAAATTGACTTGAGAAAAAACGAGCTGATTCACTTTGTTGGCATAGGAGGGATAGGCATGAGTGGTTTAGCATTAATTATGAATGGCCTAGGCTATAAAGTTCAAGGTAGTGATATTGCTAGTAATAAAAATATTGAGAGACTAAATGATAAAAAAATTAAAATATTTTTAAATCATAAAAAAGAAAATATAAAAAAAACTACTATTCTTGTTATTTCATCAGCAATCAAAAAAAATAATCCTGAAATTCAAGAAGCAATAAAAAAAAATTTACCAATTTATACGAGGGGAGATATGTTGGGTCATATAGTTTCCTTCATGAGAAATATTGTTGTTACTGGCTCACATGGAAAAACAACAACAACATCTTTAGTATCAAATATTTTTTCGATTAGTAATTTAGATCCAACTATTATTAATGGTGGAGTTTTAAATTCATTTGGTAATTCTGCAAAATTAGGAAAAAGTAATTGGTGTGTGACAGAGTCTGATGAGTCAGATGGTAGTTTTTTAAAAATACCTTTTGTATATTCTATAGTGACAAACTTAGATTATGAGCATTTAGATTATTATAAAAATATATCAAACCTGAAAAAAAGCTTTTTAGAATTTATAGAAAAAATACCATCTGTAGGCAAAGGTTTCATTTATAATGATGATAGGAATTTAAAAGACGTTCTGAATAAATCAAAAAATAAAAATTTCTATACTTATGGTGAAGATAAAACATCTAATTTCCAAATAATAAATATTAAACAAAACTTTAAGCTTTCCAGCTTTGATATGAAAATAAATATACCAAGTAAAAAAAAAATAATTAAAAATATTAAGCTTCCAATGATTGGCATTCACAATATAAGAAATGCAGCTGCTGCTGCTGCATTGGCTTTTACGATTGGCTTACCTGAAAAATATATAAAACTAGGCCTTTATAGTTTCAAAGGTGTTCAAAGAAGATTTACTCACCTATTTAATCACTTTAAAGTGAGTTTTTATGACGATTATGCTCATCATCCAACCGAAATTAGTTCAGTATTAAGTGGAGTAAAAAATGTTTACAAAGAAAAAGAAATTGTTTGTATTTTTCAACCGCACAGAATTTCACGAGTAAAAAATTTAAAATATGAGTTTTCAAAGTGCTTTAAAATGGCAGATACTGTTTTATTGTGTCCAATTTATTCCGCTAATGAAAAAATAAAACTTAATTTTACCTATAATTCTTTTGCAAATTTAATAATAAAAAATTCTAAAGTTAGGTTAATACTAATAGATGATGAACTTCAGTTAAAAAAATTTGTAAAACAGAATGCATTTGGCGAAAAGATTTATATAGGAATGGGAGCAGGATCAATATCTAGCTGGATGAAAAATTTAAAAAATATTTTTTAATGGAAATTGAAGACCTAAAAAAATCTGTATTATCGATAGATGGAAATGTATTTTTCGATCAAACAATAAAAAATTTAAATTGGTTCAATATTGGTGGAAAAACAAGAATTTTGTTTAAACCAAATTCTTTAAAAGGTTTAATAGACTATCTCAAATTATATGCTCAACGTGGGAAAATATTTATTTTGGGAAATGGCTCCAATGTGTTATTTGATGATGAAACCTATCAAGGAACTATAATTAAGCTGGGAAAAAATTTTTCAAGGATTTCTTTGTTAGACAGAACTACAATTATCGCTGGAACTGCTATTTCTCAAAAAAAAGTCTCAGAATTTGCCAAGGATAATAATATTTCAGGTTTAGAATTCATGTCTTGTATACCAGGGTCTATTGGTGGTGGTATAAGAATGAATTCTGGCTGTTTTAAAAAAGAGTTTAAAGATGTTCTTGTTTCAATTCAATTAGTAGATTTTCAAGGAGTTGTAAAAAGTATACCAGCAAATAAAATCAATTTTAATTATAGATCAATTGAGTTATCGAAAGATTTAATTTTTTTAAGTGCTACTTTTAAAGGAAAGGAAAGAGATAGCTTAGAAATAGAGCAATATATGAATGATTTAATTAAAAAAAAGGAAATAGCTCAACCGACCAAAATTAAGACCAGTGGAAGCACTTTTAAAAATCCGATCAATCAAACTAATAAAAAAGTATGGGAATTGATTAGATCAAGTGTATCAATCGAAAAAAGTTATGGGGATGCATTCATTTCTGAAAAACATGCAAATTTTTTTGTGAATAAAAAAAATGCAAAATCTAAGGATATGAAGTCATTAATTAATTTTGTAAAAGAAAAAGTTGAGCAAAATACAGGTGTAAAATTAGAATTAGAAATTGTAGTTGTCGAATAGTGAAAAAGATATTAGCTTTAGCGGGTGGATACTCAAATGAAAGAGAGATTAGTTTAATAACAGCAAAAGGTGTTATTAAGGAATTAAAAAAAGATACGAAATATAATATTTTATTAACTGAGCCTGATGGAAATTTTGTAAAAAAGTTAAGGAAATTTAGACCAGATTTGGTTCTGAATCTTTTACATGGCAGATACGGAGAGGATGGATATATTCAGTCTATACTTGAGTCTGAAAGAGTAAAATATACTCATTCAGGCGTACTTTCATCATCACTTGCAATTGATAAAGAAATATCTAAAAAAATATTCATTAAAAATAAAATTCTGACACCTCCATATATTAAATTTATTTTTAAAAATAATATCAATTTTAAAAATATAACAAAAAAAGTTAATCAAAAATTGAAATTTCCAGTTGTTTTAAAGCCAATTAATGAAGGCTCTAGTGTAGGAGTGTTTATCACCAATAAAAACAATTTTATTTCTAATTTAAATAAATTAGAAAAATATAAAGAAGTTTTAATTGAAAAATATATACCAGGAAGAGAAATTCAGGCAGCAATTTTAGGCGATAAAAAACTTGGCATTATAGAGTTAAAACCAAAAAGAAAATTTTATGACTATGAAGCAAAGTATAATGAAAGTGCTAAAACAGAACATATTATTCCAGTTAATATAAGTCATGAAAATTTTAAGAAAGTTAACTCTATAGCTTTGAAAGCACACAAACTATTAAAATGCAGAGGTGTATCTAGGTCTGATTTTAGATTTTATAATAACAAATTTTATTTGTTGGAACTAAATACTCAACCTGGCATGACCTCACTCTCTTTGGTACCAGAAATTGCGAATCACCAAAAAATAAGCTTTAAAAGACTTATTGAAGAAATAATAAAAGATGCTTCAATCAATAAGTAAATATAGATTATATCTATACTTATTTTTTTTTATTTTTTTAAGTTCAATATTTAATTTTCAATTCTTAAAAAATTATCATGATCAGTTTAGTTTAAAGATAATAAATATAAATGGGTTATCTATAAATGAAAAAAAAGCGATAGAAATTGATCTTAAAAATATTAAAAATATTAATATTTTTGAATTAAGTGAAGATAAAGTTTTAGAAAAATTAAATAAATATAAATTTTTAGAAAATATATATGTGAATAAAATTATACCTTCTACAATAAATATCAATTTATCTAAAACAGCAATTCTTGGAAAAACTTTCATTGATGGAGAAAATTTTTTCATAGGTAAAAATGGAAAGCTTATTAATTCAAATCAACTTATAGAAATAGATAAAGTTCCTGAAATATTTGGAGATTTTAAAATTAATGACTTTTTAAATTTACAGAAAATTTTAAATATTCATGATTTAGAAGTAAATAAAATTGAAAAATATTATTATTTCAAAAATAAAAGATGGGATTTATTATTTTCAGATGGCCTGATGTTGATGTTACCTTCTAAAGATGTTGAAAAATCGATTAAAATTTTCAAAGAAATGTCTATTAGCAATAATTTAATAAATACAAAAATTATTGATCTACGAGTAAATAGTCAGATTATATTGACGAATAAAAATGAGTGAATTTGATACTGTAATTGATTTTGGTTCTAATAATTTGAGAATAGGTGTTTTTGATAGTCAATCAAAAAGTATTTACTCATCAAAAGTTGCAATGCATGAGTCTTTAAATAATAAAGATTTAAATAATTATCTTAATGAATTAATTAGAGATGCTGAAAGGCACTTATCTACTCATTTAGAAAATGTAAAAGTTTTATACGATTCCTCAAAATTTAAATTTATAGAATTATCAATTAAAAAATCCTTTGATCAACCAACTTCAGTTAAAAAACAATTTGAAAACTTGATTGAGGAGGCAAATTTTTTAATTAAGGAAAATCATTTTGAATATAATATTATACACTTAATAATTAATAGTCTTATTATTGATGATAATAAAAAATTAAAAAAAATAACAGATAAAGTAAAAAGTAAATCATTAGTACTGGAACTTAAATTTATATGTCTAGGCAAATCAATAATTAATAATATTTTTTCCACATTTAAAAAAAATAGTTTAAATATTTCAAATATATTTTGTTCAAGCTACGTGAAAGCAACATTTTATAATAAGAAATTAAAATTTAAAAATAATTTTGTATTTTTAGATATTGGTTTTGAAAGAACAACTGCATGGTTCTTTATTGATCATAAGTTTGTATTCTTTAATTCCATAAATCTAGGTGGAAATAGTATTACGAAAGATATTTCAAAAGTATTAGATTTGGATATGGATTATTCAGAAAATTTAAAAAAAAATTTTAATATTGATGAAAATGACTTTTTTAATAAAGACCAAAGTAAAAATATTAATCTTTATAGCGAAATTCAAAAGAAAAATATTTCAATTGATAAATTGAAAAATATTATTCAAGCTAGAGTAGATGAAATAATTGAACTTGCAGTTTATAAAAACAATTATTTTAAAGTTTCAAATAATTTGGAAATTCAAAGTTTAATTTTTATTGGGAGTGGATCAAAACTGCTATCAAATACTACAAATTTTGGAACTAGTAAATTATTTGAGGAATTAATTTTTTTCAAAGAAAATGTGTCTACTATCTGTGATGCAGGTTTGGCTTATGACAAAAGCGAGGAAAGTCAACTGGTGTTATCAAAAAAAAATTCAAAAAGAGCAGGATTCTTTGAGCGTTTTTTCAATTTATTTTCAAAATAATTGTATTTTCTTGTAATATTACTTGAATACTAAATTTTCTCTATTTTCCGTATAGTTTTAATATGTCAGTTTTATCTCAGTCTACTATAGTAAATAAAGTATCATTGTCAGGCATAGGAGTTCATACTGGTAGTCCAGTTAATATTAGAATTTTGCCATCACAACCTAATTCAGGAATTATTTTTAAAAGAGTGGATTTAAAAGAAAATAATATAATTGTTCCAAATTTTGAAAACGTCTGTGAGGCTACACTTTGTACAACTATATCAAATCAGTTTGGAATTAAAGTTTCTACAATTGAACATTTAATGGCTGCTTTTTTGGGACTAGGTATTGACAATGCAATTGTTGAAACAGACTCACAAGAAATACCAATACTTGATGGATCCGCAAAGGAATTTATAGAGTTATTAAAGAAGGCAGGAATTAAAAAGAGTGACCTACCGATTAAATTAATAAAAATAAATAATCATGTAGAGATTGATGAAGGTAAAAAATTTATATCAATTGATAAATCAAACACCACATTAGAAATAGACTTTGAGATTAACTATGAAAATGAAATTATAAAATCACAAAGAAATAAAATTAACGTATTTGAGGATAACTTAGATGATATATTTAATTCAAGAACATTTTGTCTTTATGAAGATATTGAAAAACTAAAAAAAATGAATTTAGGAAAAGGTGGATCTCTTGAAAATGCAATTGTTGTAAAAAATGAAAAAATATTGAATGAAAATGGATTAAGAAATAAAAAGGAGTTTGTAAATCACAAAATACTAGATTGTATGGGTGATCTATATTTAACAGGTTATAGATTGATCGGATCTCTTCAATGTAAACATGGTGGTCACAGTTTAACAAATAAATTATTAAGAAAAGTATTTAGTGATACAAGAAACTACTCTTTAATTGAAATAAAAGGAAAAAGTTTACCGCATTCACTTATAAATAATCGTCATAATTTAAAATCTATTGCTTAAAAATTAGAATTTTAAAAATATTCTGCTAAGATTCATTAATGAAATTTCAAAATTTTTTATTTTACTTAATAGTATTATTAATTTCATTTTCCTGCTCTCAAAAAGAAGAAAAAATATCAATTATAAAAGAAGATAATTTAGAAATGCAAATGATCGAAGCTTACAATGAAGGATTAAAAGAATTTAATAGAGGAGATATTTTTTTTGCAGTTAAAAAATTTAATGAAGTGGAGCTTTTGTACCCACAATCAATATGGGCACCCAGATCAACTCTCATGGCGGCATACGCTTTTTACTCTGATTTATATTTTAGTGATGCAATTTTTGAACTAGAGAGATTTCTAAATAAATATCAAAATCATCCAGATACTGATTATGCTTATTATTTATTGGCTATATGTCATTATAACCAAATAGTTGATGAGAAAAAAGATTTAGGAGAAATAGTAAATGCTCAAAGATATTTTAATTTATTATTAAAAGAATTTCCAGAAACTGATTTTGCAGAGGATGCCAAATTCAAACTTGAATTAATTCAGGAAATACTTGCATCAAAAGAAATTTATTTAGCAAATTATTATTTAAGCAGAGAAAAGTGGATACCAGCAATGAATAGATATAAAAAAATCGTAAACCAATATGACACTACTATATTTATTGAAGAAGCTTTGTATAGACTTGTTGAATTGAATTATAAAATTGGGCTTGAAGAAGAAGCAAAAAAATATACAGCTTTACTAGGTTATAATTATCAGTCAAGTGAATGGTATGAAAGGTCTTATGAAATTTTAAATAAGAATTATAGAAAAGTAGATCTTAAAACAGATAGTGACAATCAAGAATCTTTACTTAAAAGATTTAAAGAATTATTTAAATAATAATAAATGAAAGAGTCTGAAATAAAAAAACTTTATAAAAATAAATTAAATGAATTAAAAAAACATAATAAAAACTACTTTGATAAAAACTCACCTACAATTTCAGACAAAGATTATGATAAAATTAAATTAGACGTATTTGATTTAGAAAAAAAATATACTTTTTTAAAAAGCACATATTCACCGTCAATTTCTTTGGGATATCCACCATCAAAAAATTTTGTTAAATCTAATCATCGGGTAAAAATGCTTTCTTTATCAAATGCTTTTAATAAAGATGATTTACTAAATTTTGAAAAAAGAATTTATAATTATTTAAATCAAAAGATAGAATTAGAATATAGTGTTGAACCAAAAATAGATGGTATTTCTGCTTCACTAACTTATAAAAATGGTATGTTATTAATTGGCACCTCTAGAGGAGATGGTGTTACAGGTGAGGTAATTACCGAAAATTTAAAAACTATAAATGACATACCTCATGTAATAAAAGATAAAGATTTTCCAAGTGATATAGATATTAGAGGTGAGGTTTTTATAAAAAAAAGTGACTTCGAAAATTTAAAAAGCAATTTTGCAAATCCAAGAAATGCAGCATCAGGTTCATTGAGACAAAAAAACTCTGAGCAAACCAAAAAAATACCACTTAATTTTGTAGCATACACTTTTGGTTTTTTTAAAAATAAAAATATTAAGAAGCAATCAGAATTTTTAAGCTGCTTAAAAAAATGGGGATTTAAAGTAAGTGAACACAATAAAGTATTTAAAACAATTAATGATTTAGAAATTTTTCATAAAAAATTTGAGAAATATAGGTTTGATTTAGAATATGATGTTGATGGTTTAGTTTATAAAATAAATAGTCTTGAACTTCAAAACAGATTAGGTTTTACAGCAAACTCTCCAAGATGGGCTATAGCTCACAAGTTTTCAGCAGATAGTGCATACTCTCAAATAACCGAAATAAATATTCAGGTTGGTAGAACTGGGGCATTAACACCTGTAGCCAGAATAAAGCCAGTAAATATTGGAGGAGTAATCGTTTCTAATGCAACCTTACACAATGAAGATGAAATTATCAGAAAAGATATAAGAGTTGGTGATACGGTTAAAATAGAGAGAGCAGGGGATGTGATACCACATGTAATACTTGTTGACTTAAAAAAAAGAGATAGAAAATCGAAAAAATTTATTTTTCCAAAAAATTGTCCTTCTTGTGGATCAGAAACAATTAAAGAGCTTAACAAAGTAACAAAAAAGTATGACGCAGTTAGAAGATGTATTAATGAAGGTTATGATTGCGAAAAAATTGCGATTGAAAAAATAAAACACTTTATATCCAAAGATGCTATGAATATTGATGGACTAGGCAAAAAAGTTGTTGAGAATTTTTGGGATCTAAACTTAATAAGATTTCCACAAGATATATATAATTTTAACTATAGCAAAATATCAAAATTAGAGGGTTGGGGAGAACTTTCAGTTTCAAATTTAAAATATTCAATAGATCAATCAAAAAAAGTTTCTTTCGATAGATTTTTATATGCCATTGGGATTAGACATATAGGTATAGAAAATGCTAAATTAATTGCAGAATACACAAAGTCTATAAAAAATTTTATGGGTTATGTTAAGAAAAATAAAATTAATGAATTTTTGAATATTGATGGAATTGGTGATACTCAGATAAAATCTTTGAATAAATTTTTTAATAACAAATTGAATTATAGTGTTTTCGAAAAATTATCCTCAATATTAAGTATTTCTGACATTAAATTAAATAAAAATGGAAAACTTTTAAACAATACATTCATGTTTACTGGAAAATTATCAGGTATGAGTAGAGCTGAAGCTAAATCACTGATAGAAAAAAATTCAGGATCTGTTGTTAGTTCAATTAATAAAAAATTAAAATATTTAATAATTGGAGAAAAGCCAACAAATCGAAAAGTTGAGCAAGCTAGGGATTTAGGAATAAATATCTTATCCCAGAAAGATTGGCTTGATTTACTTAATTAAATTAGTCAACCATTTCTTTACATTTTTTTTCAAAAAAGGAGAAATAGTATTATAAACTTCAAAGTGATACTTAAATAGGTAATCTTTTTCCTTTTTATTGAGCATTTTAAAGTTAACCAAATCGATATCGATTGGTGCCAAAGTAAGATTCTCAAAAAATAATTTTGATTTAAATTTTTTAATAAAAACTAAATTTTCAATTCTTATACCAAAATCGTTTTTCTTATAAAATCCAGGTTCATTACTTAAAATCATCCCCTCTTTTAAATCTACATAGTTATTTCTTGATATTCCTTGTGGACCTTCATGAACATTAAGAAATGCCCCAACTCCATGACCAGTTCCATGCCGATAATCAAGGCCAACAGAGTTGAGACTTTTTCTTGCAATTTTATCTATATTATGTCCATTTTTCTCTCTTTTAATATCTGATAATACAACAGCAATATGGCCTTTTAATACTCTTGTAAATATATCTTTAATTTTATTCGAAACTTTTGAAAAACATACTGTTCTAGTTACATCTGTTGTCCCCCATTTATATTGTCCTCCAGAGTCAATAAGCAACAAATCATTTTTTTTTAATTTTCTATCTGTATATCTATTGGACCTGTAATGAATTATTGCTCCATTTGGTCCTGATCCAGCAATAGTATCAAAGCTAGGATATAAATAATTTTTATTTTCTTTTCTAAAATTCTCTAATTTTTTCTCAATTTTTTTTTCTGTTAGATTTTTAATTTTATGGTTTTTTATCCAATACAGGAATTTTGTTAAAGCAACACCATCCTCAATGTGTGCATCAATCATATTTTTAATTTCGGTTTTATTTTTGACAGATTTTAAAATATAAATTGGGTCTTCTCTTTCAATTATTTTAAAATTAAAATTTATTAAGCTTTCCTCGAAAACTGAACATGTTTTACTATCAATACAAAAATTTCCTTGTTTAAGATTAATCAAAGACTTCAAAATACTATTTTCTTCAAAAAAATATATTTTTAATTTTTTTAAAGTTTTTTTGATTTTGTTTATTTTATATTTATTAGCAAAAAAAAATATTTTTTTTTCTTTAGAAATTATTATTTTACAATTAGCTATGGGAGAATTTGGCAAATCTTTTCCTCTAATATTAAGAAGCCAACAAATATTTTCGCCAGCGCTTATGTAAGAATAATCAATTTTTTTTTTTATCATCAATTTAACTAAACGATTTATTTTTTTGCTAACACTTGCACCAGCAATACCTGCATCTAAGCTAAAAAATAAATTATTTTTTTTATTTATTTTCTTATTTTTAAATTTATAATTTAAAGGAATTAGGAAATATTCATCTCCAAAATATTTATTTAAAGTTTCTTTCGTGAAAAGACTTGGATCAAAACCAACTTTAATTTTTTTTTTTAATAAATTTTTAGGCCAAACATAAGGAATTTCACAAATTTTAAAGTTTTTACCAGACTCCTTTTCAGCTTGAATAGTGTATCTTCCATCAACAAATAAATACTTTTTATTCTTTAAAAAAATCGCAAAACCTGCTGATCCAGAAAATTTTGAAATTGATCTTAGATTATTTATTTTAGAATATTCTGTAAAATAATGATCGTTTTTTGGTAGAATATACCCATCTAAGTTATTTGAGTTGATAATTTTGCTTATTTCAATGCTCATTTTAATTTTTTTTGATATCGTATCCACCCTGGACTTCTAATTTCATTATCACCATCAAAATCTATGTCTTGATTAAATTCAAAATCTTCCTCTTTTTTGTCCATAAAATTATTATTTTTTTTTATATAATCATCAGGCAGTTCATCAACAAACCTTGACGCCATACTATCAATCCAATCACCCTGATAAAACCTGTTCATAGAAAACGATATTTTAGCTAGTTTTTTTGCCCTAGTAATACCAACATACGCCAACCTTCTTTCTTCCTCTAGTCCACTTTCACCCTTTTCCTCAATACTTTTTTGGTGAGGAAACAATCCTTCTTCCCATCCTGGCAAGAATACCACATCGAACTCCAAACCTTTTGATGCGTGAATTGTCATCAAGTTCACCTTCTCACTCTGCCAGTCTTGATCTAGTGATGTTGCAAGTGCAACATGCTCTAAAAAACTTTCCAAGTTGTCAAATTCTTTCATTGCATTTAATAATTCTTTTATATTTTCTAATCTATTTTCATTTTCTATATCCTTCTTATTTTTCAACATTTCACTGTACCCTGATTCATCTAAAATTGTTTGTAACAGTTTGTTATGATTCATTTTTTCACTTAAATCATTTCTCCATTTAGTTAAAAGATTTAATAATGAATTAAGTCCTATTTTGGTTTTAGGTTTAATTTTATTTTGTTCTATTAATTTTTTGGAAGCTACTTCTAGGGAACACTTATTTAATTTAGCAAAATTGTTAATTGTTTTTACTGTTGTATCACCAATAGATCTCTTTGGAACATTTAGAATTCTTTCAAATGATAAATCATCTTGTTGTTGATAAACAGTCTTTAAATACGCTACACAATCCTTTACTTCTGCTCTTTCATAGAATTTTATACCTCCTATAATTCTATAAGGTACACCAATTTTTAAAAATCTTTCTTCAAACTCTCTTGTTTGAAAAATAGCTCTTACTAGTATAGCAATTTGGTTTAATGAAAATTTACTTTTGAAATCCTCAATATTAGAACCAATTTCGGTTGCTTCATCTTTAACATTTCTGAAGCAATTTAAAGATACAAGTTCACCTTCTTCTTGGTCTGTAAAAAGTTTTTTTCCAACTCTATTTTGATTATTTTCAATTATATTTGACGCAACACTCAAAATATTTTGAGTAGATCTATAATTTTTTTCTAATCTAATTATTTTAGTATTTTCATAAACATTTTCAAATTGAAGAAAATTTTTTATTTCAGCACCTCTCCAACTATATATTGATTGATCATCATCTCCAACACAGCAAATATTTTGATTATACTCTGCTAGATACTTAAGCCATTCACTTTGAATAAAGTTTGTGTCTTGATATTCATCAACTAAGATATACTTAAACTTTTTAGAATACATATTTGAAATATCTTTATTCTTTTCAAAAATTTTTACAGTATGAAGAATTAAGTCACTAAAATCAGCAGCATTTAAATCAATAAGTTTCTTTTGATAAATTTTATAAATACCAAGAAAGCTTTTTTCTAAAACATCCTTACGTTTTAGTATTACTTCATTCGGATAAAAACCTTTATTTTTCCATTTATCAATTATTGCCAAAATATATCTAGGCGATATTTTTTTTGTATCTATGTTTTCAGATTTACAAATATTTTTAATCAATCTCACTTGGTCATCTTGATCAATAATTGAAAAATTTGACTTTAGTTCAACTGCCTCTGCGTGCTTTCTTAATATTTTCGCACTAATTGAGTGAAAAGTACCTAACCAAGGAAGACCTGTTGCCTCTTTTTTTAAAAATTTAGAGACTCTTAGTTGCATTTCTTTTGCTGCTTTGTTTGTAAAAGTTACTGCTAATATTTGATTTGGGAATGCCTTGTGCTGTTTTACTATGTGTGCAATTCTTGATGTTAAAACTCTTGTTTTACCTGATCCTGCACCTGCAACAATCAAAAGCGGGCCATTTAAATGTAAAACAGCTTCTTCCTGACTTTTATTGAGATTTGTTAAATAATCTAAATTCATCGTTTATTTTTTTTCAATTTAAGCGATATTAAATCAATGGAAAAAACAGGCAAACTCTCTTTATTTGTAAAAAGTATTTTTTTATTAATTATACTATTTTTTTTGTTTGGCATTTATTTATCAATACCAGTTTTATTTAATTATAAAAGTATAGAAAATATCATTGAGAAAAAATTTTATTCAAATTTTGATATTAAAATAAATATAAATGGTGACATAAAGTATCAATTATTGCCAAAACCGCATTTGTTAATTAATAATTCGTCTTTATCAATAGACGATAAAAGTGCTGGGGAAATGTCAATTGATATTGAGTCATTAAAAGTTTTTCTAGACACAAATAAACTGTATCCAAAATCTAAAATAAGTTTCGAAAAAATTGAATTACAAGAGAACAATTTTTCACTAAAAAAAAAAGAATATAATATTTTGAGAAATTATTTTCATAATAGTAATAGCAAACCAATTCATATCAAAAAAAGTAAAATATTTATATTAGATGAAAATGGTGAGACAATTGTAATTTCTCCAATAAAAAAATTAGTTTTTACAACTTCTCAAAAAGACAACATTAAAAAATTAAACATCAATGGAAATATTTTTGACTTAGATTTTGTATCTATTTGGAAAAAAGAATTTATTTCAAAATTTAATTCACAAATAGAAATAAATTTTAAAAATCCTAATATATTTATTAAAAATACATTAAATTATGAAAATAGTTCAAACTTTAAAGGATCAACATTTATAAATTTTTTAAACCAGGATATTGAGGTTAATTATCTATTTAAAAATAATACAATAACTTTAAAATCACCACAAAATAATAATGATATAAATTTAGACTCTATAATTGAGCTTAACCCATTTTATTTAAATTCAAATATAATTTTGAATAAGCAAAATTTAAATTTTTTAATTGATAATTTAGTTTACTCAATACTTAATTTAAAATCTGATTTAATAGGAAATTTAAATGGAGACTTAAAACTTTCTTTAACCAATCTTAAAAATGAAATTATAAGTGATGGTTTTATAAACTTTAAAATTTCAGAAAGGTCTATTGTTTTAAATAAAGCAATACTTAATCTAGGAGATGCAGGTTCGATTGTGTCTGAAATCAAATATCAAAATGAAGATGGAGAAATAATGTTAAATTCATCAAATGTAATTACTATTAAAAATAAGAGAAATTTTGCAAAGAAATTTCAATTAAATCTGAGAGAAGTTAAAAAAATAGATAAGATATATTTTAAAATAGACAAAAACATCAGTACAGGCTTGATTTCAATCTTTGATATAAAAATCAATCAATTAGATAACCTTCATAAAACTGAGGACGACTTACCTTATAATTTTAGAAAACTTCAAGAATTTAAATCAATTGTTAAAAGAATTTTAAGTAATTAGAAAGGTCTTATCATTTTAAGTGGATCTACAATCTTATCGTAATCTTTTTCAGTAATAAGTCCTGTTTTCATAGCCTCTATTTTGAGGGTTGTTTTATTTTTTAAAGCATTTTTTGCAATTTTGGCCGCATTATCATAACCAATCACCGGTGATAAAGCAGTTACAAGCATTAAAGAATTATCTACCAAATCTTTAATTCTATTTTTATCTGCCTTTAATCCAGATATGCAATATTTCCCAAAACTTTTTGTGCTATCAGATAATAATTGTATGGATTGAAGTACATTATGAATTATTAAAGGTTTGAAAACATTAAGTTCAAAATGTCCATGCGATCCGGCCATAGTAATCCCGTTATGATTTCCAATTACTTTAACACAAACCATTGTCACAGCTTCACATTGAGTAGGATTTACTTTACCAGGCATTATAGAAGATCCTGGTTCATTTTCTGGAAGTATCAATTCACCATATCCGGCTCTAGGTCCTGATCCTAAAAATCTTATATCATTGGCAATCTTCATTAGACAAACTGCAGTTGTATTTAATGTTCCAGAGTAGTTTACAATTGCATCGTGTGCAGCTAATGCTGCAAACTTATTTTTCGCAGGTTTAAATGGCAGTTTAGTTATTTTTTTAATTTCATTTACTATTTTTTTATCAAAATTTTTTTTTGTATTAATTCCGGTACCAACAGCAGTTCCACCTTGAGCCAAGTAATATATTTCATTTAGCGAAACTTTAATTCTCGTAATGCATTCATCTAGTTGAGATTGATAACCTGAAAATTCTTGACCTAATGATAATGGTGTTGCGTCTTGAAGGTGTGTTCTTCCAATTTTTACAATTTTACTAAACTTTCTTACTTTTTTTTTTAATTCATTATTTAATAATTCTAAACTTGGTAATAGTTTTTCTTTCGTCTCCATTGCTATAGCGATATGCATTGCAGTTGGAAATACGTCGTTAGTTGATTGTGATTTGTTTACATGATCATTTGGATGAACAGGTTTTTTTGTGCCTTTTTTTCCTTTTAAGATTTCAATAGCTCTATTAGATATTACCTCATTCACATTCATATTAGTTTGAGTACCAGAGCCTGTTTGCCAAACTTTAAGTGGAAAATGATTATCTAATTTCCCAGAGATTACTTCATTTGCAGCTCGGATTATTGATTTAAAAATCTTTGAATTAATATCTTTATTTTTAAAATTTGTTATTGCAGCAGCTTTTTTAATTATAGCTATAGATTTAATTAATTTAGGCCTAACCAATATATCTCCAATATCAAAGTACTTTTTTGATCTTTGTGTTGATGCACCCCAATATTTATCCACAGGTACATTTATAGAACCTATGCTGTCATATTCTTTTCTGAATTTCATTATCTTATTTTGAGAGTATATTGAGATATTTATACATTAAAAAATATTAAAATCATATAGGAGTAAAATGACAAATTTTGAAAAGGTTGGTTTCTTTATGAAAACTTTTAATCAAGAAGTAAAAGTTTCATCAAGCTTAGGCACTGAAAAGATTAATTCTTTGAGAATATCACTTATCAGTGAGGAACTTGAAGAGCTTAAACAAGCCATATCTGAAAAAAATTTAACAGAAGTTGCTGATGCTTTAACAGACATATTATACGTTACTTATGGAGCAGGGCATGCATTTGGTATTGATTTAGACAGATGTTTTGATGAAGTTCAAAATTCAAATATGAGTAAGTTAGGAAAAGATGGCAAGCCCATATTTAATGAATTTGGAAAGGTAATGAAGGGTCCTAATTATTTCAAACCAGATTTGTCTAAATATATTAAATAATTAAAACCAAAATGGTTTAATAGCTTTAATATTTGCATCTCCACATTTTAGATTTGCATCAAAATTAAATTTTTTATTCTCCAATTTTAATAAAGCAAATGGGGTTTTATTATTGATTAATAACTTTCCAATATTCTTATTCTCAAAAGTTATTTCTACACTATTGAGTTCACCATCTAAAACTTTAATTGCAAACAATCTCTTATTTAATTTATCTTTAAGCTTAATTCTTGCAGTGTTTTCTTGCCCAACATAACAACCTTTTTGAAAATCTATTCCATTTAGTTCTTCAAAGTTACACTCAATTCCAAAAATTTTATCCTGAAGATTTCTGGTATTAATTTGAGGTATACCCAACTCGTGACTAAGATTATAGTATTCATTAACATCTGAAACTTCTAATCTTAATTTTTTTAGTGATAAATATAGTTTTTCTAAATTAATAATTAATCTAGCTCCTAATTCTTTAGATCTCGGATCTAGAAGTATAGGATCTTCTCTAAATTTTATTGTAAAACCTTCTTCATTTTTAGAATTTTCTATTTCTAGAAATTTTTCTTTATTTAGACTTGCTACAACAAACTCATTACTAAGATTTAATATCTCAACTTTTGACCTTAGTTTATATAAGTTTAATTGTTTATATAAATCATCGATAATTTCCTTTTCACAATCTAAAAAAAAGCCTGATTTATGTTTAATAATTATAAAATCATAAAGATATTTTCCTTGGGGAGTTAAAAGAGCTGAAAAACAACTTCTATTTTCTGATACGTTTTCAATATTATTTGTAATTATATTTTGTAAAAACTTTTTTGCTTCCTCTCCATTTATGTAAAGAAGACCTCTATCCTCTAAAATGTAAACACTTCTCCTATTCATATTGTAATACTATAACAAATGATATAATTACTTTTTTTAAATATGTTAGATCTTATTATTAAAAATGGAAAATGCTATATTGATAAAGATTTAAAAGATGTTGATATAGGCATTCAAAACAGCAAGATTAGTAAGATTGGAAAAATAGAAGAAGAAGCAAGTCAGATAATCGATGCAAGTGGACTTACAGTTTTGCCTGGTTGTATTGACACACAAACACATTTTAGAGAACCAGGATCAACAGATACTGAGGATTTACATACTGGTAGTAGAGCAGCAATAGTTGGAGGTATAACCTCAGTTTTTGAAATGCCTAACACTAATCCTGCAACCACTAATCAAAAAGAATTTCAGAGAAAAATAGATTTAGCAAAAAATCGAATGTTTTGTAACCATGCATTTTACTTTGGCGCCACTCCTACTAATCAAAATGAATTAGCAAGTCTTAAAGGCTTAGAAGGGTGTTGTGGTGTTAAATTATTTGCGGGCTCATCAACAGGAACTTTGTTAGTTCATAAAGAAGAAGATATAGAAAAAGTATTTGAGAGCACATCAAAAATTGTTGCAGTTCATTCAGAAGATGAAGATATTTTAAATTTAAGAAAAAAATTAAGAGAAAAAGGAAATGTACATTCTCATCCAATATGGAGAGATGAGGAATGTGCAATTTCATCGACAAGAAAAATTGTTAAAATTGCAAAAAGATTAGGTAAGAAAGCACACATTTTACATATTACCACCAAACAGGAAATAGATTTTTTATCTCAGAACAAAGGAAATATTACTTTTGAGATAACCCCGCAACATTTAACTATTTTTGCACCAGACTGTTATGATAAACTTGGAACATACGCTCAAATGAACCCGCCATTAAGAGATAAAAGTCATTATGATCGTTTATGGTACGCAGTAAGAAATAATTACAACGATACAATTGGCTCTGATCATGCTCCACATCTAAAAGTGAATAAAGACAAAGAGTATCCTGATACGCCATCTGGAATGCCAGGAGTTCAAACCCTGATGCCTGTGATGCTTAATCATGTAAATGATGGTAAATTATCTTTAGAGCAGTTAATGAATCTTGTCTGTGAGAATCCAGCTAAAATATTTGGAATTATAGGTAAAGGTTTTATAAAAGAAAAGTATGATGCAGACTTTACAATTGTAGATATGAATAAAGTTATTGAGATTAAAAATAATAAAATAGAGAGCAAGTGTGGTTGGTCGCCATTTGATGGATATAAGTTTAAGGGAACTCCAGTTTATACAATTATAAATGGAGACATTAAAATGAAAGATGGAAAAATTATAGGAGAACCATCTGGAAAACCAATTAAATTTGAAGATTAGATAAGTTTAGTTTTTGAGAATTTTATTTTCTATTAAACTTTGAGTAATTTCATCTAGAATTGCAGGATCATCAATTGTTGCTGGCATTTTATAATCCTCACCATCGGCTATTTTCCTTATAGTTCCTCTTAAAATTTTTCCAGATCTTGTTTTGGGTAATCTTTTAATTACTATCACAACTTTAAATGCTGCAACTGGTCCAATTTTATCTCTAACCATCTTAATACACTCTTGGGAGATAGTGTCATTTTCTTTTTCAACTCCAGATTTTAAAACAACTAAGCCTATAGGTAATTGTCCTTTTAATTTATCTGCAATTCCAAGAACGGCACACTCTGCAACTGACTGATGTTCAGATAAAACTTCTTCTATTGCTCCTGTAGATAATCTATGCCCAGCAACATTAATAATATCGTCAGTTCTTGACATAATCCATATGTAACCATCATCATCAATATGTCCTGCATCATAGGTTTGATAGTAACCTTTATAATTAGACATATAATTTTCCTCATACCTTTTATCTGCATTCCAAAGTGTAGGAAAAGTACCTGGTGGTAAGGGTAACTTAACAACTATATCTCCCATCTCATTTGGTTTTGCAATTGAATGGTCTGGTTTAATAATTTTTACATCATAACCAGGTACAGCTTTACATGCTGAACCGTATTTAGTTTTTTGCATTTCTATACCAGTGCAGTTTGAGCTTATTGCCCAACTAGTTTCAGTTTGCCACCAGTGATCAATGACTGGAACATTTAAAAGATTTTCTGCCCACTTCAAAGTATCAGGATCAGCTCTCTCTCCAGCTAAGAACAAGGACTCAAATGAACTTAAGTCATATTTAGAAAAAAATTTTCCATCTGGATCTTCTTTTTTAATAGCTCTAAAAGCTGTAGGTGCAGTGAATAATGATTTTATTTTGTATTCAGAAATTATTCTCCAAAAAACACCTGCATCAGGAGTTCCAACTGGTTTACCTTCAAACAAAACAGTTGTGCATCCTTTAAACAAAGGAGCGTAAACAATATAAGAGTGTCCTACTATCCATCCAATATCACTTGCAGACCACCAAACATCATTTTCATCGATGTTATAAATATTTTTCATTGTCCACTTTAGAGCAACAATGTGACCACCAACATCTCTTACTATACCTTTTGGAATTCCCGTAGTTCCCGATGTATATAGAATGTATGCAAATTCATTTGCTCCTATTTCAACACACTCTTTGTCTTTTGCATTTATAAGAGACTCTTCCCAACTTATCTCAAGTGGAGAGTTTAGTTTTACCTCATGGTCTTTTCTTTGAAAGAAAATTACTTTTTCAACTTTATGTTTTGCAAGTTTAAGTGCTCCGTCAACTAAAGGTCTATACTCAACTGTTCTTCCCGGCTCAAATCCACAAGAAGCGGTAATCAAAATCTTTGCTTTGCTATCATCAATTCTACTTGCTAGCTCATTTGATGCAAAACCACCAAAGACAACAGAGTGTATTGCCCCAATTCTTCCACATGCGAGCATCGCTATAACGGCCTCTGGTATCATTGGCATGTAAATGATTACTCTGTCACCCTTTTTAATACCTTGACTATCAAGTGCACCAGCAAATTTTGAAATTCTATTTCTTAATTCATTGTATGTGAACTTTGCTTTATTGTTTGTAATAGGGCTGTCATATATTAAGGCTGTCTTGTCACCATTGCCCTGATCAATATGAGTGTCAATTGCGTTATAACAGGTGTTCGTTACTCCATCTTCAAACCATTTATAAAATGGAGGTTTAGATTTGTTTAAAATTTTAGTTGGTTTTTTAAACCAAAAGATATCCTCAGACACATTTTGCCAAAAATTCTCGGGATCTTGGATTGATTCTTGATAAATTTTGTTAAATTTGCCTGCCATATTGATTTGTTTTTTGACTCACTTTTATAATGATTTTATGTAACAGGTTGTATTTAATTTCACAAAGTAAGTAAAATCAATACTTTTTAGAGGTCAAAAACTCTTCAATAAACTAATTTTTTTTGCTATCTAACCCTAACTTTAGGCTAATCATTAGATTAGTCTGTAGTTTAAATTTAAACTAATAAAAAAAACTAACTATGAGGGAGTTTTTTATGAAGACAATGAAAATGTTAGCTTTAGCGGCAGTGCTTTTCGGAGCAACTACGGCAGCTAACGCAGCAACAGCCTTTTTAGCTACAGACGATTTCGTAGGTATTTCGTTTTGGTTAATTTCAATGGGTATGTTAGCAGCTACAGCGTTTTTCTTTATGGAACAGGCTAATGTCGGTTCTCAATGGAGAAAATCAGTAAACGTAGCTGGATTAGTAACTGGTATAGCATTTATTCACTATATGTATATGAGAGCAGTATGGGTTGAAACAGGTGATACTCCAACTGTTTACAGATACATTGACTGGTTAATTACTGTACCGCTACAGCTAGTAGAATTTTACTTAATTCTTTCAGCAGTAAGAAAAGTTGACACAAACATATTCTGGAGAATCTTAATTGGTTCACTAGTTATGTTAATAGGTGGATATCTTGGAGAAGCTGGATTCATTAACGCTACACTAGGTTTCATAATCGGTATGGCTGGATGGATTTACATTCTTTATGAAATCTTTTCAGGAGAAGCAGGAAAAGTTGCTGCTAAATCTGGAAATAAAGCTTTAGTAACTGCATTTGGAGCTTTAAGAATGATTGTTACTGTAGGTTGGGCAATTTACCCATTAGGTTACATTTTTGGTTACCTAACAGGTGGAATTGATGCTAACGCATTAAACGTTATCTATAACTTAGCAGACTTTGTTAATAAAATCGCATTTGGTTTAATTATCTGGTCTTGCGCAGTTTCTAACTCTACAAGAAGAGCATAGTAACAGTTAGTTACAATATAAAATAGGGCAAGTTTAATTACTTGCCCTATTTTTTTTTGTGCTTATATAAACTGAATGGCAAAAATCAAATACATCGAGCATAACGGCAAAGAACACATAGTCGAAGTCCAAAATGGCCTGACTATTATGGAAGGTGCTGTTCAAAACGATATCCCAGGAATTGATGCAGATTGTGGTGGCAGCATGTCTTGTGCTACATGCCATGTTTATGTCAAAGAAGATTGGTATGATAAACTACCAAAAAAAGAAATGGGTGAGGATGACATGCTTGATCAAGCATATGAACCAAATTCAAGCAGTAGACTTAGTTGTCAAATTATGGTTTCTGATGATCTAGACGGTCTAAGTGTACACATGCCGGAGAAACAGGTTTAATGATTAAAACAGATGTTGTTATAATTGGTGCAGGCCCAACAGGATTATTTTGTGCGCATCAATTAGGAATCATTGGTTTGAAATGTGAAATAGTTGATAACTTAGATAAAATAGGTGGTCAATGTATAGAACTCTATCCAGATAAACCCATTTATGATATTCCAGCAGTGCCCGAGTGTACTGGAGAAGAGCTTACAAATAATTTACTAGAACAAATAAAACCATTTAACTTCAATTTTCATTTGAATGACAGAGTTCAAGAATTAAAACAAGTAAATGAAAATTGGCTAGTTAAAACAACCAAAGGAAAAGAGTTTACAGCTCCAAATGTAGTAATTGCAGGCGGAGTAGGTTCTTTTGAACCTAGAAAATTTCCTACAAAAAGTGCAGAAAAATTTGATGGTACCTCTGTTCTGTATTCAATTAAGGACAAAACTATCTTTAAAAATAAATCAGTAGCAATTTTTGGAGGTGGAGATAGTGCACTTGATTGGGCAATTGAACTATCTAATACTTCAAATGTTTCACTGATACATAGAAGAGATGAATTTAGAGGAGCACCTGCAAGCGTTCAAAAAATAAAAGAACTTAGTGAAAAAAATAAAATTAATTTATTTACAAAGTACTCAATTAAAGATGTGAAAGGCAATGGCACTTTAGAGGAAGTCGAGATTAAAAGCGAAGAAGGTGAAAGCAAAACTCTAAAGGCAGATTATGTTTTAGGTTTTTTTGGTTTAATAATGCAACTTGGGCCAATTGCGGAATGGGGGCTTAATTTAGATAAAAAAACAATACCAGTTAATACAGAAAATTTTGAAACTAATAAAAAGGGTATTTTTGCTATCGGCGATATTTGTAATTATCCAGGAAAACTAAAATTAATATTATCCGGTTTTCATGAGGGAGCTTTAGCCGCTAGAGGATGTTTTAAATATGCAAGACCTAATGAGAAATATAGGTTTGAATTTACTACTGCATCTAACACTATAAAAGACAGATTAGGTGTTAAATAATGATCGAGCTATTCTCAGCCGATACTCCTAATGGTTGGAAAATTAGCATAATGTTAGAAGAGATAAGCTTTGACTACAAAATTACCAAAGTAAACTTAAACAAAGGAGAACAACATAAAGCTGAATTCAAAAAAATTAGTCCTTTCAATAAGATACCAGTGATCACTGATCACGAAAATAAAAAGTCAATATTCGAGTCAGGAGCAATATTGATGTATTTGGGTGAAAAAAGTAAAATGTTTTATCCAGAAAATAATAGATTAGAGATAAATCAGTGGTTAATGGCCCAAATGGGTTTGATTGGTCCAATGATAGGTCAACATCATCAGTTTCATTATTATCACCAAGGAAAAAGTGAATGGGGAGAGGAAAGATATTTTAAAATAACTAGAAAGTTATATGAAGATTTAGAAGCAAGACTATCATCAAGTGATTACTTAGCAGGTAAAGACTATTCTATTGCTGATATTGCGACATGGTCATGGATAGCACGTCACAAAAGACATGATATTGGATTAGAAAACTTTAAGGGGTTATCTAGATGGTTTGTTGAAATCGCAAAGCGTCCAGCAGTTATCAAAGGATTTAAAGTATTAAATAAAGATGCTGAAATAGACTATCCTTAAATATCAGCGTAAACTTTTTCTTCTTTTTCGTGTTTCTCTTGAGCTGATATACATAAAGTTGCAACTGGCCTTGCCATTAATCTTTTAAGACCAATTGGTTCCGCAGTTTCCTCACAAAAACCATATGTTCCGTCTTGAATTTTTTTTAAAGCTCCATCAATTTTTGAAATTAACTTTATTTGTCTGTTGATTGCTCTCATTTCAACATTTTTTTCTGTGTATGAACTTGCTTGATCAACAATGTCTGCTGAAGCACTGTTGTCATCCATTGAAGCATTAAATATTGCTTCATTATTTGTTCTCTTTAGATCTTTTTTCCAGTCCATTAATTTTTGTTTAAAATATGCAAGATGTTTTGCACACATGTATTTTTCAGTTTCTTTTGGAATATATTTTTTAGAGATCTTTACCATACCCAATTTTATAAGTTCGGTGAATATATTCATCATTTATTAAGTGTCAAGAATGCATTAATTGTATAAATTAATAAAAATGGCCATTTATAAAAAAAATATAAACAATTTATTTTATATTTTTATCACATCACACGTATTGATCTGGACATTGATTCCAACTTTTACAAATCATAATTTGCCATTAGATACAATCGAAGCCTTAGCGTGGGGAAGCAACTTAGATTGGGGATTTAATAAACATCCTCCAGTAAGTGCTTTTTTGCCGGAAACAATTTATTTTATTTTTGGACCGCAAGATTGGGCGTATTATTTATTAAGTCAAATTTGTATTTTAGTTTCATTCTTTGTTATTTTTAAGTTAGCAGAGGATTTTTTTGAAAATAAGATTCACTGTTTTCTTTCCGTCTTATTATTAGAGGGTATTTATTTCTATAACTTCACAACACCTGAGTTTAATGTAAACGTATGTCTTATTCCTTTTTGGTCACTTTCCATCTTTTATTTATGGAAAGGAATTAAAAGTAATAAAATATTAGATTGGATATTCCTTGGTCTTTTTGCTGGTCTTGGGTTTCTTTCTAAATATTTATTTGTCTATTTAGGTTTAGCAATAGCTGTTCTTTTAATTTATTTAATCATTAACAAAAAAACAAATTTTAAGTGTTTGGTATCTTTAATTCCATTCTTTTTAATTTTATCTCCTCATGTTATTTGGCTATCTGAGAATGATTATGTAACTATAACTTATGGACTAATGAGAACTGGATCAGATGAAGTTAATATTTTTAATCATTTAATGCACCCATTTATATTTTTACTAAAACAAATTGGAATATTGATACCATTCTTACTTATGATTTTAGTATTAATAAAAAAATTTAAAATAAATATTAATTTGAATGACGATAAATTATTATTTTTGTTATCAATAAACTTAATCCCTCTTTTATTTATTTTTTTAACATCTTTTACTATGGGTGTTAAAATAAGAACTATGTGGATGACACCGTTTTATATAAGTTTTGGTTTGCTATTTGTTTATATTTTCAAATCTGAGATTAATTTTGAAAAAATGAAAGCTTTTACTTCTCTCTTTTTAGTCTTATTTTTAATTTCCCCAATTTTATATGCATATGTTTCTATTTCAAAAACTGACAAAAGAACTGATTTTAATGGAAAAAATTTAGCTAAACAGGCTAAAAATTTTTATGAAACAGAAGCAATTGATCTTGGAAAAATGGAATATGTTAAGGGTAATGAGTGGATTGCAGGTAATATATCTTATCATCTTCCAGAAAGACCAAAGTGGATTTATAGTTCAAAGGATATTTACATGTGCAATAAAGATATGGAGTGTATAAAATATAAATGAAATTTCAATTGAACCAAAAAAATAAAAAACTTTTATTCATTATTGGAATAATTGCTTTAATAGAACTTTCAGGTTATGGTTTTTTTGCCTCTTTATTTAGGTTAATAGGTTCTGTGAGTTAATGAATATTATAATATTAATTCCAGTCTTTAATGACTTTAGATCTACATCAAAATTAATTGAAGAAGTTGATAGCAGTATTTCTAATTTGAATGCTTCATTTTCGGTAATAATAATTAATGATGCATCAACAGAAGAAAAAAATTTAGAAAATACAAATTTAACAAATATAAAATCTCTAAAATTAATAAATATGAGAAATAATAGGGGCCATGCAAGATGCATTGCTGCTGGACTAAAACATATTTCAGAAAATGAAGATTTTGATTATGTGATACCTATGGATGGTGATGGAGAAGATAGACCTGAAGAGATCAAAAACTTTGTAGAAAAGATTAAGGATAATCCTAATAAAAGTATTGTTGGAGAAAGAGTAAAAAGATCAGAAGGTTTAATTTTTAAAATCTGTTATTTTTTGCACAAAATAATTACTTTTACATTTACAGGAAAATTTATAAAATTTGGAAATTTCACTTGTCTTACAAAGGAAACTGTTAAGAAATTAATTGAAGAGAAAGCAACTTGGAGCAGTTTTTCAGGATCTTTGGCAAAAACTGAAAGTAATTTAATTAATTCTCCATCAATAAGAGGCTCAAGATATTTTGGTCCTTCCAAGATGAGTTTTTTAAACTTAATAAAACATTCCTTAGCAATTATTGCAGTATTTAAATCTTCAGTGATTTTTAGATCAATTGCATTTTATGCGATATATTTAATAATAATTGCTGATTATATAAGTGTAATTACAGCAATACCTTTGGCTTTAATCATTATTTTTGGTCTAGTTATTCTAAAAATCTCAGGACGAGAAAATATGACAGAATTTAATAATTGTTTAACAAATATTTCAGATATTGACATTTTAAAATAGTATATTTTAGAATTATTTATGAAAAATTTTTATCGTAAAGTAGCATTTGGACTCGGACCAGACGATAAAATACCCTCTGACCCATTAATATGGGCAACAAATCAATTGAACGATATTCCTGAATTTTCTTGGAAGGGGAAAATTTTACCAGAGAAAGAACTTAGAAATTATTATCGAGATTACGTTTATGGAGATAGAAAAGTTCTAAGAAAAAAATTTAAAAATGACAAAGAAGGCTACAAAAGGGAAAAAAATAAGTTAAGGCATGCAACTGGTCAAAAATTTTGGTGGAACCTTGAACTTTGTATAAGGTATTCAGAAGCATTAAAAAGTGAAACACCAGTTTTAGCAAAACTTTGGTACTTCTGGGGAAATCATTTCGCAATCAGTGAAAAAGATTTTTTGGCACAGTATACAACAGGTGCTTACCAAAGAGAGATTATTAGAGCTAACATGAATCAAAACTTTGAAAAAATGGCCCAAGAGGCAACCATCGGTTGGTCAATGATACATCATCTAGATAATGACCAGAACGTAGGACCTAAGAGTCAAGAAGCAAGGTGGGCAAGAGAGAAAGGAAAGACAAAAGGTGTAAATGAAAATCATGCAAGAGAACTTCTAGAACTTCACACTGTTTCCCCAGAATGTGGATATACACAAGAAGATATAATTCAAATGGCATATATAATGAGTGGATGGAGACCTAAGTGGGGAAAGAAAAGATTAGAGACAGGAGATGTTCATTTTAATCCTGATGCTCATGAGCCTGGTACTAAAATAGTTTTAGGTAAAAAATATAAAAGAGGTAGAAAAAGTTTATCAGTTGCAATTACAGATCTTGTTAATCATCCTTCCTGTAGAAAATTTATTGCTATGAAACTCTGTAGATATTTAATCACAGATAACCCAACTGAAGAAATGATGGAACCGATTATAAAAGCTTGGGAAAAATCAGATGGTTTTTTACCAGAGGTTCACAAAGCCGCTGTAGAAGTTGCTTTTAATTATTCTGATAAATACAATAAATTCCAGAATCCAGAAAACTGGTTATTGCAAATGAGCAAAATGGCTGATGTTGATTTAATCCCTTCTCCTTCATTTATGGATCTTTATCAACTTGGAAATAAACCGATTAAGGATCAAAGAGCTTTAGAAAGGTTGATGGATGAGCTTGGACAACATCCTTATTTAGCAAAACAACCGAATGGGTGGTCAGATATTTCAGAGGATTGGATGTCACCAGAGTTACTAATTAGAAGGCTGGTTTATGCAAGAGAGGCTTATTACAAAAAGTCAGGCAAGTCACAGACAAATGAATTTTATGAAGAAATGATTGAAAAAAATTATGATAATCCAAGGGAAATTTTACAAATTATAAATCAGCATAAAGAGCTTGTTCATAAACATGTAATATTATTTAATTTACCGGAGACGCTTAAATCATGAAGATATCAAGAAGAAATTTTTTAAAAGGTTCAGCTACTACATTATTTTTAGCTGGCTTTAATTTTCCAGTTTTAGCAAATACGGACAAGAAAAAAAATCTCGTTGTTATAATGTTAAGAGGTGGAATGGATGGTTTGTGTGCTGTTCCAATAATTGGAGATAAGAATTTTGAGAAAAGAAGAAAAGATTTGATTTTAGATGAAACACTAAAGTTAAATTCTGATTTCGCACTTCATCCTAAACTAAAAAATTTTCATAATTTGTGGCAAAATAATCTGGGAGCAATTGTTCATGCAACAAATATTCCATATACTAAAAGATCTCATTTTGATGGGCAAAACTTAATGGAGACTGGAGGTCATATCCCTTACTCCATAAAAACTGGTTGGTTAGGAAGAGGAATGAAATTAGCAGAATTGAAAGGTGATGGTCTTGCATTGGCATTACCAATGCCTCTACTTCTTAGAGGAATTCCTAGTAATGATAATTTTTATCCTTCAAAAAAAAGACTTCCAAGAACAGAACTTTTGCAACTTTTGAAATCAGTTTATGCAGATAAATCCGAACATGACTTAGCAAATATGATGGAGATAATTGCTAACAGATCTATGATGAATAATGGAGGCAACTCTATGTCTAGAAAGAATTCATCATTAGCCCATAAGGCAGGTTTAGAACTTAAAAAAATCAATGGTCCAAGGGTTGCAGTTTTTGAAGTTGATGGATTTGATACACATGCCGCACAAGGCGGTGTGAATGGTTCACATTCAGATAGTCTGATTGAAATGGATTCAATTTTTAAAAGTTTAGAGAAAGGTCTAGGATCAGAGATAGAAAATACTCTAGTTTTAACTTTAACAGAATTTGGAAGAACAATTAAACAAAATGGAGGTCGTGGAACAGAGCATGGTTATGGATCTGCAATTTTTATGGCAGGTGGTCTTTTAAAAAAATCTCAAGTTTATACAGACTGGCCAGGACTTAAGCGAAAGGAATTATTTGAAGGAAGAGATTTAAATTCAACAATTGATGCTAGATCTGTATACGCTTCAGCAATGTCTACCGTTTTTGATATAGACTTTAAAAGAATTCAAAAAGAAGTTTTCTGGGGAGATAAACTCCAAGATTTATCTGACAAATTATTTAAAATTTAATGAAAAAAATTTTCTTAATTTTATTAAGTATATTTTTATGTTTATCTGCTGAAGCAAAAGTTAAATCTAAAGATATATCTTTTCCTAAACATTTTTATATAGATAAGATTAAATCATGCTCATATGTGGGTGCTGAGACTTTTAAATCTAAATATAAAAAAGCTAGAATTGAAAGCTTAATACGTTTAGATTGGATGAGTGAATGGGCGCTGGGTAATTCTAGAAGTGTAAATCACCTAAATCTAACTGGTCCAATGAGCTCATATGCTGTTGCTACCCATAATGCAATTGGTAATAATGATAAAACTGACATTGATGCCGCTAAAGGAATATTGATTAAAATAGCTAAAGCAAATGTTTTACTAGATACAATCGGTAAAGAAGAGTTAAAAAAGAAACCAAAATGTTGGAAAGATGGAAATCCCGAGGCACCTTGCTGGTATCATGCATATGAATTTGCAAGGGATGCTTTTACAAATTATTTGCTGATAGCAATTTATCTTAAAGATTACTTAAGTGATAAAGAAATTAAAATTGTTAACAAGTATATTAAAAAAATGCATAAAAAATTTATTAAGCCTGAAGAATTTTTAGAGAAAGAAAAAGGATTTTATGCAATGGGAAACGGAGGAATTCCAAACTTAGCTTATGCTCATTGGACAAACAATAAAAAACTAGCAGCAAAAGAATTCAATTTTAGATTTAAAAATATAGAGGAAGTGTTTTATGATGATGGCTATATCAATAATAATTCTTTTAGAGGGTTTCGAGCCTTATGGTATCACTCTTATGGTTTAAATTCAGCTTTAGGTTACATCTATTTAGCTAAAAATTGGGGGGCTAAAGTTCCAGACTCAGTTATGAATAGAATTACTAAAGCAGCAGAAGTATTAAATTTAGGGATCACTGATTATGAAAGTTTCTCCTCAAGAAAATACGATGGTAAGCAAAAAAATAATCAATATAAAAAACATAATGCTAGAAAGCACACACATCAAGAGGCTATAGCTATTGATACCTTAATGGAACTGGTAACTGGAATAAAACATGAAAAAGATATTACTTATTTAGCCAAAAGATCAAAGTATGGCATAGACAATCTAATTGGATTTAATGCTAATTGTATAAAATGAAAAAACTTTTAATTATCTTTTTTATTTTAATTTTATCATCTTTTGCTCAAGCAAAAGATCCGCCTAAAAAATATTTAGATGAAAATTATGTTTTTAAACACTCGAAATTTATAAAATGGCCAGAGAAAACAGGATCATGGGGTAAAATTGAAACACATGGACGTATCGCGCCAAATCCTTGGAATTTAAGATATGAGACAAAAATTGTTAGAGATGGAAAATATTCATTACGTTTTGAAATGAGAGATGGTGATTGCCATCGACGAGATTGTGATAGATCTAATAAAGCTGGACGGAGTGAAGTTATTTTTGAAGGAAATTATCCATCTAGTGCAAAAGGGCATATAGGAAATGTTTGGTATGCATGGTCTATGTATATCCCCGAAGGTACAAATCATATTAGACCTGCCTATACAATCTTAGGACAATTTAAAATGCCAAGTGACTATACTAAGCAATTGAATAGAGTTAATTCTTCTGGTTTTGATGAAGATTGTCCCGAAATACCAATAGTGTTCAAATTAGAAAGAGAAGGAGTTACAATTGAAAAAGATGGAGTGCTCCAATGCGAAGGGTATGGAAGAGAATTAATTATACCTACAAAGGCTTTGCACAACAAATGGCATGATTTTTTAATGAACGTAAATTGGACTGATAAAGAGGATGGTTTCATTGATTTATGGATTAATGATAAATTAGTTTATCAATCAAAAGGCAAAACATTTGGTAAGTTGCTCAAAAGAAAAAAAGATGGAAAAAAAATGGGACCTAGTTTTCGTTTTGGAATTTACAATGGAAAAAGAAAAATTCCTGTAAAAACACAAGTTGCTTATTATGATTCTTTTAGAAGTGGAAAAAAATGTAAGAAAACAGCCTTATTTCATGATTGTAATAATTTACCAAAATAATTTATGAAAAAAATTTTAATCATTCTTCTATCTCTCTTGTTAATTCCATCATATTCGTACGCTGGTAAATGGCATACAAATATGAAAAAGCAAGAGAGGAAAGATTTTGCTAATTATGTACTAAAAGCTCAATCAGATAACAAAATGGTTTTTAATACAAGAAATATTAAAAATCCGAATATTTATAAATTTTTTGACAAGCTTGAGGATAGAATGGGCGTTGCCGAAAAAGGAATAGAATTCGATTTAAAGTATTCATATGAAGGGCATAAACTTGATTGGAAAAGATTTGGCATTGAAGGTCATGCTCAAAGATTTCAAATCATGGAACCTTACAAAGAAACTACAAAAAAAAATAAAACAAAATGGTATAGAGTTGGTTATTTTGTTCCAGAGGATATTAGGACTGATAAACATACGATATCTTTATTTGATTTTAAAAAACTTTACGGAAAAGGCGAAAAAACCCATGATGGATCGTTTGCCATTGTAAATAATAGATTTACATGGAACTTTAACTCTCCAAATTATACAGCGTATGAAAATGAAGTGGTGGGCGCTGAATACTTTTATCCAGAACATTATGTTGTTAATCTTGATCCTAACTTTTCTCCATTAAAAGGTAAGTGGGTAAATATTTTATTAAATATAAAGTGGGCTGAAAAAGGTTTTATGCATTTATGGATTGATGGTACTTTAAGATCCAGTTACTTCGGAGATACTTTAGCAGGAGCCTCAAGTGTTAGATTTAAATTTGGACCATACAGACACCATATGCATCAGGCAACCAATGAAGGTTTAGAAGTTCCAGATCTTAAAATTAGATACTCTAACGTTGGTAAAGCTGACAAATGTGAAGATTTATGGAGTGGATGTAATGAAATTATAAGTCAACTATCAGATCAATCACAACTTAAAGGAGTTAGGGTTGTTGTATTATGTAAAACTGCTCCACAATCTAGTACTTGCAAAAATTTAGGCTACCCAAATAACCCAAGACCTTTTTAATGTTAAAAAAATTTTTGTTTGTAATATTTTTTTTCTTATTATCACATTTTGCTAATGCATCTGAAAACCCTTACAAATTTTTAAAAAAGGAAGTTTTATTAGGAAAAGCTAGTTCAGAGTTGAAAAATGATACAAGATCTATTTCAAAAAAAAAAGCACTTTCTATTTTTGAAGACACAGATGGTAAGGCAATAAAAATTACTTTAGATACTAAATTTAAAGGAAATAAAAAAGATTGGGAAAGAACAGGTGCAAGAAATCAAAGATGGGAAATGGCAAATAAAAAAAAGCCAAGAAAATTTAAAAAGCCCGTTTATGTAAAATATACATTTAAGCTAAATGATTTTCCAATACATCCAGCAGTAGGAGGAAGTTTTTTTCAAGTTATTGCTAATAAAGGAAATTCGAGACTTTTGCCTTGGATGAAATTAGAATATAGAGGAAATTCTGTTGTTCATCAGTTAAACTTTACTAAAGAAGTTTTTTATTTAAAAGGCGATCCTGAAAATTCTAATTTTGATAAAATTTCATATAAATTTCCCTTGGGAACTGTTGATCAATTTAAAAATTACAGAACTGTAAGTTTCAAAATATTAGCTTCAAAAGAGGATAACGGAGAGATAATAGCATGGGTTGATAATAAGAAAGTTTTTGAAGTATATGGTCCAAACTTTACCATAGGTAATGGTTATACATTTAAATGGGGTTTTTATCGATGGCTTAAAGATGCATTTTTAAATGAAACTCCAACACAATCTTTAACAGTAAAAGAATTTGGTTTCAGCGATAAATGTGAGGAAATTTTAGATCAGGATAAATGCTCATACTTATCAGAAAATAAAGAGTCTATTTCATATGTTAGATATAGAAAAAGCAGTTATAGAATGCCTACTTACGGAAAAAAAATTACTAAATCAATTAAATGGACTAAGCCATTACCTGAAATTAAAATTAATTAGCTCTAATCGTTGGTAGTAAGTAAAAATCAGCTGTATCTATTTTAGAAGAATGCTCTCTTCTCATGTTCCATCTTTTTTGAACACCAGCACTAGCAAGACTTAGCGTAGATCTTCCGTACCGGTAGTTAGTGTTATCAATAGACTTCATTAAACCCTTTATTTTCTCATCTTTTTCAGAAGAAAATAGGTTCTTGCTACCATCTTCATTAGATAAACCAGTAAGCATTACACCTGCTTTTTGATAACGATAACCGTTTTTAAAGATAGAGTCTAAAGCAACCAAAGCAGTTTTAACTATTTCAATACTATTATTCGTTGAAATCGCAAAATCTATGGTTTTTGAGTTTGAATAATATCCAAATCTACTTTGAAAAGGACTTGTTCTAACAAAAACTGTAATTGACTTTGCAATTAAAGACTCAGATCTGATTTTTTCAGACGCATTCAAACAATAATTTGCAACTGCTTCTTTTAATTCTTGATATTTTTCAATTCTTTGGCCAAAAGAACGAGATACAACACAGCTTTTTCTTTTTGTTTGTGTTGTCTCTAAATCAATACAAGGAACTCCTCTTAGTTCCATTGCAGTTCTTGAACCCAAAACATTAGAGTTTTTCTTTATCCAGGTATTTGATTTGTTTTTTAGTTGTTTTGCATTATAAATTCCGTTTTTATGGTAAAATTTTGTTAACTGTCTTCCCACACCCCATACATCGTTAATTTCAACTTTTTCTAATATTGGATCAATATTTTCAATTCCTATCAAACTTGTTACACCTGATTTTTTTTTCTTTGCAATATGATTTGCAACTTTGCTTAAAGTTTTTGTCTTAGCAATACCAATACTAGTTGGAATACCTGTCCACTTTAAAACTGTCTCTCTGATTTCTCTTCCGACCTTTTCAACTTCATCATCTGAAAAATTCGATAAATCTAAAAAAGCCTCATCAATAGAGTAAACTTCAATAGCAGAATTAAATCTTTTTAGAGTTCTCATCACTCTTCTAGATAAATCTCCATATAAAGAATAATTAGATGAAAAAACTTCAACTCTATTTTTAATAATAATATCTTTTGCCTTGAAGTAGGGCTCTCCCATTTTAATACCTAAAGCCTTTGCTTCTGTTGATCTTGAAATTATACAACCATCATTGTTAGATAAAACGACAACAGGTTTTTTTCTTATCTTAGGATTAAATAATCTTTCACAAGAAACATAAAAAGAGTTACAATCAATAAGTGCTATTTTTTTAGTATACTGAATGGATGACATAAGTTACAACTCCCCAAATAAATATATCTTCATCTTCATTAATTAAAATTCGATCTGTAAATTCTTTAGAACCTGATGTTAAAAATTTTTTATCTCTTTCTTGAACTAAACTTTTAACAACTAGCTCGTCATGAACATTTGCAATAACTGTTGAGAAATTTTTTGGTGTTAAACTCTTATCAACAACTAATAGATCGCCATCATTAATTCCCACATCCATCATCGATTTTCCCTGAACTCTTATGATGAAGGTTGCTGGAACATTTTTGATTAAGTGAACATTCAAATCGATATCTTCCTCAATATAGTCTGTGGCAGGGGACGGAAAACCCGCACCAGCTTTGTGTAAATAGTAAGGTATAGTTAGCTTCATAAATGTTCTTATTTTGTTCTAATTAATATCTAAGTTATTCAATAGTGTCAATCAGGTTGTATTTTGAGTCTGTAACTGAATCAAAAGTGAATCAAAACGTGAACATCGAAACCACATGTTGTATACATGTGGATAACTTTAACCATAAATAGTTTGAATATAATAAATGGAAAAAAAGGAAAGCTTAACTGGAAGATGTATTTGTGGTCAGGTTAAATATAGAATTACTGATAAACCTTTATTCACACAAGCTTGTCATTGTAAAGATTGCAAAATTATAACTGGGTCTTCCTATGTAATTAATACAAGCGTTTTAGATAACACTTTAATTATAGAAGGAGAAGTAGCATCAACAGAACTCAAAGCAGGAAGCGGTGCCACTTCTAGTGCATATTTTTGTACCAAGTGTGGAACTTATATTTATACTGATTATGCCTCAGCTGTTGGTAGATTAACAGTCAGAACTAAAACTTTAGATAATTCAGAAAGTTTTCCACCACAAGTCCATATTTTTACAAAAGATAAAGATCCATGGCTGAACCTTGCAGAGGATGTAATTTGTTTTGAAAAGATGTATGATCCTAAAAAAACATGGCCAGAGGAAAGTTTAAAAAGATACGGAGAATATTTAAAAGTTATTAATAAATAATTTTATTAGGAGATTAAAATATGAAAAAGTTAACTTGTCACTGCGGAGCAATTGAAGCTGAAGTAAAAATTCCTATAGGTGGTGTTGAAAAAATCATGCGTTGTAATTGTTCGATTTGTAAAAAAAAAGGTTACATTATTGGAGTGCTTGGTCCTGATGATTTTAAACTTACAAAAGGAGAGGATAAGTTAACACTTTATCAGTTTTATACTAATACAGCTAAGCATTATTTTTGTTCTATCTGTGGAATTCATACTCATAATAGACCTAGAAGCAATCCAAAAATATATGGTGTAAATATTGCTTGCATAGAAGGCGTAGAGCCATTCGAAATTGAAGATGTACCAGTAAACGATGGTAAAAATCATCCACTAGATCAAAAACAATAAATTTTTTTATGCAACCAGTTGCAGATTGTTATAAAAAAGTAAGCAAAGATTGTTTTAAATTTATTAAATCTCAAGAAACATCCAAAGAAAAATTTAAAAATAAAGAAAAAATGATTAAATCATTTTTAATTCCAATAAGTTTCTGGATTTCAAACAGAGCAAAAAAATCTAAACCTTATTTAATTGGTTTGGCAGGAGGGCAAGGAACTGGAAAAACAACTATTAGTTCAATTTTAAAAATCATTCTAACAAAATATTTTAAACTGAATGTTTTTAAAATTTCTATTGATGATTTATATAAAACTAGAAAAGATAGAATAGAGCTATCAAAAACAACTCATCCATTGTTAAAGACAAGAGGCGTTCCAGGAACTCATGATTTAAACTTTATGTTTAATCTTTTAAAAAAAACAAAGAGTAAAAGATTTAATAAGTATAGAATTCCTAAATTCAATAAGGCTATTGACGATAGACAAAAAAAAAAGTCTTGGTATTTAGTAAAAAGAGTACCAGATGTCATAATTTTCGAGGGTTGGTGTGTAGGAGCTAGAGCTGAAAAACAAACAACTTTAAAAAAATCTATAAATTCTCTTGAGAGACAAGAAGATAAAAATTTAAAATGGAGAAAATTTGTAAATTATCAATTAGAAAAAAAATATAAAAAACTATTTTCAAAATTAGACTGCTTGTTATTTTTAAAAGCTGGAAATTTTAAATTATTGCAAACTTGGAGACTTAAACAGGAAGCACTACTAAAATTAAACTCAAAAAATAAGGCAAACAGCAAAGTAATGGATAAAAATGAAGTATTAAAATTTATGCAGACATATCAAAGAGTTACTCAAAATATGTTTAAATTTGCCCCAAAATATTCTTCAATCGTACTAAATTTAAATAGAAATCATCAAATTAAATCAATAAAATATAATAAATGAAAAAAATATCTTTAGTAGCTTTTTGTTTAATATCTTTTACGCTAACTGCTAGCGCAGCAACTTTAAGTGATGCATTAAAAATTACTTTTCAAAACAATTTAGAGTTACAAGCTGAGAGAAAAAACCTGGAAGTTCAAACAGAAGTTTTAAATATTTCAAAAAGCGATTTTTTCCCAACATTGACTTTGTCTGGTACTAAAAATTTTGAAAATACAAATGAACTTACAAATCAAGATGGATCTGATGCATCGATCACAGATACGGATACTATGACTTCATCAGTAAAGTTAGAGCAAACTTTAATGGATGGTAGTGCTAGAAGTAATAAGTATGAAAAAAGCAAATTAGGTCTCAATCTTTCAGAGGCAAAGCTCATTAAAAAAGAACAAGATGTTTTTATGAAAGCAATTGAAGCCTATACAGGTCTAATACTTGCTTATGAAAAATTAAGTATAAATCAAGAAAATGTAAATTTGCTTCAAAGACAGTTTGAAATAGATAATGCTAGATTATCAAGAGCTCAAATTACTGCAACTGACCTAGCACAATCTCAATCTTCTTTATCAGGAGCACAAGCAGGCTACATTGGTGCACAAAACAATATTGTAACAAGTAAGCTAACTTATGAGAACATAATTGGACCAATCGATACTAATGAAAAATTGAAAAAAATATATAATTCAGAAGTTCCAATTCCATCAAGTTTGGTTGAAGCAAAAAAAATATCCGAACAAAAAAGTCCAGATCTTATAATCGCAGAAATAGAGTATGGACAGTCTGAATTAGATGTAAAAATAGCAAGATCAGATTTATCACCGACTGCAAAACTTTCTCTTGAAAGATCATATACTGATGATTTAAGTGCTACCTATGATGAAAGAGAAAAAGATGTCCTTCAAGCAACAGTTAGTTGGCCTTTTCAATTTGGTGGAAAGAATAAGTCTAATATAAACAAAAATCTCCAGGTAAAAGGAATGAAAAAATTATTACTTGAAAATGCTTTTAGAAATAATACCCAGGGTGTTACAGCAGCTTGGTCTACTTTAGAGTCATCTAAAAGCCTTTTAAGAGCTGTTCAATCTCAAGTTAAGGCTGCTGAAATCGCAAATGAGGGAATTAGTTTTGAATATGAGAGTGGTTTAAACAGATCAACCTTCGATGTGCTTCAATCAAGATCAAATTTAATTAACGCAAAAATAAATCTTGCAGAGGCTGAGAGAAACTATTTATTAGCTCAATATAGATTATTAAAGTCAGCCGGTTTGTTAAACAGTGATTACCTAAAACTTAGATAAATATAGACTTTTTCGCTTAATTCTAAAAAGATATTGCTAATGAGAACAAAATGTGTACATTTATTCTCATGATTCGATTGTTAAAAAACGTAAAAAAAGAGGCAAAAAATGACTAAAAATAACTTAAAAGTGGTTAAAACCGCTAAAGATAAAGAATTGGAAAATAAGGAAAAAAATAAAGCATTAGACGCAGCAATTAGCCAAATTACAGATAGCTTTGGAAAAGGCTCTGTAATGAAACTTGGAGAACAAAAGGCTATGGACGTTGAGTCTGTTTCGACTGGATCTTTAAGTCTTGATCTAGCACTTGGTATAGGAGGACTACCAAAAGGTAGAATTATTGAAATTTATGGACCAGAGTCATCTGGAAAAACTACATTAGCATTACAAGTAGTTGCTGAAGCACAAAAAGCTGGTGGAATTTGTGGATTTGTTGATGCAGAGCATGCATTAGATCCAGTTTATGCAAAAAAATTGGGTGTTAATACTGAAGAACTGCTTATTTCACAACCAGATACAGGTGAACAAGCTCTAGAAATTACGGATACTTTAATTAAGTCTGGCTCAATGTCAGTACTTGTTGTTGATTCAGTTGCTGCATTAACCCCAAGAGCTGAAATTGAAGGAGACATGGGAGATCATCATGTTGGTCTTCAGGCAAGACTAATGTCACAAGCACTAAGAAAATTAACAGGATCAATATCAAGAACTAATACAATGGTTATATTTATTAACCAAATTAGAATGAAAATTGGTGTTATGTTTGGAAGCCCAGAAACAACATCTGGGGGTAATTCTTTGAAATTCTATTCTTCAGTCAGAATGGATATTAGAAGAATTGGCGCGATTAAAGATAAAGAACAAATAATTGGAAATACAACAAGAGTTAAAGTTGTTAAAAATAAAGTTGCTCCACCATTTAAAGTAGTTGAATTTGACTTAATGTATGGAAAAGGAATTAGTAAAGTAGGGGAACTAATCGACCTTGGTGCTAAAGCTGAGATTGTAGAAAAATCAGGAGCTTGGTACGCTTATAAAGGAGAAAAAATTGGTCAAGGTAGAGAGAACGCTAAACTTTACCTTGAACAAAACCCAAAAGCTGCAGCTGAGATTGAAATGGCTATTAGAGAAAAAGCAGGCGTTATTTCAAAAAAGATAGAGGGAAACCCTTTAAGCGAAGAGAAGGTTGAGGCTCAGAAAAAAGAGGAAGAAGTTCCAACTAAAAAAAATTAGCAGATAACTTTTAGTTATTAAGAAAAGGCGCTCAATTGGGCGCCTTTTTTCCCTTCAGAAGTGTAGACATCATATAAAAATGCTGTATTTTGGCAATATATGGCTAAAACACTAAATGAAATTAGATCAGCATTCTTAGGTTACTTTGAGAAAAACGATCATAAAATAGTTGAGTCTAGTAATCTGGTTCCAAATAACGATCCAACATTGATGTTTGCGAATTCAGGGATGGTTCAATTTAAAAATGTTTTTACTGGGTTAGAAAAAAGAGATTATCTAAGAGCTACAACTTCACAAAAATGTGTGAGAGCAGGTGGAAAACATAATGACTTAGAAAATGTAGGTTACACCCCAAGACACCATACTTTTTTTGAAATGCTAGGCAACTTTTCATTTGGTGATTACTTCAAAGAAAGAGCTATTGAGCTTGCCTGGAATTTAATAACCAAGGACTTTGGTTTAGATAAAAATAGACTGTATGTAACTGTGTTCCATGAAGATGATGAAGCATTTAATTATTGGAAAAAAATTGCTGGTTTAAGTGAAGATAGAATTATTAGAATAGCAACTTCAGACAATTTTTGGTCTATGGGTGAAACGGGGCCATGTGGACCATGCTCTGAAATTTTTTATGACCATGGAGATCACCTTGAAGGTGGTTTGCCTGGAACAAAAAATGAGGATGGTGATAGATACATAGAAATTTGGAATTTAGTCTTTATGCAATTTGAACAGATTTCAAAAGATAAAAGAATAAATCTACCAAAACCTTCAGTCGATACAGGCATGGGTCTTGAGAGGATTGCTGCACTGCTTCAAGGAACTCATGATAATTACGAAACTGATCATTTCAAAAAAATAATAAATTCAGCGGCAGAAATTTTGAAAGTAAAACCAAATGATGGCAATTTAGCGAGCTTTAGAGTAATTGCTGATCATTTGCGAGCAAGCTCTTTTTTAATTGCTGAGGGAGTTTTGCCATCAAATGAAGGTAGAGGTTATGTTCTGAGAAGAATAATGAGAAGAGGAATGAGACACTCTCATTTACTAGGTTCAAAAGAACCTATTTTTTATAATATATTTAAAACGCTCAAAGATGAAATGAAGGGAAATTATTCTGAAATAGAAAGAGCAGAGTCTTTAATTAAAGAAACATTAAAGATGGAGGAAGAAAAATTTTTAGTATTGTTAGACAGAGGTATTAAAATTTTAAATGATGAAATAGAAAAAATTGATAAAATATTGCCTGGAGAAGTAGCCTTCAAATTATATGACACTTATGGTTTTCCACTAGACCTAACTCAGGACATCTTAAAAAATAAATCTTTAACAATAGATATCGAAAAATTTCAGAGTTTAATGAAAGAAAGTAAAGAGCTAGCCAAGAAAAATTGGAAAGGATCAGGAGATAGTGCTGTTGATGATATATGGTTTTCAATTAAAGATAGACTAGGACCTTCAGAGTTCTTGGGATATGAGACAGATCAGGCCGAGGGAATTATACTTTCATTATTAAAAGATAATCAAGAGGTAGAAGAGCTTAAAGCAAATGATGAGGGAATTATTATTGTCAACCAAACCCCTTTTTATGGTGAGTCTGGTGGACAAGTTGGTGATACTGGAGAGATAATTTCTGGTGATTTCAAATTTGAAATATCTGATGTGCAAAAGAAATTAGGAGATCTATTTGTGCATTATGGAAAAGTAAAATCTGGAAGCATAAAAATTAAAGATAATGTTGAAATGAAAATTGACGTTGAAAGACGAAATAATATAAGAGCATATCATTCAGCAACCCACCTTCTTCATGAGTCTCTTAGAAGAGTATTGGGGACACACGTTACTCAAAAGGGATCACTGGTTACACCAGACAGACTAAGATTTGATTTTAGTCACATGAAACCGATTTCTGAACAAGAGATTGAAAAAATTGAGAGTCATGTTAATTCGATGGTAGACCGTAAATCGGAAGTCAAAACAAGAATAATGACCCCCAAAGAAGCAGTTGATAATGGAGCACTTGCACTTTTTGGAGAAAAATATGGAGAAGAGGTAAGAGTTTTGTCAATGGGCGATGAAAATGAAAAATATTTTTCTACAGAATTATGTGGAGGGACTCATGTGAGAAATACCGGTGATATTGGAAAATTCAAAATTATAAGCCAGTCATCTATAGCTGCTGGTGTTAGAAGAGTTGAAGCCCTTAGAGATAATCAACTAAATAACTTTCTTCAAAATAAAGAAAAATTATCTGATCTATCTGCACAAAAAGATGAGGAATTAATAAAAGATTTATCAAAACAAATTATTAACTTAGGTGGTAAACCAAATTTAGAGAATGAGGATAATAAAAGCTTAATTAAGGATTTATCAAAACAATTAGAGCAATTACAATTTAGATCAATTTTAAATGATAATTCTTTAAATAAAATTCAAAATAAGAAAATCAAAGATATTAATATTAGATTTCAAAAAGTTGAAGGTCTTCCACCAAAAGAACTTCGAAAATTAGTTGATATAGGAAAAAAAGAATTAAAAAATGGAATAATTGTTGTATTTGCCAGTCTTGATGGAAAAGTAGGCCTTGCAGTTGGTGTAACAGAGGAATTAGTTGATAAATATGATGCTGTTAAATTTGCAAAAACAGGTTCTGAAGTAATAGGTGGTAAAGGTGGTGGTGGAAGAAAAGATTTCGCACAAGCTGGTGGACAGTTTAATAACAAAATTGATAAAGCTTTTGAAAAAATGATTACTCTAATTTAATTTTTGTCTCAACTTACCATCAATTGTATCTAAGAATTGATTAGTAGTAAGATACTTGGTTGAAGGACCTATTAAAATAGCCAAGTCCTTTGTCATCGAACCCTCTTCAACGCAATCAACACAAACTCTTTCAAGAGTTTCTGCAAATTTTATCAATTCTTCGTTTCCATCTAGTTTTCCTCTATGAGCCAAACCTCTTGTCCAGGCAAAAATAGAAGCAATAGGATTTGTAGATGTTTCTTTTCCTTGTTGATGCATTCTAAAATGTCTGGTTACTGTACCATGAGCAGCCTCTGCTTCCATAGTTTTTCCATCTGGAGCAAGAAGAACACTTGTCATTAAACCTAAGGACCCATACCCTTGAGCAACAGTATCTGATTGAACATCCCCATCATAATTTTTACAAGCCCAAATATATTTACCATGCCATTTCATGGCACAGGCGACCATATCATCAATTAATCTATGTTCATAAATAATTTTATTTTTTTCAAATTTATCTTTAAATTCTTTTTCAAAAACTTCTTGGAAGATATCTTTAAATCTTCCATCATATCTTTTTAAAATCGTATTCTTTGTAGATAGATACACTGGCCATTTTTTTATTAAACCATAGTTGAAGCAAGATCTTGCAAAATCTTCTATTGATTTATCTAAGTTATACATAGATAAAGCAATCCCTGGACCAGGAAAATTGAATACTTCATACTTTCTTTCATCTGTTCCATCCTCAGCAGTCCATTTAATTTCTAATTTGCCTTTACCTGGAACAGTGAAATCTGTTGCTCTATATTGATCACCAAAAGCATGTCTTCCAATAATTAACGGATCAGTCCAAGACGGCACAAGTTTTGGTATATTTTTACAAATGATAGGTTCTCTAAAAACAGTTCCTCCAATAATATTTCTAATTGTTCCATTTGGTGATCTCCACATTTTTTTTAAATTAAATTCTTTTACTCTAGCTTCATCTGGAGTGATGGTTGCGCATTTGATGCCAACACCATTTTTTTTGATTGCATTAGCACATTCTATCGTGATTTTATCCTCAGTCTTATCTCTACTTTCCATACCCAAATCGTAGTATTCAATTTTTAGATCAAGGTAAGTAAGGATTAGTTTATTTTTTATGAAGTCCCATATGACTCTAGTCATTTCATCACCATCAAGCTCTACAATGGGATTTTTAACCTTTATTTTACTCATTTATTTGATGTATCTTAATAGTTGAATTTATCTTTTTTGTATACATATTAATTCAAAATTATCAATTATAGGATTGTCATGAATAAAATTTTTCCAAAATTACACAATGAAGGATACAAATTTATTATTATTTTTGCAATCGCAACTATAATTCTTTATTTCATAAATGGTTTTCTTGGCTTTATCGGTTTGCTACTAACAATTTGGTGTTACTATTTTTTTCGTGATCCTGAAAGAACATCGATTGGAGATGATAACTATCTAACTAGTCCAGCTGATGGTGTTGTTCTGCAAGTAAAAGATACCAATGGCCCAAAAGAACTTGGTTTAGAAAATAAACAAATGAAAAAAGTAAGTATTTTTATGGATGTATTTGATTGCCATGTTAATAGATCGCCGTGTTCCGGAGCAATATCTGAAATACTTTACAAACCAGGAAAATTTTTTAATGCATCATTAGATAAAGCAAGTGAGGATAATGAAAGAAACTATTACAGAATAAGAAACTCTGATGGAAAAGATATAATTGTTGTACAAATAGCAGGACTTGTTGCAAGAAGAATTGTGACTGAGGTCTCCAAAGATGAGCTCGTAGATCAAGGTTCAAGAATTGGGATGATCAGATTTGGAAGTAGGGCAGATATGTATTTTGAAGACTATACACCTTTGGTAAAAGTCGACCAAAAAACAATAGCAGGTGAAACTCTTATCGCAAAAAAATAATTTTATGCAGTCTAAGAATAAAGATATTAAATTGGTTTCAAATAAAAAGACTAGAGTTATTCTACCAAATATTTTGACACTTTTTGGAGTTTGCATTGGATTAACATCAATCAAATTTGCATTCGACGGAAAATTTGAATTATCAATTATTGCAGTAATAATTGCTGCGATTATTGATGGACTGGATGGTAGAATTGCAAGATTAATTAAAGGAACTTCTAAAGTAGGTAAAGAGCTTGACTCGCTTACCGATGTAATTAGTTTTGGTGTTGCTCCAGCTTTTATAATGTATTTTTGGGCATTATCTGAAACAGGTAGAATTGGTTGGTTAATTTCTTTAATTTATGTTGTTTGTGTTGCATTAAGACTTGCAAGATTTAATATTTCATCAAATGAAGAGAGTTCATGGAAGGATAATTTTTTTGAGGGAATACCCTCACCGGCTGGTGGAGTTTTAGTTTTAATGCCTCTAATTTTAAGTATTAGTGAATTTCAATTTTTAAATTTAAATTATCAAATTATTGTTCCTATTATGTTTATAATTGTTTCAATATTACTAATAAGTAAAATACCGACTTATTCTTTTAAAAGAATAGCTGTGCCGAGAAGCGCATCAATATTTTTGCTATTTGGTATTATTTTATATTTTGGTTTAATTCTTGTTTATACATTTAATGCAATAATTATTTCAGGAGCAGTCTACTTGTTGATGATACCTATAAGTTCTATCCATTTTATGATGATTAAAAAAAGTGAAAAAAATATGACGGACTATACTGATCATCATGAAGATGTATTATAAATGAAGGAAAACGCAATTATTTCCCTTGCAGACGCAAATTACTTTGAATTATTAAATGAGTTAGTTGACTCAATTAACAGATTTGCGCAAAGTAAAAAATTAGACATATGCATAATGGATGCAGGATTAACAGATGATCAAGTAAAAATATTAGAAAAAAAAGTATTTAGTATTAAAAAAGCTAATTGGGATATAGAGGTTCCAGATTCGAAAGTTAAAGGAAAAGAATGGTTAAAAAGCCAGGTATCAAGAGCTTTTATTCCAAAATATTTCCCTGGATATAAAAAGTATTTATGGATAGATGCAGATGCCTGGGTCAATTCATGGGAGTCTATTGATTTATATTTCAAAGGATGTGAAAATAAAAAGTTAGCAATAGCAACATCAGCTGATAGATCATATGGAAGAGTTTTAAGAGCTGATTGGATATTTGGGAGTTTGGCTAGAATAAAATCTCAAAACTATAAACATGCCAAGTCTTCTGGATTTTCTGAAAAAATTTCAAGAGAAGTAGCCCTAAAACCTCATTTGAATATTGGCTTGTTTAGTTTAGAAGCTGATGCTCCACATTGGGAAGTTTGGCAAAAAAACTTAAGAAAAGCATTATCATCAGGAAAGATTTGGGGTTCAGAGCAAATTGCAATGAATATCACAATTTATTCTGATAATTTAGAAGTAGAAATTTTACCAGCGTATTGTAATTGGACACATATTGATGCGATTAAATTTGATAAACAAAATGGAACTTTTGTAGAACCATATTTACCAAATCATGAGATTGGAATTATCCATTTAGCAGGAAAAAATAATGATAACATAAGAAATGATAAAAATTATATTTCTAAGATTAAAACATTAGATGGTGATATAATTGAAAAATCATTAAGATTTGAGAATAATTGAAAAAAAATAAATTTTCAAAAAATTGGATTATTAAACAAAATAGAGATATTTACGTAAAAAAATCAAAACTGGAGGGTTATAGATCTAGAGCAGTATATAAATTAATAGAAATTAACGATAAATTTAAATTAATCAAAAATAATTCTTTGGTTGTAGATCTAGGTGCTGCACCTGGAAGTTGGTCTCAATATATTTCTAGAAATTTTAATAATTCAAAAATAATTTCAATTGATTTGAAAGAAATTGAACCAATCAAGAATTCAATACATATAAAAGGAGATTTCACGGAAGAGCATCAAAAACTAAAAATTCAAAAGTATTTTGAAAAAAAAGCGGATCTCATAATTTCTGATATGGCAGTAAATACAACTGGAAATAAAAGTGTAGACTCATTAGTTACGGGAGAACTATGTTTAGAAGCAATGAATTTTGCTTGTGAATTCCTTAATAAAAAAGGAAGCTTTGTTTCTAAAATCTTTATGGGATCAACATTTAACGAGATTGTCGCACTTGGAAAGAAATCATTTAACGAAGTAAACATTTTTAAGCCACCCTCAAGTAGAAAAGACTCTAAAGAAAATTTTATAATTTGTAGAAATCTTAGATAGTAACTCTTTTATTTTTACAAGAATCATTTATATAAGGACATGGATAGTATTAAAGAAGCATTAACATTTGATGATGTCACATTAGCTCCAAATTACTCAGAAATACTGCCTAGCCAAGTAAATACTTCTATAAATTTAACATCAAAACTTAATATAAATATTCCTCTTTTATCATCTGCAATGGATACTGTAACTGAGTCACCGATGGGAATTGCTATGGCAAAAGCCGGAGGTATAGGAATTATTCATAGAAATCTAACTATAGACGAACAAATTAAAGAAATACGAAAAGTAAAGTTAAAAAAACTTCTAGTAGGAGCAGCAGTCGGAGCAAGTGAAAAAGAATTTATTAGAGCAAAGAAGCTCTTAAAAGAAAACTTAGATATTATTGTAATTGATACAGCTCATGGACACACAAAAAAAGTAGCAGATATAATAAAAAAAATTAAAAAATTACGACCTAAAAATACAGCAATATGTGCCGGAAATATTGCAACAACAGAGGCAGCAAAATTTTTAGTAAAATTAGGAGTAGATATTATTAAAGTTGGTATTGGTCCAGGATCAATTTGTACTACAAGACTTGTTGCAGGGATAGGAGTTCCACAGTTAAGTGCAATCTTAAATGTAAAAAAAGGAATAGGTAAAAGTAAAACGACACTAATTGCTGATGGGGGGATAAAATTTTCTGGTGATATTGCAAAAGCTTTAGCGGCCGGAGCTGATGCAGTTATGATAGGATCTTTATTTGCAGGAACAGATCAAGCCCCAGGAAAAAAAATTAAAAAAAAAGGAAAATTATATAAATATTTTAGAGGCATGGGATCGATTGGAGCGATGAATAAAGGTTCTGCAGATAGATATTTTCAATCTAAACAAAAAGATACATCAAAATATGTAGCCGAAGGAGTAGAGGGATATATTAAATATAGAGGTAGCGTTGATAAAATTATTTACAACCTAATAGGAGGTTTAAAGTCATCTATGGGATATTTGGGTGCAAAAAAAGTTACCGAACTAAGAAAAAATCCAAAATTTGTAAAAATTACCAAGGCAGGTTTTTACGAAAGTATGGTACATAATATAGATCTAGTTAAAAAATAATATGAAATACTTTATTTTAATAATATGTTTTTTTTTATTTAATACTATTGCAAAGACTAGTGAAAATAATTTTTTTAATGAAGCAAAGGATTTATTTGATAAAGAAAAATATGAGGACTCGAAGTTTTTATTCCAAAGAAATATAGTTTATAATCCAAAGGACTCAGCATCATACTTATATTTAGCAAAAATATTTAAAATTGAGGAAGATCAAAGACAAGAGGAAAAAAATATAAATACAACTCTTCTTTTAGATCCAAAGAACGAGGAAGCAATGTATCTTCTAATAGATATAGAATTGGAAAGATCAAACTTCTCAAAAGCAGACGAGTTAAGTAAAGATTTTAAGAAAATATGTAAAGAGATGTGTAACAAAATTGGTTTAATTGAAAGTCGTTTAAAAGATTTTGAAAAAAAAGATGCGTCTTGAAGACAATCTTAATAAAATATTAATTGTAGATTTTGGATCTCAATTTACACAATTAATTGCTCGAAAAATAAGAGAATTTGGAATTTATTGTGAAATAACAAGCCATAAAAAAATCAAAAGTTACATAAATTTTCATAAAAATATTAAGGGTATTGTTTTGTCTGGAGGTCCACTAAATGTTTATGAAAATAATAAAGTAAAATTTAATAGCAAGATTCTTAAATTAGGTATCCCAGTTTTAGGTATTTGCTTTGGACATCAAATTATCTCTAAAGAATTAGGTGGAAGGGTTAAAAATTCAAAATATAGAGAGTTTGGTTTAGCTGAAGTAGAAGAGGTTAAAAAAAGTATACTTACAAAAAATTTCTTTTCTAAAGGTAAAAACAATGTATGGATGAGTCATGCAGATCAGGTAACCAAGTTACCAAAAAATTTTCATGTTCTAGCAAAGAGTAAAAACTCAAAATTGTGTATAATTGAACATCTAGAAAAAAAATTTTTTGGTATTCAATTTCACCCAGAGGTTAGTCATACCAATAAAGGAAAACAAATACTGAAAAATTTTGTATTTTCTATTTGTAAAATCAAAAGAAACTGGTCTTCAATTGATCAGAAGAAAAAACTGATAAACGAAGTTAGAAATCTAGTTGGAAATTCGAAGGTAATATGTGCATTATCAGGAGGCGTAGATAGCAGCGTTGTTGCAAAACTATTATCAAATGCAATTGGAAAAAAATTGACTTGTATATTTGTTAATACAGGCCTTTTAAGAAAAAATGAAGAAATCCAGGTAGTGAATACATTTAAAAAAAGATTTAAAATTAATTTAATATACGTAAACGCTGAAAATATATTTTTGAATAAATTAAAAAACGTTACAGACCCTGAAAAGAAAAGAAAAATAATTGGCAACCTCTTTATTAAAATTTTTGAAAAGTATGCCAAAAAAATAAAAAATGTGAAATTTTTAGCGCAAGGCACTCTATATCCAGATTTAATAGAGAGCAAATCTGTTACAGGAAGCCAAACATCAAAAATTAAATCTCACCACAATGTAGGAGGTCTACCAAAAAAAATGAATCTTAAGCTAGTTGAACCTCTTAAATATCTATTTAAAGATGAGGTAAGAAAATTAGGATTAGAACTTGGACTAAACAAAGAAATAATTTCAAGGCACCCTTTTCCTGGACCTGGACTTGCTATTAGGATGCCTGGCAAAATTACCAAAGAAAAAATAAAAATTTTAAAGGAAGCTGATAATTATTTTATTCAGTCTTTAAAAAATAATAATTTATATGATAAAATATGGCAGGCATATGCAGCTTTATTGCCTGTAAAAACAGTTGGTGTAATGGGTGACAATAGAACTTATGAATACTTATGCCTTCTAAGAGCAATAACATCTGAAGATGGAATGACAGCTGATTTCTATCAATTCAATAAGTCTTATATTCAATCAATTTCTAATAAAATTGTGAACAATATAAAAGGTATTAACAGGGTTGTTTACGATGTTACTTCTAAGCCACCAAGCACTATTGAATTGGAATAATAAGCGTATATAAAGAATTCTATGAAATATTTACATACAATGATTAGAGTTTCTAATATCGAAGATTCTTTAAGATTTTTTTGTGAAGGTTTGGGATTAAAAGAGACAAGAAGGAAGGAAAGTGAAAAAGGTAGGTATACCTTAGTATTTCTAGCTGCTCCTAATGATAATGGAGCGGAAATAGAATTAACTTATAATTGGGATGGCGATAGTTTAGGTGAAGGATCAAGAAATTTTGGACATTTAGCATATAGAGTTGAGAATATATATGAGACATGTCAAAGATTGAAAGACATGGGGTATACTATTAATAGACCCCCTAGAGACGGTCACATGGCCTTTGTAAGATCTCCAGATAAAATTTCAGTTGAAATACTTCAAGATGGTTATTTAGAGCCTCTAGAACCATGGAAATCCATGGAAAATACAGGTACTTGGTAATACATAATTATGCTTACAAAAATACGTAGGCTTACTTTAAAAAAAAAAATTAAATCAAAAATTGTTTGTTTAACTGCATATTCAAAAAACATAGCTGAAGAAATTGACCAACATGCTGACTTAATACTTGTAGGAGACTCGTTAGGTTCAGTTTTATATAATTTTGATACAACAAGAAAAGTTAATCTTAAGATGATGATAGAGCATTCGAAAAGTGTAAGAAAAGGTGTCAAGAAAAGCTTAATGATAGTTGATATGCCTTTCGATACTTATAAAAACAAATCTCAAGCTCTTAAAAATTGTAAAAAAGTATTAAAAGAAACAAAATGTGATGGTATAAAACTAGAAGGTGGTAGAGAGCTAAATAAAATAATTAAGTATTTGGTTAATAATAAAATTCCAGTCATGGGGCACATAGGTATAACTCCACAAACAATAAGAGGAAGATACAGATATAAAGGAAGAACAGCTTTTGAAAAAAAAAAATTACTAAAAGATTCTAAATCATTAGAGGAAGCAGGTGTATTTGCAATAGTTCTAGAATGTATTGAAAGAAAGTTGTCTCAAGAAATTACTAAAACTATCAAAATACCTACAATAGGAATTGGATCTTCAAAATATTGCGATGGTCAGATTTTAGTTACAGATGATCTTTTAGGCTTGACAAACTCAAAAATGAAATTTGTTAAAAAATATATTAATTTAAAAAAAAATATAAGAAACGCAGTAAAAAAATTTCAAACGGATGTTAAGAATGGTTCTTATCCATCAATAAAATACTCATATTAAAAGTATTTTTTAAACTGTTCATTAATTCTTAAGATTTCTAAATCTACAAGTCCACCAATAATAAGTTGTATCGCAAGTAAAACAATAAATGCGATTCCTATATAAACAACCCATAAATGCTTTTGAATATAATTAGCTAAATAAGTAGCCATTGCTCCAGTAAGAACTACAGATAAAATTAAACCAAAAATCATAAAGCCAAAGTTACCTTTAGAAGCCCCAACAACACCTATAACATTATCAAAACTAATTGTGATATCTGCAAAAAGAACTTTGTACATGCCCTTTGCAAATGATGGTTCTAAAGATTTTTTTGTAGGTGATTTTATTTGCTTTTGAGCTTGTAATAGATCTTTTCTTAAATCATTTACTATCCAAATTAAAAGTAAACCGCCTAGAATTTTTATAAAGTAAAATTTGAACAAATATGTTGCAAATACTGCAAATAAAATTTTAAAAATTAAAGCTCCAACCACTCCCCAAAATATGATTTTTTTTCTATTTTTTGGTACAAAATTAGCTGCGATTAGACCAATTATTATGGCGTTATCAGCTGCCAATATAATATCTATAAAGATAATTTGCAGTAAAATAAGGGCTTCTTCAATCAAGATATCTATATAATAGTAACAATTACTAATTTTTCAATAAATCTTGATAAAATTTTTATTGATTTAATAAATAATACATAATGAGATGTATTTTTTAAAAATTAAGGAGGATTAATGAAAATTTTAAAAACTTTGTTTTCTATTTTATTTTCTGTCTTGTTAATAGCAAATGCAAATGCTTCTGAAAAGTGGGATATGGCTTTAGCTTATGGTGCGAGTAACTTTCACTCAGCGAATGCAGCAGAATTTGCTAAAAACGTCTCAGAGAAAAGTGGAGGAAAACTAACAATAGTTACACATCCAGGTGGATCATTATTTAAAGGCGGAGAAATCTTTAGAGCAGTAAGAACTGGTCAAGCACAGATGGGTGAAAGATTTATGTCAGCGTTAGGAAAAGTTGACCCTATTCTTGAAATCGACTCACAACCTTTTTTAGCAACATCATATGACGATGCTATGAAATTATATCAAGCATCAAAACCAGCAATCATTGAAAGTTTAAATCAAAAGGGATTAGTATTTTTATATGCTGTTCCATGGCCTGCACAAGGACTATATAGTAAAAATGAAATCAATAGTGTTTCAGATTTAGAAGGTTTAAAATTTAGAGCTTATAATTCTGCAACAATTAGAATTGCAGAGCTTACAGGTATGGCTCCAACTAAAATTGAGGCGGCTGAAATCAGTCAAGCATTTTCAACAGGGGCAGTCGAAAGTATGATTACATCGCCAACAACTGGTAAAAATAGTAAAATATGGGAGAACGGTGTTAAATATTTCTATGATATTGCTGCTTGGTTCCCAAAAAACATGGTTGTTGCACATAGAGGATCTTGGAATAAGTTAGATGCAGATACTCAACTTTTAATTAAAAGAGAAGCTGCTGCTGCAGAAGAAAAAGGTTGGATGCTCTCTAGAGTTGGAAATATTGAAGATAAAAAAGCTCTAGCTGCTGCGGGAATGGTAGTAGGCAAAGTAAATGCTGATTTAGAAAAACATTTCCAAAAAGTCGGAAAAAAAATGGCAAAAGAATGGAAGAAAAAGGCTGGCAAAACAGGAGCTAGCGTACTTGCCGCATACAAATAAAATAATTATAATGAAAAAGGCCGTTTAAAAAAACGGCCTTTTTTATGCTACAAAAAATAAACAAATCATTAAATAGTCTTTATAATTATTCAGGATATATAGCTGCAATTTTCTTAATTCTAATAGCAGTTTTTATATTAACTGGAATTGCATCTAGAATTTTTGGTTTTTATATAAGGGGGTTAGCTGAATATTCAGGATACTGTATGGCTGCCTCATCTTTTTTTGCTCTTTCATATACATTTGTAAATGGGGGCCATATAAGAATCACATTATTTTTAGAAAAATCTACAGGTTTTAAAAAAAAATTTTTAGAAGTCTGGAGCTTAGTCGTCACAACAATATTCGCTGGTTATATGTCATATTATTTTATCAAAATGTTAAAAATTTCATACGAGTTTGAGGAAAGAAGTGAAGGTGCTGATGAAATTTTAATATGGATACCTCAGTGTAGTGTCGCTATTGGAGCAACACTTTTTTTTATATGTGCCTTTCATTTACTAATCCTAAAAATTTTTAATAATGATTGAAATTTTATTAGCTATTTTTTTTATAACAGTTTTACTACTTTTTTTAAGCTCTGGAATATGGGTAGCAATAAGTATGATTGGGGTTTCTTCTATTGGAATGATTTTATTTACTTCTCGACCAGTTGGAGATGCTATGGCCACAACAATTTGGGGCGCATCTTCATCATGGACTCTGACTGCATTGCCTCTTTTTGTATGGATGGGAGAAATTTTATTTAGGACTAAATTGTCAGAAAATTTATTTGAAGGGTTGGCCCCTTGGTTGCAGAAACTTCCTGGAGGTCTAATTCATGTCAATGTTGTTGGGTGTGCATTGTTCGCAGCAATATCTGGATCTTCAGCTGCAACAGTTGCCACTGTTGGAAAAATGTCAATACCAGAGCTAAGAAAAAGAAAATATCCAGAAAAAATATTACTTGGAAGTCTAGCGGGTTCAGGCACTTTAGGATTATTAATCCCTCCTTCAATTATTTTAATTATCTATGGAGTAACTGTTCAGGAGTCTATTGCTAAACTATTTATAGCAGGAATTATTCCTGGAATAATGATTGCTCTAATATTTATGGGTTATGTAATCATTTGGTCATTATTAAATAAAAATAAAATGCCCTTAACTGAAGAAAATTATTCATTTTTAAATAAATTAAGTAAATCAAAACAGTTAATACCTGTAATTTTATTAATCCTTGGTGTAATCGGCTCTATTTATACAGGAATTGCAACAGCAACTGAGGCTGCATCTTTAGGTGTTGTAGGAGCTTTAATACTTTCTTATTTTCAAAAAAGTTTGAACTTGAAAACTTTCAAGGAGTCTTTGCTTGGAGCAACAAAAACTTCATGCATGATTGCTTTCATTTTAGCTGGAGCAACATTTTTATCACTCGCAATGGGATTTACTGGCCTTCCTAGAAATCTAGCTATTTGGATACAAAACATGGAATTATCGCCATACGTTTTAATTTTTGTATTAATGATTTTTTATATAATTTTGGGGATGTTTCTTGACGGAATATCAGCAGTTGTTCTGACAATGGCAATTATAGAACCTATGATAAGGCAGGCAGGCTTTGATATGATTTGGTTTGGGATATTTTTAGTTATAGTTGTTGAAATGGCACAAATTACTCCACCAGTTGGTTTTAATTTATTTGTTTTGCAAGGTATGGCTAACAAAGATATGGGCTACATCGCCAAAAGTGCATTTCCGTTATTCTTGTTGATGATATTTGCGGTAATCTTAATTGTTTTGTTTCCTCAAATAGCCTTATGGATGCCTGAGCAAATGATTCAAAATATAAACTAATATTTTGATTTTCTTGATCCGTCTATAATTTCTTTTAATTCTTGATATTCTTCACAATTACAACTTTTTAAAACTTCTAATCTTTCTTTTGCCAAATCTATTCTGTTTGTAACGACATATAATTCACCTAAGTATTCATTTATTCCAACATGATTTGGTTCAACTTGTAAGCCTAGTAAGTAATATTTCTCTCCAGCTTCAAAATTTCCAAGTTTTCTAGTTGTAAAACCCAGATAATTTAAAGTATCAGCTTGTAATGGTTTTTTTTTATCTAATTCCAATAAAATTTTTTGTGCTTTTTTGTATCTTTTTAAAGCTTTGTCCATTTTATCTTTCGATTCATATTTTTTTGCAGCCTCAATCAATTTTACTGCATTTTTATAACTTGGTTTTTTATCTGATGAACTTGTTCCAGCCGCAAAAGATTGAGCAGAAAAAGTCAAAAGTAAAAAAAAGGTCAAATATATTTTAATAATTTTCATAAAAATTTACTCATTTTATTTAAAGGTTTTAAATTTAAATTATTTTCTAATAAATTTTGTTTTACAAACATTGCGGTCTCTAAAGAATTTTGATTATCCCCATGTATGCAGATGGAGTCAATTTCACAAGGTATTTGTTTACCGCTGTGACAATTAAGGGTTTGGTTTTTGACCATATTCAAAACGTGATTTTTAGCTTGATTAGGATCAGTTATTAAAGCATGAACTTTAGTTCTGGAAACTAAGGTTCCATCATCTTCGTAATTTCTGTCAGCAAATATTTCACAAGCAATTTTCATATTAAGTTTTTTTGCCGCCATCTCCATTTTCGAACCAGTAGGAACTAAATAAATTATGTCTTTATCTATGTGATATATTGTTTTAGCTAAAGTTGTTGCTAATTCTAAATCTTCACAAGCCATATTATTTAACGCGCCGTGAGGTTTAATATGTGAAACTTTTTCTCCATGAAGACTTGCTATATTCTGTAATATCTCATATTGATCAGTAACTAACTTGGTTATTTCACTAGCTGGCAGGTCCATTCTTTTACGTCCGAAATTCTCTGGATCCTTAAATGATGGGTGTGCCCCTATACTAACATTATTTTCTTTAGAAATTTTCACTACTTCTTGCATTGTCTGCTCATCACCAGCGTGATAACCACATGCTACATTGGCAGAATTCACAATTTTGAGTAGCTCAGGATCATTTTCATTTGAATGATGCTTTGATTTTTCACCTAAATCACAATTTAAATTAATTTCCATACCTAACAGCTTAAAGTATAACATGACATGATAAAAAATATATCAAATCTTGGTGACGCAGCCTTATACTGTGACTTTGGAAATGATGTAAACAAGGAAATAAATTCAAACGTAATACAATTTTTTAAAAATATACAGAAAAGCAAAATCCCCGGTGTTATTAATATTACACCAAGTTATAATAAATTAATAATTAGTTTTGACCTAAACATTACCAACTTTGATAAAATTAAAACAGAGGTTGAACAATTAAATTTCAAAAATGAAATAGCTAATGTAGGCAAACTCATCAAAATACCTGTCTGCTGTGATAACGATTTTGCTCTAGATATAAAAAGATTAGAAAAATTATTAAAACTTGAAAAAGAGGAAATTTATAAAAAATTTTTTTCTAAAAAATATTATTGTTATATGACAGGTTTTATTGCTGGTATGCCATTTTTGGGAGATTTGGATGATTCTTTATATGCTAGACGTTTAGACACACCAAGGGTTAAAGTGCCAAGAAACTCCATAGGCTTAACAGAGCAATTTTGTAATATTTATAGTTTTGAAAGTCCTGGTGGATGGAACATAATTGGAAAAACACCTTTAGATATATTTGATAATAAAAATAATTCCTCACCAAATCTAATAAATCCAGGTGATACAATATCATTTTTTCAAATATCAAAATCAGAGTTCGAAAAAAAATATGACTGAAAATTATTTTGAAGTTTTAAGACCAGGTATAAATACAACTTTCCAAGATAATGGTAGAAAAAATTTCTATCATATAGGGATACCTTTTAGTGGTGCGATGGATAATAGAAATTTTGTTATAGCTAATGCTCTTTTAGATAATAAAAAAAATAATCCTGTTATAGAATTTGCATTACAAGGGCCAAAATTGAGATTCAAAGGTGATAAAGTTTATTTTAATGTCACTGGTGATGTAAACTTTCAAATATTACGAAAAAATAAAATAGAAGAGGGAGTTTGTTATCAAAATATTGTTTTAGAAAATAATGATTGTTTAGACCTTATATCTACCAATAGGTCTGTTTATGGTTATTTATCAGTAAATGCGTCATTTAAGATAGATTTTTATCTTGATAGCTGCTCAGTAAATACGAAAGCAGAAATTGGCGCTAATAACGGAAAAATATTAGAAAAAAATCAAATAATTGAAATAGAAAATATAACAAAAAAGTATTCTCTGAATAAATTAGATTACATAAATTCAAAAATTGAGAATATACGAGTGATAAAAGGACCACACTTCGATTATTTTTCTAAAACCGCAAAAGAATTATTTTTTAAAGAGAAATTTAGTGTAACCAAATTGACTGATAGAATGGGAATTAGATTAGACGGACCAAAAATTGAAAACATTAAAAATACAAACATCAAATCTGAGGGATTAGTTAAAGGAACAATTCAAATAACAGCTGATGGCAACCCAATTATTATGCTTTCCGATCATGGGACTATTGGTGGTTATCCCAAAATTGGAGTTGTTATAAGCGCTGATTACGATAAGTTAGTTCAAATACCTCCTGGAAGTAAAATTAAATTTAAAGAAATCAATTTAAAAGACGCTGAGATTATTTACAAACTTTATGAAATGGAAACCCAAAATTTAATATCCAAAACTAAATGAATTTAATTTCAAAATTACCTGGACCATTATTAATTTTTCTTGGTGCATTTTGTCTTAGTTTTGGAGGTTTAATTGTAAAATCGTTTGAAGGGTCAACTTTATGGCAAATATTATTTTGGAGACAAGTTTTTTTTATAATTACTGTAACTATATTTTTATACTTTAATTATAAAAAGAATGTATTTAGCAAAATTTACTTATCAGGAATTCCAGGATTAATTGGAGGAATTATTCTTGGTATTGGATTTAGTAGTTATGTTTTTGCCATGTATAATACTACAGTTGCAAATACTAATTTTATTATACAGACACAGACAATCTTTTTAGCAATTTTTGGTTATTTTTTTTTAAAAGAAAAAATTTCAAAAATTACATTGGCATCAATTATTTTAGCAATATCAGGTTTAATACTTATGCTTGGAAATACTCTTTCAAGTGGTCAAATGTCAGGAAATATTGTTGCTTTTGTAATGCCTATTACTTTTGCAATTTTAATTTTAATTGTAAGAAAATATCCGACTGTTGATATGGTACCTCTTCAACTAGTAGCAGGTGTAGTTGCAATGATTATTGGTTTCTTAGCATCAACTAAAATTTCTATATCTATGTATGATATATTTTTAGCATTTATATCAGGCACATTTCAAATTGGGCTTGGTTTTATATTTATAACAATTGGAGCTAAAAAAACATTATCTGCAATGGTTGGCATAATTATGCTTACAGAAGCAATTTTAGGTCCTTTGTGGGCATGGCTTTTTGTAAATGAAAATCCATCATTCTACGTGTTAATTGGTGGTGGGATAATAATATTTGCAGTTTTTCTACAATTTGTCTCATCATTTAAAGGCGAAAATAAATATAATCCTCAATAATGAAATTAGCAATTATAGGATCTGGTATTTCAGGTCTAAGCTCAGCATACTATCTTTCGAAAAATCATAAAGTTGATCTTTTTGAGAAAGAAGATCACTTCGGTGGACACTCTCATACTATAGATATTAAAATTCAAGATAATATTATACCAGTAGATATTGGTTTCATTGTTTTTAACAAAAAAACTTATCCTCATCTTATTAATTTTTTTGAAGAAAATAATATAGCTATAGAGAAAAGTAATATGTCATTTTCAGTATCGGTTAGAGACTCAGAAATTGAATATTGTGGGAAAGGAATATCAGGAATATTTAGTAATAAATTAAATTTATTTAATATTAAATTTTTAAAAATGTTTTTTACAATAATTGATTTTTATAAAAAAAGTGAAAATAAGAGCTTAATTAATGAAAATATTAATTTAGGCGAGTATTTAGAGCAATTGAATGTTTCAGATTATTTTATAAAATTTCATATTATCCCAATGGTGTCAGCTATATGGTCAATGCCACCTTATGAGGCAAAACAGATGCCACTAGGTTTTTTTTTAAAATTTTTTCAAAATCATGGTCTTTTTAAATTAAAAAATAGACCTCAATGGTTCACAGTTTCAAACAGAAGCAGAACATACGTTGATAAAATACTTAGTAATATAAGTGGTGAATATTTTAAAAATTATCACATAAATAAAATTAAAAGAATTCAATCTGGTATTCAGGTTTATTATGGCGATAAAAATGAGTATTTTACTTATGATAAAGTCATACTAGCCACACATGCCGATCAAGCTCTTTCAATAATTGAAGATCCAAATGAAATTGAAAAAAAGATTTTAAGTAATTTTAAATATAAAACAAATGAAGCTGTCATTCATGAGGATATAAATTACATGCCAAAAAATAATAAAGCCTGGTGTTCTTGGAATTCCTCAGTAAAGGCAGAAAACAGTGAGCAAAATTCTATTACTTACTGGTTAAATTTATTACAGAATCTAGATATTTCTAAAAATATATTTTTGACATTAAATCCATATTTAAAAATACCTGAAGAAAAAATATTTAAGAAAGTACAATTTACACATCCATATTTTGATCAAAAAGCGATTGATAGTCAAAAGGATCTACATTTAATTCAAAATAAAAATAATATTTTATTCTGTGGAAGTTATTTTGGTTATGGTTTTCATGAAGATGGTATAAAATCATCATTAGATATGATGAAGTATATTAATGCTTAAAAACTCAAAGATTTATATTGGAAAAGTAATTCACAGAAGATTTAAACCTAAAAATCACCATTTTAAATATAGGGTATTTTCATTGTTAATTGACCTTGATGATTTAGAGGAAATTAATAATAAAATGACAATGTTTTCTTATAATAAATTTAATATTATAAGTTTCTTTGATAAAGATCACGGCGCACGTGATGGAACATCTTTAAAAAATTGGGTTAAACAAAATTTAAACAATATTGGCATTGACGAAACTGAAGTCAAAATTAAATTACTATGCTATCCAAGAATCTTTGGCTACGTATTTAATCCTTTAAGTGTTTTCTTTATTTACAATAAATATAACAAAATAATTTCAATTTTCTATGAAGTTAAAAATACCTTTGGAGAGCAGCATACTTATATTTTTAAAACACAAGATACTGAGATTATAAAAAATAGCTGTGTAAAAAAATTCCATGTATCACCTTTTATAGAAATGGAGTGTATTTATAAATTTAGAGTGAACAAACCTTCTGATAAAATATCTGTTATAATAGACCAATCTGATAAAGAAGGTAAATTGTTATTTGCATCGCAAGACGGTATCGTAAAAGATTTTAGTGAAAAAAATTTGTTCTTTTCTTATATTTTTCACCCGTTAATGACATTTAAAGTTATTGTCGCAATCCATTATGAAGCATTTAAATTATGGTTAAAAGGAATAAGGTTTATTAAAAAAAAGTTAAAAATTAAAAATAATATTTCAGTAGAAAAAAATGAATTTAAATAAATTTTCAGACAAGATCGTTTTTAGTTCGCTTAAATATATTAAACATGGAAAGTTAAAGATAATCAATCATGATGGGGAAGTTTATAATTTTGGAAATGAAAATGAAAAATTACACGCTCATTTAAAAATTAATAAGCCAGGACTTACTCTAAAAATAATTAAAAATGGTAGCATCGGTTTAGCAGAAGCGTACATGGATAATTGTTTTGAAACTGAAAATTTGACTAATCTGATAGAGTTAGCTGCTAAAAATATAAAAATAATTCATAAATTTTCTGGATCTTTTGACCTTGCAATACTTAACAAGATTAAAAATTTCTTTGTTAAAAATAATAAATCTAGAAGTAAAGAAAATATAAGAAAACATTATGACTTAGGAAATGAATTCTTTTCATTATGGCTTGATAAAACATTAACATATTCGAGTGCAATTTTTGAAGAAGGGAATAATTTAGAGGAAGCTCAAATAAATAAATATAAGAAACTTTCAAATCTAGTAAGGCCCAAGTCTGGTGATAAGATGCTTGAGATAGGATGTGGTTGGGGAGGTTTTGCAGAATATATTGGCAAAAATTATGATGTAAAATTAGATTGTATTACTATTTCAAAAAAACAATATGAATTTTCAAAGGAGAGAGTTCATAAAAATGGTTTAAATGAAAAGATAAATATACAAATGCTAGACTTTAGAGACATTAAAAATAAATATAATTCAATTGCATCAATAGAGATGATTGAGGCTGTTGGTCACAACTATTTAAAAAATTATTTTAATACTATAAAACAAAATCTATTAGACGGTGGGACTGCAGCCATTCAGGCAATCACAATTGATGATAGTATTTACGATAGGTATAAAAATAAGACCGATTTCATTCAAAAATACATTTTCCCTGGTGGTTTTTTACCAAGCAAGAATGAGTTAATTTCTTTATCAAATCAATCAGGACTCAAATTTGAACAATGTAGTTCTTACGGAGATCATTACTCAAATACACTAAGCATTTGGCGAGATGAATTTTTCAAAAAATGGGATCAAATATCATCTCAAGGTTTCGATAACACATTTAAAAGAATGTGGAATTTTTATTTGTCTTACTGTGAAGCTGGATTTAAATCCAAAAATATTGATTTAATACAATTTGCTCTTCAAAAATAACTTCATGAAATTAAAATATTTTTTGTTGATAATAATTGCTGTATTGATTACAAATTGTTCATCTAATCAAGGCATGAAACCAGAAGATTTTAAAAACCAAAAACCTCGACTGATAATTGAGGAGTATTTATCCGGAAATGTAAAAGCTTGGGGTATTTTACAAAACAGATCAGGGAAAGTTACTCGGCAGTTCTCTGCAGATTTGAATGGTAAGTGGGATGGTAAGCAATTAATACTTGATGAGAAATTTATTTGGAATGATGGAGAAATACAAAATAGACAGTGGACCATAGATAAGATTGATGAACATAACTATGCGGGTACTGCTGGAGACGTAGTTGGAACAGCAAAAGGATACTCTTATGGGCCTGCTTTTAAATTTGAATATGTATTACTTGTGCCTGTAAAAGGAAGAGAAATTAAAATTACGTTTGATGATTGGATTTTCATGCAAGATGAAAGAGTAGCAATCAATAGAGCTAAAATGACAAAGTTTGGAATTAAAGTTGCAGAATTAACAGTGATGTTTGTTAAAGACTAAAACTATTTTTTTTGTAATTTAGTCATTTTTTTTACTAAATAAAAATAAAATCTGTCTGGAATAATTTTAAAAAATTTTAATACAAGAGTTAACGATTTTGGAAAATGTATTTCAAATTTATTGCTTTTAATTAGACCATCATAAATTTTATCCGCAGAATATTCTGGTGTTTTAAGAAATGGCATTTTAAAATCATTTTTATCAGTCATAGGTGTTTTTATAAAGCCAGGAGAAACTAAACATACTCTCACACCGTATCTTCCAAAATCAAAGTAAAGACTCTCTGCAAGATTATTTAAAGCAGCTTTTGATGGACCATAGCCAGTAGAGTTTGGCAGACCTTTGTAACCTGCAATAGAGGAAACTATTGTTATTATTCCATTTTTCCTATTTCTAAAATGATCTTCAACAGCTTTAATACAATTGAGAGTTCCAAAAAAATTTACTTTAAATACATTTTCAATTTGCTCAACATCAATTTCTTTTTCTTTTTTAGGGTCCCATGTGCCTGTAGAAAAGAAACAAATATCAATATCTCCAAACTTATCTTTTATATTGTTCATAATCTCAAAACATTTTCCCTTATCATTTACATCTAAAGGAAATGATTTGATGTTTGGATTGATGCCCTCAACCTCTTTTAAAATATTTTCTCTTCTTCCAGAAATCGCAACATTCCAACCTTGATTTGCAAACTTAATTGCTACTGCCTTTCCTATTCCAGTGCCACCACCAGTTATCCAAATTACTTTTTTCATCTATATTTAACGTTTTATCATATAAAAATACTTAGACATGCGACAAGAATTGAATAGTATTAATTATAATGAGAATTATATCAGGTTTATGTTTAAAATTATAATTGTATATGAATTAATTTTTGTATTGTTTTGGAATATTCTTTATTATTCTAATTCAGGTGTTGAGAATTGGTTCCAAGAAAAAATTTTAACAGCTATATTTGTTTTTCTATCGACAATGGCTTTAGGACTTACCCTAATTTATGTAATTTACTACAGTTTGAAAATTACTGGATTATCAAAAATACTAAAATCTTTAAAAGATCCTAGAAAGAGTAAAACTCAGTAGTTAATTATTTGAAGCACATTTCTTTGAACAATATTTTACTTTATCCCAGTTAAGCTTCCACTTTTTTCGCCAAGCAAAAGGACGATTACAAATTTTACAAATCTTAGTTGGCAAATTTTGTTTCTTCATTTTAATTGTTTCCTATTTTTTAAAAATAAAAAATAAGCTGCAATTTCATAAAGATAGTGAAAAATAAAAAATAATGGTTTTATTGAGAAAATTTTAGATAAAAATTTATATTTTGGTATTTTTGACCAAATAATAATAAAAGCTTTAGCTCCGCCAATAACTTCTCCATCAACTATAACATGCAATCTTCTAAGTAATTCTTTTTGAGATTTAGATGTAATTTTAACAGCATCTTCGTTATTGGTAATATCAACCCACTCTAAATCAGTATTAGCAATTTTTTTATAGTGGTTAATTTCCATCCTACAAATATTACAAGAATTGTTAAAATATACTTTAGTTCCCATATGTATTCATCTTAATAAATTTATCTGCCTCTGATAAGATTAATTTTTTTCGATCTTCCTTCATTTTATCAAAAATCCTCACCATCATTGATAGTCTAGGATTTTTTAAAAAAAACTTTCTATTTCTATCTATGAAACGCCAGTAAAGACCATCCATAATATTGCACCAACTGCCTCTTTTAAAGTCCATCATTTTCATGAAATAACTAGAACCACATATGTAAGGTTTGGTAGCAAATATACCACCATCACTAAACAACCCCATACCGTAAACGTTTGGTACCATTACCCAATCTGACGAGTCAACAAACATCTCCATAAACCACTTATAAACTGATTTTGGTTCAACTTCGCACAAATTCATTATGTTCGATAATATCATTAATCTTTCAATATGATGTGACCATCCAAACTTATCAGCATTTTTAATAGAGTGATCCAATGGATCCAAGCCAGTAGTGCCATTGTAAAATGAAATTTTCATTTTTCTAGAATGTTTAAAGAAATTTCCATTTTCCATTTCTTTGTTATAATTTTGGTATATTCCCCTCATAAATTCCCTCCAACCAATAATTTGTCTTATAAAGCCTTCTAAGGAATTGAGTCTTACACCTTTAGCATGATGAAAATTCATAACTTTTTGCATAATAATATCAGGTGTAATTAAACCTAAATTTAGATAGGGACTAAGTGCGCTATGAAACAAAATATTATTTTTTTGATCGACTGCATCTTCGTAATCTCCAAATAAGTTAAGTTTTTCTTTTATAAAAAAATCAAGCAGTTTCAAAACATCATTATATTCAGTAGCAAACCAAAAATTTTCTGTATGACCAGGATGTTTATTAAATAATTTTTGAATAACAGGTTTTAGATTTTTTGTATGACTACTTTCTTTGATATTTGGTTGTTTAGGAATGGAAATATTTTTTGGTAATTTTTTTCTATTATCCTCATCAAAGCTCCATTTTCCACCCTCAGGTGAACCATCTTTGTTTAATAAAATATTTAATCTTTCTCTTTTGTCTTTATAATATTTTGCCATAAAGGGCTTTTTTGTAATTGATAAATATTTCTTAAAATCCTCACGACTATCTAGAAACATAGGGGATTGTAAAATATTCCATTTTACATTCTGTTTGTTTAAAAAATTTTTTATTTTTGCTTCAAAAAATTTATCCTCTATTTCGAAACTTGTGACTTCATTTATTTTATTTTTTTTTAAAATTAATTCTAATTTTTTAGTATAATCTTTTTTAAAATCACTCGAATCGACCTTTGAATAATTGAGTTTAAATTTGTTATCTTTCAATCTGTCTGCGTAGGACCTCATTGAAGACAAAAATAATAGAATTTTCAATTTATGGTGTCTCTCATACGTGCACAATTGGTAGTCTTCCGACATAAAAAAAAGGTGGTCTTTTTTGTAGCGGTCAAGGTTTTTTAATGGAAATAATTGATTTCCAAGTATAAAAAATAATTTCATTATTATTTATATGGCAGAAAAATATCTAATTGTCGGTGCGACAGGTTCTATCGGTTCTAATTTATCAGAGCAATTGTACTTTTCAGGCAATAAAGTACATTTAGTTGGTAGAGACGAGAGTCAATTAAAAATCTTATCTGAAAAATTGAATTCTCAATATACTGTCACAGATGTGTTAGACGATGGGTTTGTAGAAAAAATAAAATCAGATATTTCAGATATTAAAGGTTTGGCTTACTGCGTTGGATCAATTGATCTAAAACCTTTAAAGAATACAACAGAGAATGATTTTAATAAATGTATGAAACTTAATTTTTATTCTGCTGTAGATTTAATAAAAGGCTTTCAAGATAATCTTAAACAAAATAGTGGCTCAATAGTCTTATTTTCAACTGTTGCAGCTCAAAGGGGATTCACAAATCATTCAATAATTGCATCAACAAAAGCTGCAATTGAGGGATTAACAGTATCATTAGCAGCTGAATTTGCGCCAAACATTAGAGTAAATAGTGTTGCATTAAGCTTATCAAATTCAAAAATAGCTCATCCAATTTTAAAAAATTCGGCTATAGCACAAGGAATAGCTAAAGCACATCCTCTTAAGAGATTGGGAGAGGGCAAAGATGGAGCTGCACTTGCAAAATTTTTACTTACTGAAGAAAGTTCTTGGGTAACAGGACAAATAATTGCAGTTGACGGAGGAAGATCAAAACTTTCCTAAGGTGAAAATAAATTTCTTAATTATAATTTTATCTTTAATATTTATATCAAATTCTTATTCTGAAAAAATTGTTTTAGAAAAATTAGTTGAATTAGATTCTCCTTGGGGATCTTCTTTCATTAATAATAATGAAATTATTGTAACAGAAAAAAGTGGAAAAATTAAAATAGTTGATATTTCATCGAAAGAAATTCAAGAAGTCAGTCACGAATTGAACTTTGTGGTTCATGGTCAAGGAGGATTGTTAGATATTATACATAAAGATAATATAGTTTGGATTTCATATACTGAGGATAGAGGCAATTACAAGACTAGTACATCAATAGCTAGATCGGAATTAAATAAAAAAAAATTAAATTTTAAAAATATCTTTCAGGCCAATCCACCTATTGACTCAGGATATCATTTTGGTTCGAGACTTGCGATAAAAGACAACTATATATATGCATCCGCTGGTGAAAGAGGACAAGGAATGATTGCGCAAGACGCATCAAAGCATCCTGGAAGTATAATTAGAATACATTTAAATGGAGATATTCCAAAAGATAATCCAAAGTTTGAGGGCAACTCTGATTGGTTACCAGAAATTTACCAAATTGGAATAAGAAATCCTCAAGGGATGGCACTTTCTAAATTTGATGGAAAAATTTATATAAGTAATCATGGTGCTAAGGGAGGCGATTGGTTTGGAGAGGTTAAAAAAGGAGAAAACTATGGATGGAAAATACTTGGATGGGGTGGAAAAAATTATTCTGGAATTCCAATTGGTCCAAAATGGAAACCTGGTTTCACCAAAGCCATTCAGTATTGGGTACCATCAATTGCTACTAGTGCAATAACAATATATGAAGGTGAGGAGTTCAAAGAATGGAATGGTCATGCTTTAATAACTTCACTTAAAGACAAGTCCTTGAGAAAATTGATATTTGATGATTTATCAAATGTTAAGGAAGAGATTATTTTTAAAAATAAAATTGGAAGAATAAGAGACATTCAAGTTCATCCATCCACTGGTAAAATTTACTTTTTAAGTCAGGATGCTATGTGGTTAATGCAAAAAAAATAGTGTATAATAGGCATTATGGATGATGTAATTATAGTTGGTGGGGGCATTATTGGCACTGCAACGGCTTATTTCATGTCTTTGGATGGCAGAAAAGTCAAGGTAATTGAAAGAGATCCGACTTATAAGACTGCATCATTTCCACTATCACTAGGTGGGTTTAGGAGGCAATTTTATCAGAAAGAAAATATTCTATTAGGTAAATTTGCAAGAGAGTTTATTTTTAAAATTCCTGAACTTCTTAAAACAAAAAAAAATCCAAATCCAACAGCCAGCATGGTCCCTAATGGCTATCTATTGATGTTTGGACCAGAACACGCAGAAGAACAGTACAGAGCTTTAGAAAATCATAAAGAATGTGATGCTGGTACAAAAAATATAAAGGGTTCAGAATTAAATAAAATTTTTCCTTATATTAATAATGAAGGGATAGAAACAGCTACTTATACTGATAACAAAAGTGAGGGATGGATAGATCCTTTTATGTTTCATAGTGCTTTAAAAAGTAAGGCTATAGAGCTTGGTGCTGAATTTATAAAAGGTGAAGTTAAAGATTTATCTGAGCTTAATGCAAAGACTATTATATCAGCAGCAGGTTGCTGGACAAAAGAACTTTTATCAGATATCCCAGTCGAACCACAAAAACATACAGTCTTTAGAGTCAAATGTCCTAAACATTTTCCCGATATGCCTTTGACAGGCGACTTAACCACAGGTGTTTATTGGAGACCAGAGGGGAAGGAATTTTTAGCTGGATCACCAATATCTGTATTTGATGCAAAGGATTTAGAGCCAGCATGGAATGATTTTGAGGAACTTGTTTGGCCTGCTCTTGCAAAAAGAATACCAGCTTTTGAGGAACTTAAATTGACAGGGGGTTGGGCAGGATTTTATGATTGTAATAAGTTAGATAACAATGCAGTTGTTGGAAAACATCCAAAATATGAAAATGTTTATTTAGCTTCTGGATTTACTGGAAGAGGATTAATGCAAGCTCCAGGAATTGGTAGAGCACTTACTGAATTAATAAACACTGGCAGTTATCAATCAATAGATATAAGTGTTTTTGATGTTGAGAGAGTTTTAAAAAGTAACGCTAGACCTGAGCCTTACGTATTATAATTTTTTAATATAAAAACCTAAAAAACCATTAAAGGTAGATACGGCTAAAATTAATAATTGTCCCTTAAATGAATAAAATTCAAAAGATGGGTAGAAACTTATCCCAATAGAAAAAAAAAGATAAGTTAAAATGAATGGTCGGTAGAACTTTTTTAAAAAAAAAATAATTTTCATTTACTTTCTTGTTGCAATATAAACTCCTATAGTTGCCATTATAAAACCTACCACATCAATATTTGATAGTTTCTCTCCTAAAAATAAATATGCCATAACAGCTGTTGTAGGTGGAACAAGAAAAAATAATGTTGAGGTCTTACTTACAGAACCTGCTTTGATTAAAAACATTAAAATTGTAAAAGCTCCGAAAGATACCAGTATGATTTGATGTGTCATTCCTAGTATAAACCCTGTTGTGAAATTAATATAAGGAGTTTCTAAAATTAGTATTAAAATTAGATTAAAAAAACAGCCTCCAAACGCTTGAAAGCCATTATTTACTGACAAAGGAACATTTCCGCTTAATTTTTTTTGCCAAAGGGTTCCTGCAGTGATTGCGGTAAGAGCAATAAAACAAGTAATAATCCCATCTTTAGGAAATTCATTTCCAAAATCAATTCCAAGAACCATTAGAGAACCAACAAATCCAAAAACTATACCAACCCACTGTCTCCATCCTATAACCTCTTTATAGATTGGTCCTGATAACAAGTTAGTTAAAATTGGCTGAAGAGTAACAATTAATGCAACTACACTTGCAGGAACTCCTACATGAAAAGCATACCAACAACCACCAAGATATAATCCATGGAATAACACACCAGTAGTTATGCTTTCTAGGATAAATCTTATCTTTGTAAAAATTATTTCTTTTTTAAGTAATGCAAATAAAAAAAAACCGATAGTTACAATTCCAAATCTAAAGGCAAGTGCTGCAAAAGGTGAGGCATTTTGAACTATAATATCACCAGATATGAAAGCCGAAGACCATAATAATATAAATAGCAATGGAAAAGTTTTTATCATTATGAAGGATTTATATTGCCATAAATTTTTAAACTAAATTTTGACAAGCATTTTACCAATATTTTTTCCCTCTAATAAATCGATAAATGATTTCGGAGCACTTTCTAATCCCTGATAAATAGTTTCTTTAAATTTTACTTTGCCTTCAGATAACCATTTTAACATATCAGTTTCAAATGGCTCTCTTTCATTTTCATGATCAAATATTAAAAATCCTTTAATTGTAAGTCTTTTGACAAGTACGTATGCCATATTTTTGATTCCAGATCCTGGTGTAGTCACATTCATTTGAGAAATTCTCCCACAAATAACTATACGACCATAATTTTTCATTTGAAAAATTGCAGACTCTAAAAAATCGCCACCAACATTATCAAAGTATATATCAAACCCATCAGGACAAATTTCTTTGAAATGTACAACAAGGTTTTCCACCTTTTTATAATTAAATGCATAATCAACTTTTAATTCATCTTTTAACCATTTAACTTTTTCATCTGAACCAGTGCTAGCAACAACTTTACAACCAAAATTTTTTGCAATTTGACAAACTGTTGAGCCAACACTCCCTCCAGCTGAAGAAACTAAAACTGTCTGTCCAGCTTTTAATTCTCCATGTTTTAATAATCCGATATATGCAGTATGTCCTGTCATACCAAGAGGACCCAAATAAGACTGTATGGGCATGTTAATGGGCTTAAGCTTTTTAAGTTGATTAGCATTACAAACAAAATTATCTCTCATACCATGGTTACTAAATACTAAATCTCCAACATTTAAACTGTTATCATTTGAAACCTCTACTTTTCCAATTGCATATCCTTCCATTTCCTCACCAATCTTAAAAGGTGGTTTATAATTTTTTCTTTCAGTCATTCTTGCCCGCATGTAGGGGTCAACTGATATCCATGAATTTGATACCAAAATATTATTTTTTTCATTAATTGAGATTTCTTTTGATTTTATTTCAAAATCTGTTTCTTTTGGTAAGCCAGTTGGAATATAATTTTTTAAAGCTACAAATTTGCTGATTATAGCCACTTTAAGACCCCCAAATATTATTTAATGTTGCCTCACGCCTACATGCTTTTTTATATCTTAAATAATTAACAAAATTTATTTGGTAATAATCTTGATGGAAAGCTTCTGCTTTGTAAAATTTTTCAAACTTTCTAACGTAAGTTACCACTTTTTTTTTAAATTTTTTTTCTATTTCTTTAATACTATTTTCTATTAAATCTTTTTGGTTTTCATTTTGATAAAATGCAACTGATCTGTAACTATATCCTTTGTCACAAAACTGTCCTGCAGCATCAAAGGGATCGATGTTTACCCAGAATTCTTCTAAAAGTTTTTCATAGCTGACAACTTCTGGAACATATATAACTTCAATAACTTCAAAATGGCCTGTATTTCCATACGTTACTTCCTTATATGTTGGGTTTTCTGTAGTGCCACCAGAGTATCCTGAAATAACTTTTGAAACTCCAAGAATGTTTTCAAAAGATTCTTCCATGCACCAAAAGCATCCTCCTGCAAAATAAGCTTTCTCAAAACTTGGTGAGTTTGCAAAGCTTGTTGAAGACAGAAATAAGAATATTATTGATAAAAATTTTTTCATTAAAGGTAGCTATCTAACTTAATTATAGCTTACCTTTAATGATTTGTATTTAAAACTTTATTTTTTTTGGTATTTTGCCGCTTCTTCAGAACCGCCAGTAGCACTTCCTTTACTATAAGAATGTGCACCCATACCTGCTAATTGTCCATCTTTAACAATTAAGTATTGGTTACGTATTTCACGACCCTCAAAGAAACATTCCAAAATCTCTCTAACACCATCAGCATATCTAGCTTGTGCAGAAAGTGAAGTTCCAGAAGTATGTGGCGTCATTCCATGATTTGGCATCGTTCTCCAAACGTGATCATTTGGTGCTGGTTGTGGAAACCATACGTCTCCAGCGTATCCACTTAATTGGCCACTTTTTAATGCTTTAGCAATGGCGTCTCTGTTACAAATTTTACCACGAGCAGTATTTACGATGTATGCACCTTTTTTCATCTTACTAATCATTGCATCATCAAATAAATTCTCTGTTTCAGGGTGTAGTGGACAGTTTATAGTTACCACATCACAAACCTTAACCATTGACTCAACTGTTTCATGAAAAGTTAAATTTAATTCTTTTTCAACTGACTCAGGTAATCTATGTCTATCAAAGTAATGAAGATGGACATCGAAAGGTTTCATTTTTCTCAAAGCATCTAGTCCAATTCTTCCAGCTGCAACTGTTCCAATATGCATTCCTTCAACGTCATATGATCTTTGAACAGCATCTGCAATGTTCCAACCACCCTCATTAACTATTCTGTGTTGATTATGGTAATCTCTTACCAAAGATACAATCATCATTACAATATGTTCGGCAACTGATCTTGAGTTACAGAATGTGACCTCTACAACATCGATTTTATTATCCATTGCTGCTTGAAGATCTACGTGGTCAGATCCAATTCCTGCAGTGACTGCCATTTTTAAATTTTTTGCTTTTGCAATTCTTTCTTTGGTCAAATAATAAGGGAAGAAAGGTTGAGAAATCACTATATCTGCATCTACGATGTGTTTATCAGCCTCACATCCTTCACCATCTTTACTATTTGTTACAATTAGCTCATGACCATTGCTCTCTAAAAATTTTCTTAATCCCAACTCTCCAGACACACAACCTAATAATTCTCCTGGTGTAAAATCTCTACCTTTTGGACTTGGTAAAGTCATTCCGTCAGGATATTTTTCTAATTTTGGAAGATCTGATAGGGCATAAGACTTAGGCATACCACCTTTTGGATCATCATATAACACGCAAAGTACTTTCATTTTATCTCCTAATATTTAAGTTTAAAATCTCTCTATAGATATTTTGTAAATAAAGTTTAGCATAATTGTAACATCAATCAAATGAATAGTAAGAGGCTAAGGATATTTCTTTTGAGCAACAAATTTATTTAGAAGAATTCCAAAAACTATTATAATCAAACATCCAGTTAGTATTGGAGAGAATAGATATTCAAAAGATACTGATCCTAAAATGACTATAATGGGGTTTCCTCCTGCTGGGGGATGAGTTACATCTAACAAAATCATTAATCCAACACCTATACCTACTGCAAGAGGAATTAAAATATATATTGGTAATGGGACGTAGTTATAAAATATAATTCCAATAGCTGATGTTACTAAGTGACCAAATAATATATTTTTAGGCTTCGCAAAAGGACTGTCGGGATAACCATAAAGCAGAACCATTGAAGATCCAAATGAGGCTACTAAAAAAAGGCCAAAGTTAGTTTTATAGGTCAACAATGTTAGAACTCCAATTGTTATTGTGGAAAAAATCAAAGCTAAAAGTGATTGATAGATTTTATCTTTTTTCATTTACTGAATAATTTTTTTTAAAGCTTTAATTGGTAGTGTTATACATTCTTTTCTCATAAAATTTTTTGTATTAAAAATTTTTTTAAAATCTTTCCATTCATTTGGAAACGAAATATTTCGTTTATCATTATATTGTTCGAGTAACTTAAAAAAATCCTTTATTTTGTCCTTACTTTTCAACTTAAAATTTTTTGTGGCTAAATTCGCTGATGCATTGCAATATATGCAAGATTGTGATTGATATGAAAAATCTTTAATCATATTATTTTTAATAATTAAAAAAATTTCAATTTCATCTCCGCATATTGAACTTTTGAATTTAGTTGAGTGAGTACAGTTATTAATATGTTTATTATTTTTAGTATCTGAAGCTATTTTTAAAATATTAATGTCCATTAATTCATGTATTTATTTGATTGTTATTATACAAATTTATATTTATATTTTCACACTTCTTAAATAAAAAAATTACATATGCCTGATTTAAAAAATCCAAAAGCAGCCATTCCAATTGTGCTCATAGCTGGGATTTTATGGTCGTTTGGCCCTTATGTTGTAAGGCATATTGATCAACCAGAGACAGTTCCATGGCAATATTTATTCACTAGAGGTCTAGTAATTTTTATTTTGTTGAACATGTATTTATTTCTTGAAGAAGGAAAAGACTTTTACAAGAATTATTTTAAGGTAGGTATATCTGGAATTATAGGAGGAATTGGCTTAGGCACGGCAATGATTACGTTTATATGGTCCATAACTAATACTACTGCAGCTATAACTTTGCTTTGTCTTGCTGCTATGCCATTTATAACTGCTTTACTTGGTTTTTTATTTTTAAAAGAAAAAATCTCTATAACAGTATGGATAGCTATAATAGTAGCAGCAGCTGGTATATGCATAATGGCATTTGATAATTCAGAACAAAATACTTTACCTGGACTTGTATTTGGACTTATTTCTGCAATAGGTTTCTCAATATTTTCAGTTTCACTTAGGTGGAGAAAAGAAACACCAAAATTTACAACAGTTGCATTAGCTGGATTATTTTGTTGTATGTTTTCTGCCATAATGCTTATGAGTATTGGTGTTGACTTTTTATCTACTGGAAAAAATGAAGCTTTATTTGCAACCCATGGAACTTTAGTTTGTATGGGTTTGATTTTATATTCAATTGGCTCTAAAAATATACCTGCAGCAGATCTTACATTGCTTTCATTGACCGAAGTTATAGGTGGAATTTTTTGGGTATGGTTACCTTGGTTAGGAATTAATGAAGTACCATCAACAAATACTATAACTGGTGGATTTTTTATCTTTATGTCAATTTTTTATTATAGTTTTATAATGCAATCCAATAGAAGATTTATAGGCTTAAATTAATATGAGTGATGAAAAAATAATTGTTAATAGTTGGAATGAGTGGGATCCACTAAAACATGTGATAGTAGGTAAAGCAGATGGTACTTGTATTCCAGCTCCTGAACCAGCATTAGATGCAAAGGTTCCTGAAGATAGCGATATGAGAGGTAAATTTGGACCTCGTACTAAAGATACCGTTGATAAAGCTAACCAACTATTAGATGATTTTTCAGATATACTAAGAAAAAGAGGAATTATAGTTGATAGACCAGATCCTATTGATTTCAATCAAAAAACATCTACACCAGACTGGGAAGCAGAAACAATGTTTGGATGTATGCCCCCAAGAGATGTTTTACTGACTGTTGGCAATGAAATTCTAGAGGCTACGATGAGTTACAGATGTAGATGGTTTGAATATCTTTGCTACAGACCTTTGCTAAAGAAATATTATAATTCTGATCCCTATATGAGACACGAGTCTGCACCCAAACCAAGACTAACAGATGCTGACTATAGAAAAGATTATCTTTCAGATAAAATTGGCATTCAAAAAAGATTAGAGTGGACTGAAAAAAAATATTTTGTAACTACTGAAGAGGAGCCACTGTTTGATGCTGCTGATGTTTTAAGATTTGGAAAGGATTTAGTTGTACAGCATGGTTTTACAACAAATTTAAAAGGAATTGATTGGTTAAAAAGACATTATAAAGATCATAGAGTGCATGCTGTTAACTTTCCAGGTGATCCATATCCTATTCATATAGATGCAACTTTTACACCTATAAAAGAAGGTTTGATAATTAATAATCCTCAAAGAAGACTTCCTAAAGAACAAAGAAAATTATTTGAAAATAATGGCTGGGAAATAGTTGACAGTGCTCAACCAGCACACAATGAACCGCCACCTTTATGCTACTCATCAACGTGGTTATCAATGAATGTATTAGTTTTAGACTCTAAAACAGTATGTGTTGAAAAAAGCGAAATATATCAAGCAGAACAGCTTGACAAATTGGGAATGGAGGTTCTTCCAATTGAATTAAGAGATGCTTATGCATTCGGAGGTGGATTACATTGCTGTACAGCTGATGTATATCGAGAGGGTGAATTAAAAGATTATTTTCCAAAGCAATAATTGTGGCTAAAATTAAAACAAAAAGAGAAAGAGTAAAATTTGCGTCAGATAATGTAACTGGTGCTTGTCCAGAGGTTTTGGATGCAATTCTTAAAGCTAATGACGAAGATAGAACTCCTTATGGTAATGATGAATTGTCAAAGAATCTGCAAAATAAATTTTCAGAAATTTTTGAAAAAGAGGTAATAGTTTTTCCAACAGCATCAGGAACTGCTGCAAATGCTTTAGCTTTATCAACTATGACGCCATCTTTTGGAAATATTTACTGTCATAGGCTTTCTCATATAAATGTAGATGAATGTGGAGCACCTGAATTTTATACTGGAGGAGCAAAATTGGTTAATCTTGATGGGATTAATGGTAAGATTATTCCTGAAGAGTTAGATGATAGCATATCTGGCAAAGGAATTGTTCATCACACTCAGCCTTCATCTGTTAGCATTACTCAACTTTGTGAAACAGGTGTTGCTTATCAATTAGCTGAAATAAAAAAAATATCAGAAGTTGCCCATAAACATAAACTAAATATCCATATGGATGGTGCAAGGTTTGCAAATGCTATAGTTTCATTAAACTGTTCTCCAGCAGAAATGACTTGGAAATCTGGTATAGATGTGTTGTCATTTGGAGCTACAAAAAATGGATGTTTCGCTGCTGAAGCAATAATATTTTTTAATAAAGATTTAGTCGGTAACTTACCTTTTTTAATGAAAAGAGCAGGTCATTTATTATCAAAAATGCGTTTTGTATCTGCACAATTAGATGCTTATTTATCAAATGAAGTTTGGTTAAAAAATGCAAAACATGCGAATGCTATGGGGAAAAAACTAAGCCAAGGCTTACTGAAACACAAAAATATTGAATTAGCTTACCCAACAGATGCAAATGAGGTTTTTGTTAAAATACCAAAAAATATAATTGATCAATTTAATTCAAATGGTTACAAAATTAATGACGAAGAATGGGAGAATAAAGCAGTTAGGTTGGTAGCCGCATGGAACACAGACCCATCTGATGTTGATTCATTTTTAAATATAATTAAATCTTAATTTAACTAGGATTTTCTCTTAGAAAGTTAATATAATTTACCACTTCATCAAATTTTTCATCCTCAATATCTTTATAACTTGTATTGAATTTACTCTTTACGCAAATTGCGACATGAGCATAAGGATTTCTGCCTTTAGGATGATTAGGATGATCTGGAAGTTGTCCTTGTAAATAATCGCCAGCTTCCTGAATAATTTTCCAGAGTTTACTTGCGTTTTCTTTGTTCAAACTACCTCAATCTTTGTTTTATCTGTTATGTTTCAAGTTTGTTTCAAGTTGTCCTATAAAATCCTATAACCCAGAACCACGATTCCTAAAAGTTGTTTCATATTAAAATAATTTATTAGTTGTTGAACATAGTTGAAACCACTCTGTTCTTAAAATATTTTCAACTTTATAAAAATAGTGCTCCTTTTGCCAAGAAGCTACATATTTATAAACACCATTAAACCTGTTAATTTCATGAGACCATTTAGTATGAGGATCATAATCTCTATTAGGGTACCACTTAATAGCAGCTTCACTCCATACTACATCATTAATTATTTTTTCACGATTAGGTCTTATTTCAATTAATATTTTTCTATTTTCGTTTATTTTGAAAATTGAGTCTTTTATTGGAATTGGTACTGTTGATTTGTTAAATTTTTCTACATTACCATTTGTCTTGCAATCGATCCCGTTTTCAAATTTGCAAACTATAATTACTTCTTTGGCAAAAGCATTCCCACTCAACAACAAACCCATAACCAAGATCCCTAAAAGTTTTTTCATATATTAAATATATTCACCTTTCTCATTTAGGTGAGGAAAGTCATTTGTTATTCTTCTGATTTTATCTTTGTATTTTTCTATATTAACACCTCTATAATATTTAATAAAGGTTGGCATCTCACATGCTCGATAGATATCAAGACGTTTAAAAAAATAATCCAAAAAACTAATAGATCTCTCACAATAAAGATCTTTTGCATCTTCCATCTCTTTGTATTCTAAATGATACATTTCAAGTTGCTCTGGAAACCAATTGGCATCCATATAAGAATCTAAATCAAATAAATCTGAAGGTTGCCAAATAACTTTTCGATTACCCAAACCAAACTCTCTAACTAAATTTGCAAATTTTCCACCTCTATCAACGTGTGCATAAGGTACTCTTGGATGACTGAGTGTTCTATCTGTTAAATCCAAAAAGATACCCTCAAGATGAAATAATTTTTTACCAACTACTTTTCCATCTAATTCTCCATCTGGATTATAATCCTCTTTTACAAAATCATAGTCGGCATTACAAAATTGTTCAGTTAACTCATAATCTTGATGAGCAATCATATTATTAGTTATTTTTTGAAAATAGTTTTGGATGAAGTTCATTTTACAAAAAATTAATCTATTCTAGGTTTTAATTTGCCTAATTTATTTATGTCAATAGTTGAACATTTAGAGACTCTTTTTATCATTTTAATTTCATCTTTAGTGAATAAATTTTTATCTAAATATCCTATGCCTGAAGTCATTATCATGGAATATTTATCAAGACTCAAATAATATTTTGAATTATCATTTTCGATGTTCCAAAAATCTTTAGATATTGCCATAATTGTTCCCTTATTATTTAATTCTATTGGAAGTCTTGATAAAAATTTTCCTAATTTCCAATCCCAGTTAAAAGATATTTTTTTTTCACCTATGGCATAATATAAATTATCGTCATTTAAAAATTCTTCATAAGTTGTGGGATATTTTGGATAAAAAATTGTATGTCCCCCACACATTAGTATAGATATTTTATCTTTAAAGTTTTTTTTTGAACTTTTTTCATCATACCATTCACAAGTTAAATAATAATTTTTAATTACTTTCGGGTTAAGATTTGGAATTTTTTCATCTTTGATTATTCCAGAGATAAAATTAAAAGGTTCAAATGTTTTGATACTATAAGGATCAATTATTAAAGTTATATTTTTTTCATATATTGTTTCGTTATTGTTCCCTGTAATCTTAAATTTTTTTATTTTAATTTTTTTATTTGATGTACTTTCAATTTTAAAAATTGGAAATGCTTTATTGGAGGCATTAGTCTTATAAAAACTATATCCATCACCACATGATTTGTCATTATCTGCAAAGGCATTCCCACTAAGCAACAAACCCAGAACTAAGATTCCTAAAAGTTTTTTCATTAATCCTTAAATAAATAAATAAAAGTTAAAATTATAAGCACTATGATAATCCAAATAGTAAAATTAGTTAATAATTGTTTTAATTTAGAATTAGACTGTAAAAAAACAGGTAGAACCAACAATAGAGCTCCTATCAAATATACTACAGGTATTAGTTGATCCATCATCCAAGATTAACAAATCCTGAACCATGAGTCTATTTGCTTTAAAAATGGCTATTTGATTTATCTCAAAAGTCTCTAGTCTGGACACTAGTTTGTTACTTAAATTAATGAATCTGCAAGCGAATAATTTTTATTTAAAATCCACCACGCCAATTGTTTTTAGATTTCAAATCTTTCTCTTCTTGTTTTGAAGTAGGTCTAAATAAATAAAAACTTATGACAACAATAACAAATATACCCAAAATGATTTCAATCATATTTGATTAATCTCTAAAGTTTATAAATTCAATTGGAAGTCCTATATCAATTTCTTGTATTGCAGATATTGCTTCTTGAAGGTCATCTCTTTTTTTTCCTTGAGCTCTTAATTCTTCTCCTTGAATTTTAATTTGGATTTTAAGTTTAAGTTTTTTTACATCAGCAATAATCTTCTTAGCATTTTCTTGACTAATGCCCTCTACTAATTCACTGACTTGTCTGATGGTTCCACCAGCTGCACCTTCTGAATTTTTAACGATTATTACTCTTGGATCTACTTTTCTTCTTATAAGATGAACTTGTAGCAATTCATTTACTTGTTTTAATTTTAATTCATCTGGCGCTATTGTAGTTATTATTTTATCTTTTCTCTCAATTGAAATATTAAGTCCCTTAAAATCATATCGGTTAGCAATTTCTCTTAAACAATTTGCAAGAGCATTGTCAAATTCTTGATAATTAATTTTACTTATTACATCAAATGAAGGCATAATTTTAATATTCTATACAATATTACATTTTTTTATGAGAACAACCTTCTCTAATCATTGTTATAATTTTTAAAATTTTAGTATATTTTAATTTTAAATGTCCAAAGGTAAAATTAAAATTCATATAAGAAATAATCACTGGAAAAAAGGTTCTTTGCCTTGTGATTTAGAAGGTGAAAAAAATAGTAGCGTTCCAAAAGAATTATTTGAGAATTTTCTCAATAAACACCCAAAGATAAAACATAAGATTTCATACATAGTTGATTGGGATGATGATAATTGGAAATCATCAATGAAAGATGCAGATATCTTACTTGCTTGGGACTTTCCAACAAATGATTTGAGTGAAATAGCACCAAATTTAAAATGGATTCATATTGTTTCAGCAGGAGTTAATCACCTTTACCCATTTGACTGGATTAAAAAAGATTTAGTTATAACAAATAGCAGTGGGATACATGCAAAAAAGGCTGGGGAATTTGGTTTGATGAGTATTTTGATGCTTCAAAATCATATGACAAAAATAATTACTAATCAAAGAAATAGAGAGTTTGTAACTTTATTAAGCAACCCAATTGAGAATAAAAAAGTTTTGGTAGTTGGAACTGGATCATTAGGAGGGTCAATGATTAAACATATCAGTGCATTGGGGGCAAATGTAATTGGTATCAATAGAAGGGGAAGAAAAGTAGAGGGATGTTCAAAAGTTATCACTTTTGATAGAATTGATGAAGTTTTACCTGAAGCTGATTTTCTTTATTTAGCTGTTCCAGAAACAAATGATACTAAAGGATTAATAAATAAGAAAAGATTAGATGTTCTTAAAGCTACGTGTGGAATTGTTAATATTGGTCGCCAATCTGTAATGGATTATGAGCATTTAAGAAAAAAATTAAAAAAAAATGAAATTTCTGGAGCAATTTTAGATGTTTTTTCAGAGGAGCCTATAAATAGAAATTCTAAATTTTGGGATACTCCAAATTTAGTCATTACACCTCATATATCGTCAGACAGTAAAGGAAAATATATCGAAATGGTTTTAGAAAAGTTTTTTGATAATTTAAAACTATTTATTGATCAAAAAAAATTACTTAATCGAGTAGATCCTAATCTAGGTTATTAATTTGTTTCTTTAAACTCTCGCTTTATTAAAGATTATCCAAGACTATTTGGGACTTCCTTATTTTTAGTTCCTTCTTTTGATGTTGATTTTATTGGTTCTTCAATAGGCTCAGCAGCTGGATTTAATTCTAAGCCAATTGGCGTAATTGTAGTTGGCAGAGGGGTAAACTGCGAGTCTGGATTTTCAACAACTTCTCTGACCTTCATCCTATAAATACCATAAATACCTATAAATACATGGAATATGATTAAAAAAATGAAATAACCATTCTCTCCAACAAAATCCATAAACAAGGAGCACAAAAATGGACCACTCATAGCTCCCATACCAAAAGCAAATTGTAAACCAGCACCTGCTGAAACAAACTTCTCTTTAGCTACAAAATCATTTGTGTGCGCAAATATTAACGCAAACATTGGAAGACTAAAGAATGCATATAAACCTGTAAACACATAAAACCAAAACTTTGAACTTGCTAATCCATCGGGCAAATGCATTGTCCCTACAGAAAAAATTGCACATAGTGCAAAAAAAGCTGCAGCAAACGTAGAATAAACAGTTACTGTCCTTCTGTCATAAATATCAGATAGTTTTCCAATTGGCCATTGTGAGATAGCACCAGAAATTGCAACTAGAAAAGTTACAAAAGATATTTCAAATATGCTAAAATTCATTGCTGCAGCATACACTGCAATTAATGCAAACATCGCTGAATGACAAATGCCACACAAAACAGCGCTTACCATACCAAACGGGGAGGCTTCATAAAGTTCTTTAATTTTCATACCAATAATTTTTTTAAATTTTGGAGCTTTCTTTTTTGTAAGTAGAATTGGAACAAGCGATAAAGACATAAATAGTGAAACTAAGATAAAAGGTTGAAAGTTTTCAGGTCTACTAAAATTTAAAAAAAACATTCCTATTGCCATAGAACTAAAGAGTACAATCATGTAAATTGATAAAACACTTCCTCTATTTTTATTACTTGCTCTATCGTTTAACCAACTTTCTGCAATTGTATAAAGACAAACCATAGAAAATCCTGAAAAAACTCTAAGTACAAACCAAGTTAAAGGATTTATTACAATTGAGTGAATTAATACGACTATTGATGCAATTGAAGCAAAAGCAGCAAATACCCTTATGTGACCTACTCTTGAAACAAGGATAGGTACTGTTCGTGCACCAATAAAGTACCCAACAAAATATCCCGTTAACATAAACCCTGTAGCAGTTATACTAAAACTCTCATGTACGGCTCTTACTCCAAGCAATGACACTTGGAAACCGTGAGCTAACATAATTAGCCCCATACCTGTAAAAAGGGCCCATGAGTTTTTTAATATCTTATCCATAATTTCGCTATCTATGGATGATTTAATATTAAATCAAGAAATTAATTATTAATTTTTTGAGGTTCTCTAAGTTTTAAAAAAGAGTGGGTGGCTATAGTTGTTATAATTATAATTCCACCAATTATGGTCTCTAAAGTTGGTTGCTCTTTTATAACCAACCAAACCCAAATTGGGCCAATTATAGTTTCAAGTAAGAAAAACAAATTCACTTCCTCAGCAGGAATAAACCTAGGTGCAATTGTCACCAAAACAAATGGAAGAGCTACACAAACTATGCACATTAAAGGTATATAAATCTGATCAGATCCGATTAAATTGAAATTTTCTACAAAAAAGAAGGCAAAAACAGCAACTCCTAATTTTCCCATGACAGCAGATGGCAAAAGATCTCTGTCTTTAGCATATCTTATCAGTACAGCGTTGACTGCTAACCCTGCAGCGGTAACAAATCCCATAATATTTCCAAAGAGATTTCCTATTTTAATTGAGTCATAGAATATGAATAAAACAGCAAAAAATGTTATAAAAATAGCTATCCAGGTTCCTTTACTAGGTATCTCTTTTAAAAAAATAGCACCTAAAATTGCAGATAGCATTGGTGCTAGTGCAATCATGATCAGGGTATTAGCTACATTTGTATTTTGAATAGATATTATGAAAGTAATATTGCATATTGAAAAGCTGATAGCATAAAATATGCCAACAGTACCAACTTTAAAAAATGCGTTTATAAAATTTTGTCTATAAAATAATAACAGTCCAATAAAAACAACAAAAAAAGGGATTATACCTCTATAAAAAAGCATTCCCCAAGTTTCAATGTTAGAAAGTCTAATTAAAAGTGAGTCAGGTGTTATGAACATTACAGCCACAAAAGCTAGCAATGATCCTTTTTTTTGATCAGATAATTTATTCAAGCCTTTAAACCTTTCCAAAATGTCTTAGCAAGATTTATTTTAGATAGGTCGTAGTATGTTTTTAATCCAGTAGGGGAGGTAACATTAATATCTCCATTTAACTGTTGATCTATAAAGTCTATCCCAGCAAAATAAATATTATCCTTCTTTAATTTTTTACCAATAATTTTTGAAATCCTAATTTCTTTTTTGGTAAGGTTAGTAAGTTTTGGTACAGCACCCTTACTCATATTACTTAAATATGAACCTTTCTTAGGAACTCGTGAGATTGCACCACATACTTTTCCATTAATTATAAAAACTCTTTTATCACCTTTAGATATATTTTTTAAAAATTTTTGAAACATTGAGTGTCCATTTTTTTTTAAAAAATTTGTAATTAATTTTTTATTAAACTTATTCTTAATCAAATGTATTTGATTACCTCCATACCCATTAATGGGTTTCATAATTATACTTTTATTTTGTTTATAAAACTTCTTAACTTCTTCAATATTATTTGAAAATATTGTATCTGGCATATATTTTGTAAATTTTTTCGAATATAATTTTTCAGATACGTTTCTAATAGCCACTGGGTTATTTATCACCCTTGTTTTTTTTAAATTGTCCAAAATGAGGGTAGTAATTAAATATTCTGAGTTGAAAGGTGGATCTTGTCTAATTAAAATAAATTTAAAATTTTCAACATCAATTTTTTGTTTTTTATAAATTTTATAAAATTTTTTTCTTTCATAATTTAATTTGACAAATACTCCATTTGCATATGTTTTATTTTTGATGATGGATAAGTTTGAAGGAGTATAATAAAATATTTTATATCCTAGTGTCTGAGCTTCATAAGCTAAAAATATTGATGTATCAGAAGATATATTAATTTTATCTAATTTATCGCCTTGTATGCCTATTATCTTATTTGTCATATAAATCTTCTAAATTTTGAAATTTAGAGAATTTATTTATAGCATGACTGGCCACTGTTTCTTTATTATTGATAATATTATTTAGATGTTCCAGGTATTTAGTTTCGTTTGTACCGCTTTTTCCAATAAAATCTCTCTTTTCTAAGCCTTTTTCAGCAATTTTTAACAAGTTAGAGATCCAATAAATCATATCTCTACCCATTAAATTTGTATCAAGTCCTTTCATTGGTGCATCTTTATAGGCATTCAATAAATCTTTATTTTCCCATTCTGAAATAAACTCTAATGCTTCTTCTAAATTACCGTATAAAAGGCCAGTAAAAAAAGCAGGGCCAGCACAGATACAGTCCCAACCACAAGTATCCATAGATCTTAATTCGATATATTGTTTTAATCTATTCTCTGTAAATATAGTACTTAAATGCAATTCAAGATCGTCAATACTTGGTAAAGATTTATTTATTTCTTGAATATTACCATTCATATAATCAGAAAATTTATAATTTTTACCAGATAAATATTTATCATTTTTTTTTATAAACAGTATTGGATAATCCATTACAAATTCAGCATATTTTTCAAAATCAACATTTTCTAAAAAAATTTCTGGAAGGCCACCCCTTGATGTTTCTTGCCATACTTTTGATCGGTATGATAAGTATTTACTATCCTTTTTCTCAACTATTGATGAGTTTGCAAAAAGTGCGATACTTAATGGAACTAAACTATTTGCTAATTTAAACTTTTTTATGAAATCATTTTCAGACGTGTAGTCTAGATTTAGCTGTGTCCCAGATGTTCTATACATCATATCTAAACTGAGAGGTCCGCCTTTCGGCATATCCTTTGTCATTACTTCATATCTTTTTTTAGGATTATTTGGAATTTCAGACAACTTAGATATTGGATCAAATCCAGAGCTTACTATTTTTAAATCTAATTTTTCAACAACTTGTTTAAGTTCAAATAAATAATTATTAGCTTCAGAGCAAACTTCGTGAATATTATTTAATTGAGCACCTGCAAGCTCAATTTGATTACCTGGTTCTAAAGTTATACTCTTATTATTTTTATTTAACGCTATAACATTCTCACCTTCATAGGATGGTTTCCAACCAAATTCATATAAAATTTTGAAAATATCTTTAATTGTAGAATAATTAATTCTTTTATTATTCTTCTTATAGAAAAGGAATTTTTCGTGCTCAACGCCTATTTTGGAACTTATAGGCTCCTTAATTCCTGATTTAAAATGATCAATTATATTATCTTTATTCATATTGATGATTTAATAACTCTTACTTAGATATTCAACAGCTTCGTTTATGTTAGTTAATTTGTTAGAACAAGTTTGGTTTTTACATACAATAACACTAGGTTTTGTATCATTATTTAATTGGTAAACAAATGTTGCAACTCCTAGATATTCTTTTTGTAAATAAAGCTGTATTTCCTTAATAGACTGGGATGTTCCACTGAATGTGAATGATAAGCTATTATCGCAAATATCTAGGGTTTTAATAAAGCTAAACATTTGTGAATAATAAGAGTTTATAACCTGATGAAATGATTTTTTAAGAACCTCATTTCTTTCAGACCATATTTTATCATTTGTAATTGAATATAATTTATTTGAAATTAGTAGATAAACACTATTACCATTTGGTATATTGCTATCGTTTAAGTCTAGTGGACTCGCAAACAAATCATTATCCTTAATAATATTTTTCTGGAATAGTTGTGTTTCTTTATTAAAGAATAATTCCCAAGTATCATTCATTATTTTTATTGATTTTTCTAAAGCTTTTTTGTCAGCATTAACTTCATATAGCGTTATCATGAGTAAAGCATAATATACATAGTCCTCAAGAAAAGTTTCTATTTCTTTATTTTCATAACAATGAATAATTTTTTGATGCAATTTTGTATTTAATATTTCAATCGTTTCTATCGTGTTATTTTTTAAATCTTCATCATCTAAATATACTGACGTTTTGAGAAGAACTTGGAGCATATATGCATTTAAATCAGTTTGAGATTTATCATCAAAAAATGGTTTTACTCTTTTTCTTCTAATATTAAGTAATTTATTTTTTATTTGGTCTAGGTTATTTTTATCTTCATCAGGTATTAAATTTTTTTCCACCAAAATGTTATTACCTTCAAAATTACCGCTTTCAGAAATCTCGAACTTATTTTCAAGTAATTTAATATCTTCTTTTAAAAGATTTTTTAATTCCTCATATGACCAAACATAATATTTTCCTTCAACACCCTCGCTGTCAGCATCATATGCTGAGCCATATAATTTCTCATTGTTTTTAAAATCATTATTAAAATAATGAATGGTTTGCAAAAGTTTTTCTTTAAAATAATTATTTTTTGTATTTTGATAAAATTTAGTCAAAAGATCTATAAACTGAATATTATCATAGAGCATTTTCTCGAAATGAGGAATTATCCATTTTTCATCTACAGCGTACCTTGAGATTCCACCATCAAGATGATCATAAATTCCTTTTGAGCAAAGGTTGGTAAGCAAAGTTTCAACAGGTTTAAAATAGTTATTATTTTTCGTCTTTAAATAAAAATAAAACATTGCATCAAATAAATAAAATTGTGGAAACTTTGGAGCTCCTTTAAAGCTGCCGTTACTTTCATCTAGATAATTGATAATTTTTTCAACAAATGGCTCCAGAGGTTGGTTTAAAACTGCAGATCTTTGATTAATTTTTGAAAAAATATCTTTTACTTGAGGGGCTTGAGCTAAGATTTTTTCTCTATTCTCTTTGTAAACATTGTGAACATTATTTAAGACTTTTTTAAAGTCCGGTCTTCCTTGAATTTCTTTTGGTGGGAAATATGTTCCACCTGTAAAAGGCACACCATTTTCATCTAAAAACATTGATAATGGCCATCCTCCCTGAGCACCTGTTAATATTGATAAACTTTTTTGAAAAACATAATCTAAATCTGGTCTTTCTTCTCTATCAACTTTAATATTTATAAATTTTTCATTCATAAGTTTGGCAGTTTCCTCATTTTCAAAGCTTTCATGTGCCATTACATGGCACCAATGACAGCTAGCGTATCCAACACTTAAAAATATTGGTTTTTTTTCTTTTTTGGCTTTTTCTAAAGTTTCTTTATTCCATGGGAACCAATCAACAGGATTATCTTTATGTTGTTGAAGGTAAGGGCTTTTCTCGTTTTTTAAAATATTAGACAATTTAGTGGTGGTAGAAAGGTTTTCTCGCAAAAATATTTCTAACCATAGGCTCAAAATCTTTCAAAGTCATTGATTTATAATTTGGATCAAATGAGGCTTGGTCATAATTTTCACAAAAATCTACTGTTGCTTGATAATGTTCTGCATCTTTATATTTTTCTCTAGCATTTTTATCTCCGCCTAAATGTTCAGCAGAATAATAAGTTTGAAATAAACCATGATGCAAAATAATCCAGTAAGTTTTTTCCGATACATATGGTTTAATTACTGATGCTGCGTATTGTGAATGATTCATTGGAGCTAACTCGTCTCCAAGATCGTGTAGTAATGTAGCTACTACCATTTCTTCACTTTCACCATTTTTAAATGCTCTTGTTGCTGCCTGTAAAGCATGTTCCAGTCTAGTTATTTGATATCCTTCAAGAGTAGTAGTTTGTGATGCTAAATATTTTAGAATTCTATCTGCAGTTTTTCTCTCATATTGACTTTCTAACTTTTCTAAAAGCTGATAATCGTCTTTTGTACCATTTTTCATTTCAGTAAAACTTACTTTTTTCATATTAATTATTTGATGCTGTACTTAACAATGAAAGTTGTGTTACTTTATCTTCACCAAGTTCATCAATTATTTTGACAGGATATTCACCTGTAAAATGGTGATCTGTTAACTGTGGGTAGTTATCATTTCTTTTATCAAATCCCATTCCTAGATATAAACCGTTTAAGCTTAGAAATTTGAGAGATTTTGCTTTAATAAATCCGCAAATTTCATCTATAGATTTATTTGCAGCCATGAGTTCTTTTTTAGTAGGTGTATCAACTCCATAAAAGTCAGGAAATTTTATTTCTGGACTTGCTATTCTAACATGAACCTCTTTAGCGCCAGAATCGTAAAGCATTTTGACTATTTTAGATGACGTAGTTCCTCTAACTAAAGAGTCATCTACTAAAATTATTTTTTTATTTTTAATTACAGATAGATTTGGATTTAATTTTAATTTTACTCCAAGACTTCGAATTTGCTGTGAGGGTTCAATAAAAGTTCTACCCACATAATGATTCCTAATTAAACCTAAGTCAAATTTCATTTTTTTTTCTTCGGCATATCCCAATGCTGCCGCATTTCCAGAATCTGGCACTGGCACAACTAAATCGGCATTAATTTTGTCCTCTTTTGCAAGTTGAGCACCAAAATTTTTTCTATACTCATAGGCTGTTTTGCCATTTAAAATACTATCTGGTCTTGAAAAATATATGTATTCAAAAACACAAGGTCTAATTTTTCTAGGTGGAAAAGGTTTAACACTTTTTAGTTCATCATTTTCAATATAAACAATTTCTCCATTTTCTACTTCTCTAACAAATTTAGCCCCAATAATGTCAAAAGCACATGTTTCAGATGCGAGAACATATGAGTTTTTTAGCTTACCAATAACCAATGGTCTTATTCCATATGGATCTCTTACACCAATAAGTGTATTTTGTGTCATCATTACAAGTGCATAACCACCTTGGATTTGAAATATAGCATCTATAATTTTGTCTATAGTTTTCACTCTTTTAGACTTAGCTATTAATTGAACAATAGTCTCAGTATCAGAGGTTGTATAAAAAATTGCACCATCTTGAACTAATTTGTTTCTTAATGTAATTGCATTTGTGAGATTACCATTATGTGCAACCCCGATACCACCAGCATTTGTATCAGCAAAAAATGGTTGAACATTTCTTAAAGCAGTACCCCCAGTTGTTGAGTAACGATTATGACCTATTGCATATTTTCCAGGAAGTTTTTTTATAACTTTTTCATCATTAAAGTTGTCTCCAACCAAACCAAATCTTTTTTCTGAATGATATTTTTTGCCATCATATGATACGATACCACAACCTTCTTGCCCTCTATGTTGAAGTGCATGAAGACCTAAAGCAGTAAGAGTAGAGGCATCATTAGAATTACTTATACCAAAAACGGCACATTCCTCCTTAATTTTCGGATTATATATCTTGAACTTTTTCTTTAGTTTTCTCATAATCTTTTTTATCTGGGAATTCTTTTATAAGATAGTTACTACCTTTTTCAACCCATGCATATGTAAAAGCATCATTTAAGTTAATTGGCCATTTATTATGATTATAGACTATATTTATAGTTGTATAGATACACACTATTATAACGTAAGCTCTTATAAAGCCAAAAAAGAAACCAAAGATTCTATCTAAATTTCCTAGTACAGAATATGTGATGGCTCTATTTATTCCTTTGTTTATTAATAAAATTAAGAAAATTACTATTACATATAATCCTATGCCAACAACTAGATCAAGAACGTATTCACTATCAATAATGTCTTTTAAATACGGTTTTGCTTTTGGAAATAAGAAAAGCGTTATTACATAAGCTAGAAGCCATTTGGAGGCTGACAAAATGCTCAAAACAAAACCATGTTTTGTACATTTAATTAATGAGAGTAACGTAAAAACTAAGTAGACAATATCAAACGTATATAAACTACTTAGTGTATTTTTAAAAATTTCAACCACTTATTTTATTTTAAAAGGTTTAAATACTAAAAGAAGAGATGGTAATAATGTTAAAACGGATACCATAGCTAATAGCATTGCAATTCCTGTAAAGACCCCAAAATAAATTGTTGGGATAAAATTAGATAAAATTAGAATAGAAAAACCAAAAACAATAGTGATAGATGTATTTAGTATTGCAACTCCGACTGTTGAATGACAATATTTGATAGTTTTATTGTAATCTTTTAAATAACTTAATTCTTCTTTAAATCTATAAATATAGTGAATGCTATTATCAACTGCTATTCCAATTGTAATAGCTGCAATTGTTATAGTCATCATATCCAGAGGTATTCCCGCTAAACCAATAATTCCAAGTATAAAAAAAGCTGCAATAAAATTTGGTACTACACCTATAAGTGAAATTTTAATATTCCTAAAAAGAATTAAAAACATAATTAAAATTCCAATCATTACAAATCCTAGAGTTAAAATTTGAGATTTAAATAAACTTTGAAGCAAATTATTGAATAATATGAGCACACCTCCAAGTTTGTATTCATCTTTTTTAAGGCCTAGTTTATTTTCTAAATCAAAATTAATTTTGTTAATAAGTTCATTTCTTCTTAATCCATCTAAAGAGTCTTTTATTCTCAAACTTATTCTTGCTTCAGAGTCGTCTATAGAGATATATGGATCAATTATTTCATTTTTTATTGAATCAGGAATTTTTGAATAGAGAACACCCATTTCTAATGTTCCAAGTGGTTTATTGTTATTTAATTTGGTTGCCACTTCAATTATTGATGAAAAAGATAAAACTTTGCCAATAGCTTCAATATTATCAAGATAATTATGAACTCTAGTTATTTTATCTATTTTATCTTTTGTGAACCAATATTTGTCATCATTTTCCTCTTCATCACCCCAGTCATTCTCAGTATTTTTCTCCTCATCTTTTGTGACTGGAAATCTTAAAATAACTTCTAAAGGAGTTGTTCCACCAAGTTTTTCGTCTATTAATTTCATACCTTGATATATCTCAGTTTTTTTATCAAAATAGTTAATGAAACTATTTTCTACCTCTAACTTAGAAATACCAATAATACTTAAAAATATGATTACGCTAGTTAATCCAAAAATATAATTCTTATAATTAAGAGATAGATCACCTAAATAATTTGTAATTTTTGAATCTTTTTCTTTAGTCAAAGACACATCTGAGTACTGTATGAAACTTAGCAGTGTTGGAAGTAGTGAAAATGTAATTAGTAGAGATGTAATCAAACCAAAAGTCATCATCCAACCAAAATCTATTATGGGTTTTATTTCACTAAAAATTAATGAGATAAAAGCACAAATAGTTGTTATTACAGTGTAAAATATCGGCCATATCATTTTTCTTGTTGTTAAGATTAAAATTTCAGATTTATTTTTGTTTGAAAATTGCTTACTCAATTGCAAATATCTAGTACTCATATGAATATTCATTGCCATTGTCAGAATTAACATTAAAGCAATAAAATTTGACGAAATAACAGTAACCTTCCACCCAACAAATCCAAGAAACCCAATCATTAAGACAACTGAAAAGAAACAGCTACTAATTGGTATTATTATCCATATTAATTTTCTAAACACATACCAAAGAGTTATGACAATAAAAGCCAGTACACCTAAGCCAAAAGCAATAATATCTTTTTTTATAAAAGTCATCATATCGTCAGCTATCATAGGAATGCCACCAAGAAAAATTTGTGTGTTTTGATTATATTTTTCAATTATTTCTCTTATTTCTAAAATGTTTTGATGTCTCTCTTTTTTAATTTTATCTTTTAAAAATTCTAATTCTTTAATTGTTTTATTTTGTTTCTCCTCAGCATTTGGTTTTATATAAACAATTATCCCACTCGTTTTTCCATCTTCACTAATAACAAAGTTTCTAAACACAGGGCTATTCAGTATTTCTTTGAAACCTCTTTTAATATCAATATTTTCACTTTTTAATGTTTTAAAATTTTGAATACGATCAACTAATTTTTCATCAGTTGCATCTAACAAAGGAATATCCAATAATGTAATTACATTGTAAACCCAGTTTAAGTTTTGCAATTCATTTTTAAGCTCAGAAAGATTTTTTATTGAGTCTTCTGAAATCATTTCACCTTTTGGTGAATATGTGAGTACTAAAAACTCTTTGGCACCATATCTATTATTAATTTCATTTAAATATTTTAAATCTGGGTCATTTTCTAATAATAATGTTTCTGAACTCGCATCCATCCGAAAGTCTTTTGAAAAGTAAAATGCTAAAATTAATATTACTATGAGTGTGCAGAAAACGAATTTTGGCTTTTCAATAACATTTTTTTGATAAAAGTTAGCTAACATTTGATATTAGCTTTTATAATTTATATTAATTATTTTGAATATCCTTAAATTTTGTAAACATTTCTTCAAATTCAAGCATTATTGTACCTGTAGGCCCGTGTCTTTGCTTTAATATAAGTAGTTCGGCTAAATGAGAAATTTCATTCATTTTTGCTTGCCACTCTGCGTGTTCAACGGTTGCAGGTCTTGGCTCTTTATTTTTCAAGTAATAAGACTCTCTAAATACAAACATTACAACATCTGCATCTTGCTCAATTGAGCCAGATTCACGTAAATCGGAAAGTAATGGTTTTTTATCATCTCTTTGTTCAACTGCTCTTGAGAGTTGTGAAAGAGCCAATACTGGAACTGATAGTTCTTTGGCAAGAGCTTTAAGTCCTTGAGTTATTTCAGAGATTTCTTGTACACGTCCGTCTTTAAAACTAGTTCCCCTCATTAATTGAATATAGTCAATAACAATCATTTCTAAACCATGTATTCTTTTTACTCTTCTAGCTCTATTGCTTAGAGCTGCAATTGTAATTGCTGGTGTTTCATCAATATATAATGGGAGATCAGCAATATTTTTTGAAGTTTCTATAAACTTATCAAATTGTTCCTCTGATATCTTTCCTCTTCTTATATCGTTTGATTTTATTCTAGATTGTTCTGCAAGAATTCTTGTTGACAGCTGTTCTGAAGACATTTCCAAAGAAAAAAAAGCTATACAAGATTTTTCTCCTTTTTCTTGAATATTTTTTGCAGCATGAAAAGCTATATTTGTTGCTAAAGCAGTTTTTCCCATTGAAGGTCTTCCAGCAATAATTATTAAATCTGATTTATGCATTCCACCCAGTCTATCGTCTAAATCTTTTAACCCTGACGGCACTCCTACAATTCCTTCCTCATTCTTATAAGCATTTGATGCCATTTCTATGGTTTGTCGCATCGCATCATCAAACTTTATAATAGAGGAACTAAATGATCCTTTTTCAGCTAAATCAAACAATGATTTTTCAAAATTTTCTATAATTTGTTGACCATCATTATTTAAGTCATTTAATTTTGCTGTATCAATTATATTGTCTGAAATTTTTATTAATTCTCTTTTTACATAGAGATCATAAATTAACTTTGAATATTCAATGCTTTGTCTAGAAGAAGTTGAAAATTTTGTAATTTTTACAAGATATTCAGGAATATTTAATTCGTCTTTATCATTTTCGAAATGATTTTTTAAGGTAATTGGATTTGCCAGCATTCCTTTGTAAATTAAGTTTTCAATAGCATTAAAAATTTTTTGGTGCATTGGGTCGTAAAAATTTTTACTAGAAATTAATAAGCTAATTTCGTCAAATATCTCATTTGATAGTAGTATAGACCCTATAACTGACTGTTCTGCTTCTATATTATTAGGCAATTCCTCGATTTTATTCTTAACTACATTTAATGATTGAGACACAGATCAAATTAATAGATTAGAAGTTAAAATACAATTAGTTAATCTAATTGGGGAAAAAAATGTATAATTATTTAATTTCCTCTTGTGCTGCTACCTTAATTACAATCTGTGTTTGAACTTCTGAGTGTAAATTAATTGTAACTTTAAAATCGCCTAATGATTTAATCTCTTTTGAAGGTTGTATTAAAGAGGGATTAATTTTGACTTGATCAGTTTCCTCTAAAATTTTAGAAATTTCTGTAGGTTTGACAGATCCATATAACTCATTGTTTTCAGTACTTAATTTTCTAATAGTATAAGTCTTATCTTTTATTTTATCGTAAATTATTTTAGCTTCTTTTTTTCTATCTTGATCTTTCTTGCTTAATTCTTGTTTAATTTTTTCTACCTCTTTAATATTTTCTTTAGATGCAAAGAGAGCTTTATTCTTCGATATAAGAAAGTTTCTAGCAAAACCTCTCTTCACATCGATTATTTCTCCAATTGATCCTATTTTTCTAACGTTTTCTAATAGTATAACTTTCATATTATAATAATGCTAAGTTTCTAGCTCTTTTAATTGATAAAGATAATTCTCTTTGTTTTTTCTGACTAACTGAAGTTATTCTTGAAGGTAAGATCTTACCGTTTTCAGAAATATATCTTTTTAAAAGTTTTATATTTTTATAATCAACTTCAGGCGCTCCTTTACCTGACAAGGGGCATTTTTTTTTAAATTTATATTTCTGATTTTGAAAAATACTAAGTTTTGCAAAATTACTTTGTTTAGTTTTTTTTTTATTATTTTTTTTTTTCATAAATTATTTAATTAGAAGAATTTTCCTTATCTTCAGTTTTTTTAAAATAATCTGTCTCTAAATCAAACTTTTTTACTTTAACAGTCAGATACCTAAGTAAATTTTTGTCTATCTTCTCATTTTTTTCTAATTCAGATATAGTTCTTCCATCAGCTTTTATTTTGAAATGGATGTAGTTACCTTTTTTATTTTTTTTGATCAAGTATGATAAATTCATTAATCCCCAGTTCTCTAGTTTTACAACATTGCCTTCAAACTTTTCAACAATTTTAGAGTATTTATCTTTTATCTGTTTAAGTTGAGTGGGGCTGATATCTTGTCTTGCTATAATAGTATGTTCGTATAAGTTCATAATATTTCTTTTAAAAGAGTGAGGATATACTATTATAATTTTTTAATTACAATATAAAAAATAAGGTTTTTTCTAATATTTTCTATGTTTTCTGTTTTATTTCCAGGACAAGGCTCTCAATCGGTTGGAATGGCCAAAGAATTATATGATAATTTTGATTATGTTAAAGATATTTTCAATGAAGCTAACGACATACTAAATTTATCAATAAGCAATTTAATTTTTGATGGACCGCAAGACACTTTAAATCAAACTGAAAATACACAACCAGCAATATTCTTGGTAAGTTATTCAATATTTAATGTAATAAAAAAAGAGACAGCATTCAAAATAGACAAAGCCAATTTTTTTGCTGGACATTCTTTAGGAGAATATTCAGCCTTATCATGCACAGGCGCAATAAATTTTAAAGATACAATAAGTCTTCTCAAAATCAGAGGCAATGCAATGCAAAATGCAGTTCCTAAAAATGAGGGCGGTATGGTTGCAGTTTTAGGTGAGGAAATACAAAAAATCGAGGAAATAATTAAAAATAACAATGGTAAATATAGTTGTTTTTTAGCAAATGATAACTCCAATGGCCAAGTAGTAGTTAGTGGAAAAATCAAAGATATTGATCAATTTATAATTGAACTAAAAAAATTAAATATTAAAAATATTAAATTACCTGTCTCTGCACCATTCCATTGCCCCTTAATGAAACCTGCAAGTGAAATTATGAGTAAAGAATTAAACCAAACTAAATTTTCTATCCCAAATAATATGATAGTTTCAAATGTGACCGCAGAACCAACAAATGATCCAAATATTATTCGGAAACTTTTAATAGATCAGATAGAGAAACCAGTACGATGGAGAGAAAGTATAATTAACATGATAAAGTTAGGAAATAAAAAATTTATTGAAATTGGCCCCGGCAAAGTATTATCGGGACTTGTAAAAAGAATTGATAGAAATGTTGAGTTATTTCAAGTAAACACTATAAGTGATCTAATAAATCTTAAAAATTAATGATTGACTTGAAAAATGTAAATATTATCCTTACTGGAGCCACAGGCATAATAGGTTATTCAATAGTTGAAAAATTATTTTCATTAGGTGCGAATATTTTAGCAACAGGGACAAATGAGCAAAAACTTAAAATACTTAAAGATAAATATCAAAGTTTAAATATTTTAAAGTTTGATATAAATGATCATTCAAAAATAGAACAATTCGTTGAAGATTGTAATAAAACTTTATCAAATAAAATTGATATTTTGATCAACAATGCTGGAATTACCCAAGATAATTTATCTATAAGGATGAAAGAGGAGGAGTGGAACAAAGTAATTGATTTAAATCTTACTTCAACTTTTTTGATAACTAAAAATGTTATAAAAAAAATGTTAAGATCAAAAAGTGGAAAAATTATAAATATTACCTCTGTAGTAGGACACACAGGAAATATTGGGCAAGCCAATTATGCCGCATCGAAAGCAGGTATAATTGCTATGTCCAAAAGTCTAGCTCTCGAATATGGAAAAAAAAATATTACAATCAATTCTATATCACCAGGTTTTATCATCTCGGATATGACGGCTAAAATCAGTGATGATCATAAAGATTTGATGAAATCAAGAATTGCTCTTGATAAATTTGGTAGTCCAGAAGATGTAGCTAATTCAGTAGTTTTTCTGAGTTCAAATTTGTCAGATTATATAACGGGAGAAACTTTACATGTTAATGGAGGCATGTATTTTAGTTGACAAAATAGATAAAATATTTATTAACAAATTAACTATAAGGAACAAAATGTCAGATGATATTTCAAGCAAGGTAAAAAAAATTGTTGCAGATCACCTAGGAATTGATGAAGCAAAGGTAAATGAAGAATCAAGTTTTATAGACGACCTTGGTGCAGATAGTTTAGATACAGTCGAGCTAGTCATGGCTTTCGAAGAAGAATTTGGATCTGAAATATCTGATAGCGATGCTGAGAAAATTTTGACTGTTGGAGACGCAGTAAAATTTATAGAGAATAAAGCAAACTAATTTTTTACTTAAATGGCCGAAAATAAAGATGGGTTGATAGTAATTCTATCCTCACCCTCTGGCGCAGGAAAAACAACTTTAGTTAAGAAAATTTCGTTAAGAAAAAATTTTAAAATTTCAATTTCACATACCACGCGAAAACCGAGACTTAATGAGAAAGACGGTAGAGATTATTTTTTTATTGATAACAAAGAGTTTAAATTCTTAATTAAAAAGAGAAAGTTTCTAGAACATGCAAAAGTCTTTAATAATTATTACGGATCTTTAAAAAAAACTGTTATAGAAAACTTAAAGAAGGGTGAAAATGTAATTTTTGATATAGATTGGCAAGGAACTCGTCAAATAATAAATAAGAAACTTAGATATAAGATAATAACTATATTTATTCTTCCACCATCAAAAAAAGAGTTATTCAATAGATTGTTAAAAAGAGATCAGAAAGATAAAAAAATTGCATCTGAGAGAATGAAACAATTTAAAGCAGATGTTATGCATTGGAAAGACTACGATTTCACTGTTATTAATGATAAAGTTGAATTTTGTTATAAAGAAATAATAAATTTTATTGAAAAAAGAAAAAAAAATAGTGTTAATTTAGGCTACGACAAAAAAATTATAATAAACCATATAAAAAGCTTAATCAATTAGAGTTTCATAAATTTCACAAATTTTATAATAGGTGAGCTCATTTAAATTTTGAGGCCTAAGATTTAAATCGATACTTAGTTTTTCGGATATCTCTTGAAAATCTTTAAATAGAAACTTTAAGGGTTTTTTAATCATTTTGCGTTTTTGGCTAAAAAAAATATTTGTAATATGTTCTAAATTTTTTGGATTGTTTAAATTAAATATTTTTTTTTTTGGTGTAAAAACTAACAAGGTGCTTTTGACTTTAGGTGCTGGTTTAAAACATGATGGATCTATATCCACAATTTTTTCTATTTCCATTTTCCAATTGGATATTATTGATAGCCGTCCATAATTTTTTGTATTTGATTTAGCGATTATTCTATCTGCAACTTCTTTTTGAAACATAAGTATAAATTTTTTACAAAAACTACTTAGATTTTCAATTTTGATCCATTTTGTTAATATTTGAGTTGATACATTGTAAGGTAAATTTCCAAAAACAATCAATTTTTTATTATAAAAATTTTTGTATGAAAATTTTATCATATCATCGTTAATAACTTTTATTTTATCGCCAAACTTTTTATTTAGGTATTCTGCTAGTCTTTGATCTTTTTCTATCACTATAAAATCCTTCGGTTTCCTCTCTAAAATTTTTTCTGTTAGTTTTCCAGTGCCTGGACCAACTTCAATTACTGTATCTTTGCTGGTAATATTACCTGTTTCGGCAATTAAATTGATTATATTTCTGTCATTTAAAAAATTCTGTCCTAAGCTTTTTTTAGCAAAAAAATTCATCTAATTTTATTTAAAAAATCAAAAGCATAAAAAATTGATGCTGGGTCAGACTTATTTTTTCCAATCATTTCAAAATTTGGCCCATGATCAGGAGTAATTTTTAAAAAGGGTAATCCAATTGTCACATTTATAGCATTAAATTTAAACAAAGTTTTTGCGGGAGTTAGAACTTGATCATGATACATTCCAACTACTACATCAAATTTTTTGATATTTTTTTTTAAGAAAAAAGTATCTGCTGCTATTGGACCTTCAACACTAATTTTTTTATTTATTAAATATTTTACTGCTGGAATAATTTCTTTCTTTTCTTCACTAATAGAATCTATGCTTTCACAATGTGGGTTTAAACCTAGAATTGCAATCTTTGGAATTTTTCCTAACTTTTTTTTATAAAATTCATCTATTTGTTTAACATTATCTATTATTTTATTTTTTTTAATTAAATTGCTAACTCTTTTTATTGGTATATGAGTTGTGAGAGGATTTACAGCTAGATTTTTATTAAAAATTAACATCACAGGTTTTTTTGAATTTGTCTTTTCAGCAATATATTCTGTAATACCCGGAAACTTTTTTTTTAGAAAATGCTTCTTTGATATTGGACCATTAATAAGAGCATGTATATTCTCATTTTTGATTAATTTTAAACTAAGTTTAAAGCAGTCTTCAATGTATTTGTTTGAAAAATTTGAGATTACAGAAAAAGGTTTTTTAAATTTATAATCAATATTTAAAATATTAATACTCCCCTTTAATGAATCATTTATTTTTGTTATTTTATTTATTGGCATCTTATAATTAAGGAATTTCATCTGTTTTTGAAATAACTCAAAACATCCAATTAAAACTATTTTTTTTTTTATTTTTTTTAATTTTTTTTTTTTAAAGTATTTCAATAAAATTTCTGAAAAAGTCGAATTAGGTTCTCCAAGCACTATCAGTATTATTTTAGTATTCATTTATTTCTATATTTTTTCTTAATCTTTTGTAAAAAATTGTTGAAAAACTATTTAATTGTCTATTTGTTTCATTATTGATAAGTTTTTTTAATTGTTCGTCTAAATTGATTTTTTGTTTTACTTCTTTTTTGTCATTTATTTTAATCAAAATGTAACCTTTTTGTAGTTTAATAGGTTTGCTAATTTCATTGATATTTAATTTACCAATTTCATTAATAATTTTGCTAGATAATTGTAATTCATTAACCCATCCAATCAAACCACCTTTATTTGATGTGTTGGCAGAACTAAAAATATTTGCTGTATTTTCAAATCCTATGTTTTCAATGCTTTCATTGATTTTTGAAATTTTATAATCAAAACTTTCTTCGAAACTTTCTTCAAAAAATATTTCTGAAAGATTGTATGAAAACTTTTTTCTTTCTTTACTAATTTGTTTTTGAATCTTTTGTTTTAATTGATTTTTGTTAATAACTACATTTGTTGAATATTTCTCATAAACCAATTGATTCCATAAAGCCTCTACAAAAAATTTTTGTTTTATTATCTCATAATCTAAACTTAGATTTTCCAATATTTTCTTAAAATTTTCTCTATTTTTTATATTTTTTTTCAACAATAAATTTTTTTCGACAATATCAATTATTTTTTCATTTTTAGAAAAATCGAAATACTTCTCTAATTCTTTTTTTTTAATTATGTCAGTGATTAGGGAATCTATGGCAATATTTTGCATTCTTGGGTTGCTCAGTTCTTGCAATTTTGGATTTAAAAAAAATAAATACTTTTTTTCATTTTCAATATCAAAATTAGTGATTATGTTGTCATCTATTTTAACTTTAATTTCTATTAAATTTCCAAATACCTGATTATTGAAATTAAAAAAAAATATAATTATCAAAAATAATTTAATTTTTCTCATTGTTACTCAAAAATTGTATCTGCTGATCCACGCAATTCTGCAAATGGAATAAATTTTATTAAAAAGTATAAACTCTCATCTGGTACCAAGCTTCCATCTCTAAAAAACTTTTTTTCATACTCAAAAGAAGCAGATAAACAGTCTGTTTCATACTTGTAAGCTAATTTGTAAAATTGAGTAAAATCATCTTTAAGGTCTTTAGTTGTATCAAATTTTAGTGAGTGTTCATTTGAAAATTTAACTTCTGTATTATTTTTCAATAATTCTGAATTTCCAAGTTCATGATTTTCTGTAATATAATCAAAAGTAGTTATAAGTTTATTTACACCTAATTTTGCAGTGATAGCATCATAATTAGAAAATTTTAAATCTCTATCGTATGAAAAATTGTAATTAAATTCAAATCTGTCATCTAATTTGTAAAAAATATCTCCAATTATATCAGATCTAGTTTGGTCTAATTTTGATATATGAGGTAATGTTTTGTTTTTCTTATCTTTAAATACATTTCCAACATTAAATCCTAGTATTTTTTCATTTTTAAAATTTTGTTTTTCAAACTCTAAACCTAACGTTAAAGATTTCCCTTTCTCAACCATATCCGATCTTCCGATACGATTTGGTGAGAAAATACTACTATAATCTAATCTTGAGCCCGAAGAGGAAATATTCTTTCCATTTGTTGGGCTAAATCTTAATTGAGCTATGGGTTTTAAAAAATTATTGCTATCATTTAAATTTTTCTTTAGTGGGAGTTCTGATTTAAGTAAAAAAGTACCAAATATTTCATGGTCATTTTTTTCTTCGTATACAGAAGAATTCTCTGAATAGGTATTAAAATTTTTTAATAAAAAACTGTAATCTGTTACTATTCCTTTCGATGAAATAAAGTCATAGGACTCAAAGTTAAAATCATTGTTGATTAAAGTTTCATAAATATTTGTATTATAAATTTTTTGAAAACCAGAGGATAAAAACTTAAATTGACCATTATAACTTTCATCTAATTCTATTTCCTTGCTAAAATTAAAATCAGGAAAAACATATTGATATTTGTCGCTATCATTTTTTGATAAATCTTCATATAGTCTTACTTTTGTTATAATGTTGGTATTATCGTTAATATTTTTATCAACTTCAAAATGAGAGCTCAAAACACTATCACTTTCAATGATCGGAGTGTAACTTTTAATATCATGTATCTTTAGATAATTATCATTGTTGACATTTTGAAGTTTTAAATCAAAATTTGTATTATTATTAAGCTTTCCACTTAAGTTTGCAAATATATGAGAACTAGTATCACTATCTTTTCTATTGAAACTAAAATCTGTTTTTAAATTTGAATTTTTAAAAGCTTCTCTATATTCTGTGTGAAAAATAAAATCATTTTCAATATAAAATCTTGGCTTAAAAGTAAGATCTTTCGAATTTGATAGGTTATAGAAATAGGGTATGCTAACAGAGGACCCTAAATTACCCGAACCTTTATAAAAAGGTGATAAAAAACCTGACTTTCTTTTTACTGATGGATCCGGATGATTAAAATAAGGAATATAAGCAACTTTTTTACCGAAAACTTTTAACCATGAATTTTCATATATAAATAACTTCTTTATTTTGTCATGAGTGAATATTTCGCTTTGCATCTCCCATCCTCTGCAGCTTTTATTCTCAATACTACAAGTACTAAAAACAGTCTTATAAATCTTTGTTTTATTATCGTTAGATAAAATCCCTCTACCTTTTAACATAGGATCATTATTCTTATTCCCAAAGAATGAATCATCAAATTCAACAAATACTTCTTTCCCAATTATTTCGTTTTTTTTTAGATTTATTTTGGAGTTTTCAAAAAAATAATTATTAGAATTTTTATCAGTAACAATGATCTCCTTAGACGATATTATCTCAGTATTTAAGTTAAAATTTAAACCTTTATTAAAAACAAATTTATTTTTATTGTGATCAGCTACTGTTGTTAGTTCATTGCTTGATATTTTATTGATATTTCTATTATACAAGACATCAGATGAATTTATTTTATAAAAATTATCACTGACAATATATGTCTGGCTTTTAGAAAATAGAGTATTTTTAATTTCATTGTAAATTATTTTTTCGCTTTCAATATATATTTGATTTTCATTATCAAAATATTTAACGTCATCAATTACAATTAGCTCAGATATTTCTTTATTATAAATAAATTTATCACCTTCAATTATTAAATTATTGGATGGAATTTTTGCTTTTCCTTTTGTTGCAAAAATCATTTTACCCTCGTTTTCAATTTTAATATTTTTGGAGTCAAAAAAAATAGTATTTGCTTTTGAATTTGAATTGACTAATACCAATATGAAAAAGATATAATTTATTAATTTTTTAATTTTCATTTAATTTAGTTAATCCTAACGAGCATATTAGAAAAATTAGAATTTGGGGAAACCATACAGATAGTTCTACAGGCAAAGTCTCATTTTTTCCGAACAAGATTGAGAAATAATTAATGTAGTAAAATATTACTGAGACAATTACTCCTAAAACTACTAGGAAGAATTTTGACTTTATAAAGTTTAGCTTAAACATTAATAATGCACCAATTATTGAGGTAAGTGTTAGATAAAATGGTGTACTGTATATTTTATTTAGATGCAGCCTGACTTCAGTTGCAGAGTAGCCTATAGAATTATAATTTTCCTTTAACTCAATTAATTGAAAAATATTTAATGAATTTAAATTTGAATATAAGTTTGAAATAATTTCACCGTTAAATGATGAGTTGTATTGATATATTTCAAAATCTTCAGTCATTCTTTTGTCTGAATAAACTTTAACATCACTTAAGATCCAATTTTTTTTATCAATATTAGCTTTTTTAGAAATAATAGTATTTAACAACTTATAGTTCTTATCTAATTCTATTATTTCCAAGTTTTCTAAATCATTTATTTTATAAGTTTTAGCATTGATAATATAAATTTTATTTCCATCTTCGCTTTTTTCTTTTATCCACAATCCATCCTGATTAACTACAGCTAAATGGTCTCCTGCATCAGAATATTTGTATTTCATATTTAAATATAAACTTTTTAGATTTGCTGAGAATGAATAGTAAGCAATTATTATTATTATACCTGTCAAAATTGAAACTATTGAAATTATCAAAGTTATTTTAATATTATCTATACCGTTACTCCTTAGCAGCTCTATCTCTTCATTTTCATAAAGATTTATAAAAAAAAACATAACTCCTAACAAATATATAAATGGAAGTATTTCAAAAATAACGGAGGGAATATTTAAAATTGTCAATATAATTGGATAGTAAAGCTCGATTTCTTTGTCTTCAAAATATTTAATTTCCTCAAAAATATTTAAAAAAAAACTTAAAAAAATAAATACCAAAAGAATAATAAATATATTTTTTAGAAAAAGTTTTGTTAAATAGTTTTGATATTGTTTTAACATTATAGATAACTCAATTTAAATTTAGTAAATATCAATAATATTATATAATAGATTAAAATTAAGAGTATTGGCAAAAATAATATTACATACATTATATTAATTGAACTTAAAATAAACTTTAAAGCCAGTTGGGATAAAATTATTACTACAATTCCAAAAAGGAAAATATTTAACTTATGAAACCTCAAAAAATATTTAGACTTTGGTTCAATAACTAAACTTGCAGCAATAAGGGATATTATTAAAGTATAGAAAGGCAATATTAGTCTTTTATAAAGTTCCTCGCTTATAGATTTAACTTTTCTATCATGGCAAGCATCATTTTCTGGTTTTTTTATAACTTGTTCATTATTTATTTTTTTTTCCATTAAAACTTCTTTAATACAAATTAATAGCTTTATAGAATCTAATTCTTGAACTTTAGAATGTGTTGTTGTTTTTGTAGAAAACTCAGATAGATCATAATCTGTTTCTGAAAAATTTAAAGTATAGGTATTGTCCTTACTTATATTTGTGATGCCACCATTATTGAGTCTTAATATATAATTTTTATTTTTTTTAATAATTCTCCCACTTTCAGAAACTATAATTTTTGATTCACCATTCCCCAAGTTTTCATTAATATAAATTTTATTTAGTTTTCCGTCTTTTTTATATTCCTCTACAAATATTGTAAGATTTTTAACAACATTAATAAATTTTTTTTCAGAAATTAATTTTGGTAAAAAATCAATATTTGACTCTTTAATATATAATCTTCCAAGACTTTGAGATTTAGGAACTACAAATAAATTTAAAATAAGTTGTAAAACCAAAAATAATAATGACAACTTTAATATAAAATTAATAAAATTTATTTTTCTAATACCATTGTTCCAAAAAACAATCAATTCGTTTGAATTTTTATATTTATTAATCACATAGAAAATAGATATAAAAAAAACAAAAATTATCGTCTTACTAAAGATCTTAGGCAAATTTAGAGAAACAAAAGTAAAATATACATTTAAGCTGTGACCATCATCAGATATTAGTTCTAAAAAGTTAACAGCCTGAATTATCCATATTATGAAAGTAATACTAAACGACGCAATCAAAAAAAAATTGATTATATCTATTGAAAATTTACGAAAAATTAATTTATTCATTGAAATTTTTGTTTTAATAAATATACAACATTATCTAATTAATATTTCAAAAAAATGAAGCTAAATTTAAATTTTGTAAATAAAGTCCCTAAAATTGCAAAGGATAACGAGATTATTCTTCTAACCCAAAAAATTATAAAAAGTAAAGAGATTAAAAAAATAGCAAAATCAATTTTCAATAATAAACTTTTTTCTGAGGGGAATTTTCTTGCAAAAGATTATAACAACAAAAACTATGTATTCGTTAATTGTACAGAGTCAAAAGTTTCATTAGATTTTGAAAAACTTGGTTCAAAATTATTTGTTTTTTTAAAGGAAAATAAAAAAGAGAATTCATTTATAAATGTAGAAAATAATTCTTTTACTAATGTACAATTAGAAAAGTTTCTTCACGGAGCACAACTTAAGTCATATAATTTTAATCTTTATAAAACTGATAAGAAAAAAAATGTTAATATAAATTTAAGTGTTGTTGGGAGTAAAACTAAACGAAAAAATTTATTAAGAAATAAATTAAATGCTCTTTTGGAAGGGGTTTTTCTAACTAGAGATTTAGTTTCTGAACCTGGTAATATTTTGCACCCAGATGAATATGCAAAGAGAATTGTTAAATTAAGAAAGTTTGGATTAAAAGTAACAGTATATGACCAAAAGAGATTAAAAAAATTAGGTTTTAATGCATTGCTCGGTGTCGGACAAGGAAGTATCAGAGGTTCTTATATGGTAACAATAGAGTGGAATGGAAATAAAAATAAATCAAAACCTTTAGCCTTCGTTGGAAAAGGTGTTTGTTTTGATACTGGTGGAATTTCACTCAAACCTGCAAAATTTATGGAAGATATGACATATGATATGGCGGGTTCAGCAACTGTAGTTGGTCTTATGAAAACTCTAGCTTTAAGGAAATCTAAAATTAATGCAGTTGGAGTTGTTGGATTAGTTGAAAATATGCCAGGAGCCAATGCACAAAGACCTGGAGATATTGTTAAATCTTATAGCGGACAAACAATCGAAGTTTTAAATACAGATGCTGAAGGAAGACTTGTTTTAGCAGATGCACTTACATATACAGAAGAGAAATTTAAACCGAGTCTAATTATTGACTTAGCAACATTAACTGGAGCAATAATTGTTGCGCTTGGATCTGAATATGCTGGGCTTTGGTCAAATAATAAAAAATTGTCTAAACAACTTTTTGATGCTGGAGAGCATGTAGAAGAAAAAGTGTGGGAAATGCCGCTTCATGAGAATTATAACAAATTAATGAATTCAAATAATGCTGATATGCAAAATATTAATTATGTTGGAGGAGCTGGATCAACAACTGCAGCTCAATTTTTACAAAGATTTATAATTAATAAAACACCTTGGGCGCACTTAGATATTGCTGGAATGGCTTTTTCTAAATATGCTGGAGCACTGAATTCTGGTGGCGCAACTGGATATGGTGTTAGATTATTAAACAAATTTATAGAGGAGAATTATGAGTAATATTGAACAAACATTATCAATAATTAAGCCAGATGCTGTTGAAAGAAATTTGCAAGATCAGATTAAAAATGAATTTAAAAATAATGGATTTAAAATTTTAAAGGAAAAAAAAATTCACATTTCTAAAGAAGAAGCTGAAAAGTTTTATAAAGTTCATGAGTCTAAACCATTTTATAATGATTTGTGTGCCTACTTATCTTCTGGACCAATTGTTGTAATGAATCTTCAAAAAGACAATGCTGTTCTAGAAAATAGAAAATTGATGGGAGCAACTAACCCTAAAGATGCAGAGGAAGGAACCCTTCGAAAAAAATATGGTATTTCAATTGATAAAAATTCTGTTCATGGATCAGATAGTATTGAAAATGCTAAAATCGAGTTAGATTTTTTTTTTAAAGATTAGTTAAAAACTTTTCAACAGCTTTTGGATAAATTTCATGTTCAATTTTTAGCACTTTTTTTTCTAAACTTCTTACATTATCTGATTTTAGGATTTTCACCTTCTTTTGAAAAATAACTTTACCTGAATCTAATTTTTCTGTTACTTTATGAATTGATGCTCCTGCAAATCGATCCTTATTTTTAATTGCTCTCTCATGTGTATTAAGCCCTTTATACTTTGGTAAAAGTGATGGATGAATATTTAATATTGGTTTAGAAAATTTTTTTATAAAATTACCTGATAAGATTTTCATAAATCCAGCCAAGCAAATTAAATCTATATTAAATTTCTCTAGTAACTTAAGCGATTTATTTTCAAAATTTGATTTATTTTTATTTCCATAAATTTTTATTTTAGATCTAGATGCATATTTTAGCCCCTCAGCATCTGGATTGTTTGAAATAACTAATATAATTTTAATTAAAGAATTCTTTTTTTTTGAGTATTTTATTAAAGATTTTAAGTTACTACCTGTACCGCTAATAAAGACAGCAGTTTTTTTTTTACCAGGATATTTTTCCACTTAATTTTACTTTTTTTGAATTTTTAACTATTTTTCCAATTATATAAGGTTTAAATTTTTTTCCAAAATATTTACTTACTGAATTTAAATTTCTAGGATTTGTCACTAAACAAAAACCTACACCACAGTTAAAGGTCTTTAACATTTCTTTCTCACTTACACCCATTTTATATAACCATCTAAAAATTTTTAATGTTTTGACTCTATTAAGATCTATTTCAGCACATAAATTTTTTGGTATTATTCTTTGAATATTATCCACTAGACCTCCACCAGTTATGTTTGCACATCCATTTATTAAATTCTTTTCATTAATAAGAGATAATTCTTTTACATAAATTTTAGTTGGTCTAATTAATTCTTCTTTGAGAAATTTGCTTGTTTCTAAATTTATTTTTTTCTTTTTTAAAAGATATCTCACTAAGGAATAACCGTTAGAGTGAAGTCCATTAGAAGGTACAGATAAAATAAGATCATTATTTCTAATTTTTTTATTAAGTATTTTTTTCTTTTCAACAAGACCAACAGCAAAACCTGCTATATCAAATTTCCCTTTAGCATATGTTCCTGGCATTTCAGCAGTTTCTCCACCAACTAATTTACAACCAGCAATATCACATCCCTTAACAATTCCTCTAACTAAATGTTTTAGTTTTTTCAAATTAATTTTGCCAATAGAAATGTAGTCTAAGAATAAATAAGGTTTCGCTCCTTGAACGACCAAATCATTTACACACATTGCAACAAGATCTATTCCAATTGTATCAAATTTATTTAGATCATTTGCAATTTCAATTTTTGTTCCAACTCCATCAGTGCTAGTAACAATGTGAGGGTCTTTTAGTTGTTTAGGTATTTGAGAGATTGCTCCAAAGCCTCCTATATTCTTAAAATCACCACTTTTGCTTGATTTTCTTGCTAGTGAACTTATGAACTTAACAAAACTATCTGCTTTTGGAATATTAACTCCGCTCTTACTGTATGTTAATTTATTTGATGCCATATAACAAAGTTATGTATTTTTTTAAAAAAAATATATCAAATTGTTTATATATATTTTTCATATTTTTAACCTTTAATTTTATAGAGTTTTCCACAAAGGAAGTGCTTGCTAAAACTTTTGTTGTTTCAAAAATTGAAGTTGAGGAAAAATATAATCTTAATTTTAATAAACTTAAAGTTATGGATAGAGGCTTTTTAAAAGCATTTCAAGATATCTCTCAAATGGTACTTGAGAGAAAAGATCTTGATAAGATTAAAAATACAACAATAAACGATATAAAAAAATTAATCGAAAACTTTTCAATATTAGATGAAAAATTCATAAACCAAAAATATAAAAGTATTATGGAGGTAGAATTTAATAGAAAAAAATTAATTAAATTCTTAGACTCTAAAAATATATCTATTTCATTACCAAAAAAAATTAACGTTTTGTTTATACCAGTTGTGATTGATTTAGAAACAAATAATTTTAACTATTTAAATGAAAATATTTTTGCAGAAAATTGGGAAAGTATTAAAAAAAATTATTTTCAAATTTCTTACATTATGCCAAATGAGGATGTGGAGGATTATTTAAGTATAAAAAATAACTTAGAAGATATTGAAAATTACAATTTCAAAAAAATATTGAATAAATATTATTCTGAAAATTTTATAATAATGATAATTTTCAAAAATAAAAATAATATAAAATTTTATTCAAAAATAAATTTTGATGATAAGTTTGAAATATTAAGTAAAAATTTTAAAGATAAAAATATAGATAATCAAACAGACTTAAATTCAATGATAATAAATATCAAAAACGAATATGAAGATAATTGGAAATCTATTAATAAAATGAGTCTATCTACATCTGTTCCAATCCGATTGTCATTAGAGTCAAACAATACAGAAAAATCATTAAAATTAGAAAATGCTTTGAGTAATTTAGATTTTGTAAATAGCTATAACATTGAAAAGTTTGGTAGTAAAATGATTATATATAAAGTTTATTACAGCAGTAGTCCGAAAAGATTTTTAAAAGATATTTTATCTTACGATATTAATATTGACACATCCTCAAGCAACTGGAAAATAAAATGAGTGAATTAAATCAATTACTTCTAGACTTTGATTATAAAACTAATTTTAATGAACATGATTTTTATTTATCGAAAAGTAATTTGAACGCATTCAATTTGATTTATAGGTGGCCTGACTGGGATAAAAGAATATTAAATATATCAGGTGAAAAATTCTCTGGAAAAAGTCATTTAGCAAATATCTTTAAATTAAAATCAAAGGCATTTTTAATTAAGGGAAGTGAGATTAATAACTCAATTTTTAAAAGCATTAAATTATATGAAAGTATAATTATTGATGATTTTGAGGAGTGTAATGAGGAAGAAATACTTTATTCAATTTTTAATCTAATAGATCAAGATAGTAAGTATTTGTTAATAAATTCATTAAAACCAATAAATGAAATTAAATATAGACTGCCTGATTTAACCTCAAGATCAAAAAATTGTCTTTATGCAGAAATTGAAAATCCAGACGATGAATTACTTTTTGCTATTATATTAAAGAATTTTTCTGATAGGCAGATTAAAATTGAAAAGAAAATTATAAATTTCATCATTTCCAGAATAGACAGATCTTATAGAAAAATTGACGAATTTATATATAAGATTGACGAGTTAAGTTTAAAAAAAAAAAAACCAATTAATTTAAAGACGATAAAAGAAATTTTGTAAATTGAGTAAATATAGAACGCATAACTGTGGAGAATTAAATAAATCTCATAAAGAAAAAGAAATTTCTTTATCTGGTTGGATAAATAAAAAAAGAGATCACGGAAATCTCTTATTTATAGATTTAAGAGATAACTATGGAATTACTCAGTGTGTAATTGATAAAAGTAACCAAATTTTCAAGAAAATTGAAAAATTATCATTAGAGACTGTAATTAAGATATCAGGTTTGGTGATTGCTAGATCAGATGAAACAATTAATAAAAATATTTCTACTGGTGAAATAGAAGTCAAAATTAACAATTTAGATGTTTTAGGTGAAACCAAAGAATTACCAATGCCAGTTTTTTCAGATCAAGAATATGCAGAGGAAATAAGACTTAAGTATAGATTTTTAGATTTAAGAAGAAAAAAAATACATCAAAATATTCTCTTAAGATCAAAAGTAATATCGTTTATAAGAAATGAGATGCAAAAACTCGGTTTTTTAGAATTTCAAACTCCTATATTAACTTCATCTAGCCCTGAAGGAGCCAGAGATTTTCTTGTACCTAGCAGATTAAATCCTGGAAAATTTTATGCATTACCACAAGCTCCTCAACAATTTAAGCAACTAATAATGGTATCTGGGTTTGATAAATATTTTCAAATAGCGCCTTGTTTTAGGGACGAGGACGCCAGAGCAGATAGAAGTCCGGGAGAATTTTATCAATTAGATGTTGAAATGTCTTTTGTTGAACAAGAGGATGTCTTTGGAGTAATTGAAACTTTATTTCTAAAATTATTTAAAACATTCAGCAATAAAAAAATTCTTCATCAAAAGTTTCCAAGGATCACTTATGAAGATGCAATGCTTAAATATGGTTCAGATAAACCAGATTTAAGAAATCCTTTAGAAATTACAGATTTAACAATTATTTTTGATAGAGAAGATGTGAAATTTGATATTTTTAAAAAATTAGTGAAAAGTGGTTCTATAGTCAGAGCGTTAGTTACCAAAAATACAAAGGATAAACCAAGAAGTTTCTTTGATGGTATTGATAGATGGGCAAAAGAGCAAGGTTCTTCTGGTTTAGCTTATTTTACATTAGAAAAAGATGAAAAAATTAATGCCAAAGGACCAATTGGAAAATTTTTTTCAGAGAATGCATTATTAGAAATCATGAAACTAACAAATGCGAACATCGGTGATACGGTATTTCTTTCTTGTGGAAAACAAAATGATGTAGAAAAAATATTAAGTGTTGCAAGAAACAAAATAGCTCAGGATTTAAATTTAATTAATGATGATTGTTTTTCTTTTTGTTGGGTAGTTGATTACCCAATGTACGAGGTTGATGAAATAACTAATAAAATCAAATTTAGTCATAACCCTTTTTCAATGCCTCAAGGTGATTTAAAAAAATTGAATTTATCTAATCCTTTAGATCTTAAAGCATACCAATATGATATTGTATGTAATGGAATAGAGTTGTCATCGGGTGCTATTAGAAATCATATTCCTGAATTAATGTATAAACTATTTGAAGTTGCTGGCTATTCAAAAAATGACGTAAATAAAAAATTTAGTGGAATGATAAATGCCTTAAGTTATGGAGCACCACCCCATGGAGGAATAGCTCCAGGAATTGATAGAATTGTTATGCTTTTGGCAAATGAAAAAAATATAAGAGAAGTAACTATGTTCCCAATGAACCAAAATGCACAAGATTTGATGATGAATGCTCCATCTGAAATTTCAGATGATCAACTAAAAGAATTAAATTTAAATATTAAAAAGAAAATATAATTATTTCTTCCCTTTAAGATTTATTTTTATATCTGACAGATCTACTAATTTCTTTTTATAATTACTTCTAACGAAACCTTTACTTGTAATGTCTTTTACTAATTTTAAAAATTGAGTTTTATCTTCACTATTTTCATCTGCTACGGCTTCATCCAAGTTATCAGATCCTCCTATAGAGGGAGTATGGGCAAGATCTTCTCTGTTTAGATATGATATCGCTAATTCTCGGAATATATAGTCAAGAATTGATGTTGCACTTAATATTCTATCATTTCCAAACACCTTGCCTGATGGTTCAAATTTTGTATCAACAAAGGCATTTACAAATTCATCTAATGGAACTCCGTATTGTAATCCTAATGAAACAGCTATAGCAAAGTTATTCATTGTTGCTTTTACTAGCTCACCCTCTTTACTTGTATCAATAAATATTTCCCCTATTTTGCCGTCTTCATACTCACCAGTATGTAGGTATACTTTATGATCTCCAATTGATGCCTTTTGGATATAACCTTTTCTTCTGTCTGGCATACTGAATCTTCTACCATTAGTATCTTTTATATTTTTAGTCAAAATTTCTTGATTAATCTTAAAATTATTTTTTTGTTCAGGTTGAGGAAGCTCGTTTTCAACAACATTTATCTTGTTTTTTTCAATTTTTTCTAAATTTTTAGTTTTTCTGTTATCTAGTTTAACATCTAATATTTCAAATTTTCCGTCATCCCTTTTCTCTATATTTTGTATACTTTTCTCATCAATATCATCGAGATAATGACTTACTTTGAAACTACAAGTGTAATATGTCTCTACTAAATATTTTGCCATTTAATTTCCTTATTTATTTATAAAATTGAATCTTAAAGATATAATGTATATAGAAATTTAAATTTTTAGTCTAATTTAATTTTTACAATTTTAAATTGAAAAAAAAAAACTTTTATGTTGACAGTACTTAAACAAATTTTTACTTGGTGGAATCAACAAACGCTTGGAACAAGATTGCAAATATTTTTTTCAGGTAAACTAGTTGGGGAAGATAAAAATGGAAATAAATATTATGAGAGCAAATCAGGAAGAAGATGGGTTATTTATAATGGTGAAGTTGAGGCATCAAAAATACCTGATGAATGGTATTCTTGGATGCATCATATGAATAATAAAATTCAAAATGATCACGATTTAAAAAAATATGATTGGCAAAAGGAACATCTGCCAAATCAATCAGGATCAAATAATTCTTACCATCCCAAGAAATATAATAATGTTATCAAAAAAAAATATAAAAGCTGGAAGAATTAAATATTTAATTTTTACAACTTTTTTTATTCTTTTAGCTAATAAACTACTTGCAGAAAATTTACCAAAAAGTGAAAAAATTGTAGAATTAAGTATTCTTGATAAGGTTAGTTCAAAAAATACAAATATAATAGTTAAAATAGGAGAAGAGTATCCCTTTCAAAACTTAAATATAAAAGTTTTAAAATGCTACAATTCCAAATTTGATGATGACCCAGAGGTAACTGCTTTCTTACAAGTTACAGATAAAACAATTATTGATAAGAATAAGGTATTTGTTTTTAATGACTGGACATTTGCCTCAAGCCCATCAATAAGACCATTTGATCATCCCGTCTACGATGTCTGGCTAAAAAAATGTTATAGCTAAATAACTTTTTCTTTATCAAGCCAACTGACATTAAAATCAGAGCTTATAAATTTTTTATTGTTTAATAATACTTTGTGAAGGTTTATTGTAGTTGTTATACCTTCAATTACAAATTCATCTAGAGACCTTAGCATCCGTTGAATAGCTTCTTCTCTGTTTCTTCCATGTGTTATGACTTTACAAACCATACTATCGTAGTATGGGGTAATTTTGTATCCCTGATATATAGATCCATCAACTCTGGTTCTAAAACCTGATGGTTGATGACACATACCTATTTTACCAGGGGACGGTTGAAAATTATTGCTTGGATCCTCAGCATTAATTCTACATTCAATAGCATGACCTCTAGGATTTATGTCAGCTTGTGTTAAGGCTGTATCACCAGAATAAGCAATCCATATTTGCTCTTTAATAATATCGATTCCAGTTACCATTTCAGTAACAGGATGTTCTACTTGAACCCGAGTATTCATTTCAAGAAAATAAAATTTTCCATCCTCATATATAAATTCAACTGTCCCAGCACCCTCATAGCCAATTTTACTAACCATAGTAACAGTTTTTTCAAATAAATCTTTTCTTAAGACATCATTTAATACAGGGCTGGGAGTTTCCTCTATTAGTTTTTGGTGTCTTCTTTGAACTGAACAATCTCGTTCATGCAAATGTACAGTTCTATTCTTGCCGGAGAGAACTTGAACTTCAATATGTCTAGGATTTTGAAAAAATTTTTCAATGTAAACTTCATCATTTCCAAAAAACTTTTTTGCCTCTTGTTTTGCAGTTAAAAAAAGGTTTTCAAAATCTTCAATTTTATTTACAATTTTCATTCCTTTTCCTCCACCACCTCCAGCTGCTTTTATTAGGATAGGAAAACCAACTTTTTCACATATTTTTTTTGCTTCCTGCAAATCTTTTATCCCACCTTCTGAACCCTCAATTACTGGTAGTCCATGTTGTTTTGCAACTTTCTTAGCCTCTATTTTATCTCCCATCATTTTAATTAGATTAGATGAGGGACCAATAAATTTAATATTGTTTTCTTCTAATATTTTTGCAAATTCAAAATTTTCAGATAAAAAACCATATCCTGGGTGAACTGCCTGTGAGCCAGTTAATTCTATTGCAGACATAATTGCAGGAATGTTTAAATAGCTTTGTGCTGGCTGGTGAGGCCCCACACAAATACTTTCATCAGCTAGTCTTACATGCATGCTATCTCTATCTACATCAGAATGTATTGCTACTGTTTCAATACCCCATTCCTTACAAGCCCTAATTATTCTTACTGCTATCTCACCCCTGTTGGCTATAAGTATTTTTTTAAACATTAATTTTAACTAAGGATTGCAATAGTCTGGCCAAACTCTACTGGCTGTCCATCATCGACTGTAATTTCTTTAACAATCCCATCGGAAGGGCTTGGCACATGGTTCATAGTCTTCATTGCCTCAACAATCATCACAGTATCTCCTTTTTTTATCTTTTTTCCAATTTCAATAAATTTTTTACCTCCTGGTTCTGGAGCCAGATAAGCTGTACCGATTATTGGTGATGTTATTTTTTTAGAATTATCAATTACAGTTTCCTCTTTAATGACTTTAGTTTTGTCAATAGATAATGGAGGCTCTATATTTTGAGAAACTTTTGACTTTGAAACTTTAACTTTAAGATCTTTTTCGGAATATTCAATTTCAGTTAGATTAAATTCATCTAAATAATCGTTTAGTTCTTTAATAATATTTTTATTTATTTTCATTTTTTAACATCTCATGCATAGAATTTATGGCTAAAATATAGCCATTAATACCTAGTCCACAAATAATACCTGTAACAACACCACTAATGAGTGATTTATGTCTAAAATCCTCCCTTTTGTAAATATTTGATATATGAACTTCAATAATAGGTTTCTTGAAAATATTTAAAGCATCTCTAATCGCAACTGAAGTATGACTGTATCCAG
>CACJXK010000002.1 GCA_902597335.1 uncultured Pelagibacteraceae bacterium
TGGATGCCGTACAAAAAGCTAATTCTGGTCATCCAGGCATGCCAATGGGAATGTCTGATGTTGCTACTATACTTTTTAAATATTTTCTAAAATTTAATCCAAAAAATCCTAGTTGGATAAATAGAGATAGATTCGTTTTATCGGCAGGACATGGATCAATGTTACTTTACTCTTTACTTTATTTGACTGGTTATAAAAGTATTAATATAAAAGATATAAAAAATTTTAGACAATTAAATTCTATTTGTGCAGGTCATCCTGAGTATGTCAAAAACTCTGGTATCGAAACAACTACAGGGCCCTTAGGCCAAGGAATTTCTAATGCTGTTGGATTTGCACTAGCAGAAGAAATTTTAAAAAAAAAATTAGGTAAAGATATCATTAATCATAAAACTTATGTAATTGCTGGAGATGGATGTTTAATGGAAGGTATTAGCCATGAAGCGATGAGTTTAGCGGGACACTTAAAACTTAAAAATTTGATAATGTTATTTGATAATAATTCAATATCTATTGATGGACCAACAAGTTTAGCAGTTTCAGACAATTTTAAGAAAAGATTTGAAAGTTATGGGTGGAGTTTTGTTGGAATTGATGGACACAAAGAAAGTGAAATATTTAAAGCATTAAAGAAAGCTCAAAAAGCAAAAAAACCAACTGTAATTTCTTGTAAAACTAAAATTGGTTATGGATCTCCAAATAAGTCAGGCAAAGCATCTTCTCACGGTAGTCCACTTGGTGTTGATGAGATTTCATTAGTAAGAAAAGAATTAGGTTGGAACTATGAGCCCTTTGAAATCCCAAAGAATATTATGAAAGCATGGAGAAGCATTGGTAAAAGAGGAGAGAAAATTGAAAATAGTTGGCTTAAAATTTATAAAAAAAACAAAATTAAAGTAAAAAATTCTTTGAAGAATAATTTTAAGAATTCAATAGCAAGTGAAAAGAAAATTGCTTTAAAGGAAAAAAAAAGTATTGCTTCTAGAAAATCATCTGAGTCAATAATTAACTCTCTTTTTAAAAAAAATAGTACACTTATTGGAGGTTCTGCAGATCTAGCTGGATCAAACAATACTAAAACAAAAAATCATAAGGTTATAAAGCCTGGGAATTTCGATGGAAATTATATTCATTATGGAGTCAGAGAGCATGCAATGTGCGGTATCATGAACGGTCTGGCTTTGCATAGTAAACTGATTCCATATGGAGGAACTTTTTTAATTTTTTCTGATTATTGTAAACCATCAATAAGATTGGCTGCAATGATGAAACAACAAGTTATATATGTTATGACCCATGACTCAATTGGTCTAGGAGAAGATGGGCCAACACATCAGCCGATTGAACAGTTATCTGGATTAAGAGCAATACCAAATTTAAATATTTTCAGACCCGCAGACAAATTTGAAACTATTGAATGTTGGGAGCAAGCATTAAAAAGTTTCAAAACACCAAGTGTGCTCTCTTTAACTAGGCAGAACCTTGATCCGATAAGAAGTAAATATACAAAAAAAAATAAATGCTCTTTAGGAGCTTATGAGGTTTTAAGAACTAATAAAAAAATAAATATGACTATTTTAGCGAGTGGTTCTGAAGTAAACCTAGCCATAAAAACTAGCCATAAATTAGCCAAAGAAAAAATATATTCAAAAGTTATATCTGTACCATGTATGGAATTATTTGAATCGCAAACAAAAAAATATAGAAATAAAGTTCTAAATGAAACAAAATTTAAAATCTCTATTGAGGCAGGATCAAGCGATTGTTGGAAAAAATATGTTGGAGATTTTGGGGTAACTTTTGGAATTGACGAATTTGGAAAAAAGTGCACCTTATAAAGAAATTTTTAATTACTTTGGATTAGAAGATAAAAGTATTGCGAAAAAATCCAGAAAATTTATTAAGAAATAAATATGTCAATTAAAGTTGGAATAAATGGAATGGGTAGAATTGGTAGAATGGTTTTAAGGTCAATTATAGAAAGTCAAAATAAAAATTTAAAAATAATTCATATAAACAATAGATCAAACTCTGAAACTACATGTCAATTAATAAAATATGATTCTATTCATGGAAAATTTAATGCTGACGTAAAATTCGATGATAATCACTTAGTAATAAATGGAGACAGGATTTCATTTACTCAAAAATCCTCAATTGAAGAAATCGATTGGAAAAAATTTAACGTTGATTATGTTTTTGAGTGCACTGGTAAATTTAATTCTAGAGAAAAACTTGAAGGTCACATTAAAAATGGAGCAAAAAAAGTGATTGTTTCTGCTCCATGTAAAAATGCTGATAAAACAATAGTATTTGGGGTTAATCAAAATATCTTAACAAAAAATGATGAGATAATATCTGCTGCATCATGTACTACAAATTGCTTAGCACCTGTTGTTAGCGTGCTAAATAATAGTTTTGAAATTGAAAGAGGTTTTATGACCACTATTCATGCTTTTACAAGTGATCAAAGAATTTTGGATAATTCTCACAAGGATTTTAGAAGGGCAAGAGCTGCAAGCCAATCTATAGTTCCAACTTCGACAGGGGCCTCGAAATCTATAGGTGAGATAATTCCAAGTTTAAAAGGTAAGTTAGAAGGGATAGCTTTAAGAGTACCAACGCCTAATGTATCTTTAGTAGAGTTAGTTTTTTGTACAAAAAAAGAAATCAGCATCAAAAAAATTAATGCTGCATTTGAAGATGCTGCCAAGAATGAGTTAATGAGGATTTTGGAAGTTACGAATGAAAAATTAGTTTCGATTGATTTTAATCATCATTCAGCATCTGCAATTATTGACGCTTCTTTAACAAATATTGTTGGGGCTAAAATGGGTAAAATATCTGCCTGGTATGATAATGAATGGGGTTTTTCTAATAGAATGTGTGATTTAGCTGAGAAACTGTACAACATTTCTTAATGAGAAGTATTAAAAACGAAAAAAATTTAAATAATAAAGTAATTTTATTAAGATTAGATCTAAATGTTCCATTAAATCAAGGAAAAATAAGCGACACAACAAGAATTGATAAAATTCTTCCTACCTTAAATTTTTTAATGCGTCATGAAACTAAAATTATAATTTTATCTCATATAGGTAGACCAAAAGGAAAGATTGTGAATGAATTATCTTTAAAACCAATAAGAGAAGACTTACAGCAAAAACTTAATGTCAAAGTAAAATTGATTAAAGACAATATTTATAAAATAAAGGATAAAAATTTCTTTAATGATTTTAATGAAAAAATTTTAATTTTAGAAAATATAAGATTTTATGCTGAGGAAGAAAAAAATGATCACAACTTCGCAAATCATATTGCAAGCCTTGGTGATATTTATGTAAATGATGCTTTCTCTTGTTCTCATCGAGAACATGCTTCAATTCATCAAATTTCAAAGTTTCTTCCCTCATACTCAGGATTACAACTTGATTTAGAGGTCAATGCTCTTAATAAAATTACCTCAGAAATAACAGAACCAATTACATGCATAATTGGTGGCTCTAAAATCTCTAGTAAAATAAATGTTATTAAAAATCTAATTCCCAAGTTAAATAATATTGTTATTGTCGGAGGTATGGCTAATAATTTTATAGAATATTTTGGTCATAATATAGGCAAATCAGTAAAAGAAAAAAACTGTAATAAAATAGTTAAAGAAATTATATTGCTTTCAAAAGAAAAAAATTGTCAATTAATTTATCCTGAAGACGTGCTTGTCTCTAAAAATTTAAATGGACTATCTCAAAATAAAGAATTAAGCCAAATCCACTCGGAAGAAATGATTTTAGATATAGGTCCAAGAACTATTAAAAAAATAACAAATATTATTGATAATAGTAAAACTATATTATGGAATGGACCTGCTGGATATTTTGAAAATCCTAATTTTGCAAAGGGAAGTACAGAAATAGCAAAAAAAATAATTGAAAATAAGAAAGTAAACAAAGTTTATTCAGTTGTAGGTGGTGGGGATACTGTTGCATTTTTAAATTATTTAAATGTTGTTGATAATTTTAACTTTGTTTCAACTGCAGGTGGAGCTTTTTTAGAATACCTTGAAGGTAAAAAGCTACCTGGTATAACCGCTCTAAATTGACATGTCAGAATTAAATAAAATTGCAATGAAATTAATTTCTAGTGGTAAAGGCATTTTGGCTGCGGATGAAAGCAATGGAACTATGACAAAAAGATTGGAGGCTGTAAATATAAATTCAACCTCAGAAAACAGACTTTTATTTCGAGAAACACTCTTTTCATCTGAAAGTATGAGAGAATACATAGGTGGGGTAATTCTTTATGATGAAACAATTAGACAAAAAACAAAATCTGGAAAATCAATTTCTGATTTAATTTCCTCCTCAGGTGCGTTACCTGGAATAAAAGTTGATACTGGAGCAAAAGATTTAGCAAACTCTCATGAGGAAAAGATTACAGAAGGTTTAGATGGGTTAAGAGAAAGGTTAAAAGAATATTACGATCTTGGAGCAAGATTTACAAAGTGGAGAGGTGTCTATAATATAACTGAAAAATATCCAAGCAAGCTTGCAATTCATAGTAATGCACAAGCACTTGCGAGATATGCAGCCTTAGTTCAAGAAAATAACATGGTTCCAATAGTTGAGCCCGAATTATTAATGGATGGCGACCATTCTGCAGAAACGTGTTTAATTAAAACCTCAGAGGTTATAAAAAAATGTTTTGAAGAATTAATATTGCATAAAGTTGACTTGTCAGGAATTATATTAAAACCAAATATGATACTATCTGGAAACCAATCAAAAGAAAAAATTTCAAGTGAAGAGATTTCTAAAAAAACACTAGAGTGCATAAACAACTCAGTTCCAACTGAAGTGCCTGGAATTGCTTTTTTATCCGGCGGTCAATCTGAAATAGATGCAACTGAAAATTTAAATTTAATTAATAAAAATAACAATACTAAATTCATAATGACTTACTCTTATGGTAGAGCGTTACAACAAGGTGCTCTTAAAGTTTGGTCGAAAAATACTAAAGATGTACAAGCAACTCAAAATATTTTTAATCATAGAGCTAAAATGTGTTCATTAGCTGCTTTAGGAAAATGGTCTAAAGAACTTGAGAATAAGTAAGAAAAAATTTATTTATCTTATTTCTCCAAATAAAATTACTCTTAAATTCTATACAGATCTAAAATTAGTCTTGAAATCAAACAAAGTTAGTTTTTTTCAATTGAGACTGAAAAAATATACAATGAGACAAAAAATTTTAATCGGTAAAAAGATTAAAAAAATCTGCAAAAGAAATAAAGTAAAATTTTTAATTAATGATGATCCTTTGCTTGCTAAGGTTCTTGACGCAGATGGTTGTCATTTAGGTCAAAATGATATGAAAATTAATAAGGCTCGTTCTATTATTGGAAATAAGATTATAGGTGTTACTTGTCATAATTCAATTAAACTTGCTAAAATGGCAATTAGATCAAAAGCAGATTATATAGCTTTTGGTGCTTTTAACGTGACAAAAACAAAAAAAGTAAAATACAAAGCTTCAACTAAAATTTTAAATGAAGCAAATAAAATAACTAATACTCCAATTATTGCAATTGGCGGTGTAAATTCTAATAATTACAAAAAACTATTATTGAATAAAGCGAATTTTTTAGCTATTTCAAGTTACATTTGGAATAATAAAAAATATAAACCAAGACAAGCAATAGAAAAATTGAGATGAAAATTAATGCTGGAGAAATAAGAGTTGGGATGCTTTTAGAGTACAAAAACGACTTATGGCAAGTTTTAAAAACACAACATGTAAAACCAGGTAAAGGTGGTGCTTTTGCTCAGGTAGAAATGAAAAGTGTTGGTAAAAATACAAAATTGAATGAACGTTTCAGATCTAATGAGACAGTTGAGAAAGCATCACTAGAGGAAATAAACTTCAACTATCTTTATTCAGATGAAAATAATTATTTTTTTATGGATCCTAAAAACTTTGAACAAATTGAAATTAAAAAAAATATAGTTGGTGAAAAAGGTAAATTATTGACTGAAAACCTTGAAGTTTTGGTAAGTTTTTACAATGATAATCCGATTTCAATTGAACTTCCGAACCAAATAAGTTGTAAAATTGCTTCAACAGACGCAGCTTTAAAAGGTCAAACTGTTTCGTCGTCCTATAAGCCTGCAATACTCGAAAATGGAATTAAAATTCAAGTTCCTCCATTTGTAGAAGCTGAAGATGAAATTATTTTAGATACAAGAACATTGGATTACATAAAAAAAATTTAATAAATGAATTCTATTTCTCCAAATCTTAATATTATGATAAAGGCCTGTGAAAAAGCATCAAAAGTAATCATCCGAGACTTCAGGGAAGTTGAAAATTTGCAAGTTGCAAAAAAAGGTCCAAGAGATTTTGTAACAAAAACTGATAAAAGAGTTGAAGAAATTCTAATTGATGAATTATCAAAATCAAAAAAAAATTACTCATTTTTAACTGAAGAAAGTGGGGAAATTGAAAATAATGATAAAGATAAAAAATGGATTATTGATCCAATTGATGGAACAACTAATTTTTTGCATGGAATACCTCACTTCTCAATTTCAATCGCACTTAAAATAGATAATGAATTAAAGTCAGCTCTAATACATGATCCAATTAAAAATGAAATGTTTTTTGCTGATAAGAATAATGGAGCTTACTTTAATAATCATAGAATTAAAGTCTCAAAGAAAACACTATTAGAAGATTGTCTATTTGGGACTAATATTCTTGGTATCAAATCAACTGAATTGAATGCAAGATGTCTAGGTTCTGCTGCTTTAGATCTAGCATATGTAAGTTCTGGAAGATTAGATGGTTTTTTTCAAAATAATTTAAATATTTGGGATATCGCTGCTGGAATATTGATAGTTGAAGAAGCTGGTGGTAAAATTAATAATTTTGGTGATGATAAGATTTCAAATATTAATTTAAGAGCATCTAGCAACGATATTTTCACAAAAATGATGAAAAATTTAAATAACTTTTAATTGTTTTTATAAAACTTTTTGCTATAAACCTGCCTATGAAAAAAAAAATACACCCTAATTATCACAATATTTATGTTGAAATGACAGATGGTTCAAAGTTTCAAACTAAATCAACTTGGGGATCTGAAGGAGAGACACTTAAGCTAGAAATTGATCCAAAATCACATTCTGCCTGGACAGGTGGAAAACAAAAATTACTTGATAAAGGTCGTGTAAGTAAATTTAATAAAAAATTTCAAAACTTTAGATCAGAAAATAAATAATGAATAATGCACCATTAATGCCAATGGCCACCGCTGTTTGGTTGGTAGAAAATACTTCGTTAACTTTCAATCAAATTGCAAATTTTTGCAAATTACATGAAGTTGAGATACAAGGTATTGCAGACGGCGATGTAGGAAAAGGTATAGTTGGATATAATCCTATTATATCTGGACAGTTAACAAAAGAAGAAATAAATCTATCTTCAAAAGATCCAAATAGGCCACTTAACTTAAAAACCAATGAAGTCGAAATAAAAAATAATGTAAAAAAATCAAAGAAATATATCCCATTATCTAAACGTCAGGACAAACCAGACTCTGCATTATGGTTAATAAAACAACACTCAATATTAAAAGATTCACAAATAGCGAAACTTGTTGGGATTACAAAAAATTCAGCCACAGCTATTAGAAATAAAAATTATTGGAACTTCAATAATTTAAATCCAAAAGACCCTGTCGCAATGGGTCTTTTTACTCAAAAAGATTTGTTAGAAGCTTTAGAAAAAGCTGAAAGAAGAATAAAAAGAGAAAAAAAAGAAAAAGAAAAATCTCAATTATAAATCAGAATTAATGAAATATAATAGACAATTAATTAATAAAGTGCTAACAAGTGGCCTTTTTGGAGGTAGTTATTAAAATAGAAGTAAAAGATAATAATATTGAGCAAGCATTAAGAGTTTTAAAAAGAAAACTTCAAAGAGACGGTTTTTTTAAAATTATTAAACTTAAGAATACATATGAAAAACCATCAGAGAAAAAGAAAAGAATTCTGCAAGAAAATATAAAAAGAGTAAAAAAACTTAATAAACTTAAAAATAGAATTTAATTACCGCGGGGTGGAGCAGCCTGGTAGCTCGCAAGGCTCATAACCTTGAGGTCGGCGGTTCAAATCCGTCCCCCGCAACCAATTCTATAATGAATTCAATATCGTAAAAATATTTACCTGTTATAAGCTTTTAACAATTTCCTCTGTCATTTTTTTTGCATCAGCAAATAACATTAAAGTATTGTCTCTATAGAATAAATCATTATCAATTCCTGCATATCCCGGTGATAAACTTCTCTTTACAAATAAAACTGATTTAGATTTTTCAACATCTAATACTGGCATTCCATAAATTGGACTTTGTGGGTCTGATTTTGCAACAGGATTAGTAACGTCATTTGCACCTATTACATAAGCAACATCGCAATTTGCGAAATCATTATTTATTTCCTCTAACTCAAAAACCTCATCATAAGGTACATTTGCCTCTGCTAGTAATACATTCATGTGTCCTGGCATTCTACCAGCAACTGGGTGAATAGCATATGAAACTTTTACTCCATTTTTTTTTAATGCATCTACCATTTCTCTAAGGGCATGTTGTGCTTGCGCAACTGCCATCCCATATCCAGGAACAATAATAACTGAGGATGCATTTTTCATTAGAAATGCTGCATCATCTGCATTCCCATTTTTTACTGGTTTTTGATCTTGAGTTTTAGAATTTGTAGGTTGATCAGTTGCTCCCCATCCCCCTAAAATAACATTAAAAAAAGATCTATTCATACCTTTGCACATTATGTAAGAAAGAATAGCTCCTGATGATCCAACTAGTGCTCCTGTGATTATTAATGCAGTATTTTCAAGAGTAAAACCTATTCCAGCCGCAGCCCACCCTGAATATGAATTTAACATCGATATAACCACCGGCATATCTGCTCCACCAATTGGAATGATTAACAATACACCAACCAAAAAAGATATTAAAACAACAGACCAAAATACACTGGATAATTGAGATTTGCATAAATAAAATATCAGTAGTATTACGGCTAAACCTAATATTAAATTTATTAAATGCTGACCTTTAAAAGTAATTGGTGCACCTGACATAATGCCCCTAAGTTTTAAAAATGCAATTATAGATCCAGAAAAAGTAATTGCTCCAATCGCTGCACCAAGGGACATTTCAATAAGGCTAGCTAACTTTATTTTGCCAACTACTCCTAAATTAAAAGCCTCAGGATTTAAAAAGGCAGAAATCGCTACAAAAACAGCAGCAAGACCTACTAGACTATGAAATCCAGCTACAAGTTCTGGCATTGCAGTCATTGGTATTTTAAAAGCTATAAACGCACCAATTGAACCACCAACTACAAGCATAATTAATACGTATATAAATCCCGTTCCAAAATTTCCAGCAGCTAGAAAAGTCACAATAATTGAAATTGCCATACCTGCAATACCAAAGTAATTACCTCGTCTAGATGTTTCTGGTGAAGATAAACCTCTTAAAGCCAATATAAATAGAATTCCTGAAATTAAATAAAATAATGCTAATAAATTTGCGGACATACTACTTTTTTTTCTTTTTATACATTTGCAACATTCTCTGGGTGACAAGGAAACCACCAAATATGTTTACTGCAGCTAAAATTATTGCAAGGAAACCAAAAATGCTGGAGATTTCAAAAATATTTTCTGATGTACCTGCTAAAGCAGCAATTATAGCACCAACAATTATAACAGACGAAATTGCATTGGTAACTGACATAAGTGGAGTATGTAATGATGGCGTTACACTCCACACAACATAATATCCAACAAAAATTGATAAGATGAATATGCTTAATCTAAATATAAAAGGATCTATTTCCATCACTTTATTTTTGTTTTTTCAATTATTTCATCTTCTAAATTTATTTCAAAAGTTTTTTTTTCTTTATCAAATAAATTGTTTATAAAATTATATATATTCTTAGCATAGAGATTTGAAGCTGAAACAGGTAACTTATTTAATATATTTGCTTCACCCATAATTTTTACTCCATTACTTTCAACAATTTCATTTACTTTTGTTAACTCAGAATTCCCACCTTGCGATGCAGCCAAATCATAAATAACTGAGCCACTCTGCATAACATCAATCATGTCTTTTTTTATTATAATAGGAGCTTTTTTTCCTGGTATTAATGCAGTGCATATAACGATATCAATTTTTTTTAGAGTTTCTTTTAATAAATTTTCTTGTTTTTTTTTAAATTCCTCAGAAGCTTCTTTAGCGTAACCACCATCGGTTTCTAAATTTTCTGTTCCTTCTACTATTAAAAATTTACCACCTAAACTTTCCACTTGCTCTTTTGAAGCACTCCTTACATCGGTTGCAAAAACTATAGCACCCATTCTTTTCGCAGTTGCAATTGCTTGTAAACCAGCAACTCCCGCACCAATTACTAAAACTTTTGCTGCAGAAATAGTACCAGCAGCAGTCATCATCATTGGTATTGCTTTTTGAAAATATGAAAACGAGTCAATAACTGCTTTATACCCAGCTAAATTTGCTTGGGAAGATAAAATATCCATTGATTGTGCCCTGGTAATTCTTGGTAAAAGATCAAGAGAAAAACAGTTTATATTTTTGGAAGATACATCTTTTAATTTGTTTTCATTCAAATATGGATTTAGTACTCCAATTAAAATTTGATTTTCTTTTAATTTTGATAAATTTTCATCACTTAAAATATTCATCTGTAAAATTGCATCAGATTCATTAATTACTGCTACATCATCTGATAGTATACTTGCACCCTCAATTTCATATTCTTTATCGCTTATACCTAAGTGCAATGCATAATTTTTGCTTAAATTAACATCAAGTCCCAAAGATTTATATTTCTTTACAACATCTGGAGTTATAGCAACCCTATTTTCAAATTTTTTATTTTCTGATATTGAGCCAATGATCATATTATACTCAAATTTGGTCTCAAAATCATTTCTGTCTTGCTTTGAATTTAGGATTTTTTTTATTAATTATATATACTCTTCCTCTTCTTCTTACCAATTTAGAGTTAAGATCTCTTTTTTTCAATGATTTAAGTGAACTTGCAATTTTCATAAATTAAATTTTAGTCTTAATAAACGAAGATACATAATCTTTCAAACTTATTTTTCCAAATCTTTTAAAAACTCTATTATTTAAAGACATATTTGTTAAAGCTGAGGCATATCTTTCACCTTTTCTTTGAGGTAGATATTTTATTTTGGTATTAAACATTTTTGCCACATCTATAATTTTATATGATTTTTTATGAGAAATACTGTAATGAGCACATTTATTTAATTTCCAAGCTTCATAACACACTTTCACTGTATCTGAAATATGTGTAAATCTTCTTGATTGATTGCCTGGTCTAACAACTGTTAATGGTTTGTGATTTAAAAACTGATTTTCAAAAATTCCTATAACTGTAGCCATCTCTCCAGAATTTATTTGTCCTTTTCCGTAAACATTATAAAAATATATTACTTCATATTTTAGTTTAAACCATTTTTTTAAATTTTCTAATAATTCAAGATTTTTTGATTTTGTAAATGCATATGGTGACAAATTTTTATCATTTCCATTATTTCCTAAGCTAGCAGAAGTTGCCGAGTAAATTAATTTTATTTTATTATCTAAACAAAATTTGAAAACTTCTTTTGTACCAATTGAATTTGAATGAAAACATTGATTAAAATACTTAAAACTTTGAAATATTCTTGCAAATTCTCCAAAATGAAAAATACATGATATTTTATTTTTATTTTTATCTAAAATTTTAAATATTTTCGAAGTTTCTCCATTTATATATTTTATTCTATTCGACTTTATATGATTTTTTTTCGAACCAGTAGAATAGTTGTCTATGCTAATTAATTTGAGTTTAGTTTTTATTAATAAAAGCCTTAATAAATTTGACCCTATAAACCCAGCGCCTCCTGTAACTACTATATAATTTTTCATCTAGGGTTATAGCCTGGCAATGTCCTACTCTTCCATGTCTTAAGACAAAGTACCATCGGCGCTGAAAGGCTTGACTACCGAGTTCGGTATGGTATCGGGTATTACCCTTTCGCAATAATCACCAGGCACCGAACATATACAAATTGGAACCTAGAAAGTCAAATAATTTAATTGTTTAATTGTCTAACAAATGAGGATTAATTGTTAATTTAAATAAAGAATGTTGTAAAATTTCTTCTTTTTCAAAATTAAATCTTTTTTATACTCGCATTTATAATCTACTCTGCACAGCATTTGGTATTCATCAATCATTGAAATTTTTTCAATTGGATAGTGAATTAAAGGAATATTAATCAAGTAATTTTCATATTTTTTATGTTCTTTTAAAATTCTGTTTAAATTAAAAATATTGGTTAATATTATTACTATTAAAATTGAAATTTTTATCTTTTTTTATCAAGGCTTAATTCGTTTTTGATAAAATAGAAGCATGTTAAAGTAAGAAAAATCAATAAACCACCATAAAAATATCTTACTTGAGGAAAAACGTTTAACCAAATTAATATTGATAAAATAGAAAATAATATAAAAAATATTTCATATTTAGGTTTAAAAACTTGTTTATTTTTTTTGAACTTTGCAAAAAAGCTGCATATAAAGAAAATTATGAAAAAAGTTAAAAAAAACTCAAAAACTTTATAAAAGAAGTGTGTTTTTATCCAAATAGGAAACCAATTATAAAATTTTAAGTATAAATTTGGATCTTTAAAATTGTGTAAATCAGAATTATAAAACCCTTTAGTACCTAACTCTGAATAAGTTATAAATTTTTTAATCTCATTTAAATTTGCTCCCCAATTAAGTTCTAAACATGAAAAAGTATTAAGAGGAATAAAACAGCCACTTTTTTGAAAATTATTAAACAAAACAACTAATGAAAAGAACATACATATGTTTACATATTTAAAAAAAATTTTTTTTGATAACTTTTGATTTTCAAAATATTTATAAAGTACAAATAAATACATAGGCATTAAAATTATATTTGGGGTTTTTATAGCAATACTTAAGATGAAAAAAAGAGAACCTATTATAAGATTATCAAAATTATTGTGATCTTTATCTACTATATAAAACATAATAAAAAAATTTAATAAAAATATCTGTCCAGGAAGATCATTTCCATGCTCACTTAGTCTATTCAGCTTAATTAGAAAAAAAAAGAAAATTACAATTGATATATATTTATAAATATTGTCAAATTTTTTGTCATCGTAAATTTCATACAAAAATATCAAAAAAGTTAAATAAATAATATAATTGAATATATAAAAAAAATTTTCATACAAAGGTGGAATAATTGTGAGTGTCTGCAAAAATACGGTCAGAGGTTGATAACCAAATACAGGATCCAAATTATGTAATCCAAATGTAAAATCTTTGTTCAAATATGTTAATACAGAACTAAAATGATGATGAAAATCATCATGTGGTTTAATAATAATAAGACAAGTAAATAATAAAATATAGATTATTGAGTAATTAAAAAAAAATTTTTTTTTTAAAAAATATTTAAGCGATATGGCAAAACCAAAAAATAAAACAACAATATTTGTAAATTCATTTATTTTAAAAAAAAAGTAAATAAAATACTGTATTAATATTAAAACTATAAAACCTAAAAAAAAATTACTAGCAACAGGGGCAGTTGAATATTTTAAGAATGATTTTCTTAAAATATAGCCATATCCAAGCGTTGAGAAAAGATAAACATATCCAAGTACAAAAATAAAAATAGTATTAGATAAACTAATTAATGACATAACAAAAAATTTAATTTATATGAATAATTTATGGAATTAAAACCTTTTTCGAACAAAATTCATGGAAATGGTATAATAATAGAAAATAAAAATAAATTTTCAAATAAAGATATTTTAAATATCAAAAACATATTTGAAAAAAAGGGTTTAATAATTTTTAGAAATTGCAAATTTAACCCAAAAAATCTTCTTAGCTTTACAGATAAATTTACTTTTCAATATTCAAATGACGCAACAAGAAGAGATGATAAATTTGGTTCTAAGAAAATAAAAAGTGTAGATAAAGGATTTAAAGAAATAAAGTTACATAGCGAGACTAGTTTTTCAACAAATAGACCTGAAATTGTTTGGTTCTATTGTAAAGTTGAGGCGGAGAAAGACGGTCAAACAACAATTTGTGATGGAATGAAACTTTGGGAGCTTTTTGATTATAATTTAAAAAATTTTTTCTTAAAAAATCCAATTAAATACAAATTGAGAATACCAATTCCAGGAATGAAAGCCCAAAATAAAAAGAAAAAAAAATGGATTTTATCTTCCTTGGGAACTTTTGATGCTGAGTATAATTACAGAAAAAGTCAAATTGAATTTTCACTTTTAAGATTCGCTGTTACAGAAAGTAGAATTCCAGATAAATTATGTTTTGCAAATCATTTAATGATTGACTTAAATAGCGAGCCACAAATATTATCAAGAACTTTAAGCAATAGTAAAAAAATACCTAGAGAAATTTTAAAAGAAATAAAAAATTTAGCAAAAAAAATCACGATAGATTTTAATTGGGAAAAAAATGATTTAATGATGATAGATAATTATAGGTTCATGCATGGTAGAAGACCGTATTCAAATAAATCAAAAAGAGAAATTGTTAATATACAATCAAGATATGCCAACTTTGGTTTCGGAAACTATACTAGAAATAGAATTTAGACTCTATTATTTGATAAATAAAAATAATTACTTAAAATAAAAAAAAATACGAATGAGTTATAATTATTGAAAAAACTTCCAGTAGTTTGAAAAGGAAATAAAAAACAAACAAGAAATAATATTAGTAAAGTTTTATATTTTTTATTCTCAATAATAAATTTTTTCTTAAAAATGAAAATAACTAACATTAGAAATAAAACAATACCAATTGTTCCAAGTTCACTTAATACTTCTAAATAGTAATTATGAGGATGTGTGCTACAGTTACTATTAGAAAATTCATACATTTTTCCAAAACACATATTTCTAAAGGTTTTAAGACCTGTGCCAAAAACTATGTTATTTTTAGTTATTAATAACGCATTTTCGAATAAATTTAGGTGTTCTGATAATGGGTTAGTCAATTTATTATTATCTTTAATCTCAAGATTTGTTATTTTTAAATCTTGTATTTGATTTTTATTCTTATTTAATTCATCCTTTTTTTTGTTTAAGGATTTCTCCTCTAAATTTCTTTTAGTATTTTCAACATTTACTTTTAAGAATTTGAGATCTTTAATAACTGGCAAGAAATAGTATCTATCAAAAACGTTTTTTATTGTAATTTTAGAGTTCTTATCTTCGAGTTTCAAATAGGCTTTTTTATAATAATTTTCATAAGTGAAATTAAACTGAACAAAGATAACTGAGGCAAATATTAAAATTCCTACTAAAAATGATTTGGCTAACATCAATCTCAATTCTGCAACAAAAAGGAATATTAAAGAAAAAAACATTAAAAATTTTATAGTTGCTGATCTCTCACCAGTAAAAATAATTGCACAAAAAAATAATGCCATGATCAATATATTTTTAATTTGACCTTTATTTTGGTTTTTAAATAAGAAAATAAAAATCAACCATGAAAAATTAAATAAAAATGAACCAAGTATAAATTCATCCTTAAACAAACCAGAAATTCTCGAAAATGTGTAACCACTATCAATTTTGTACCCTAGAATATTAAAACTTAATATAGATTGAATTAGTGCATCGATTGATAAGAATATTAAACAAAAAATAAAAAAATTTATGAATGTAAAGTATTTAAAATTATAAATTTGTTTAATAACAAAAAATAATGTTATTAATAAAAAATACCGAAAAAATGTAAAACCTTTTAATAAATGTGGATCATTTTCAATGTTTATTAAACTGTTTAAAGCTATATATAATGAAAATATAAAAAAAAAAATAACATAATATTTTTCGAATTCACTAAAAAAAAAATATTTTTTAAAGCTAAAGAAAAAAAATGTTATCAAGAATAAGAAGAATAACATTTCAATAATTACAACACTAAAAACAAATCCTATTGGTATCAAAAATAGGAAAAAATATACGAAATTTTTTAAGACATTCTGATTAGTCATTTTTAAAGTTACGTAAAAAATTATATATTAAAATAAAAAATATAAATGAAGTATAAAATATAAATTTAAGTATTTTCTCGTCGTTATAAAAAAAAGTAGAAAACAAAATTGTTGGAAAATAAATGATTAAAATTATTAAAGCCACAGAAGAATTTAAAATGTTTTTGCTTTTATCAACAAATAAGAGTTTGTTTTCAAGTATTTTTAGGATTAAGTGATGTAAATGTTTATTATCTGCTGAAGTAGGTTTTTTTTTATTAAAAAATATTCTCCTAAAAAAACTTATAAACATTTCGGTAAAAGGAAAAATCATTAAATTAGCGTAATACCATATAGAAATTTTATCATAAGAAATATTAATAGATAATAAGATAACGAAGGATGAAACAAGTGCACCAAAAAAATATGCGCCACCGTCACCCATAAAAATTAAAGGTTTTGGATAATTAAAGAAGAAAAGAGAAATAACTAAATATAAAAGAATTTCAAAAATAATTTTGAATTCAAAAATAAATATGTTTTCTAAATTAAGAACTATAAAAATTGAGGTTAAAATAGATAGAATATAGACGCTAAGATTGCCATTTACACCATCAATAAAATTAAAACTATGTATGACAGTATTTATACAGAATATAGTTACTAAGATCTTAATATAATTATTATTATTATAGAAGTTATCAATTAAATTTAAACCAAGATTTAAATTGTTAATGAAAAAGTTATTACTCATTACAAAATATGTTGAAATTATTAATATTAAAAATAATCTCCATGTAAATTTGTCGGTAGATTTATAATCCTCAAAAATCCCAATCGAAGATACAGCTAATGCAAAAATAAGAAAATTAAATAGATTATTTGGTAGATTATAAAGCTCTAAAAAAATAAATAATGTAAGATTAAGAAATACTAATATACCACCTAGTTTAAAAACTTTAAAATCATGAATAGCATGTCTTTTATCAACTCTATCCAAGAATAAATTTTTCTTATTAAATTTTGATACTATAAAAATTATGAGAGCGTTTATAAAAAAGAATAATAGAAAATATTGAAACATTAACTATTTTTAAACCAAATTCTCCTATTTACAATGTCAGTATAGCTTAAAATAATTTTCAGTACTTTTAGAGATGTATTGTTAGAGTTATAATCTACCACCTTGTCCCTCTTAGTAAAATTTTTATTATCTGTGATGAGTTTAATGGACTTAATAATTCTATCATATTTAATTCCTGTCATTATAAGTGTCCCAGCATCCATACCTTCTGGTCTCTCATGAGAGTCTCTAATAGTTAATGCAGGAAAATTCAATAGATCAGACTCTTCAGTAATGGTTCCACTATCAGACAAAGTGCAGAAAGAATTTACTTGTAAATTGTTATAATCAAAAAAACCTAATGGTTTTGAAAAAATTATATTTTTATCACTTTTAAGCAACTTTAGTTTATTTAATCTTATTTTGGTTCTTGGATGAGTTGAAATTATACATTTCTTTTTATAATTTTTACTAATTTTTTTAATACAACTAATTATTTCTTTTAACCTTAACTTATCATCTACATTTTCTTCTCTATGAAAACTAAATAAAAAAAAATTTTTTCTTTTTAGTTTTAATTTTTCAAGGATCTTAGATCTTTTTATTTTTAAGAGGTTAGATGAGAGAACTTCTTTCATACATGAGCCAACCTTAATTATTAAATCTTGTCTAATACCCTCGCTTATTAAATATCTTCTTGCGTGTTCTGTAAGTACTAAATTTACATCACTTATATGGTCAATTAATCTCCTATTCACTTCTTCAGGCACATTTTCATCAAAACTTCTATTACCTGCTTCTAAATGAAAAATTGGGATTTTTTTTTTCTTTAAAGCTATTGCTGACAGACAGCTGTTTGTATCTCCATAAATGAGAGATGCGTCAGGGTTTATTTTATCTAGTAATTTATCTAACGAAATAAATAATTTTCCTATTGAACCTAAAACTGTTTCTGATTTTATATTTAAAAAATAATCTGGTTTTCTAATGTTCAAATCTTTAAAAAAAATTTCATTTAATTCATAATCAAAATTTTGTCCTGTGTGTATTAAGGTATGGTTAAAATATTTATCTAAAAGTGGAATTATTTTTGATAATTTGATTAATTCAGGTCGGGTGCCTACGATGGTAACAAAATTCATTTAATTTGGTAATTTATTTAATAAGATATTATAATTATTATCAATTATTTTATTTTTAATCAGTAATTTTTCTACTTGTTTTAAATTAAGTAGAGGTTGTTCAGATGAATATTTATCTTTTATTTTCATTAATTTTTCATTAGAAGACAATTCAGGTAACATTGGTGCTATTTTAAAATAATTTTTCAATTTGTAACAAATTTGTGCCTCTTCCTCTGTTACCATTACCTCGTGAATTTTTTCTCCTGGTCTGCTACCAACAACTTTTATTTTTCCATTATATTTTTTATTTTTAGCAAGAACTTTAGCTAAATCCTCTACTTTGCAAGATGGAGCTTTTGGTACTATAGTATCACCTGATTTACCATATTTAATTGCAAAGAAAATTGTATCGACAGCTTGGTCAAGATTTAACAAAAATCTTGTCATGCGTTTGTCAGTCAAGGTTAAATTTTTATTGTTTTCAATTTGGTGTGCAAACAAAGGAATAACCGAACCTCTTGAGGCGATTACATTACCGTATCTTACATTTAAAATTTTTGTTTTTTTTAGAAATATATTTGAGGCTATCAAAATTCTTTCTTGAATAGCTTTAGTCATCCCCATAACATTAATAGGCGATGAAGCTTTATCTGTGCTAATTCCGACAACAGTATGAATTTTTAAATCGTGATCATGAATACACTTAATTAAATTAATAGACCCAAAACAATTTGTTAATAGTGCTTGCTCAGGAAAATATTCACAGACAGGCACATGTTTTAACGCTGCAGCGTTTACGACAATGTCAGTACCTTTTAAACAAGATAATAAATCATCATAGTTTCTAATATCACCAATTCTGAACTCCAATAATCTTTTAAAATTGTTAAAAATTATGCTGTCTGATTTTTTTGAGGTGTTAAGCCATTTAACACGCATGTCATGTTGTTTGCTTTCATCTCTTGAAAAAACTATTATTTTTTTCGGTTGGCCCATTTCATTAGTTAAGATACGTTCAATAAGTCTTTGTCCAAGAGATCCTGTACCACCAGTAACCAAAATAGTTTTATTTTTAAATATCATTTTTTAAATATTTCATATCTGATATCATTTTATCCCAATTTGGCACCTTATATTTTATTTTTTTAAAAAATCTTTTTGAATTTAAAGTTCTATCACAGTAAAAAGCGTTATTTTTTAGTAATTTTATTGGAAGATCAAAGTGATTTATAATCAAATCTAATAAATCATATTTGCTAATTTTATAAGAGGATAAATTATAGAGACCATCAATTGGAATATTATGCTTAATTAATTTGTAAATAATTTTAGATAGCTCGAATGTTGTAAAACCATTGTAAAATGCCTTTTTGAAACCGTATACCCTTTTTTTTTTGTAATTAAGTATCCACTCAAATAGACCAGTTTTATTTCTTAACTCATAACCAATAAAACTAGTTCTTAATGTTAAACAGTTAGGATAATTTATTTCTCCTAGTTTTTTTGAAACACCATAAGTATCTTCAGCATCAGGTATATCTGTTTCTAAGTAATTTCCTTTATCACCAGAAAAAACACAATCTGTACTTAGTTGGATTAGTTTAGTTTTATTTACATTTGAAGTTTTGGCTAATTTATGAGGAAGTATTGAATTTAAAAAAAAAGTATTTTCTATATTATTTATTTGCTTTCTGTACTTTATCACTCCAATTGTATTAATAATGCAGCTTGGTTTAACTTTATTGATAATTTTATTTATATCATTGTAATTGTTTATTGGATCATAATAATAAATATTTTTTTTATTTTTTTTACTTCTCGCTGTTCCAAAAACTTTAATTTTTTTTTTTATTAAATATTTATATAATTGATGGCCTATCATACTTGAGACGCCTAAAATCAATATTTTTTTCATTTATCTAAATCCAAATAATTTCTTTTATCCATAATATAATCAGCAATATTATTGTATATTTTATTGTTATCTATTTTGCTTAACTCCTTAATTGTAATATTTTTAATTTTCGCATCATTAAAGTAATCTAAATTAAATAATTTTCTAAATTTAGATATATATATAAATTTTTCTAATAAACTAAACTCATCATTATTAAGACTTTTATTGTACCCATTTTTGATCATATCGATGAAATTATCATGGGATATTATATCTTGTGTAAATCCTCTATATTTATAAAAAGCTTTACCTGCTACTAATGTTTTAAGTCGCATATAACTAAATTCTAAACCCAATGTAGAGGTATATACAATTCTATGGTTAGAAATATTTGCTAAAGTATAACTTGAAATATTGGAGTTTGCTTCAACTAGAAAAAGATTTTTTTTTATAAACTTTGCGTACTCTTCTTTTATGAACTGGTCTAGAGGTCTTGACGATCTTTGATGAAAATTAACTTTTTTTTCAGCTGGGTGACATCTTATAACTACATTGTAATTATTATTATCGTAGGCAAATTTCACAATTTTTTCGATAAAATCAAATGGATCTTCATATGAATCATTTAAGCCAATGTTAGTGGAGTCCCAATCAGTATTTGGAAATATTGATATTGTTTCATTTTTTAAGTCTAATTTTAAATTTTTTAAAACAATATCTTTTTTTTCTATAACATTTTCATCGTAATATTTCCAAGGTGTATTGAGACTTTTAGACTGAAGGTGCATATAACTTTCAATTATTTTTTTTTCTTTATCATTTAATTCTGAATCCTTAAGTTTATTCCATAATGATTGAGATATATTTTGTTCATGAGCTATTTCATTTTTAGAAAACATAGTCTTAAACCCTTGATTGAATATATCCCATGTATAACAGTCTATATTTTTTTGAATTGCTTGTTTATACAAAACACCTGTTTGTATATTTTTGCCATTAATAGTTACAATTTTAAAAGGTTTTAATTTTTCAATTATTTTTGAAATTGAAAGAGCTGTTTTTATGGTTGTGATGTATAATTTTTTAATAACTTTTACATTAGATTTTAGATCCTTTAACTTTCCTTTAAAATAATGAAGAAAACTCGCATTAAAGTTTGAGGCATAATCAATTTCATCTATTTTAAGAATTTTAAATTTATTTTTACTGAAATCCTCAAAATTCAATTCACTTTGTTTTTTTATTTTTTGAGGGATAATATATTCATGACCAAAGGATTTAATCTTAATTAGGTTACTTATTTTGCAAATTTGACAATTAGGTTTTTTGATTGAATAAGTCATTCTCTCACAATACTGATTTCCTGAGCAAACAAGAAATTTTACATTATAGCCTCTTTTTTTTAAAATATTTCCTAATATGTAATTTAACCAAGAAAAGTCCTCGTGATATTGGTTATTTATTAATATTAACTTTTTAGAAATAGAATTTTTTCTTTTTGGTAAAAAAAAAAAAATTTTTATAATTAAATGTAAATCTTTTATTAGCTCAGAATAAATTTGTTTGAGAATTTTCATATGTTTTTATACCTGATAAAAATCTTTTATAAAATATTTTATGGTTATAATTTTTTTTGTGGTAATTTTTAGCATTAGTACTAAAGTTTTTTAGACCAGATTTTTTCAATTTTAAGACTTTATTTAAAATGTTATTAATTGATTTAAATGTGTAATTGTTAATGTAATATCCACATTTTGCATCTTTAACTATACTTGATACTTCACCATTAACAAATGATATTATAGGCTTGGAAGCAGCCATATAAGCAATTAATTTGTTTGGAACAGTAATTGAAAATACTTTTTTATTTTTTAATGTTATAAGCATGAAATCAGCTAATGAAAAATATAAGGGCATTTGTTTTAATTTTTTATGTCCAAATAGGATAATATTATCTAGCCTATTTTTTTTTTTTAATTTTTCCAAATAATTAAATTTAGATCCAGTACCTACTATTAAAAATTTCAAATTTTTGTTTTTAAATTTTTTAGCGATATTAATAATAAGTTTTAAATTTTGAGCGTCTCCCAAATTTCCAGCAAACATGATATTAATAGTTTTTTCTAGACCAAGTTTTTTTCTAAATGTGCTCGAATTGTTTGGTTTTATAATTTTTTGAATTAAATTTGGTAAATAAAAAATATTTTTTTTATTTAGTTTTTTTTTTAAATAGTCCTTCATAGACTTTGATTGTGTAAAAATAATGTCAGCACTATTATAAATTTTTTTGGATATACTATCGATAAACTTATAAATATTTTTTGACTTTATATGAGAAGTACCTTGAAGTGTTTCTGGCCACAAATCTTGAACCCAAATTATTAATGGTATTTTTTTTAAACGTGATAAAAGTATTGCCGGAATTGCTGATGTTACTGGGGAAGTTTGATAAACAAAAATATAATCATATCTTCTAAAAATCAAAAAAAATATAAAAATAGTCCCAAAAACAACAAAAGATAGGTAGTTCAATATTAGTAATAGATTTGATGCACTGTACCTTGGTATTACGGGACATCTTAATAAATCAAAGTTTTTGTATTTATCAAATGTTTTATTGAAAAAGTTGAACCCAGAGTAAAAATTTCCCTCTGGATAATTAGGTTTTCCTGTAAATACATCTATCTTATTTTTGTTTTTTTTTAAAAGTTCTGCTACTTCAGTTATAATGAATTGTTCAGGCCAAAAGTATTGGCTTAATACAAGTATTTTCATATTTATTTATATAAATCTATATATTCGTTAATTCTTGCATTAAATGATAGATTTTTAATTATGTAGTTTTTTGCATTTAACGTTTTTTTCTTCCAATAATCATAGTTATTAAATATTTCTTCGACAGTTCTTTTAAATTCGTCAACGTCATCAAAATTGACCAATGCACCTGCATCCAATCTTTTAACATCCTCGCCACTTCCTGTATTTCTTGTTACTAATATAGGAGTTTCACACAAGACCGCCTCTATGGGAGCCCATGCTCCTTGTTCTAATCTAGAAAGTTGAACGACCAAATCAGAGTCATATAAAGCATCATTTTTTTTATCGCCAGACAAAAAACCGATAAACTTCACATGTTCTTCAATTTTTAATTTTTTAACTAGTTTTTTTGTTTCTTGCAAATATCCATCATCAGATCCAATTAAACATAATATATAATCTTTATCTAAATTATTTATGAGTTTTGCAAATCCTTTAACTAGAAAATCAACACCTTTAATATAATGAATCCTTCCTAAAAAACAAATAATCTTTTTACTTTCAGGGATATTAAATTCTCTTCTAAATTTATTTTTTTCAAATACTCTTTTAAATTCATCAGTATCAAAGGGTGGTGAAATAATTTTTATTTTTTGTTCATTTAAAGCTGGATCTAAATCTAGATATTCTTTTTTACCCACTTCTGTTTCGGCAATTAAATACTTTGCATCACGCAAAATTTTTTTTCCAATTAAAAAATCAAAAGCTTTTTTTAAAAATATTTTTTTTGTAAAATAAGGAACTGATCCATGAGCATCCATTATATAATCTTTCCTGTAAATTTTACAAAACAAATAAATAATTATATTTTGAAATGTTCTGAATACATGCATATGAACTATATCAAAAGATTTAAGCTCTTTAAGTAAAAAAAATATATATCCTGGGGTTATTGAAAAGCCAAATTTATCTAAATATGAGTTAAAAACTTTAAATTCTGTTTTTTTTAGTTTTAAAGAAAGGTTTTTATCAAATTTATAAGATCCACACAAAATTGTATTTTTAATGTCCTTTTTTTGTAAAGCTTTACATAATTTAAACATTAAGTCAGAAGTACCTCCTGCAAATTTAATTGAGAAAAAAATATAAGCCTGCAAAACTTTCATTTGATTGAATTTCTTATTTTTTTATACAGACTACTTGGATCTATTTTAGATATTTTAAGCAAATGCTCTCTGTCACCAACTTCTTTGATAAACTTATTTTCAATACCGTATGATTGGAAAACTTTTGGTTTTATGGAACTATTCATACATACATCTGCTATACCACTTGCTAATCCTCCGATTTTAGAATTTTCCTCAACAACAAATATTTTTGAATTATCGTTACATAACCTCTTTATAGCAATACTATCTAAAGGTTTAAGCGTATGACAACTAACAAGAGATGGATAAATATTGTCATCATTTAATTTTTTGCAAACTTGAAATAGATCGTTCACAATCCCTCCAATTGAAAAAATTATTGTATCTTTGCCATCAATCAATAGTGACATTTTTCCAAATATAAATTTGTTCTTCTTTAATCTTATTGCAGAAGTTATGTTATCTGAAACTTTTCGCTTCTTGTCTAACCTAAAGTAAAATAATCCCTTTTTCATTGCCATAAATTTTGTTGCTTGCTCAGTCTCTGCTTCATCAAAAGGTGATATGATATTTACATCTGGAATTGCTCTCATAATACTTAGATCTTCCGTAGCATGATGTGAAAAACCAAGTTGTCCATAACTGAACCCCCCTCCAACATTAACTATTTTAATATTTGCACCATGATATGCAGCATCATTTCTTATTTGTTCCAAACACCTTAATGTGGGAAAATTACCAAGAGAATATACAAAAACATTAAACCCTTTTTTAGATAGTCCTGTAGCGATACCTATCATATTTTGTTCAGCGACTCCTACGTTTATAAAATTATTTGGATATTTTTTTACAAAATTATCCAAAACACCAAATCCTAAATCTGCAGTAACAAGCATTAATTTTTTATTTTTTTTTAACATTTTAGAAAATGTTTTTATAAATGTATCTCTCATAAATTTTATAGTTTACTTTCAAGTTCTTTTTTTGCAAAAAAATACTCTTTCTCATTTGGTGCTCTATAATGCCATAAAACTGAGTTTTGCATGAATGATACACCATTACCTTTTACAGTATGAGCAATAATACAAATTGGTTTATTAGATTTATTTATTTTTGCAAAATTATTCTTTAAAGATTTATAATTATGTCCATCAGTTTGAATTACTTTCCATCCAAATGATTGCCATTTTTTAACAAATGGTTCTAATTTTATAGTTTGACTTACTTTTTTTAAACTTTGAATTTTATTGTAATCAATTATACAAATTAATTTGTTTAAATTAAAGTGAGCTGCAAATAATGCAGCCTCCCATACTGATCCCTCATCACATTCACCGTCACTCATTAAAACAAATGTCTTTTTTTTATTTTTATTTAATTTATTTCCATATGCAAGACCACATCCGATAGATAAGCCGTGCCCTAAAGATCCGGTTGAAATTTCGACCCCCTCTACACCATGATGCGAAACATGTCCACTCAACTTGGAACCATTTTTATAGTATGTATTTAATTTTCTTTCTGAAATTATTTTAAGATATGAAAGGCATGTATACAATCCTAGTCCAGCGTGCCCTTTACTTAAAATAAAATCGTGGTTTGGACTTTTTTTTTTAAATTTTATAATTTTGATATAAATATATAAGATTATATCCAAACATGAGAAAATAGAACCAATATGAGAGGCTCTTGTATCATTTATTATTTTTAAAATTTTTAATCTAAGTTTATTTGAAATACTTTTAAATCTATTTTGATCTTTAACCATAAAATCTTTTAATTAAATTTGAGATATGCATGACCTCACTCTGAGTAACAGAAATATTCATTGGAAGCATAACTAAATCTTTAAAAATTTTGTTACTTTTGTTATCTACTTTTCCCATTTTTAATTTTTTAAAATTATTAAGTGATTTTCCTCCCCATTGTCTAAGAGTCCCTACATTATTCGCTTTTAAATATTTGCACAATTTATCGCTATTTACGGCATATATTTCATAGTTTTGGTATGAGTCAAAATTATTTGAATTTATCTTTGGCTCAGGTGGTAATTTTAACTGCCAAACAGACTTTAATTCTCTGTTATATATCCTGGCGAGCGAACGTCTTTTTTTAATAAATCCAGGCACCTTTTTCAAAAGATAATCAAGTGTTGCAGCTTCTATATTATCTAGCCTTGCATTAAAACCCCAAATAGAAATATCATTTTCATGTCTTCCATGGTCTCTTAAAGCTAAAATTTTTTTATAAATTGATTTGTTGTTGGTTATAACTGCACCACCATCACCTAAACAACCTAAAATTTTTGCAGGGTAAAAACTGAAGCATCCTCCGTAACCAAAAGTTCCAGAATGATAATTCTTATAATATGCTCCTAGAGCTTGAGCCGAATCCTCAAAAACTTTCAGTTTGTACTTATTTGCAATTTTTAATATTACTTCCATGTTAGCAATTCTACCATTAAGTTGAGTAACAATAATTGCTTTGGTTTTAGAAGAAATTTTTTTTTCAATTTTTTTTTCGTCAATAAGATAATCATCTTCTTTTATATCTAGTAAAACTGGTTTTGCTCCCGTAAAATAAACCGCACTAGCTGTGGCTATCATCGTATGCATTGAAAGTAAAACTTCATCACCTTTTTTAATACCCGCTGCAATTAATAACATTTGAAGTCCATCCGTAGCATTTGAGACACCAATGCAATATTTTGAGTTTGTAAATTTTGCAAAATTTTTCTCAAAGTCCGATAATTCCTTTTGCATTATATATCTTCCTGCTCTTGCAACTTTATCTACTATTTTTATTATTTTTTTTCCATGTAAGTTATAAAGATGCTTGTATCTATAAAACGGAATATTTTTTTTCATAAATCAATAGATATTTTCTGTTGAAACATTCTCCCAATCAAAATTGAAAGGTTTATTAGATGATTGACAATAATAAACAAGTAGATCCCTGTGGCTTGTTTTTGGTGATTGTGCCCTATGCAAACAAAAATTAGTATTTATAAAATAAGCATCGTTATCATAAAATGTCATCTTTCTTTTACAATTCATAGCTGCAATTTTTTTTGCTAAATTTATTTTACTGAAGATAAAAGGATTTCTTCTGTATAATTTCTTTGTCTCATGCTTTGTTATAAATTCCATAGGTCCGGAATTTTCGTCAATTTTATCTAATGAAATAAATATTTTAACAGAGTCAGTCCTTGATCCATCGTTATGCCACGCAATTGTTGATCCATATGAAGTTGTATCACTAAAATTTGTATTTTCATTTTTTAATATTCTATAAATATGAACATTTGTTACTTTAAAATGTCCATGATAATAATTTTCTAAAATATTATACATTTCATTATTAAATATATTCTTTACTTCAGAAAATTTTTTAAAGAATTCTGGATTATCAAGGCTTGAAAAATCATATCGTAAACTTGTTCTTAACTCGGGAATATTTGATATTTCATTAAAGAATTTTTTTTTAAGTTTTTCAACTTCGTCTAATGATATGACTCTGTTTATTTTTGTAAAACCATATTTTTTAAAATATTCTACTTCATCAACTGATTTTATTGATTTATCTATTTTATTTCTTTTAATTGCCAATTTGCCTTGAATATTTTTTCTAAGGGTAGAATCATTCCCACAAAAGATGCGGCCAAATATAATATCTAAAGGATTTCTTAAAATTAAAATTTTAAATATTTTATTAATTAATTTTTTAATCATGTGTCTAATTTAGCCTCAACAAATATCACCTTATAATTAAAACATTTCTCTAAAGGTGAAATTGGTATGTAATTATAATTGTAGCTTTCCATATCATCTTTTATTGAATGTGGCAAAATATAAAAATTTTTGTCTACAAAAAAAATAATAATTTTTTTCAAAAAATTTAATTTTAAAAAATTAAATAATTTTTTAACTATTGATCTTATTTTTAAGATTGTTGAAATTTTTTTTTGATTGTCAATTTTATAGGAACCATAAAAATTTGCAGAGAAACCATTTTCTTTTAAAATAGAATTTAATTCATCTACTTGATAATATTTAGATTGATTGTCCCATTTTGAATCAAATCCAGGCATATCTTTATTTGACATATCAAATACAATTTGGCCATTTTGATTAAGTATTTTTTTAGAGACATCTAAAAATTCATTTATGTCAAGATAATAAACTGTTGCAAGACAAATAATGATATCAAATTTTTGATTTAATTTTTTAATTTCTTTAAGTTTTAACATCAAAAATTTATTCTCATACTTACTGTTATTTTTTTTTGCTAAGTTAATTTGTTCTTCATTTATATCAGTTCCAATATAATCTTTCGAATTTTGGTATAAATACTCAAATCCTAACCCAAAACCACAACCTATTTCTAATATACTTTTATTGTCTACAAATTTTTTTGCAAAAAAATATCTATTTTTTATTACCTCTAAATTATTTTTAGATGTTCTATATCTCATTATTGTTAGTTTTAAATTTGTCAATTTCGGTTAAAATGAAAATCATCATGAAAAAAAACAAAAAGTTGATACGATTCATAAAAAAAATAGGCCCACCAAATGAAGCAAGAAAATAAATCATGTAAATAAATATTGTAGGAACAAAAAACTTACTAGTTAAAATCTTTAAATTTTTTATAATTTGAAATAATAAAACAAACAAAATTGTCATGAATAAAATTAAAGATATTAAGCCAGTATGATATAGCAAATAATAGTGAAGTTGGTCGTAGCTTAGTTTTGTAATGGGGCCAAAACCAAGAAACTTTTTCTCTGACAAAACATGTTTTAATGGTAGGCTTATTTCACCCCCATATCTTCCACCGCTTAAATAAAAAATATAATATCTAATTTTTTTAATAGTTGAGCTTTCTTCTTTGCTTTCAAAATTATATTGGATTCCATATAAAATTTTAATTTGATCTGTGTCATAAGTGCCCTCTAATGTTCTAGAGTTAAATACATCTAATTGAGCATCAGCATCCTTTGCTTTCGCATACGAATTATCTTGAATTCTTGTTTTCTCTCTTATTATTTGTTCTTCAAACTCACATTTAATTGCTAATTCTTTGCAAAATATGTTTACGTATCTTAATGCATGAGTGTAATAATTGTTATATCCATTCCATCTTAATGTTCCAAGAGTAATTAATAATGTCAAAAAAATTAAGAAAATAAATTTAAATAGATTTGATTTTAACAAAAATTTGAATTTATCTCTAAAAATAAAAATAAAAATTAGCAATCCAGGAATAATTAAATGAGATGTGACTCTAGAAGTTGGAATTAATGATCCAATTAATAACAAAAAGAAACAAATTGTAAAAATTTTAAAACTTATTTGTCTATTAGTATTTTCTTTCAAATTTCGAAAATATAAAATAAATAATAAAAAGAGTGAGGACCCAGTTATAGTTGCTGCTTGTATAGGCATATTAAATATTCCGCTAGATCTTCCAGCAGATAAACTAATCCATCCAATACTTGATGAATTAAATATATATGATTTCATCTCTTTTTTTGCTTGTTCATCAACTACGGCTCTATCAATATAATCAATTCCAGCATTACTAAATTCTATGCCAGAATAAGCTCTATCGACACTACTAATTAAAGAGCAAAATAAACTTTGTTTTGTACTAAAAAATACATGGCAGTTAGTATCAATATTTACTACTAATAGTTCAAAAAGGCCATAAAGTGAATTGAGACTAACCAAGGACACTGTAGTAAATAAAAAAATATTGATATTCTTTTCTCTATCCTTCGAGAGGAAAAATATTAAAGATAAGAAAGTAATACATATTACTTGAAAATAATTATCTAAATTTGAAAGTGTTATTACCAGACTGGTAAGGCTGTTGTTTTTTATTGTAATAAAATTATCTGATAAAGTTACATTTAATAAAGAAAAAAGTGCAAATAAAATGAAAATTGATATTAGAATAAATACAAAAAGAGAACTTTTATTCAAATAGCAAAATCTTTTAATTGAACTTATATCTAGCTTTAATTTAATTGTTATAAATATAAAATATAAAAAATAAAAAATTGTTAAGAGATAAATCGCTAAATGATCGTACCTATAACTGTAATAAAATGTTGGTAAAAAGAATGACAATATTAAGAAAAACAAAAAAGTTTGTTCAAATCCAGTGAAATTTTTTTTTATAAAATATTTCATAAAGTTATAAATTTATCTCTTTATTAAAGAAATCTTTGTTAATTAATCTATGAGAAATAAAAATTACAATTTTATCTTTTGAAAATTCGCTTAAATTTTTTAAAAATTTTCTCTCTAGATCTATTTCTAACGCTGATGTTGACTCATCAAAAATCATAATATTTTTATCAAAGTATATAGCTCTTGCTAGTTGAATTCTTTGTTTCTCTCCACCGGAAAAATTTTTCCCATAGTCTTCAATTAAATAGTCTAATTCAATATTTTTTTTGACTAAAAAATCTTTACAACAACTTATTTCTAGAGCTTTATCTAATTTACTTTTATTTATATTGTCATCGAACATAGTTATATTATCAACTATACTTCCTCTGGCTAAAAAAATATTTTGCGAAGAATACGAAATAAATTTTTTACCAAAATTTTTTAAATCATTTATTTTAACATTATTTACATAAATACTACCTTCGTCAGCCTCATTAAAACCACTTAGTATATTGACTAAAGTTGACTTACCTCTTCCACTTTGTCCAGATACAAATAATGAATCCCCCTTATATAGCTCTAGGTTAAAATTTTTAAATATCGAAATATTTTCAGGTTTTTTAAAATTGAAATCAAGATTCTTTATTTTTATTGAAAATATATCCTCAAAATCATGTTCGGGAGTGGTTTTAACTACATTAATATTATTTTCTTTCGATTTAAGCTCTCTAGAAATTTTTGCTACTTCAAATAAATGTGACCTCGAAAACTTCAGGTTTGAAATACAAATTGAGATCTGGAATAATGATGGCAATAATCTATAGGTAGCTAGACCAATTACGCTTATATATAATAGCATTTCTGCTTTTGGAAAAAAATTTTTTCCAAAATAAAGAAAAATTATAAAACTCGAGGCAAAAAAAGCATCAAAAAAATATTTTGGTAGCTGTGTAAATGCATTTGCTTTTGCTCCACTTATCATTTGATTATATGTATTTAATTTAATACTTTCAAAAAAGAAATTTTCCTTTGAATAAATAACAATATCTTTGAATCCATTCAAAATATTATTTGTATCTTCAATCATCTTTTCTGAAGATGAAGAGGCTATTTTGCCATATTTATAAATTCTTTTATGAATAAGAAAAAAATATATTAAAAAAGATGTAAGCAAAAAAATAATTAAAATTAGTGATACTTTAAAAAAATTAATTAATAAAAAAATAATAATTGCTAAAGTTACTATCATTTCAGCAAATAGTCTCAGAAGAGCCATTAGAGTTTGCTCGATATATATTCTTATATTGTACAAAAAATTACTTATAATTTGAGAGTTAGATTGAGAGTTATTTTTGTAAAAAATTAATTTTTGAGATAATTCAGTTATTAATTTAGCCTGTTGAACTGAAGCGAAAATGATAATTTGTCTGATTACAATATAACCAAATAAGCCCTTAGATAAAAATACTATTACCAAAATTATTGATGATATAAAAAAAAAGTTTTCCGACACTAAAAATGAGTTATCAAAATATTTTGATAAGTAATTTATTTTTGATACATCCTCAAAAAAGAAGTTTTGCACATATGGACCAATTAAACTTAGTCCGATTAAATCAAAGAAAGATGACAATAAAAAAAAAAGTAATAAAAATATATACTCTTTGTACTTTAGAGAGTTTATTTCTTTTAAATCTGATAAAAATTCTTTAAACATTTCCTTAATTTATATAAATATATTTATCACTTCTAAAAATAAATATGACCAAAAATTCCTCTAAAAGATTTATCGTTTTTACCCTCTTTCATCCAATTGGAATAAAGTATTTTAATGAATTTATTTCATACTATAAAAAACAAACAAAAATTAATGATTTATTTATTACTTTCAATAACATAAAGCCCAGTTTACAAATAATCAATAAAATCAATTCTGCCAAGGAATTTAAAATTTATACTATTAATACAGACCTAAAGCCTGGCCTATCCAGAATTATATCTTTTAAAAAAATCATTAAACTTAATTATGATTATATAATATTTATTGATTGTGATGACTTAATGCATAAAAAAAGGTCAGAAGAGATATTTAAGAAAATTAAAAATAAAGACTTTTTAGTAAATAATTTAATTACATTTAAAAATAAAAAATTTTTTAAAAAAATCATAAATAAAAAAGGCAAAAAAATTGAATTGAAACAAATTTTAAATAAAAATTATATTGGAAACTCGACTTTAACTATAAAATCTAAAAGTTTGAAAAGTATAATGAAATTTCTTAATTACAAATTAATAGCATTTGACTGGGGTATTGCGACAAACCTTTTGTTAAATAAATTTAAAGGTATTTATGAAGATAAAATTTTTTCATTTTATAGACAACATAATCGTAATGTTCACAATAAATTCAAATCTAAAGAAAAAGTTTTTCAAAATATCCAAATCAAAAAAAATCATTATGAATTTTTTAAAAAAAGAGATAAAATTTTTGAAAAAAAATTAAACAGTTTATGTTCCTTTGAAAAAAAATTTTTAGATGACCCAGTTAGGTTCTCAAAAAAAAAATATGAAAAATATCACAAATGGTGGATTCTTTAGGTATGTCTAATATTGTTTTTATTAATTCAAATTTTGAAAGTTGTCTAAAAAAACTAGAAAATTCAAAAGATAAAATTGTTATTGTTTTAAGTAAAGGTAGAAAACTTTTAGGAACTATAACAGATGGTGATATTAGACGATATATTCTAGTAAAAAAGGATAATAGAAAAATTTCTGAAGTAATGAACAAAAAGCCAAAATATATTATGAATCAAAATGAATTAATTATACAAAATATAAAAAAAAAATATCCAAAAATTAATTTTCTACCAGTTGTAGACAAAAATAAAAAATATTTAAAATATTTAAACCTAAGTGAAGAAACTGGATTAAGAAAAACTGCAGTTTTAATTATGGCAGGCGGCAAAGGAGACAGGCTCAAACCAATTACTAAAAGATTACCAAAACCAATGCTTTTAATTAATCAAAAACCGTTAATAATAAATCTTTTATCAATCTTAAAATCACAAGGCTTTGAAAATATTTTTATAAGCGTAAATTATCTTCATAATAAAATAATTTTGCCTGTAAAAAAATATTCAAAAGAAAATAAAATCAAGGTAAATTTTATAAAAGAAAAAAAATTTTTAGGTACTGCTGGATCAATAGGACTAGTTAAAAGAATATATGACAATTATTTGATAATAAATTCGGATATAGTTACAAGTCTTGATTTTAAAAATTTGATTTCTTTTCATATTAATAAAATCTCAGATTTTACGGTATGTACTAAAAGTTATGAGAATAAAATTCAATTTGGTGTGCTTAATATTAAAAATGATAGAATAGTTGGAATTGAGGAAAAACCAACTTTACATCATGATTTTTGTTGTGGAGTATATGTCTTAAATAATAAAATATTAAAATATATCAATAAAAATAAAAAAATTGATATGCCTCAATTAATTGAAAAGTGTTCTAAGAAAAAAGTTAATGTTGTTCCATACATGCTACATGAATATTGGAAAGATATTGGAAATAAAGAGAGCCTACTTGAATTAAATGGTTTTTATTCAAAATATTTTATTTAATTAGTTTTTAAAAAAATCTTTTACTTTATCAACTACATATATTAAATCTTTTTTTTGTAAGAATGTTGATGATGGCAAACACAATATTTTCCCACTTTCTGTTATAGTAGAGTTTAAATTTTCTCTCAAAAAATTTTTATAAGGTGGCTGCTTATGTAGCGGATACCAAAATTTTGACAAAAATATTTTTTTTGTTTTCAAAAAATTTATGATTTTATTCAATTTTTTTGGGTTTAATTTTACTGCAAATAACCATCCTTCAATATTATTAAAATCTTCAAGAATAATTTTCTTTATATAAAAAATATTTTCGAAACTCTTAGAGTAAAAAGAAAAAATTTCTTTTTTTTTTCTTAAAAATTTTTTTACGTTTTTTAATTGTCCATTGCCTAAAGATGCTTGCAAATTATTCATTCTGTAATTATAACCTACTAATTGATAATTATATCTAGAAACTCTTCCGACTTTACTTAATTTTTTTACATACAGATTTCTATTAAAATTGTTTGTGCAGAAGGCTCCTCCACTTGAGGTAGAAATATTTTTATTACCATTAAATGAATAACAACAGTCAAAGTTGTAAAAGCCAAGTTTTTTTTTATCATAACTTGCAAAATGACCTGCAGCTGAATCTATTAAAATATTAATGTTATATTTTTTTTTTATAGCTATCAATTTTGAAATATTTAGTGAATATCCAAATGTCATAACTGGAACAATGCAAGCAATTTTTTGTTTTGTTTTATAATGGTAATAAAAGTTTCCTTTTTTGTAAGTTTTTTTTTCAAGAGATGAAGCCACTTGATCTAAATCAAGCATCATATTTTCAGAGTTGATATCATGGAACCACGGTTTAGCACCACAATAAATTATTGCATTAGCCGTTGCTGCAAATGTATAAGAAGGTATAATTACTAAATCATTCTCACAAACATTATTTGCCTTAAGACCCAAGTGTAAAGATGATGTTCCAGAATTCATTGCCGTGGTGTAGTTAAAGTTTGTGAATTTTGAAAAGCTTTTTTCAAATTTTTCGACGTTATTGCCAAAAGTTGAAATAATATTTTTATTTAAAGTTTCATTTGCTAATTTCTTCTCAATTGCACCTAAATGTGGTTCTAAAGTATAAATCATTTTATTTTTATAATAACTTTTTAAGAAATTTGATGTTATACAAATAAAATTAATTTTGAAATAAATAATGTCTAAGAATGTATTAATTACAGGATCTGAAGGTTTTATTGGGAGCCATATAGTTCAACTTCTTTTAAAAAAAAAATATAAAGTAAGAGCATTTGTTTACTATAATTCTTTTAATAATATTGGTTGGTTGAGCTCATTAGATAAGGATGAGTTAAAAAAAATTAACATACACTTTGGCGATATAAGAGATGAAAAAAATGTATTGGCAGCATTTAAAAATATTGATTATGTAATTCATCTAGCAGCCTTAATTGGTATACCTTATTCATACAATTCCCCAAAATCATATATAGAAACAAATGTATTGGGAACTTACAATGTGTTGGAAGCAAGTTTGAAAAAAAAAATTAAAAGACTTTTAGTTACTTCAACATCTGAAGTTTATGGATCAGCAAAAAAAATTCCTATAGATGAAAATCATGTACTTCAAGGGCAATCGCCATATGCTGCAACTAAAATTGCTGCAGATAAATTAACAGAGTCATATTGCAAAAGTTTTGACTTAAATGCTACCATAGTAAGACCATTTAATACCTATGGACCTAGACAATCAAATAGAGCAATAATACCTACAATTATTACACAAATTTTAAATAAAAATAGTTTAAAAATTGGATCACTAACTCCTAAAAGAGATTTCAATTATGTTGAAAATGTTGCTGAAACTTTTGAAAAAATTTTGGTTTCATCAAAACTTAAGGGAGAAGAGGTAAATATTTCCTCTGGCAAATCTATATCTATAAGAGATTTAATATATCAAATATCTAGATTGTTAAAAAAAAATATAAAGATAAAAGTAGACAAGTCTAGAATTAGACCTAAAAATTCAGAAGTTAATAATCTTCAGGGTAGTTCAAAAAAGTTAGATAGGATTATTAAAGCAAAAAAAATTTCATTGAATGAAGGATTAAAAAAAACTATTGATTGGTTTAAAAATAAAGAAAATTTAATTAAATACGATACTGATAAATATATTCTTTAAATGAATATTTTTTCAAATCTAAATAAATACAAAAATAACATTGCATTAATCGATCACAATTTAAATAAAATTAGATATTTAGATTTATTAAATGAAACTAAAAAAATAAATTTCGATAGCAAAAAAAAAGAAGCGGTACTGATTGAAAGTGTCAATTCCATTGATTTCATAAAAGTTTATTTAGCATCGTTAAAATCTGATAATGTAGTAATTCTTGTCGAAAAATTGAGTCAAAATTTAGAAGATTATCTTAAAAGATTTAAACCTAGATACGTATTTACAGAAAGAAAAGAAATTTTTTCTAGCAATTATAAAATAGAAAAAAATATCGGAACTTATTATTTTTATGTAAATAAAAATGAGGGTAATTATATAATAAATAATGATTTATCTATTTTGCTCTCAACTTCTGGATCATTAGGTTCACCCAAATTTGTTAAATTATCAAAGCAAAATATATTTAATAACACAATTGATATTATAAAAGCTTTAAAAATTTCGGAAAAAGACAGGTGTATTACTACATTAATACCAAGTTATACTTATGGGATGTCTATAATTAATACTCACTTATATTCTGGTTCATCATTAGTTATGAGTCCATTTTCAATCATAGAAAAAGATTTTTGGAAATTATTAGAAAAAACTTCAGCTAAAACTTTTGGTGGAGTTCCAGTGCATTACGAAATTATAAAAAAATTAAAGGTACAAAATTTAAACTTGAATAGTATTAAATATCTTACTCAGGCTGGAGGTAAACTAAACAAAGATACTTTTAATTATTTAATTGATGAATTGTCAAAGAAAAATATAAAACTAATTCCCATGTATGGATCTACAGAGGCGACGTCAAGAATGTCTGTTCAAAATTGGAATTTTACAAAAAAAAAATTATACTCAATTGGAAATCCAATTGGTAAAGGTGAATTTTATATTTTTTCAAAAAATAAAAAAATTATAAAAAAAAAAATGATAAAAGGAGAATTAGTTTACAAAGGAAAAAATGTTTATTGTGGATATATCGAGAATTACAGAGGTTTTAAAACTTTAGATAAGATAAGATTATTATTTACGGGCGACCTAGCCTACAGAGACAATTCAAATAATATTATAATATCAGGAAGAAAAGGGAGATTTTTAAAAATAGACGGCCATAGAGTTGATTTAGACTACTTAGAAGGAATAATAGAGAAAAATAAAATTAAATGTGCTTGTATCGGCAAAGGTGAATTATTAAATATAGTTTACGAAAATAAAAAAAATAACAAAAAAATATTAGCAATTTTGAAAAAGTTTAAAAAACTAAATTTAAGATATATTAAATTAAAATGTGTAAAAGATATCCCATTACTTCCATCGGGTAAGAAAAACTATTCTGAAAAAAATGTATAAAGATATAATTCATGACACAAATCCGTTTGGACTCACAAAGAAAAAAAAAGAGAAATTCTTTTTTAAAAATATAAGTAATTTAGAAAAATATCATACTAGAAATTGTAAGGAATATAAAAATATCGTCAGAAAAACCAAACATAGTAGTATAAGCAAAATTGAAGACTTAAATTTTATGCCAACATCAATTTTCAAAAATTTAGATTTAAAAAGTGTCAATGAAGAAAGCATCCACAAAAAGTTAAATTCCTCAGGAACTAGCAATCAAAATGTATCCAAAATATTTTTAGATAAATTTACAGCCTTAAGTCAAACTAAATCTTTGATAAATATTGTAAATAATTTCATAGGAAACAAAAGATTACCAATGATTATAATTGAGAGAAAATGCCATAAAAATAGTAGGAATATTATGAATGCAAGTAGCGCTGCGATAAAAGGTTTTTCGATTTTTGGATCAGATTATTTTTACCTTTTAAATGATAATTTAAGTATTGACCATATAGGATTAAAAAAATTTTTAAAAAAACATAAATCATCAAATTTTCTAATTTTTGGCTTCACATACATGATTTGGAAATATTTTTTTTTAAATTTAAATCCTATTAATTTTGAAAATTCTATATTAATTCATGGTGGTGGATGGAAAAAATTGGCAGATAAAAAAGTTTCAAATAAAACTTTTAATGACTCAATAAAAAAAAAATTTAAATTAAATAAAATTCATAATTATTATGGTATGGTTGAACAAACTGGATCAATTTACATGGAGTGTGAGATTGGTGAAAGATTTCATGTATCAAATTATTCAGAAATAATAATAAGAGATATGAATTTCAAAAAACTAGGCAAGAATAAATTAGGCTTTATTCAATCATTATCGATATTACCAAAGAGTTATCCTGGTCATAGCCTTTTAACAGAAGACTTAGGAATGATAATTGGTGAAGATGATTGCCCATGCGGAAGAAAAGGTAAATATTTTAAAGTTAATGGTAGAATAGAGAGATCAGAAATAAGAGGTTGTAGTGATACAATTACATAAATTTAAAAATGTAGATTTTATTTATAACAATAAAACACTTAAAAATTCAGTAAAAAGACCATTCGACAAAAGAATATTAGATTTTATAGACAGTTTATCTAAAGAACTTTTTAAAAATAAAGAAACGAGGGATTATGATGATCTTATTACTTTTGCTTATTGGTGTAGAAGATCCAACATAGAACAATTATCATTAAAATATTCAAACATTAATAATTCAATTGGTAGAGGTGTTGTTCTTCATATAACACCATCAAATGTTCCAATAACATGTTTATATTCATTTATATTTGGTGTCATAACAGGAAATAATAATGTAGTAAAAATTCCATCGAAAAAATATTCACAAATAAAAATTTTTTTTAAAAGTTTAAAAAAAACTTTATTAAATCAAAATTATAGTTTTATAAAACTGGGCAATATTTTTTTTAGATGTGAGAGAAATAATGAAATTATTAAGTATCTATCTTTATACGCCAATAATAGAATTATTTGGGGTGGAGATGATACGATTGAAACTTTTAAAAAAATAGAGACAAATCCAAGATGCATAGACGTAAATTTTTCTGATAGGTATTCAATCTCAGTTATAAATACAAAAAGTCTGAAGGATGATTTTAATAAAAAAAAAAATATTATTATTAAAAAATTTTTCAATGATACATATTTATTCGATCAAAATGGTTGCTCAACTCCACATTTAATACTTTGGCACGGAAGAAAAGACACTAATATAAAAAAAAAATTTTGGGATGAACTATACAGATATGTAAAAAAAAAATTTGAAATAGATAAATTTATAGCTTATGAAAAATTTGTTTTACAAAACAAATTTTTATCTAAAAATTATGTATCAAATTATAAAAAATACGAAAATTATTTACATATTATAAAAATAAATAAGTTTCCAAAAAATGTTGAGGATTTAAGAGGTAAGTTTGGTTTCTTTTTTGAAAAAGATATTAAAACATTAAATGAAATTGTGAGTATTGTTAATCCAAAGTTTCAAACTCTTACTTATTTTGGTTTAGATAAATACAAATTATTAAATTTTGTGATAGATAAAAATTTGATTGGTGTAGATAGAATTGTTCCTTTTGGTTCTGCTTTTAATATTGGTTTAATTTGGGATGGATATGACTTATACCATTCTTTATCAAGAAAAATAAATTATGAGTGAAAAATGGAATTAGATAAAAATGGTATATTAGAATATCAAAAAAATAGAGATCCATATTTATTTATAGATAAAGCTACAAAGATTGTGCCTGGAAAAAGCGCTGATGGAGAAAAGTATCTTCATGAAGACGAGTGGTTCTTCAAAGTACACTGGCCAGAAGATCCTAACATGCCTGGCATGTTGCAGGTTGAGGCGTTAGTGCAGCTGAGTGCACTTACGATTTTAACTTTGCCAAATAATAAAGGTAAAATTGTATATTTGTTGGGAGCGAAAAATTTAAAATTTAAAAAAAAAGTTATTCCAAATAAAAATTTTGTTATGAAAACAAAGTTATTAAAATGGAAAAGAGGTATAGGAATGTGCGAAGGAATTGCCTATGTTGATGATGAAATTACTTGCCAAGCCCACTTTGATATACTATTGAAAGACGATTTATTAAAGTATAAAGTAACATAACATGCCTATAGCCTCCTCATTGCTAAATAAACCCAGATTAGTAAAAAAGTTGAAAGATTTTTATGATTACGTTCAATATAACGATGGAAAAGTTGGAACTAAAACAAGAGGAATTGATTTAAATTTCAATAATGCTTGTAATCTTAGATGCAAATATTGTTTTACTAATTCACCTAAAGGTGATCACGTAAAAGAATATTTAGATTATGATGCTATTGCAAAATTAGCAGATGAAGCAGATGAGTTAGGATATTTTGAGTTTGACCTTCAAGGAGGGGAGCTTTTACTCCAACCAAAAAAATTATTTAAAGTTCTTGAAGCAATAAAACCTGAAAGATTTTACTTATATCTTACTACAAATGGCTATCATTTGGATGAGGAAATGGCTCATAGATTAGCTGAAGCAAAAGTCAGCAGAGTCTCAGTAAGCATTGATAGTATGGACGAAAAGATTCACGATGAAATTAGGGGTAGAAAAGACTCTTGGAGACGTGCAATGGAAGGACTTAAGCATGTACAAAAAGCTGGAATTGATCCTTATTTAAATATCACAGTTGGACACTACAATGCACATACTGATCATCTTAAACAACTATTAGATTATTCAAAACAGCAAAAATATAGAACTTTACTAAATGTTGCTGTACCAGCAGGCATGTGGCAAAAGGCTGAGGAAATTATTTGTGATGATAAAGATAGAGAATATTTGAGGAAAATCAGAAAAGATTACAAAAATTTGGTAAGAAATATATGGAACCCATTTGACAAAACTCATGAGGGAATACTTGGTTGCACAACAGTAAACAGACTTTATATCACACCTATTGGAGATGTTTTGGTCTGCCCTTATGTTCATATTAAAATAGGAAATATATTTAAACAATCTTTGAAGGAAATTGTTGATTTTGGATTTAGCATTAAACATTTTAGAAATCATAGTGATTTATGTTTAGCTGGAGAAGATAAAAGTTTCATAAGAAAATTTATGACAAAACAAGGACAATCTATTTTTAAACCCGCAAACGCTGAAGAGATTTTTCAAAAAGAAGATTTTGTCTAAATATTTTTTAGTATGGCAAAATATAAGATCGTTATATTTGGTGCTGGAGGTTTAGGATTTGAAGTTCTAGATCTGATTAATGTTATTAATAAAAAGAAAAAAATTTACGATTTTTTAGGATTTTGTGATCCATATAAATCAACTTTAATAAATAAAGAAAAAAATTATAAAAATATTTCAGATATACCGTTTGGGTCTTTTTATGCAGTTTGTGCAATTATGGATCCAAAAAAAAAAGAAAAAATTTTTAAAGTTTTAAAAAAGAAGAAAATAAAAATAATCTCGCTTTTTCATCCTGATGTTGATCTTAAAAACTCTAAAATTTCACATGGTACAATTATTTTTAAAAATGTTAATTTGAGTTATGACATCAAATTGGGTATTGGAACATTAATTTGTTATGGATCACAAATTGGACATGGAGTAGAAATGGGTAAATATTGCTCACTTATGCCTAATGTTATAATAAATGGTAATTCAAAAATTGGAAATAAAGTTAAATTTGGTACTTCTGCAATAACAAATAACAATATTACAATTGGCGATAATTGTGTAATTGGAATATCAACAACAATATTAAGTAATATAAAAAAAAATTATAGTGTTAATAACTTTCAAAGACTTGTGAAAATAAAAAATGGAAAATAAATTAAAAATTTTGTTAACAGGAGCTACTGGGGGAATAGGTATAAGCATATGTAAACGACTGGCTGAAATAAATTGTGAGTTAATTTTACTATACAGAAATGAAAATGATGAATTTACTAATTTATTAAATATTTTAAATGAAAAAAAAATACAAACACACAAATATAAATGCGATTTTTTAGTTGATAATGATTTAAACAGTGTTCTAAATGATATTAAAACAAAACATGATAAGATTGATGTTTTAATCAATAATTCTGCATCTATTCTTGTATTGCCATTTTTAATGACTTCGATAAAGAAAGCAAAAGACATATTTCAAATAAATTATTTCTCTGTTTTAAAAATCACTCAAGAAATTTCAAAAAAAATGATCAAAGCTAAGTCTGGGAATATAATAAATATTTGTTCCACTTCAGGTATTGAAAATGATGAAGGAAGAATAGCTTACTCAAATTCGAAAGCAGCACTTATTTCATTTGGGTGCTCGTTGTCAAAGGAATTGAAAAATTTTAATATCAGAGTAAATAATATTGCACCTGGATTAGTAAATACCAAAATGCTTCATGATAATACCAATGTTAAAATTTTAGATGAGGTAAAAAAAAAAATATCATTGAATAGATTTGCTGAACCTGATGAAATAGCTAAAATTGTACTATTTCTAATTTCAGATCAATCAAGCTATATTAACGGTCAAACGTTAAGAATTGATGGAGGAATGTAATTGTGATTGAACAAAGAAAAAATTTTGATGAATTTATAAAACAAGTCAGAATTAATATATTAAAATTCTCGCTAGCTGCTGGTTCCGATAGTGCTCACATAGGAGGAGCATTGTCTTGTGCAGATATAATGGGAGTTTTATATAAAAAATATATAAAAATAGTTGAAAGTGGATCAGATAAAAGAAATAGATTCATTTTAAGCAAAGGTCATGCCTGTCTAGCATTATATTCTTGCCTAGTTGAGCTGGGATTAATTAAACCAGAGGAGATACAAACATTCGAAAAAAATGAAAGTAGACTTCTGGGACATCCAGTTATTAATAAGGAAATTGGAATAGAATTTTCAACGGGAAGTCTAGGTATGGGACTATCTTTAGGTATTGGTGTTGCTCTCTCTTTCAAGAACAAAAAAAAAGAAAATAATGTTTACGTTTTACTTGGAGATGGGGAATGTAATGAGGGGTCTATTTGGGAAAGTGCTATGAGTGCAGTAAATTTTAATCTTGATAATTTGACATGTATTATTGATAACAACGGTTTTCAACAAACTGGAACAAACGAACAAATAATGAAAAATTCTAATATTGCTGAAAAATGGAAAAGTTTCAACTGGGATGTTTATGAGATTGACGGACACAATATTAATGAAATAGATAATGCATTGTCAGTTGTATCAAATAAACCAAAGTTGGTAGTTGCAAAAACTATAAAGGGTAAGGGCTTGAAAATTGCAGAAGAAAATAATGCTTGGCATCACTCTATGATATCGAAACAACAATATGAAGATGGTGTTAAAGACTTAAATGAATAAATTTTACAATACAAATAGTTTTAAACTATGGTCTAAACTAGGTCAAAGAGCTGTATTTGGTTTAGGTATGCTGGAAATAATTAAGAAACACAAAGATTTAATTGTCGTTACAGCCGATGTTTCAACTTCCGCTGGATTGGATAGATTTAGAAAAAATTTTAAAGATAATTACGTAGATGTTGGTATTGCCGAACAAAATATGATTGGTATTGCAGCTGGAATGGCAAGTGAAGGACATAAAGTAATCACAACAACTTTTTCGCCGTTCCAGACACTCAGATGCTCAGAGCAGATAAAAGTGATGTTGGGTTACATGAAAATAAAAGTTGTTATGGTAGGTTTAGCAAGTGGATTGGTTTTGGGACCTCTTGGATTTACACATTGTTCAATTGAAGATATCTCGCTATTAAGATCTATTCCTAATATTTCAATAGTTTGCCCCTCTGATCCAACAGAAGTTATTAAAGCAACTGAAGCCTCAATAAATTATGATAGATCAGTATATATAAGACTTACAGGTTCATCAAATACTAGACAGATATATGCTGAGGACTATGACTTTAAAATTGGAGAATCTATTACCTTAAAAAATGGAACAGATATTTCAATAATTTCAAACGGATCAATTATTGCAGAATGTTTGGATACAGCTAATTTTTTAGAAACAAAAGGAATTTCTGTAGAAGTAATAAATATGCACACTATAAAACCATTGGATAAGAAAAAACTGAATGAAATTTTTTTAAATAAGAAATTAATCGTATCTGTAGAAGAGCATAATGTAATCGGTGGTCTCTCTAGTTCTATCGCAGAAGAAATGTCTGAGTTAAAAAATAAACCACCTCTTATTAAAATAGGTATAAATGATTTCTATAGTTCAGGGGGTAGTTATGAGTTTCTCAAAAGTGTTTACAAAATAAAATCTGAAGATATAAGTAATACAATTCTAAAATATTATGAGCAATCTTAAAATATATTCAGAGGTATTTTCAGAATCTTTAGGAATAAGTGAAAGTTTGTGTAATGATAAACTTGAGTATAATGGTGTGGAAGAATGGGATTCTATCGGACATATGACTCTTATTGCTGCACTCGAGGAAAAATTCAAAATATCTATAGAGACAGATGATATAGTAGATTTTAGTTCATATAAAAAAGGAAGAGAAATTCTTCAAAAATATAAAGTAGAATTTTAATTTGATCTGCATAATTCCAGCTAGAAAAGGTTCAAAAGGTCTTAAAAATAAGAATATAAAAAAAATATCTAATAAACCATTAATCTCTTATACAATTGATCACGCGTTAAGCTCAAAATTAATAACAAATATTATTATAAATTCAAACGATGATAGAGTTCTTAGTATTGCTAAAAAATATAATTCAAAAAAAATTATAATTTATAAAAGAAATGATGAACTAGCAAAGAGCAATTCATCTGCAATAGATGTATATTTAGATTGTATAAATAAACTTAACAAAAGACTAATAAGTAAAATAAAGAATTTTTGTGTCCTGCTACCCACATCTCCTTTAAGAAATCCAAGAGATATAGACGAAAGTATAAAGTTATTTTTTAAAAAAAAAGCAAAAGTTGTAATTTCTGTTAGCGAAAATAAACCTTTAGAATACTTATTTAAATTAAACAAAAATAATAAAATTATAAGATATAAAAATATAGAAAATTCAGTAAAAAATAGACAAGACTTAAATTCATCTTACAATGGTAATGGTAGTATTTATGTACTTAATTTTAAAAGCCTTCAAAAAACAAAAAGTTATTACACTGATAAATCATTTGGATACATAACACCTCCAGAGAATTCAATTGATATAGACAATTATAAAGATTTTAAGTTTGCTAAAAAAATAATGATTTAAAAATTTGACCTATATATTATTGCGTCTTTACTTAATTTTTTAATTAATCTTTTTCCTATTAGTTTTGTTATTTGTTCTAAATTAAGGCCAATTCCTGGTCTCTGCATTATAAAATGCTCTCTTCTAAAGGTATCACCCTTTTTTAAATCTTTTACAGCATATGCAGATCTCCTCATTCTTTTTTTTGAAACTAATTCTCTTTTGTTTATTCCTCTTTTAAGACTTCCTAAAGCAATTTTTACATTACTTACATCTTCAACTAGTTGTTTCATATCATTTGGATCTGCTGCGAAAAAATGATCTGGACCATTTTGCTTCTTATTTAAAGTAAAATGTTTTTCTATAAATTTAACTCCCATATTTGTTGCTAGAATTGGTGCCATCACACCCTCGGAATGATCTGAATATCCAATTGGATAAGGAATTTTTTTTTGAAGTGTCAGGATGTTTCTTAAATTGAATTCGTTATATTTTGGAGGATACAAACTTACACAATGCATAAATAAAACATTTTTCTTTCTTCTTTTTTTAAAAATTTTGCTAGCCTTGTTTATTTCTTGAATATTTGAATTTCCTGTAGATACGATTACAGGCAATTTCTGTTTAGCTGCAAGATCCAACAATTCAAAATTATCTAGATCCATGGAAGCTATTTTAATGAATTTTGGTTTTAGTGAAACTAGTTCATGTAATTGTTTGAAAGAGAAGGGTGTTGAAGAAAAGTCAATTTTAATTTTTTTGCAATAATCTTTTGCTTTTTTTAAAAATGCTTTATTTACTGATAATCTTTGATCATTTTTATAACCGACTATATTATTTTTCCAAAAAAGATTTGAGTGCATTTCTGTATCCCAAGATTGAAATTTTACTGCATCACACCCACATTCCTTAGCTGCTTTTATTAATTTTAATGCATCTTCAATTTTCCCGTTATGATTTGTACCTATCTCTGCAATTACATAAGGTTTTTTTCTTTTTAAAAAAAAATTTTTCATTACAAAATTTTTATATTTGACTTTTTCGCATCATCAAAAAAGGATTTTGATGTTTCTATTGAATATCTATTTAGATTTTTATTATATAATTTCATTTTATTTAGTATATCTGGTGTAACCGTAATTATATCACAACCTAATAAATTTGCTTGATAAATGTTGAATACTTCACGTGTGCTTGCCCATAGAATTTTAATATTTTTATTTTTTTTAGTTAGTTTTAAAGATTTGATAATTATATTCTGCGGATCTCTTCCTGTATCTGCTATTCGACCTGCAAAAATTGAAATTATAATTTTTGAGTTATTTTTGTTAGTTGCTTTATAAATTGAACTTACTTGATCATAGGTAAAAACAGCTGTTATATTTAAGTTGATACCAAATTTAGAACATTCAATTATTGATTTTATATTTGATTTACCTTTGCTATTTACTATAGGTATTTTTACAAAAGCATTATTACCAAATTTTGATATTATTTTTGCTTCTTGTATGATATTTTTGTGATTATCTGAAATTACTTCAAAAGATAAATGTTTTTTTTTTACAATTTTTGAAATTTTTTTTCCAAATTCTCTGTAATTAGTAATTTTTGCTTTAGCCATCAAAGACGGATTTGTAGTGAAACCACTAATAAACTTTTTTTTATTGAAATATTTTATTGATTCAAAATCTGCTCCATCCGAGAATATTTGAATTTTTAGTTTTTTCTTTTTATAAATCATTTGTTTTGCGAGCCAGAGCACTTAAATTTTATCATATCCCTAAGACAACTATAAATGCTGTTTATACTAAAGATATTACTTTTTCCATATTTTCTCTCTTCAAAATATAATTTTTTAAAAGTAATATAATTACTCATTTTCGATGCTTTTAATATAATTTCAGCCATAAAAAATGGACTTGACGATTTAAAGTCTATTTTCTCTAAAATATTTTTCTTTATTATAGTTATACCATTATAGTATTTATAGTTATATCCAAATATTAAATTCACTAAAGATGTATAGGCTTTTGAAATAAATCTTCTTATAAAAATTCTCTCATCAAAATGATAACTTAGTATCAGATCGTATTTTTGATAATTTTTTATCATTTTTGAAAGCTGTGTTGGTGGAAACGTATTATCAGAGGGGAGAAGTTGCACATATTTGTTTTTTGCTTTGAAAGATCCTAATTTAAATGAATAAGCAAATCCTTTATTATACTTATTATTTAAAACCCGGATATGATTATATTTTTTTTTTAGCTGCTTTAATATTTTTAAAGTATGATCAGAGCTACCATCATTTATAAAGATTATTTCATACTTGAGTTTATTTTTTTTTATTGCTTTTATAAGTGAATTGTATGCTCCATCTAAATTTTTTTCTTCATTGAAACACGGAAGTACAAAAGATATTGACATTAAAATTTCTTTGAATTTTAACTAAATTTTTATTTTAGCTAGTTTTTCAGCTGCTTTTACAATATTTCTTTCATCAAAATAAAAATCTTTCTCTAATGGATTAGACATTGGAACGTGACTTGATGGCCAAGTAATTTTAACTGGCGGTTCAGATAATTCTACTCCGGACTCAACAATCTTCGAAATTAGTTCTGATGATGTCGAACCTGACCCCCACCCATCTTCAACACAAAGAAGTTTTTTTGTTTTTTTAAGAGATTTTAATATTTTGTTTAACTTATAATTCGACATTACCCTTAAATCAAATAGATCAAAAGTTATTTTATTTTTGCATATATCTTGAGCCTTAATTGCTGTTAATACTGCTGGGCCCATTGCTACAACTGTAATATCGTCTCCTAACAATCTATGTCTTACATCTCCTAGTTCTATAAAGTATGGTTCCTCCGGAACATGTTCTTTTGTATTAAATAAAGCTCTGTATTCTAAAAATATCACTGGATCATTAGACATTATGCTTGACAACAAAAGTCCTTTTGCTTCTGAGGGTGAAGACGGCATAACTGTCGTCAAACCTGGTAAATAAGAAAACATTGAATGAAGTGTTTTAGCATGTTGAGGTCCCTGACCCCATCCTCGTCCAATTATTGCTCTTATTACTAATGGCATTGAACTTTTACCTGAACTTTTAAATGACCATAAAGATATCCAATTTACTAATTGATCAAAAGTATATGCCATGAAATCTACTCTGTGATGAATAAGAATTGGTCTTAAATGGCTATTCGCAGCTCCAGCTGCCATTGTGGTTAGGGCCATCTCTGAATTTGGACTTTCAAATATTCTTTTACTAGAAAATTTTTTTTTTATACCTAAAGTCGTTTTAAAAACATGTCCAGTTTTTTCTACACCTAGACCAAAAATAAAAACATTTTTATCTAATTTCATTGCTTGAATTTGAGCCTCATTAATAGATTCAGCAAAAGTAAGTAATCTTTTTTTTTTCATATTTTTAATAAGGCATAGGTCTATGATCTTCCTGATCTTTGTTAAAGGAAATATCATTATTAAAAAATTTTTTAACTGATTTATGATATGTATTTTGGTAATTATACTTCTTATAAACCTTGGCAAAACTGCTTTTTAAAGCAAAAGCAAAGGATCGATCTATTTTTTTATTTATATCATTTAAAATTTTATTCTCGAAATTTTTGAATTTAATTCCAAATTTTTTATCTAATTTCTTTCTATAAACTTTAAGGGGATCTTTTTTTGACCATAAGTCTCTCTCGGCCTTACTTCTATAGTTATAGTGATCATCGCCTTCAGGTCCTACATGACCATTAAATCTATAAGTCATAATTTCAAGAAATATTGGCTTTTTTGTCTTCCTTATTTTTGAGGTTAAATTTTTTAATAACATATATAATTTTTCTGGATCATTAGAATTGAATAAATGAGACTCAATTTTATAACCTTTAATCCTATCAGAGACATTCTGATATTCAGTCCTTTCATTTAATTTAGTATGTGTTGAATATTTATTATTTTCACAAATAAACAATATTGGTAATTTATACAAAATAGCCATGTTTAATGTTTCTGAGCAAATACCCTCCTCCATACCACCGTCACCTATAACACTTATAGTTATATTATTTTCATTTTTATATACTTTTGAAAACGCATCACCTAATGACATTCCAAAAGCACCAGAAAGAATTGTCCCGCTATAAAAATGTGTTTTAGTACATGATAATTCTTGAGATCCAGCTAAACCTCCGTTGGTACCTGTTTCCTTTCCGTGAAATTCAGCAATCATTTCGTTTAAAGAACCTTTGTTTGCTAAAAAGTAACCATGTGATCTATGATGGGATAATATCGCGTCTCCTGGTCTTAAGAATGATGATAATGCAGCTGGCCCTATTTCTTGGCCCATACAAAAATGCATTGGGCATTTCATGTTGTCTGCGGGATGATATCTATTTGATATCTCTTCTTGGACTCTTCTAATATATAAAAGTTGATGGTATAAATTTTTTTGAAAGTTTTTCATTTTTAAAATTAATTTAAAAACTATTAATTGATAAGGATACTAAATACAAGTATAAAAAGCTCATGATTAGAAATATTCTTATAACTGGTGGGGGTGGATATGCTGGTACTGTGTTGACTGAATTTTTAATAAAAAGAAATTATAAAGTAAAAATATATGACAATTTTTTGTATGGAAATTTTTTAAAAAAAAATAAGAACGTAAAGATATTTAAAAAAGATATTTTAGACTATAAATCTTTCTCAAAAGCTTGTGAAAATGTAGATGCAGTTTTACACTTAGCTTGTATCTCAAATGACCCAGGATTTGATCTAAAACCAGGACTTAGTAAAAAAATTAATTTTGACTGTTTTGAAAAATTAGTTCAAATTTCAAAAAATAACGGTGTAAAAAGATTTATTTATTGTTCAACTAGTTCAGTCTATGGAATATCAAAATCCAAAAATATCAAAGAAAATCACCCATTAAAACCGTTAACAGATTATAATAAATATAAGGGTCTTTGTGAGCCAGTACTGTTTAAGTATGCCGATAAAAATTTTACAACTGTTGTTGCACGCCCAGCAACTCTTTGTGGTTATTCACCTAGATGTAGACTTGATATCACTGTAAATATTTTAACAAATCACGCATATCACAACAAAGAAATAAAGATTTTTGGCGGTGATCAAAAAAGACCAAATTTACATATAAATGATATGTGCAGAGCATATTTGAAATTAATTCAATCAAGTTCAAAAAAAGTGCAAAAAGAGGTTTTTAATATTGGGTATAGAAACTTAAAAATAAAAGAAATTGCCAAAATTGTAAAAAAAACTGTTGAAAAATTTTTTAGAAATCAAGGAAAGGATCAATTAATAAGTTTAACTTACACACCTTCAAATGATAAAAGGTCATATCATATAAACTCTGACAAAATAAAGAGAAAATTAAATTTTCGTCCAAAATATAATATAGAAGATGCAGTTTTAGATCTATGCAAAGCATTTAAAAAGAAAAAACTAATCAATACTTTTGCTGATGAAAACTACTATAATATAAAGGTATTAAATAAAATTTATAAATGAAATATATTATCGTTGGACTAGGTAATATAGGCAAAAAAAGATTAAATTTTTTAAAGAAAAAAGAAGTTATTGCTACGGTTGATCCATATAATAAAGATGCTGATTACAAAAAAATAGACAAAATTGATGTCAAATCATATGATAGTGTTATTCTATCGTGTCCTGACAAAGATAAATTTTATTACTTAGAAAAGTTTTTAGCTCTAAAAAAAAATGTTCTTGTTGAGAAACCATTGGTTTTTAAAAATAGTAAAATTTTAAAAGGGATTTTTACTAAGTTTAAAAAAAAAAAATTAATTTTATATGTTGCCTATAATCACAGATTTGAACCATTAATAAAAAATGTTAAAAAAATTATTGATAGGGGAGCTTTAGGTAAAATTTATCTTTGTGAATATTTTTATGGAAATGGTACAAGTTTAAATGTAAAAAAAAATTTATGGAAAAGTAAAATTAAGTCTGGAGTAGCATATGATCTTTTTCCACATTTGCTAGACTTACACTACTTTCTATTTAAAAAAAAAGTTATAAAAATCCTTAGTAAGCTAAACCTAAATATTGAAAATAAATATCCCGATTATTGTGATTATTACTTAAATATAAAACCTACAATAAACTTAAAGGCAAGTTATTTAAGTTGGAAAAATAAATTTAGTATAAAAATTGTTGGATCAAAAGGTGATTTGGAAATGGATTGTTTATCTAAATGGGGGAGAACACAATTAATATTTAGAAAAAGAAAATTACCATCTGGAATTCCTAGTGAAAAAATAATTTATGAAAAAAAAACAAACTATATCTTCAAAACAGAACATTTATATTTCGAAAAATTAATTAAAGAAAAATTATACAATCAAGATCATTCTAATTTTTTTATAAATGAAGTGATGAATAAAATTAAGATTATTTAAAAAATGTAGAAATTTCTTTAATCTTATTTTCTAAAGCTTCAATAGTGACAGGAACATTGCCCTCCATTTCACATTTACAAGAAGCTGCCAAAATCCCTATAATTGAAGAAACAATTAAAGAGTTTGTTTTATAAAGAGACGCGGCCGAATAAGCTAGCAATGCATCTCCTGCACCGTTTGCATCAACAAGATTTTTTACAAAAGGATCTAAAGAAATATAATCACTTTTTCTTTTCTTAGATAAAGCTATCAAACCTCTTTCTCCAAGCTTCATAATTAAATTCTTTGAATTTGATTTTTTCATTAATTTTGTAGCTAAAGGTCTTATACCTAAATCCTGCTCAAAAAGTGCTAGTCTCGCCTCATTTTCAGTTGGTGTAATTAGATTAAAGTTTTTAAAGTCTAAAATATTTCCCCACCTACTGGCTACTTGGCTGTCGGCAACTAAAAAAGACTTACTGTAATTTAATACATTTAAAAATTTTTTTATAGTCTGGTTATTAAAGATACCATGTCTGAAGTCAGAAAAAAAAATTATATCTGATTTACTTTTTTTAATATGCGCAATCATTAAATTTAATATTTCCTCACCGATGTAATTGTTATTTACAGTGTCAATTTTAATAAGTTTGTGTTTTTGTGCGAAAAAAGAGTTTTTATTTGTTGTTGGTCTTGTATTTTCATAGAATATTTTTTTTTTAATACCCAATCTATCTAGCTCTCTTTTTACAAAACTTCCTTTTTTGTCATTACCTAGAGTTGATATAATCTCAACATTATCACTAAAACTTTTTAGATGAGCGGCGACAATTGCTGCGCCTCCGATATAATCTTTGCTGTCAGCGACCTGAATACTAAGAGTTGGTGTTTTATGCAATCCGCCGATTACTTTACAGTTAGAGACTGTATCAACAATTATATCTCCTATTACGGTAATTTTTATTTTTTTTAGTTCCCTTATATGTTTTATTAAATCATTAAACTTAATGCTTTCTGTATCCATCAATAGTTTTAATTTTTCAAATTTTAAATCAGGTGGATAATAATTAATAATTTTCGATGACGAATTTACAAAATCACCTGGTGTAAAAATAAGTTTTCCACCATAAGTCTCAACAATTTTCTTTTCTTTATTTGTTAAAATTTTATTAGATGAGTCTTGCGATGAATATTCGAGACCTTTTGCAAAAAAGTCTGGTTTAACTTTTTTTATTAAACTATTTGGTGTTTTCTTTCTATTGATAATTACATAATCAACTATTTCAATTGCTGCTAAATTTATAGCTCTTAAATTTTCAGGAACTAATGGTCTATAAATTCCTTTTTTTATAAAACTATCAGATGTAATTGATACCACTAAAATATTGGCTATGCTTTTACAATATAAAAAATGTCTTAAATGTCCTGGGTGAACCAAATCAAATACTCCATGACATTGGATGACTTTTTTATTTTTTTTTATTTTTGAAAAAATTTTTTCAGCAGAATTTTCGTTTATTATTTTTTTGCTTTTAAATTGAAATTTCATTACTTTACTTTATTAATTTAGTCCAAGTCCTAGTATATTTCTTTATACTACTTGTAGTCCATAATGGAGCTGTTTTCCAAAGGCCAATATTTTTCATTATTTCACTCATACCCTCATTGAAACTAACAACGGGTTTCCATTTTAAATGTCTTTTAATTTTAGAAATATCAGCATGTGTGGCAAATGGTTCGCCTTTCCTGTTAGGAATTTTCTGAAATTTATTGCTAATGATATTTGCTAATTTTTTTACTGTATTAGGTTTTCCATATCCCAAATTATAAATTTGGCTTTTTTGATTTGACATTGCTGCAAGATAAAAAGCGTTTACAACATCACTAATATGAACATAGTCTCTCTTTTGTTTTCCATTGCCACAAATCGTCAAAGGGTAATTGGAAAGTTTTTGTCTTAAAAAAACACCAATTACCGATCCATAAGCGCCTGTTGTTTTAAATCTTAAGCCATAGGCATTAAAGATTCTTATTGATATAATTGGAATATTATAAATTTTACCCCAAAACATACTTGATTGCTCACCAACATATTTACTGTATGCATAAGGGTGTTGACAGGAGATTTTTACATTTTCATCAGTTTTTAAACTATACAATCCATAACAGCTGGAGGATGCAGCATAAACAAACTTTTTCAGTTTTAATTTATTTTTTCTAATAAATTCAATAAATTTGATTGTTTTAATTGCATTGTTTTCAAAGTATTTAAAAGGATCTTCGATTGATGGCACAATGCTACCTATGCCTGCAAAATGAAATACAAACGAAGCTTTTTTTGATATTTCACTAATTTTTACTTTTGAAAAATCTTTGTTTATCAGTTTAAAATTTTTATTTTTTATTGCGTTTTTTAAATTTTTTTTTTCACCATTACTAAAATTATCAATGCCATAAACAAAGAAATTTTTTTTAAGTAAAAAATCAACCATGTGGCTACCTATAAATCCTGCGGCACCTGTAACAATACAAATGTTTTTTACCATTTTGTTTTGTTTTTTTGTAATCTTGAGTCACTTACCATACAATGCCACAACAGTACCTGAAAGGACTCTGAATATGGCGTTACTAATTTTCCATCATAAGTAGGAATTTTAATTGATATATTGCTTTTTTTATATGCATATCCATCGTCTCTACCAACAATACTAAAAACTTTTGCCTTTTTTTTATGCGCAAATTTAATTGCATTTATAATATTAACACTAACATTTTTTTTTAAGTTACCTCCTCCTACCGAAAATATTAAAAGTGCATCTTTGCTTTTTAACAAGGAAATTCTTAGCCATTGACTAAAAACATTTTCAAATCCCTCATCATTTACTCTTGCAGAAAGTTCACTAACATTATCAGTTGGACAATACGCTTGAATTTCACATATTTTCCTAAAATCGTTCACAGCATGCGAAGCATTCCCTGCGCTTCCTCCAACACCTAAGATAAAAAGTCTACCTTGCCTTAATTTCAATTTTTTTAATTCTTCTATTAATTTATCTAATTTATTTAAATCTAGTTGTGAAATTACTTCACGTGCTCCATGAAAAAAATTTTTTACGAATTTGCTTTTCATAAATTATTTATATATGAATTCAAAGTAAAATGAAAAAGAAATATCTTATATTAGGGGCTTCTTCAGGTATAAGTCAATCAATATGCTTAGACATACTAAAAAAAAATAAAGTTTATTTATGTAGCAGAAATCTAAATTCACTAAGTCGTGATATTAAAATTTCTAAAAATACTCATTTATACAAATTAAATATTCTGAAAAAAAAAGATGTTTTTGAATTAGTAAATTTGTTTAATTTAAAAAAAATAAAATTCGATGCAGTGATTTTTTTTCAAGGAAAACTCGAAAAACCCTCGGAGATTATTAATATTGATTATAATAAATGGCTCAAAGTATTTGAAATAAACTTTTTGGCGAATGTATATCTTGTAAAAAATATTTTTCCATTACTAAAAAAAAATTCATATTCAAAAATAATATTTTTTTCGGGGGGAGGTTCATTTAATGCATGGGAAAAATTTTCTGCATACTCGTGTGCAAAAACAGCATTGGTGAGATTTTGTGAAAATTTAGCTATGGAAACAAAAAAGTACAAAATTATCGTTAATTGTATAGCTCCAGGTTTCTTAAGAACGGCAATTCATAATGATGCACTTTCTAACCTAAATAACCTAAATAAAGATTATAGGAATCAACTCAAAAAAAATAAAAATTCTGAACCTAACTTTAACAAAGTTAATAAATTGATAAAATATTTACTTAAAAATAAATCTCTTTTAGTTTCTGGTAGGACTATAAGTGCAAACTTTGATCCCTGGGCAGATAATAATTTCAAAAAAAAATTAAAAAAGAATGATAACTTTTTAATGATGAGAAGAATTAATCTAAACTAATAATTTTTGAGAAGTTCAAAATTTAAGATTCTGTTATTTTTATCTCTATTTATTGAATATAATCCTTGTATATCTGCTTTGTAATTTAAAAATAGTGAAGAATATTTTTCAAAAAATTTTGAATTATTTTTTTCTAAAAATATATGGGTATAATATTTTTTCTTTAAATTTATTTGTTTAACATTATTAAGTAGTTTTAATTCATATACTGGGTCTTGATTAAGTACATTTTTAAATTCGTCTAAAGAGTAGTTTCTGCTCCATATATCATCTGAATTAATTTTTTCTCCAATAGACCAATTAAAATTATTTGAAATAATTGGAGACAAATTATATCTGAAAGACATGGCTTCATATCCATCGGATGGATAATTTATATAAAAAATCCTGGATTTTTTTGGAATGTCTTTTTTAATTTGGTTTGTAAGTCTTATATGATTTTGGCTAAAATTTTTTTGATTTACAATTCTTAAATTTACTTTTTTGTAAAAAAATTGAATTTTGTCATTTAAAAAAACTATTGAAAATAATAAAGCAAAAATACTTGAAAAAAATATAATATTAAATTTTTTTTTTAATTTTATAATTTCAAATAATAAATATAGACTTAGCAAAGTTAGAGATAACAAATAAACTCTTATATACCTTGTAGATCCAGAAAAAGATGCATCACCTAAAATATTTAATTGATTATCTATTAACACGGGTTGTTGTATATTTAACTCGTGTAGATAAGTGAATAATAAGTAAATGACAAATCCCATGTTTGCACAAACTATGATTTTAAAATCAATCTTATTATTTATTTTATTAAATTTTAATAATATTAATTGAATAAAAAATATTATAAAAAAATATAATAAGATTGATGGTAATAAAATATTGTATTCGCCAAGTAACTGCCTAAGTTTGTTATTTCCAAAATCAAAATTCCATAAATACGAAATATAATTTTTGAAAATTGATTGATCATATATAAGCAAATCTTGAATTATTAGTCTAAATATCTCAGATCCAAATAATTCAATGTTAGTTTGTAAAAAATTGTTATTTAAAAATTGTGACCATAAAAAATTAAAAAAAAATAGGAGAATTATTGGTAAAATTGAAAGTACAATTTTTTCTTTATTAGTTAATAATTTATCGATCAGTAACAACTTGATAATAAAAATAAGTGATAATATTAAGGCAAGTACCAAGCCATGGAGTTTTATAATTCCTAAAAAAGATATCAAAATAATAAATGAGTAATATTGTTTTTTTGTTTTGATTACTCTTAGGAGTAAAAATAAACAAAAAAAGAATAGTGAACCTAGATATATTTCTAAATACAAAGTACCAGGCATCCTCTCAAATAATATTGTGATTAAAAAAATAATTATTAAAATAAAAATTTTTTTATATAAATTTTTAAACAAAAAAATAGGCGATACTAAAAAGAAAAAATATAAACTCATAATAAAAATAACTGTTTGTTCAACAAAATCTTTGCTAAAAAAAATGAAATAACTTTGAAGTAAGCTAATTCCTGCTATCCGTCTTGGCATTAGAACTGGACTGTCAATTGTATAAACACCTTTCTCAAAATATATTGATTTAACATATTGCGCCCAATAAAATTCATCCCACTCTTTAACAAAAAGAAATTGGGAAAAAAAATACAAAAAAATAAGAATTAATAAAATAAATATTGAATTTTCATTTATTATGACTTTCTTTAAATTTAGATTTTTTTGAAAAAAAAAAACTAACAAAAATAATATTCCAGAAAAATTAATTAAAATTACACCTAGTGACAGAACATTAAATATTGAGAATACAAAAGTTACTATCCCGATTGTTGAAAATGAATAAATAAAACAGTAATTAAACTTGATATTTAAAAACTTATAGTAAAAATAACTAATACCTATTAACGAGGTTAAGGAAAATAACAAATATATATGATTATTTATCAAGTTTAAAATTTTTATCTAGATATAATTGAAATCCAATTCCACTTATTAAGCAAAACAATGGGCCTAAAAAATTAAACAAATATCTTCCAACTCCATTTCCATCTAAATTAATAATTAATTGTAAAAATATTAAATGTAAACACAGACAGGTTAGAAATAAAAAACAGAACTTTTTATTTATATATTTTAATCCTGTGTAAGTAAAAAATATAAACGGTACCAAGAAAAATGAAAATTTAACTATATCTATTAACTCTTGCTGATAATTCATCGAGCCACCTTGTTCTTGAGAAAAAAATATATATTCAATGATATTTAAATTTAAATAATTTAAAGTTAAAAAATTTGTGAATAATAAATTCACAAAAACAGAAATGAATGGAAAACCAAAATCTTCCCAGGTTAATTTTTTTTCAAAAAATAATTCGTTGAGAAGATAAGAAGCATGAAAAATAATTAAATATATAAAAGATGTTTCTTTTGATAAACACATTAAAATTGAAAAAATCCAACAATAAATATAATTTTTTCTTAGAAAATTATATATATATATAAATATAAAAAAGCATAAAGAAGAGTCGATTAGACCACTTAAATAAATTGCGTTCACACCAAAAGAACCTAAAAAAAGTATTTGTGGCGCTAAACTTACTTTTTTCTTTAAAAATTTTGTATAGAAGTTCATTTGAAGACAGATTAGCCCGACAAAAAAACTATTTACAACCAACATAGAAAAAAACATTGGATCCCAAGTCCGAGTTTTTCCCTCAAATATTTGATAAATATAACTGGATAAAATAGGAGTCATTATTCTTGGTGCTAACCTTTTTTCTTTTGATAACCCCTCGAAGCCGTTTTCAACAGTTTCCTTATAAGTTAGAATATCTGATAAAGTTCCATCTGTAGTTAATAGCTTTTCATAATCATACCTATTCAAGGTGTCATAACCAATTATAAAAGCTATGAAAAAAAAAGTTAAAAATAAAACGATATTTCTATTTAAATATTTCATAATATTAAAACTTTTACTTTAATATCATAAAATAGTATTCACAAAATATTTTTAATTTTAAGATTTTACTTAGATTTTCCTTTTTTCCTTGATATGCAAGGATTAATTTTAACTATACTTTGATATTATTGTTAATATTGCGGTGAGTTAGAAAATAAAATTCAATTATAAATTTTCAATTTTTTTTTATATTTGACTTATAATTTAGTAATTCGGTTAGTTTTTTATCCCAATTTTTCTCAAAAAATAAAGACTTATCATCAACAAAAATATCGTAAGAGGGTTTACCAAATATTAATTCGTTATATTTAAGACCCCAACTCTTAAGTTGAAGTTTTGTGAATTTAAATCCTTTTTTTTTTGCTAACTTTACGTTTTCATTTGATCGTCCCATAAACCTAGCAGTAAAAATTTTTATATAGAAACCATCCTCATATAGTCTGTTAATAAATTTTATGTTTTTTTTTATTGGGAGCGATTTTTTATAAAAATTTTTTTTGGTTTTACAAATAGTATTATCAAGATCAAAACAAATTATTTTTAATTTAGATTTCATTTCAAAAATTTTTTCAGTGCATAAATCAAGCCAATTGAGCTATTAGTACTGGTCAGCTACATGCGTTACCGCACTTCCACACCCAGCCTATCAACGTGGTGGTCTACCACGGCTCTATAGGAAGAACTAGTTTTGAGGTAAGTTTCCCGCTTAGATGCTTTCAGCAGTTATCTCGTCCGTACTTAGCTACCCGGCACTGCAGCTGGCGCTACAACCGGTCCACCAGTGGTACGTCCATCCCGGTCCTCTCGTACTAGGGACAGCTCCTCTCAATTCTTCTACACGCATAGCAGATAGGGACCGAACTGTCTCACGACGTTCTGAACCCAGCTCACGTACCACTTTAATTGGCGAACAGCCAAACCCTTGGGACCTGCTCCAGCCCCAGGATGTGATGAGCCGACATCGAGGTGCCAAACACTGCCGTCGATATGAGCTCTTGGGCAGTATCAGCCTGTTATCCCCGGCGTACCTTTTATCCGTTGAGCGATGGCCCTTCCACTCAGAACCACCGGATCACTATGACCGTCTTTCGACTCTGCTCGACTTGTCAGTCTCACAGTCAGGCAAGCTTATGCCATTGCACTCTACGAACGATTTCTGACCGTTCTGAGCTTACCTTCGCACGCCTCCGTTACTATTTGGGAGGCGACCGCCCCAGTCAAACTACCCACCATACAATGTCTTGATGCCGGATAACGGCTATCAGTTAGATGTCAAGAAAAACAAAAGAGGTATTTCACTGGTGACTCCACGTTGACTGACGCCAACGCTTCAATGTCTCCCTCCTATGCTAAATATGTTTTTCCTAACACCAATGTAAAGTTGCAGTAAAGGTGCACGGGGTCTTTCCGTCTAACTACGCGAACTCCGCATCTTCACGGAGAATTCAATTTCACTGAGTTGATGTTGGAGACAGCGGAGAAATCGTTACGCCATTCATGCAGGTCGGAACTTACCCGACAAGGAATTTCGCTACCTTAGGACCGTTATAGTTACGGCCGCCGTTTACTGGGGCTTCAGAAATGAGCTTGCACCCATCGCATTAACCTTCCAGCACCGGGCAGGCGTCAGACCCTATACATCCACTTACGTGTTAGCAGAGCCCTGTGTTTTTGATAAACAGTCGCTTCTCCCTGACTTGTGCCACCTTTCAATGGTTGCCCAAAAAAAGGTCTTCCTTATTCCGAAGTTACGGAAGCATTTTGCCGAGTTCCTTCAACATCATTCTCTCAAGCGCCTAAATATACTCTATTAATCCACCTGTGTCGGTTTAGGGTACGGTCTAATGATGGAGCTATTTCCTGGGACTTTTTCGCGGCATGTTCAATCCATTAAGAACACACAACTTACAAAATCCGTCACTACCATCTGGTTAAGGAATATTAACCTTATTTCCATCGACTACGGCTTTCGCCCTCGCCTTAGGGGCCGACTAACTCTGCGCGGATTAACCTTGCGCAGAAACCCTTGGATTTTCGGCGAAGAAGTTTTTCACTTCTTTTATCGTTACTCATGTCAGCATTCGCACTTCTGATACCTCCAGGATCCCTCACGGGTATCCCTTTACAGGCTTACAGAACGTTCCGCTACCGCTTACAAAGTTCGAAAACTTTGTAAACCCACAGATTCGGTATGTGATTTTAGCCCCGTTACATCTTCGGCGCAGAAACTCTATTAGACCGGTGAGCTGTTACGCTATCTTTAAAGGATGGCTGCTTCTAAGCCAACCTCCCGGCTGTTATGGAATTTCCACATCCTTTCACACTTAATCACAATTTCGGGACCTTATCTGGTGGTCTGGGCTCTTTCCCTCTCGACCATGGACCTTAGCACCCACAGTCTGTCTGTTGAAGAACTACATTTAGCATTCGGAGTTTTATTAGGTTTGGTAAGAATCTCTTCCCCCTAGCCCATTTAGTGCTCTACCTCTAAATGCATATTTATTCAACGCACTACCTAAATAGTTTTCGCGGAAAACCAGCTATCTACGAATTTGGTTGGCCTTTCACCCCTTACCACAAGTCATCCAAAGACTTTTCAACGTCAACTGGTTCGGTCCTCCAGCAAGTGTTACCTTGCATTCAACCTGCTCATGGTAAGCTCATTCGTTTTCGGGTCTAATTCATAAAACTATTCGCCCTATTAAGACTTGCTTTCGCTGCGCCTACACCTAGATGGCTTAAGCTTGCTTTATAAATTAAGTCACTGACCCATTATACAAAAGGTACGCCGTCACTCTAAAAAGAGCTTCGACTGATTGTAGGCATGCGGTTTCAGGTTCTATTTCACTCCCCTAATAGGGGTTCTTTTCACCTTTCCCTCACGGTACTAGTTCACTATCGGTCACTGAAGAGTATTTAGGCTTAGAGGGTGGTCCCCCTATATTCGAGCAGGATTTCACGTGTCCCGCTTTACTCAAGAAATTTGTTAAACATTACTCATACGGGACTATCACCCTCTATGGTTAGTTTTTCCAAACTATTCAGATTTTTTTAACAAATCTACTGGCCTATTCCGAGTTCGCTCGCCACTACTAACGGAATCTCAATTGATTTCTTTTCCTCCGGTTACTTAGATGTTTCAGTTCTCCGGGTTGTCCCTTTAAATCTATGTATTCAATTTAAAGTACCACATAAAGTGGTGGGTTTCCCCATTCGGAAATTTACGGATCAAAACTTGCATACAGCTCCCCGCAACTTATCGCAGTATACCACGTCCTTCGTCGTCTTTCAGTGCCAAGGCATCCGCCACACGCCCTTAAACGCTTGATTTATGCACAGAAAAAAATTCTGTGTTGAATCAAATTTTTTTAAAAAATATTCATCATTTCGAATATTTTTGATTGTTTAAAATAAAATAATAAACAATCGGATATAGATATTGATAATTTAAATATATTTACAAAAAAAATAACTAAGTGTTTCTTGGTGGAGGATAGCGGGATCGAACCGCTGACCTCCTGAATGCAAATCAGGCGCTCTCCCAGCTGAGCTAATCCCCCAGAAAAATGGTGGGCCGAGAAAGACTCGAACTTTCGACCCCACCCTTATCAAGGGTGTGCTCTAACCAACTGAGCTACCGGCCCCTTTGTGCAAAAGGAGAAACACAATTTTAAAAAGAGAAATGAGGACGGTCAACATTATCCTGTTATATTATTTAGATTAAGAAATATTTCTTAATCATCCTTAGAAAGGAGGTAATCCAGCCGCAGGTTCCCCTACGGCTACCTTGTTACGACTTCACCCCAGTCGCTGACTATACCGTAGTCAAGGGTTTAAAACCTTGCCTTAAGGTAGAACCAACTCCCATGGTGTGACGGGCGGTGTGTACAAGACCCGGGAACGTATTCACCGCGGCGCGCTGATCCGCGATTACTAGTAATTCCAGCTTCATGTACTCGAGTTGCAGAGTACAATCCGAACTGAGGCATCTTTTTAGGATTTGCTCGATGTCGCCATCTTGCTTCCTATTGTAAATGCCATTGTAGCACGTGTGTAGCCCAACACGTAAGGGCCATGAGGACTTGACGTCATCCCCACCTTCCTCCAGCTTATCACTGGCAGTTCTTTCAGAGTGCCCAACTAAATGATGGCAACTAAAAGTGAGGGTTGCGCTCGTTGCGGGACTTAACCCAACATCTCACGACACGAGCTGACGACAGCCATGCAGCACCTGTGTTTCGTCCGGCCGAACCGAAAACTCTAATCTCTTAGAGTCGCGACGAACATGTCAAGTGTTGGTAAGGTTCTGCGCGTATCTTCGAATTAAACCACATGCTCCACTACTTGTGCGGGTCCCCGTCAATTCATTTGAGTTTTAACCTTGCGGTCGTACTCCCCAGGCGGTGTGTTTAATGCTTTCGCTGCGACACTGAAAATAAATCTCCAACGTCTAACACACATCGTTTACGGCATGGACTACGAGGGTATCTAATCCTCTTCGCTACCCATGCTTTCGTTCCTCAGCGTCAGTAATGATCCAGAAAGCTGCCTTCGCAATTGGTATTCTTTCTAATATCTACGAATTTCACCTCTACACTAGAAATTCTGCTTTCCTCTATCATACTCTAGCTAAAAAGTTTTGATGGCAGTTCCAGAGTTAAGCTCTGGGATTTCACCACCAACTTTTTTAACCACCTACGAACTCTTTAAGCCCAGTAATTCCGAACTACGCTAGGTCCCTTCGTATTACCGCGGCTGCTGGCACGAAGTTAGCCGGACCTTCTTATTCGGGTACAGTCATTTTCTTCCCCGACGAAAGAGCTTTACAACCCAAAGGCCTTCTTCACTCACGCGGCATCGCTGCATCAGAGTTTCCTCCATTGTGCAATATTCCCTACTGCTGCCTCCCGTAGGAGTTTGGGCCGTGTCTCAGTCCCAATGTGGCTGATCATCCTCTCAGATCAGCTATAGATCAAAGTCTTGGTAGGCCATTACCCCACCAACAAACTAATCAAGTGCAGGCCCATCCTTCGGCGCATAAAGCTTTCTCCGTAAAGACTTATGAGGTATTAGCACAAGTTTCCTCGTGTTATTCCTCACCAAAGGGAAGGTACCTACATGTTACTCACCCGTCTGCCACTAAGTATTGCTACTTCGTTCGACTTGCATGTATAAGGCGTGCCGCCAGCGTACGTTCTGAGCCATGATCAAACTCTCAAGTTTAAAAACGGCGCACACTAGCTTCTATACAAATACTAAGAATAATATTTGTATAATGTTGAAGTGTGTACGACAAATTTTGGTAACCTTAACCGTCCACACTTCTCTTCTTAAAATATTAACAATTCAAATAGCTAATTGAGCTATTTAGCCCAATAAATAACATTTTTTATATGTTGAGTGTGACGCTTATATTGGAAATAATTTATAAATCAAGTTTTTAGATAAACAAAAGTTGTGTTAAAAAGTCATATATATCAACATTTTTTTACCAATTAAGAGAATAATGATAAAAAAGTTCAAAAGAAAAGTAAAACCAATTTCACATTTACTTTGGTTATTCTTGCTATTAACAGTTTCTGTATTAGTTACAAACTTTTATGAAAGTAATAAAAATTCTCAGTATGATAATTTTATAAAAACCCTTGATAATTTATATTTTCAAAAAACTATTACTAAAATTACATCAAAATTACAAAATCGATTTACTGAGTTTGAATATCTTGTAAAAGAAGGTGATAATTACGAAACTATAATAAATCGACTTAAAATTTCAAAAAAAGAAAAGAATATATTTCTTGAAACAATAAAAAAAAACAAAGATATTAAAATTTTAAGACCAAACCAAAAAATTAATTTCACAATCGACCAAAAAGATGAACCAAAAATAATAAAATTTGATATTGAAGTTAATAAAAAAGTAGAAATTCAATTTGTTAGAGATCTTGAGACTAAAAAATTCAAATCTAAATTATTTGAAAAAAATTTAAAAAAAGTAGTTACTTATAAAGAGAGTAAGATTACAAATAGTTTATATCAAAGTGCATTAAATTTAAAAATTAAACCAAATATTATTATTGAATTTGCCAGACTTTATGGTTTTCAAGTAGATTTTCAAAGGGATATTTGGAAAAATGATAGCTTTCAAATCATATATGAAGAATTCTTAAATGAGGAAGGAGATATAATTGAAACTGGAAATATAATTTTTGCTAATTTAAATTTAAAGAATGAGGACTTAAAACTATACAGATATGAATATGAAAAAAATAGCATAGACTACTTTGATGAAAATGGAAAAAGCATGAAGAAAACTTTGATGAAGACTCCAATTAATGGAGCAAGATTATCTTCTTCTTTTGGAAAAAGAAAACATCCTATTTTAGGATTCACAAAAATGCATACAGGAACTGATTTTGCTGCACCATTGGGTACACCTATTATGGCATCGGGAGACGGTCTTGTTTTAAGAGCTCAATGGTGTGGTGGTGGAGGTAATTGTGTAAAAATCAAACATAACAGAGTGTATCAAACTGTCTATGCACACATGTCTAAATTTGGAAGAGGAATTAAAAAAGGTGTAAGAGTTAAACAAGGTCAAATAATTGGTTACGTTGGATCAACTGGACTTTCTACTGGTCCACATTTGCATTACGAGGTAATTGAAAATGGAAGAAAAATTAATTCTCAAAAACTTAAATTACCCTCTGGAAAAATATTAAAAGGTGAACAACGTAAAAATTTTGAAGTAAAAAAAATAAAGATTGATGTTTTAAAATCTAATTTAATATCTAAATTGTAATTTATTCTATTTTTGGTTCTTCTGTTTCTTTGTTCTCAACCTCAACTTTCATTTGATTATTAACACTTGTTTCAGTTAAGTTTTCTGACATATTTTTTGAGTTCTCTTGGGACATAAGAATTCTAGAAAAATGTTCTGAATGCTGTAAATAATTCTCAGACAAAATTTTATCACCATTTGATAGAGCTTCTCGTGCTAGATCATTATATTTCTCAATTAGTTTTGCAGCATTTTGATTATTTTTTCCCGGATGTCTTCTCTTAAATGATGATCCGTTATTAAAATCTCCACTAGATTTATGTCCATTTCCGTTTCTTCTAAAATTTCTATCACCATTCTGTTTAAACCGTCCTCTTCTATTATTGTTTTTAAAACTGTTCATTATTTCAGTCTGGTGCTTACTATGCATCTATCTTTTTCGGATAAATCTTTTGATATTTTATTAATGTAGAAATTATTATCTTTGAGCATTTTTACAGTTTGATTTTTTTGTTTATGTCCTATCTCTAGTATTAACTTTCCGTAAATCTTTAATAATTTTTTACTTTTTTTAATTACTTTGTTTATATTTCTAAAACCATCAGAACCTCCGGATAATGCTAATTTAGGTTCATGAGATTTTATATCATCATCTAATCTGTTATAATCAATACTATTTATGTATGGAGGATTAGATATAATTAAATCATAGTTAGAAGATTTATATTTGTCAATATCGATATTTATAAAATTAATTTTATTTTCTAATTGATGTAATTTTGCATTAGTTTTTGCAACTTTTACAGCTTTTAATGATATATCTAGTGCTGTTGCTTTACATTTAGGTCTTTCTTTTATTAAAGATATTATTATACAGCCAGATCCAGTTCCGATATCTAGTATTTTTTTAGACCTACCGATTGGTAAATAATTTAAAGATTCCTCAATAATTAACTCAGTATCGGGTCTTGGAATTAAAACTGATTTATTAGTTAAAAATTTATACTTCCAAAAATATTTATAACCAATAATATAAGCTATTGGTTCTTTCCGTTCTCTTCTAGATAAATAGTATTTAAATTTTTTTATTTCACTATTTTCTACTTTATTATAAATGTTTAATAATATTTCTTCTCTTTTTCTATCAATGGTTTTTGATAAAAGTAATTCAGTATCTAGATATGGATTTTTTATTTTGTTTTTTTTTAAAAAATTTGTGCCTTTTATTAAAATCTCTTGATAGTTCATACTTATTTTATATTCGTTAACTCGTTTTCTTGTGCTTGGATAACCAAATTTTCTATCATCTGGTCAAATATTTCACCTTCCATAAATTCAGTCAATTTATGTAAAGTTAAATTTATTCTATGATCTGTAACTCTACCTTGAGGAAAATTGTAAGTTCTTATTCTTTCTGATCTATCTCCAGAACCTATTTTACTTTTTCTATCTTTGGATCTTTCTTCATCTCGCTTTTGTCTCTCTAACTCATAAATTCTTGATCTAAGAATTTTTAAACCTTTTTCTTTATTTCTTATCTGAGATTTTTCATCTTGTTGGCTCACAACTATTCCTGATGGTAGGTGAGTTATTCTAACAGCCGAGTCAGTTGTGTTTACACTTTGTCCTCCTGGTCCACTACTTCTAAATACATCAATTCTTAAATCCTTGTCTTCAATTTTAACATCAACTTCTTCGGCTTCTGGCATTACGGCAACTGTGGCAGCTGAGGTATGGACCCTTCCTTGAGTTTCTGTATCAGGAACCCTTTGAACTCTGTGAACACCACTTTCATATTTTAATGATGAATAAATATTTTTACCCTTGATTGATGCAATTACTTCTTTTAATCCACCTGCATCACTTTTGGATATTGAAATCACTTCAAGTATCCATTTTTTTTTGTGGCTTACTTTTTCATACATTTTAAATAAATCTGAGGCAAATAAACTTGCTTCTAAACCCCCGGTCCCAGCTCTAATTTCTATTATTGCATTTTTTGCATCTGCTTCATCTTTAGGAAGCAAGAAAAGTTTAATTTTTTTTTCATTTTTTTCATTGCTTTTTTCAAGATTATTTAGTTCGCTTACTGCAAGATCCTTTATCTCTTTATCCGTATCTTGATCGTTAATAAGTTTTTCCAACTCATCTTTGTTTTTTTGAAAATTATAATAAGAATTAGCCTCTTTTATAATTTCGTTTAAATCTGAGTATTCCTTTGATTTTTCTGCAAATAATTTTTTATCAATTTCTTGTGAAGAAAGTTCTTTTTCCAGTTTAGAATGTTTTGAAATTAAGTCTTTAACTTTGGATATAGGAACCATTATTGAGTTTTTTCGATTTCTTCTGCTTTTTCCTCAACCAATTTAACAACTTTTGAAATCATTTCATCATTTGATATTTTTTCACTTTCGATACCGTTTAAATAAAGCATATTATTTCCTTTTCCTCCTCCAGTAATACCAATATCAGTCTGTGATGCCTCACCTGGTCCATTTACTACACATCCAATTATAGATAAGGAAATTGGTGTCTTTATATGTGATAATTTTTCTTCTAACTTTTTAACAGTTTTTATTACATCAAAAGCTTGTCTAGCACATGATGGACAAGAAATAATCTTTACTCCTCTATTTCTTAAATTTAATGATTTAAGTATTTCATTTCCAACTTTTATTTCCTCCACTGGGTCATCAGATAAAGACACTCTTATAGTATCGCCTATACCACTAAGAAGGAGTGATCCAAACCCAATAGATGATTTTATACTTCCAGGTAAAAAAGTTCCAGCCTCAGTTATCCCTAAATGTAAAGGATAATCAGTTACTTTAGAAAGTTGTCTATATGCTTCTATAGATAGAAATACATCAGAAGATTTTACACTTACTTTAAATTTAAAAAAATCTAAATCTTCAATGATACTTATATTTCTTAGTGCACTTTCAACTAATGCTTCAGGACAAGGTTCTCGATATTTCTCTAATAAATCTTTTTCAAGAGATCCAGCATTTACTCCAATTCTAATTGAGCAGTCATTATTTTTAGCCGCAGATATTACTTCTTTGATTTTTTTTTTTTCTCCTATATTTCCTGGATTAATTCTTAAACATGCGGCTCCACTTTCAGCTGCCTCAATCGCTCTTTTATAGTGAAAATGAATATCAGCAACTATTGGTATCGCAGTATGATTGATTATATCTTTAAGAGCTTTTGTTGAGTCTTGGTCTGGACAAGAAACTCTTACGATATCTGCTCCTGCTTCAGCAATTTTTTCAATTTGGTTAACAGTTTCTTTAATATTTTTAGTGAGGGTATTTGTCATCGATTGAACAGAAATAGGATTGTCTCCACCAACTTTTACATTGCCAACTTTGATTTCTTTTGTTTTTCTTCTTTTTATTTCTCTAAATGGTCTAATATTCATACATTATTTATTTAATTTAAATTCTTTATGTAAAGATAATATTGCTTTTTGAACACTTTTCTTATCTATTAAAACAGAAATTTTTATTTCTGAGGTAGATATAACCTGAATGTTAATTTTTTGTTTAGCGAGAGATTGAAACATTCTATAAGTAACTCCTGGAGTAGTAACCATCCCAACCCCTATAATTGAAACTTTTGATACATTGCTGTCAAAAGTTAAATCTCTGAAATTGATTTTTTGATTTTGTAGAATAATTTTTTTAGTCTTATTTAAATCTTCAGATTTGATAGTAAAAGTTAAGTCTGTTTCTTTACCGTTGGCTGAAATATTCTGAACAACCATATCTACATTAATAGAATTTTCAGATAAAGGTTTGAAAATTGCTGCGGCAATCCCTGGTTTATCTTTAACTCCTAAAAGTGTAACTTTTGCATCATTAGTTGTGCTGGAGATACCGGTTATAATTTTGTTGTTAATTATATTTTTTCTTTTTGTTATTAAAGTGCCTCTTTTATTGGAAAATGAGGATCTGACTTCTATGTCGACCCTATTAAGTCTTGCATCTTGAATTGAGTGAGGTTGCATAACCTTTGCCCCTAGTGATGCCATTTCTAGCATTTCTTCATAAGATATTACTTTTATTTTTTTGGCCGATTTCAATTTATTAGGATCAGTGGAATAAACACCATCAACATCAGTATATATTATACATTTATCAGCATTAAAAAACTTGGCAAACATAATTGCGCTTGCATCTGTGCCTCCTCTACCAATTGTAGTTATTCTATTTTTATTATTTATACCTTGAAACCCTGTAATTATCGGAATGCCTCCTTTTCTTAAATAACTCATGACTTGACTCTTATTAATTTTATTAATTCTTGAAAATTTATATTTTCCCTCAGTATAGATCGGAATTTGCCATGACATCCAAGATCTTGAGCTGTACCCTTTATTAATTAATTCTGCTGAAATCAATGCACAGGACACTTGTTCTCCTGATGAAACTAAAACATCATATTCTGAATCAGAAAAATTTTTGCTTATTTTTTTGGATAGATTGATTAAATTATTTGTCACACCACTCATTGCAGAAGATAATACAATTACACTGTAATTTTTTTTATGTTTAGCGATAATTTTTGCTACTTTTTTAATTCTATCAATGGTACCAACTGAAGTACCTCCAAATTTTAATACGATTATTTTCATTGATAATTTTTTTTAATATTAATTAAAATATATTGATAAAATACATCTTGATTGTAATGTCAATAAACAATGAAAAATAACACAATAAATAAAAAAGAAATAGAAAAATTTTCAAAAATAGCTGAGGAATGGTGGGATCCTAAAGGAAAATTTAAGCCATTGCATAAATTTAACCCTATCAGAATAAAATATATTAGAGATACGATTTTATCTGAGTTTAAAATTAAAAAAGAACATGTACCCTTTGAAGGCTTAAGTCTTTTAGATATTGGGTGTGGTGGTGGATTGCTATCAGAGCCTATGGCCAGACTTGGAGCAGATGTTGTTGGTATAGATGCCTCTTTAAAAAATATACAAGTTGCTAAATATCATTTAAAAAAAAGTAAACTTAAAATTAAATATTACAATTCTTCTCCAGAAAATTTAAAAATTAAGAAAAGATTTGATATTATTTTGAATATGGAAATTGTTGAACATGTTGAGGATGTTGATTTTTTTATTAAAGAAAGTTCAAAATTTTTAAAGAAATCAGGTATTATGTTTATAGCTACTTTAAACAAAACACTTAAATCTTACTTATTTGCGATTGTAGGTGCTGAGTATGTTTTAAAGTGGTTACCAATAGGGACTCACGATTGGGAAAAATTTGTTAAACCAGAACAATTGACAAATATTTGTAAAAAAAATTCATTAAAATTGGAAAAAATAAATGGAATGACCTTCAACCCCATATTAGATAAATGGTATATTACATCTGATAAATCTGTAAATTATATCTCGGAATTTAAGAAAGTTTAATTTTTATCATCTTCAATCCATGGAATAATATCAGTTTCTATTCCTTCTTCTCTTAGTTCCTTAACATCCTTAATTGATGCACTACCATAAATACCTTTTTTTGGTTTCTTTTTGTCATAATGAATTGATCTTGCTTTGTAAGTAAAATTTTCTCCTACATACTCAAAATTATCTTTAATAAACTTTTTGTAATCTGAAAGTTTTTTACGAACCTCTTTATATTTTTTAATATTTTTAAAATTTTCTTTTTTCTTAGTGTTCAATAAATTTGGAGACATCAATGTTTTTTCTATATTTATAGACTCGCAAGATTGACAATTTAAAAGTTTTAATTTCAGCAATCTATCATATTCATCAGAGGTACTAAACCAACTCTCAAATTCTTGCTCACAATCTTTACATTTTAATAAATACTTAATCATTATTAGTATCTAAATATTGATATATAAAATTTCAATATAGCTAAGTCCTATAATCACCGTTAATTTCTATATATTTTTTAGTTAAATCCATGGTGTACGATTTAAATTTTTTAATTCCCTGACCAATATCAACCTGTATTTCTATTGATTTGCCTTTCATGTATTCCATGACTTTTTCTTCGTTATAAGATTTAAATAAAGATCCTTTATGATAAATTTTATATGGTCCAAAAGAAATAGATAATTTTTGTTCATTAATTTTTGTGTCACTGTTTCCAATCGCCATAGCCACTCTCCCCCAATTTGGATCTTCTCCCGCAATAGCTGTCTTTACTAGTAATGAATTTGCTATTTTAAAAGATATATTTTTTGCATCCTTTTCAGTTTTACAATTAATACAATTAATAGAAATAAATTTAGTTGCTCCTTCTCCATCAGAAACAACTTGTTTGGCTAAATTTAATAAAATATCATGAACAGCCTTATTAAAATTTTTAAGTCTAGTATCATTATGTTTTTTAATTTCTGAATGATTAACTTTACTTGTTGAAAATATAGAAACCATATCATTTGTACTTGTGTCGCCATCACATGAAATTGCATTGAATGTTGTATTTATATTATTTTTTAAAACATCTTTTAAAACTGATGATGGTAAATTTGCATCAGTAAATATATAACACAACGTAGTTGCCATATTTGGATAAATCATGCCTGAGCCTTTTGCAATTCCATAAATTTTGATTTTTGATGAACCAATTTTTGTTTCGGTCATTGAGACTTTGGGTTTTAAATCTGTTGTAATTATACCCATTGCAGCTTTCATCCAGATTAGTTTATTCTGTGTATATTTTATTTTATCAACTAATTCAGGCAATGAAGTTTTAATTTTTTCTGTGGGAAATTTTTCTCCTATAGTTCCTGTACATCCAAAAAGTATTTCTTTTGATGAAATTTTTTTTGGAGCATCTTCATCTCTTTTCTGTATCTCGGTTAATTTTGATGATAAGTCTGAAGAAATTGTTTTAAGTGCATCATAGCCTTCAGGACCTGTTAATGCATTTGCATTTCTAGTGTTAACTAATAATGCGAATATTTTTTTTGATTTAATTTTTTTATTCCATTTTAAATTTTCTGATATTAACTTTGATTGAGTATATACAGAGGCATAATTTGCTCCACCTCTAAAATAAAATAAAACTAAATCATCTCTCTTAAATTTGTATAAACCAGCATTGACTGCAGAAATTGAAACACCATCAATATGATCTAAATCCTGAAAATCAACAATTTTGGACCTTTGACTGCTAATATTTATAAAATTGTTTATGTTAAATTTCATGATATTTAAAATAATAAATTAATTACTATATATTCTAATATTTAATTTAATATCAAAATGTTTAATCCACTTAATATATTTTCAAAGCTTATAAAAAGCGGAAATGAAAAAGAACTAGGCCGAATTCAACAAATAGTCAATAAAGTTAATCTTTTAGAAAAAAATTTAGAAACTTTATCTGACGAAATGTTTCCAAAAAAAACTGAACAGCTAATTGAAGAAGTTAAAAATGGCAAAAGTCTAAACGACGTATTACCTGAAGCTTTTTCAATGGTGAGAGAAGCTTCTAAAAGAATTAGAAACGAAAGACACTTTGATGTTCAGTTAATTGGTGGTGTTGTAATTCATGAGAATAAAATTGCAGAAATGAAAACTGGAGAAGGTAAAACTTTGACCATAGCTCTTGCGGCGTTCCTTAACGCTCTTGAAAAAAAGGGAGTACATATAGTAACTGTAAATGATTATTTAGCAAAGAGAGATAGTGAAAATATGGGCAAGATTTACGAATTTTTAGGTTTAACTTGTGGGTATATTAATACTGGACAAGATGATTTGGTGAGAAAAGAAAATTATTTAAAAGATATAACTTATTCTACCAATAGCGAATTGGGCTTCGATTATTTAAGAGACAATATGAAATTTTCCAAAGAGACTATGGTTCAAAGAGAACATAATTATGCGATTGTTGATGAAATTGACTCTTGTTTGATTGATGAGGCAAGAACACCTCTAATAATTTCAGGAGCAACAGAAGATAAAACTAATCAATATATAGCAGTTGATAAATTAGTAAAAAATTTAAAAAAAGATGATTTTGAAATAGATGAAAAAGATAGAAATATTTTATTAACCAACAAAGGTGTGGATAATGTTGAAAATATATTTTCAAATGCTGGAATACTTAAAAATAAAAATTTTTATGATCCAGAAAACTTACATATTGTGCATTTAGTAAATCAATCTTTGCGGGCAATCCATCTTTTTCAAAGTGGAAAGGACTACATTGTGAAAGATGGGCAAATAATAATAATTGATGAACAAACAGGTAGACAATTGCCAGGAAGAAGGTTTGGTGATGGTCTTCATCAAAGTCTGGAGGCAAAAGAAAATTTATCAATAAATTCTGAAAATCAAACTTTAGCATCAATTACCTACCAAAATTTCTTTAAACTTTATAGAAAATTAGCTGGATGCACTGGTACAGCATTAACGGAGTCGGAGGAGTTTTTTGAAATTTATAATCTACCAGTAGTGTCAATTCCTACTAATAAGCAGATGATAAGAGAAGATTCGAATGATCAAATATTTAGAACTAGTAAAGAAAAAGATGAAGCTATAATTAGTAAGATTATTGAATGTAATTCTAAAGGACAGCCATTATTAGTTTTTACCTCAAGTATAAATAAATCTGAACACTTCTCAAACCTATTAGATAAAAAAAAAATAAAACATACAGTTTTAAATGCCAAAAATCACGAAAGAGAAGCTGAAATTATTGCAGATGCTGGAAAAAGAAATTCAATAATAATTACTACGAGTATTTCAGGTAGAGGTGTTGACATCAAATTGGGAGGCCAAGATGAGAGTGATAAAAATACAATAAAAAAACTAGGTGGTTTGTTTGTAATTGGCACAGAAAGAATGGAAAGTAGGAGAGTAGACAATCAAGCAAGAGGAAGATCTGGCAGACAAGGTGATGAGGGTAGCTCTATATTCTATGTAAGTTTAGAGGATGATTTAATGAGAATATTTGGATCTGAGTCTATGAATAATATACTTGAAAAACTTGGACTTAAGGACGGGGAAAGTATAGACCATCCATGGATAAATAAAGCATTAGAAAGAGCGCAACAAAAAGTTGAGGCAAGAAATTTTGATATTAGAAAAACTCTTTTAAAATTTGACAATGTTTTAAACGATCAAAGGCAAGTAATATTTTCACAAAGAAATGAAGTAATTGAAAATAAAGATTCTAAACAATATTCTGAAAATTTTCTAGATGAAATTATTGATGATTTAAAACTAAAGAAAACAAAAAAGTTAGCAAATGCAGGATCAAACGAAATACATATGCAATTAAAATCTTTATTTGGTAAATCATTTGAAGAAAGTGAAATTAATGAATTAGTTAATCTTGAAAATAAGGAGTTTGAAAAAAAGATAAAAAATAAATTTTATAATTCAAGAGAAGAAAGAGTTAAAATGTTAAATGAGGAACAATACAATGAAATAGAAAAAAGAATATTTTTACAACTAATTGATCAAAATTGGAAATTACATATTCAATATTTAGAGCAATTAAGACAAGTAATTGGTTTAAGATCTTATGGACAAAGAGATCCTTTGGTAGAATATAAGAAAGAGGCATTTACTCTTTTTGAAAATTTATTAAAGAAGCTTAAGTATGATTTAATTACAATTTTGTTCAATTTAAAACTCATAGATAGTAGTCAAGAAGAACAAAGAAATGAAAATATAAGTAAAAAATTTGACGAGCTTTCAAGAAAAAAAATTGGAAGAAATGAGCCATGTCCATGTAATTCTGGAAAAAAATATAAGCATTGTCACGGTGCTCTATAAAAAAATACTTAAAAATAATATTAATAAAGCTACAGCAGATACACCATAATAAATTTTAGAATTCTTTTTAAAGTTTTGATAAATATTTTCTAATGCACTTGCTTTCATGGATAAATCATTTCCATCATCTGATTGTGTTGTAAATCCTCTATTTCTTCCAATTGATAAAAATTTATTTTTTCTGTGAGTGAGAATTTCTTCTTTATCCATTGTCTCAAAAAAATTTAAATTTTTCTTTAATGAAGATCTTACATTATCCAATATAAGATCTTTATCTCTATGAGCACCACCAATTGGTTCTGGAATTATTTCATCAATTATATTTAATTTCAAAAGGTCGCTAGATGACATTTTCATTGCAGTTGCAGCTTCTAAAGTTTTTTTTGGGTCTCTCCATAAAATGGTTGCACATCCTTCGGGGGAAATGACCGAATATATTGCGTTTTGAAGCATAATTACTTTATTAGATGATGCTAGAGCTATAGCTCCTCCAGATCCACCTTCTCCAATTATTATTGCTATTGTAGGTACAGTTAACTTCATGGAACATTCAATAGATTTTGCTATTGCTTCAGCTTGGCCTCTTTCCTCTGCTCCAACTCCTGGATATGCGCCTGGGGTGTCTACAATAGAAATGATTGGAATTTTGAATTTATTGGCTAACTCCATAAGTCTAATTGTTTTTCTGTAGCCTTCTGGTCTCATCATCCCAAAGTTATGCTCTATTCTTTTATCAAGATCTGATCCCTTTTCCTGACCGATTACTAAAACAGATTTACCATCGAATTTAGCGAAACCAGCTATAACAGCCTTGTCCTCACCATAATATCTATCTCCTGAAAGCTGGATAAAATCTTCAAAAAGATTTTCAACAAAAAATTTTGCCTTAGGTCTATCCTCGTGACGAGCAACAAGTGCTGTTTGCCATGGATCTAAATTGGAATAAATTTTTTCTAGCTTTTCATTTATTTCTTCTTCAACTTTGCTTATCTTAGATGTGTCAACCTCAGATAAACCCTCCTGATTGTAAGGATCTTTTAGTTTATCCAGTTCCTGTTCTAGATTTTTTATATCTGTCTCAAAATTTAAGTAATTTTTCATTTAATAAATGTATTATAAACAAAAAAGGCAATAAATTGTTAAAATAAATAAGTAATTTAGATTGCGCAAAAATGAAAATTTATTATAAGATTTTCAATTTATGAGAGAGCAATATATCAAAATTCACAATTTATCTGTTGCTAAAAAGCTTGCTGATTTTGTCAAAAATGAGCTTTTAATGGATACTAATTTGAGCGCTAATGAATTTTGGAAAGGCTTTGATAAAGTGGTGCACGATTTAGCACCTAAAAATAAAAAATTACTCGAATTTAGAGAAACTTTGCAACAAGAAATAGATCTCTGGCATAAAAAAAATAGAGGTCAAGAAATTGACTATAATAAATATAAAAATTTTCTAGAAGAAATAGGTTATTTAAAAAAAGAAGGAGACAATTTTAAAATTTCAACTAAAAATTTGGATGAAGAGATATCTAATATAGCAGGACCACAATTAGTTGTTCCAATTATGAACTCCAGATATAGCCTTAATGCTGCGAATGCGAGGTGGGTAAGTTTATATGACAGTCTTTACGGTTCTAATATCATTGAGTCCGAAGAAAGTGGAAGTGAAAAATACGATCCTTTAAGAGGACAAGAAGTTATTAAATTTACTAGAGACTTTTTAAATAAATATTTTCCTATCAATGATCTTGACTGGAAAGATATTACTGGTTTAGCGGTAAATAATAAAAAACTCTCAATTTATAAAGAAAATAAAGAATATAGTTTATCAGATTTAGAGAAGTTTATTGGTCATAGAGGAGATGCGGCCAAACCAAATGCTATAATCTTAAAAAATAATAATCTTCATCTTGAAATAATTATTAATCCTAGAGCATTTAGTGCTGCAAGAGATGCTGCTGGTATAAGCGATATTATAATTGAGTCAGCTGTGTCAACAATTTGTGACCACGAGGATAGTGTGGCTGCAGTCGATGCCGAAGATAAAGTAATTTGTTATAGAAATTGGCTAGGATTGATGAAGGGTAATTTAAAGTCAATATTTGAAAAAAATGGTAAAGAATTAGAAAGAAAACTTAATCCAGATAGGAGTTACACTTCATTGAATGGTGAAAAGTTAAAACTTCACGGAAGAAGTCTTTTACTTGTGAGAAACGTTGGACACTTAATGACAAACCCTGCAATCACATTAAATGATGGATCAGAAGTTCCAGAGGGAATAATGGATGCTTTTATAACTTCAGCAGCTTGTATTCATGATTTAAAAAGAAAAGGTAATTCAAGAAAAGGATCTATTTATATTGTAAAACCAAAAATGCATGGGCCAGAAGAAACAGAATTCACCGATTTAATTTTTACAAAAGTTGAAGAAGTTTTAAAATTGGAAAAAAACACAATTAAGTGTGGAATTATGGATGAAGAAAGAAGAACATCTGCAAACCTAAAAGAATGTATTAGGACTCTTAAAGATAGAGTATTTTTTATCAATACTGGATTTTTAGATAGAACTGGTGATGAAATGCACACCTCAATGGAAGCTGGACCAATGATCAAAAAGGGGGATATGAAAGAGTCTAAATGGATTAAAGCCTATGAAGACAATAATGTAGATATAGGTTTAAAATGTGGGTTTTCAGGAGTTGCTCAAATAGGTAAAGGAATGTGGGCAATGCCTGACAAAATGAACGAAATGATGGAACAAAAAATTGGACATGTGAATGCAGGAGCAAATTGTGCTTGGGTCCCTTCCCCAACTGCTGCTGCATTACATGTTATGCACTATCATGAAGTAAATGTTTTTGAAAAACAGAAAGCAATATTAAAAAGAGAGCCATCAAAATTATCTGATCTTCTTACTATACCAATAGCAGATCGTCCTAATTGGTCTGTTGATGAAATTAACACTGAAATTTCAAATTCTGCTCAAACTATTTTGGGTTATGTAGTAAGATGGATAGATCAAGGTATAGGTTGTTCCAAAGTTCCAGATATAAACGATATTGGATTAATGGAGGATAGAGCTACTTTGAGAATTTCATCTCAACATATTGCTAATTGGCTTCATCATGGCTTATGTTCGAATAGACAGGTTCTTGAAATCTTAAAAAAAATGGCAAAAGTTGTAGATAAACAGAATAAAAACGACTCTAGCTACGAAAGTATGTCTCCAGAGTATGATAAATCTATTGCTTTTAAAGCAGCATGTGAATTGATTTTTCATGGAAAGTCTCAGCCTTCTGGCTATACAGAACCTCTCTTGCACTTAAACAGATTGATTAAAAAAAGTTGATTAAGCCTCTATTTTTTTTCTATTTTTAAATGCAGATATAAGAGTACCATCATCTAAATTTTCGATTTCTCCGCCTACTGGCAAACCTTGAGCAAGTTTTGAAATCTTAATGTTAGTTTTTTTGAGTGTATCTTGGATATAAAATGCAGTAGTTTGGCCTTCGACAGTTGCACTTGTTGCCAAAATTACCTCGTCTATATTTTCCCTGTTAATTCTTTCTACAAGGGAATTGATCAACAGATCTTCCTTATTTTGACTATTATTATTTGAAAGTGTTCCTCCAAGGATATGGAAGTAACCTTGAAAAATTGATGAACTTTCTATTGCCCATTGGTCTGAAATATTTTCTACAACACAAATTTTATTAAACTTTTTACTTTTATTTTCACAATTATCACATGGACTTGTATTTGATTTTAAAGTTCCACAAACTTTACATCTAACAACATTTTTAAATACCTCACTTAAATTCTGAGCCAATGGTTTTAATAACTCTTGACGATTATTGATCATTTTCAGAATCATTCTTTTTGCAGACTTAGGTCCTAACCCCGGTAATTTTGAAATTAACTTAATTAAATTTTCTATTTCAGGAATATTTTGCATTTAAATTATAAAGGCCACTTAAATCCTGGTATCCCAAAATTTCCTGAAGCCTTAGAAATTTCCTCTGCAGTTTTTGATTTAAGTTGTGATTTTGCGTTATTATGAGCAGCGGTAATAAGATCTTCTAATATTACTTTTTCTTCTTTCAAAACATTTTCACTAAGTTTAATTGAAATCATAGTGCCCTCTCCATTTAAAGTAACCTTCACATCATTAGCTCCTGAGACACCTTCAACCTCAATCTTTTTAATATTTTCTTGGCTTTCTTTCATTTTGCTTTCAATTTCTTTAGCTTTTTCCATTAATTTTGAAAAATCTGTCATTCTAGTCCTCTTTCAAATCAACATTTATTAATTCTGCGTCAGGAAAAGCTTCAATCACTTTTTTATATGCTTCAGACTTTTTGACATCATCAAATATTTTTTTCTCTTCAATTTTATTTTTTTCTTTTTCTGAAATTTGTCCTTGGTTTTTTGATAGAGAGATAATCCATCTCTTGGATGTCCATTCGTACAGTTTGTTAGATAGATTTTTAATAAAGTCTTTGTCTAAGTTTTCATTAAAAGATATTTCTATTAAACCCTCAGAGAATGAAACTAAATTTGTATTAGTTTCAAGCTCGTATTTAAGCTTTGCTTCTTTCCTTTCTGTGCATAGATTTATCAAACTTTCAAATGAGCCTATTTTAAGTTCATTAATTACTTCATCTTTATTTAAATTTGGTTCAATTTTCTCTTGTTGTGAAATATTTTTGATTTGATCTATTGTTTTATTTATAATTTTTTTTTCAGGTTCTTTAATTAAAGTATCAGGATTTTTTCCAGTAATGCTTTCCTCAGCATATTTCTCCTTAGAACCTTTTATTCTCATTAATCTGAAAAGGAACATTTCAACTGATAAATTTGGATTTGAAACTATGTTAATTTCCTCAATTGTATCAAGTGTAAATTGCCAAAAAAGGATTATATCTTTTGAATCTAAATTTTCAGATATTGTGGAAAGATTATTAAAATCTTGATCATTTAAAGAAAAATTATTTCCATCTAATTTTATAAAATTAATATTTTTTAGGTAATATAAAACCTCAAGAAAATCGTTCAAAAAAATTTTTGGATCTACACCAGATTCATAAATCTTTCTATACAACTCAAATACTTTTTTTTCATCACCACTAAACAGATTTTTAATTAGTTCTATCAGAGAACTTTTATCAAAATATCCATAAATACTTTGTGCTTTTTCTAGATTTAATTCCACATCATTTTGATTGGCTACAAGTCCACGATCTAACAAAGATAATGCATCTCTAACAGATCCTTCTGAAATTTTAACAATTAATTTTAAAGCTTCATCAGAAACTTTACCCCCTTCTTTGTCTTTAATCATTTTTACATAATTAAAAAGCTCTTCAGATTTCACTCTAGAGAGATCAAAACGTTGACATCTCGATATTACTGTTACAGGAATCTTTTTGATTTCAGTTGTTGCAAAAATAAATTTTAAATATTTTGGTGGTTCCTCTAATGTTTTTAAAAGTGCATTAAATGCTTGTTTGCTTAACATATGAACTTCATCAATAATAAATATTTTATATTTAGCTGTTGTTGGTCCGTATCTTGAAAATTCAATAAGCTCTCTTACATCGTCAACACCTGTTTTGCTTGCAGCATCCATTTCCAAAACATCAATATGATTTGAGTTTACAATTGAATTGCAATGTTCACAAAAATCTTTTTTACAAAGATTTTCAACACCATTCTCACAATTTAATGCTTTAGCAACTATTCTTGCAAAAGTGGTTTTTCCAACACCTCTAATACCAGTAAATAAAAATGCGTTCGCAGCTTTATCGGAGATAACTGAATTTTTGATTGTTTCAGCAATAACCTCCTGGCCAATTAAATCCTCAAATACTTGAGGTCTATATTTTAAAGCTAGTACTTTTGAATTTTCTGTCATTTCTAAGGAGACCAACCAACCTGGAAAATACTCACTACCCTTGCTATCTTTCGATCCTAGGGGATTTGTGGTAACACCACCTGACTGGCCTCCGACTTTATTATATCAATAAAAATTTCTATTCTACAAGAAAGTTATAAATTTATTTTTCTCTAAATTTATCAGATTTATAAACACCTAGAACGTGCATATCTTGGCAATGCAGACCTAATTCCTCAAGTGAGTTTTTAATTTTTGGAGATTCTATGTGTCCATCAATATCACATAGAAAAAAATATGAGGAAAAAGAGTTCTTTTCAGGAAAACTTTGTAATTTACTCATATTAACTCCATTAATTGCAAAACCTGACAATGCAGAATACAAGGCTGCTGGTTTACTTTTTAACTTAAATAATATCGATGTTATGTGACTTTCATCACTAAAATCTGGTTGAAAGATATCTTTTCCTAGCAACAAGAATCTAGTAACGTTATCTTTATCATCCTGCACATTTTCTTGTAAAATTTTAAGGCCATATATTTCAGCGCTTAAACTAGAGGCTATTGCTGCCTTAGATTTGTCTTTAGTCTCTGAAACGAATTTTGCTGAACCAGCAGTATCAGCTCTTACATTTTCAATAAATTTTTTTTTCTTAATAAAATTTGAAGATTGACTTAATGCTTGAGCATGAGAGTAAACATCTTTTATATCACGTATGTTAGCTCCTCTTATTCCCAAGAGATTATGGTTAATTGGAAAAAAGTGTTCTGCATAAATATTTAATCTGTATTTAAAAATTAAATATTCAACACCAATATTTCCGGTTGTTTTGTTTGACTCAGGTATTAGAGATTTAATTGAACTATCTTCACTAGATTTTTCAAAACATTCATCAAAAGTTTTACAAGGCAATGTTTCGCAGTCTGGATACATTTTTTTGGCACAGCTTTCACTATAACTTCCTGCAACCCCTTGATAAGCAATTTTCATAATCTAATTTTTATATTCCATTATTTTTTTTAATTCCAGATAATCTTCATGTGTATCAACACCAATTGGTCTGGTTTTTGCTAAACCTACATCTATACCGATTTTATTCTCAATTAATCTTAATTGTTCTAACTTTTGTATTTTTTCATTTTGCGATTGTCTTAATTGAACAAATTTTTTTAAATAAGCTATATTATAAATATAAATACCAATATGATGGTAGATATTTTGTATAGTACTACTTACTTCTCTAGAGAACGAAATTGCACTTGATAATTTATTTACTTCGAGTTTCTCATTTGTGATAACCTTTACAATATTTTTTTTGGATAATAATCCCACATTTTCTATCTTGCAGGCTAAAGTTGAAACTTTTGATTTTTTCTCAATCGTTTTAGTTATAAGATTATTGATATCTTTTATATCAAGCATAGGTTCATCTCCTTGAAGATTTACTACATACTCAATATTATCATTTTCTAGTTTTTGATAAGCCTCAAAAATTCTATCAGTCCCTGTTACATGATCACTCTGAGTTAAAATACATTTTCCTCCATTTTTAGTTACCTCTTCAAATATTTCTTTGTCACCAGTAGCAACATAACACTGATCAACCAATGATGATTTTGCAATCTTATAAACATGATTAATAATTGAAATGTTATTTATTTTTAATAATGGTTTGTTGGGAAGCCTTGTTGCGGCTAATCTTGAAGGAATTAAAATAACTATATTGTTCATAAAATTAAGTATTATGCGTCTTTCAGACGCAATATTTAAAATTAAATTTAGTATTTTTTTTGTTTAACATGTTATACGAGTTTAATAATTAAAAATCATGGATTCATTTGAAATTAATAAAATCATAGCTGCAGTATTAGTTATTTTTATAGTTATATTTGGGATTACCAAAATTTCTGATTACATCTATTACGTTGAGAAGCCATCTCAATCTGCATATAAAGTTGAATTTGCTGAAACAGACACAAAAAAATCTACTTCCGCACAAGAAGTTGATATAGCTGCTTTATTAGCAATGGGAAGTGTTGAGCATGGTAAAACAGTTTTCAAAAAGTGTAGTGCATGTCATTCTATCAAAAAAGGTGGAAGAAATAATATTGGACCAGCGCTCTATAATGTATTAGGTCGTAACATGGGTGCACTGGAGGATTATAAATATTCTAAAGCATTAATAGCATTTGGGAAAGATTGGACTTTTGAAGAAATGAATAGTTTTTTAATTAAACCAGCCTCTTATATTAAAGGAACAAAAATGGCTTTTGCAGGATTAAAAAAAGAAAAAGATAGAGCATCAGTTATACTATATATGAATGCAAATGCTGACAGTCCTTTAGAATTACCTTAATTTATCAAAACAATATAATAATATACTTTTTTGAACATAAACCCTGTTAAGAGCTTGCTGCCATACTTTTGACTGCCTCCCTAAAAAAACTTCCTTTGAAACCTCATTACCTCTTGGAAGACAATGTAAAAATATTGCATCTTTCTTCGCAAATCTCATTGTTTTAGAATCAACTTTAAAATTTTTAAATGATTTAAGTTTCTTTCTTTTATTTACCTTATCATTCAGTGAAATGATCTTATCTGTCATAACAACATCACAATTTTTAACTGCTAATTCTTTTTTATTAAAAATTTTTATTTTTCCATTTTTCTTTTTTATCCAGGAAATAAGGACTTTATTTGGTTGATATTCTTTAGGACAGGCAATATTTAAAGATATCGAAAATTTTACACAAGCCTCAATAAGACTGTTCATCATGTTATTGCTAGCATCACCAATCCAACATAACTTTAATTTAGAAATACTTTTCTTTTTGATTTCCTGAATTGTAAAAATATCTGACAAAACTTGCGTTGGATGTGATGATGGACTTAATCCATTTATAATTGGTATTTTAGAAAATTTTTTAAATTCATTTAACTTCTTATCAGAGTCAGTTCTTAACATAAAAGCATTTCCATAAGTTGATAAAATTTTAGATGTATCTGATATACTTTCACCTCCAATTCCTAGGTGTAATTCCTCAGGTCTTAAAGTTAAAGAGCCACCACCCAATTGTTTAATTGCCAAATAAAAACTTAACCTAGTTCTTAGGCTAGACTTTTCAAACATTTGTAAAAGAATTTTTCCTTTTAAAGGGACATCTTTGTCAGGATCTAATGTATTTAATCTTTTTCTTTTTGATTTTCTTTTTTTTGCGTCAGATATAATTTTCTTGAGATCTTTTACTGGAATATCTTTAATGTGAAGAAAGTTATTCATTAATTTTTATAAGAGTTGCAAACTTTATTTATGATTTTCAAAGCCATATCTATTTCTTTTTTGCTTACATTTAGAGGTGGTAGAATTCTTATTACATTTTCACCCGCTCTAATAGTTAACAATTTATTCTTAAGTAAATCATCAATAAATTTGGTCTGGTCGTGATGAAGTTGTATTCCTAAAATTAGTCCTACACCTCTAATTTCTTTTATAATTTTTGGAAATTTATTTTTTATTTTATTTAGTTCTGAAATAAAATACCTAGAATTGCTTTTGACTCTTGAAAGAAAACCCTTTTTGAAAATTTCATCCATAACAGCATTACCAACTGACATTGCAAGTGGGTTTCCACCGAAAGTAGATCCGTGAGTACCAGGAACCATAGCATTAGAAACTTTTTTTGTCATCAAAACAGCGCCTATTGGAAAACCACCTCCTATACCTTTGGCTATTGGGACTATATCTGGCTTAATGTTTGCATATTCGTAAGAAAAAAACTTTCCAGATCTACCTATTCCACATTGAACTTCATCTAAAATTAAAAGAATTTTTTTCTTATCACAAATCTTTCTAATTTCTTTTAAACACCAAGTAGGTATTACTTTTATACCCCCTTCGCCCATTATTGGTTCAATCATTATAGCTGCAGTTTTATTAGTAATCTTTTTTTTTAATTCAACATGATTCCCAAATTCAAAATGATCAAAACCTCCTACTTTAGGGCCAAATCCTTCAGTCATTTTTTTTGACCCACTTGCATTTATTGCTGCAATAGTTCTCCCATGAAAAGAATTTTTTATACACAAAATCCTATTCTTTTTCGACTGACCTATCGAATAGAAATATCTTCTGGCAACTTTTATTGCTGCTTCTGTAGCCTCAGCACCACTATTTTGGAAAATAACTGCGCCAGCAAAAGTTTTGCTTGTTAACTTTCTGGCTAACTCTTCTCCCTCAGGAATTTTAAAAGAGTTTGAGACATGCCAAAGTTTGTTTGATTGTTTATTTATAGCTTTAACAAGAGATGGATTAGCATGCCCAAGTGAATTTACAGCAATACCTTGAACAAAATCTAAAAATTTTGTTCCACCTTTTGTATACAAGAAAGAACCTCTGCCTTTACTAAAAGAAAGATTTCTTCTTTTATAATTTTTAGCTAAAGAACTCATATTGAATTATGATTTAATTTTATAACCTTTATGTACTAAAATGTATGCAAAATATGTAATAAGTAAACTCAGAAAAGTTAATGTCGAAATACCAAATGTTAAAGAACCATCTAATTGACCAATAAATGAGTATCTAAAACCATCTATCATATGAAAAAAAGGATTATAATTACTTACAATTTGTAAAAAATTTGGCAATTTATCAACACTATAAAATGTGCCGCTTAAAAAACTTAATGGGACTATTATAAAGTTAGTAACAGTACTCATTTGATCAAATTTATCTGCATATAATCCTACTATTATTCCTAATGACCCCATAAATATCCCTCCAAGAAATAAATAAATGAACCACAGAAGAAAATTTTGTATTGATAAATCTAAAAAAAAAATAAATATTAAAGTTGATACTAAGGCAATCAATAAACCTCTTGCGGCAGAAGCTAATGTTATTGCAAAAACTATTTCCGAGGATGATAACGGACTATGAACAACATCAGTAATTGTTCCCATCATCTTACCCATCATTAAAGAAGAACTTGCATGTGCAAAACTTTGTTGAATAACTTGCATCATTATTAAACCACTGGCTAAAAATTTTATATAAGTAACACCTAAAACTTCAGTTTTTTGATCTCCTATAGCTAAAGAAATAACTGTCAAAAATAATATGCTAGTCAATATAGGGCCAAACAAAGTTTGTCCTGAAACAGTTAAAAATCTTAGAACCTCTTTTTTAAATAAAGAATATGTTCCTACCCAATTAATAAATCCAAATCTTCTTACTCCAATCTGATATTTTTTGTGTAATTCAACCATAAGTATTTATTAATAAACATTTTTTTTACAAAATGTTAAAAAACAGAAAAAAAAGCTTGTTAAGATAAAATATTTATGGTTTCAAGATGATGTTGTAATTTTATTTTTATATACTAAATATAGTAATATGAGTTGGACAGAAGAAAAAGTCAGTAAATTAAAGGAACTTTGGGGAAAAGGTCAAACAGCTAGTCAAATTGCTGGAATAATTGGAGGTGTTAGTAGAAATGCGGTTATTGGAAAAGCACACAGATTGAACTTATCAGCAAAAATAAAAACTAGATCTACAATCGTAAATAACAATAGTGTAAATGTTACTCCAGATAATAGTTTAAAGAAAGGGACAAGAAAACACAGATTTAGATCCTTACTTTTAGACAAAAACTTTGAACCAGCTAGAAATCTACAATTAGAAGAGTTGAATGAAAATACTTGTAAATATATGGAAGGTCATCCAAATGAGAAAGACTCATCATTTTGTGGAAGGAAAACTATTGAGAAATTTTCTTATTGTCCATTACATCTTATGATTGTTTTTCAGCCAAAAGGAAAGAAGGATGAAGTTGTAGACAAAGAAGATGAAGTTCCAAAATTTATAGAAAAAAAAGTAAAATCAGCTTAAATTATTTTAATATTTTTTCCTTAGCTTTTTTAAATTCATTTTCATCAATTGTTCCATTATCATATAAATCTTTTAGCTCCTTTATTTGATTAATTACTTTTAAATTTTGATTTTCATTTTCGTTATTTAAATCTAAACTCTTTTCATCTTTTATTATTTGTTTAGCCTCGACTCCTCTTGTAATTGCCTTTACTGCAATGGACAAAACAAATGCTAGAATCAAAAATACAATAAAATATATAATGTTACTTAACATTAATTCAATTTACCAATTTTCTTTTTTGAAAATTGTCCTCCACTAGTCCAATTATAACTATATCTATTTATCTCATCATCAAATTTTTTATTTGCTTCCATTTTAATATCAAAATTAGTTTTATACTTTTTAGAAATTATATTATCATATTTTAATAATCTAAGCTGATCCATTGTTAATAATGGTTTGGGCATCAGTTCAAATAATTTAGCATTAAGTTTTGCCAAAATAAAAGGTATTGGTATTAATAATCTTTTTTTATTTATCGATTTCAGAATTTTTAATATTATCTCTTTAAAAGTAATTACCTGAGGACCAACACATTCTATAGTTTCTCCAACAATTTTTTTTTTAACTGTTTCAAAAATTATGTTTGTTAAATCAGAGACATGTATGGGTGTAAATTTGGTTCTTCCACCATAATAAAGTGGCATGACAGGAAGGATATTTAACAAACTCATGAAATTTGTAGTAAAATTATCGTCTACTGAATATACAATAGAAGGTTTTAAAATAATAGAGTTTGGAAAATTTTTTCTTACTTTTTGTTCTCCATCCAATTTGCTCATTGCATAATTACTATCTATCGCTGATTCAATTCCTAAAGCTGATAAATGAATGAATTGCTGAATTGAATTTTTTAATGCTAATTTTGATAATAAGGAAGGTAAGCTCGAGTGAATTAATTCAAATTGATTTTTCTTTTTTTCAAACAAAATTCCTATAAGGTTAATACATATTGACGCCTTTTCCATCAATCTAGAAATATTTTGCTCGTTGAATGAATTTATTTCTTCTAATTCTAGATATCCATAGTTTGATTGGGTTTTAATTTGATAGCCTTTTTGATGAATACTCCTAGTTACTGCAATAACTTTGTAGTTATTTTTTGTAAATTTTCTTATTAAAGATTTTCCAATTTGTCCTGATGAACCGAATATTAAAATTGAATCCTGATTTTTCATATATATATATCTTATAAATGAATTTAGATATTAAATTACATAAACAAGATTTACCAGATGAAATAAAGTTCAGTGACAAGATAGCCATAGATTGTGAATTTACTGGACTTAATATTGAAAGAGATAGACTTTGTTTATTGCAAATATCTTCAGGTCAAAATGATGCCCATATTATACAATTTGATAAAGATAATTATGATTCTCCGAACTTAAAAAATATTTTAATTGATAAAAATATAAATAAATTGTTTCACTTTGCTAGAGCTGATCTTCTATTTATAAAGAAATATTTAGAGGTAGAGACAAATAATGTGGATTGTACTAAAATAATGAGTAAGATTGCTAGAAGTTATACTGATAAGCACGGATTAAAAGATTTGGTTAAAGAATTTGTGGGTATAGATATTAGCAAACAATTACAATCATCTGATTTTGGCGGAGAATTAACTGATAAACAGTTAAAATATTGTGCTCAAGATGTTATTTATTTACACAAAATTAACTTTGCTTTAACGGAAATTTTGAAAAGAGAAAATAGAATTGATCTTTATGAAAAAACAATAAAGTTTATTAATACAAGAGTGGATTTAGATTTTGCCTCCTTCAAAGAAGATATATGGTCTCACTAAAATGCAAAATAGAAAATTATTAAATATTGCAAAGGATGTAATTGAGACTGAAACAAACTCACTTAAGAAACTTCGCTCAAGTATAGGAAAATCTTATGAAAAAATTATTAAAACAATTTTAAACTGTAAAAACGGCAAAATAATTGTTTCTGGTGTAGGTAAAAGTGGAATAATTGGCAGAAAGTGGTCTGCAACTTTTTCATCAACAGGTACACCATCTTTCTTTTTAGATGCATCAGATGCAAGCCATGGTGATATGGGTCAAATAACATCAAATGATGTAGTAATATTAATTAGTCTGAGCGGTGAGAGTGATGAATTAAAAAATATAATCCAGTATGCTTCTAGAAATAAGAATATAAAACTTATTGGAATTACTTCTAGAAAAGATTCTATTTTGTATAAAAATGCTGATATTAATTTTTTATTACCATCAGTTAAAGAAGCAGGTCCTGGAAGTTTTGTTCCAACTTCATCGACAACAGTGCAAGTTGCATTGGGTGATGCAATTGCAATCACATGTATGAATTATAAAAAATTTGGTAAGCTGGATTTTAAAAAATTCCATCCAAGCGGCTCTCTATCTATAAAATTAAAAACTGTTGAGGATTTAATGTTAATTAAAGGAAAAATTCCTTTTGTTAATGAAAATGTAAGAATGAAAACTGCTTTAAGAAATATTGAAAAAAAAGGGCTTGGTGCCTTAGTTATTAGAGATAGATATAAAAATACAAAAGGAATTTTAACAGATGGAGATTTAAAAAGACTTTCTAATTTAAAATCAGATTTTAAAAATTTAGAAATCAAAAAAGTTATGAAAAAAAAACCAATTAGTGTAGATAAAGATATGCTTGTGGCACAAGCACTTTCTATTATGAATGATAAGAAAATAACAAGTTTATGTGTACACAAAAATAAAAGAAAAAATAAAACTATCGGATTCATACATATCCATAATATTTTAAATGCGAACATAAATTAAATGTCAATCAAGTCGTTTATTCAGATTTTGTTATTATTACTTATAATTTCAACAGTAACGGTAGTTTATTTTAAATATTTTGAAATAAATAAAAATATTGAGGAGGAAACGAACTCAATCGAAATTGATAATCAAGAAAAAATCAGCAATCTTGAAAAAAAATTATCTGAACTGGTTACAAAAAATAATGAATTGAAAAAAATAATTGAGAATGAAAGTAAAAAGCTAAAAGATATATCATCTGGGGATGATAAAAAAAAAATTATTGAAAATAATATCGTAGATACAGAAAAGGCAGATGAAACAATTAAATTAAATAAGAGAAAAATAGATGTGGATAATAAAACGGAGAAAATTAATAAAGCAAAACAAAAAGAAATAAAAGATTTTGTTAAAGATATTGAATATAATTCTATAGACGATAGAGGAAATAATTTTTACCTCTTGGCTAAGTCTGGAATGTCAAATATTGACAACAAAGATGTATTAGATTTAATAAATGTAAGAGGAGAGGTTAGATCTGATAGTAGAGATACAATTTTCATAGAATCAGACTTTGGTCAATTTAATTCTGTAAATTCAAGTTCTAAATTTTATGATAATGTAGTAATAAATTATCAAGAAAAACAAATTACTTGTGAAAATTTTGATATAAATATGGAAACAAACAAAGCTATAGCCTATAACAATGTCATAATTACCGATCCAATTTCTGAAATGAAAGCAGGAAAAGTTGAATTTGATTTAAAGACAAAAAATATTAATATAAATCCACAATCTGCAGATGCAGAAATAAAAGTTATCACAAATTAATGGCGTTAATAAAAAAATTCAGAATTAAAAGTTTTAAAGAAAAAAGAGTTTTGCTGGAATTAGATAAAATCTCGATGTTCTATAATAAAAGGCAAATTTTAAATGATTTAAATTTAAAAATTAATAAACAAGAAGTTCTGGGAATGCTTGGGCCTAACGGCGTAGGAAAATCTACAATTTTTCATATTATTACTGGCTTGAAAGATCCTAGTTTTGGAAAAGTTTTAATCAATGGAGAAAATTGTACAAACATTCCTATTTATGAGAGAGCAACCAAATTTAAACTAGGTTATGTTCCACAACACGGAGGTTACATTCAAGATTTAAATCTTATTGAAAATTTAAAACTAGTAGGTGAAATCCACATAAAAGATAAAGATTTAAGAAAAGCAAAAATTGAAAAAATAATATCCCAATTTGAATTTGACCCATTGTTAGAAATTAAAGCTAAACATTTATCAGGTGGTCAAAAAAAGAAACTTGTAATAGCAATGGCATTAATAAATGATCCTAGAATTTTGCTTCTAGATGAACCATTTGCAGCTTTAGATATCCTAACAATCAAAATGCTTCAAGAAATAATTGTTAATCTTCAAGCAATTGAGAAAATAACTGTGGTGGTCTGCGATCACCAAGCCAGAGATTTATTAAGTTGTGTAGATAGAGCAATTGTTTTATCAAATGGGAAAATTATAGCATCTGGAAGTCCAAAAGAGATTATAAAAGACTCAAATGCTAGATCTGCATATTTCGGAGATGAATTTAAAATAAATTAATTCATCTATGTCTAATCATATTATAATAAAAAATAAATTAAGAGATTTTAATAAAAAAATTAAAGTGAGTGCTGATAAAAGCATTTCAATAAGATCAGTTCTTCTAGCCTCACAAGCAGTAGGTACATCAAAAATCTCAAACTTACTTGAGTCTGAAGATGTTTTAAATTCTTTAAAAGTTATAAAAAAACTTGGTATTAGTTATTCAAAAGTTGGGAAAGTTTATTATATACAAGGTTGTGGTTTAAATGGCTTCAATATAAAAAGTAAGACTGTGCTAAATGCAGGTAATTCTGGTACTCTAGCTAGATTGATACTTGGTTTATTAGTCAAATCAAAGTTCAAAGTAAAATTAATTGGTGACAAAAGTTTATCAAAAAGAGATTTTTCGAGAGTTATAAAACCTTTAAGACTTTTTGGTGTAAATATTGAGAGTAAGAACAATTTATTACCTCTTAAAATACAAGGAACTAACTTTTTAAGACCAATCAAATATATTGAAAATATTGGAAGCGCACAGGTAAAAACTTGTATTATTTTTAGTGCCTTAAATACCCCTGGAATTACTCATATTGATTCAAAAATCTCTAGAAATCACACAGAATTATTTTTAAAATTTTTAAAATATCCTATAAAGGTTATAAAAAAAACAGGATATGAAAAAATATTAGTTGAGGGCTTAAAACAATTTAAAAATTTTAAGTATGAAGTTCCAGGAGATATAAGCTCTGCATCTTTTTTTATAGTTTTAACTCTTTTGTCAAAAAATTCTAAAATCATTATAGAAAAGGTTAATGTAAATAAGAGTAGAATTGGAATAATTTCTATATTAAATATGATGGGAGCTGAAATAAGACTAAAAAAAAAGAAAATTTATAATGGAGAAGAAATTGCTGATATCCATGTAAAAAGCAAAAAAAGTTTAAATGCAATAAATTGTCCTTCAAAGTTAAATAGCTCAGCTATTGACGAGTTTTTAATAATTTTTTTAGTTGCTGCAAAAGCAAAGGGTACATCAAAATTTAAAGACCTAGGGGAAATGAATAAGAAAGAGTCTAAGAGATTAGATTTAGCGATAAAATTTTTAAAATTAATTGGTATTAAAGTAGAAAGATTTCAAAATAATATTAGTATTCATGGTAATCCAAATTTAAACCTATCAAAAAAATTTGAAATGAAAAATTTTTTAAAGGATCATCGAATATTTTTTTTATGTTGTATTACAGCATTGACGCTAGGTGGAAAATGGAAAATAAATGATAAAGATTCTATGAATACATCTTTTCCAGATTTTTTAAAAACTTTAAGAAAAGTTGGGGCAAAGATAAGTTGAAAAAAAGAAAGAATATTATAACTGTTGCAATTGACTCTCCTGCTGCGGCTGGAGCAGGCACACAGGCTAAATTTATATCTAAAAGATACAATTTATTTTATTTAGATACAGGAAAAATTTACAGATATATTGGAAAATTGAAATTAGAGAACCAAAAAAAATTTACATATAATTTAATCAAAGAAAAAATCAAAAATATAAAATTAGATTATTTAAAAAAGAAATCTTTATTATCAAATGAAGTAGCAATTTCAGCATCTGAAATAGCTAAAGATAAAAAAATCAGAAATTTAGTTCATAAATTTCAACAAAGGTGTGCTTATAACCCTCCAAAAAAATATAAAGGATCTGTTTTGGATGGAAGAGATATAATTACAGTACAAGTAAGAGATGCAATGTTTAAATTTTATATTACTGCTAGTTTAGATGTCAGAGCAAAAAGACGCTTTGAAGAATATAGAAAACTAAATAAAAAAATTACTTATCAAGAAGTCTTTAAAAGCCTAAAAAATAGGGATAAATCCGACAAAAAAAGGAAATATGGGCCACTAAAAAAAACCAAAGATTCTATCTTGATTAATACAACTAAATTAAGTAAGAAAGCGTGCTTTGAAAAAATTAAAGCAATTATGGACAAAAAGTTAAATAATTAATGGAAATTTATAAAGACCTATCATCACCTGCTAGTAAGCAGTTTGAAAAACTATTAAACAGCCAATTATCCAAAAACAAAATTGAAGAAGGAAGAATAATTGAGGGAAAAGTAACTAAAATTACAAGCAAATATATTTTTTTATTCATTCCAGGTTTAAAAAGTGAACCTGTTATTGACGTTAATGAAATAAAATTAATGGGAATGAGTCAGGATGTAAAAGAGGGTTCAACAATATCTGTATTATTGGAAAAAATAGAAGATAAAAACGGTGATGTTATTGTATCAGCTCAAAAGGCTCAAAAAATAAAAGGATGGAATAAGTTAGTTGAGTGCTACGAAAAAAACGAACTAATTAATGGAAAAATTACTCAAAAAACTAAAGGTGGTGTGATAGTTGAGCATGTGGAGACTGGTTCACTTATGTTTTGCCCTGGGTCACAAATCTCTGACAAACCAATTAAAAATATCGATCATTTAATTGGGGTCGAACAAAAATTTGCTCTAATTAAACTTGATATGGTGAGAGGAAACAGTGTTGTTTCTAGAAGACAGGTTGTCTCCTCAAGTAAAAAAGAGGATAAAGCAAAAATTATCGAGAAGTTTAAAGTAGGAGATATTATTAAAGACGCCATAGTAAAAGGTTATTCATCATTTGGTTGTTTTTTTGAAGTTACAACGCCAGAAGGTACAATAGATACGCTCTGTCACCTTCAGGAGATTAGTTACAGTAGGGTAAATCACCCAGATGAAATATTTAATATTGGTGAGAAACATGATCTGAAGGTGATTTCGATTGATATGGAAAAATTGCAAGTAGGTTGTTCGATAAAACAATTGTCACCCGATCCTTTTGAACATATTTCAAATTACCAAATAGGAAGTCAATACAAAGTAAAAGTGGTAAAAATTACAGACTATGGATGCTTTTGTGAGTTAGAGGCAGGACTAAGTACTCTTCTTCATAGTAGTGAAATAAGCTGGACCAAAAAAAATATATCACCAAAAAAAATATTTAATGTAGGCGACCAAATAGATTGTGTAATTACAGAAATTGATAAAGACAAAAGAAGAGTCGCTATATCCCACAGACTTACACAAGAAAATCCTTATTCAAAATTAGAGAGTAATTATCCAGTAGGTTCTGATATTGATGGAGTTGTAACCAACACAAATGAATATGCTCTTTATTTAAAGTTAGCAGATTTTGAAATCGATGGATTTTTGCACTCAAATGATCTTTCTTTTACTGGGAATCCTGAAGAAGAACTTAAAAAATACAAAAAAGGTGACAAATTAAAAGTACGTGTATTAGAGATTAAGAAGTCAGATCAAAAAGTAAGAGTAGGTTTAAAGCAACTTCAAAAAGATCCTTTTGATTGGTTTAAAGATAAAAAAGTAAACGATGCAATAACAGTGAAGGTTATTTCTTCTGATAATAAAGGATTAATTGTTAAGCCAGAAGGGTGCGAAATTGAAACTTTAATAAAAAAATCCCAGATAGCCATGAGTGCATCTGATGCAAGACCGTCTCGTTTCGTTGGTGGAGAAAGAATCGATGCTGCCATAGCAGAGCTCAATTTTGAAAGAAGAAAAGTATCATTAAGTATTAAGTTGCTTGAAGAAATAATGAATGCCAAGGCTATTAAGGAACACTCTAGTCCATTGAGTGGGAAAAATCTTCCTTTCTCGTCACTTTCTGAGCAATTAGATGATAAGAAAAATAAAAAGGATTCAGAGTAGAAATTGTCATTTGTAAAGTCAGATTTAATAAAAGAATTATCAGATAACTACCCAAATTTTTTTAGAAAAGATCTCATAAAACTATTTGAAATTATGATTTATGAAATGCAGGAATCTTTAAAAAGAGGTGAGAGAGTAGAATTGAGAGATGTATTTACAATTGAGCCAAGAATTCAAAAAGCAAGGATTTCTAGAAATCCAAAAACAAATGAGAAAGTAAATACACCTGAGAAAAAAACTATATTATTCAAAACATCAAAAGAGTGGTCTAAAATTATAAATGGAAAGAAATAAAATTTTTGTTGCTTGTGATACTCAAAACATAAAAAAGGTTAAAGAGATAATAAAAAAAACAAAAAATTCAAAATTAAAGATAGGTTATAAATTTGGTTTAGAATTTCTTAATTCTAAAAAAGGTAGAGATTTTATATCAAAGTTAAAAAATGTAACTACTTTTGGTGATTACAAATTTGCAGATATACCAAATACCTGTGCATCAGCAATAAAGGCTGTTAAAGATTTAAAATTTAATTATTTAACAATTCATATAAGTTCTGGTTTAGAAGCATTAAAAGCAGCTAAAAAAGTTTCTGGAAAGACAAAATTAATTGGAGTAACAATATTAACCTCTCTAGATAATAAATCATTAAAAGATATTGGATTTAATAAAGATGTTAAAAAAATAGTGCTACATCAAGCAAGATTAGCAAATAGAGCAAAGCTAGATGCTTTAGTATGTAGTGCAAGAGAGGTAGACATTGTAAAGAAAGTATTTAAGAGAGAAATAATAACTCCTGGTATAAGATTTAACTCAAAATCAAATGATCAAAAAAGAGTACTGACTCCAAAAGAAGCATTCCGGAATGGATCTGATTGGTTGGTATTAGGAAGACCAATTACAAAGGGAAATATCAAAAATAATCTTCAAAGTTTAATCAATCATTTAAAATAATGATTAAGGGTATAAAAATTTGTGGGATCTCTGATCTTGAGACTTTAAGCTTTATTTTAAACCATAAACATCCTGCTATGTTTATTGGATTCATTTCTAATTATAAAAAAAGTAAAAGATATGTTGATCATGAAAATTTAAAAAAATTGTTAAAAACTAATAAAAAAAACACAAACTTTGTATCTGTGCTTGTTGATCCGAGTGATAAAGAATTAGAGGAAATTAAAGATTTAAATTTTGATTATTATCAATTATATGATGTAAGTCCTGAAAGGACTAAAAATATTAAAAAAAAATACAATATAAAAATTATTTCAGCTTTTACAGTTGCTAATCAAATTGATGTTGAAAAATACAAAAATTTTACCGGTATTTCAGATATATTTCTTTTTGACGGAAAGGGTTATGAAAAATCAATAAGCTTCGACCATGACTTATTAAATTCATTACCAAATTCTATAAACAAAATGATTGCTGGAAATATAAAAATAGATGATATTCCTAATTTTAAAAATAAAGATTTTTTTATTGACTTAAGTGGTTCATTAGAGAATGAAGAAGGCAAGAAAGATATTAAAAAAATCAATAAACTGCTAAACTTAACAATTTTATGAAACTTAGAAAAAGAATTCCAGTTATAGATCAAGGAGACAAACTCGGTTTTTGGGGTGGTAAATTTGGTGGGAATTTTGTTCCTGAGACACTTAAAAAACCTATAGAAGATCTTGAAATTCAATTTAATAAACTCAAAAAAGATAAAGAATTTATAAAAGAAAGAGATAGGTATTTTAAGAATTGGATTGGAACACCCACAAGATTCATAAAATTAAAAAATTTAACTAAACACATTGGCGGAGCTCAAATTTGGTCAAAAGTTGTATCTGATGCCAATGGAGGTGCCCATAAGATATACAATGCTACAGTACATTGTTTGTTAGCAAGAAGGTCTGGAAAAAAAGTTATTATTGGAGATACAGGTGCTGGATATGCCGGTAAAATGTTAAGTATGGCTGCTAAAAAATTTGGTCTCAAATGTAAAATTTTTATGGGAGCAAAGGATATAAAAAGACAACAACCAAATGTTAAAGCAATGAAAAAAAATGGTGCAGATGTAATTCCAGTGTATTCAGGAAGTCAAACACTTGTAGATGCTGTTTCTGAATGTATGAGATATTGGGTTGCTAATTGTGATACTACTGCAATGTGTGTTGGTAGTACAGTTGGTCCTGCAATTTTTGTTCGTATATGTGGATGGAGTACCAGCCAAATTTCTAGAGAACTTAAAATACAATTAATAAATGAGTTTGGTGCTATTCCAAAAAAACTTAAATTATACAATTGTGTAGGAGGAGGTTCCTCAAGTTTTGGATTTTGGAATGAATTTATGGATTATGATAAAAAGCAAGTTGAGTTTATTGGGGTTGAAGCAGGAGGACCAGCTAAAAGTAAAAGACATGCAGCCCCTTTAACCTATGGTTCCAAAATAGGTATACTTCATGGTGCTGCTCAATATGTCAATCAGAATAATGATGGTCAAATTGAAGAGACTGAGTCAATTTCGGCTGGACTTGACTATCCGGGCATTTCTCCTCTGCATTGCTTTTTAAAAGACACTAAAAGAGCTCGGTATACTGCTGCTAGTGATGAGGAGGCATTAAAAGCATATCAGATTGTTACAAAGTACGAAAATTTGAGACCATCTCTTGAGCCAAGCCATGCATTCTCAGTAGCAATTAAAGAAGCAAAAAAACTATCAGAAGATACAATTGTAGTCATAAATAGCTGTGGTGATGCTTATAAAGATAAGAAGATTTTAGAGAAAAAATTAGGAAAAAAGTATGTCAAATCCAATTAGACAAACATTTCAAAATTTAAAAAAAGAGAGAAGAGCAGCATTACTAACTTATACTGTTGCCGGTGATAGCTCAAACAAACAATCTTTAGAAATACTTAAATCAATTTCTAATTATGCTGATATTTTAGAGGTAGGTGTTCCACATAATACCCCCGTAGCAGATGGAGGCCAAATCCAAACTAGTGCCTACAGAGCAATTAAAAATGGGATTAAAATGAATGACATATTCAACATAGTTAAAAATTTTAAAAAAAGTAAGTATTCAAAACCAGTAATTTTGATGGGGTATTACAATATGATTTATCAATATGGTGAAAACAATTTTTTAAAGAACTGTAAAAAATCAGGTGTGAGTGGTTTAATTGTTGTAGATTTGCCTTGGCCAGAAAATAAAATCTTTTCAAAAAAATGCAAAAAAAGTTCAATAAACTTTATTCAATTAATATCTCCAACAACATCTAAACAAAGATTAAAAAGTATCATAAAAGATTCACACGATATGATTTATTATATTAGTATGTTATCAACTACTGGTGGAAAACTTAAAGTTTCACCAAGAAAAATATTAATCAATTACAATAAAATTAAAAAAATTAATCCAAAAAAAAATTGTGTAATTGGTTTTGGAATAACTGAAAAAACAATATCAAAATTTAAAAACACTGATGGACTTGTAGTTGGAAGTCAAATTTGTAAAGAAATTACTAGAAGTTTAAACAATAGACAAAATCCTGTCATAAATGTAAGTAAGATGGTTAGTAAGCTAAGAAAAAAAATATCATGAATTGGTTAACAAAAGCTATTAAATTTGGTGAAAAGATAAAGAAGGTGCTTCGGAAAAGACCTTCAAAAGAAGATATTGCAAACTCAGATTGGACAAGCTGTTGTAAAGGGCCCATATTAAAGAAAGATTTAGAAAATAATTTGTGGGTTTGCAATCTTTGCGGAAAGCATCATAGAATTAGTTGTAGACAAAGATTTGATATAATATTTGGAAAAAATTCATATCAAGTTTTAGAGTCTCCAATACCTACTGAAGATCCATTGAATTGGGTTGATACAAAGTCTTATAGAGAAAGACTTAAGATAGCTAGAGAGAAAACAAATCAAAATTGTGCGGTAATGATTGCTAAGGGAAAAATTAATGGAATTGAGGTTACCGCAGGAGCTATAAATTTTGATTTTATAGGTGGATCTGTAGGAGCTGCTGAAGGAGAAGCAATAATATATGGAGTGCAGCATGCAATTGACAATCAAACGCCTTATCTGTTCTTTCCTTGTGGCGGGGGCCAACGTATGTTTGAGTCAACAATTGCTTTAGCTAATATGACTAGAACAACGCTTGCAATAAACGAACTTAAAAATAATAATTTACCTTACATCGTCTGTTTCACTGATCCAACAGCAGGTGGAATTACAGCCTCTTTTGCAATGTTGGGAGATATACATTTTGCAGAGCCTGGGTGCTTGATTGCTTTTGCTGGAAAAAGAGTTATTCAAGCAACCGTTAAGGAAGAATTAAGTTCTGATTTCCAAACTGCAGAATTTGTTGAGAAACATGGATTTGTAGACAGAGTTGTAGAAAGAAAAGATTTACAAGAAGAAATTGGTAAACTTCTATCAATATTGCTTAGAAAAAATTCTGATATACATTTAGAAAATTTAAATGAAAATTCAGAGACTGATATCCAAACTAGAGAAGCATCATAAGAAAAAACTAGATTTATCTTTAGGAAGAACCTTTAACCTTTTAAAAAAACTTGGTAATCCCCAGGATAAATTAAAAAATATTGTAACAGTTGTAGGGACTAACGCAAAAGCAAGCATGTGCTATAGTCTTAAGTCAATTCTTAACCAAGCTGGATACAAAACCAATCTTTATACCTCACCCCACTTACTCTCTTACACAGAAAGATACGTTTTTAATGATAAAGAAATCGAGGAAGAAGATTTAATAGAATTACTAACAGATGTTGAAAAGATATTAGGTGATGACAATGCAACACTATTTGAAATTTTAACTTGTGCATTTATAAAATTAGCCGAAAATTTCAAAGATAATATTAATATTATAGAGGCTGGATTATTTCATCAATTTGATAGTACAAATGTGTTTAAGGGGAATTTAATGACACTTATTGGTGTCATTCATAACGACCACTTCCAATGGCTTGAAAATAAATCGATTGAGGGAGTAATCTATGAAAAAACAGCTAAGCTTTTAAATTCAAATATATTTGTTAATAAACAAGTCAACGATAAAATAAGATATAAGATTGAAAGGTCATTAGAAAAAAATACTTCTAATAAATATTTTTTTGGAAAAGATTTTAATATTACAAATTCTGAAAATGGTTTTATTCAATATCAAGATTATTTAGGTGAAATGGTATTACCTGAACCAAATATTCTTGGAAATCATCAACTTTATAATATAAGTACCACGATTGCTGCATCACGAAAAATATTTAATATAAAAAATAATGATATAATTAATGGTATTCAAAATATTTCACTCAAAGGAAGATTGGAAGAAATCAAAAGTGGTAATTTAAAGACGATTGCAGGCAACAATAGATTAATTGTTGACGGTGGTCATAATATAAGTGCAAGTTTATCTATTGCTAATTGGATAAAAAACCAAAATCAAGAGGTAAATCTAATAGTTGGAATGATGAAAGATAAGGAACATATAGAATTTATAAAATCTTTCAGAAATATAGTTAATTCTATAACTTTGATTGATATTCCTAATCAGGATGGTGCAATATCAAAAGAAGATTTGGAAAGTAAGTTAAATGATTTAAATTTAAATATTAAAAGATCACAAAACATTGAAAGTGCTATAAAATCGTTATCAAAAAACGAAAATACAATAACTGTTTGTATAGGATCACTTTATCTAGCAGGAGAAATTTTAAAATTAAATTAGATATTTTCCTTAATAAAAGAAACAATATCGCTTTTAGGTGTAGCACCAACTTTTGTAGCTTTTAACTCTCCACCCGAAAATAAGAGCATAGTAGGAATTCCTCTTATCGAATATCGCGTTGGAACATTAGGTTGAGAGTCTATGTCGTGTTTTGCAACCACAACTTCCTCTGCCATTTCATCAGAGATTTCCTCTAAAATAGGGCCCACCATTTTACAAGGTCCACACCATTCTGCCCAAAAATCTACAAGAACTGGTTTATCACTTTTTAAAACTTTTTCGTCAAAGTTTTCATCAGTTACATTAATTGTAGCCATGAGATGGATATAGATTAATTTTGTATATATTCAATAGGTAAAATTGAGATTAATTTAGATTTATACATTAAACATTTTCATACTTTTTTTGAATTGACATTGCATAATTATTAAACTCATCCAAAAGGGCTAATTTTTCATTGTCGTTTTCATTAGAATATTTCTCTCTTAAAGTATCAATTTCATTATATAAAGTTGGGATAGTCCACCATTTTTCTTTTTTTTCACTCAGTATTCTTTTTGCTATATCTCTTTTAATTGATTTATACATAGAGACTGGAAGTATCTCCGGAGCTTCTTGAAAGATGATTTTTTTACCAAAACTAACTAATCTATCATCTTCAAACTTATCTAATAAATTTAATTTCTCTTTCCATGGTGCATCATGCCAACTTGGAAACAAAGCGGTATCCTTATTTGATGTAAATTTTGTATAAATGCTCTCTTCTGCGTATATATCTTCTTGCGATTTTGATTGCTCTTTTTCTTCTGCAACCTCACGAAGGGCAGTTAAAATATTTTGTGAAAACTGTTCATTATTTTGAACAAATTCAGCTCTTTTTTTAATAACGTTTTTATCTAATTTATTATATGGTTCAACATTCAAGCCATATTTTGCACCAATAATTATTGGTGCTTTATTTGATCTAACTGTTCTTAAAAACTTGGGTGTTTTTTTCATCTCGGTTTTTAATTCATTTATAGATTTATTAATCAATGGTTGAATTTCTGTTCTAAGATCTATTGTATAATACCATCCTTGATAAATTGGATGCATACAATGTTTTGCATGTAGTGGTACAACTAAATGAAGCCTGGACTTTCCATAATAATATTCGTTTAATGTTATAATTTCACCTTTTTTTATAATAGTTTCAGTATTAGATTTATTTGCAGTGCTTAAAAAAGACTCCCAAGTATGTTCTTGTTTTTTTTTTACAATTTTCAAAACTTTTGCAGTAAGTTCTGCATCAGCTAGCGCGGAGTGAGCATCACTTGCATCTATACCTTGCATCTGAGCCAGAGATGCTAATTTAAAAACTGGGTTATTTTTTTCATTAATTTCAGTTTCTAAAACTGTTGGATCTACTGCATATGCAGCTCTTGCAATATTTATTCCATCATGTCTTGTATTTGGTGCAGAATTTGTCAAATAAGGATACCTAATGCTTTTGAAAAATTCTTTTCTTATCATCTCCTCATCGAAATTTAGTGAACTCCATCCTAAGAAAATAGCAGGGCTCCATTTCTTAAAAATTTTTTCAACCTGCCCAAGCATTTGATAGTGACTTAGATTTGTTTGAGTAAGTTGTTTAATTGATGTCTTGTTAACTATTAAAGCTGCAGCTTGAAAAATCTCAGTTTCATGAAGTCTGCATCGAAGATTAAATCTATCTTTTTCTATAAAGTTCTCGTCAAATAGTATTCCCCCAATTTCTATGATGCTACCAAAGTCAGTGCTGGCGCTCGATGATTCTATGTCCCAAATTGCTAAATTCATATTATTAACCTCAAATTAGCTTTGTTTTGATGGGTTTTTGGAAAGTTTTTTAAGACTAAACCTTTGCATCTAAACAAGTAGCTTCTAGTTAGTTTCTTTTGTTGTATGTATTGGTTGGTTAAAGTCAAGCTATATTATTCAACTCGTAAAATTTTTTAACCCTACCCATAAATAAATTTTGATACATATCTAATTCTGCACCTTCAATTTTAAATTCTTGAAATAGAATATCTTTTGTACAAAGTAAAATTATGCCTGCTTTCATTTTTGTCCCATGTACTATATCATGAGCCAAAGTATATGCTCCAAGTTGTAAGAAATAATCTTGAATATAATCTATTTTTTTAGGTTTATTGCTCTGCTTAAAATCTATTATGACATCTTTTCCCTGATAAATTCCAATTAAATCTGCAGTTCCTGCATATTGCTCTGGATAATAAATAGTTTCTTCCATTCCATAAATTTCATCTAATTTATTATTTACACCTTTTTCAATTATTTCTTTGGCCATATTTTTATATTGTTCGTTACTTTCAAAAAAGCTTTCATTAATCCTGCCTCTTAAGTAATCTTCAATATAAGAGTGCATTGACGTTCCTCTTGAAGATGCTTCAGTTTTAATTCTTTTTGCTTCCTTTAAACCTACCCTTTCTTGCCAATTTTTGATGGCTGCCTTTTCCTCTTCGGATTTAGTAGCACTTAAGATTGTAGTAACACTTGGTAGTTTTTCCTCACCTAAGGAATATTTTCTATATCCATCCTCAATTGACCTAGTAGATTTTGGATAAATAAATTTATTACTCCATTTCATTCATTTAGGCTTTAAGAAACTTTTCGTTTTTCATCCTGACCATAACCAGAAATTGGAGATGGAGAACTTGGATCTGGATCATCGTCATCATTAGGATTTTTTATTGAGTCAATACTTCTGTTTATTGCTCTAGCATCTTTACCAAAACTATCAACTACCGACATTGCTTCTTCTAATTTTTTTCTTAAAACTAAAACGTTGTTAAAATGCATATTAAATCTGGTACTTATTTTTTTTAAATGATCATATATTTCAGATGCATGCTTTTTAATTCGTAAGCTCTGAAATCCCATATGAAGTGATTGTAAGTAACCAGATAAATTATTAGGGCCCATGATGGTTACTTTATATTTCTTCATTAATTCTTGAGTTAATAATTCTTTTGTAGATGGATCTTGATAATTAGCTAATTCTAAAAATAAACTTTCAGTTGGTGCATAAACTATGGCAAAATCTGTCGTAGTTGGTGGGACGATATATTTTTCGTTCACACTTTTAGCTTTTTCTTTAAATGCTCTAGCAAGTTTAGTTCTTGCATCAGCCATAGCTTTTTTGTCATCTTCCTGATGAGCATCTTGGATTGCCTTAAATCTTTCAACTGGAAAGTGGCTATCAACTGGAACCAAAATCCCATCTTGAAGTTTAATTGCAAATTCAACATTTTCACCCGTATCTTCTTTCATTTTTATATTTGATGAATATTGAGATGCTGGCAGCAAATCCTTAATCAGGGAGCCCAAACTAAACTCAGCTAAGGTTCCATACTTTTTAACACCTGCCAATATTTGATTAATCCCCTTCTGACTCTCATTCAAATTTTCAACCTGAGCATTAAAGGAAGCTACTTTTTGATCTACTTGAGTTAAAGCATTTGTCATATCTTTTGTTACACCTGAGGAAAGATTATTAAAAGAAGTAGCCATTGAGCTCATAGTGCTATTTATTGTTGTATTTAAAGACTCTTTTAAATTTATAATTTCTTGATTTAGTTTTTGAATCTCCTGATTTTCCTTCTCATTATAAGATTCATTCTTTGATTTAAAATTCAAATATATAATTAATACTGAACTAATAAGTGAGAGTGAAAGTAAAATAAGAATTATAGTATTCATGATTCGTAGGATATACGTGAAATTTTAAAATTCAATTAGAAAAGCTAAGAACTAAGTAAATTTAAAATTTTCTTTAAACTAATTTGGTTACTTGATTTTTTATTCGACATTAAGATTGCTGTACTTTTAAGAATATTTCCATCTTTTAAAATTCTTAAATTATTTGCACGTAAAGTCTCCCCTGTGCTGGTTATATCGGTTAAAATCTCAGATGAACCAGTAAATGGATATACCTCAGTTGCTCCAAGAGAAGGAACTAATTTAAATTGAGTTACTCCTTTTGAGAATAAAAATTCTTTGGTCAAGTTTGGATATTTAGTTGCAACTCTCAACCTGCTTTTCTTTTTATCTTTAAAATCAAAAGAAATTTCCTCTAAATCCGCAAGTGTTTGGACATCTATCCACTCATCAGGAACAGCTACAACAAGAGTTGCATTTCCGTAATCGAGTTTTTTATTAATAATAACTTTATTTTGAATATTTAATTCAGACTCTTTTAATAAATCATAACCTGAAAAACCTATATCTAATGATCCATCTCCTAATCTTTCAATAATTTCTCTTGCATGGAGATATACTATTTTTATTTTTTTATTTCCTTTTATATATCCAAAAAGATCCCTCTCTCCTCTTTCTGATAAAATTTTTAGATTTTTATTTTTAAAAATACTTAAAGTATCTTTTCTAAGTCTTCCTTTGCTAGGAATACCAATTTTAATCATTTAAATTTATTGCACCTCCTACAGCTGGGACCTTTATTTTAGATCCTAAATCACTAATAAGATTGTCATAACGTCCACCATTAACTTCAATTCTTCTTGATTTTACCTTTGTTTGAATTTTAAAAACCATACCTGTGTAATATTCCAAATGTCTGCCGAATGAAGACGAAAAATTTACATTTAACTTTGAAACTTTATTTTTTGTTATTGGAAAATAATTCTTTCCAACACTAAGATTAATTTTATTTTGTTTAAAAAAAGTATTTAGAGTAGTTGCTGCTTTGCTCATAGGACAACTAATTTTTAAATAATCTCTAATAATTTTCGCAACATTTTGGCCTTCTATTTGTCTTCTTGGATCTTTAATTTTATTATCAAACCTTAATAAAATTTCGTTTAAAGTACGACCTGCAATATTTCTATCTTGATTTTGATTAAACATTTTCAAATATCTTTTTTTATCCAATTCAACTACTGTTTCATCTACATCTGAGTTAGTCTCTAAACGTTTTAACAATTCATTAAAATAATTATCTCTCCAAAAATGTCTTTGTAATCGAAGCCTCCATCTTTTTGGAATGTCTAATTTATTTATTAGTAAGTGAAAAATTTCAACATTCCCAATTGTAATACTTCCAGTTTTATATCTAAATTTATTTATAACTTTAATACTTGTATCTATGATTTTTTTGTCATCTCTTTTCTCATCTTTTGATCCTAAAATCTCAAAACCTATTTGATCTCTAATAATTTTATCAGTTTTTTTCTGAACTTTTCTAAATGCTTGTCCGCTGTAAAAAACTTTTGAAGATTTCTTATTTTTTTGATTAAGATATTTAATACAAGACGCAACAGTTAAATCTGGTCTTAAACAAATTTCTTTTCCATTCTGATCAACAAATGAAAAAATTAAACTTCTAAATGACTCACCAGATCTCTCAAGAATTAAATTGGTAGGTATGACTGTATCTAAATCGATGTAATCAAATCCACTCGATTTTAAAGATTTAAGAATATTCTCAGATAAGTTTTTTGACTTCATTAATTAAATCTTTCTTTGAAAAAGTTTTATTATTCTCTCCCTTAACACCTTTTAAATTTTTAATTGTCACCGTATTATCTTTAAACTCATTTTCTCCGCAAATAATGGCAACTGGTAATTGACGTTTATTTGCAAAAGTAAGTTGTTTACCAAGATTTTTTTTAGAATCTAAAAATATTTCAGCATTAATATTGTTTTGTCTTAAGAGGTCTACAATTTCGTAGTAATTTTTTAAATATTTTTGGTCCATTACACATACCAAAACAGGTTTTTGTTCATCTAATTGAATTTGATCTAATTGCATTAATGCAAACAAAAGTCTGTCTACACCAAAACTTATACCTGTTCCTGGAATGTCTACACCTTTAAATCTTGATATAAGCTTTGCGTAAGCTCCTCCTGAGCAAATACTACCGATATCTACTTCTTTACCTTTGTTATTTGTAACTTTAAAATTTAAATTTGTTTCTACAATAAAATCAGAGTAATAAGCCAAACCTCTCACAATTGTGAAGTTGGTTTTTACTTGATCTAGACTTGATCCATACCCAAGAACCACAAAAAATTCTTCCAACTCTTTTATTCCCTCTTGTGACAATGGATTTTTTAAGCTTTGTTTTAGCTCTTTTAATTCCTTAATTTTCAGATATTTTAATATTTGATAAACTTGCTCATCATTTAAATCAGCACCTTTTGTGATGGCTCCACTGTTATCTTTTCTCTCTTTTCTTAAGAGATCTTCTACACCTTTTAATCCAAAACCAGGTTTATCAAGTTTATCAATTGCTCTAATAACTTTTAACTGTTTTTCTTCAGATATTTTTAAATCATCTAATAGTCCCTGAACTATTTTTCTATTACTTACATTAATTGTAAATTGACCTTTCTTTAGTCCACATTCAAGTAATGCTGCTGAAATTAAATTACAAAGCTCAGCATTAGCCTGTGAGGAATTAACATTTCCAACAATATCAAAATCTGCTTGCAAAAATTCTCTATATCTTCCATTTCCTGCCTTTTCATTACGAAATACATTTTGAATAGCGTATCTTTTAAAAATTGAGGGTAACTCTTGATTATTTTGAGCAACAAATCTTGCTAAGGGACTTGATAGATCATATCGAAGAGTAATATTTTTATCTCCATCTTTAAATGAAAATACATCAGACATAGGGTTAGTTTCATCCTCTGCCAAAAATGATCCAATATTTTCACTTATCTCAAACGATGGAGTTTCTAGTGGCTCAGCACCAAACTTAATAAAAACATTCTCAATTGCTGATAAAAGCTTTTTTTTGAGAAGGAGTTTTTTATCCCAACGATCTTCAAACCCTGAGGGTAGTCCAGGTATTAATTTATTTTCTTTCTTCATCTTTTGGTACCCTGGCTTGGGATCGAACCAAAAATTTCAGTTCCACAAACTGACGTGATAACCATTTCACCACCAGGGCTTAATATTGTTTTATACTAATTAAAGTTAAATTTAAATTTATAAATAGTTAAATAGCTAGCTGCAAGCCAGCATGAAAATGATGTCTTTTGTGAGATGCAAGAATATAACTATTTCTAATCATGGGAATTAAATAGCATTTTAAACTTAAAATGCAAGTATGTATTGTATAGGAATATTTTTAGGCTTGCCTACTATATTCCTATACAAAATTTTAAATGAAATAAATTTTAAGATGTTTTCTTTAAATTTACAGCGCTAGGACCTTTATCTCCATCCTGAATCTCAAATTCTACAGCGTCGTTCTCATTCAAAAAACGAAGTCCTGCTTCACGAACTGCGCTTGCATGAACGAAACAATCTTTTTCTCCGTCTTCTCTTTCTATAAAACCGTAGCCCTTCTTGCCGTTGAACCACTTTACTTTACCTTTTAATGTACTCATACTTTTTGTTTACTCTTTCTTTATTGTATTAAACTTAGCTAAACTTCAGCTAGCGGGATAATTATTAGATTTTAAAATTGAATGCAAGCTTTAATCAAGCGCTCTTTTTACAGTTTGTGGTGGCTTCGGCGGGACTCGAACCAGCGACACAAGCCTTTTCAGGGCTCTGCTCTACCAACTGAGCTACGAAGCCAAAATTTAAAATCTAAAAATAATTCGTCCCTTAGATAGGTCGTAAGGACTGATCTCAACAGTAACATTATCGCCTTGCAAAACTCTAATTCTATTTTTTCTTAACTTCCCAGCAGTATGTGCAGTAACAATTTGTTTATTTTCATCTAATTGTACTCTGAACATTGCATTGGGAAGAAGATCGATTACTTTTCCTTTGAACTCTAACAAGTCTTGTTTTGCCAATATTACCTTCTCCTTATTCTAGATTTTATACTTAAAGCATGACCTTTTAATTCTTCATACTCAGCGAGATGTTTAGCGTATTCTCCTATTTTCTCAACACCTTTTTTTGAGAGTGTTATCAGGCTGATTTTTTTATAAAATTCACTAAGACTTAATCCTGAAGAAAATTTAGCAGATGAATTCGTGGGTAATACGTGGTTTGTGCCAACAGCATAATCACTTAACGCCATAGGAGAGTACTTACCTATGCAAATACTTCCTGCATTAAAAATTTTATCTTTATATTTTTTGTAGTTACTTACATTTAACTCTAAATGTTCAGGAGCTATTTCATTAATTACATTTATAATCTGCTTATCATTATTTACTTTTAGAATAAGTCCATTTTTTTTGATGCTTTTTGTAGCAATACTTTGTCGTGGTATTTCTTTTAATTTAGAGATCAAATCCTTTTTGAATTTTTTAATTAAATTTGAGTCTTTTGTAATTAATATGGATTGTGAATTTATATCATGCTCTGCTTGACCAATCATTGATGTTGTAACTTCATTCAAATTAGTTTTGCCATCTGCTAATATTGTTATTTCAGATGGACCAGCGATCATTCCTTCAATTCCTACATCTCCAAAAACCTGCCTTTTAGCACCAGCAACAAAAATATTACCAGGGCCAACAATTTTATTTACTTTTTGAATATAGGCTAAACTACCTATGGCTTGCGCTCCTCCCATAGAATAAATTTCATTTATACCTAGTTTTTTTGCTGCATATAAAACTGCTGGATTTAGTTTTCCATTATTTTTTGGATTTGCTAGTACGATTCTTTTTACACCCGCAATTTTTGCAGGAATTGCATTCATCAATAATGTAGATGGCAAGTTTGCTGGAACATATATTCCTACTGATTGGATTGGTACATATTTATATTCTATTTTATTATTAAAACTGTCTTTATATAAAATATTTTTGTTTTTTTGTTTAATGTGAAAATTGAATATTCTCTCTAATGCAAAATCAATTGCTTTTTTTATCTTAGGATCCAGAAATTTAATTGCATTATTTATTTCTTTGATGCTCGGCTTAATTTGACTATTTTTACTAAATTTTTTTTCATATTTTATAAGTGCTTTATTTTTATTTTTCTTAATATCGCTTAGAATCTTGGATATAATTTTATTTTCAGGTTTTTTTGAAGACCTTCTAACGTCTAGAAATTTAGTTAAATTATCTAAATAGTTTTTTTTATTACAATTAATTTGTTTTATCATTTTCTAATTTTTGATCCTCTAGTGTTACTTCAATTACCTCAGCGGAGAGAGTTATAATTCTATTTTTCGAAAATAACATAATTATTTCAAAGTTTTGTTCTTTCTTAAAAATATCAATAGTTAAGAGTTCTAATGAAAGATTCGGGTCTTTTTGGTCTATATTCTTTGATTTACAAGAATTAATAAATTCAAATTTAATAATACTGTTTATTTGCTTATTTTTATTTTCCTCCTCTTTGCTAAGTCTTAATATAGACATCAGGAAAATCTTATTAGAAGCTAAATACTTAACATCTTTTATATTTACTCTCCCTTCAGAACAGCAAGCTGAAATGACATTAAGATCCTCAGGAGATTGTGCAATTATCTTTTTTAAGTATTGATTTTCCATCAACTAATACGTCTTATTTTTACACCTACTTTTCTGAGTTTATTTTCTATATTTTCATATCCTCTATCTAAGTGGTAAATTCTATTAATAATAGATGTCCCTTTGGCAACAAGTGCTGCTAGAACTAATGCAACTGATGCTCTTAAGTCACTAGACATTAATTCTGCAGCCTTAAAATTTGTGCTGCCTAAAATTAAAGCCTTATTTTTTTTTATTATGATTTCAGCACCTAGTCTTCTTAATTCAGCAACATGCATGAATCTATTTTCAAAAATACTCTCCGTTATTGAGCTTTTTCCTTTTGCCTTGCATAAAAGAACCATGAATTGTGCTTGCAAATCTGTTGGAAAATTCGGGTACTCTTTTGTGACCAAATTAGTGATATTTTTGATCTTTTTCGGACCCAGTATATGAATTTGATTTTTGCTTGTTTTAATTTTAGCTCCAACCTTCTTCAGTAAAGATAGTTCTGCTTTTATAATTTTAGGATCAAAGTTATTAATCTTTAAATTACCACCAGTCAAACATGCTGCGACACAAAAAGTTCCGGTTTCGATCCTATCTGACATAACTGAGTAAATAGTACTTTTTAAAATTTTTACTCCCTCAATCCTCACAGTCCGTTTACCAATAAATTTTATTTTAGCACCACCAGACTTTAAAAAATTTATTAAATCAATTATTTCTGGTTCAATTGCACAATTTTTAAGTATTGTAATTCCATTCGCTAAGCATGCTGCTATAATTGTATTTTCAGTTGCCCCAACACTGATTTTTGAAAATCTAATTTTTGCGCCTTTTAGTTTTCCTTTAGAATTTGCATGTATGTAACCTTTTTTGATTTCATACTTCATTCCAAGTTTTTTAAGTGCATTTAAATGATAATTTATAGGTCTTGCTCCAATTAAGCAGCCTCCAGGCAAAGAGGTAATAGATTTTTGATACTTAGCAACCAGGGCACCTAAAACTAAAATTCCAGCCCTCATTGTTCTAACAAGAGAATATGAGGCAAAAAATTTATGTTTTTTTTTCTTTGTTATTTTAACAGTTTTTTTATCTTTACTAAATTTTATTATTGACCCAAGTGATTTTAAAAGATTAATCATTGTATCTATATCTTTCACTCTTGGTAAATTTTTAATTACAACTTCTTTTTCAAATAAAATCGTTGATGCTAGTATTGGTAAAGCAGCATTTTTAGAACCTGAAATTGCAATCTCTCCCTTTAATTTACTAGGGCCTTTAACAATAAATTTGTCCATTATTATATTTTTGGAAGTGTAACTCCCTTTTGGCCCTGATATTTCCCATTTCTATCTGCATATGAAACTGATGGATCTTCATTTCCTTTGATAAACACAAATTGTGCAACACCTTCATTAGCATAAATTTTTGCTGGTAATGGGGTTGTGTTTGAAAATTCTAAAGTCACATGACCCTCCCATCCTGGCTCAAGAGGCGTAACATTAACTATTATTCCACATCTTGCATAGGTAGATTTTCCTAAACAAATTACCAAAACATTTTTTGGAATTTTGAAATACTCTACTGTTCTTGCTAACACAAAAGAATTAGGTGGTATTATACATTCTGATGAGTTTTTAGTAATAAAATTAGAAGATTTAAAATTTTTTGGATCTACAATTTCAGAATTAACATTAGTGAAAATTTTAAATTCGTCAGAGACCCTAGCATCGTAACCATATGATGACACTCCAAATGATATTTTATCACCTCGAACTTGTTTATCTTCAAATGGAGAAATCATATCATTATCTCTGGCCATTTGAATAATCCACTTATCAGATTGAACTGACATTATTTATTTTTTTTCTTTGTTTTTTTTTGAAATTCTTTTCTTTTTTTTAAATTTTTTCTCAAAGCAAGTTCAAGTTTAGTAAAATTATTCTTTTTTGAACTCATAGTTTATTTTTTGTCAGGATTTGTAAGATGATCTAGAGTGATAACTTGATCAATAGGAATTGTTTTATCATCTTCTATTTTTACTGGTCCAGTTTTGATTTGCTTCTTGGCTCTTTTTTCTGCAAGTTTTTTTTCTCTTTTTGCTTTTTTTTCCATGAGCTTTGCATTCTTATTAGCTCCATATGTGTAGTGAATTCCCATAACATTTTCCTTAATTAGATATAACTTATTTTAAAAAAAAATTAAGGCAATAATTTGAAAAATTTAAATTTATACACTAATTTATCTTAAATATTGCCCCTATAGTTAAATGGTATAACACATCCATGGTAAGGATGAGTTTCCAGTTCAATTCTGGGTGGGGGCACCAGTATTATTTTGAATAAAAATATTTTTTTAACAAAATCCCAATTATAACTAAAATTAATATTCCTAAAATTGGTAAATATATATCTGGAGAAAAAACTAAATCTAAAAAACTAGGAACTTTATAATTTTTCTCTATAATTTTGCTTAGTCCAGCTCCAAGTGATGCTCCAACAAATATTTGTGGAAACATTCCAATTATTGAACCAAAAAAAAAGTTACTGATCTTAACATTAAATATTGTTGGTAAAATATTCGAAATAAAAAAAGGGATACCACCTACAAATCTATAAATTAAAATAAAAACAAATTCATTCTTTTTAAATTTTTCTGTTAAATTTCCAAAGCGAGATGAAAACTTTTTTTCAATTAAGTCTTTTAAAAAAAAATTGGCAAAGATATAAAGAATTGTAGCACCAATAGACAGTCCAAACAATACAAGAATAGTTCCTAACCACTTCCCAAAAATAAAACCACCAACTAAAAGTACTGGAGAACCAAACCCCAATAAAAGAACCCAAACTATTGTTCCTACTAAAAAAATAATACTTGATATAAAAATATTACTATTTTTTATATCCTCTAAAGCATCTCTATTTTCTCTAATTAGCTCATAGCTTGAAAAATCTTGAAATGAAAAATTGTTAAAAAAAAACAATAAAAAAACAAATACTATTAAAATATAAGCAGAACCTAAAAAAAGTTTAATTTTTTTTTCTCTATTCATTGATTATTGACTTATTAAAAATGACTGTACTTATAGACATATATTTGTATAACTACCGAAATTTAACATTAATTTAACAACAATGAAACGAACATATCAACCTAGTAATAGAAAAAGAAAAAAAGCTGTTGGTTTTAGAGCTAAAAGAAAAACTAAAGGTGGAAGAAAAGTATTAAAAAGAAGAAGGGCTAAAGGAAGAAAAAAATTAACAAACGCCTAATGAAAAACAAGATTGTTAGCCTTTCTAAAAATGAGGACTTTAAGTCAATTCTTAGTGGAAAAAAAATTTCTAACAAATATTTAACAATTTTCTTTAAAAAACTTTCAGATAAAAATACAACCAGATTAAATATAAGCTTTGTAGCCAAAAAAAAATTAGGAAATGCTATAATTAGAAATAGAATTAAAAGAAGATTAAGAAATATAATGAATGATGCATTAAAAACAATTAATATAAATCTTGATTATTGCTATTTATTGATTGCAAGAATATCTGTTAACAATGATCCTTATGAAAAAATAAAAATGGTAACACTTGAAGATCTTAAAAAGATTAAATGAATAAACTTATAAAATATTTGATGATCAAAACTATTAAATTATATCAAATGGTAATATCTCCATTTTTAGGAAACAACTGTAGATATCTTCCAACATGTTCAGATTATTTTATAGAAAATCTAAAAGAGTATGGAATTTTTAAAGGAAGTATTTACGGATTAAAAAGAATTCTAAGTTGTCACCCTGTAAAATTTTTAGGTGGTAGCGAAGGATTTGATCCTGTCAAAAAGAAAAAATAGTTTATGGATACGAAAAATGTAATTGCAGCGATATCTTTAAGTGCAGCTGTCATAATACTTTACAGTTTATTTTTTGCTCCTCCTGTTGTGGACCAAAAAAATATCTCAAATGATAAAAACACTTCTAGCCAAAATTCTTTATCAGATGCACCTTCATTAGTTCAAGATGAAAAAATAATTAAGATTTCAAGGGATGAAGCTTTGGAGGAGAATGAAAGAATTCTATTCGAAAATGATAAAATTAAAGGTTCAATTTCATTGCTCGGCTCATCTATCGACGACTTAACTTTTAAAAATTACACAAACACTCTAAATGGTGATGATAATGTTGTCTTGTTAAATCCTAAACAATCCGAAAATGGATACTATGTAGAAACTGGATGGGCAACAACTAATAAAAATATTGATTTACCAAATTCAAAAACATTGTGGAAGATTGAAGGAAATAGGAAACTTACACCAAATTCATCAATAAAATTAAGTTGGAAAAATAATCAGAATATTAAATTTATAAAAGAAATAAGTATTGATAATCAATATCTTTTCGACATTAAACAAACTATAGAAAATAATTCTAATAAAACTTATAATTTTTATCCTTACGGTCAAATCATAAGAAACATTGCACCAAAAGTAACAAATTTTTATATTTTGCATGAGGGACTGATTGGTGTTTTTGATGATCAATTAGTTGAAGAGGATTATGATGATATAGAGGAAAAGAAATACTCTATAAATGCGAATACTGGATGGCTGGGTATCACCGATAAATATTGGATTGCAAGTCTTATCCCAGAAAATGGGAAGAGTTTCAGGTCTGATTTTGATTATAAAAATAAATTTAGAGCAAATTTTATAGAAACAAATGCAACTGAAATTGGTGCTAATGAAATAAAAACTAATTCTATCAGAGCAATAGTAGCGGCAAAAGAAGTAAACGTTATTGATGGCTATGCTGAAACTGAAAATATTAGCAAGTTTGATTTAGCTATAGATTGGGGATGGTTCTACTTTATAGTAAAACCTTTATTTTTTGCAATTCAATATTTCTTTAATCTTGCTGGTAATTTTGGAATAGCAATTATTATGATTACCGCTTGTATTAGATTAGTATTTTTTCCACTTGCCAATTACTCATTTAAATCGATGGCTAAAATGAAAGTTCTCCAACCAGAGATGACAAGGCTAAAAGAGTTACATAAAGATGATAAAATGAAACTTCAACAGGAAATGATGGCACTGTACAAAAGAGAGAAAGTTAATCCAATCAGCGGGTGCCTTCCAATTTTCATACAAATTCCATTCTTCTTTGCCATCTATAAGGTTTTATTTGTAACTATTGAAATGAGACATCAGCCATTTTTTGGTTGGATAAAAGATTTAAGTGAGAGGGATCCTACTTCTATATTTAATTTGTTTGGTTTAATTCCATGGGACCCTCCTTCATTTTTACTTATTGGTGTTTGGCCATGTTTAATGGGCGTTTCAATGTGGATGCAACAAAAACTAAATCCAACACCACCTGATCCTGTCCAAGCAAAAATATTTATGTTTTTCCCTTTATTTTTGACAGTAATATTGGCTCCTTTCCCAGCTGGACTAGTTATTTACTGGACTATAAATAACATATTAACAATGGCTCAACAGTATATCATCATTAAGAGAACGACTGTCAAAACCGTTTAGAAAATGGAAATAGAAAAAATTGTACCTAAGGATGGTCCTACCATCGATGAATTTAAGAAATACATAGATAAATATAAAGATCAATTAATTGTAATTAAATATGGGGGGAATGTTTTTATTGATAGAAACATCTTTAATAATTTTATTTCAGATATTAGTATTTTAAATAAACTAGGGCTTTCTATAATTATAGTTCATGGAGGTGGGCCCAGAATTAAAAGAGAATTAGATAAATCAAATATTCAATCAAAATTTATAAGAGGATTAAGAGTTACAGATGAAAAAATTATTAACATAGTTGAAAATGTCCTTATCGACTTTAATGAGGATATTGTAAATTCGTTAGTCGAAAAAGGTGCAAATGCAGTTTCTCTAAATACAAAGAAAAACAATGCTATAGAAGTTACTCCAGAAGCAGAGGAACTAGGTTTTGTTGGTATTCCAAATAAAATAAATGTAGACATAATAAAAGATATAATCAAAATAAATGCAGTGCCAATTATATCCCCTTTAGGTTTGGGGAAAAATAATCAAACATATAATATAAATGGAGATACAGCTGCAGGAGCTATAGCAAAATCTTTAAAATGTAGAAGATTATTATTAATGACTAATGTGGAAGGAGTTTTAAATAAAGAAAAAAAGCTTATCGAAGAGATAAGCTCTTCTGAAATTTTAGAAATGATAAATAATGAAACAATCACAGAGGGCATGATACCCAAAATAAATACATGCCTTGATGCAGTAATGAACGGGGTTACAGGGGTAGGAATAATAGATGGAAGAAAAAAACATTCAATTTTGTTCGAGTTATTTTCAGACAAAGGCGCAGGAACATTAATAAGAAGATGAAGCACATAAAAAATATCTTATTCGATTGTGACGGTGTTCTTTATCAAGATCTAGAGGCAGTATTTGGTCAAGTAAGCAAAAGAATGACTCAGTATATTTCAAAAAAGTTAAAGATTGATTTAAAAGAAGCTAAAGAGCTGCAAACCAATTACTTTCATAAATACAACACAAGTCTGAATGGATTAATGATACACCATGATATTCCTCCAACAGAATTTTTACAATTTGTTCATGATATTGATCTATCTTTTATGGAGAAAGACATTGTTTTAAGAGAAGAAATAAAAAAATTAGATCTTAGAAAATTTGTTTTTACCAATGGAAGCAAGGAACATGTTAAAAATATTACTACACACTTAGGTATAGATGACTTATTTGATGATGTATTTGATATTGTTGATGCAGATTATCATCCAAAACCAGCCGAAAAAGCATTCGATTTAATGGTTGAAAAATTTGATATTAATCCAAAAGAGACAATTTATATTGAAGATATTGCTAAAAATTTGTCGATCGGAAAGGAAAGAGGAGCTACAACAGTTTGGTTAATCAATAACGAGTATTGGGGGAAAAAGGAATCTAACAAAGAGTATATTGACTACAAAATAGAAAATCTCTCTTTATTTTTAAAAGAAATAAGGTTATTAAAAAACTCGTGAAACTATGAGTATAGAAAATATTATAAATGATGCTTGGGAAAATAGGGATCAAGTAAACCCCTCATCTGAACAGTCTCTTAAAAATACGATAAATCAAGTGATTGATGATTTGGATAGTGGTAAATCGAGAGTGGCTGAGAAAATAAATGGTGAGTGGGTAACCCATCAACATTTAAAAAAGGCAATTATGTTGAGTTTCAGATTGTATCCTATGGAAAATTTGAATGGTCCTTATAGCAGTTGGTACGATAAATCACATTTACTTAAAGGTAAGACAGCAGGGTGGACAAAAGAAGATCACGAGAAAGCTGGTTTTAGAATGGTACCTAACTCTCCAGTAAGGAAAGGAAGTTTTGTAGGCAAAAATGCAGTTTTAATGCCATGCTACGTTAATATCGGCGCATATATTGATGAAGGTACAATGATTGATACATTTGCAAGAGCAGGAAGCTGTAGCCAAATAGGAAAAAATTGTCATATCTCTGCTGGATCAGGCGTAGGTGGAGTATTAGAACCTGCGCAAGCACTTCCAACTATTATAGAAGATAATGTTTTTTTGGGTGCAATGTCTGAAGTTGTCGAAGGAGTGATTGTTGGAGAAGGATCGGTACTAAGTATGGGAATGTATATTGGACAATCTACAAAAATTGTTAATAGAAAAACTGGTGAAATTACTTACGGAAAAATTCCTCCTTATTCAGTTGTGGTTCCAGGTTCACTTCCAGATAAAAATAATTCATCTGCGCCCTCTTTATATTGTGCAGTAATAATCAAACAAGTTGATGAGAAAACCAGATCAAAAACTTCTATTAACGATCTCTTGAGAGAATAATTTAAATGGCAATTATAAATGAATTACAATTAGCAAAGGAGCTAATTAGGTTTCCAACTGTAACTCCTAAAGATGCAGGAGTTATGAAGTTTCTGGAAAGGAAGCTAAAAAAACTTGGATTTAAAACTAAAATTCTTGAATTTAGAGAAAAAGGAAGTGAACCAGTGAAAAACCTATATGCAAGATTAGGAAATAATGGTCCTAACTTTTGTTATGCAGGACATCTAGATGTTGTTCCTGCTGGAAATTTAAATGATTGGACGGTAAACCCATTTAAACCATCAATTAAGAAAGGTCATTTAATTGGTAGAGGAGCAAATGATATGAAAAGCTCAATTGCTGCATTTGTGTCTGCTGTTAGTATTTTTATTCAGAAAAATAGAGGATTTAAGGGATCCGTAAGTCTTTTGATTACTGGAGACGAGGAAGGTGTTGCTATAAATGGAACTAAAAAGGTTGTTGATTACTTAAAAAAGAGAAAAGAAAAAATAGATTTTTGCTTAGTTGGAGAGCCAACAAATCCAAATAAATTGGGAGAAATGATAAAAATTGGGCGAAGAGGTAGCATGACTGGTCGATTAATAATTTCTGGTATACAAGGGCATGTAGCTTATCCTCAGAGAGCAAACAACCCTTCTACAACAATTGTAAATATACTTAAGGAACTTAAAGATATAAAATTTGATAAAGGCACAAAAGATTTTCAGCCTACAAACCTGGAAATCACAAAGATTAATATACATAATACCGCTGATAATGTTATTCCTGGAATTGCTTATGCAACATTTAATATAAGATTTAATGATAAGCATACTTCAAATTCAATCAAAAATAAGATCGAAAAGATTTTGAAAAAAGTCTGCAATAAAACTAAATCCAAATATAAAATTGATTATGCTGTTTCAGGAGAGGCTTTTCTCACAAAGCCAAATCATACGACTTTCATGATACAAAAAATTATTAAAGAAATAACCAAAATAAAACCAAAACTGTCAACAACTGGGGGTACCTCAGATGCTAGATTTATAAGAAAAATTGCCCCGTGTTTAGAATTTGGCTTAGTTGGAAAAACAATGCATAAAGTTGATGAAGCAGTTTCATTGACTGATTTGAAAAAATTAAGCTTAATATATTTAAATATTTTAAAACATTATTTTAAGTGAAGACAGGCCTTATAATATCAGATACCTATAAAAATCACAATACTGGAAATGGTCATCCAGAGAAAATTGATAGAGTTACTGCGGTAATTGAGAATTTTAAAAAAATAGATGACAAAAATCTTATATGGAAAAAACCAGCAAAATTTAATTTATCTCTTATTAATAAAACTCATTCTGAGGATTATGTTGATCAAGTAGAAAAGTCATTTCCTAAAAAAGGTTTAGTATTTTTAGACGGAGATACAATCATCTCTCCTGGAAGTAAAGATGCTACAAAAGATGCGGTAGGCTCAATAATTGCAGCAATAGATGGAGTAGAAAATAAAGAATTTAATAATGCATTTTGTGCTGTCAGGCCACCTGGTCATCATGCCGAAAAAGATAAAGCTATGGGTTTTTGTATTTATAATAATGTAGCTGTTGGTGCTAATTATTTAATTGAAAAATATAAATACAATAAAATTGCTATAATTGATTTCGATGTTCACCATGGTAATGGAACACAAGATATTTTCTACAATAACGAAAAAGTTTTATATATTTCAACTCACCAATATCCATACTACCCAGGCTCAGGTTCGGAAAAAGAAAAGGGGAATTTTGATAATGTTTTAAATATTCCATTAAAAGCTGGGACAACCTCTGAAGAATATTTAAATGCCTACGAAATCGTTTTAAATAAATTAAAGAGATTCAAACCAGAATTTCTATTGTTTTCTGCGGGTTTTGATGCACATATTGATGATCCTTTAGCGCAACTTATGCTAAGTTCAGAAGATTTTTACAAAATTACTAAAAGAACCTTAGAGTGTACAAAGTCTTTTTGTAAAGGGAGAGTAGTTTCAATTCTTGAAGGAGGCTATGATTTAAAAGCATTACAAAGCAGTACTCAACGACACGTTGATGCATTAATAGAATTTAATTGATAATTTTTTTTTAATTAATAGTAAAGAAATATGAAACCATACAAAATTAAAAAGTCAGATATAGATAAAAAAGGTAAAGGACTTTACGCTACACGGAATATAAAAGAGGGTGAGAAGATAATAGATTATATTGGAAAATTAATTACAAAAAAACAAACAGAAGAGTCCGATAAATACGATAATAGTAAACCAATATATTTATTTACTGTAAATAAAAAATATGATCTTGATGGAGACTTTCCATGGAATACAGCCGGACTAATAAATCATTCTTGTGAAAATAACTGTGATTATGATGGTAAGGGGCTTAAGATATGGGTTAAAGCAATTAAAGATATAAAAAAAGGTGAAGAACTGACTTGTGACTATGGTTTTGGCTATGATAAAGATTACAAGCAATTTCCTTGTAAATGTAAATCAAAAAATTGTTGTGGCTATATTGTAAGAGCAGAGTCTAGGTGGAGAATTAACAAAAAGTTCGCAATGAGTAATAAAAAAAATTAGTATTTAACTTTTACTAAATACAATCCCTCAGCAGGTGCGGGAGGTGCACACAGTTTTCGATCCTTTGCCTTAATAACATTCACAAATTTTTTAATTGACCATTTTTTTTCTCCAATAAATTTCAAACAACCAACCATCGATCTTACTTGCTGTTTTAAAAATGATTGAGATCTAAATTCAAATTCAATTTTAGTTTTTAATTTTTTAATTTTTACTAACTTCATTAATTTAATAGGATTTTTTGCATTACATCCAGAAGCTCTAAATGAAGAAAAATCATGAGTTCCAATTAATTTTTTTGCTCCCATTTTCATCCTTTCAAAATCAAGTTTTTTTATAACAAACCATCCTCGATTATTTTGAATAATAGGCTTGGTTGATTGATTGTAAATGACATACTTATATACTCTTTCTTTTGCTGAAAAGCGTGCATGAAAATTTAAACTTTGTTTTCTAATTTTCAAAATAGCTATTTCATTTTTATTTAGAAAATAATTTATAGAATTTAAAAACTTTTTCAGATTTTTAATTTTATTCGTGCAGTCAAAATGTGCAGATTGTTCAATAGCATGAACACCAGAATCTGTTCTTCCAGAACCAGTAACAATTATTTTTTCATCTAGAAGTTTTGAAATCTTTTTTTGAATTAATCCTTGAATAGTTTTGCCTTTTTTTTGAACTTGCCATCCTATAAAAGAGCTACCGACATACTCAATTAAAATTTGATAACGAAACATATCTAATTCAAATTGGTGCCCTTCTTAATTTGACTCCCTAGCAAAAACTCCCCAGTTTTTTGGACTTTTTTCCCTTGTCTTTGAATTTCGATTATTTTAATAGAATTTTCACCACAACCAATTTCTAAATTATCCGACAAAACGTAGCCTGCTTTTCCAGTATTAATTGATAATTCAGCTTTATGGATTTTATATCTTTCTCCTTGAAACTCAAACCATCCACCTGGATTGGGATATAAACCATTTATTTTTCCTATAATCTTTTTATTATTTTCTTGCCAAATTATTTTTCCTTCTTCTTTTTTGATTTTTTTTGCATATGAAGATTGACTATGATCTTGATCTTTGAATAAAGCTCTATTTTCTAAAATATTATCAATATTTTCTAAAATCTTTTCAGAAGCTAAATTACTCAATCTTTTAGACAAATCCTCACTATTTTCATTATCTAATATATTTATTGGATATTGATTGCAAACTGGGCCTGTGTCTAAACCCTCATCCATCTTCATAATTGAAATTCCTGTTAAATTATCATTATTCATAATGGCCCTTTGGATTGGAGCTGCACCTCGCAATTTTGGTAGAAGTGAATAATGGATGTTTATCCATCCAAATTTTGGTAGTGCTAAAATATCTTTTTTTAAAATTTGGCCATATGCAACAACTATACCTAAATCAATATTTTTACTTTTTATGAATTTTTTTTCCTCAACATTATCTAATTTTATTGGAGTTCTAACTGGAATATTCAATATTTCAGCCATGATATGAACAGGAGATTTATTTAATTTATGTCCTCTATTTGATGAAACAGGTGGCTGAGTATATACAATTTCAATGTTAAAACCATTTTGGTACAATGATTTCAATATTTGACCCGAAATACTGGGTGTACCCATAAAAGCAATTTTTTTGCTCATTAAACAATAATACGATCAGGATTATTTTTTTTCTTTGATAATTTTTTGACAATCATTGTTTTTTTTAATTTAGATAAATAATCTATGAAAAGTATCCCTTCAAGATGATCCATTTCATGTTGTATACAAGTTGCAAGAAGGTCATCAGCTTTTAAGATTTTATTTTTTCCATTATAATCTAAATATTCTACCTCACAATATTTAGGTCTATCAACTTCAGCAAAATAATTGGGTACAGACAAACATCCTTCTTCATATGTTTTTTTTTCTTTGTCTTTATTTTTTATTATTGGATTAACAAAAAACAATGGATTTTTATTCCCATCCTTTGAAATATCCATAACTATAATTCTCTTTGGAATTCCTATTTGAATTGCTGCCAAACCAATACCATTGGCCGCATACATTGTTTCTAACATGTCATCCATTAGCTTTCTTTCATCATTACCAACTCTTATCACTGGTTTTGAAACTTGTCTTAAAATCTCGTTAGGTTCAGTTATAATGGTTTTTATTGCCATGATGAATGAAGTATTTTAAACTTTTAATGGTAAAATTTCCAATAATAGTTCATTTCTCAAACTAATTAATTTTGCTCTATTCATAATTTCAACTATTAGATTCAATGTTCTGTTATTTAATTGGTCTAGCTCTTTTTCGCCAATAATTTCAGCTAGTTTTAATAGTATCATACCTGACTCATTATTATCTATCATTTTATCGAATTCAGGATTTAATTCCGATATATATTGAGACATTTCATCGATTTCACTTATTTGAATTCCATCTGATCTCAGCGATTGCAACAATAAAATATCTTTAAAGTCAAAAGAATATTTTTTATCTTTTTTTATCTTTGATAACAAATTGTCGGTTAATTTTTGTGTTTTAGGTAAGCTTTGCTTATTCAAAAAATAATTTAATACTTTTGATTGATGAAAAACTTCATCATTAAACTTAATTTTATTTTTTTTGTTTGCTTCAGTTACTAAGTTATTTAAATAAAAAGAAGAAAATTTTGGAGGAATTTCTTCTTTATCCATTTTTTTTAATAATTTAGACAGCTCATCATCAAATGATTTTTTAAAATTTGATTTTTCAAAAGACTTATTCAATTTTGATAACAATATAAGTTTTTTTTCAATATTATCTGTAAGTAGAAACCTCTGATATAGTAGAGCTCTTCCTTCATAATCAGGTAAATTTTTGAATGCTTTTTCATAATTGATTAAGTCATCAATCTCAAATTGAAATTTTTTATACAAATTCAATAAATCTCTTTCTTCAAAAATGCCTTCACTAGTTGCTTTCTCTACAAACTTTACCTGGTCGATATCACTGAGATTAAAATCATTTAAATTTTTTAGTAAATTTGAGTTAGATAAATATTTCCAAATAAATTCTTTGGACTCTACTGATGGATAATATATTAACTTTTTATCTGTTTTGTGAGATAAGTGGAAATAGAGAATATTTTCGTCAGATAAAATATAATTACTATCCTCATATCCCATTAATACTTCAAACTTTTTAACAAAAAAATCATCCAAACTGTCTGTCTCAGAGTTTAAATCAAACAACAGCTGAGCCTCATTTTTTTTATCCTGAATAATTAAACAGTAAATTTTGTAATAAGTTAAATATTCCTCTGTTATTAAACTTAAACTATTAATAGCTGAACATGAATTTTCTATTTTGTTTAATGACAAATAGTAATCAGCTATATGTTTTATAAGTCTTTCTTTATCTTTTACTGATGGATTCTTTTGAATGAACTGCTCAACTAAATTAAAATCTTTTTTTTTTATTAGATGATCAAGTGTATATCTTTCAAATTCATCCTGAGAGAAATTTTGATTTGGAATATACGAGTTTGTTAATAATGCTACATCCATTAATCTCTCAGAAAAATTTGATAAATTTTTAGACTGTATTCTTTCAATCTGCTTTTTAATTGCTGCTCCATCTGTTTTCAACCACATATCAATTTTCAAATCGTTGTCATCAGGGTCAAATAATCCAGACAACAAACTATTAGTGTTATCTAAATTTTGATCTACTAGAATATTTTCATCAGAAAATTTTACTTTAACACTTTCAACTTGATCTAAGACATTTGTGCTTTCATCATTATTTTCTGACTCATTATTAGAGATATTTTTTTTTTCTATCTCAGACCAAATCTCTTTTATCTCCTGGGCCTGAGCGGATTGAGCTAATAAAATAAAAAATGTAAAAAATAAAATCTTACTTAATTGTTTTGAAATTTTCATTTGGTAAGATTTTTTCAATTTGTTTAGTTGGTGCAGGTAAATTGATCTGATTAATTAAAATAAAGCCAAATATAATTATAAAAATGACAATTAAAATTTTCAGAACAAAGCCCAAGCTTAAGAATTTGCCTTTACTTGTATTTTTTGTAAATTGCATATAATTTAATAATTTCAAAATAAGACATATTTGTGTTTTTTCAATATAGAAACTCATGAAATCAAAAAAAAATATTGTATTAATTGGAATGATGGGATCTGGAAAATCCTCTATTGGTAAAATTTTATCAAAAAAATTAAATATCGGTTTTATAGATATTGATCGAAAGATCGAGGAAGTTGAGTCATTAAGTATTTCAGATATTTTTAAAAAATACGGAGAAAACTATTTTAGAAAAATTGAGGAAAAAATTTCTCTAGAATATCTCAAATCTGAAAGTAACGTAATTTCTCTAGGGGGTGGAGGTTTCATTAATTCGTCAATAAGAAAATTATGTAAAAAAAAATGCTTATCTTTTTGGCTTAATTGGAAAAATGAAACAATTATAAATAGAATATACAAAAGCAAAAAAAGGCCAATGGTGAAGAACCTCACTAAAGATAAAATAAATAATTTAATCAAAGAAAGATCAAAAATTTATGAATTGTCAAACTATAAAATAAATTGTGATAAATTAGACAAAGTTCAAATTATAAATATGATATTAGATATTTATGAAAATAAATAAAATAAATATAAGAACCAATACCAAAAATTACTCAATTCTTATTGGAAGAGGTTTAATAAACAAAATAGATAAAATTTTAAAAAGCAATAACATAACTTTCGAAAAATGCTTAATTGTTGCAGATAAAAATATTCCATATACGTTTAAAAAAACATTATATAAGAAACTCAAATCTAAAAAAATATTCAAAATTGAATTAGTGCCATCTGAAAAAAATAAAAATTATAAGACAATTGAAAAAATTCATAAAATTTTATTTGAAAGAAGATTTAACAGATCAGATTGTGTTATTTCTTTTGGTGGAGGAATAATTGGAGATATTGTTGGGTTTGCATCAAGTACTTTTAAAAGAGGTTTAAAATTTATAAATATTCCTTCAACTTTGCTTTCACAAGTTGACTCATCAATTGGTGGAAAAACTGGCATAAATAATAAATATGGAAAAAATTTAGTTGGTAGTTTTTATCAACCAGACTTGGTTGTATCCGATATTGATATATTAAATTCTTTACCTAAAAGAGAAATTATATGTGGATATGCTGAAATATTAAAAAGTAGCATTATAGATAGTTATAAAAATTTTCTATATCTAGATAAAAACTTAGAAAAAATTTTAAAATTAAAATCACCTTTTATTGAAAATTCAATTTTAAAGGCTTGTACTTTAAAGAAAATTGTAGTGGAAAAAGATGTAGATGAAAAAAATTTAAGGAAAGTGCTAAATTTAGGTCACACCTTTGCACATGCATATGAGTCAGCGTTAGGTTTTTCTAAAAAATTAAATCATGGAGAAGCTGTTATTTTAGGTATAAAAAGTGCAGCAGAATTTAGTCTGCAAAGTAAAAATCTGTCAAAAGAGAAGTTAAATATCATCATGAACCATATAAATAGAATTGGAATGAAAGTAAAAATAAATAATTTTTTTAAAAAAAAAGATAGTGATAAGATTTTAAATTTTATGAAAAGTGATAAAAAAAATAATTCTGAAAAAATTAATTTAATACTTATTAATAATTTTGGTAAAATAAAAACTAATTTTCAGATCAATCCTTTAATTTTAAAAAGATATATTTTTAACAGTTTAAATTAATTTAATTTGTAAGGAATGAATATCATTTTTTAATTCTTTATCTAAAATTTTGTAGATAAACCTTGTTGAATATAATTTACTTTTTGCTTTTAATACATCTGATTCAATTAATAGTAAAATATGAAATTTACCTTTTTCATTCGATTTATGATTTTTATGCAGAAATGACTTATCCTTTATCTTCACTTTTGAAATACAATCCTGCGACAAAATTTTTTTTTCTATAATTTTGAAAAGTTCATCAATTTTCATAGTATAATATATTATATACTATGAAAAATATTTGTGATTGGAATAATTGCACTGACGAGGGCTTATATAAAGCACCTAAAGAAAGAGATAATAGTAAAGATTACAGATTATTATGTTTAAATCATATAAAAGAATTTAATAAAAACTGGAACTATTTCAGAGGTATGAGTGATCAGCAAATAGTTGAATTCTTACGTTCAGACATGACGTGGCATAAACCAACGCAAAGCTTTAGTTCCTCAGACAATTTTTTTAAGGTTTTGTGGAGTAATGCTTTAAAAGATGAAATGGATAAGTTCAAATTCAATAATGATTTTAATAATATGAATAAGTTTAAATTCAACAGCAATGATATAAAAGCCTTTAATATATTAGGAATTAGTGTCGGATTAAGATGGGAGAAAGTTCAAGAAAAATTTAAAAAACTTGTCAAAAAACTTCACCCTGATATGAATGCTGGAAATAAAAAATTTGAAGACAAGCTAAAAATAATTACTTTAGCTTATACTCAATTAAAAAATACATATAAGGAGAAAATTGACACCAAATATTAACCATACCCCAGATATTAAATTATCTATTAAACAAACCTTTGGTATTGAAAGTGATATGGAAGTGGATGCATTTTCTAAATCAAGTGAATATGTGCCTGAGATAGATAAAACATATAAGTTTGATAAGGATACAACATTAGCTATTTTGTCAGGTTTTTCTTTTAACAAAAGAGTTCTGATACAAGGGTATCACGGTACAGGAAAATCTACTCATATAGAACAGATAGCTGCTAGATTAAACTGGCCCTGTATAAGAATTAATCTTGATAGTCATGTAAGCAGAATTGATTTAATTGGAAAAGACTCCATAGTGATAAAAGAGGGTAAACAAGTGACTGAATTTAAGGAGGGCATTCTTCCCTGGTCAATTCAAAACCCCGTGGCATTAGTTTTTGACGAATATGATGCCGGAAGACCAGATGTAATGTTTGTTATTCAAAGAGTGCTCGAGTCAGAGGGAAGTTTTACGTTGTTAGATAAAAATAAAGTCATTAAACAAAATAAGTTTTTTAGGCTTTTTGCAACAACGAATACTGTAGGTCTAGGAGATACAACAGGTTTATATCATGGAACTCAGCAGATAAATCAAGGTCAGATGGATAGATGGAATATCGTATCCACATTGAACTATCTTAGTTTAGAAAAAGAGATGGAAATAATACTAGGTAAAAACAAAAATTTAAATAATTCTAAAGGAAAAGAACAAGTATCAAATATGATTAAAGTAGCTTCACTAACTAGAAAAGGATTTATGGCTGGTGATATATCGACAGTAATGAGTCCGAGAACAGTCTTGCATTGGGCTGAAAATTCAGAAATTTTCAAAGATATTGGATATGCATTTAGGGTTACATTTTTAAACAAATGCGACGATGCAGAGAAAAATACTATTGCTGAATATTATCAAAGATGTTTTGGTGAAGAACTGCCAGAGTCAATGATTAATATTCAAGTTTAATGAATAAAGAAGATACTATAAAAGAAAAATTCAAACAAGCACTACAATCAACTTACAGAGTTATCTCTGATGATTATAAAGTAGATAGAAATAAGAAAAAAGAGGAAAAAATTTATAGTGTTGGTGAAATAGATAATATTACCGATAAAAATCAGTTTAAAAAACTAAGAGCCGAGACAGACTCTGACGCTTTAAAAAAGAAGTTTTCAGATAAAAAATTACTAGCCAAAAATAATCCAAAAAATCCATCTTGTAGAACCCTTTATCAATTTTCAGAAAAAGTAAGATATGAGTTACTAGGTTCAGAAATGTTAAAAGGAATTTCGAAAAATTTTAGAGATAATTATAAATATAGGCTCCAATCTCTTGAACAAAAAAAAACAACAAAAAAAGAAGACACAAATATAATTGATGCTTTTGAAATTTATATGACAAACAAGTTTTTTAATCTGGAATTAAGTTCCGGAAATAAAGAAATTCTTCAATTTTGGGAAAATGATTTTAATAAGTCCATAGGCAATCATTTGAAATTTTTAAAAGAAAATTTGGAAAATCAAGAGGTTTATAATAATAAATTTTCAGAAATTTTAGAAAGTATGGATATATTTGAAAATGATGACACCACCGAAAAAGAAAATGATGAAAAAGATGATACCAATGATCAAAATAATCCAAATAACAATGAGAATGAAAACAATGAACAGTCTAGCAAGTCAAGTGAGGATGAAAACATCACTCAAGGTATGGATAGTAAGGATGATGTCAATGAGTTTAGACTTGATGATCAACTTGCCAATGAGAATAACGATGATATGGACTCAGAAAATGTGATTCAAAAAAAGAATTTAAGTATAAGTGATAAAGAATATAAAATATTTACTAAAGAGTTTGACGAAATCGCCAAAGCTGAAAGTTTAGAAACTGCTGAGGAAATTCAAAAACTCAGAAAAAATTTAGACCAGCAACTTACTAGCTTTCAAGATTTAATTACAAAATTAGCGAACAAATTACAAAGACAATTAATGGCAAAACAAAATCGATCTTGGGAATTTGATCTTGAGGAAGGGTTATTAGATAGTTCAAAGTTACCAAGAATTATTATTGATCCATACAATTCCTTATCATTTAAAAAGGAAAAAGATTTAGACTTTAAAGATACAATAGTGACATTATTAATTGATAACTCTGGTTCAATGAGAGGAAGACCAATAACTATAGCAGCTATTTGTGCTGACATTTTATCTAGAACTTTAGAGAGATGTTCAGTCAAAGTAGAAATACTTGGATTCACAACAAAAAATTGGAAAGGTGGAAAAAGTAGACAAGAATGGAATAAATTAGGAAAAACAAAAAATCCTGGAAGACTAAATGATCTTAGACACATAATTTACAAAAGCGCAGACTCGCATTGGAGACAATCAAAGAAGAATCTGGGATTAATGTTAAAAGAGGGATTGTTAAAAGAAAATATAGATGGGGAAGCCATTACATGGGCCTTTAATAGACTTAAAAAAAGAAGAGAAGAAAGAAAAATACTAATGGTTATTTCTGATGGAGCACCCGTAGATGATTCAACTTTATCAGTAAATTCAGGCGATTTTTTAGAAAAGAACTTAAAAAAAATTGTTAAATTTATTGAAACCAATAGCGAGATTGAAATATTAGCAATTGGTATTGGCCATGATGTATCTAGATACTATAAAAAAGCTATCAAAATTTCAGATGTACAAGAACTAGGTGATGTAATGATCGATCAATTGAGCGGTCTATTTGAAAATAAAAAACTTCACTAAATATTTTTTAAATCTTTATTTGACCATTCAATTTTGATTTCACCGCCACCTCTTGTTTCTGAGTTTCTTATTAAAAGTTTAGCTTTATTTTTTTCTAACAAAGTTTTTCCTATAAATATCCCCAAACCAAGTCCTGCTCTGGACTTATTTTTAGATTGAAGTGACTTAATATATGGCTCTCCAATTTTCGTAAGTATATCTTTAGGAAAACCTGATCCATCATCTTCTATTGATATTATTGAATTTTCACTGTCACTAGTTATTGATATGAAAATATTTTTTTTTGAAAATTTATTTGCATTACCAATAAAATTTCTTATCCCATAAACTATTTCAATCGATTTTGAAATTTCAAATGAATTATAATCTTGCTCTATATTAATAATAAAATTTTTATCTGATATCTCTTTGAAAGAATTGACTATTTCTTTTACATAATCATATAAAGTTATATTTTTATCTATAAAATCATCCTCAACTATAGGGTTTAAAGATAACTTTTTTAATATTTCATTACATCTATCTACTTGGCTTACAAGCAATTCAATATCTTTTTTAAGGTCTCTATTATTTTTAAAATTATTGTATAAGTCTTGAGATATAATCTTTATAGTAGATAATGGAGTGCCTAATGAATGAGCAGCAGCTGCGGCTTGCCCACCTAAAGATACCAATTCGTGCTCTTTAGAAATAACTTCCTGAATTTTATCTAATGCATCTTTTCTAACTTTTGACTCATTTCCAAATGTTAAAGCAAAAAAACTCAGAAAAAGGAGAGCAATAATTAAAGCTAAAGGAACTGAATAATAATAGTAAATACTAAAAACATATTCATTTAATGGTGAAGGTAATTCTTGATGATAAAAAGTAAGTAAAATAATTGAAGAGATTGTTAAAATTATTAATAAAATATTTGTTCTAATACTTAAGCTACTTGAGGCAAATATACTTGGTATAATCAAGAATATTGAGAATGGATTTATTGTACCACCGGTTAAATAAAGTAAAAAACTTAATTGTAAAATATCAAGTGTGAGAAAAGTTAAAGATATTTTTTCTTGTAATTGATTTTTTTTAAAATAATAAAATAAGAAAATGTTACTTATAGCACCTGCTAAAACTATAATATTTGCCAGTAAAAAATTAAATTCAAATTTAAATAAGAATGTAACAATGTTTATAGTAATAAATTGACCTATTACACCTATCCATCTTAAATTGACGTATGTAGTTTTATTTAAATGCGATGATTTGGAATTACTAGATAACTCCATTAATTAAATATCTAAATTAATGACATTTATTGCATTATCTACAATAAAATCTTTTCTTGAGGCAACATCATTACCCATTAATGTTTGTATTAAATTTTGATCCTTTTGTAGATTTTTTGAGTATTGAACTTGTAGTAAGTTTCTTGTTTCTGGATTTAAAGTAGTATTCCACAATTCTTCGGGGTTCATTTCTCCAAGTCCTTTGAATCTTTGTATATTCAATTTTGATTTTTCTGATTGTATGATTTTATCAAACTCCTTTGAACTTCTTTTAATTTTTTTTAGATCCTTTGAATTGTTGATTATATAATTTTCAAGGTCTTTTTCGTCTTTTATGTAGATACCTTTAGAACCTTTATTTATTTTAAAAAGAGGCGGTTGAGCTAAGTATACATGACCTTGTTCAATTAGTTTATTAAAGGGAACATTATTAAAAAAAGTTAAAAGCAATGCCCTGATATGGGAACCATCTACATCCGCATCAGTCATAATTATAATTTTTCCATACCTTAAATCTTCTAGTTGAATTTCCTCAGCTTTTGGGTCTAATCCGAGTGCATTTATTAATGTAACAATTTCATTTGAAGAAATCATTTTAGACAAAGTTTTTGTTCTTAAGTCAGTTTGATTGCCATTTTTTTTATTTCCATTTATCTCGGTGAATGTATTTAATATTTTTCCTCGAAGAGGCAAGACTGCCTGGTATTCTCTATTTCTACCTTGTTTAGCTGATCCTCCCGCTGAGTCTCCCTCAACTATAAATAATTCTGTTCCTTCTTGCTTTGAGTTTTGACAATCTGCTAGTTTTCCAGGTAAGCCTGTTAGCTCTAAAGCCCCTTTTCTTCTTACGTTTTCCCTTGCTCTTTTAGCTACGTCTCTTGCTACTGCAGCTTGAATTATTTTTGCCAAAATTATTTTAGAAATTGAAGGATTTTGGTCAAACCAAATTGACAATTTTTCATTAACAATTCCCTCTACAATATTTCTTACCTCAGAGGAAACTAGTTTATCTTTGGTTTGTGAGGAAAATTTAGGATCTGGGATCTTTACAGATAAAACACAAGTTAGACCCTCTTTAACGTCATCTCCAGATAAAATCACTTTATTTTTTTTTAATAAATTTTGCTCTGATGCATATTTATTGACAACTCTTGTAAGAGCACTTCTAAAACCTAAAAGATGTGTGCCTCCATCTTTTTGATAAATATTATTAGTATAAGGATATACATCTTCACTATATCCTGCATTCCATTTTAAAGCACATTGTACATCTATATTACTTTTTAATCCCTCTATATAAATTGGTTTTCTGAACAAATCATTATCATTTTTATTTCTTAACTTTTCTCTGTTTTCATCCAAAAATTCTACAAATTCATTTATTCCCCCCTCAAATTTAAACTCTTGAGACTTTATTTTTTTTTGTGTCAGATCATTAATAATAATTTTAATTCCTTTATTTAAGAAAGCTAACTCACGCATTCTTTTTTGAATAATTGAAAAACTAAACTTTGTTGAAGAAAAAATATCTTTAGAAGGTAAAAAATTAATTCTTGTTCCTGTATTTTTGGATTTTCCTGTTACTTTTAATGGTGTTTTAGTTTCTCCATTTACAAATTCAACAAAATGCTTCTTTCCATCTCTTTCAACATATAATTCTAATTTTTGTGAGAGAGCGTTAACTACAGAAACTCCAACTCCATGTAAACCACCTGATACTTTGTAAGAGTCGTGATCAAATTTTCCACCAGCATGTAGCTGTGTCATTATAACCTCTGCTGCTGATTTTTTCTCTTCCTTATGAAAGTCAACTGGTATTCCTCTTCCATCATCTTCAACAGTAACTGATCCATTGGAATTAATGCTTACTTCAATTTTTTTACAATAGCCTGCTAACGCCTCATCTATAGAATTGTCTACAACTTCATAAACCATATGATGCAAACCAGTTCCATCATCAGTATCACCGATGTACATTCCTGGTCTTTTTCTTACTGCTTCAAGGCCTTTTAAAACTTTAATAGAGTCTGCTTGATATGTATTATTATTTTTTTTAATCATTATGTTTATTGAAAAGCCATTTATAACACTTTTACATTTTTAAATACAATTTGCTTTAACATTAAGCTCAAATTAATGAGGAAATACTTGAATAATTTCAAGAATAATTAATTTTTTTTTTACTTTTTAAATTTTAATAAAAAAGTGAAATTTTTCATTCAACTTTTGCAAAATTATGTAAGATTCGTAAAAATGATAAAAAAGCTATTTAAGAGCATTCCTATTATAAGAAGAATATATCCATCCATTGTTAAAAATTTTTACAATTTTCTAAAAATTGAAAAAATTAATTATGAGTACTTTGGTTTAAAATTCAAAGGAAATATCAACGAACCAATGGACAAAGAAATATTACTATTTAATAAATATGAACATCTTCAAATAGATTATCTTCTCAAATTAATAAAAAATTCTAATTTTGATTACTTTATAGATGTTGGTGCCAATTCAGGTTTATATAGTATGGTTATCGCAAAAAATGATAATAAAATAAAAGTTAAAAGCTTTGAGCCAATTAAAAAAACTATATTAAAATTTAAAGAGAACATCTTACTTAACAAAAATTTAAATAATATTGAAATATTTGAATTTGGACTTTCTAATAAAAATTCAAAATTACTAATGAAATCATTAAAAAAAAGAAATTATATTCAAACAGGTGGGTTTGGGGTTGTACAGAATGGTGAAATCTTAAAGAATCTCCACACTGAATATGCGGAATTTAAGAAAGGTGACGATATTTTTAGTTTAAAAAATAAAAATATAGTTTTGAAAATTGATGCTGAAGGTCATGAAAAAGAGGTTCTTGAAGGTTTGGAAAATAATTTAGATAATAATAATATATTATTGCAAATTGAGATATTTGATAAAAATTTTGAAAATATAAATAAAATTTTAAAAGTTAAAAATTTTAACAAAATAAACATTATACAAAGTGATGGTAAAAAAGATTATTATTTTAAAAATTATTAACTTTTGGCGGAGAGAATGGGATTCGAACCCATGATAGAGTTTCCCCTATACACGCTTTCCAAGCGTGCGCCTTAAACCGCTCGGCTTAGAAATATTGATAATTCTATCTTATTTTTTTTAGATTTTTAAAATTTGAGACTGGTGACGACAAGATGACGACAACGTGGAGTCAAAATTTAATTAAGACACCTTTTTGTAATTGTGATTTTTACTACTTTACAACTATCTTCAGAATAATGTTTAATATCAAGATCATCATCCTCACAAATTTTTTCTGGGTCACCAATAATATCTATCTCAAACTCTCTAATTTCATCATATGTTGCATTAGGACTGAATTTTTTAACATAAGTCTTATTCATTTTTTAAGAAATTTTCTCATCAAAAATTCTAAACTGAATGTAGTTTGGAAAATTTTTTTTATCATAAATTAGTTCGGCTTTATAACCACCTTTATTGCTGAGCATTAATTCCGCGATAAAATTATATAATTCTTTATCCGTTGGTTTTATATCAAAATATTTTTCTATTATTGTCATTTATAAAGTAAATTATGGGTTCTTGGAAATTCATCAATTGTGGAGGCAGAGTCAAAAAATTCATCTTTTATTATTTCAGAATAATCTGAGTTTAAAGACATGTCAACTATAGGCCAACTTTCCCATTCATTAATTTTTTGTACAGCAATATCAATTATAAATCCTTTTTTTTGATATTGTAAATAATCATATAGGTGAAGAATATAATCACCATAGGAATGATATATGCTCAAAAAGTTTCCATATAGCCAATCACCGAGTCTATTTCTTTCAGGTATTAATTTGAAGAGTCCAAATATTTTTTTTCTATCTAAATTTTGAAATTTATATGAGGTTTTATAATGTCTGTTAATTGTTTCAAGATTTTGAACTTCCGTTTCTTGTGAAATACTCATATCACATCTATTACATTCGTGTGTCCAGAAATTTTTAAAAAAGCCAAATTTAGGTAATTCACAAATTGGATTTTGTATTAGACCACCTTTTATTGATAATGTTTCACTATAGATTTTTTTACATTCGAAAAATGGACTATCGGCTCCAAAAGCAATTCTTAAATGAAATCCATTTTTTTTTGATAATATGAAATTACGAAAAGATATATTTCTTTCAGTAATTTTGGGGTTTTTATAATTAAGCATAAAATAATTTATATTCTAATGACGACAAGACGACGACAAACACCATCTTAACGTTATTTTTTTTTGATTAAAACCCTTAAAAATGGCGGAGAGAATGGGATTCGAACCCATGAAAGAATTGCTCCTTTACACGCTTTCCAAGCGTGCGCCTTCAACCACTCGGCCACCTCTCCATTATTTTTCCTTAGATATTTTAAGAACACCTATAAATGCTTCTTGTGGAATCTCTACTTTTCCAAATTGTTTTGCTCTGGCCTTACCTTTTTTCTGTTTTTCAAGTAGCTTTCTTTTTCTATCAACAGCGCCTCCACCATGAATTTTTGTTAAGACATCCTTTTTAAAACCTTTAATTGTCTCTCTTGCAATAATCTTTCCTCCTATGGCAGCTTGAACTGGTATCATAAAATTATGCCTAGGAATTAAGTCTTTTAATTTTTCACACACTTCTCTGCCAGTTTTTTGTGCAAAGTCTTTATGTATCATCATTGCTAAAGCATCTACTGGTTCTCCATTTACAAGAATATTCATTTTAACAAGATCACCTTCTCTATGTTCTATGATTTCATAGTCAAAACTAGCATATCCACTCGTCATAGATTTTAATCTATCATTAAAATCAAATACTACTTCATTTAATGGTATTTCATAATTTAAAACGGCCCTGTTACCGGAATAACTAAGATTTGTTTGAATTCCTCTTTTATCCTGACATATTTTTATAATCGGTCCAAGGAACTGGTCTGGTGTAATGATAGTTGCTTTAATCCATGGTTCTTCAATAAATTTTATCAAAGTTGGATCAGGTAAACTTGATGGATTTTGTAAATCTTTTACCTCACCATTGTTAAAATGTACTTTATAAACAACGCCTGGAGTTGTAGTTAGTAAGTTGATATCAAATTCTCTTTCTAATCTCTCTGTAACAATTTCTAAATGTAATAAACCCAAAAAACCACACCTAAAACCTAAACCTAAAGCGCTGGAAGATTCAGCTTCAAAAGAAAAACTTGAGTCATTCAATTTAAGTTTTGCCAAACCATCTTTTAACTTTTGATATTCAGAACTATCTACAGGAAATAATCCACAAAAAACTACTGGCTTACTTGGTTTAAAGCCTGGAAGTATTTCTGTTAATGGTTTTGAAGCATCACAAATTGTATCTCCAACTTTTGTATCAGATAAAACTTTTATTCCAGTAGTTATAAATCCAATTTCTCCTGAGTTTAGTTCATCAATATCTTTTGGTTTCGGAGTAAAAACACCAACTTTTTCAACGACATACTCTTGATTGGTTGACATCATTTTAATTTTCATATTATTTTTAATTTTTCCATCAATTACTCTTACTAAAATTACTACACCAAGGTAAGTGTCATACCAGCTGTCTACCAACAAACATTTTAATTTTTGATCTTTTTTACCTTTTGGTCCAGGAAGAATTTGAATAATTTGCTCTAAAATATCATCAATACCCTCGCCCGTTTTACCAGAGCATGGAACAGCATTCGAGGTATCTATTCCAATAACTTCCTCAATTTGTTTATTTGTTCTATCTATATCAGATGCAGGTAAATCTATTTTGTTTAAAACAGGAATTATTTCATGATTAATATCAAGCGCTTGATAAACATTCGCTAAGGTTTGAGCCTCAACGCCTTGTGTACTATCTACAATTAATATTGATCCTTCGCAGGCATACAAAGACCTGCTAACCTCGTAACTGAAGTCAACATGTCCTGGGGTATCTATAATATTAAGAATATAATTTTTTCCATCTTTAGACTTATAATTTAATTTAACTGTTTGAGCTTTAATTGTAATACCTCTCTCTCTTTCAATATCCATTGAGTCAAGAACTTGTGCCTTCATTTCTCTATCTGTTAATCCACCACATCTATGTATTATTCTATCTGCTATTGTAGATTTGCCATGATCAATATGAGCAATAATTGCAAAGTTTCTTATGTTATCAATTTCAGTAGACATTTAGGATCTAATTTTAGCACCTGACTTAGACTCAACAGTTGAAATAATTAATTTATTAATTTTTTCAAGATCATTTTCTTCTAATGTTTTTTCAGATGATTGAATTGTAACATTGAGAGCTATCGATTTTTTTCCATCTGGAATATTTTCACCTTCATAAATATCAAAAATTTTAATTGATCTTATTAGATTTTTATCGATTGATGATATGATTTCTATTAAATCCTGTGCTTTGTAATTTTTATCTACAACAAAAGCATAATCTCTCTCTGATTTTTGATAATCTGAGTATTCAAAGTTTAGTTTTTGATCCTTAAGCTTTATTTTCGTATCCTTTAAATAATCGAGATAAATTTCAAAACCAACTACTCCTTCAGTTTTTATATCTAGCTTCTTAACAATATTTGGATGAAGTTCTCCAAAATATGCAACAGGATCAATATCATCCTTATCTAGATAAACTGAACCAGATTTTCCTGGGTGATAGTAAGAAGGAGATTTATCTCTAATAAAAAAACTTTGTTTATCATATCCAGCTTCCATTAATGTTTGAATTAAATCTTTTTTCACATCAAAAATATCAACTGATCTATCTTTTTCATTCCAATTTAATCTTGAAATTTTTCCCGATTTTATTGCACCAATTACTGTCAACTGTTCTCCAGGCTGTTTATTTTTGAAAATTGGTCCAATTTCAAAAAGCGAAATGTCTTTAAATCCTCTATCTAAATTTTTCTTTAAATAAAAAGTCAAATTTGAAAAAATTGAATTTCTTAAAACATCTAAGTCTGAGCTTATGGGATTTATTATTTTAATTTCTTTTAAATTTTCTTTAAAAAAATTATTTATTTTTGAATCTGTGAATGACCAAGTAACGGTCTCAAAATATCCTTTTGATGCTACAGAACGTTGAAGAAAATGAAAAAGTTTTTGTTGTTTATTTAATGTGTCTTTTATTCTATTTTTCTTTGGTTCAATAGTTTCAATATTTTCATATCCTTTAATTCTAACAACCTCTTCAACTATATCTATCGGTTGGCTTATGTCAGGTCTCCATGAAGGAACCTTTAGGTTTAATTCTGATTTCTTTTTTGAAACCTCGAAACCTAGATCTTTCAAAATTTTAATGATCTCATTTTCTTTTACTTTAAAACCTGTTATCTTTTCAAATAACGATGTACTAAATTTTATTTCTAAGTTTTTATATTGTTTAATTTTTTGAATATCAAATTTACTAATCTTTCCTCCACAAATTTCAGATATTAGTTGAGAGGCTTTTTGTAAGCCTAGTTCTACTGATTGAGGGTCAATTCCTCTTTCAAATCTAAATTTAGCATCAGTATCAATGTTAAGTAATTTTGAAGTTTTTCTAATTGATCTTGGTATAAAGTATGCGGACTCCAATAAAATATTTTTAGTTTCTAACTCTGTACCAGAACGTGTTCCTCCAATTACCCCTCCTAAGCCTAACACACCAGATTGATCAGATATAACACACATTCCATCATCTAATTTATATTCCTTGTTATCTAGGGCCTCAAAAGTTTCACCTTTTTTTGAGTTTCTTACTATAATTTCTTTATCAATTTTATCTGCATCATATGCATGTAGAGGTCTATTTAAATCTAACATGACATAATTGGTAATATCTACAATTGCTGAAATTGGTTTTTGACCAATAGACTCAATTTTTTCTTTCAACCATTTTGGGCTTTCTTTATTGGTTACTCCTTTTATGAGACAACTCGCAAAAATTGTACAACCTTGATTTTTATCTTTTGTAATTGAAACTTTAATATTTTGTGATCCATCTTTCTTGATGTTTTTGTGCGAAATACTTTTTAATTTACCAGCCCCTGCTGCAGCTAAATCTCTAGCTATTCCTCTCACCCCTAAACAGTCAGGTCGATTTGGGGTTATTGATAAATCAACAATCTTTTCAGTATTATTTTTAAAAAAATTTTTACCTATTTTGTCTGAATATTTACTTGGTTTTAGCTCTGTTATTCCTTCACTTTCATCTGATAATTTTAATTCTGACTCTGAGCATAACATCCCATATGAAGTTACTCCTCTAATCTTACTGACAGTAAGTTTCATATTATTTTTTGGAATTACTGATCCAGGGCCAGCATAAACAGTCAAAAGACCTTTTTTAGCGTTTGGTGCTCCACAGACAACTTTAACAATTTTTTGTTGCCCTATATCAACATCACATACACTAAGTCTATCAGCATTTGGATGTTGTTCAGCATTTAGAATTTTTGCCACTTTAAAATCGTCTAATTCTGAGCTGATATTTTCAAAACTTTCAACCTCAAGTCCAACATCCGTCAATTTATCAATAATCTGAGTATCTTTATGTTTGGTTTCAAGGTGTTCCTTTAACCAACTCATTGTAAATTTCATCTGCTTAGACCTCTATAATTTGAAGGAACGTCTAATGGATCAAACCCAAAGTGATTAAGCCATCTGTAGTCAGTCTCAAAAAAAGCTCTTAAATCATTTATACCGTATTTCAACATTCCAAGTCTATCAATTCCAATACCAAAAGCATAACCTTGGTATTTATCTGGATTAACATTTACATTTTTCAGGACATTTGGATGTACCATTCCACAACCAAGAATTTCTAACCATTTATCTCCCTCACCAATAACTATTTTTCCATCCTTTAACTCGTAACCAATATCAACTTCTGCAGATGGCTCAGTAAAAGGAAAATGACTAGGTCTAAATCTCATTTTAATTTTGTCGACTTCAAAAAAAGATTTTATGAAGTAATTCAAACAGCCTTTTAAATGACCCATATTTATATCTTTATCAATATGAAGTCCCTCAACTTGGTGAAACATTGGTGAATGTGTTTGATCACTATCAGATCTATATGTTCTTCCAGGAGCTATAATCTTAAATGGAGGTTTTCCATTCAACATTGTCCTGACTTGTACTGGAGACGTATGAGTTCTTAACAATATTTCTTTATTATTATCTAAATAAAAAGTGTCATGCATATCTCTTGCTGGATGATTATCAGGAGTATTTAATGCAGTAAAATTATAATGCTCATTCTCTACATCTGGCCCTTCTTCAACACTGAAGCCTATTTCAGAAAATATTGAAGATATCTCATCAATAACTTGCGAGACAGGATGAATTTTTCCTTGTTTTATTTCTCTCTCAGGTAAAGTTACATCTAATTTTTCATTCTCAAGTTTAGAGTTAATTTCTTTAATTTCAATTTCTTGAAGTTTGGAATTTATTTTTTCTTGAAGTTCCTCTTTTATTGAATTTAAATCTGAAGCAAATTTTTTTCTTTCATCATTGGGTAATGAGCCTAATGTTTTAAAAGAATTAGAAATTTGTCCATTTTTACCAAACAATTCTGTTTTTATTTGATTTACACTTTCTGTGTCTAAATCGTTATCTAATTTATTTAAATATTCATCTTTGATTTTTTTAATATCGGACATATTCGTAGAATATTTGTTAACTCTAGAAAAACAACAATGAAAATTAGTTTAATGCTGCTTGAGCTTTTTTAACTATAGTTTTAAATGCTTCTGGATTATCGTAAGCTATTTCAGCGAGTATTTTTCTATCTATTTTTATACCTGTCTTACTCAGACCGTTAATAAATTTAGAATAAGTTAAACCTTCTGATCTAACTCCAGCGTTAATTCTTTGAATCCAAAGTGACTTAAAATCTCTTTTTTTGTTTCTTCTATCTCTATAGGCATACTGCATAGCTTTTTCCATTGCCTGTCTGGCAACTCTTATTGTATTTTTTCGTCTACCCCACTGTCCCTTTACAGCTTTTAATACTTTTTTATGTTTAGCTCTACTTGTTACACCTCTTTTTACTCTAGCCATATTACCCTCTTAGGTTATACGGCATATAAGACTTAACAATCTTACCGTCTTGTTTGGACATTACCGTAGTACCTCTTTGCTTTCTTATCTGTGAATTAGTTCTTTTGATCATACCATGTCTCTTGCCAGCTTGAGCTGTTATTACTTTACCTCTAGCTGAAATTTTAAATCTTTTTTTCGCTGAACTTTTCGTTTTTAATTTAGGCATAATTTTTGAGGGGTTATACAAATATTAATATTAATTTACAACCAGAAATAAGGCTTATAAAGGCTGGATAACCATGATCATTTGTTTGCCATCAAACTTAGGCTGGAGCTCAACTCGTCCAACAGTCTCCATATCTTGTTTGATCTTATCCATTAACTCATTACCCAAACTTGAATGCTGTAACTCTCTACCTTTAAATCTTATTGTAAATTTTACCTTATCTCCTTTAGCTATAAATTTTTGTGCATTTTTTATTTTAAAAGTATAATCATGCACTTCTGTAACAGGTCTTAATTTAATTTCTTTTAGTTCAATCTTTTTTTGCTTTTTCTTTGCTTTATTTGCTTTTTTTTGAGCATCATATTTATATTTTCCCATATCCATTATTTTACAAACTGGAGGTTTTGCATTTGGAGCAATTTCAATTAAATCTAAACCTTCATCCTTTGCTCTATTGATTGCATCTTGTAAATTGAGAATACCTAAATTGTCTCCATCACTTCCAATAACTTGCACATCTTGAGAGGTTATCCTTTGGTTAGTTCTAGGACCTTTAGGCTTAGTTCTTTTCTGAAAATAGTTTTGTTTAAAATCTGCCACTTAAATTGAAGGTGCTTTGTTTAAAGCAGAATATTTTTTTGAGAATTCTTTTAGTTCCATAGTTTCTTGTTTTTTAGAATCCAATCTTCTAATAGTTACTGTGTTACTGTCAACTTCTTTTTTTCCACATATTAGTAGCATTGGGACTTTAGTTAATGAATGTTCCCTAATTTTGTAATTCAAATTATGATTTTTTAAATCAACTTCAGAACTTAAACCGACTTTTTTTAATTCATTGTTTACTTGTTTTGCATATTCATCAAAATCACTTGAGATTGGGATAACTATAGTTTGAACTGGGCAAAGCCAAAACGGTAACTTTCCAGAATAATTTTCAATTAAAATTCCTATAAATCTTTCTAAAGATCCAAATAAAGCTCTGTGTAACATAACTGGTACCTTTTTGTTTCCGTCACTATCTACAAACGATGCACCTAATCTACCTGGTAAATTAAGATCAACCTGTAAAGTTCCACATTGCCAATCTCTTCCTATTGCATCTCTTAAAACAAATTCTATTTTAGGACCATAAAAAGCACCTTCACCTTTATTTATAGAGTATTCTAATTTTGTTGCTTTAATAGCCTCCAATAATGCTGCCTCTGATTTATCCCAAACTTCATCATCCCCGACTCTTAAGTCTGGTCGGTCAGAGTATTTCAAAATTACGTCTTCAAATCCTAGGTCTTTGTAAATTTCCAAAATTAAATTTGTTACGCTCAAACATTCTTCTGTGATTTGCTCTTCTGTACAAAAAATATGTGCATCATCTTGTGTGAATGCCCTAACACGTAATAATCCGTGAAGAGCTCCAGAGGGTTCATATCTATGAACTTTTCCAAATTCTGACATTTTCAATGGTAAATCCCTATAACTTTTTAAACCTTGATTAAAGACCTGAACGCAACCAGGACAATTCATTGGTTTTATAGCAAAAACTTTTTCATCAGGAGTAGTAGAAGTGTACATATTTGCTCCAAATTTTTCCCAATGACCAGATTTTTCCCAAAGTGATCGATCTAATATTTCTGGAGTATTTATTTCCTGATATCCCGCAGTTTCTTGCTTCATTCTCATATAAGAAATAAGTTTCTGAAATAAGTTCCATCCTTTTTGATGCCAAAATACTGATCCAGGACTCTCTTCTCTGAAATGAAACAGATCCATTTCCTTACCAATTTTTCTATGGTCTCTCTTTTCTGCTTCTTCAATTCTTGTTAAATAATCGTCTAACTCTTTTTGAGTGGACCAACTGGTACCATAAACTCTTTGTAACATTTCATTATTTGAATCGCCTCTCCAATAAGCACCGGAGACTTTTGTTAATTTAAAATATTTTCCAATTTTACCAGTTGAAGTTAAGTGGGGACCTCTGCATAAATCATGCCAATCACCATGGAAATATAAGGATACTTCCTCGCCCTCTGGAATGCTCTCTATTATTTCTGCTTTATATATTTCTCCCTTTTTTTTAAAATGTTCAATTGCATCATTTCTTTTCCAAACTTCTCTGTAAGTTTTTTCGTCTCTATCTACAATTTCTCTCATTTTATTCTCTATTTTTTCTAGATCTTCAGAGGTAAAAGGTTCCTTTCTAGCAAAATCATAATAAAATCCATCTTCAATAACAGGACCTATTGTAACCTGTGTTCCTGGAAACAATTCTTGAACTGCCATAGCTAATATATGTGCAGTATCATGCCTTATAGTTTCCAATCCCTCTTTATCTTTTGATGTAAATATCTTAATTGAAGAGTCTTTTGAAATATTGTGATTTAAATCTTTTAATTCTCCATCGACACTGATTAATAATGCCTGCTTTGACAAAGATTTACTAATTTTTTCAGCAACCTCAAAACCTGAGATACTTTTTTCAAAATTTATTTTTTTTCCATCTGGTAATGTAATATTTGGCATTAATTAAATAGTTTTTTGTACTCTGAATAAGTAGAAAAACACATTTTTTCAACATTAAATTTCTTTACAGCATTTTCTCTTCCAAAATTACCCATTTTTGAAAGTTCATTAGGATCAAAGTTCATTACTTGTATAATTTTTTTTGATAAATCATCAGAGTTACCTGCTTCAAACAATATTCCAGACTTTCCATCAATAACTGTCTCATTTGATCCACCAATATTACTGGCAAGAATTAATTTTTGCATAGATTGGGCTTCTACTGCAACTCTACCAAAGGCTTCGGGCTCGATTGAGGTAGAGACAACAATATCAGATATTTTGTAAGCTAATGGCATATTTTTACAGTGGTCTATAAATCTAATTTGTTTTGTAAGTCTATATTGTTCAACAAGTCTAATTAATTTTTTCCTATATAGATCTCTACCTTGGTCATTACCCAAAATTACAGCAATGAAAGAGTCATTGCCTAACTGAATATTTACTTTACTTAATGCTTCTAAAAACATCTCTTGCCCCTTCCAAGGTGTAAGTCTTCCTGGCAACAAAATTATTTTTTTTCCAACTATCAAATCCCATGACTTAAATAATTTATCTTCATCAGCTTCTAATGTAGTGGAAGAATCAAAATAATCTGTATTTATACCTCTGAATATAGAGAGCAATTTTTTTTTATCTGAGAGATATTCTGCGTAGTTTTCTTTGATATGTGAAAAAATAAAATTAGATCCAGCAATAATTAAATCCGATCTAACCATAACCGAGTTATAAAGTTTTTTTAATTTACTTTTAAAATTATAGGTTCCATGAAAAGTCGTAACAAACTTTCTTCTTGTAATTTTTGTTGCAAGTAAACATGACCATGCAGGTGCTCTACTTCTAGCATGAACAATATTTATCCCATTTATTAAAATTATTGCAGAAATAATTAGTGAATTTATAAAAATAAGTATAGGATTTTTTGAGTGAACAGGAAGTTTTATGAGTTTGACTTTTTTTCTGTCTATATATTGTAGGAGTTCACCACCACTTGTAATTAGATATGATCCAACATCATTTTCTGGCAAGTAATGTGCAATGTCGTAACAACCAGTTTCTGCACCACCATAACCTAACTTAGGAATTACCTGTAGTACTTTTAATTTAGACTGCATGTGATAATAATATATACCTAGTCAATATGTTTATTTTATATGAAAAAAAATAAATTTCTAAGAATTTCTAAATCTAAAAAACTAAGATATATCGCAAATAATTATAAGAAAAATCTCTACATAGTTTTTTTGCCAGGCTTTGCATCAGATATAGATGGGGACAAACCTAAAAAATTTTTAAACTTTAGCATTAAAAATAAATTAGGGTTTTTAGCGTTAGAATATTTTGGTCATGGAAGGTCTTCAGGAGAATTTACAAAAGGTAATATTACAAAATGGTCAAATGACGCTAAGACTGCAATTAATAAAATAGTAAAAAAAAATGATTTTATTCTAATTGGCTCCAGTATGGGTGGATGGATTTCGATGATAATGCACAAATATTTTAGTTCTCAAATTAAAGGCTTCCTAGGTATTGGATCCGCACCGGAGTTTCTTACAAGAATTATGTGGAAAAAATTTCCAAAAAAAACAAAGGATGAAATAATCAAAAAGGGAATATCTAAAATTAAAAATGGCGATTATGAATACTTAATCACTAAACAGCTTATTTTTGATGGAAAAAAAGCTAGAAATAAAGTTCTTAATAAAAAATTAAATAATACCATCCCTGTCACAATGGTTCACGGACAAAAAGATGAAGTAGTGCCTGTTAAATACTCAAGAATGGTTTTAAAAACTTTTCCTAAAGCAGATAAAAAACTTCTAATAATAAAGAATGGAGATCATAGTCTTTCCTCAAGTAAAAATTTAATTATAATTTGTAAAGAACTACAAAAAATAATTGAAAAAATTAACTAGCTTTACCAACAATACTTTTATTAGTAATTGGATTTTCAAGTTTATCTATCATTTCTTTAGGGCAAACTTGTAAAAAATTATTTACCTCCACATCAAAATTTTCGAGTATATTTTTGGAAACAATAGAATCTGTTTCTTGATAATGTTTTAAGACTAATTCCTTTAAATTATTTTTCCAAAACTCTGTCTCAGGTGTTTGCCAAATAATTGTCTCTGGATTTGCTTTTTTTGGAAATTCATTATTAGGATCATATACAAAAGCCATTCCACCTGTCATACCTGCTCCAAAATTATCTCCAACATCACCTAATATTACAATCGATCCTCCTGTCATATACTCACATCCATTTGAGTCACAACCTTCAACTACTGCAGTTGCACCTGAGTTTCTTACTGCAAATCTTTCACCCGCTTGTCCTGCTGCTAATAAAGTTCCCGATGTTGCTCCATATAAGACTGTATTTCCAATAATAGTATTTTCATTTGATACTAAATTACTTTCCTCAGGAAGTTTAACTATTACAGATCCACCTGACAAACCTTTGGCAACGTAATCATTGGCATCTCCTTTTAAAATTAATTTAATTCCTTTAATCCCAAATGCCCCAAATGATTGTCCAGCTGAACCTTTAAAATTGAGTGAAAAAGTATTTTTCTCTAATTTATTATTTCCAAATTTTTTATATAAATGATAAGAAATTCTTGTACCTACTGCTCTATCAGTGTTTTTTATTTCATATGTTTTATCTAATGGAGAATTGTTATCTATTAAGTTTTCTATCTCTGGCCAAATTTTTTGATCTAATGTATCTGGAACCTCATTAATTATAGGTTTCTCACAATATCTTTTATTTTTACCGGGATCAGCTTGTACAAATAAAGGATTTAAATCTAAATCATCCAAATTTGGTGAACCTTTGCTCACTTGTCTTAATAAGTCAGTTCTACCAATGACCTCATTTAGAGACTTAAAGCCTAAACTTGCAAGAATTTCTCTTACTTCTTGCGCTATAAAAGAAAATAAATTCACTACCTTGTCTGGTGTACCAGTAAATTTTTTCCTAAGTTCATCATCTTGAGTGCATACACCGACTGGACAAGTGTTAGAGTGACATTGTCTTACCATAATACATCCCATTGCAACTAGCGCTGTAGTAGCTACACCAAACTCTTCTGCACCCATCATTGCTGCTACAACTACATCTCTTCCAGTTTTAATTCCTCCATCCGTTCTCAGAGTAACAAGGTGTCGTAGTTTATTTAAAGTCAAGACTTGGTTTGCTTCTGTCAGTCCCATTTCCCATGGGATACCAACATATTTAACACTTGTTTGAGGGGTAGCTCCTGTTCCACCATTATGACCAGAAATTAAAATGATATCAGCTTTTGCTTTAGCAACTCCCGCTGCAATAGTTCCTATTCCAGATGAAGCTACTAATTTTACACCAACTCTAGCCATAGGATTAATTTGCTTTAAATCATAAATTAGTTGTGCAAGATCTTCTATTGAGTAAATGTCATGATGTGGAGGAGGTGAAATTAGTGTCACTCCTGGAGTAGAGTGTCTTAATTTAGCTATTTCTTCTGTGACCTTAAACCCAGGTAATTGACCCCCTTCACCAGGTTTTGCACCTTGTGCAATTTTAATTTCAATTTCATTACAATTATTTAAATAATTTATAGTTACTCCAAATCTTGCAGATGCTATTTGTTTTACTCTAGAATTAGCACTATCTCCGTTTTCTAAAACTTTAAATCTCTTTTCATCTTCTCCACCTTCGCCACTACAAGAAGCACCCTTTATCCTATTCATACCCATAGCAAGTGTTTCATGAGCTTCTTTAGATAGAGCACCATGGGACATACTTCCACTTCCAAATCTTTTCATGATTTCACTTATTGGCTCAACTTCGTCAATTGCTATTGCCTCTTGATTTTTAAAGTCAATTAAATCTCTTAAATTGATTGGTTTTAAACCATAGATTCCTTTAGTGTATTTTTTATAAGTATCATAAGAATTTGATCCAACTGCAGCTTGTAAAAGATGAATTAATTTTCCTTGATATTGGTGAGTTTCTCCATTTTTTCTATATCTATAAATTCCACCTATGGGTAAAATATTTGAATGAATGTCAAAAGCATCTTTATGTATACTTCTTATCTTTTTTTCTATACCGCTTAATCCAATTCCAGAAATTTTAGATATTACCCCTGGAAAATAATCTTTAACAATTGTTCTACTTAATCCTACAGTTTCAAAATTACATCCTCCTCTATATGAACTTAAAACAGAAATACCCATCTTTGACATTATTTTTAACAGGCCAAAGTTTACAGATTTTATATACCTACTTACACACTCATCAAAAGAAAATTTACCAAAAAGTTTTTTGGAGTGTCTTTGAAATAAACTATCGAATGCAAGATAAGGATTTACAGTTGTTGCTCCAACACCTATAAGTGTAGCAAACGAGTGTGTATCAAGAGCATCTCCTGTTTGAACATTGATAGAAACATATCCTCTTAGACCTAATTTTATTAAATGAGTATTTATTGCTCCAATACATAAAAGCATCGGCATTGGCAGTTTTGTTTCGGATATATTTTTATCTGACAAAATAAGTTGTGTTACACCTTCTCTGACTGCTTTCTCTGCATCCCTTTTTAATTTATCAATTGAATTTTCTAGTGTTTCGTCTTTATCGAATATACAATTTAAAATTCTATAATTATCACCAAAATACTTTACAAATTTTTCAAACTGATTGTTTGAGAGGATGGGACTGTCTAAAACATAAATATTTTCTTCAGTAAGATCTGAAAAATCAAGAATATTACCCAAATTTCCAAACCTAGTTTTTAAACTCATAACCTTATTTTCTCTTAAAGAGTCTATTGGAGGATTTGTTACTTGACTAAAGTTCTGTCTAAAAAAATGGTAAAGAGGCCTATATTTATCAGATAATACAGCAAGAGGTGTATCATCACCCATGGATCCGGTTGCTTCTTTGGCATCTTCAGCCATAGGATGAAGGATTAGTTCTAAATCCTCAAGGCTAAAGCCAAAACAGTGTTGTATTTTTTTTAAATCAGAACCTGAATACTGGTTTTTTTCATTTTCTATTAGAAATTTTTTATCAAGATCAATGATCTGGTTGTTAAACTTTTTAAATTCTTTTGCTAAATAATTCTTAATTGCATTGTTAGAATAGACTTTTCCCTTTTCAATTCTAACACCCAATATTTCACCTGGACCAAGTCTCCCTTTCGAAACAATTTTCTTTTCATTTAAATCAATCATACCTGTTTCAGACCCAGCAAATAAAAGTTTATCTCTAGTGACAGTATATCTTAGTGGTCTTAGACCATTTCTGTCACTTCCAACAATTACCCACTCATTGTCTGTAGCAGCAACTGCAGCAGGTCCGTCCCAAGGTTCCATAGTACTATTTAAAAAATTGAATAATTGTTGATGATCTTTTGGTAAAACTTTACTTTTTTTTGACCACGCGTCTGGAATTAACATAAGTTTTGCCAAAGGTGCTGAATGACCAGAAATATTTAGTAATTCAAAAACATTGTCCAATGATGCAGAGTCAGAATTTCCAGCAGGAATAACTGGTTTCAAATTTTCCATATCATCAAACAATGGACTAAACATTTCTTCTTGGTGTATATTCATCCAATTAACGTTACCCTTAAGTGTATTTATTTCACCATTATGAGCGATAGCTCTAAAAGGTTGAGCTAAATCCCAGCTTGGTGCGGTATTAGTTGAAAACCTCTGATGAAAAATTGCATATCTTGAAATAAAACGTTCATCTTTTAAATCTGTATAAAAGTCTGACAAAGCTTCTGCAAGAAACATTCCTTTATAAATAATTGATTTTGAACTAAATGAGCAAATATAAAAATTATTTAATTGATTTTTTAAAGCTTCTTTTTCAATTTTTCTTCTTGTCTCGTATAATATTCTCTCTAAATCTTTGCCAACAATTGATTTGTCGTTATGAGTAAACAAAACTTGAGTAATTTCAGGTCTTGTTAATTCAGCTTTTTCACCAAGTACAGATGGATCAACCGGAACTTGTCTCCATCCATATATATTAAAATTCTTTTTTGTAAGTTCACTCTCTACTATTGTTCTACATTGCTCTTGACCACCAAAATCGTTCCTCGGAAGGAAGATCATTCCTACACATAAATCTGAATTGTCGTGTTTGTGACCGGTAATTTCTATTTTCTCTGCAAAAAAATCTTTAGGTATCTCAATATGTATTCCTGCACCATCACCTGTTTTTCCATCAGCGTCAATAGCGCCCCTGTGCCAAACAGCTTTCAAAGCCTCAATTCCATATTCAACTACTTTTCTTGATTTAAGACCTTCAGTTGAAGCTACAAGACCTACTCCACATGCATCATGTTCCATTTTCTCATCATAAACATGATTTTTTTTTAATAATTCACGATTTTTTTTTTGTATATCCATTATGCAACTTTCATTTTTTGTTTTGATTGAAGAAAACTTTCGATTGAAGTTGCTGCATCTCTTCCATCTTTAATAGCCCATACAACTAATGATGCTCCTCTAACAATATCTCCTGCTGCGAATACACCAGGAATACTTGTTTCTAAAGTATCAAAGTCAGCCTTAATAGTTCCCCATTGTGACACTTTTAATTTAGGCTCTTGAAAAAGAATAGGTAAGTCCTCTGGATCAAATCCTAGAGACTTAATCACTAAATCTGCTTTTATTTCAAACTCTGAATTTTCTTCTACAACTGGTTTTCTTCTCCCACTCTCATCTGGGTCAGTTAATTTCATTTTATCTACTATAATACTCTTTACTTTATTAGAACCTTTAAATTCTTTTGGATTACTCAACCAAATAAATTCAACACCTTCTTCCTCTGCATTTCCTACTTCTCTAGCAGATCCGGGCATATTTTCTCTATCTCTTCTATATAAACATTTTACAGATTTAGCTTTCTGTCGAACTGATGTTCTTACACAATCCATTGCTGTGTCTCCTCCACCAATAACTACAACATCTTTTCCTTCAGCGTTAAGTATACCGTTATCAAACATTTCAACTTTATCACCTAAACCTTTTTTATTTGATGCTGTTAGGAATTCCATTGCAGGAAAAATATTACCCAGGTCATTTCCTGGTAAATTTACCTCTCTAGGTTTGTAAACACCTGTGGAAATTAATATTGCATCATGTTTTGATTGTAGTTCTTTTAAAGTAGAGTCTTTACCAACTTCAAAATTGTTTATAAGATTTATACCTCCATCTTTCAGAAGTTTAATTCTTCTTTCAACTACATGTTTCTCTAGTTTAAAGTTTGGAATTCCATAAATAAGTAATCCACCAGCTCTATCATATCTATCGTATATTGTTACTTGATATCCTTTTTTTCTTAGCTCTTCTCCACAAGCTAACCCCGCTGGTCCTGCACCTATAATTCCAACACTTTGTTCATTTTCAATTTTTACTTTTATTGGTTTAACCCATCCATTTTCCCATGCTTTGTCGGTTAGATATTTTTCAATTGATCCTATAGTAACAGTGCCATGCCCTGACTGTTCGATTACACAATTTCCCTCGCATAGTCTGTCCTGAGGACAAATTCTTCCACATACTTCTGGCATATTATTTGTGCTTTGGGATAAGTGATATGCCTCTTCATATCTTCCTTCTGCAGTGAGTTTTAACCAATCTGGAATATTGTTACTTAAAGGACAATGAACTTGACAAAAGGGGACACCACACTGTGAGCATCTGCTAGACTGCTCTTTAGCCCTATCATGTATAAATTCTTGATATATCTCGCCAAAATCCTCTTTCCTTTGGGATTTATCTCTTTTAGGTGGATTTTGTTGACCTATATCCACAAATTGAAGCATTTTGTTTGTCATCGGAGTCGGCTTATATACGAATTTGAAATATGTATAAAGTATAACTAGGTAATATATTCTGACATATATTTTTAAAAAACCCTTTATTTCTTTATTTTTTTCAAATTTGCATAGTAGGTATGCGTAATAGTAATTGCCTTATTTAAGTAATCTTTTAACTATCTATTTAATTCTCAAATGATTTCAAAATATATAGAAGCATCAATATTAGCATTCATCCAAGGATTTACTGAGTTTATACCCGTAAGTTCTTCTGCTCATCTCATTATAATTTCAAAGATTTCTAATTTTAATGTTAGCTCACTTCAATTAGATATAAGCCTCCATTTAGGTTCACTTTTAGCAATTATTTTTTATTTTAGAAAAGATTTATTAAATATAATCAAAAATAAATCATTATTCCTTTTAATGGTACTAGGATCAATTCCATTAATTATTGTTGGCTATTTTTTTTATTCATCGGGACTAATTGAAAATTTAAGAAATTTAAAAGTGATAGCTTGGACTACATTAATATTTGGAATATTGTTGTTTATTGCAGATAGATCTAAAATTAAAAATAAAATTAATAATAATTTAAATCTTAAAAATATTTTACTAATAGGTATTTTACAAATGTTGGCTATTATACCTGGAGTTAGTAGATCTGGAATTATAATTACTGCATCAAGATTTTTAAATTTTGACAGAGTTGATTCCTCTAAAATATCTTTTTACTTATCCATACCCGCATTAGCTGGAGCTAGTGTACTGAGTATGGAAGATATAATTAATACAAATATAGATATGAATTTTTTGTTTATATTTGCAGTCTTATTATCATTTGTTATTTCTTATTTTACAATAAAATATTTTTTGATTTATGTGAGAAATTTTAATTTAAACATTTTCGTTTATTACAGAACATTTCTTGCATTAATTCTTTTTGTAATTGCATATTCTTAAGTTTTGGTGCTCGGAGAAATTTGAGAAGAAATTACAGCAACTAATATTAAAAAGCATCCAATCATATTATTCGTAGTTAAAAACTGGTTGAGAATTACCCATCCAGCAATTGCTGCAAACACTCCCTCTAACGAATAAATAATTGCAGCAGGTGCCTCTTCTATATTTTTTTGAGCAAACATTTGCAATGTAAAGGCAATTCCACCTGATAATGCACCAGCATAAAGAATTGAACTGCTTTCCATTAAAATTTTAGAAATATTAATTTCCTCAAATGCATATGAAAAAATTATTGAGAGCGTTGCCACAAATAAAGCCTGTAATGCCGCGTAGAACATTGGAATATCAAATTCTTCCATGAATTTACCTGCAAAAATTATGTGCAATGCCCAAAATACGGAACATAAAATTACTAAACCATCACCTAACATTATTTCTGAATTAGAAAAATCACTTAGAAGATTTACGCCTAAAACACAAAGACCAATTGCAGGCCAAATACTCCAATGGACTTTTTTTGAATAAATAAAAAATAATAAAATTGGAACTATAGGAACATAAAATACCGTAAAAAATGCAGCATTTGCAATATTAGTGTATTGAAGGGCGGCTTGTTGTAAAAAAGTTCCTAAGAAAAGTGAAACTCCCATAAAAACTAAATACTTTATAAAAAGTTTTGATTTTGAGAGTATCTCAAACTTGATTTTCTTCCTTTCAAAGAGTAACGCAAGTGGTAAAATAGTCAAAAATCCTACAACAAATCTTGCTGAATTAAATGTTAAAGGACCAATATTGTCCATACCTGTATCTTGTGCAATAAAAGCTGTACCCCAAATAAAAGTTGTAACTATTGCGCAGACCATAGAAAGAGATTTTGTCATTTTATTAAACTAAACTATTAAATTAATTTATTCCGTTCATCTTGCAAGAACTATCAAAATCTTCTTTGTTTATATAACATCCAGACATTTTTCTTACTCCACTAAATGATCCTCTTCCATGAAGTATTCGCCAATTATTAAATATTAAAAGCTCTCCAGGTTTCAGTACATGTCTCCATTGGTAATCTTTGTTGTTTGCAAGTAAGTCAAACTTTTTAATTGCCTCATAAAACTTTAAAGTTAAATCCTTTTCAAATCTAAAAGGTGCTCGATCATAATTGTTAAAACTTACCTGAATAATTTCATTATTTTTATTTAATTTAAATATTGGTCTTTCAGCTTCAAGGAAAACTCCATCACCAATGTAATTACCTTTTACATTTATTTTTGTAAGCAACTCATACATTTGCCAGTCTTCTTTTTTGATTGTTTCGGCAATCTTTAATCCATCAACCATTATTGACTCACCACCCTTAGCATTATAATCACAACATAATAATAATTGTAACCCTGGAGCATCATTACTATATGTTGAGTCTGTATGTGGTCTTAACTCTTCTTGAGTATAAGCGCTATCAGCCTTATTTTCGTCAGACTCAAAACTCCACAATCCTCCGAATATAGAATTTCTTACATATCCAATTTTATTAGCAATTTTTTCAACACATTTTAAATTTGTTTCGCAATTTCTAATTACTAAAAAACCATAAGTGTATAGACTTTTTAAAAAGTTTTTAAATCCATCATTTGATAAGATAGAATTATAATCTACAAATATCTCTTGGTGAATTTCATTTGACCCCCAAACTTTTAAATTTGATTTTGTTTCTCTTTTTTTATCTATTTTATTATTAATTAGAAATTCAAATGAATATTGAACTGGCTTTTCTAGATCAGGCCAGGAAACGCTCAAGCATTTGCCATTTTCTAATATTTCAGCATTTTCTATTTTTAAATTTAGATCTAAAGATGCTGTAAAAGTCTTTCGTTGACTAGACCTTTTATCCCAATTTTGCTCATCTTTTGCATGGTCTCGCAACCAAATATTTGGAAAAATTTCTGAGTTTTCTCCGCTAAAATGGACATGAAGATCATTGGGTAATATTTCAATTTTTGTTATCATTTACTTAGGTTGTAAGCAAAATTTGCTCCTAAATTATTTTTTAACTCATTATTAAATTTGGCAGCTTCAGCTCCATCTATAATTCGATGGTCATATGATAGTGATAAAGGTAACATAGTTCTTGGAATAAATTTTCCGTCTTTAAATATCTGTTTTTTATAGCTTCTGCCTATTCCAAGGATAGCAACTTCTGGAAAATTAATTATTGGTGTAAAGAACGATCCTCCAATTCCACCTAAGCTAGTAATCGTCATCGATCCACCAAAGAATTCTTTTTTATCAATTTTTAGATTTCTGCAATCATCACTTACTTTTTTCAAGTCCTTACTTAAATCTTTTATATCTTTTTGATTAGCATCTCTAATCTTAGGCACCATAAGTCCATGTTGGGTATCAACTGCGATGCCGATGTGAAAATACTTTTTAAATGTAATTTTACCATTTTCAATATCATCAATTGATGAATTAAAAGATGGAAATTTTTTAAGTGATATTACTAATGCTTTTATAATAAATGCAAGTGGAGTAATTTTTATTTTTTCTCCAGAGAAGTTATCTTTAAGTGAACTTCTAAACTCTTCCATTTCGGTGATATCAGCTTCATCATGATTTGTTACATGTGGAATGTTAGTCCAAGAGTTAACTAGATGAGAAGCGGCAATTTTTTTAACTCTAGGAATATCTTTAATTTCAACTTCTCCAAAATCTGAATGAGGATATTCACTTTTTATAACTTTTTCATTTTTACTATCTTTTGTATCAATGTTTTGATTAATATTAGACGAAACAAATTCTTTTAAATCTTTTTCTGTAACTCTGCCTAATCTTTCCGAACCTTTGACATTAGTTATATCAACACCTAATTCTCTAGCAAACTTCCTAACTTTTGGACTTGCAGATGTTTTGTTATATTGATCAGACATTTACATTTTTGTTGGCATAGGTTTGTTTTTATCAATATTATAATTTTTAATTGCATCTTCAGCATACTTTGATGTAATAAGTTGTTCTTTGGCTAAAACACTAAGGCTGTAAGCAACTATATGTTCTTTGTCTACTTCAAAAAAACTTCTTAAATTTTTTCGTGTGTCGCTTCTTCCATATCCGTCAGTACCAAGAGAATAAAAACTTTTTTTTGTAAAAGATCTTATTTGATCTGCATTAATTCTCATGTAGTCAGTTGCTGCAAGGATGGGTCCTTGCTGCTTTCCTAAGCATTCCTCGATATACGATTTTTTGTTTGTTTCTGAGGGGTTTAATAGGTTTTGTCTCTCAACTTCCATTCCATTTTTTCTTAACTCGTTGAAGCTTGTAACGCTCCAAACTTCACTGTCTATCTGATACTCTTTTTTGAGTATATCTGATGCTGCCATCATTTCTCTAAGAATTGTTCCAGAGCCCAATAATTGGATCTTAGCTTCTTTTGAACTTGATGACTCTTTTATTTTGTACATTCCTCTGAGAATTCCATCTTCACAATCTTTTGGCATTTCAGGATGAGAATAATTTTCATTCATTGTAGTAATATAGTAAAAGATATTCTCATTTTTTTCATGCATTCTCCTTAAACCTTCTCTAAAAATTACAGCTAATTCATAATGGAATGTAGGATCATAGGATATGCAGTTTGGAATTGTAGATGCAAGTAAATGACTATGCCCGTCTTGATGTTGAAGTCCTTCTCCTGCAAGGGTTGTTCTTCCAGCTGTTGCGCCAATTAAAAAACCTCTTGCTTGGCTGTCTCCAGCTGCCCAAGCAAAATCTCCAATTCTTTGAAAACCAAACATAGAATAGAAAAGATAAATTGGTATCATTTCAACATCATGGTTAGTGTAAGCTGTGCCTGCAGCAATCCAAGATGACATAGAACCCGCCTCTGTAATTCCTTCTTCTAATACTTGGCCACTTTTTTCTTCTCTATAAGAAGAAAGTTGTGCAGAGTCCTCGGGCTCATACTTTTGACCTTCATGAGCATAAATTCCTATTTTTTGAAAGAAACCTTCCATTCCAAAAGTTCTAGCTTCATCTGGAATAATTGGGACTAATTTTGGAGCAACATTTTTATCTCTTAAAAGATTTGTTAGCATTCTAACAAGTGCCATTGTTGTAGACATTTCTTTCTCACCAGTGGAAGTCTTCATAAAATCAAAAATATCTTTACTTGGAGCTTTAATTGGTTTTGAGTACGATGTTCTTTCTGGGATAAAGCCACCCAATTCTATCCTTCTTTTTTTTAAATATTTTATTTCTTCTGAATTTTCGTCTGGTTTGAAATATTCAATATTTTTGACTTGGGCGTCTGTTAAAGGAACATCAAATCTATCCCTATAATACATTAAATCATCTACATCTAATTTTTTTTGCTGGTGAGTAGTATTTACACTTTCTCCACTTTTTCCCATACCATAACCTTTTATAGTTTTGGCTATTATAACTGTGGGACTTCCTTTATGATTGACTGCTTTATCATAAGCAGCATAAACTTTATGAGGATCATGACCTCCTCTATTTAATCGCCAGATATCGGTATCAGACATTGATGAAACTAACTCTTTTGTTTCAGGATATTTACCAAAAAACTTTTCTCTCACATAAAGTCCATTTCTTGCTTTAAAAGCCTGATATTCACCATCCACAGTCTCATTCATAATTTTTACCAAATGTCCCGTCTTGTCATTTGCTAAAAGTGTATCCCAATATGAACCCCAAATGACCTTTAAAACATTCCAGCCCGCACCTCGAAAAATACCCTCTAGTTCTTGAATTATTTTTCCATTTCCTCTAACTGGACCATCTAATCTTTGTAAGTTGCAGTTAACAACGAATATTAAATTGTCTAAATTTTCACGAGCTGCTAACCCTATTGCGCCAAGTGACTCCGGCTCATCCATTTCTCCATCACCAAGAAATGCCCAGACTTTTCTTCCTTCGTCTTTAATTAATCCTCTATTAATAAGATATTTCATAAATCTTGCTTGATATATTGCTAACATTGGACCAATACCCATTGAAACAGTTGGGAACTGCCAAAAATTTGGCATTAGCCATGGATGGGGGTATGAAGATAGACCACCTGTTTTTACCTCTTGTCTAAATCTATCTAGTTGTTTTTCATTTAATCTTCCCTCGAGAAAAGCTCTTGCATACATACCAGGTGCACTATGACCTTGAAAATAAACTAGATCACCTCCGAATTTATTATTCTTTGCTCTCCAAAAATGATTCATTCCTACATCATATAATGTTGCCGCAGATGCAAATGTTCCTATATGCCCACCAAGTTCAGGATATTTTTTATTTGCCCTTACTACCATAGCTGCTGCATTCCACCTTATTAATGATCTTAACTTCCGTTCTATATTTTGATCTCCTGGAGATCTTTTCTCTTCCTCAGGAGGTATAGTATTTACATATGGAGTAGTTTGAGTATGAGGAATTTTTGATCCAGCTTTGTAGGATTGATCAATTAATTGTTTTATTAAAAAATGAGCTCTTTCTGAACCATCATTTTGTAGAACTGCACTTAAAGAGTCTAGCCATTCTTTTGTTTCAACAGGATCAATATCATCATTACTACTAACCATCTTAACTTCATTTATCAGTCTAGTTTGTTTTATCTGTTTTGGCTCAGCAACTTTTGTTTCAACTTTGATATCAGCTTTTGTAGCAGTTTCAGCTTCCTCTATTAACTTTTCTGTTGAGGGTGGGATTTTTTCACTTAAAGTTTTGGTAATTTTTTCCTCTTTATCCTGATTATCCGAGGACATTGTTAGTATCAGATCACCTTTTGAGACTTTATCTCCAATTTTAACATTAATATTTTCTACCGTACCTTCATAATTAGATGGTACTTCAACACTTGACTTGTCACTCTCCAATGTGACTACAGGATCGTTTTTGTTGATTTTATCGCCCTTTTTTACAAGTACTTCAATTATTTCGACATTTTCAAAATCTCCAATATCTGGAACTAATAAATCTAAATTCATTTTTTTATTATATATATATCAATATTTGCTAAAAAAATAATTTACATTATTAATTATGTATAAAAACTGTACAAATTGCGCCTGTAGCTCAATTGGATAGAGCGCTTGGCTACGGACCAGGAGGTTCTGGGTTCAACTCCTAGCAGGCGCACCAAAACGAAAGGATAAATGAAAATATCACTTGAGAAATCTGTAATATATTTCTTTTGTTTAGTTTTGTTATTTATATTAATTATGGCAATAATCTTTTAATGAAAAAATTTGAGCAAATAAGTAATAAACCAAGTTACATGAAACATAATGGTGGTTTGTTATTTAGATCTATAAGCAAAAAAAAATTTGAGTTTAAAACAAAAATCAAAAAAACACATTTAAACAAAGCTGGGATAACACATGGTGGTTATATATGCACAATAATTGATGCTGGTGCAGGAACTGCTTGTCACAAAGCAAGTGGTAATAAACCCTGTGTAACTATTTCGTTGGACATTAAATTTATAGCTCCTTCTAACTTGGGGGATGAATTGTTAGGAACAGTTGAAATTCAAAAAGTTACAAATTCAATGGTATTTATGGATTGTAAAGTTAAATGCAAAAATAAACTAATTGCCAGTGCTGTAGGGATTTGGAAAATTTTAAAAAGGCCACTTCCAAATGCTGGCTTAGGTGGATAAAATTTTATTTTCTTAATTGAAGCGCAAACACTGGTAATACTAAAACTAATCCAATAATTGATGAAATTAAACCTGGTGCAATAAATAATAGTGAAATCATTCCAAGAAACCATCTTTGAAACATAGATACTGATTTAAATAAATATCCTGTAAAACTAATTCCAATCAATCCAATTCCAATCATTGCAGATATTAAAGTTATAATGAAATCATAGAAATTAAATCCTTGCGCAACCAACAATAATGATGGCGAATAGACAAAGACAAAGGGTACAAGTGCTTTTGCAATACCTAATCTAAAAGCTGTATTACCAGTAGTAAATGGATTTGATCCAGCAATACCGGCTGCAGCATATGCTGCAAGAGCGACTGGCGGGGTTATATCTGCTAAAACTCCGTAATAAAAAACAAAAAAATGCGAAACTATTGGTTCAATTTGTAATTGAGCAAGAGCAGGAGCTGCAACAGCAACAAGAATTATGTAAGTTGCAGTAGTTGGAACTCCTGTACCCATGAATATGCATGATATTGCAATTAATATTAAAGAAAAAAATAATGTCAGATCTTGAAGTGTAAAGTAGTTAAATGGTAAAAAATTTAAGAAGAATCCGCCAATATCTCCGGCTGTTTGAATTACTACATATCCTAATCTAAAACCTACTCCAGTTAATGTAACTACACCAACTATTATACCTATTGAGGTAGCAGCTGCCCCAACTGCTAAAGTGTTTTTTGCACCTCTCGCTAGGCACTCAAGTAAATCATTAAAAGTAAGTCTATTTTTTTTCCTAATAAATCCAATGACCACACAAGCAATAATTCCATTTACTGCAGCATAATCTGGAGTACGACCAATTAATATTAAATATACTAATAAAAATAATGGAACAATTGCTAGCCAATTATCTCTTATTATTTTAATAAATTTTGGAACTTCACTTTCATTTAAACCTCTCAGACCTAATTTTTTTGCCTCTAAATGAACCATTACAAAAATTCCAAAATAATGAAGTAGAGCAGGAATTAATGCTGCTGCCAAAATATCTCTTAAAGGTAATTCTAAATATTCAACCATAATAAAAGCTGCTGCTCCTAAAATGGGAGGAGTTATTTGTCCACCTGTAGAAGCAGTCGCTTCTACTGCGCCTGAAAAGTGTGGAGGGTATCCAACTTTTTTCATTGCTGGAATTGTAAGAGAACCAGTTGTAACTGTGTTTGCAATTGAAGATCCAGATATGGTTCCCAGAAAAGCTGAAGAAAAAATTGCAACTTTCGCTGGTCCACCTGAATACCTTCCAGCTATTACCATTGCTAAATCAATAAATAATTGGCCCAAACCTATTCTTGTTGCAAGCACACCAAACAGAATGAATAAGAATACATATTGGGCCATCACACCCACTGCAATTCCATAAATTCCTTGGTTAGTTATATAAATGTGATTAACAAAACCGGCCCAGCTACTACCACCATGTTTTAAAGCTCCAGGAAAAATAGGGCCATAAAGTGCAAAAATCATAAATATTATGCATATTAATGGAAGTGTATATCCTATAGATCTTCTCGCAGCTTCTAGTGTTAAAATTATAAGAATTGAACCCATTATAACTTCAGTGCTCGAGGGATTTCCAACTCGGCTTGCTAATATTTCTGAAGGTAATAATGGTAAATAAAGTGCAGTTACAACTACAAAAATTGAAAAGAAAATATCTATTAATGGAACTTTGTTTTTAGACTGTTTATCCCCAAAATTTTTCCATCCATAAAATAAAAATACAAGACCAACAACAAAAGAAATATGAATACCTCTATGAAGAATATCTCTTATGGTTCCAAATCCTGACGCATAAAAATGGTAAATTGACATTGCAACTAAAGCAACGAAAGTCAATGTTTTTAGGAAACTTTTTAACTTTCTTTCATTATTTTTAATCTCAAATTTTTCTTCAAGCTTTGAGACTTCATCAGGTGAAATATTAAATTGGGACATAATAATGCCCTAGATCTAAACGATCTAGGGCAAATTGATTTTAAGATTTAATTTAAAAGTCCTGCTTCTTTATAGAACTTTTCTGCACCAGGATGAAGTGGTACACCTACTCCAGAAAGAGCTGTGTCAGGTGTTATAGTTTTTCCCTTAGCATGACCAACATCCATAAGCTTTCTTGACTCTTTATTCCATAAAGCTTTTGTGATTTGGTAAATTAATTCACTATCCTCTTTAGCTGATGTAAACCATTGAGCACCTACTGCTACAGTGTTAACTTGATCAACACCTTCATATGTTCCTGAAGGAATTGGGCTTTCTGAGAAAAAACCATATTTTGAAGTCAACGTTTTAGCTCCTGCGCCATCGATTGGAACTAGTTTTATATCAACTGCAGATGCTAGTTCTACAATTGCACCAGTTGGATAACCTGCAACAACAAAAATTGCATCAACTTTACCATTTCTTAAAGCATCTGTTGCAGCTTTACCTTTCAATGCTTCAGCTTTTACATCGCTTGTGCTTAATCCATTAGACTCTAAAATTAATTTTGCATCAACATATGTTCCGGATCCAGGCTCATCAAGTGAAACTCTTTTTCCTTTTAAGTCTTTCACTGAATTAATATTACTTTTTTTGAGCGCTACTAAATGTATGTGTTCTTGAAAAAGAGCTGCAATGGTTCTTAAATCTTTAGCAGGTTCTTTTCCTTCCATTGTTCCGGTGCCAGTATATGCCCAGTAAGCAACATCTGATTGTGCAAAACCTGAGTTTCTTAACCCTGAGATAATTGCATTTACATTATCAACTGATCCTCTCGATGAAACAGCTGATGCTATTAAATTTGGTACTCCACAACTTCCACCTTTACCACACTCTCTAGATCCTGGTGGTTTTGAAATTGCATTAGCAATCATACCTCCAACTGGATAGTAAGTGTAAGCAGTACCACCCGTACCAATTGTAAAAAATTTAAGTTCTTGTGCAAATGATTTTCCTGATAAACCAATCATCAGGAATAAAATCATTAGAGAACTTTTAAATAATTTTTTAAACATATTTTCTCCAATCTATTAGTTATTATTACTATTTAATAACAATCAAATATTATTGTCTATATAAATTTAAATTTTATTATGGTTTCTTAAGTTCCTCAATATTTTTATACTCTTGCAATATTGAAGGATTTATTAATGCTTGAATATTTTTAATTTTGTTTCCCTCAACAATATTTTTAACCGCAAGCTCAACTATTTTTCCATTTTTTGTTCTAGGAATATCAGAGACCTCAATTATTTTTTTTGGTACATGACGTGGGGATGCATTTTGACGAATAGCCTTTTTTAATTTTAGCGATAGATTTTCATTAAGTGTTTTAGGTTTTTTAAGAACTACAAATAAAATAATTCTCACATCATTATCCCACCGTTGTCCAATAACTATAGACTCTTTTACCTCATTAAATTTATCAACAATAGAATATATCTCTGAAGTACCTAATCTGGCACCTCCTGGGTTAAGGGTTGCATCTGATCTTCCATAAATGACATATCCACCATTAGATTTTCTTTCAGCATAATCTCCATGATGCCAAATATTTTTGTATTTTTCAAAATACGCTGATTTATATTTTTTATTATTTTTATCATTCCAAAAATAAATTGGCATTGACGGAAAAGCTGATTTGCAAACTAATTCTCCTTTTTTATTAATTAACGACCTACCTCTTTCAGAAAAAACATCTGTATTCATTCCTAATCCATTATTCTGAATTTGTCCTTTAAAGACAGGAGAGTAAATATTTCCTAATACAAAACATGAAACAAGGTCTGTTCCACCTGCAATAGAAGCTAAATGAACATTTTTTTTAACACTTTTATAAATATAATCAAAACCATCAGGGGATAATGGTGATCCAGTAGAACATATAGTTTTAAGATATTTTAGTTTGTATTTAGTCTTTATATTTAAATTTAATTTTTTTAATTGATCAATATATTTTGCACTGATCCCAAACAGAGATATTTTCTCTTTTTCAGCTATTTTAAAGAGTAGATCACTTCTTTTGTGCATTGGGAAACCATCAAAAAGAACTATTGAGGCTTTAGATGCTAAAAACGTAATTAACCAATTCCACATCATCCATCCACAAGTAGTGAAATAAAACACATTATCACCTGGTTTAACGTTACAGTGGAGTTTATGTTCTTTCAAGTGTTGCAACAAAACGCCACCAGCTCTGTGACATATACACTTTGGCTTTCCGGTAGTTCCGCTTGAATATAAAATTGCTAATTCTTTATCAAAATCAAATTTCTTGAAAGAAAACTGTTTTTCCTTTTTATTTTTAAGATTTTTATAATAATAAATTCTTACTCCTTTTAACCTTAATTTTTTTAAAGTTTTTTTACCTGGATAATTTGTAATAAGTACACTTTTAATAGATTTAATTTTTTTGAGAATTAAAGGTAATCTTTCGATTATATTTATTTCTTTACCATTGTAATAATATCTATCGGTAATAATTAAAAGTTTTGGTTTAATTTGAGAAAATCTTTCTATTACTCCTTGTGTGCCAAAATCTGGAGAACAAGATGACCATATAGCTCCTATTGCACTAGTTGCTAAAAAACACTCAACTGTCTCAATTTGATTTACAGTATATGCTGCAATTCTATCTTTTTGTTTTATTTTATTTTCTTTTAAAAAATTAATTAATTTTAAGGTATTATTATTTAATTCATTCCAAGATTTCTCTTCCCTAAAACCGTTTTCACTTATAAATGTAACAGCTTTTGAATTATCATTTTTTGATAATAGATTATCCGCGTAATTTAATTTGGATTTAACTAAAAATTTACTTTTAATTATTTCTTTAGGAAAATGAAATTTTTCATTTTTAATGCCTTTGATATTTGAATAATCCCAAACCGAAGACCAAAATAATTTGGGATATTTTATTGTCCAATCAAATAATTTTTTGTAATTTTTCTTTGGGGAATAATTAAATTTTGTTTCCAAAAATTTTTCAAATTCAAATAAATTTGATTTTGCTATTGTTTGAGAATTAGCTTCCCACAATTTTTGAGACATAAAAAAATATATTTAATTTTTATAAATTATGATAACCTTAAAACGTTAAATTATAAAAATGAGAACTTTTTCTTTGATGATTCGGACTAGTTTTAGCCCATTTTTGTTCTTTAGAGGTAACAATATATAGTACTGGTTAATAAAATCATACCAAAACTAGAAATGACAAAAAATAAAATCACAGCAGTTCTCGGTCCCACAAATACTGGAAAAACATTCCTAGCAATTGAAACTATGCTTTCTTTTGACTCGGGTATGATAGGTTTTCCATTGAGACTTTTAGCTAGAGAAGTTTATGACAAAATTATTAAAAAAGTTGATACATCAAAAGTAGCCTTAATTACTGGTGAGGAAAAAATTATTCCAATAAATGCAAAATATTTTCTGTGCACTGTTGAGTCTATGCCATTAGACAAAAATTTAGAATTCGTGGGAATTGATGAAATACAAATGTGCAATGACCACGAAAGAGGTCATATTTTTACGGACAGATTGTTAAATATGAGAGGTGAAAAACTCACAATGTTGATGGGATCAAATTCAATGAAAAAAATTATCCAAAAACTTGATGATGATATTGAATTTAAAAACCGAGAAAGACTATCAAAATTATCATTTGGAGGTCACAAAAAAATTTCAAGAATAGAAAGAAAAAGTGCTGTAATTGCATTTTCCACTGAGGAAGTGTATGCAATCGCAGAGTTAATAAGACGGCAAAAAGGTGGAGCAGCTATTGTGATGGGGTCTCTTAGTCCCAAAACAAGAAATGCTCAAGTCAGTTTATATCAATCTGGTGATGTTGATTATTTAGTAGCAACTGACGCAATTGGAATGGGTATAAATATGGACCTTAATAATGTCTATTTCTCAAATTTAAAGAAGTTTGATGGTAAAAAATTAAGAAATTTGAATATTTCTGAAACAGGTCAAATTGCAGGTAGAGCAGGGAGATATTTAAATGATGGTATATTTGGAACTACAGGTGAATGTAAAGAGATTGGGTCAGAAGAAATTGAGGCATTAGAAACACATAGCTTTCCAGATATTCAAACTATTTTTTGGAGAAACACAAAATTAAATTTTTCAAATAAAGTTTCTCTATTAAAATCTCTGGATGAGAGACCTTACGTGGACTGGTTAAGAAGGATCAATGAGTGCCAAGACGAAAAAGTATTGAAATATTTTTTAAAAGAAGCTCCAAAATTAGAGATACATGACAATCCTCAAATTTTACAAATACTTTGGGAATGTTGTCAAATACCAGATTTTGTAAAGAAAACTTATGGTCATCACTTTGAAGTAGTAAGCAAAATATTTAATTTTTTAACAAGTGGGAGTAGAAAAGTTCCTAACCAATACATGAAAGATCAACTATCATTATTAGATAAATTAGATGGTAATGTAGACTCTTTATCAAATAGAATTGCAAATGTTAGAACTTGGGCTTACGTATCAAACAAGTCTAATTGGGTTGAAAATCAAGACTATTGGATAGAGAGAACAAAAAATCTAGAGGACAAACTTTCTGACAGATTGCATGAAGAATTAACAAAAACATTTATTGATAAAAGAGCTAGTGTTCTGGCAAAAGGTTTGAAGCAAGATATTATTTTCGAAACTGAAATTATTGATGATGAAAAAGTGATGATAAACCAACAATTTATTGGACGATTAAAAGGTCTTAAATTAGAGTTAGATTTAAAGGTAGATACATTAGATGCAGATATTAAATCTTTAAAAAAAGCTGCTAGACAAAATGTTGGCCCTGAAATTATTAAAAGAATTACACAGATAATCGAAACTGGTTTAATTGAACTAAAAGACGATTTTAAAATTTATTGGAAAAATAATCAGATAGCAAAATTAATGCCTGGTTCTGATTATTTAAATCCTCAAATTCAATTAATTATTGATGAAATGATTGAAAATAAAGAAAAATTAAGACTAAGCTCTTTTCTGCAACATTGGATAAATAATAAAATTGAAACTGAGTTAAAAAGTTTAATAGATTTAAAAAACGTTAAAGATAATAATTCGGAATTAAGAGCTTTAGCTTATCATCTTTATGAAAATAATGGAGTTGTTAAGAGAGATGAAGTATCAGGCTACTTAAATAAACTTGATCAAGATGAAAGAAAAAAAATGAGAGACTTAGGAGTAAAGTTTGGCAGATATCACGTTTTTTTATTTAAATTATTTAAACCAAGTTCTGTATCATTAAGAATTCTTTTATGGAAAATCTTTAACGAAAAAAGTTTAGATTTTAAACCTCCAACATTTGGATTGAATTTTTTAGAAGAAAAAAAAATACTCAATAAAAATCTAATGCTGTTATGTGGTTTTGAAAAGTTTGAAAAATTATATGTTAGAATAGATATTTTAGAAAGATTATTTCTTATGATTTTTAATACTAAATCAGATGACAAGACTAAAGAGGTTAAGTTAATTCCTGAAATGTTGAATTTGTTAGGTTGTAATAAAGAAAATTTTGTGAAATTAATTAAGAAAATGAATTATAAAACCTATGAAAAAAGTAACGATTTATATTTTAAGTACATCCCATTAAAGAAAATAATAAAGAGAAATAACAATAAGGATTTTAAGGATAATCCGTTCAAAGTTCTGTCTCAGCTTAATTTAAAATAATGTTTAATATTTTTAAAAAAGATAAAACTGAAAAAGAAAATAATCACCCATCGATAATGGCAGTGGCTTGTTTATTAATTCATTCTGCGAAAATTGATGAGAATTATACTGATAAAGAAAAAAAAATTATTAAAGATGCAGTTGTTGAAATGGGAGCAAATGCTCAGGAAATTGACGGAATAATTCGAGATGCTGAAAAAAAAGAGAAAGACTCTAATCAAATTCTTGATTTTACGAGAGAGATTAAAAATATAGATGAGGAAGATAAAAAAATAATAATAGAGGCTTTGTGGGATATTATTTATTCTGATGAGGATGCTGATATGTATGAAACTAATTTAATGAGAAGAATATCAGGTTTACTATATCTAGATCCAAAAGTTGTTGGTGATATTAAAGAAAAAGTAAGTCAAAAAAAAGCATGACATATTTGGTAAATGATAAATGCATCAAATGCAAATTAATGGATTGCGTTGAAGTATGTCCTGTTGATTGCTTTTATGAGGGCAAGAATATGCTTGTAATTAAACCGGATGAGTGTATAGATTGTGGCGTTTGCGAGCCAGAATGTCCAGTAGACGCCATAATATCTGATAATGATGACAGTGGTGGAAAATGGTTAGAGGTTAACAAAAAATATGCTGATATTTGGCCAAACATTAGTGAAAAGAAAGATCCACCTGCGGATCATGAACAATTTAAAGACGTAAAAGATAAATATGAAAAATATTTTAAAGAAAATCTTGAATAAAAAGAAAAGAAAAAAAGTTGTTAAAAAAAAAGTTAAATCTGTCAAAAAAGTAACTAAAACAAAAAAAATAGTAAAAATAAAAAAAGAAAAAATTAAAAAAAAAATTGTAAAAGATCAGAAAAAAAAAGAAAAGGTTGAAATTAAACCTGACCCATTAAGAATTCCAAAAAATAACGAACAAAAACCTGAAATCAAAAAAGTAAAAAAACAGGAAACAGAAAAAAAAATATTTAAAATCAAAGATTACGTTGTTTATCCAAAACATGGGGTAGGCCAAATAACTGAAACAAAGAAAATCAATATTGGAGGAATAGATGTTGAAACATACATATTAAAATTTGAAAAAGATAAAGCAAACGGTATGGTACCAGTAAATAAACAATCACATTTGAGGCCTTTGGCTACAATTAATCAAATTAATAAATGTGTAAGTATTTTAAAAAGTAAGCCAAAAATTAAACGTTCAATGTGGAGCAGGAGAGCTCAAGAGTATGAAGCGAAGATTTCATCAGGTAAAATTTATGATTTAGCTGAAGTAGTTAGAGATCTTAACAAAGGTGATGATATAATGATTGACCAATCATATAGCGAAAGACAGTTATTTGAAAAGGCTTATGAAAGACTATTGACTGAATTCCAAATAGTTTTGGGATCAAATTTAGAAGATGCACAGAAAAAACTTGATAAAGCCTTAAAAAGAAACTTAGAAAAACAAATTCAAAAAGCTGAAGAAAAAATAGTATCAGGGGAAGTTAATAACTCAGATATAGTGGAGTAAAAAAAACGCTCCTCACGCAAGCGCCATGAGAAGCGTTATCAGTTAAAAAGAATACTAAACTATCTTCTTTTTTTCTTCTTAGCTTTTTTCTTAGCTTTTTTCTTAGTTTTCTTTTTAGCAGCTTTTTTTCTTCTTTTAGCCATCTTTAGCTCCCTTTATTTATAAACGAATCTTTATGATTCGTTAATAACTAATTTTTATTTTTTTTGAATAGTTATGTCAAACATATAATTTTTTACAAAAAATTTTAAAAAAATTATTTTTTAATTTGTTTTCATGAATTAAAAAAAAAGTTAAAAAAATCGCTATTTATAAAGTGTTTTTTTGAAAATTTTTAATAAAGTTTTTTAAATTCGTTTTTATATTTTTGAATTATTTTATATCTTTTTAGTTTTAAAGTTGGAGTTAGCATTCCATTTTCAATTGAAAATTTTTCATTGATAGTAAAAAATTTTTTTATTTGTTCTATTTTTGATAGATTTTGATTCACTTTATTAATTTCTTTTTCTATTTGATCATGAGTAACATTCAAATTTTCTTCAGATAGAACTAATAAAGCCACTAAATAAGGTTTATTGTCTCCATAGACAATTGACTGATCAATCAAGTTTGAGTTAGATAACTCATTTTCTATTTTAACAGGCGAAATATTATCTCCACCTGGAGTAATTAATATATCTTTTTTTCTATCGGTGATTTTTAAATAACCATTTTCAAAAACACCTATATCTCCAGTATATAACCACCCGTCTATTAAGACTTTTTGTGTCTCTTCCTGATTATTCCAATACCCTAACATGACATTTTCACCTTTAACTAAAATTTCCCCATCTTCAGCAATTTTAACATCATTACCTTTGAAAGGTGGGCCAACGGTCTCGACTCTAATATCATGTATTGGATTACAGCTGACTACTGGTGAGGTTTCAGTTAATCCATATCCTTGTAAAGTAGGAAGACCTATTGCATTCAAGAAAATTCCAACATCTTTATCGAGTGCCCCACCCCCTGATACAAACGTTTTAAGTTCGCCTCCAAATTGGGCTTTTATTTTTTTTCTTACAATCTTATCAATCAATTTATCTAATATTTTTTCTAAAAATGATAAATTTTGTTTTAAAATTTTTTTCTTTCCAAGTTCTAACATTTTAAATATTAATTTTTTTCTAAGCCCATTAGCTTTGTTAAAACTAGCATTTATTTTTTGATATAAATTTTGATAAAAACGAGGGACAGCTGTCATTAATTGAGGCTTGCAATCATTCATATTTTTAATCAATTTTTCAATACTCTCTGCATAAAATATTTTGGCTCCGACACTAATTTGTACAAATTGAACAGTGTGCTCATATGAATGTGAGAGAGGCAACCAAGTCAAGAACCTGGTTTGGTTTGATAGTAAAGGATTCAAGATATCTAATGCACCTTCACAATTATTTAAAATTCCACCATGACTTAGAATTACGCCTTTTGGGTTGCCTTGGGTACCTGAAGTATAAATAATACATGCTGGATCTTTTCTTTTTAATTCTAACTTAGGGATACTTACATCCTCATAATTTAAATTTGTGAGTAAATTTTTTAAATTTATATATTTATTTTTATCAAAATCTAATTCTTCAAATGAAAATATTTTTTCAACAAATTTATTTTTTTTAATTATATTTTTTACTTTGTTAAATTGTTCTTGATTAGAAACAAAAATTAGTCTTGGGGTACAATCATTGATAATATACTCATAATCACGCTCTGCATAAGTAGTATAAGCTGGAACAGTAATTGCTCCTGACAACATGATAGAAAGATCGGTGATAAACCATTCTGGTCTATTTTCAGATATTAACAAACATCTATCACCTTTTTTTACATATTTTTTTATTTCTATGGAAACTTTTTTTAAAGAATGAAATGTTTGTTTCCAATTAAATTTGTTTGTTTGATCTTTCAAAGATATCAGTAGATCGTTATTTTTGTTTTGTTTTTGATAATTTTCAAAAAACAATTGAATAAGGTTATTATAATTTTTTATACTCATAAATTTCTGGTGGGCAAAGAGAGAATCGAACTCTCACAGTATTGCTACTATTGGATTTTGAGTCCAACGCGTCTACCAGTTCCGCCATTCGCCCATAACTAATATATTTTAACTCATAGTATTAAATCACTAATTATAATAAAAGAAAAATATGTTTAAAGAGCTTTACAATAAAACAATTAAACTTGCAGGGCATAAAAGATCTAAATCAATTTTAGGATTTATATCTTTTATTGAAAGTTTTATATTTCCAATACCACCCGATGTACTAATTATTCCTATGACAATTGCTCGAAAGCAAGAATGGATAAAAATTGCTTTAGTCGCAACTGTAGGATCTGTCCTTGGAGCGTGTCTAGGGTATTTTATAGGTTATGTATTTTTTAATGAGATTGGATTAAAAATATTTGAAATTTACGGCGTAGATGATGCTTCTTTTTTAAAAGATAGAGTTTCATCTGAGGGAGGTGTTATTGCCTGGATTACCCTTCTAGCAATTGCTGGTTTTTCACCTGTGCCGTTTAAACTCTTAACAATTACTAGTGGATTTATTCATTTTAATTTATTTTACTTCATAATTATAAGCCTGTTGACTAGAGGGTCTCGTTTTTTTTTAATTGCTTTTCTGATTGGTAATTTTGGACCAGCAATGAAAAAAGTTATTGAGAAAAAATTAATAAAATTCTCTTTTATTTTATCTCTAATATTAATTGGTTTTGCTTTTGTTATTTATAAATTCTTAAATAATTTTATTAGTCAAATATGAACTTATTTCCTAATCGAAAAAATTTATATTTAATTATTTTTCTTATTTCAGTCACTTCTATTCTTTCAGCCTTATATGTAGAGTTTGTGCTAGAATATAAACCATGTAAGTTGTGCATTTATCAAAGAATTCCTTATCTAGCTGCGATATTTATAAGTTTTATTGGATTTAATTATTATAAAACCGATAATATTTTAATAATTTTAATAATCATATTCACATTAAGCTCTATTATTTCTGGATATCACTTTGGAATAGAAAATAGTTTTTTTGATGAGCTATCAAGTTGCGCTAATAACTCATTAAACCTGTTAAACAAGAAAGAATTACTAGAGTCCCTTGGTAAAAACATGCCAGTTAATTGTAAAGATGCAACATTTCAAATTTTAGGAGTATCGCTAGCGGCAATTAACGCCATTTTATCAATTTTAATCGTTATTATTTCAGTTAGAACATTAAGTTATGAAAAAAACTAACAAAAAAAAATTAGAAGAATTTATAAGAGTAGATCATGCAGGTGAGAGAGGTGCAATAAAAATTTATGAAGGTCAACTTTTAGCCTTAAACACATTAATAAAAAATGATAATTTAAAAAAAATGATCATTGATATGAAAAAACATGAGGAGGAGCATTCAAATTTTTTTGAAAATGAAATAGAAAAAAGAAACATAGAACCAACGAAATTATTACCATTGTGGGATTTGCTTGGATTAGGTCTTGGATTTGGTTCTACTATACTTGGAAAAAAAGCTGCAATGCTATGTACGGCATCCGTTGAAGAAGTTATTGATGAACACTATAAAAATCAAATAGATCAAATAGAAGTAGATGAGAAAGAATTAAAAGACAAAATTGTAAAATTTAGACAGGATGAATTAAACCATAAAGACATAGCTTATGAAGAAGGTGCTACAAAAAAAGGCTTATACTCGATCATGGACAAAGTTATAAAAACAGGCTCGAAGATAGCAATAAAAATCTCTGAAAAAATTTAGTTAAGGCTCCAACTCAACATCCCAGTACAAATAATCCATCCAACTTTTGTGTAAAAAATTTGGTGGAAAATTTTTACCATTTTTATGTAAATCTTCTGTAGTAGGTTGAAAAGGCCATTGATTAAGTGTCATACCTGAGTCCTTGATTAATCTCCCACCTTTTTTTACATTGCATGCCGAGCAGGCAGTCACAACATTATCCCAATCAGTTTTACCTCCTTTTGATCTTGGAAGTAAATGATCAAAAGTTAATTCATTTTTACTACCACAGTATTGGCAGCTAAATTTGTCTCTTAAAAACACATTAAATCTTGTAAAGTTTGGATTAGACTGTGGTCTTATATATGACTTAAGTGCAATAACACTTGGAAGTTTCATGCTAAAAGACGGACTTCTAATTTGCCTATCATAGTAACTAACTATTGTGACTCTATCTAAGAAAACAGATTTTATCGAGTCCTGCCAACTCCATAACGAAAGCGGATAATAACTTAAAGGTCTATAATCTGCATTTAAAACTAATGCAGGACACTTTTCTAAAGAAATATTTTGATCAGTTAACTCAATCATAACCAAAACATACATTAAATATTTTTTTAATCAACACCACTAATTATATTTCTAAGATTTATTAACTTATCAATTTTTTTTTAATAAAGTTTAATGCCGCACTTGAAGCCTCAATGGGAATATGATGATCACAGTTTTTGATCATTAATGTTTCAATTTTAATTTTATTTCTAATAAAAAAATCCTCAGCTTCTAATAAATTATTTGGTGGTACAATTGGATCATTTTCACCATGTATCATCAAAATGTTTGTTTTGTTTTTTATTCTAGAAGATAGATCTTGCATATTAATAATTTTTCCAGAAAATCCTACAATACAACTAAACTCTTTTTCAGATGTTAAACCAACATTTAATGACATCATACATCCTTGACTAAACCCAGATAAACATATTTGTGAATAATTTAATTTAAAATGATCACTCACTTCAAATATATAATTTTTCAAAATATTTTCTGCTTTTTTTGACTCTTGAAGTATATATTTAGAGTCTTCTGTATTTAGATCAAACCATTGGTAACCTATTGGATTTATGCTACACGTTTCTTGTGCATCTGGACATAAAAAAACAGTATTCTTTAAAAATCGTCTCCAATTAAGTGTAAGCATACTGATATCTTTTCCATCACCACCATACCCATGAAGTAAAATTACTGCATTTTTAATTTCCTCATCATTTTTGGGTTTTATAATGGTTGTATTTAGGGAGAATTTCATAAATTTTTTGATAACCAATCAAGTAATGATTGATCATTGAAGTCAATATAGCCAACAATTCTTCCAACTTCGAAACCATTTCTATCAATTAATATTGTTGTAGGCAATCCACGTATTTTAAATAACTGAGAAAATTCTGGACCAGATCCTGTAAATATTTCTAAATTTTCAATTTTGAATTCATCAAAAAATTTTTTTGATTTTTCATAGCTATCTCCACCAATATTAATAGGAATTATATTAAAATTTTTAAAATCATTTAATGCTTTTAAATTATCTAGAGAAGGCATTTCTTTTTTACAAGGTGCACACCAAGTGGCCCAGAAGTTTATTATTAGTGGATTCTGCTTGTAATTATTTAAACTCACTTTTTCAGCTTCATATTTAGTAAATTCTATATTTTCAATTTTTTTCTTATCTTTATGTATAATAAGATTCTTAATTTCTGGACGTTCTATTGAATATGAAACGCTAGATGATATTAAGTAAAATATAATTATAAGATTTTTTAAAAAAATGATTTTCATAGAATTAAATAAATATCATGAGTAAAAATAAAAACAATCAACCAATTTGGAATACAAGAATTAAGAAAAATTCAAAAACTCTTTTTAAAAAGATTGGTGGGTCATTATCAATCGATAAGAGATTATTTAGAGAGGATATTGAGGCATCAATTGTTCATGTTGATATGTTATTTAGACAAAAAATTATAAATTTTAAAATTAAAAATAAAATAGTCTGGGGTTTAAATAGAATAAAAAATGAAATCATAAAAAAGAAATTTTTTTTTGATTATAAACTTGAAGATATTCACATGAATATTGAACACAGACTTTTTGAATTGATTGGAGAAGATGCTGGATATATTCATACAGCTAGGTCAAGAAATGATCAAGTAGTCACAGATTTAAAGATTTGGCTAAGAAATGCAAATAAAGAAATTATTAAAAATATTGATGTAACAATTAAAAATATTTTAAAGAAAGCCGAAAAAAATATTGATACAATTATGCCTGGTTTCACGCACTTAAAGAACGCACAACCAGTTTCCTTTGCTCATTACTTGATGGCATACTTGGAGATGTTTAACAGAGACAAAAAAAGGTTTAAAAATAATTTAGACGCCCTAAATGAAAGTCCATTAGGAGTAGCTGCTTTAACAGGTACATCATTTAAGATTGACAGGTTTTATACTTCAAAAAAATTAGGTTTTCAAAGACCAACCAAAAATTCAATTGATACAGTCTCTGACAGAGATTTTGTAATTGACTTTCTTTATTCTTGTTCTGCATGTGCTGTTCATATCTCTAGAATTGCTGAGGAATTTATTATTTGGAATTCAGATGCTTTTAAACTTATTAAATTGAATGATAAAATTGTTACTGGATCATCTATTATGCCCCAGAAAAAAAATCCTGATCCTTTAGAATACCTAAGGGGTAAAACAGGTTTTATGTTTGGAAATCTTTTTTCAATGTTAACAACTTTAAAAGGTTTGCCTTTGTCTTATTTTAAAGACTTGCAGGATGACAAGGAAATTGTTTTTAAGTCATTTGATCAACTAAAAAATTCATTAATTATTTTAAATGACATTTTTAAAAATTTTTCACCAGATAGAAAGCGAATGCTAGCACTTGCTGAGAGTGGATTTATTACTGCAACTGATTTAGCTGATTATATGGTTAGAGAATTAAATTATCCTTTTAGAAAAGCCTATTTACAAACAGCTAAAATTATAAATTTTGCTGAAAAAAGTAAAAAAAAACTATCAGAACTTACAATTGAAGAAATAAATAAAATTGAAAAAAGTTTAACATCAGATGTTCTAAAAGTATTTGAATTAAAAAAATCAGTTAATTCTAAAGTTTCATATGGAGGAACTTCTTTCGACAATATTAAGAAGATGATATTAAGTTACAAAAAGAAATAAGTATGTTTAAAAAAATAATATTAATTTGTATGTGTCTAATCATACTGGAGTCATGTGGTAGAAAAAACGATCCAAAATATGAGACATCATCAAATGGTAAAGTTATGATTTTTAAAGACTCAATTAATAATTTGGATATTCCAAAAAAAAATGAAATATAACAAAAATATTTTTACGGTTGATAAGTGTAACCTAAATAAAGTAGTAAAAAAGTTTGAAACGCCAATTTTTTGTTATTCTGAAAAAAAAATCACCGAAAATATAATAAATTTTAGAAATAATTTTAAATCATTTTCTCCGGTTATATGTTTTTCAACAAAATCAAACTGCAACTTAGAAATACTTAAGCTGATTAAACGCAACGGATTAGGTGCTGATGTTGTATCAAAAGGTGAATTAATGGTTGCACTCAAAGCCGGAATAAATTCAAAAAAAATTGTTTTTTCTGGTGTTGGTAAAACAAGATCAGAATTAATTTATGCAATAGAAAAAAATATATTATTAATTAATAGTGAATCGAAAAGTGAAATTTTAGAAATTGAGAGTATAGCAAAATTTAAAAACAAAAAAGTAGATATCGGAATTAGATTAAATCCAAATACTGATGCAAAAACACTTAAACAAATTTCAACTGGTAAAAAAGAAAATAAATTTGGTATTAACGAAAAAACATTTATAGAGGTTTTAGAATATATAAAAAGTTCGAAGTTTTTAAATTTAAAATGCTTAAGTGTTCATATTGGAAGTCAAATTCTAGATCACAAACCTTACCAAAAAATGCTTAACGTTTTAGATAAATTAATTAAAAAAATTGACCACAACTTTGAGTACATAGATCTAGGTGGTGGAATGGGAATTGATTATAATAAAAACAATAAAAAATTTAATTATAAAAAATATAATCAAATGATTAAACAATTTTTAAAAAAACATAAAACAAAAATTATATTTGAGCCCGGTAGATCAATTATAGGTGATACAGCAATTTTAATTTCAAGAGTTATTTATATTAAAGAAAATTCTAAAAAAGACTTTATTATAGTAGACGCGGCAATGAATGATTTGATGAGACCTGCATTGTACGGCGCCAAGCATAGGATTATTCCATTAAAAAAAACAAATAAAAAGACCAAAAAAACCTATGATTTTGTTGGTCCAATTTGCGAAACCACAGATAAATTCTTAACAACAAAAAAATTTCAAAAATTAAATGAGAAGGATTATATTATAATCTGTGATGTGGGAGCTTATGGTTCATCTTTAAGTTCAAATTATAATATTAGGCCAAAACCTGCTGAAATATTAATCAGAGGGTCAAAAATAAATGTGATCAAAAAAAGACAGAAACTAAAAGATATTATTTAGTTTTTGATAAAGATGATAAGAAAATTCCTTTTTTTATTTTTTTTCTTTCTAGGTATATCCATAATTTCAATTGTATTCCTGCCATCTTTGGTAATGCCTACCAAAATAGTGTTGTTTGGTGGAAAAATGATGGGAGAATGGGCTGCTTTATGCTTAAAAATTTTTTTACAAACAAAAATAATTGTTAAAGGGAGAGATAATATTATTAAGAATGAAAAATTTTTTATCGCTTGTTCTCATCAATCTATGTTTGAAACTTTTTACTTACAAACAATTTTTAATGCACCAATATTTATCTTAAAGCAAGAGTTAATCAAAATACCAATATTTGGATGGTATTTAAAAAAGATTGGTTCAATTTCAATTAATAGAAATAAAGTAAGTAAAGATAATTTAGGTCTAATTGATAAAATAAAAAATTCTATAAACAATTCACAAAGACCATTAATTATATTTCCACAAGGGACAAGGGTTTTACCAAACGAAAAGACTCCTTTTAAAAAGGGAGTTGGGAGAATTTATGATGAGTTAAAAACTAATTGCCAACCTGTAGCTATAAACTCTGGAAATGTTTGGCCTAAAAATGGAAGAATGTACCCAAATAAAACAATAATAATATCAATTCTCCCATCAATAAAACCTGGTATGCTTCCTGCAGATTTTGTAAGTTTTATAGAAGATAAAATTTATAATGAATTAAATTTAATGAATTAGCCTTTCATTGGCATCACAACATAAATGCTATCATAATCAGCTGGATCTCTAATTAAGGCTGGTGAGCCCGTATCTTTTAAATAAATCTCAATGTTATCTCCATCAAGTTGAGAAGCCACATCAATTAAATACCTTGAATTAAAACTTATATCTAAATCATGATCAAACTTAACACTTAAGCTTTCTTTGCCATCACCACTATTCGTATTGTTTACGGAAAGATCAAGATTATCTTTTGAAAGATTAAACTTAACTCCATCCTTTTTATCTAAAGATACCGACGCTACTCTGTCAACCGAGTTTAAAAATGATTTCAAATCTATTTCTAATTTTTTCTGATTTTCCTTAGGTATTACCTGAACATAATTTGGAAATTTTCCATCAATAAGTTTGGATATCAATATACTATTATTAATTTCAAATTTAATTTTAGATTTTATATTTGATATTTTAACTTCACCTTCATAGTCTTCCAATAATGAACAAAGCTGAAAAATAGTCTTTTTTGGTAAAATTATCTGATCAAATTTTACTTTATTTTGGAGTCTTATCTTTGATACAGACATTCTATGACTATCTGTAGCTGCAGCAGTTAAGAAGTTTTTATCATCAACTTCTGTTTGATGAAAAAAAATTCCACTTAAGTAATGTCTGGTCTCATCGTTAGATACTGAAAATTTACATTTATTTAAAAGTTTTAATAATTCTTTTGATTTAATCAAAAACTCATTATCATTAAAATTTTCATCTGTTAATGGAAATTCAGAAGCATTAATACAATTTAAATTAAAAACGGATTTTTCAGATTCTAAATGTAGTTTATTTTCACTAGGATTGGAAAAGTTAATTTTATTCCCTGATGAAAACTTTCTAACGATGTCATAGATAATTGATGAAGAAGAAGTAGTTTTACCTTCTTCTAATATTTCTACATTTGGAATTTGATGAATAAAAATTAAATCAAGATCAGTTGCTGTAATTGTTAATTTTCCATTACTGGCATCTAACAATACGTTTGAAAGAATTGGCAAGGTGCTTCTTTTTTCAATTACACCCTGACAGTAATTTAAAGATTTTTGAAGATCTTGCTGATTTACACTAAACTTCATTTTCTTTATTGTATAAAATCTTATTTTTTAAACTATCAATATTTATATTCAATTCATTATCTTCTTTCCTTAATCTCTCAATTGTTTTGACTGAATGAATTACAGTTGTATGATCACGATTAGAGAATGATCTACCTATTTCTGGCAAAGATTTTGAGGTCAACATTTTTGAAAGATAAATTGCAGTTTGTCTTGGCCTTACAAGGTATCTTGATCTTCTAGGCGAAAGCATCTCATTTTTACTAATTTTATAAAATTTACAGACTATTGTTTGAATTGTGTCAATATCCACTTTATTTTCAGTAAGATTTAATAAATCTTTCAAAATGACTTTTACCTCGGACAAGCTTGGAACTTTATTATAGATTCTTGTAAATGAGACAATTCTATTCAATGCACCAACTAATTCTCTTATGCTTGTTCTGATTTCTTTACTTAAAAAATTTTGTATTTCTTCAGAAATAATAACTTGATTTGAATAGGACAGCTTTAGCTCTTCAGTTTTTGACTTGATTATTTTGTACCTGAGCTCATAATCAGTATTTTGGATATCAACAACTAAACCTCCAGAAAATCTAGATTTAATTCTCTCTTGAATTCTGGAGAGTTTGTTAGGTGGTCGGTCAGCTGAAATAATTATTTGTGAATTTTTATCCAACAATGCATTGAATGTGTGAAAAAATTCCTCTTGCATTGCCTCTTTACCATTCATAAATTGAATGTCATCAATTAGTAAAATATCAGTATTTCTAAAATACTCTTTAAACTTTACCATATCATTTGATTTTATTGACTTAACAAATTGATACATAAATCTTTCTGCGGATATAAACATTACTTTGTTTTTTTCCTTTAATATTAATCCGATAGCATTTAATAAGTGGGTTTTGCCCATACCTACTCCTCCATACAAATATAATGGATTATAGTGAGCTATATCCTTAGAAACTTTTTTTGAAGCTTCAAATGCTAATTTATTACTTTCTCCAGTTATAAAATTTTCAAAGTTTTTATTTGGGTCAATTCTATTATATTGAAGATAAGAATCTTTAATAAACGAAATAT
>CACJXK010000003.1 GCA_902597335.1 uncultured Pelagibacteraceae bacterium
AATCCAAGTTTCATTGGTTTAAAAAAATATGGTGTTGCCCAGGTATTGTCTATTGCTGTAAACACTTTCTTTTTTTTAGCAATAGAAATTATTTTTGATAAATCTTGAAATTCAAAAGAATTACTTCCAGGATTTTCTACAAAAATTAATTTTGTTTTTTTATTTATAATCTTATTAAGAGACTTTAAGTCATGAGGATTATAAAAAGTTGTTTTAATATTAAATTCTTTTAAAAAGTCTTGAGTTAATACTCTTGTTGGATTATACACAGGATCAGCTACAACAATTTCATCTCCGGGTCTTACAACACTAAAAATTGCTAAAAAAACAGATCCAAAACCTGTGGGTGTTAAAAAAACATGGTATGACTCCTCAAGTTTGTTTAAAATTTTTTGCAATATGTGTGTTGTTGATGTTCCTTGCCTTCCATAATCAAAATGTCCACCTCTAGGATCTTTTTTGTATTTAGACTGAGTACGTCTAATGTCGTTCATTGATTTAAATATTATTGTAGATGCACGAACTACTGGTGGATTAACTGAGTGATTATGGAAATCTTTTGCTGTATGTTTCAAGAAAGTCTTAAACGATTTGCTCATAAAAAAATTGCTATGTTGATTGGACAATGCTATATCCACCAAATAAGTCAATAAAATAGTAAAACTAAGGAGATTATGGGATACCCAAAAAAACATAGAGGCCGTAGGAAAATGGGCTCAAAAAAGAGAAGAGCTAGAAAGAAAAACAAGAAAAAGTAATTAGAGTTAACAATAATGCCATACAAGCTAAGATATATATCACTGGCTTGTTTTGTCCTGCCAGTTTTTACCGTTATCATCTCATATATTATCTCAATAAATCTTAATTTAGTTGCTAAATGTATTCCAAATTTAGAGGGGTGCACTTCAATATCAAGAGTTGGGCGTTATGAGCCTGTAAAATTCTTTTTTAAACCAATGATGTATATTTATTCGCTGACAATATTTTTCTTTTGGATTATTTTTTGTAAAGAAATTAATAATCTTAAGATTAAATCTAGAAACTTAGTTATTTTAACTTTCGTAACAGTTACTTTTTTTTGTTTGTACATTACCTTTTTAGGTGAAAGTAATCTTTATTCTTTTTTTAAAAGAATTGGTATTTATTTTTATATACTGTCAATTGTATTACTTCAATTTTCGTCAAATAAAACGTTAATTAATAATCAAAAAAAATTATCAAAAATTTTTAATTATAGAATTGTTCAATTTAATTACTACTTATCCTGGTTTCTAATTATTTCTGGTTTAATTTTACTTCCTATTTTGATTATTAAAATTGAGACTTTTCCACAAATCAAAAATATAATTTCATGGAATTATTTTTTATTAATACAATTATTTTTTTTATTATTTTTTTTTTCTTTAAAAAAATTAACTTATCCAACCTCCACCTAAACATCTCTCGCCATATTCATCACTTTTGTAAAAAACACATGCTTGTCCTGGAGAAATACCATATTCAGGGTTGTCTAAAATTACACTGACACTTTCGGCATTTAACAAATTAACTTTTGCATCTAAAAGTTTACCTGTTGATCTAACCTTAACTTTAATTTTATCAGAAAATATACTCTCATTTTCTAACAAATTAAGCTTATGTAAATTAATTTTATTTTTTGCTAAATATTTTTTTTCACCAACTACTATTTCGTTTTTGTCTGGATCAATATTTATTACATATAATGGCTGTTTATTTGCAATTTTAATCCCTTTTCTTTGACCAATTGTAAAATTTATTATTCCATCGTGAACACCCAAAACTTTTCCATCTAAATCTTTAATATTTCCTTTCTGAAAAGAGTCAGGTTTAAATTTCTCAATAACAGAGGCATAATCTCCATTGGGAACGAAACATATATCTTGGCTGTCAGGTTTATCAGCAACATTTAAATTCAATTTTTTTGCAATTTCTCTTGTTTTATCTTTTAACATTTGGCCTAAAGGGAATCTTAAAAAATTTAATTGTTCTCTTGTAGTATTAAATAAAAAATAGCTTTGATCCCTATTAGTATCTAAAGCTCTGTACATGTTTGTTTGATTATTTTTTGTTAAACTTTTTACATAATGTCCTGTGATAAGAGCATCAGCGTTTAAATCTTTTGAAAAATCAAATAAATCTTTAAATTTTACAGTTTGATTGCATTGAACACATGGAATTGGTGTCTCTCCTTTTAAATAACTTTCAACAAAGTTGTCTATTACTCCCTGTTTGAACTTATCTTGATAATAAAGTATTTTATGTTCTATACCTAATTTATGTGCAACTCTTTTTGCATCCATTATATCTTGTCCTGAACAGCATTGCTTAGATGCTGCTACTTCTTTACCGTCATCATATAATTTTAAAGTAATACCAATAACATTATAGCCTTCTTTTTTCATAATACCTGCTACAGTAGATGAGTCGACGCCACCAGACATCGCAACAACAACTGTTGTATCGGATGGTTTTTTTAATAATCCTATTGAGTTAGTTTCTAAATTCATTTGATGGTATTTATACTTATTTCTATTATAAATTAAATTAAATGATTTTAGATTTTGAGCCAGGTGACAAAGTTATTAACCCTGCCAATAAAGACTGGGGTATTGGTCAAGTTCAGTCAATAATCAAAGATAAGGTAACTGTTAACTTTGAAAATGTTGGTAAAAAAGTAATTAATGCGAATAATATTGAGCTAGAGAGAATTGAAAATAATGGATGAAATTAAATTAAAAAATATTATTGAAAATCTGATTGATACCTTCTTAATAGCAGGAGATCTTTCTATCAAACTAAGAAATCAAGGTTTAAAAAAAGAGATTAAGTCTGATAATACCCCAGTTAGTAATGGCGATATTGAAGTTAATAAAATTCTTACAAAAAAAATATTAGAATTAACACCTGAAATTCCTATTGTGTCTGAAGAAACTTCGCATAACAAATCTAAAAATGATCTAAAAGACTTTTGGCTTATCGATCCAATTGATGGAACTTATGATTATATAAATAATAAAGAAGAATTTACTTTAAACGCTGGCTTAATTTTAAACAGAAAAGCTGTTGCAGGATTAATTAATGTTCCAGCAAAAAAAAGGATGTTTTATTCATATGGAAAAGGCAAATCATTTGAATTATCTAGTGATAAAAAAACTAAATTAGATTGTAAGAAATTAACTCCATTAAATTCAGTAAAATTTGTTTCATACTCAAATATATTAAAACCTGAAATAGAGAAAATTCATAAAAAAATTGGTGTTACAGAATATATTAAAATGAAAAGTTCACTAAAATTTTGTGTTATTGCAACAGGAGAATTCGATGGTTATATTGCTGAACCTAGAGCATGCGAATGGGACATTGCTGCAGGACATGCTATATTAGAAAACGCTGGTGGTATAATCACAGATTTTGATGGTAATGAAATTAGATATGGAAAAAAGGATTTTAAAAATCCAAGTTTAATTATCAAAAGAAGCTATAAACTATAATGAGCGAACAATTAAGAATAATTTTAATAATCATTGTATCAGTTTCAATATTTGGCTTAGTAGTTTTTGTTGTGGTAAAAAATTATATAAAAAGTAAAATTCAATATTATTTAGAGGAAAAAAATAGAAAATCTAAAGAAGATTTATAATTTTTAAATATTCATCTTTATCTAAGTCCATTACCCTTCTTGAAACTTCAAAGTCAAAACCTGACCGAGCTAATACTCCTATATCTTTTTTATAAAATAAAGGTCTATTATCGTCCTGCCTTGATGGTCCAATTCTTTTTTTTTTACAGATTTTTATAGCTGAAAAAAAGTCCTGATCTTCATTTTTGTCTTTAATTTGTTCAATAGTGTTTTTTATATATTTTTCACCCACGCCTTTATTCATTAAATAATTTCTTATCTTATTTATTGATGAACCTCTTTGTATTAAGCTTTTTGCTTTTGATTCTGAATAGAACTTATCATTAATAAATTTTGACTTTTCAAGATCTTCAAGAACAATATCTATTAAATTTGATACATCATTTTTTTTTATGTTTGGGGTTCTTGACGTAAGATATTTTTTTAACAAATATGTTCTCAATTGTTGTTTTGATGGAGCAAATTTTTCAACATAATTAAGTGCGAAGTTAGTCATTTCCTCTACAGTAACTTCTAATGACTTTTTTTTATTTTTTATAGGAATCATTTTCTTATTTATTATAATATAAATTATTATGATTGAACAAATTGCAGCTTTTTTTACCATAGAGATGATCTATTTGTGGTTAAATATAGGTGTAATACCTTTTTGGCTGATACTAATTATTTTCCCACAATCTAAACTTTGTGGTTTGTTGGTGACATCTATTGTTCCATTTTTGATATTATCTGCTGTATATGCTTATTTGGGATACTTCTTTTTTGTCTCTGGATACGATTTTAATTATAATTTTACACTTTATTTTGGCTTATACGATTTAAGAAATCTTTTTGAGTCAGAAGCTTTTTTAATAATGTTTTGGACACACTTTCTTGCTGTAAATTTATTTTGTGGTGCATGGATTATGAAAGATAGTCAAAAATTATTCGTATCAAAATATTTAGTTTTTATTCCATTAATTACAACTTACTTTATTGGACCAATTGGTTTACTGATCTATTGGATTATTCGGATGTTTTACGCTAAAAGAATAAATTTATTGGATTGATTTCTAGATTATTTTACAATTTTAAAACCTGAACTTTGCATTGAACCGAATCCACCGTCAATGTGACTAATATTTGTGAAACCCATATTTTGCAAAGTTTTAGTAGCTAAAGCTGATCTTAGTCCTCCTGCGCAAAATAAAACCATTTCTTTATTCATATCAATTTTGCCATCTTTAAAATATTGACTATTTGGATCCATCCAAAACTCTAGCATACCTCTTGGTATATGAGAGGAATTTTCAATTCTACCTAGTCTTTCTAATTCTCTAACATCTCTAATGTCAATAAGATTGCAGGTATTATTATTAACTTTTACCAAAGCTTCTTCGGGTGATATGGTTTTTATTTCTTTAAGCGCTTCTGCGACTAAAATTGATGCTGATTTTATTTCCATAAATGTTTAATACACTAAAAATTATAAATTTCTATAAAATAAAATAAAGGTTATTAAATGAAAGCTCCAAACTTTAAATTACTATCTACATCTGGAAAAACCGTTGAATTAAATAAAATAAAATCTAAATTTATTATCATTTATTTTTATCCAAAAGATAATACTAGCGGATGTACAATAGAAACAAATGATTTTAATAAACTAAAAAGTAAGTTTGAAAAACTAGGATGTATAATTTTTGGAATATCTAAAGACAGTATTGAAAGTCACAATAAGTGGAGCAAGAAACTAAAGTTAAATTTTGAATTGCTAGCTGATGAAGATAAGGTTTCTTTAAAAGCCTACAAAGTATGGGCCAAAAAGAAATTTATGGGCAGAGAGTTTATGGGAACTGTAAGAAGTACATTTGTAATTCAAAAAAACAAAATTATTAAAGAATGGACAAATGTTAAAGCAGCAGGGCATGCTCAAGAGGTTTTAGATTTTATTAAGAGTGCTTAATAAAAAAGGCCCCTTTTCAGGGGCCTTTTCTTAACTATAGAGAGAGAGATAGTTATTCTTTAGTCTCTTATTGCGTATGCAATCACTCCAGACTCTGAAACATCAGTTCCAAGTCTTTCTGCTTCTTTACTCAATCTTATACCCATTGTACCTTTCATAATTCCCCAAACTATTAGAGAAACTATAAATACAAAGGCATTAATTGATATTACTCCAAGAAGCTGCGCTCCAAATGATGCATCACCATTTGTAAGTGGAACAGCTAATGTTCCCCAAACTCCAGCGAATAAGTGAGCTGGTATTGCTCCAACTACATCATCGATTTTAAGTGAGAATAATAATTTAGTTCCGAAGACAACTATTAATCCACCAATTGCACCTATAAGAATTGCTGCTAGCGGCGAAGGCATTAATGGCTCGGCTGTAATTGCTACTAGACCACCAATTGCTCCGTTAAGCATTTGTATAACGTCAGTTTTACCTGCCATTAATCTAGTTACTGCTCCAGCTGCTAATACACCACCACAGGCTGCTAAGTTTGTATTAATGAAAATATTTGATACTGCAACTGCATCATCAAATGTTCCCATAGCTAATTGTGATCCACCGTTAAATCCGAACCAACCTAGCCATAAAATAAATACACCAACTGTTACCAATGGCACAGATGACGCCGCAAATGGCTTCATAGGTTTAGCTGCTCCAGATTTATCAAATCTACCTGTTCTAGCTCCTAAAAGAATTGCACCAGCTAATGCTGCTGCACCTCCAGTTGAGTGAACAAGAGTAGAGCCAGCAAAGTCTGAGAAACCAGCAGCTGCTAACCAGCCACCTCCCCACTGCCAACCCATAACGATTGGATAAATAATACCTGAGAGAATAGCTGCAAATAAAAAGAATGGCCATAATTTAATTCTTTCAGCTAGTGTTCCAGATACAATTGAAACTGTTGTTGCACAGAACACCATTTGGAAATACCAATCTGATCCATCAGCATAGCCAGTATCGACTGAACTTGCATCTGACCAAGGAGTAAAGCTTCCAATATATCCACCTTCTGGAATTCCGTATGCTAAATTATATCCAACCATCCAGAACATAATTCCAGCTATTGAAAATAATCCGATATTTTTGGCACATATCACTGATACACTTTTTGATGTAACCATTCCTGATTCGAGCATGGCAAATCCAGCTGCCATAAACATTACTAGAAAACCACAGACCAAGAAAAGAAATGTATTGAATATGAAACCTACCTCAGCTGAAACTGTAGTTTCAGCATAACCAGTACTAGTCATATTAAGTAAGAAAAATAAACTTACTAATGGACCAACCAGTTTTTTTAAAAGTTTAACCATTTCACCTCCGTTTAATTAAAGGTGCTGTTATATTTTTAAAAAAATTAAAAACTATTGATTGTTAATTAAAAGAGATATGCAGTATTTGCATGTAGTTTATAAAATACTTGAATAAAAAAACAGCCTCTATTAAATTTGTGTTTAATAAAGGCTGTTTTTAAAAAGTTTATTTGTTAAAAACTTCTTTAAGCGCTTTAGCAGGTAAAAACTTTACCTTTTGAGAGGCTGCGATTTGGATTTGCTCTCCAGTTCTTGGATTTCGTCCAATTCGGGCCTTCCTTTTAGCCACTTTATAAGTACCAAAACCAGCAATTTTCACATTATCGTCGCCTTTTAAAGCATCCAAAATAGTGTTGGTAATTGTATCAAAAGTACGTTCAGCATCAGCTTTACTTTGATTTAACGACCCAGCTAGTTTCGCTATAAGTTGTTTTTTGTTCATTTTAGCTCCGGTTTTAAAGGTTAAATTTATATACTTTACAAAATCATTGATAATTCAAGCTTTTTTTTTGTGTCTAAAATAATTTTTAGCACAACATGTAGTTGTAAAAAAGTGTTGATTTATATAGGTTTTTTACAGTCTAAAATGCCCTTAAAATAAGCCTAAATCTTTAAGATCATTAAAAGTTGCAAAAAACATCAAAGTTAACAATAAAAACATTCCGATTCGAAAAAAACCTTCCTGTGTTTTTTGGCTTAAAGGCTTTCCTAATACTTTTTCGAATGCATAAAACATCAAGTGACCCCCATCTAAAAGTGGGATGGGAAATAGGTTAATTAAACCTAAACTAATTGAAATATAAGCCGTCATGCTTATGAATGGAAGTATTCCAAACTCTGCTACTTGACCTGAAATTTTAGCTATTCTAATAGGCCCTCCTAATTGAGAACTGTCTCCGGAGCCAGTAATCATAGAGCTCATATATTTAAGAGATGAAGTGGTAACAAAGTATACTTCTTTAACTGATTCAATTAATGCCTTGGCCGGTCCTAATTTTTTATGGTTTATTTCATTGTTATATGGACTAAGTTTTATTCCAATAATTCTTTTGTTGATTTTGTTTCCTAGATTATCAACTCCAGAAACAATTTTTGGTTTTACTTTTAATAATAATTCTTGATCATATCTAGAAACTTTAAAATCAACTATTTCAGATGTTGACATTAAAATTAGTTTAGAAACGTCAAGAATACTCTCTACTTTGTTATTATCAATTTCAAGAATTATATCATTTTTTTTCATTCCAGCAATTTCTGCAGGACTATCTTTTTGAACTTCATCGATAATTGCTGGGGTAAAGTCTTTTCCAGCAAACATATATATGAATAAAAAAATAAATATTGCTAAAACAAAGTTTGCAATTGGACCCCCTGCAACAATTAATGATCTTTGATATAATGGTTTTGTAACAAAAAGCTTTTCTTGATCTTCTTTATTATATTTTTTTAAAAGTTCTTCTTGATCAGCCTGGGAAAAAACATTTCGATCACCAAAAAATTTAACATAACCACCTAGGGGTATCCAGCAAATTTTCCATCGTGTTCCAGACTTATCATTCCAACCAAATAATTCTTTTCCAAAACCTATAGAAAAGTCAGTTACTCCAACACCATATTTTTTTGCAAAATAGTAATGTCCATATTCATGAATAAAGACAACAACAACGATCAAAATAATAAATGGTAATATAAAACTCATAACTTAATTATAGTATATTTATATAAACAAGATGTAAATGGTGCTTATTTTAGTTTCCAAGTTAAAATAGGTAAAAATGTTGCAACAACAAAAGAACAAAATAGTAAGGATTGAGAGACAAATATAGGCAAAAAGTCTATTGGCAATATTATTCCAACCAAAATTGATTTTGAAAAGTCTGGACTTGGAAAAAAAAGTATTCCTCCAACCAAGCCAACTATAATTGAAACATATGCATTTTTTTCATTAAATTCTTTGCAGTAAAAACCATAAAATACACTTAATACGGCTGCACAACAAAATAAATCAGCTAATAAAAATAAATACAAAATACTTAACCCCTGTGATGCCACAAAGAATGAGATCAAAGATATTAATATTATTATTTGCTTAGATAATTTTAAATAATTACCTTTGAATTTGATAACTTTATTTCCATCAACAATTATTAAACTAGAGATAGCGTTTACCAAAGTATCTATACTGCTTACTGTTAATGAAATAGCTAAAATTATTATTATAATTGATAGAAATATAACATTATCTTTAAGTAACAAAGAAAAAAACGCTAGATCAGGAATAACATTTGAATTTTGAGAGATGGCAATTAGCCCTGTGAATCCCATCAAAAATACAATTGGTATAATAATTAAAAAAGAATAAATAAGACTACTTTTTAAAACTCTACTATCTTTAGCTGCATAAACTCTTTGCCAATTACCTTGATGAAAAAGATTTGTCGCTGCAACAGCTATAAAAAAAGTTAGACCTGCAGTAAAATTTGGTAAATAGTTAAAGCTTAATAAATTAGGTTTATTTTGCTCGATAAATTCAAGACTAAACTCTTTAGAGTTTAAAGATATCAAATACGAAAATGATATCAACAAAAGTAAACCAAAAACTATAAACTGAATATTATCTGTAAATATTGAAGCTCTTAATCCACCATACAAAGTATACAAAAGAGAACTAATGATCACTATAGATGCTGTTATCCATAAGCTTGTTCCTGATATATAATTAATTAATATAGAAACAGCTGTCACCTCTGCTGTTAAAAAAATGGACATGTAAAAAATGGATAAAAATAAAATCAGTTTAAATAATTGTGAACCAAATCTATATCTTATAACCTCAATTAAGGATTTGCCTCTTGGATATTTATCTCTAAATTTTTTTCCTAAGTATATAAGAGCAAAAAGTGGAAATGCCGTGCCTAACGAATATCCGATAACTGCACCTATACCTCCCCATGTAGCAGCAGATGCAGGACCAAATAATATCCATGCACCTAAAGCAGATGCGACCAAACTAGCTGTTAAAGAAAAAGTACCAACAGATCTGCTTGCAACTAAATAATTATTAAGACCTTGATACTTTTTAGAATAAAGAAGTCCAATTATTAAAAAAAGAATACTAATTGCTAAAGTTAATATAATTGCTGAGGATTGAGTGATGATATTTATTTGTTCCATTGTTCCCTTTCTGAATTACCGGACAGGTTCATTGGGTTTTTCTCAGCCTATATTGGCACCCCATGTGTCAATATAAAGTATTTTTTTTATTTTAAAAACAATTAATTTATTGAAATGTTTAAAAAAATTTTAATACTTACAATTTGCATGTTTGCATTCAATGTGAATGCAATGGAAAAGAAAACAACATTTGACCAAGAATTGTTTAACAAAGCTAAATCAGAGGGAAAAGTTATAGTGATTAGTTCTTGGATAGAATATTGCTCATCGTGTGCAAAACAAATGAAAATTTTACAAACAGCGAAAAAAGAAGGTGAGTTATCAGATATTAAATTTGATAATATTGAGTATTTTTCATTTGATGTAATGAATAGAGATATTGCTGATGCTTTCAATGTGATTTATCAGACTACTCTATTAATTTTCAAGGATGGCAAAGAAGTTTATAGAAGTATCGGCGAAACTACAGAAGATTTAATTTATGAGGCTTTAAAAGCTTCAATTTAAAAAAATAATTAAAATTATTAAATATTATTCGTTTCTGACAAGTGGATAAACTTTTGGACTTAAGTATTTAAGGTTTGTCAATATTATAAGAGCAAGTGTTGTACAGCCCACACCGATTATTACATATAAAAATATATCAAATTCGAATAACCAATTGAGTTGAAAAATATTCTCAATAATAAACTTTGATGCTATTACAGAAAAAATAGTAGAAAATAATATTATAGATAAAAAAGATATTATGAATTCAATAATTGAAGACATTAAAATTTCTTTTTTTGAAAAACCTATAATTTTAAAAATAAGATTTTGAAATGTTTTAATTTTTCCTTGAACAATAATTGCACTTGAAATTACAACTAAGCCAATAATTACTGTGACAGCTGAAATTATACTAACCGCTACAAAAACTTTATTAAGCACATCAGTTACTTTTGACAAATAATCAGAAATTTTTATTATTGATACACTTGGGAATTGGTCTAAGAAATTAACTTCATTGAAATTTTCAGTTTCTTTAAATTTTATTGTAGATAGGTACTCATGTGGAATATTTTTTGCGAATTGTGGATTAAGCAACATTGCAAAGTTAATACTTAAATCTTGATAATTCACCAATCTAAAATTAACTACTTCTCCTTCAATTTCTCTACCATAAATTCTAAGTGTAAACTTATCACCAATTTTTACTCCAAAGTCTTTTGCAACTTTGCTATCTAATGAAATTTGCAATTTGTTAGGTTGTGAAGTGTCCCACCAACTACCCTCTAAAATTGGATTATCTTTTGGGATTGTATCTGTCCAAGAAACTCTTCTATCATTCATAATTACCCAATAACTATCATTAGTATTTGATATATAGGTTTTAGGATCTACTCCATTAATCTTAACAATTCCTGCCGACACCATAGGAACAATTTCTATTTCAGCATCTTTATCTGCTTCATTTATAGTTTTTAGAAATAAATCTTTCTGATTATTTTGAATACCTAAAAAAAAATAATCTGGTGCAATGTCTGGAATTGATTTTGCTATTTCTCTTTTAAAGTTAGAGCCCACAAATGCTAATGTCAGCAACAATGTCATTCCTAGTCCAAGAGACATAATAGTTATTGGTGTAATGCTTTTTGATTGAGTAATATTTTTAACAGCTATTTTTGAAGATATTCGAAGATTAATTAGATTGTTCCTCAGTAATAATATTATTAGACGGGAAACATAAAAAAATATAGCTAGACATACAAAGAAGGAGGCAAAATAAATCAAACTGTAATATGGGATAGAGGACCTAAATGCAAACAAGCTAATTAGAATAGCCAGTAGAAATAGACTTAATATTATTGACTTTTTTGAATATTTAAACTGCAAACTTTGAAAAACATTTCTAAACAAACTAGAGGCTTTAATTTGGTCAATAGAATTAACAGTTGGGATTGAAAATATTATTATTACCAATAATCCAACTAAAAAAACTATTGATAAATTTGTTAATGAAAAAGAGGCCTCAATATTTAATCCAAGTCCATCTGATATATATTTATCTACAATTGGCACCAATAGGAAACTTAATCCATAAGCAATTAGTGAAATAACAAATAAAATGATAAATAATTGCAAATAATAAACGGTCTTAATATTTACAGAATTAATCCCTATTGCTTTTTGAACTGCAATTGATGAATTTTTTTGATTAATAAATGAAAGAAGGGTATTTGCAATTCCTATTCCAGCAATAAGCATAGCGCTTATGGATACCAATGACAAAAATTGTGAAAAATTATCAATAATTCTTTTAATTCCTCCAGCAGAATTTTCTGGATATCTTATTTTTACTTTATTATCATCTTTAAAAATATTTATAATTTTATTTATTTTATTATCTTTGTTTTCGTTACTATCAAATCTAATTTTGTATTCATAATTCAAAAAGCTTCCCAAAGTATTTAGTTCTAAATTATCTAATGTTTTTTTTCCTGTAAGGGCAAAATCACCAAAAACAAAAGCTCCACCAATATCTGGCAGAGCTTTCACAATACCAATAACTTTAAATTCTTTATTTTGAACTTTAACGATATCATTAATTTTAAGTTTTAAGTTCTTAAATATATTTTCGTTTACCATTATGGTATTTTCAATTTTATTTAAATTTTTTAATGATCCACTTGGTTCATAAATTACATCTCCATATAGAGGGTAATTTTGATCTACTGCTTTAATTCTTGTAAATGATGTTTTATTATTTTTTTTTTTTGTTGTTGAAATCATTGTGCTGAATTCAACCATTTGCGATACTGTGGAAAAACTTCTAACCTGATTGATTAAACTTCTGTCACCTTCTTTATTATTGTAATCAATTTCTAAATCACCTCCTAAAAGAACTTTTGAATTTTCATCAAGTTCATTTTCTAAACTATCCTCGATAGTAAGAATGGCACTAAGTATAAATAGGCTTATTAATAATGTAATAATAATACTTAATATTTTTGAGTAACTTCTAGATAAATCTCGAAATGCGTATCCAGAGTAAAGACTTAAATCATTTATTTTCACTTATTACTCCATCTTTAATAATGATTTTTCTTTTTGTTAAATTAGCCAAATTATTGTCGTGAGTAACCATTATTAAACTTGCATTTTCATCTTCAATATAATTAAAAAGTAAACTAGAAATTTTGTCTGTATTTTCACTATCTAAGTTACCAGTAGGCTCATCCGCTAAAATTAGCTCTGGTTTCATTGCAACAGACCTTGCAATGGCAACCCTCTGTTGTTCGCCTCCTGAAAGTTGGCTTGGAAAATTATTAAATCTATTACTTAAACCAAACCTATCTAAAATTTCTTTTGCTTTCGCTGTTGGATTATCAAATTTATTTATTTCTAAGGATAGGCTAACATTTTCAAGTGCAGTATAATTTGGTATTAAATAAAAGGATTGAAATACTATTCCTATATTTTTTCTTCTAATTTTAGAAATTTCATCCTCATTCATTTTAGACAACTCTGAATCTCTAAAAAAAATATTTCCTGATGATACTTTTTCTAGACCTCCGATCAACATGATTAAACTTGTTTTGCCTGAACCACTTTCCCCAACTACTGAAATAGTTTCTTTATTATCTGCTTCGAAACTAATATTTTTTAAAATATTTATAGACTTGCTGTCTATTGTATAATTTAAATTAACATTAGATAATTTTAAAAGTTTACTCATGATAAAAAAATTAATTATAAAAATAATTGTTTTATTAATACCAGCATTTGTAGCCAAAGCCGATTACAAAGTTGTCTTATTTGGTGATAGCCTTATGTCAGGTTATGGTTTAGATAAAAAATATCATTTATCGAATGTGCTTGAGAAAAATTTAAATAAAAAAGGCTTAAAAGTAAAAGTGATCAATGCAAGTGTATCAGGAGATACATCTGCTGGAGGTTTAAACAGGATTGACTGGACAATTAGTGAAAAGAATATTGACATAATTTTATTATGCCTTGGTGCAAATGATATGTTGCGTGGAATAAGTCCAAATGAAACCAAAAAAAATTTAGATCAAATTATAATAAAAATATTAAATAAAAAAATTCAAATAGTTATTGCTGGAATGATTGCACCTGAAAGTCATGGAAAAGATTATAAAAATGAATTTGATAAAATTTTTAAAAGTTTGTCTGTCAAATATGAAATGGATTTTATACCTTTCTTGCTAGATGGAGTTGCTTTAAATCCTGATTTAAATTTAGATGATGGTATGCATCCAAATGAAAAAGGTGTCATAGTAATAAGTAAAAATATAGAGAAAAAACTACTTAGTATTCTTGATTAATTTAACGCATCTCGAGCAGTTAAATAATCATATCCAAAAACGTCCGCGACTGCCTTATATGTAATTTGTCCTTTATGCACATTTAGTCCAGCTAAAAAATTATGATCATCTTTTAATGCTTTATGATATCCATCATTTGCTAGTTTTGTTAAGAAAGGTAAAGTTGCTTTATTTAATGCTAAAGTTGAAGTTCTAGGTACTCCACCTGGCATATTTGCAACACAATAATGTACAATGTCATCAACAATATAAGTTGGTTCTGCATGAGTTGTGGGTTTGCTTGTTTCAACACATCCACCTTGATCAATTGCAACATCGACAATAACTGATCCACGTTTCATATTTTTAATCATTTTCTTAGTAACTAATTTAGGAGCCTCCGCACCTGGAATTAAAACTCCACCAACTAAAAGATCACATTTAGAAATTAATTTTTCCAAGTCTGTCTTATCACTTAATTGAGGAATAATCTTATCACCAAACATTTCAGTCAATTGTTTCAATCTAGCCTCTGATTTATCAACAACATGTACTTTTGCTCTCATTCCAGTTGCTATTATTGCAGCATTTTCACCAACTACACCTCCACCAAGTATAACTACTTCTGCTGGATCTCCACCAGGAGCACCTCCTAACAATATTCCTCTGCCCTTTTGATTTTTTTCTAAACAATGTGCACCTGCTTGTACTGACATTCTACCAGCAACAGCGCTCATGGGCGCTAATAGAGGCAGTCTCCCATTATCATCTGTAACAGTTTCGTAAGCTATACAAATTGATTTTGAATCTACTAATCCCTTAGTTAATTCTTTTGCTGCTGCTAAGTGCAGGTAAGTAAAAACTATTTGATTTTCTTTAATCATTTTGACTTCATTTGAAAGAGGTTCTTTCACTTTTACAATTACATCCGCATCATTAAATATATCCTCTGCTTGATTAACTATTTTTGCTCCAGCAGACTTGTATTGATCGTTTTCAAAACCTGCTTCGTATCCTCCATTATTTTCAACTAATACTTCATGACCATTAGATATAAGGGTTTTAACACTTTCAGGAGTTAAGCCGACTCTGTTTTCTTGAGGTTTTATTTCCTTTGGAACACCTATTTTCATATAAGTGAGTTAGTTTTTTTTACTTTTAGAGTAATTCGTAATTCCTGTTCTAAGTTTATCGATTATTTCATCAATATGTTTCTTTTCACAAATGAACATTGGAGCAATAATTAAACAATCTCCAGTAGCTTTAAAATTGACGCCAGCTTCATAACAATGTTTAAAACAAGTAAATCCAGCCGCTCCTGGTTTTTTATCCATTTTAATGTCAATTCCACCCATCATTCCATATCCTCTTATATTATCCACTACATCAATATCTTTTAAAGACATTAAGCCTTCTTGAAAATAAGGAGCCAAATTTTTTGCTCTATTAAATATGTCTTCCTTATCAAAAATATCTTGGACAGCTAATCCTGCTGCAACAGAAACTGGTATCCCAGAATAAGTATAGCCATGAAATAGTTCAATTGAACCTTTTGGTGACCCATCCATTACTGTGTCATAAATTTCTTCCTTGCAAGCAACTGCTCCTAGAGGACTAATTCCATTTGTTGTAGCCTTAGCCATAGTAATTATGTCAGGTGTTACTCCGTACTCTTGAGATGCAAATGGTGAACCTGTTCTTCCCCACCCTGTAATTACTTCATCAAAAATTAAAAGAATACCGTGTTTGTCACATATCTCTCTAAGTCTTTGCAAGTATCCTTTTGGAGGAACAAGTGTTCCTGTTGATCCTGCAATCGGTTCAACTATGCATGCAGCAATATTTTCAGATCCAAAGTTAGTACAAATTCTTTCAAGATCTTCAGCTATCTCAGCTCCAGTTTCTGGTTGTCCAGAAACAAATTTATGTTCTGGTAAATGAGTATGTCTCATGTGAACAACTCCTGGCATTAAAACACTCGCAAAAGTTTTGACGTTATTAATCATTCCACCAACTGAGGTAGCACCAATATTCATACCGTGGTAAGCTCTTTCTCTTCCTACAAATCTAAATCTTTGTCCTTCACCTCTAGCCTTATGATAAGCAACTGAAATTTTAATTGCTGTTTCAACAGCAGTTGATCCACATATAGTATAAAAAATTCTATTCAAATTTCCTGGTGTATGTTTTGAAATTCTTGTGGCAAGTTCAAATGAACCACCAAAGCCTTGTTGAAAGGGTTGAGCGTAATCAACAGTTCTTAATTGTTTTGTTATAGCCTCAATAATTTCTTCTCTTCCATGGCCTAATGGATTACAAAATAAACCCGAACTCGCATCTATTTGAGTTTGTCCTTGATGATTTTTTAAATAAACTCCTTTTGCCTCTACTATCAATCTTGGATTTGCTTTAAAATCTCTATTTGAAGAGAATGGCATCCAATGTTCATTTAATGAATTTGGTATTTGTGGTTTTTCAGAACTCATAATTATTTAAAAATTGTTAATTATACTCTCTCATAGACTAATTTAAAAAAATAGAAAATAATTAATGCGCACATTTAATATGTGTTTAGGTAATATACGATACAACCTACAATTGAACCCATTTTAGACATCTTCATTTACCTGTGGTTATGATGCCTACAAAATTCATTTACTTATATTCAAAATTGAACTTAAATAACGCTAATTAAATTTAATTAAGGAGACAAAATGAAGAAAATAATTAGTTTTATTTTAGGAAGTTTATTTGCTCTTAACCTATCAATTTCAGCTGCAAATGCTGCTGCAAATGAAGTTAGGGTTGCATACTTTCTAGAATGGCCTAGTCCAAATCTAGAGGACATGCAAAAAAAGAATTTTGCTAAAGCTCTTGGAGTTCCAGTAAAATGGACGAACTTCACAAATGGTGGAGCAATGACAGATGCAATGCTAGCAGGAGACATTGATATATCATATTCACAAGGGCTAGTGCCTTTTATTAATGCTGTAAAATCTAATGCACCTATCAAGTTAGTTGATATTGCTATGGAATACGGAATGGGGGGAACTACTTGTGTTACATCTAACGCTTCTGGAATTACAAAAGCAAATGCAACAGAATTAGAAGGTAAAAAAGTTGCAGTTCCACTTGGAACAATGGCTGAATATGTATTTGATGAAAGTATGAAAGTTGTTGGAGCTGACAGAAGTAAAATGGATATAATTCAAATGGACCCTGAAGAAGGTGCTGCTGCGTTAGTAAGTGGTGATGTTGTAATGGCATGTTTATTTGGTGGTAACTCTATCAAAGCAGCAGTAGCTGTTGGTTCGAGACTACTAACAGTAGATGAAGCAAGAGCAGCTGGAATTCTAGGAATAGATATTACTTCAGTAACTGATAAATTTATGAAGGAAAACCCTGGAATGTTAAGAACTTTCATAGAAGTAACTCACGAAGCAAATGACAGATACAGAGCAGGTAAGAGTGATATGAATGCTATGTCTAAAGCTTCTGAAATGAAAGTTGCAGATATGAAAGAAACTTTAAGTGGATTTAAATTTTTAACTCCAGAAGAAACTAAACAATCTATGGAAAGTGGAAACCTTGATGCATTCTTAAAAGGAATGGGAACGCCTGGTGGAAATGTAGATACAAGTTTCTTACCTTTATAATTTAAAGAGTAGAAATATTTAATAGGCGCTAACTAAAATTAGCGCCTATTTTTTTTAACAAAATTTTTATATAAAGTTATCTTATGAGTGACTTAGTTTCCCAAGATCTGAATATGATCTTTAAAACGCCAAAAGGCGAGACTGTTCATGCGTTAAAAGATGTAAGTTTCACTCTGAAAAAAGGTGAACTACTTACAGTTTTAGGACCTTCGGGTTGTGGGAAAACTACACTTTTAAATATAGCAGCTGGATTTTTAAGACCGACGTCCGGTTCTATCGTTCTTGGAGGAAAGGAAATTAATGGCCCTGGTGTAGAACGAGGAATGGTATTCCAACAGGGAGCTTTATTTGAATGGTTAACGGTTGCTGAAAATGTTGACTTCGGCCTAAGGATGAAAAAAGAAGATCCAATTAAAACAGCTAAAAGAGTTGATGAATGGCTAGAAATTGTTGGATTAAAAGGTTTTGGTAATACTCCTACATACCAATTATCAGGAGGTATGCAGCAGAGAGTTGCACTTGCAAGATGTCTTATAAACGATCCAGATTTAATATTAATGGACGAGCCATTGGGTGCTCTTGATGCTTTGACAAGAGAAAAAATGCAATCTTTAGTTCTTAAGATTTGGAAAGAAACGGGAAAAACAATTATTTTAATTACTCACTCAGTAGAGGAGGCATTGCTGCTTGGTGAAAGATTATATGTAATGGCACCAAGACCAGGTAGAATACATAAAGAGTACAATCTTCCTTTTGCAGAAATGGGTTTAAAAGAGGATTTAAGAGAAATTAAAAAGAATAAAGAATTTTCATCTAAACGTGAGGAAATATTATCCATGATTTGGAACATGGAAGAAGAAATAATGGGGAAAGAAAATTAAATGTTAACCCAAATAGTAACAATACTAATTTTTGTATCTATTATTGGATGTATACTTTATGGGAGAAGACTTATTCAAACTGAAAAAGTTGATGCAGTATTTGGTAATCCAGAAAGAGCCAAAGGAGGAACACACTGGGTTATTGTTGGTAGTGCTGCAATATTATTAGTTTGGCTTTATTATTCATGGGATATTGCAAAAGGGTTTTATCCAAAATCTGCAAATGAATTATGTCAAGTTGCAAAAATAAATGAATCGTTATTAGGATTAAAATATCAATTTCCTATCGAAGAAAGAGAATTTAAAAGTACCTCAATTATTAAAATCGAGAACAAAAATCTAAAAAAAATTACATCTGAAATACAGAATTCTAAAGATTTAAATAATCAACAAAAAACAATTTTAGTTAGTTTTATAAACAAGACTAAACAATTAATACCTCTTTTAACAAATGAAGATTTAATTGAAATGGATACAAAAATAAAAATTGATGAGATGACTAAAGAAATAAGACTTTTAAGTTCTAATTTTAAAAAGCAAGATTATCCATTTGAAACTAATGATCAAAAAAATGATAGACTTAAAGCAATTTCAGAACAGGGTGAATGGGGTATAATTACAGTAAGATCTGGAACAGGATCAATAGAAAATACAATAGAAGTCCCATTTGTTGCTGAAACAGCAAAAGGATTGAAATTTCAAGCAGCAGCTGAAGAACTTAAAATCATAAATGATAAATTTTTTAAGTTGAGAAATCACAATCCACAATTCAAAAATTCTATAAAGCAATTAAAAGATGAAGTAAAAGCTTATAGAAAAAATCTAGATGACTCTGAAGAAATTGCATCTGATTATGCAAAAAATATTGTCAAAATTGCAAGAAGAATAGAATTTGCAAGTATTTATCCACCAAATGCTCTAAATGAAATGCAAAAAGCAATTATTGAATTTGATAACCTTCAGGAAAGTGAGCAAGCTGGCCTAAGATTAATTGACATTCTTTTATTTCCAGCTGGAACAATTGTTGCTAGTGGACCAAGTTGTTCTGAACAAGGATCAGGAAGATGGCTTCCTAAACCTTCAGATACTTTTAATAAATTTATATTAATGTCTAAACCAAGTGTAGGTTATAAAAATATCCCTCTTCTTTGGATAGAAATGATAGATGTTAGCTCAATTATTGGATTTATTTTACCAGATTGGATTGCTGATATTTTACCAGGTGAATATCCTGTTCATACCAGTGAGGGGATTGTTAAAGAAAACTTTAAAGGAAAAGTATTAAAAATTGTAACAGGTGATTTTAAATTATTTAAGATACCTGTTCCTTATGGTCATATCTGGGACTCCTTCTTAAGAGTATTATTAGGATTAGTTTTTGGAATAATTATTGGAGTGCCATTGGGTTTATTTATGGGACTAAATAGATTTGCCAAAGGTTTCTTTGATCCTTTAATCGAACTATACAGACCTGTTCCACCATTAGCTTGGGCACCTTTGATAATTTCTGTTCTTGGAATTGATAATACAGGTAAAGTATTTTTATTATTTATGGTTTCATTATCAATTATGATTATATCAGCTAGAGCGGGAGCATCTGGGACACAACTTTCTAAAATTCATGCTGCACATTCGCTTGGGGCATCAAAAAGACAAATACTAAGGCATGTTATTTTTCCAAATTCTTTACCTGAAATTCTTACTGGAATAAGAGTCGCTGTAGGAATGTGTTGGGGAACTTTAGTTGCAGCAGAATTTTTAGCTGGAACAACAGGTATTGGTTTTGTTGAAAATGTTGCAAAAAAATATTTTCAATATGAGGTAATTTGGATAACAATATTTATAATGGGTATGCTTGGTTTATTGTTTGATGTGACCTTAAGAAAAATAATAGACAAAACTATACCTTGGAGAGGCAAAGGTTAAAAATAAATTTTAAGAACTAAACCTTTTTGAAAAAACCAATTGCAGCACCAATGGTCGTCAAAAATCCAGCTAAAGGTAAGATTGCAACTGCATATTTTTTGGGCATATAATTTGGTTTGAACTCAATACCTTGCATACTAATTTCAAAATACCACATTTCCCAGTACTTTCCTCGCATACCCTCTACAAGTTCAATTCCATAAATAATTAAGACTACACCAATTATCATAATCATAATTTTCCAGAACTGACGTATATATAAAGAAAATCTGTCTGGTAATTTTTCATAAATTAAATTTAAAGCTACATGTTCATTATCTCTTGCTGTTAGAGAAAGTGCTATAAACATCAACCAAATATTACTTAATACTGTTAGCAAATCCCCCCAAACAGGAGGGTTGTTAAAAACATATCGCATCGTAACATTGTAAAGAGTGAAACCAACCATCGCAGCTAACAAGAGTGAGCACATAGCTTCCAACGTGCGGTGAACAAAACGGTCAATGTTATTTAAAAAATTTTTCATATAACTAATTACTTAATAGGTTTGGAAGAAACATTGTCAACTGTGGGATAATAAGAATAAAAAATAAAAGTAAAAATAATCCAATCAAATAAGGAATTAACGCGATAGCAACCTTTTCAAGGCGGACTTGTGCTATTGTTGCAGATGTAAAGTAGGCAACACCAACTGGTGGTGTTACTGATCCAATTAAAAATCCAACTATTACAACCATAGCTGCTTGCACCTCTGGAAATCCTGCTTGAGACATAACATTCACTAGTACTGGACCAACAATGATAATGTTAACTGCTGAGTCCATTACCGTTCCAAGAAGGAAGATGAATAATATCAAAGCTAAAATAAACAATATAGGAGAGTCTGCTAAACCTAAAAGCCAGGTTTCGAGGTCACCAATTGCTCCAAGGGAAGTAAGCAACCAACTAAAGGGTCCTGATGCAGCAATTATAATAAAAACCATTGCTGAATTACGGAATGCTCGACGAAAAGCACCAGTACAATCTTTCCACTTGATAGTTCTATAAACAAATACACCTGTAAATAAAGCAACCAAAGCAGTTATGGCTCCTGCCTCAACAACCGATGCTATACCACCCATAACTGAACCTACTAAAACTAAAGGTATTAAAAGGGCGAATGAAGATCTATATAATTCTTTTCCAGCTCGTCGTACTGAGAATGGTTCATCGCTTCGCTCAAAGTTATATTTAACTGCGAAGTAATGATTGATTACCATTATCACAACACCAATCAAGATCCCTGGTATAATCCCAGCTGCAAATAAAGATGCAATCGAAATTTCAGTTGCGTTAGCAAGTACAATCATCATGATACTAGGCGGAATGATCCCTCCTATTGTAGAACTTACTCCTGTAACCGCTGCTGAAAATGCAGCAGGGTAACCAGCTTTTTTCATTGCTGGCAGAACTAATGCTCCAACTGTAGCTGTATCTGCTACAACAGAACCGTTCATTCCAGCAAAAAACATACTCACAAGTACATTTACTTGAGCCAACCCTCCTCTAATACGACCAATTAATGCCCTACTTAAAGCAACTAAACGGTCAGTAATCGTTGCACTTGTCATTAATTCACCCGTCAACATAAAGAATGCTATTGCTGTTAATGGTACTGAGTCAATAGCGGTAAACATTTGACTTGGAATTAAAACAAGAGGAACGGCGTCTGTTAGTAAAATGTAAACAAATGGTATAAGTATTAATATAAATCCAATAGGAGCTCCTAATAAAATTAAAAAAAGGAGTACTACGAGTAAAATAATACTTTCCATAAATATTTTTAAGTTATGACTTGTTTTTTTTAAAGACCATCTAATTCTTAAAAAGAATTAGATGGTCTTCTTTATATAGTTTTTCGAACGATTTATAGAGCTCCTGCTGCTTCTAACTGAGCAACAAATCCATCCATACCTTGTTCTAGAAGTACTCTTTTAGCTACTGCAGGTTCAAAAGTACCCTTAGCGTCTAACCAGGCACCAATTGCACCTGCTCTCCACTTAGTCATTTCCGCTTCTGTTGGCACATACCACTCTTTAGCAGATGCTTTAATTGCATCCTCACCATTCTTAATCCAAGCGTTATCTAACTCGTTTACTTTCTCTCCATAAGCATCGGCTGCTTCGTGTAACCATTTTCTTTGTTGATCAGTCAATGCATTATATTGCTTAGCATCCATCGCTAAAATATTTCCAGACCACATTCCACCAATCTCAGTAAAATATTTTGCAACTTCGTGAAGTTTTGCAACATGCTGCCATGGACTTGCAACATATTGTCCTTCAACTACACCAGATTGAAGACCTTGATATAATTGACTCCAGTCATAAGGTGTTGGAGTTGCGCCCCAATTTTTAACCAACATAAATTCAACCGGACTCTTAGTAGTTCTCCATTTAAGTCCTTTCATATCATCTGGTTCATGAACAGGTTTAGTTGCATTTCCAAGCTGTCTAAATCCACCACTTGAATATACAGAAAGGCAAATATGACCAGCATTTTCAAGAGCGAGTTTACACTGTCTTTCAGCTAACCATTCGTCTGATATTCTTTTCGCATCTTCAAGTGATTTGAAAATAAATGGTAAATCGAAAATTGCTAACTCTGGACCAAAATTACCGTAATTTGCAGTAGAACTAGTCCACAAAGCAATAAGTCCTTGGTTGGCTTGTTCACCACATTTTTGCTCTGCACATAAACTTCTTTGGTAATGAGGTTCAATTTTCATTTTACCTCCAGATGCTTTCTCCATTGCTGGTATCAATGCCTGGTCTATTGCGTCACCAATTGGCATACCCAATCTTCCAGTTGTACCAAGCTTTAGAGTTATCTCTGCATAAGCAGCTTGAGCAAAAAATGCAATCGCAAAACCTGTGAGTAATGTCTTACAAATTTTTTTAATATACATATATTTATCTCCTATAATTTAATTAAATTATTGATATTTAAATTCAAATCGAGCGCGAAGTAAAACAAAAAAGATAATTTTATTATCAAAATGGGTTTGCAATCAAAAGTTGTATTATTAATTTTTAGTTAATCTATTTATTTTAGTCTAAAGGTGCCTTAGATTTAAAATTATTAAATAAAATAAAATAAATTTAAATTTATAGAAAGAATTTTATGAGCTCAGGAAACAAGTATAAATCAATAGCCAATAAACTCAAATTTGAAGGAAGAGCATTCATCAATGGTAAATATGTAAACGCAATCGATGGAAAAAAGTTTGAAACTATCAATCCTGCAACGGGTAAAAAACTTTGCGCTGTTGCAAAATGTAATCACAAAGATGTTGATTTAGCAGTTAAAGTCTCAAGAAAAGCTTTCAATAGTGGAGTTTGGTCTAAGAGTTCACCTGAACATAGAAAAGAAGTTTTATTAAAATTTGCTGAACTACTTAGAAAACATGGTGATGAAAATTCAGTTTTAGAGTGTATAGATACAGGAAAACTTATTGGAGACTGCATTAATGAGGTTGCAAATGATGCGCCAATGCATTTTCAATGGTATGGAGAATTAATTGATAAAGTATTTGGGAAAGTTGGTCCAACTGAACCATCCATTACAAGTTTAATTGTTAAAGAGCCAATAGGAGTTGTTGCTGGAATTGTTCCTTGGAACTTTCCCTTAATGATGGCTGTATGGAAGATGGCGCCAGCTCTTGCAGCGGGTTGCTCGGTTATAATTAAGCCAGCAGAAGATACACCACTTACAGCAATAAGAGTTGCTCAAATTGGAAAAGAAGCTGGAATACCAGATGGTGTTTTAAATGTACTTCCAGGTTATGGTGATGTTGGGGAGGCTCTAGGTAGACACAAAGATGTTGATGCAGTTTCTTTTACGGGATCAACTGAAGTGGGTGGCTATTTCTTAAAATACTCAAGTGAAAGTAATTTAAAACCTGTCGCATTAGAGATGGGAGGAAAAAGTCCATTTATAGTTTTAGAAGATGCTAAAATTACAGATGATCTAATTGATAATGCTATGAATTCTGCATTTTGGAACGGCGGACAAAACTGCTCAGCAAATATGAGACAGATAGTTCATAAAAAAGTTAAAGACGAATTTTTAGACAAAGTTATAAAAAAAGTTAAAAAACTTAAAGTAGGAGATCCGTTAGATTTAAAATCAAATATGGGATCTATGATTTCAAAAGGACATTTACAAACTGTTGATGGATATATTCAAAAGGGGATTGATGAGGGAGCAAAACTTTTATCTGGAGGAGTTTCAAGTAAAAACCAAAAAGGTTTTTATGCAAAACCGACACTTTTTGATGGATTAAAAGAAAATATGACTATTGCTCAAGAGGAAATATTTGGACCAGTGCTTGGTGTTTTGACAGTTAAAAATGATGAGGAAGCTTTGAAAATTGCCAGTAATTCGAAATATGGATTGCATGCTAGTGTATTTACTCAAGATATTAATAGAGCGTTTCATTTAGCTAAAAGTTTGCCTTGTGGAACTGTATCAGTAAACACTTTTTCTGAAGGAGACATTAAAACTCCATTTGGAGGCTATAAACAATCTGGCTCACTAAGTAGAGATCAAGGTACTGAGGCTCTAAATTCGTTTCTTCAAACAAAAACAATTTGGATAAGTCATAATTAATTGATGATCAAACAATACAAAATAAGTGTGCCTAAAAGCACACTTAACGACATTTATAAAAAAGTAAGAGAATTTCCTTGGAATGATGCTCAAAATATGGGTGGTTGGGAGTATGGAACCAACTTAAATTATTTAAAGAGTATATCTAAATACTGGATTTCAAAGTACAATTGGAAAAAATTTGAAAACAAAATCAATTCATTTAAAAATTATAAAACTAAAGTTGAAGATATAAACTTACATTTTATTTTTGAAAAAAGTAAAAATCCTAATTCTAGACCATTATTACTTTTACATGGATGGCCAGGAAGTATATCCGAATTTTTGAATATCATTCCAAGACTTGCTCACCCAGAAAAATATGGAGGAAAAATTGAAGATGGATTTGATGTAATTGTTCCATCTTTACCAGGATTTGGATTTTCCTCTCAAATCAAAAAAGCCTTAGGACCAAGAAAAATAGGAAAGATGTTAAATAAATTTATGGTTAAAAATTTAGGCTATAAAAATTATTTTGTTCAAGGTGGTGATTGGGGAGCAACTATTGCTGGATGGATTGGTCTTGATAGCTCAAAGAATTGCAAAGGGATACACATTAATTGTTTACCTCTTAGACATCCAAAAGGACCAAAAAATAGTAAAGAAAAAAAATGGGAGAAAAAATTTAACTTTGACCAAATTATGCAAGAGGGATATAGAACTCAACAAGCTACAAAGCCTCAAACCTTGTCTTATGCAATGATAGATAGTCCTGTAGGAACAGCAGCATGGATTTTGGAAAAATTTCACGGTTGGTCAGATTTAAAAATGGGTAAGATTGAAAAAACATTTTCAAAAGATGAATTGTTATCAAATATAATGATTTATATTATAACTAAAAGTTTTAATACTGCCAGCTGGATATATTTTGGTAGAAGAAAAGAAGGTGGAAGATCTTTTCCAAAAAACTTTAAAAGAATAAATGTGCCTACAGCAATAGCAATTTTTCCAAAAGAAATGCTAGAATGGCCTCCTAAATCATACGTAAATAGAATTTTTAATATAAAAAGATGGAGGAAATTTCCAAACGGTGGTCATTTTGCAGCTTTGGAAGAACCAGAAATTCTAGTGAGCGATATACTTTCATTTTTTAACAAGGATTTAAAAAGTTTTTAATGGAAAAAAATAAACTTAAAAAAATCATAATTGAAATATTTAGAAAACATAAACTATCAACAAATCACTCAGAAATATGTGCTGACGCAATAATTAATGCCGAGTTAGTTGGCGCTCCAACTCATGGTTTGTCTAGACTAAAAATGTACTGTGAACGCATAAGACATAAATTAATTAATCCAAAACCTAAAATAAAAATTAAAAATATTTCTCAATCTGTAGCTCATATAAATGCTGATGATAGCATTGGTTTTGTTGCAGCCGATATAGCAATAAAAAAAGCGATAAAAAATGCCAAAAAAAGTGGAATTGGATTAGTAGCTGTTAAAAATAGTGGTCATTATGGAATGTCAGGATATTACGCGGAACAAGCAGTAAAAAAGAATATGATAGCTTTGGTATTTACTAATGCCCCACCTGCAATTGCCCCCCATGGTGCTATCAAGTCATTGTTTGGTACAAATCCAATTTGTTTTGGATCGCCAACAGGATCAAATGCACCATTCATTTTAGATACATCTGTTTCAATGATCAATAGAGGAAAAATTAGAGTTGCATCGAGAACTAATTCAAAAATTCCAGAAGGAGTTGCTTTAGATAAGTTTGGCAAACCTACAACTAATGCTATTAAAGCGCTTGAAGGTGTCCAGCTTCCTATTGCAGGTTTTAGAGGTTCTGGTCTTGCATGGATGGTTGATATATTAAGTGGAGTTTATACTGGAGGTAATCATGGTGGAAAAGTAAAAGATCCGTTTGATGATTTTTCAGGACCACAAAATATTGGTCATTTATTTATAGTAATGAAAGCAAATTTGTTTCAATCAAATTTTAAAAAAAGAATTAAAGAAAATATAAAAAGAATAAAAAAACTTCCAAAACTGAAAGGGTTAAAGGAGATATTATATCCCGGAGAAAATAAATTAAGAAGATACAAAAAAAATTTAAAATCAGAAATAAAAATACCAGAAAATATAAAAGAAGATATTCGAATTCTTATTAGTAGTAAAAATTTTTAGCCTGCGCGCCCTAAATAATTTACCATTATAACTCCAGTCACAATTAAACAAATCCCAATAAAACCATATACATTAGGTACTTGATTATATTTTAACATTCCAAATATTACTACTCCCGCTACTGTCAAACCACTATAAGTGGAGTAACTAAAAGCAACAGGTATAACTGACATTGCTTTAGCTAATGAAAACATTGTTATAGTCATTAAAAGTAGGCATGCGATTGTAGGAGTTAATTTTGTGAAACCTTCAGAAATTTTAGCAAAACTATTCGCTGCTATTCCTGTTGTTATTCCTAAAGCTAAAATTAAATAACTTGTAAATGGTTTCATTGAATCATTATTAACTAATAATTATTAATTACAACAATAGATAATAGTTTAAAATTCTAAGGTTTCTTTAACAATTAATTTTGAAAATCTCAGTTAGATACAAAAAAGCCAATAGCACCTAAGACTAAAATTAATATGAGAGTATAAACTCTAGTCTTTAAAGACTCTTTTTTTTCTTTTTTGATAATTCTTAGTTTAAGAGCACTGATATTTACTTTTTGAGGGGTATCAATATTTACGTCACCTGTTAATTGAGAAGAAATTTCAATATCAGATGCTCTTCTGTTATTATTATAACTCATATAGTTTGATTAAAACACATCTTTAATTTTAAAAATTTTATACTGTGTCCAAAATGGGTTTTGAACAACTAATTGTATGTCCATTTTGGGTTTGAAGTAATAGAATAGTATTCTATCAATATGATTATAGACACTTGTGATTTTAACAAAAAATATATTCAAAAAATAATTAAAGAAAATTTTGAAAAACTTGCACCAACATACTACAGATTGTTATCTGAATGGATGAATTCATCTTATGAGATTTTTAACGATATAGATAAGTACCGGATTATTCTTTATCTAATAAATAAAGATTTTGATCATTATATACAAATTAAGAAAATAGAGAGCTATGATAATTTTTTTATGTTTGATAAATCTTTAGAACTAGATCGAATAAATATAATTGAAATATCAAAAAATTTAAATATCCCAAAAGAAAGTGCTAGAAGAAAAATTCTAGACCTTGAAAAATTAGGAGTGCTTAAAAAAATTGGAAAAAAAATATATATAGATAGATCAGCTTATAAATTAGTCCGACCTAGAAACACTCTTAAAAATTTAAGCATATTATTGTCAAATATTGCTGAAGTATTTAAAAAAGTAGAATTTGCAAACAAATCTTTGAATGTTGACGAAGTATCAGAACATTTAAAGAATAATTTTACATATTGCTGGTACTATTTTTATATATTTATTTTTACTTTAACCTCAAGATGGAAAAGACAGCTAGGAGATCTTGAAATTTATGCAGTAGGTATGGTTATTACTTGTCACTCTATTGAAAATAAATCTTACGAAGGGGTTGGTTTAAATTTTTCAGAATGGAAGAAAGACATTTTAAATATTAATGAAAGCGGAGTAAACACTATGTCAATTTCAGAAATAACTCATATTCCAAGACCAACTGTTGTTAGAAAATTAAATTATTTATTAAAAAATAAATACATAAGTGTTAATAAAAAAAAACAATTTACAATAAATATGAAAGATCAAGCCTTAGTTGATACAATTAAAATTCAGGAGCAAAATATATCGTCTTTATCAGATTTGGTTTTTAAAATATTTCAAAAGATTAAAAATTAATTAGCCCTTCTAAGTATAAGAATAAATATAAAACCTGTTAAGTACATTATAAGTGCGTATGCGGCTGTAGGAATTATATAACTAATATCATTAAATATTTGTGTAGCTACAAATATTGCTAATGTTCCATTTTGAAGACCACATTCAATTGAAATACATTTTCTTTGTTTAATGCCACTCGCGAATAATTTTGCGATAAAGTATCCCAATGTCATCATTACAATGTTAAGAATAAGCACGGCTATTCCAGCCTGTTTAAAATAGTTTAAAATATTATCTTTTTCTTCAACCAAAATTGCAGCAAAAACGATTAGAAATAAAACTATTGTAATTTTCTCAATTATAGAAATATTTGAGGAAATAAAGTTACCTGCAAATTTTCTAATAATCATTCCTAAAATCACAGGCACTGTAACAACTAAAGCCATTTTTAACGCAATACCAGTCATGGTTAGATTAGAGGATATATCTGAAACACCCAACAAATCTGCAGATTTGAAAATAATGAAAGGTACGGAAATAATACTTATTAGGCTAATTATTGCAGTTAAAGATATTGATAATGCAACATCTCCATTTGCAAATTTTGTCATTACATTTGAAGTCACTCCTCCTGGTGCAGCTGCGATAATCATAACACCCACAGCAATTACAGTAGGTAAATTCAATATTAGCACAAGGATGTATGCAATGACGGGTAATAGTATCAGTTGGCAAGCAAAACCAATTAGAAAATCTTTTGGATTATTAAGTACTCTTAAAAAATCTCGACCTGTTAAACCTAATCCAAGGCCTAACATTATAAGAGCTAAAGAAATTGGAGCTATTTTTGTAACTATTTCCACTATTTATCCTTATATCAATAATAGTATATTAGTTTAACTATTATTTTAGTATATATAATCCAATGCTTTCAGATAAATCAACAGTCTGCCCAAACAACTTATTGGATATCGCTCAACAAAAAAGAGGTATAAAAGCTGCTATTGTAAATGCTGGTAAAGAATTACCAATGTTATCTGTAATAGATGCTGTCAAAGAAAAGCTAATCATTCCTGTTTTAATTGGTGAGGAAGATAAAATTAGAGAAATAGCTGAAAAATTAAAGTTTGATATATCAGAATTTAAAATCATCAATGAGCCAAATGAAAATAATACTGCTAAAGTTGCCGCTAAACTTGCGGGAGATGGTGAGGTAAAAATTATTGTTAAGGGTCATATTCATACTGATATTTTAATGAAAGAAGTTTTGCAGAGAAAATATAATTTAATTGGTAAAACTAGATTGAGTCATATTTGGCATATGACTCTAGATAAAGAGGATAATCCCCTGATTATTACTGATGGAGCTTTAAATGTTAATCCAAATATTAAAACTAAAATGCATATTTTACGCAATGTTGTAGATTTTTGTCATAGAATAAAAATAGCTAAACCTAAGGTTTCTATTTTATCTGCAACCGAAGAGGTTTTGGATAGCATGCAAAGTTCAATTGATGCTAAAGAAATTTGTGAATTGGCAAAAAAAGAGGATTTAAACGCAGATATATTTGGACCTTTAGCTTTTGACAATAGTGTTTCAAAGAAGTCTGCAACTATTAAAGGAATTCAAAATGACGTTGCAGGAAATGCCGATGTTTTATTAGTTCCAAATGTTGAGACTGGAAACGCCTTGGTAAAAATGATGATATATTTTATGGGTGCATGTGCGGCTGGAGTAGTTGTTGGAGGTAAAGTTCCAGTTGTAATAACAAGCAGATCAGATGATGCGACAGCAAGACTAGCCTCAATTGCTGCAGCTGTGGTAGCTTTAGATTAAATGAATATTGAAAAAAATAAAAATTAAATTAGGATTTATATATGGCAATTACATACTTAAAAAAATCACCAAAAACATCGTCGACAGATGATACAAAAACAAGAGAAATAGTTGAAAATATTCTTAAGGATATCGAAAAAACTAAAGAAAAAGGGTGCATCGAGTTATCAAAGAAATATGACAAATATGAAGGTGAAGTAATTGTTACAAGAGAGAAAATTGAAGAAATAAAAAAAAAATTAGATCCTAAGACAAAAGATGATATTCAATTCTCGCATGAGAGGGTTAGAAAATTTGCTGAAGCACAATTAAAAAATTATGGTCAAGATTTTGAAGTAGAGCTTTCTGATGGTTTGTATGCTGGACAAAAATTAATACCAGTAAATACTGCAGGTTGTTATGTTCCTGCTGGAAGGTATGCTCATATCGCTTCCGCTGTGATGAGTGTAACAACTGCAAAAGTAGCTGGTGTAAAAAATATTATTGTTTGCAGTTCACCAAAACCAGGTATCGGTGTTCATCCTGCAATTGTCTATACTGCAGACCTTTGTGGTGCAGATGTAATTATGAATTTGGGTGGAGTTCAAGCAATCGCTGCAATGACTTATGGTCTTTTTGGTAACGCACCAGCTGACATGCTAGTAGGTCCAGGAAATCAATTTGTTGCTGAGTCAAAGAGAATTTTATTTGGAAAAGTTGGAATTGATTTATTTGCTGGCCCAACAGAAATCGCAGTAATAGCTGATGAAACTGCTGATCCTGAGTTAGTTGCTTTTGATTTAGTTGGACAAGCAGAGCATGGATATAATTCTCCAGCTTGGTTATTCACTACAAGTAAAAAACTTGCTGATTATGTCATGCAAAGAGTACCTGAACTTATTGCAGATCTGCCAGATTTACCAAGAGAAAACTCGGGTGCAGCTTGGAGAGATTATGGAGAAGTCATTCTTTGCGATACAGATGAGGAAATGGCAAAAATTAGTGACGAATACGCACCTGAACATCTAGAAATTCAAACCAAAAATCTTCAATGGTTCCATGACAGATTAAAAAATTATGGCTCATTATTTATTGGAGAGGAGACTACAGTTGCTTATGGTGACAAATGTTCAGGTACAAACCATATTTTACCTACCAAAGGTGCAGGAAAATATACTGGTGGTTTATTTGTTGGAAAATTTATTAAAACATTAAGTTTTCAAAGAATGACTAAAGAGTCTACTAAAGAAGTAGGCGCAGCATGTGCAAGAATTTCAAGATATGAAGGTATGGAAGCTCATGCAAGAACTGGAGATGTGAGGCTAAGAAAGTACGGATTTCAAAATTAGTTTTGTTAAATTCTTGAAAACAATAAAAGTGTTACACCTAAGACAAAAATTAAAATACCTATTATTTCCCTTACTTTTACTTTTTCCTTAAAGAAATATCTTGAGGAAAAATAACTAAATAATAATTCAATTTGACCAACAGCTCTAACAAATGATGCTTGAATTAAAGTGAAAGCATAAAACCATGATAAAGATGCAAAAAAACCACCTAAGCCAATTAACATACAATCATATTTATCATTATAGAGTTTTCTAAATTCCTTTTTTTCAAATATTAAGAGATATATGGTTAAAATTATTGTGGGAATTAAAAGGCCAAATAACAAGGTTGATATTACTTTTTCAAAGTTTGACTCAAAATTTTCTAAGGAAAGCGCCGCAGATCTAAAATAAACAATACTCAGAGCTAAGAATAAACCTGAGATCAATCCAATTAATGTGGTTTTAGAAAAAATATTTTGGAAAAAAAATTTTAAATTTTTAATTGATAAAATTATTACACCTAGTGTTGATATTATAATTCCACTAATCCCTATTAAGTTTAACTTTTCATTAAGTATTAAATATTCAAATATAGCAACTTGTACAACTTCAGTTTTACTAAGCGATGTACCTACGACAAAATTTGAAAATTTAAAAAGGTAGAGTAACACGAATGTAAAAATTACTTGAAAAATTGATGCAAAAGTAACGTTTATTAAGAAACCAGGCTGATTAATTATATCTTTTAGTATTGCGAATTCTCTAAAATATAAAAAAAATAAAAGTAAAGCTAAAGGTAATGCAAAAGAAAACCTTACATATGTTGATGCAATAGTCGATACATCTTTATTTATTTTTTTCTGGAATGATGATCTTAAGTTTTGAAAGAAAGCAGCGATGATTGTAACTATAATCCAGTTCATTGAGAGTAAAATTTATTGAGTTTTCAAAGAAATTTAAATTCTTCTTCCATTTTCATCAAATATAAAAATATCTTTAACATCAAATTTAAGTTCGTTTTGAAAATCTACCTGACTAGATATTTTTGCACTAAGCTCTAAATTATCATTACTCATGTAAACTATTTTTTCATTTCCTAAATTTTCTACTAATTCAATTTTAGGTTTAAATTTAAATTCAGATGACTCTGACGTATTAAAGTGTTCAGGTCTAATACCAACAGAATAATTTCTTTTATTAAATTTTATTTTCTCAAAAGTTATTTCATTACCTAAAAAGTTAATTTTATTTTCTGAAATTATATTTTCATTTTTTAAAGGTAAAATATTCATTTTTGGTGTCCCAATAAATTGTGCTACGAAAATATTTGTTGGATTATTGTAAATTTCATCAGGAGTTCCTACTTGTTCAATATTTCCATGATTTAGAATTACAATTCTATCAGCTAAAGTCATTGCCTCTACTTGATCATGAGTAACATAGATCATATTCGTTTTGATTTGATTGTGAAGCTTTGAAATTTCTACCCTCATCTCTGCTCTTAAAGCTGCATCCAAGTTAGATAAAGGCTCATCAAATAAAAATATTTTGGGGTTTCTGGTAATTGCACGTCCAATAGCAACTCTTTGCCTCTGCCCTCCAGATAACTGCTTGGGTTTTCTTTCAAGCAATTCCTCAATTTTTAAAATTTTAGCTGCTTGCATAACTTTTGTTTCAATTTCTTCCTTAGATTTCTTTTCAATCTTCAGTCCAAATGACATGTTCTCATAAACATTCATGTGTGGATAAAGAGCATAAGACTGAAATACCATTGCAGTTTGTCTTTTTGAGGGATGAAGATCATTAATTTTTTGATCATTTATAAATATTTCGCCCTCATCAATTTTTTCTAAACCTGCTATCATTCTTAATAAAGTTGACTTTCCACACCCAGATGGGCCAACTAATACAAGAAATTCGTCATCTTTTCCCATTAGGTTAAAATCAGTTATAATCTTGTTTGATCCGAATGATTTATGAACGCCTGCGAATTTTATATTTGCCATTTCAACTTTTAACTTTTTCTAAAATATCTAAGCCTATTTGTTTTAAAATATGAAGTATATCAATTGGTACCCAATTTTCACGAATTTTTCCTTCATCATGATGATAAAAATCCATAACTCTCATCGAGAGTTTTTGATTATTTGCTGTAAAACCTAACCAATCATTTGATCCATAATAAGCCTCTAAACTATGCCAACCAGCACATAAAGAAAATTTACCATCCCCTATTTCACAATAATGACCAAGTTTGAAATAATCTCTTTCAGTAAATGATTTTCTAAATGGCAACTGATGCATATCAATAAAACCCTCTAAAGATCTTGAGGTGCCAATCCCACATGGTCCATACCATATCATTTTATCATGCCAATATTCTCTTTGAGGATGATCTATTAATCTTTTTTTTAATTCTTCATCAGATAGGTTCTCTGTTTCAGGTTTAAAATTAAGACTTCTATTCATTGAAAGAGCTTGTCTCAAACTTGAATTTGAGATTTCAATATCTTTTTCAAAAAAATTTACACCATCAGTATTTATTGGGGGTAACCAAGCTCCTTCAGATCCTCTCGATGGATTGATTGGAAAAATACCACATTGTCTTAAGAAATCTATAACATCAATTAATATATGGCTTTCTACTATTTTGTCTTCTTTAAGTTCATGTATTTCACAACATCTGAGATTAATCATTTTAAAATTTGGTTTAATCCCTAACCATGACTTTTTAAAGTATCCAGATAACGTTGAATATGACCCTACTAAAATTTTATCCCTAAAAGCTCCCCCTACTACAATGTTTTCTCTTCTTTCTAAATCTGGGAAGGCTTCTAGTAATGGTGTCCAGAGCTTCTCTTTTAAATTTTTTATTCCAACAAACTCATTTAAAGGATGAAAACAATTGACCTTTACATCGTTTATAAAAACCTTGTCTAAACTTTTATCTATTTGTTTCAATCCTAAATTTACAATTTGATTTAAATAGGTTCTAATTAAATTTTTATTTTGAAAATTTTGTTCTGGTGAGAGATCAATATCTTTTATATTTGTTTTAGTTTTAAGTCCTGTATCAAATTGCTCTATTTGCATATATTTATTTATTGGAAATATTCGTGTATCACAATATTATAACTAAAAAAATATGAATATTAGACTTGCTAAATTTAAGGAATTAACTCCAAGCACTTTACCCTTTGTTGAGGGTAAATTGGATGGTCATAAAGAGAGAAAAAATTATTCTATTTTAGGACCAGGTGTTGCTGAAGATGCAAATCAATCAATAAAAATATCAGAAAGACATGGATTTAACTTGGGCGCTGTTTCAGCAAAACCCTTTAATGGTTCTGGTCTTCATAGCCATTTGACTGCCGAAGTATTCATAATTTATTCAGGTAAATGGAGGTTTTATTGGGGTTCAAAAGGCGGAGATGAAACAATATTAAATGCAGGGGATGTTATTTCTATGCCTACAAATATGTTTAGAGCATTTGAAAATGTAGGAGATGAAGAGGGTTTTATTTTTGTTGTTCTTGGTGGAGATGACCCTGGAATTGTTACTTGGATACCTGAAGTTCTAAAAAAAGCAAAACAAACAGGTATGGCGCTATTAGATGATAATTCCTTGATTGATTTAAATAGTCAAGAAATCCCAAACGGTAGAAAATTACTTAAGCCTATATCTAAGGATGAAATTATAAAATTTGACAATTATAAGCTAGAACAATTACAAAAAAATATATGTGAGACTAGCAAAAAACTAAAACATGAAATTAATATTGGAGATAATGTTAAAATTTCACATATTTTAGGTAACAAATTTCAAAATAAATCAATAACGCCAATTATAAAACAGGATACTGGATTTAGCTTAAGCACTTTAAAATCTACAATAGGAAAAGTTGAAAATTTAAAATTTGACAAACCTACAATTTTTTTTTCACAAAAAGGAAAATGGAATATTCAAACAGACAATTCTTCCTTTGAATTAGATTATAAAGACACATTTTCAGTTCCAGTTGGATCCAACATTAGTATTCAAATTGACGAAAAAAATGAGTCACTACTTAATTGTGTGTCAAAAATATAATGAAAGGTTTTGATAAGAAATACAAAGACTTTCCTGACTATATATTAAAAATAACTGAGCAAATTTGGGAAGGTAAAGATGTAGAGTCTATTGGTAAATTTTATACAAAAGATATACCAGTAAGATCACCATTTGGTGTTACTTATGGCAACAAACCAGTTATAGACGCAACATATGCAACTTTAAAAGAATTTCCTAACAGACAATTGTTAGGTGAAGATGTGATTTGGAATGGTAATGACGAAATTGGATATCATTCTTCCCATAGAATATTAAGCAAAGGCACCCATCTAGGTAATGGTTTTTACGGTAAACCTAGTGGAAAAAATATTTATTATAGAGTAATTGCTGATTGTGCATGTAAAGAAAATCAAGTTTATGACGAGTGGATTGTTAGAGATCAAGGAGCAATTGTAAGACAGATTGGTTACTCTCCAAAAGAATTTGCAAAGAAAATAATAGAAAGTGAAGGGGGAATTTTAACTGCATCCAAGTTATTCAATTGTGAAACTGATAAAAGCTCGAATTATGAAGCTGAGAGATATAAAAAAGGATCAAAAGCTGAAAAATATACAGAGATACTTAAAAATATTTTTAATAATAGCTATAAATTTGAGGGATATGATAGAGCTGCTAATATTTTTTGGCCTGGAAATGTAATTAGCCATGGAAGAGAGGGTATTAAAGAAAAATGGATTTCTTTAAAATCAATATTTTCAAACATAAAATTTACTATAGAACATGTAGGTTTTTTAGAGGAAGCAGGTCAAAACCCAAGGGTATCAGTTAGATGGTTTTTAGAAGGCGCTCACAGTAACGAAAGTAAGGATTATGACAAACCCTCAAATAAAAAAATATTTATAATGGGAATTAATCATGCAGAATTTTACTCCAACTCTATTATAAGGGAGTGGGTGTTATTTGATGAAGTTGCTATATGGAAACAAATTTTATTAAATCATGGTTAAAATAAAAACTACACATGTTGGAAGTTTGCCCAGGTCAAATGAACTCTCAAGTCTTTTAGCATCAAAGGATAATAAAGAGGAAATTAGCATAGAAAAATTTGACGAAGTTGTAAGGAAAAATGTTTTAGAAGTTGTAAAAAAACAAATTAACACAGGAATTGATATTGTAAGTGACGGAGAAATGTCAAAAATAAGTTATGCTACATACATTAAAGATAGAGTTAATGGTTTTTCTGGTGAAAGTGAGAGAAAAGCTCCAAAAGATTTAGATGATTTTCCATCTTTTAAAAAAAAACTAGTTCAATCTGGAGGAACCCCTACATATAAAAGACCTTGTTGCACAAGTGAATTAAAAGTAAAAGATAATGTTTCGATTAGTAAAGATATAATTAATTTTAAAGATGCATTAAATAAAAATTCTCATAGTGAAGGGTTTATGAATTCTCCATCTCCAGGAGTTATTTGTAACTTTCTGCCCAATAAATTTTATAAAAATGATGATGAATATTTAGAAAAGCTTTCAGATATTATGAAATTTGAATATGAAAAAATTATTGACAGTGGTCTTTCTCTTCAGATCGATTGTCCTGACCTCGCTCTATCAAGACATATGATATATAAAGATATTTCAGAGCAAAATTTTTTAGAGAGAGCTAATAAACATGTTGAAGTTTTAAATAAGTCACTAGAAAATATTGATCCATCTAAAGTAAGAATGCATATTTGTTGGGGAAATTATGAAGGACCTCATACACATGATATTGGGTTAAACAAAATTATTGAGATAGCTTTTAAAGCTAAAATAAATAAGTATTTGATAGAGTCTGCTAACCCTAGACATGCTCATGAATGGGAAGTATTTGAAAATATAAAACTACCAAAAGATAAGATTATTATTCCAGGGGTAATAGAGTCCACGAGCAATTTTATTGAACATCCAGATGTTGTAAAACATAGAATTTTAGTCTTTTCTAAAGTAATAGATCCTAGTCAATTAATGGCTGGCACTGATTGTGGTTTTGGCACATTTGCAGGATTTGGAAATGTTGATGAGAATATAGCTTATAAAAAACTTGAGTCACTTGTGATTGGATCAAGACTTGCGTCAAAAGTGATTTAAATATCTCTTTTATTAGATAATCCTTAAAGATATATTTTATTAGAATAATTATAAACAACAAAAAAAAGAGAGATAATATGAGAAAAATACTAATAACCTTATTGTTCGCGCTTTTTGGAACAACAGCAAATGCCGATGGGCATTGCAGTAAACCAAGTGGTTCAATAAATATTTTAGCAAATGATTTTCCTGCGTTAAGAACTTTTGTAGAAACAGCTAAAGGATGTAAAGGAAGTGCAGATTTTAAAGTTACTCACTCATCTGAACACAACAAAATAGCTGTTCCAGCTTTAACTGCAAACCCTTCTGAATTTTCGGCAAGAATTGCAGCTAATAGCTCAATTGTTCCTTTAATGAATCAAGATTTAATTAGACCTATGGATGATCTAGTTAAAAAATATGGAAAAGGAATACAAGACTCGCAATTAATAACAATTGATGGAAAAGTAATGGCTGTTGCTTTTATGGCAAACACCCAACATTTGTATTACAGAGAAGATGTTTTAAAAGAATTAGGTATACCTGTGCCTAAAACTTACGAAGAGGTTGTTGCAGCATCTGAAAAAATAAGAGCTTCAGGTAAAATGCAACATCCATATGCAGCAGCATATAAAGCTGGATGGAATTTAGCTGAAGAATTTGTAAACATGTTCATTGGTCATGGGGGTGAATTCTTTAAAGCTGGAACTGCTGAGCCAAATATCAATAATGCAAAAGGTGTGGCTACACTAAACATGTTAAAAAAATTAGCGAGTTTAAGTAATCCTGATTATCTAACTCACGATAGTGAAGCAATTAAAGTTGAGTGGGAGTCTGGAAAAGTTGCTCTTATGACATTATGGGCATCAAGATCTGGAACTTTATTAGATGATGAAGGTGATGCAAAAATTACCGCAGCAACTAAATTAACAGGACCGGCAACTGTTGGTGGTGGAAATATTCCTGCAGCTACATTATGGTGGGATGGATTTACTTTAGCAAAAAATAGATCTGACAGTGATGCAGAAGCAACTTTTATTGCTTTAGCTCACGCTGCTTCAAATAAAAAAATGGTTGCAGACGCTGCTGACCAAGCTGTTTGGTTAGTAGAGGGTTTTGTGCCAGGACCAAAATCTATTGGTGTAATTGAGGCTGTAAAAATGGGAGCTAAACCTTATCCTATGTTACCACAAATGGGTTTAATGCATGGTGCATTAGGTAGTGAAATAGTTGAGTTCTTACAAGGTAAAGAATCTGCAGAACAAGCATTGAAAGATGTGGAAGCTGCTTACATCAGTAAAGCTAAAGAACAAGGCTTTCTATAAAACAAATATTTAAGTGGGGATTTAATCCCCACTTAATTTAAAATGCCAAATAAAACTTTTTTCTGGTTTTTCTTGCCAACTGGATTGGCAATGATTTTATTTATTGGTCTGCCAATTATATCTACTGGCATTCAATCTTTCTATGCCCAACATGATCAAGTAGTAAAAGAAGTAAAAAAATGTGATCCATTTGGTTGTACGGTTTCAATAGTAGTTGATCAAGAAGCAACCTCTATATTAAGAGATGAAAAACCTTTAGGTAAATTTAATGGATTTGGCACTTATGTAGATAGAAATCACTTGGCTATTGAGCAAATTTCTGATTTTTGGAAAGAAACTGACTCATTTGGAGAATTTATCAATCAAGTTACAAATTTGCCTTTTTACAAAGCTCTTTTGTTTACTTTAACGTATTGTTTATTTGTGACTCCCAATGTTTTGTTACTAGGTTTCATTATAGCATTAAGTTTAAATGCAATATCCAGAAAAATAAGAGGCCCACTAATATTTGGCACAATATTACCAATGATAGTTACTCCATTAGTAGGATCTCTCGTTTTATTTTGGATGATTGATGCAGAAGGTATTATTGGTGCAAATTTACAATTAATGATGGAAGATCCATATTTATCATTAAAATCATCTAGAACGCTTACATGGATAACGATAATTATCTATGGAATTTGGCATCACTCTCCTTTTGCTTTTGTAGTTTTTTATGCTGCATTACAAACTGTTCCTCAAGAACCTGTTGAGGCAGCAATTATCGATGGAGCGTCAAGATACCAGAGAATTAGACATATTGTGTTGCCACATATTTATCCAGTTGTTACTTTTGTGGCTTTAATATCATTAATGGATAATTTTAGAGTCTTTGAACCAATAATTGGTTTTAGTGCTGAAGGAAGTGCTCAATCTTTATCATGGTTAATCTATGATAATTTAGTTAATGAAGAAGTAATTTTATTTGGATCTGCAGCAGCAACCTCAATGATGACTATTATTGGAATAGCCATATTGCTTGCACCAGTATTAATTAGGACTTGGAAAGAATTTAGGACGGCAAGATAATGGAATATGGTTTAGACAAAAGATCAAACGCTCTTAAAACATTTAATACAACTTTTATAATCATTTGGTTATTAATTGCATGCTTTCCATTTATTTGGACTTTCTGGGGATCGTTTAAAGTAAGAGCAGATTTTTTTTCCAGAGCTGATTGGTGGTATGCAATCTCAGCATTTAATACTTTATTAGAAACAGGTGGTCAGTTTACTTCAAAAGCATATTCTGAAGCTTGGACTGAAGGTGAGTTTTGGAAAGCATCAAGAAATACGATTATAGTAACGGTTTTTGTTGTCTCTATATCTCTATTTTTAGGAACTTTAGGAGCTTATGCTTTATCTAGATCTACTGAAAGATATGCATTTTGGATATTAATTGCAGCATTAATTTTTAGAGCGATGCCACATATTACTTTAGTCTCTGGGTATCTTTTTCCTTTTTTTGAATTACAAATTTGGGGAATCTTACCAACCACAATTGTAGTTTTAGTTGCGATCAATCAACCTTTTACATTATGGCTTCTCTACTCTTTCTTTAAAACTGTTCCTAAAGAATTAGATGAAAGTGCGTTAATAGATGGTTGCTCATATTTTCAAGCATTTAGATATATAATCATGCCAGTGATGTGGCCTGGAGTAATAACGGCTGGTTTGTTTAGTCTTATGTTAGCATACAACGACTTTACAGTCACTGCATTATTATTAAATCAAGAAAACCACACAATGGTTCCAAAAATACAAAGTTATCTTGGTACTAATCAGCATGAAGGTAATTTAATGTGGGCTGTTTCAGCGGTTGTGTCTGCAACTGCACCATTGTTTATGTTAGTCATGTTTTTTCAAAGACAAGTAATAAGTGGCTTAACCACTGGTGCTGTTAAAGGGTAATGGCAATCAAAGCCATAATATTTGGTTCTATTGGCACGATAGTAGAAACATCAAATATTCAAAGAAATTGCTTTAATTCAGCTTTTAAAATCTCAGGATTAAAATGGTATTGGAGTAAAAAATTGTATCAATCAATGTTAAAAAAATCTGGAGGCGAAAAAAGAGTTAAAAAGTTTAGTCTAGAGAAAAAAACTTTAGTTAATGCAAAAAAAATCAGAAATTTAAAAACCTTAATTTTTAATAATTATTTAAAAAAGAATAAATTGAAGCCACGTGCTGGAGTAATTAATGTAATCAAATATTGTAAAAAAAATAAAATTAAGATTGGCTTTGCAACCTCTACTACAAAAAATAATATTGATTCAGTATTTATATCTTTAAATAAATATTTAAAAAAAAGTGATTTTGATTACATCGGACACAACAAAATTATAAAAAACTTTAATAATAAAACTGATATTTACTTACATTGTCTAAAAAAATTAAAACTTTCAAATAAAGATTGTTTAGCAATTGAAGATACAGAGATTAGTTTAAAATATGCTAAAAAAGCTAAATTAAGATGTGTTGCCTTCCCGGGCGATTATCACCGCTCCGGGAAGTACAAGGATTCATTTACAAAAGTTAAACTTCTTAATTCAAAAATATTTGCTGATTTATAGTTGGTCTATCAAACCTGGTGCTAATTTCTTAGACTTTGATGAAAATCTTAACTTCTTAATAGCATCTAGGTTAGATTTATCTTCTCCAACAACCACAAAACCAATCATTCCCATATTTTTGTGTGGTGTACACCAGTAAGCATAAATTCCTGGAACCTCGAACTTGTATTCAACATCCTTATTAAACTTTGATTTAAACTTACCAACTCCTTCTGGTACACCCTTTTTTATGAATTCAACGTTATGTCCTTTATCTGTTGCCTTCCAAAGAACTGTATCACCAGGGTTAACTCTTACTATTTTAGGCTCAAAAACATTTGATTCTTTATCAAGCCTATTAAGCATTTCCACTGTTACATCCGCACCTAAAGCTATATTCGTAAAAAATATACTGATTAATAATATAAATGAACTTGTTGATTTATTATATTTAGTCATAGCGCTGATATATTCTTTTAAAGTCAATAAACAATAACCATATGGTGTAACAAGTTGACACGTCTTTAATTGGTTTTATCTAATAATCTATCAGCCCTCAGAGTAGTGAAAATTATTATTATTAAAAATGGGATACATAATATGTTCATTATTTTCCAACTTGTAAAACTAAGAACAATTCCTGCCGTTAAACTTGCAGTAGCTTGAACTGAAAAAACTATAAAATCATTAAATCCTTGCGCTCTAAATCTTTCCTCTTCCTTATAATTTAAAACTAATAAGCTTGTTCCAGATATAAATAAAAAATTCCATCCAAGACCCAAAAAAACTAATGAAAAAAGATAATTTATGACTGTTTGATCAAAATAACTAAGTAAAATTGTAAAGATAAAAAATAAAACACCAAAATACATTATTTTACTGTGTCCATATTTTTTTATTAGATTTCCTGTAACTAAAGCGGGAAGGAACATGCTTATGATATGTAATTGAATTACAAAACTCGTATTATTTAAGGACATATTATCATGAACATGCATACTAATAGGAGTAGCTGTCATTAAAAATGACATCACCGCATAAGCAAAAGATGATGATACAAGAGCTTGTAAAAATCTAGGCTGAGATATCAATTCTAAAATTGTTCTACCCTTTAATGTTTTTTTATTATTAATGACTTTATTTTCTTTATAAAAAATTAAAAAAATAATAGATGATAAAGTTAATAAAGATAAACAAAGATACGAGCCGACATACAATCCCTCTGAAATAATATTTTTTCCAAAATTTGCTAAGTTTGGACCCAGTAAAGCTGACAAAATCCCCGCAAAAAGTAATAAGGAAATAGCCTTTGGTGCAAGTTCTTTATCAACACTCTCAGCTGCAGCGAAACGATACTGATGAGCAAAAGCCATTCCAAATCCAAGGCAAAAACAAGAAAATGAATACAGAATAAAGTTTTGCCTATATACGGAATATGCTGCTAATAATGCAAATAATGAAGTTGTAATAGATGAAAGTATAAATCCTTTTTTTCTTCCGGTAATACTCATTATTTTAGAAGCAGCAATAATAAAAATAGCCGTACCCACAATTGATAATGACATTGGCAATGTTGAAAGAGATTTAATTGGACTGATACTAGTTCCAATGATTCCACTTAAAAAAACAGTTACAGGTGCAACAGAGAATGCAAATGCATTGCTAGCAAATAACAACCATACATTTTTGTTCATTAAGGTATTATACTCTTTTCTTACCTTGAACTACTCTATCCAATATTAATGCAACAAATAATATTGCAACACCAGCTAAAATTCCTTGCCCAACATTTGCATATTGAAGTGCCTCTAGTACGTCTTGTCCTAAACCTTTTGCTCCAATAAGTGAAGCCACAACAACCATTGCTAAACTTAACATTACAGTTTGATTTACACCAGCAAGTATTGATGGTGTTGCAAGCGGTAAATCTACTTTTCTAAGAAGATACCATTTAGATGCACCGTAAGCTATTGCCGCCTCTCTAATAGTTTCAGGAACTCCTCTTAAGCCTAATACTGTAAGTCTTACAACAGGTGTTCCTCCAAAAATCATTGTAATGATTACTGCTGCAACCTTCCCTGTTCCAAAAAATGCAATGACGGGAATCATAAATACAAATGCAGGCATTGTTTGCATAAAATCCATTATTGGTCTTATCATTGAATAAAATCTTTGACGTCTTGCACAATAAATTCCTAGAGGTATTCCAATAACAATACTTAAAATTGCAGCCGTTCCCAGTAAGGCAAGTGTAGTCATTGCTTTAACCCAAAATCCCAAAAAACCCATGTAAGCTAAAAATCCTGCAGAGTATATTGCAGTCCTTATGCCTGCTGATAAGGCAGTTAAAACTACAATGGTAGTTATAATCACAATCCATGGTGTTTTGACAAATAAAAGTTCTAAAAAATCAAGAACAGATCTAATTCCAATTGTTATTGCGGTAAATACTGCATCTCCTTTTATTACTGCGTAATCAAAAATCGTTTCAACCCATTTAATTGAGGTAAGTCTTATTTCTGGATGTGTAGGAAAATCATTCATTATTGAGAAGAAACCTGGAAAGCTATAATGAATTACTGAAAAAAACATAATAATTATAGTAAAACCAATACTTAAAAAATAATTTTTTATTTTCATTCCAGGACTAATTGATTTATTCGACAACCATTCAGAGTATCTTTTTTCTAAAACTGTATTTGCTAATATTCCTTGAATAAATTTTACAAAAATTAATAACGCAATTCCTGAAATAGTAATCCATATTGCTGAAGCTTCGATTTGCTGAACATCAACTACATATTCCTTCATTGCGTCTTCGAGTGATTTAATTGCCCTCTCGTAGACTTCGACTTTATCTGGATTATTCTCTTTTGCAGCCTCTAATTGTTTGTATCTAAAATCAATAGTTGATTGAATTTTATCAATTTTTTCTAAGGCATCTTTAGTAATATTTCCAAATAAGCCTCTAATTATTTGAACAACAGCAAATGTTTCGATTATTAAAAATGCTAGCGCATAATTCCAAATATTTCTTAATCCAAACCACATTGGTCCAAATAATGCAGCAAATAAATTAAATGAAAAAGAATAAGAGGGTTTACTTCCAATTTTTTTAAATTCATCAATGTAGTAATCTGGACTAGAAATCACAAAATTTTTAATTAATTCAGATCTAGATAAATTTTTAATTTCTTTACTCACTGTCATTCCCCTCAACAACTGCTTTCAGTAAATCTGATTGTGTAATTATACCAACTTCTAAGTTGTCATTATTTGTAACTATTATTGGTTTGTCTTCTGATACTGAAGTTTCAATAAGTTTGCTTAATATGTCGTTTTCATTAACTCTTTCATTATTGCTTAAATTATCTCCAAAAGTTTTCTTATATTCTTCGATAGATTGCATAATTGACTTAGCCTGAACAACTTTTAATCTTGAAATTCCTTTTACAAAATCTGCAACATATTCATCAGATGGATTTACTACTATTTGCTCTGGTGTTCCAATTTGTACTACCTCTCCATCTCTCATAATAGCTATTCTGTGACCTACTCTTACTGCTTCATCTAAATCGTGAGTTATAAATACAGTTGTTTTTTTCATTTGCTTTGAAAGTTTTATAAATTCACTTTGAAGTTGTCGTCTAATTAACGGATCTAAAGCACTAAAAGGTTCATCCATCAAAAGAAATTCGGGATCTGCTGCTAATGCTCTAGCTAGACCTACTCTTTGCTGCATTCCTCCAGATAACTCATGAGCATATTTATTTCCCCATCCTTGTAATTCGACAATGTTTAAAATGTTATTTGCAGCATCTAATCTATCATTTTTACTAACACCCCTAATTTCCAAAGGCATAGCTATGTTATCTAAAACTGATCTGTGAGGCATTAATGCAAAATTTTGAAAAACCATACCAATTTTTTTGTTTCTTAATTCTTGAAGGTTTTCCTTATTAAATTGCATTACATCCTGATTATTTATTAATATTTTTCCGGATGTTGGTTCTAATAATCTATTAATGTGTCTAACTAGTGTTGATTTTCCGCTTCCAGACAAACCCATTACACAAAATATTTCACCCTTATTGACATCAAACGAAACATCCGAAACACCAATTACAGAATTATATTTCTCTAGTGCTTCTTGTTTTGAAATTTTTTTTTTTTGGATTGCATCTAATGCATCTTGTGATGTATTACCAAATATTTTCCAGACATTTTGAATTTGTATAGCTGCTTCCATGAAAATATTTTAACTTAAAATGAATGAAAATGATACCTGGCAACCAACGGTCGCCAGGTAATTTAATTTTTATTACTAAATTATAAACCTAACCAGCCGTCAACTGTTGATTTATTTTTAGACATCCAATCTCTTGCAACTTCTCCTGGATCTCTTTTTTGCACAGAAACTTCGTATGCCATCCAAGAAACATCATCTGCTGTTATTTGAAAATTTTTGAAAAATTCTACAATTGCTGGAGATTTGCTCTCAAGAGATGTACCCCATCCAATTTGTATTTGTTTCAAAGCATCCTTTGAAGCAACATATGATTTTTGATACCAATCAGCGTCTGCTTTTGGTTGGATCATTTTATATTTTGCAGGATCATATGCTGGTTCCTCAAGCATAACTACGTCTGCCATACCCCATATTGCATGTGGTTTGTAGCAATAAAATGCATAACCCTCACCTTTTTTAATAGAGTCGAGAACTCTAGCATTTTTAACTGCTTCTGCTGCTCTGATAGGCTCAATTCCAGCATCATATAATTTATAATCTCTTAATTTAACTTGGTTAACATTAGCTGAAGCCCATCCATCTGCACCAATCCAAAATTCACCTTTACCATTTCCATCGCTATCCATAGCTTTGACAACTTCGGGTCTACCTAAATCTTCTATTGCAGTGATATTCATTTTTTTTGCAAATTGTTGAGACACACAATATCCTTGGTTACCTTCGTAAGGATTTTTACTTAATTTTAGAGTTCCTTTTGGTACTAAATCATTTGTGTATGCTTCTTGGTTTGGAAGCCATATATCAGGATGAACTTCAATCTCACCTTTACTTCTATCAATTGCTCCATAGATAGCAGTATTATTTCCTGGTACTAATTCAGCTTCACCACCCATTTTATCTATAACAACTGCCGCAAGTAAGTTTGCTATTGCCGTAGCACCAGTCCAACCTGGATCACCAATTTTTACTTTTTCAGCAAAACTTGATACTGGTAAAAAAAGTGAAATTACTCCAGCTACAAGTATTTTTTTTATTATATTCATATTTCCCTCGATTTTATTTAATTTATAAAAACAAATCTTAACTTTTTTTTAAATTATGAGTCAATGATTACAGTATGGTAAAATGTTAATTCAGATATGCAAAAACCTAAAATGGTCAAAACTCATTTAAAAAATTTTGTACAATTCTGTTAAACTTTTCAGGCTCCTCAAGATGAACGTTGTGACAGCAATTTTTAAATATTTCAATTTCGCAATTTGGAATATTATTGGTCAGCATTGAAACCTGATCAAAATTATAGGATCTATCTTGATCGCCCCATATTACTAGGGTTTTGTTTTTAATATTTTTTAAATTTTCTAAACCATTCCAGTCTCTCATAGCAACTAATGCGTTATGAGCAGCTTCTTCATTTATATATTTAACCGCATTCTCACACAAATAATAATTTTTATTTTTATCGCCATCTACAAACCATTTTGGTGGTATTCTTTTTACTTGTTCTTTTATCCCCTCTTCTCTAAGTTTTTTTATAGAAGTATTTATGGGTTCAAAACGACCTGGAATATCACCAATAGGTCCAGTCGCAAAACAAATTAATTTATTTATTCTTTCTCCGCATAATTTTGCAATTTCTTGGACTATCATTCCTCCCATTGAGTGCCCCATTAAATTAAATTTTTCAATTTTTTTTTTATCAATTTCATTGATAATGAATTTTGCCATTAAATTTATACTGTTTAAAGATTTTGCTTTATGACTTTCGCCAAACCCCGGTAAAGCAGGAGAAATAATTCTGAAATTTTTAGATAAATAATCTTTTTGGAATTTCCACATTTCTGAAGATCCAAGGTATCCATGTACCAAAATAAGTGGAAATCCTGAACCAATATCATCTGTATAAATTTCTTGCATAATTATATTTAAAATATAGTTGTATAACTTAACTTTTAAAACAAAATTCAAAAAATATTATGATTGGTATTCTTGGAGGAATGGGAACACAAGCTGGTTTAGATTTTTGCAATAAACTTGCTAAAATAAATAGAGGCAAACTAGATCAAGACTACCCAATGTTTGTTTTATACAATAAATCTAATACACCTAAACGACCAGAAAACATAAAAAAATATTATAATGTATTAAATGCTTTAGTTGAAGGTTGTAAGAGATTACAAAAAAATGGCTGCAAATTTATTGTAATGCCATGCAATACTGCTCACTACTGGTATGATGATCTAAGTAAAAAAATTAAAATTCCAATTCTTAGTATGCCTCAAGAAGTATACTTAGATGCTTTAAAAAGTTGTAAAAAAAATTCTAAAATAGGGATATTATCTACCGAAGCTACATTAAAGACTAAAGTTTATAATAGATATTTTGACAAAAGTTTTAATTTAGTAAGCCCAAGTCAAATTCTTCAAAAATCATCTGTAAATAAATCAATTAAATTTGTTAAAATGGGTAAAATAAAAGAAGCTGAGAAAGCAATTAGGCCTGCAGTAAATTATCTTATAAAAATCAAATGTAAGAAAATTATTTTAGGATGTACGGAATTACCTATTGCAATTTTTGCTTATAAATCTTTTAAAAAAATCAAACAATCTAAAGTTTTTGTTGATCCGAATCTGCTTTTAGCTAACGTTTCAATGAAAAAATATAAAAAGTTAAAAAAACAATAACCCAGTTTCAGAATTTACTAACTAAAACTGAGATTATTGTTTATTTTGTTACCCTTTATTTTGAAGGGTCAGGTACTTTTCTTAAATATGGTTTAACTGTTTCCCAACCATCTGGATAAATTTTCTTAGCCTCTTCATCTTTAACTGCTGGAAGAATAACTACATCTTCACCTTTTTTCCAGTTAGCTGGTGTTGCAACTTTATGTTTTGCAGTAAGTTGCATTGAGTCTATGGCTCTTAAAATTTCATGGAAATTTCTTCCTGTTGCCATAGGATAAGTTAAATAAAGACCAATTCTTTTATCTGGTCTTACAACAAAAATAGTTCTTACAGTCTCATTATCTACTGCAGTACGACCCATTGATGTTGTTCCTGCATCGGCTTCCAACATATTAAAAAGTTTTGCAACTTTTAAATCTTCGTCAGCGATTATAGGATAATCTGGCATTGTTCCAGACACATCTTTAATATCATTCAACCATTTTTTATGATCCTCTACCCCATCAACACTTAATCCAATAACTTTTACATTTCTTGCATCAAACTCAGCTTTCATTTGTCCTAATGAACCTAATTCTGTTGTACAAACTGGTGTAAAATCTTTTGGGTGAGAAAATAAAACGCCCCAACTATCTCCAAGCCACTCATGAAAAGAAATATCTCCTTCAGTAGTTTTGCATTGAAAATCTGGACACATACTGTTTATTTTAAGCATATAGTCTCTCCTTAATTATTATTTAGAATAATTATAATCAAGATTGATTTGGTATGCAAATTTTAATAATCTTAAAAAATGATATTTAATCAACTATTTGATCAAAAATCATCAACCTACACTTATATTATATCGAGTGGTAAAGGGAGAGAAGCATTAATCATTGACCCTGTGATTGAACATACTGATGGATATATTAATTATTTAGAAAATTTAGATCTAAAATTGGTTAAAGTAATAGATACACATATTCATGCAGATCATGTAACTGGATTAAACGAATTAAACAAAAGAACAAATTGTACTCGTATAATGGGTGAAAATTCTAAATCTGAAGTTATTGATATTAAATTAAAAGATGAAGAAAATGTGAGTATTGAAAATATTAACCTTAAAGCTATTTACACCCCTGGTCATACTGACTGTTCTTATAGCTATCTAATGAAAGATAGAGTTTTCACAGGGGATACTCTTTTAATTAATGGAACTGGTAGAACTGACTTTCAAAATGGTAGTGCTCATCAGGCTTATGAGTCATTATTTGGTAAATTGTTAAAACTTCCTGAAGAAACGCTTGTATACCCTGCCCATGATTATAATGGAAAAAAAAATTCAACAATAGGTAATGAAAAAAATAATAACCCAAGACTTCAGGTTAGCTCAAAAGAGGAGTATGTTGAAATCATGGATAATCTTAATCTAACAAATCCAAAAATGATGGATGTAGCAGTTCCAGCGAATTTAAAGGGTTTGACGCTCAAAGAACTTTAAAATCAAGCTTTATAAAAGTGTTGTTTTTAGAAAATTAAGAATTATATAAGACTTATGGTATGCAATAATTCACACTGCAAATGTAAAAACTGTTCTTGTGACAGATGTGTTTGTAAAAACTGTGATTGCAAACCATCATCAGAAAACTGCTGTTGTAATAAGTAGTTTAATTTAAAATTTATCTTAAACATTTATGAATGATTTTTTAGAGTCGATAATTAAAAGAGATCCTGCTGCAAGGTCAAAGTTAAGTTTAATACTTACTTATCCTGGTGTTAAAGCTGTATTTTTTCATAGAATTGCGAACTTTTTTGCCGTAGCAAAATTTCATCTTTTAGCGAGAATAATTTCTCAATTTTCAAGATTTTTAACTGGTATTGAGATTCATCCAAACGCAAAAATTGGTAAAAATCTTTTTATTGATCATGGTATGGGAGTAGTTATTGGTGAAACTTCAGATATAGGTGATAATGTAACTATTTATCATATGGCAACATTAGGTGGTATTGCTCCAAGTATTAATTCAGATAATCAAAGAAATATTAAAAGACACCCAACGCTAAAAGAAAATGTAGTTGTAGGATCTGGCGCACAAATACTTGGACCAGTTGTAGTTGGTAAAAATTCAAAAATTGGAGCTAATGCTGTTGTTACAAAAGATGTTCCAGAAAATGCAGTAATGGTTGGAATTCCAGCAAAAAATGTTGGAACTGCATCTGAAGAATTTAAACCCTATGGTGTTGCACCAGGGGGTGATACAAAGCTTGATGTATGAAAACTTTACAAAATAATTTTGTCGAAGCAATAGGAAACACTCCTTTATTTAAATTAAAGGCCGCATCAGAAATTACTGGTTGTAATATTTATGGAAAAGCAGAGTACCTTAATCCAGGAGGCTCTGTAAAAGATAGAGCAGCTTTAGCTTTGATAAGAGACGCTGAAGAAAAAAAACTAATTTCAAAAGGAGGAATAATTGTTGAAGGGACTGCTGGCAATACTGGAATTGGTTTATGTCTTTTAGGAAATTCGATTGGTTACAAAACTATAATCGTAATGAATGATAATCAAACACAAGAAAAAAAAGATTTACTAAGAAGTATAGGTGCTGATTTGAGATTGGTACCACCAAAACCATATAAAGATGAAAATAATTTTGTTAAGTATGCAGGTCGTTTAGCTGAAGAATTAAAAAGTAGCAATAATCATGGTGTCGTTTGGGCTAACCAATTCGATAATACTGCAAACATGAAAGGGCATTATGAAACTACTGGACCTGAAATATGGGAACAAACTGAGGGAAAAGTTGATGGATTTGTTTGTTCCTCTGGAACTGGAGGAACTATTGCTGGAGTTAGTAGTTTTTTAAAAGAAAAGAATAAAAACATTAAAATATATTTATCAGATCCAACTGGTTCATCCCTATATAATTACATTGAAAATGGGGAATTAAAGAGTGAGGGTGGCTCGATAACCGAAGGTATTGGATCTAGTAGAGTTACTGCAAATTTTGCAAAAGCAAATATTGATGGAGCATTTTCAATAAGTGATCATGAGTCTTTACCTGTTTTATTCGATTTAATTGAAAAAGAAGGTCTTAGTTTAGGTACTAGTTGTGGGGTGAATATAGCTGGAGCTATTAGATTGGGTAAACTTTTAGGTCCTGGTAAAACGATTGTAACAATACTTTGTGATAAATCTGATAAATACAACTCAAAGATGTTTAATAAATCTTTTTTAAAAGAAAAAGGCCTTCCCTATCCTCACTGGATATAATCACGCATAGCAGTACTGTAATAAATTCATTACATTTCTATCTTATAATAAACTCTAATATGTCAATTAATTTAAAGGAGAAACTATGGACGTAAAAGAACAAACTAAAAAAGCATATGAACTTTTTGGTTCTGGAGATATGGAAACATTTTTTAACGATATGATCGATGATGAAATCGTTTGGACTTTTCCAGGTAAAGAAGGTGTACATCCACTTTCTGGAGTTCACAAAGGAAAACAAGCTATGATGGCTGCAATGTCTAAAATCCCAGCTACTTGGCCAAATTTCCATTTAAAAGTTTTAGATATGATAAGTGAAGGAAATAAAGTTTTTGCAAGAGTTCATGCAACTGCAGATAACATGGATACTATGTTTGGTCACTATTTTGAAGTAAGTGATGAGGGAAAAACTAAAGTTATGATGACTTTTGATGATACACTTAGCATGTTCAATGCAATGAAGAAGTAAGGAACAATATGTCAATTTTAGAAAAACTAAATAAAGCAATCATGGAAAAAGATGGTGCAGCAGCTGGTGAGCTGGTGCACGATGACTACAAAATGTTTTCCCATCTTAAAGGAGAATATGTGCATATGGGTAAGGCAGGTATGGTTGAAGCCGTAAGTAAAGGGATGATGAGTCCCGCAAAATACAGGATCCTTTTTGAAAATGATGAAATTGGTTTTGATCATTCGTATGTTACTTATCAAGATGGAAATACAGAAGCTTTGATGTGCTGTTGGAAGTTTAAAGACGGTAAAATCATTGAATTAGAAACTGGAGCAACAAAAATACCAAAATAACTATAAACTTACAAAGGAGTTAATATGGCCAGCATTGAGTTTAAAGCTTTTGATAAAGCATATGAATTTGCTGGGGTTTGGGGGGAATAAAATGGTAAAAATGGTTGGTAACTTTGAGGTAAAAGACTGGGCTCATTGGAAAAAAATGTTTGATGAACATTCTGGCCCAAGAGAAGCAGCAGGTATTAAAACTATTTACGTTGGAAATGAAATAGAAAATCCAAATAAAGTACATATTGTGATGGAAACACCAGCAGCAGACACTATGCAAAAATTTATGCAGAACCCAGAGAATGCTAAAGTAATTGCGGAATCTGGACATAAACAAGAGACAACAGTAATGAGCGTTTGCTCTGATTAAATTAACAAAAAAAAAGGAGATATATTATGTTTGTAAAAATAGAACAAAAACTTTTAAAAGGTTTTAATTCTTGGAAGGAAATGATGCTTGCAAATAGTGAGAAACTTAAAAAGTATGGAATGACAATAGCTTTTGCAGGTGCAGATAAAGAAGATGATAATGCTATGACTGTAGTTATTCATTTTGAATCACCCGAGGGCTTAAAAGGTTTTGGTGGAGATGCAGAACTAACTCAAGCAAGAATAGATTCTGGAGTAATAATGGACCAATCTAAAATGACCATGATGACTGATGAATCTGTAATGAACCACAAAGGATAATTCTAATGATGAAAAAAATATATGTAATTATGTTTTTTTTAATATTTACAACATCAAGTTTTGCAGATGGTCATAAAGGAAAAATTGATCTTAAAGGTTTTATTGTTGGAGATAACAAATTTCTTACTGATAACGAGGGTAACTTTTTAACTTTTACTTACGATGGAGTTGGAGGATTAATGGCAGTCGAAGGTACAACATTCATGGATAATGCTTCACAATATTGCATTGGCGCAGGTACAATCCCAGGAAAGGGATTTGAAATGGGACACTGTAAAATAAATCAAATGGATGGGGATACTATTTTTACATACTACGAAATTCCACTTGGAGACTCAATGAATGGTACATTTAAATGCTTAGGGGGAACAGGAAAATATAAAGGTATAGAATGTAGTGGCGCAACAGGTTACACACAAATTAACTCAGCCCAAGAAAATAAATTTGCCTCATCAATTTATTTTAAAGGTGGATATTCTTTAATGAAATAATTGAATAATCATTAGATTAATTTAAAATACGAAATAAAAAAAAGGAAAAAAAAATGAAATACTATATGGTAACTCACACTTTTAAATCTAAAGAAATGAAAGACAAATTTAACGAGGTTTTAGGCGGCATGTCCAGAGAAGATATGATTAAATCTTCCACTAGCGATAAAGCTAAATGCCAAATGACATATTACACTCCAGGTGATACTATGACAATGTTTTGTCATTGGATGGCAGAAAGTACTGATGCTATTAATGAACAGCTTTCTCAGATGAATGATTTTTTTGAACCTCACCAATTTACTGAGGTTAAAGAAGAAGTTTTCGATTTTAACAAATAGGAGGAAAAAATGGAAAAAGAAGTTTTAGTGATCGTAGATTTGAAAGAAGGAAAACTTGAAAAATTTATGGGATGGATGCAATCAGATGAGGGTATGAGTGTAAGAAAATCAGCAGCTCATCCAGAAAAAACTATAGGAGCAGTAAAGCCAGATAAAAGTGGTGTAATGTTTAAAGTATTTGTTCATAATATGGAAAAAATGAAAGAACTAGTATCTGGCACACATCCAGTTGCTAAGCCAATTTACGATGAGTGTGTTGAGAAAATGACTGCTTGGGATTTGACTAAAGTTGAAATGTAATATGGCAAAATATTATGTAATTGGAAAAGTAAGTAAGGAGCTTTTACATCGAATGCAGAAAGATCCATCAGCTGACAGATTTGCTTCAACAAAAAAAGTTGTTGAAGCTGTAGGAGGTAAAATGATTAGTTATGAGTGGGTTCGTGGTAGATTTGATGTAATGTGTTGCGTTGAAGGAGACGCTGAAACTGTTGTTGGAATGAAAGTAGCTTTTTTAAATTCAGGACTTATGGATGAATTAATGATCCATGAGGTAATTGATTATAATAAAGCATTTGGAAAAGCTGCTGATGCAGCCAAATCAGTAGTCAAACCCGCAGAATAAATTATAATTAATTTATTGAAAGGAGAAGATAATGAGCGCATATCTATTGGCGAATATAACAGTAAATAACCCTGAGAATTACAAAGAGTACGTTGAGAAAGTAAAATCCATTGTTGAAAAATTTGATGGAGAGTATTTGGTTAGAGGGGGAGAAATGTCTGTTATAGAAGGTGATTGGCCTCACAAAAGAAATATTGTTATTAAATTTCCATCTCATGAAAAAGCAATGGAGTGGTACAATTCTGAAGAATATAAACCAATTAGACAAATAAGACACGACAATGCTGTGTCAAATTCTATAATTGTTGATGGAGTTTAAATATAATAATTTTACAAAAACTAAGGAGATTAAAATGTCAATATTAGAAAAATATAGCGCGGCTATAAAAGATAAAGATGAAGCAGCAATGAATGAGCTTTTGCATGATGATTTTAAATTTACTATGCATAAATCAGGTAATACTTTAAGCAAATCTGATGTGATCAAATGGGCCATGAGTGGAGATATTAAACAGAGAGACACTAGAATTGTTTACGAAAATGATGAGGTTGGAGTACATCATGCCTTTGTAACATTTGACGATGGTAATGTTGAAGCAGTAATGGCAGTTTACAAATATGATAATGGAAAAATCATGAGTTTAGAGACTGGCGCAACTCCTATGCCAAAATAATGAAAAAGCTTATACTTTTATTTGTTTTAATAGCCTTTAATTCAAATGCAGCGTCAATGAAGATGATTGGATCTAAGGGTGATCCGAATGAAGTAACCAGAGTAATAGAAGTAAAGATGTATGACAATTATTATGAACCAAGCTCAATTAAAGTGAAAAAAGGTGAAACTGTAAAAATAATTGTAAAAAATTTGGGTGAACTTGTTCATGAATATAATATTGCTACAAAAGAGATGCATATAAAACATCAGCCTGAAATGGCAAGATTAATAGAGCATGATATTTTATTAGGAGATAGTATCGATCATGCTAAGATGAAAGAAATGTCTAAAAAAGATCACTCGCTTGGACATAAACATGCTAATAGCGTGATGTTAGAACCTAGTAAAACTGGAGAGATAATTTGGAAATTTTCCAAAGATACAGCTTTAGAAATGGCATGCAATATTCCTGGTCATTACGAAAGTGGAATGGTTGGGCCAATAATTATTGAGTAACATCAAAATTTTGTAGATATTAATTTTAGATAATATTATTCTTTTTTAAATGAGTAATATAACTTCTTACATAATATTAATTATTGCAGTTGCTTTAGGGACTGCTGCAAATGGATTTGCTAAAGCTGCGAATGGTTTTACAATTTTTTTACCAAGTATTTTTACTGCGATAGCTATAATTGCTTGTATGTACACATTGTCCTTAGTTATGAAAACTATACCTGTTGGAATAACTTATGCTTCATTTGCTGGATTATGTATAATTGCAACTTCTATAGTTGGAATTTACAAATTTAATCAAATTCCAGACTTATTTACAATCATTGGTCTAATACTAATCATTTCAGGAGTATTGATTGTAAATTTAGTTGGAAAATCAAGTTAACTTATTTAATTTCACTTGGTATTTTATGATTGCCATCTTCTTTTAGATCCAAAGAATATTCTTTAACTACACAATCTATATCGAAATCTGAGTATAGATGAGGAAACATGTCTCCAGAAGATGAATGTTCCCAAACTAATTTCTGAAGTTTAAGTGCGTCTACTTTTAAAAGTACTAAATTAGGTTGATTTAAATAAAATTTATTAAGTGTCTGTTTTACTTGATTTATATCAGAAAAATGGATGAAACCGTCCTTTAAATCAAGGGATGTGCCTTTAAAAATTTTATTTTCTTTTGCATCATTCCATTCAGATTTTGTACAAATTTTGTAAACAAAATCAAAATTCATTTTATTTTAGAAAATCATCGACTTCTACTTGGTATCCCTCAACTAGTCGATTTGTTTCATTTGCCATTCCAACTATTGCAATCATTTCATTTATCATCTCATCAGTGGCACCCTTTTTTTTTGCGGCCAATGTGTGAGATTTAATACAATACTCACAAGCATTTGTTATTGATACAGCAACATAAATTAATTCTTTAATCTCTGGCGCTAGAGCTCCTTTTTTCATTACTTGTTGTAGTGATCTCCAAGTCCTTTCTAGCGTTTCTGGACTGTTAGCCATAGTTTTCCAGAAATTTGGAATTTCAGTAATTTGTCTTGCTTCTTTTATTTCATCAAAAATTTCTTTTACTTTTCCAGATGCTTCTTTATCTGAAATTTTGTTAAACACTGTCATAATTTTCTCCTTTTAGTTATAGGTTTTAGTAAACTCTTAATTTTAATGTGAATATTTTTATTTGAAGATGCAAGAATATTACCTGCAAATTTGGCATCCCTATTATCAATTGTTGAAACAATTCCACCTGATGCATTGATAATTGGTATTAAAGGATGAATATCCCAAATTTTATTACTGCATTGAAACACAACATCAAGCTTACCTTCGCAAACCTGTGCATAAGACAAAGCATCAGAACAAGGAAATTGCATTAAATTCAAAAATTTTGTAATTTTTTTTTGTTTATTTAAAGAAATTGCACCATGTAAACCTGCTGCTAATTTTAAATCTTTAAATTTAGCTTTTTTATTTACGCTAATTTTTTTTCTTTTATTGTTTTCAACTACATATGCAACTTTATCAGATTGGTTGTAATAATATTTTTTGAGTATTGGAAAATTAGCCAAACCATAAATTGGATTACCTTTATAATTCAATGAAATTAAATTACTCCACGTTGGACTTCCAATTACGAAAGATCGTGTTCCATCGATTGGATCAATAACCCACGAGTAATCACTTTTTGATTTTTTATATCCAAATTCCTCACCAATGATTTCATGATCTGGAAACTTTTTATTTATCTTAAACCTTATAAATTTTTCAAATGCTTTGTCTGCTGTAGTAACGGGGTCATATCCTTTACCCTTGATTTTATTTTGAACTTTAAATTTCTTACTCAATTTGTAGTAATAAAACTTGGATAGATCTTTAGCCAGCTGGTTTAAAAATCTAGGATATGCATTATTATTTGAAATAATTTTTTTGTTCATTTTAAGGAAGTACTATTTTATTTATCTTGATTAAAGATAAATATAAATTATTTTTAAAAAAGTCATATGAATATAGAAGTTGAAAATAATAGAATTTTCTTCAACGATGGTAATAATAGACAAGAAATTCACCCATTCTGGCTTAGAGAAAGAGTTGAAAATAAAGAGTTCTTAGACGAAATCACACAACAAAGATTATTTGATCCCAGTAATTTGCAGACCGATATTTTAATAGAAAAAGTAAAATTAGAAAATGATGAATTAGAAATAAATTTCAATGATGGCGTCAAATCATATCTAAAAGTAAGCAATATTATTAATGAGTATACTGATCAAAAAATGATCATGAGCTCTATAGAAAAAATTAAATGGGACTCTAATTTAAAAAATTTAAAAAACTTCATCTACAAAGATGATATTAGTGAAACTAAGGAAATGTATGACTTGCTTGTTTCTTTTTATCAATATGGATTTGTGATTATTAAAAATGTTCCAACTAAAAATAATTTCATAATAAGTTTTGCTAATTCTATTGGTAGTGTCAGAAGAACAAATTTTGGAGAGTTTTTTAATGTTAGATCAATACCTAACCCTAATGATTTAGCTTATACATCTTATAATTTGGCTCCTCATACGGATAACCCTTATAGAATACCAGTGCCATGTATTCAACTTCTTCATTGTATTGAAAACGAAGTATCTGGTGGCCTATCAACTCTTGTTGATGGTTACACTGTAACAGAAGATTTAAAAAATGAATTTAAAGAGTTCTATGAAATTCTTACCAAGACAAAAGTTAAATTTAAATTTATTGATAAAGAAGTCATATTAGAAGATTGGTCTGAACTTATAAAGTTAGATGAAAAAAAAGAGTTTAAACAAGTGAGATTTAGCCCTAGACTAGATTATGTGCCAATATTAAATAAGAAAGATTTAGATTTATATTACAAAGCCAGAAACAAACTTTCAGAATTTTATAATTCAGATAAATATAGAATAGAATTTAAATTAAATCGTGGTGATTTATTAATGATGGACAATTATAGATTGCTTCATGGTAGAACTAGTTTCGACTCTAATGAAGGAAATAGATTTCTTCAGGGGTGCTACATTGATTATGATAGTACTGAGGGAAAGATAAGACACCTAAAAAGAAAATTTAATATCTAAATTATCCAAGATTTTGCATAAATGGAATATATTCTAGTAGGTAATACCCTAAAGCTTGAAGTTGATTTGTAATCATTAATACTCCAGTAATCAAAAGTAGAGAGCCCCCTGTTTTATTTATAATATTCATTTTTGTTTTTAAATTTTTAGAAAAAATCATAAATCTTTGTATTAAATATCCTGATAAAATAAATGGTAAAGCAAGGCCTAATGAATAAAATGATAAAAGTAAAATTCCTTTATTTATGCTTTCCTCTGTAGATGCTATTGCTAATATTGATCCAAGAATAGGTCCAATGCAAGGTGTCCAACCAAAACCAAATGCCATACCAACTAAAATTGAACTAAATATCCCTGATTTTTTATCTGCTTGAAACCTTTTTTCGTAATTTAAAAACTTTAAATTAATCACACCTATAATTTGAAGTGAGAAAACTATAATAATTGTGCCTGCAACAATTCTTAGAGTATTAGAGTTGTCTAGCACTAATGATCCTAAAAACGTTGCTGTTGCTCCAAAACTAATAAAAACAATTGAAAATCCGACAGTAAAAAGAACTATTGGAAATAAATTTATACTCTTTTTTTCAAGTAGTTCGCTAAGAGTTGAGCCAGATATATATGAGATATATCCTGGAATAAGTGGCAATACGCAAGGGGATAAAAAACTTATTAAACCTGCGCTAAATGCAAGAAATATTTCTATCATTATCCTGTATTTTTAATCGCTGCAGAAATTCCTGCAATGGATGTCATCATCGCATCATCAAGTAACTTTTTAGTTATTTTATTTAATTTCTTTTGTTTTTGTTTTTTCATAACAGTTACTTGTAAAACATTAAGTATTTCCGAGTAAATATTTCTAATAATTGCAGGTCCTCGGAAAGCTTTCCTTTGTTTGAGTATTTCTTTAGGAGTAATATCATGATTTAATTTTTTTACTGCATTAAACTGAAATCTTAGCTTGTCCCCTACTCTAATTAATTTATGGTCAGCGAGATTTTTTTCATAGATTTTTGAAATTTCAGGATCAACTTTTGATAAGACCATGTCTAATAAGTCCATAGTAGAGTTAAAATACGGCCAGTTTTTTTCCATATCTGTTAAGGTTTTTCTAAATTTTTTAATCGATGAATACCTTAAAGCTTCAGCAGTTCCCAACCAGGCAGGCAACATCAATCTTATTTGTGTCCAAGCAAAGACCCAAGGTATGGCTCTCAAACTATTAATATTATCCACATTCTTTCTTTTGGATGGTCTTGATCCTATTGATAGTTTTCCCAGAGCCATATGTGGTGTAACAGTTTTAAAATATCTAATAAAGTCAGAGGTTTGATTTATATTTTTTCTATATGAGCTAGTTGAGATATTTGACATACCTTGTATTAGATTTCTCCATTCTTTTTTTGGGTTTGGTGGTGGATTTAAAGTTGCCTCCATAACAGAGCCAATATAACTACACAAATTATACTTTGCTAAAGGCTCATATCCATACTTTTGTTGTATTACTTCACCTTGATCTGTAATTCTTATTTTTCCATTAACAGAATATGGTGGCTGTGATCTTAAAGTCGCTTGAATAGGTCCTCCCCCCCGACCTGCAGAACCACCTCTTCCATGAAAAAATGTAACATTAATTTTATATTTTTTTGCTAATCTTATAATTTCTTCTTGTAATTTATATTGATGCCAACTAGCCGACAATTTTCCTGCATCTTTACTAGAGTCAGAATACCCAATCATAATTTCTTGTTTATTTTGTATATATTTTCGATACCATTTTAATGAAAATAATTTTTCCATTATTTCTTTACCATTTATTAAATCTTCTAATGTTTCAAATAAAGGAACTACTCTTAACTTGCTTTTTATATTCGCCTCTTTTTGTAAAAACATTACTGATAAAATATCTGATGCACTTGATGTCATTGATATTACGTACGCCCCTAAACACTCTTTTGGTTGACTTGCCAAGACTTTAAAGGTGGACCAAACCTCTTTGTTTTCCTTATTTCTGAAAACAAAATTGTTAACTATATTTTTTCCTGTAATTCTTTTTGATAAATACTTAATTTTTTCAACCTCACTCCAAGAGTTATAATTTTGCCTAGATTTTCTTTTAATAAACTCATTCATTAATTGGGAATGTCTAGAAGACTCTTGTCTTATATCTAGTCTTGCAAGATTAATTCCAAAACATTTTGCTCTTCTCATTAAATCAAGCAACTCACCACTAGCAATATTTTCGTTCTGGTTTTGCTCTAAAGACTCTCTAACTACTCTTAAGGGCTTTAAAATTTCTTCTCTTTCAGAAAGAAGTTTTTTTTCATTTAATGGTTTATCGTAATTAAGATGTTGTTCTATTTCTCTATGGGTAAATCTGAGTTTATCCCTTAATGGTCTTAGATAAACTCTATATGGCTCAAAAGTTTTTCCTGTAGATTTTAATATTTTGTTAGAACATTTTTCCATAGAGTAAGATCTAATTAGTTTTGTTAAAGATTTTTCGTAAAGTTTGGCAGCTTCCCATCTTGATAAAAGAATAACTCTCTCAGTTACCTTAGAAGTTACATAAGGATTTCCATCTCTGTCACCTCCCATCCATGATCCAAATTCAATTGGATTGAAATTTTTTGGAAGTCCTTTACCCATATTTTTTTCAAAAATTTGATTTAACCTTCTATACACTTTAGGAATTGTATCCCATAAACTATCTTCAATAATTGCCAACCCCCATCTTGCCTCCTCTGCAGGTGTAGGTCTCGATCTTTTAATTTCATCTGTATTCCAAATAATTGTAATTTCATCGTACAATTTCTTATCTAAAATTTTTAATTTTGATGGAAAATTACTTAAAAGAATTCTTTGTTCAAGAATCTCTGTCAGCGTATGATATTTTTGAATTAAGGTTCTTCTTTTTACTTCTGTTGGATGAGCTGTTAATACTATTCCAATATTTAAGCTTTTTGCAATATTATAAATTCTATTATTTGAAATTTTTTTATTTTTAAAAAAATTTTCGAAAATTTCCTCTATAAAAATATTTTGAAATTTTTTGTTTGATTTTACATTTTCATATTGATCTAGAGTTCTGGATGCATCTATTGATTCTGCTAAATTATAAAAATTCATAAAATGATTAAATGCTCTTGTTAATTTAAATAAAGACTGTGGACTAAGTTTATTAACTTCTTTTAGAATTTTCTTAAATGGGTCTTTTCTACTTTTATTTGCAACATTTGCCTTTGATAAGAGTCTAATCTTTTCAACTAAATTAAAAAATTTTAAACCCTCTTGTTTCTTTATTACTTTACCAAGAATATTACCTAAATGTCTGACATCATCTCTAAGTGATTTTGTGGGAATTCTTTCATAGTAAAGATCTCTTTTTAACATAATTAAAAGTAAATTTTTTTTGATTTATACCTTTCGCATTTGTTTCTATCTTAAATAAACTTCCTGAAAATATAAATTTTTTAATTTCATTTTTTTTCATACCTTTTAAAGCTGAAGTTACAAATAATTCTGAGTTATTTTTACCTCCAAATGCACAGTTGGTTATATTTTTAGCGGGTAATTTAACTTTGTGTAATATTTTTCCTGATTTACTAAAGACCGATATACATGCTCCATGATAATGGCAAACCCACAGATTTTTATTTTTATCTAAAGTCATTCCATCAGGTACTCCTTGATTCTTTGTAAACTTTTTAAATATTTTTTTTTTAATCATGTTTAAATTTCTGTTTACTTTTATTTTGTAAATAGTCCTTTTCCTACTATCTGTATGATAAAAATTGTTGCTATCTATAAATGCTGGACCATTAGTTATGTAATAACTGGTATCAACTTTTTTTAAATTTAATTTTTTATCAAGGCAATATAATGATCCATTTGTCAAATTTCTTTCAGGATTATCCATAGTGCCAAACCATAGTCTACCTGATGGATCTGTCTTACCGTCATTAATACGATTTGTTTTAATGTCTTTTTCAATATAAATTGATTTTAAAATTTTTTTTGATTTTAAATTTAAAACTCTTAACTCACCCTGAAGACCCAATATAAAAATGTTATTTTTAATATGTGCTAGAAAACCTATCTCTTTATTAATTTTAATTATTTTTCTTTTATTGTTTTTTATATTTAAAATATGAATTCTTTTTTTTTTTATATCTGTAAAATATATCGATTTATGTTCTTTTACCCATAATGTTCCCTCGCCTAATATACATTTAGCATTCCACAAAACTTCAAGTTTCGAGGTTTTTATTTTAACCATTGTATTCGTATTTTTTAATAAAATCTTTATTTGGATTAATTCCAATCCCTATATTTTCCAATGGAGATGCGAACCCATTTTTATTTTTAACTTGATCTAAAATTGAAAATTTTTCCTCTGCTAAATCAGTTATGAAAATATTTTTTTCTGTTGTATCAAACTCTAACATAGACTTTGTTGGAAATAGTCCACCAGGCATATCTGGTAATGTTGTTAACAAATGAAGATTAACTGCCACACTTAAAGCTGAGCCCCAAACATGATTTACTATTGGAATAAAATTAGACTGTGCTAACGCTGATACTTTTAAATATTCAGTAATTCCACCTAAACCACAAACTTCTGGTTGAGCGATATCAATACAATTATTTTTTATAAGTTGGTTCCAACCATATTTAGTAAACTCTGCCTCACCTCCAGCAATATTAGTCTTTAACTTTTGTTTAAGTTCTTTGTAACTATCATAATCCTCAGGAGCCACTGGTTCCTCAAACCAATAAATATCCATTTCATCTAATCCACTTCCGACATATAAGGCATCATTTTTATTATAAGCATGATTTGCATCCACCATCAGTTTTAATTCAGATCCAATTGCATCACGCACAGCACTTACTAACTTTAAATCTTCTTTAGGACCCATGCCGATTTTCATTTTCATAGCTTTGAAATTCTTTTCTTTTATTTGATTAGCCTCATTTTTGAACAATTCGCAAAGTTCTTCGATTGATTTTTTTTGTAGCATCATTCCGTAGCCGTAAACTGGAATTTTATCATTAGTTTTACCTCCTAGTAATTGATAGAGAGGTAAATTGGCTTTTTTTGCCAATATATCCCACAATGCTATATCAATTCCTGATAATGCTTGAATTGGCATTCCCTTTTGGCCACTGTCTCTAAGTAAATTATATACTTTGTGCCAAATATGTTCTTTGTTAAGTGGATCATCTCCTTTTATTAAAGGTTGAATAACTTTTTCTACAATATATTTATTTGCAAGAGCTATATTTCCAGGTCCAAAACACTCTCCCCAACCTGTAATACCTTCGTCTGTCTCTACTTCAACTAAGTGGGCAGTTCTATGTTTGTAATATTGTTGTGAGTATCCTAGCTCTTTGTCTAACTCATATCTAAGTACATGACTTTTGATTGAGATTATTTTCACAAATTTTAAACAGCAACTACTTTAGAGTTCTGTTCTCCTAAGTTCTCTATTGATAGTTTCATTTGGTCACCTGCTTTCAGAAATATTTGTGGTTTTCTACCCATTCCAACTCCTGGGGGTGTTCCAGTTGTAATTATATCCCCTGGTTGTAATGACATAAATTTACTTACATAAGATACAATGATATCAACGTTAAAGATCATAGTACTTGTATTTCCTGTTTGCATTCTCTCACCATTTACATCCAGCATCATTTTTAAATTATTTATGTCCTTAATTTCATCCTTAGTTACTAAGTAAGGTCCAGTGGGTCCGTAAGTATCGTGAGATTTACCTTTAACCCATTGTCCCATTTTCTCAATTTGCCACTCCCTTTCACTAACATCGTTTACTAAACAATATCCTAAAATATGATCTTGTGATTGGTCTTCTGAAATATGTTTTGCTTCTTTTCCTATTACAATTCCAAGTTCAACTTCCCAATCTAGTTTTTTTGATCCTGAAACTATTTCTACATCATCATTAGGACCACACATTGAACTAGTAGCCTTCATAAACATAATTGGTTCTTTTGGAATTTCAGCCCCAACTTCAGCAGCATGGTCTGAATAATTAAGCCCTATTGCAACAAACTTTCCTGGACTTGTAATGCAAGAACCTACTCTTTGACCTGGTGAAATTTCAGGAAGACTTGATATATCAACGCTTTGAATTTTTGAAATTGTTTCAAAATTTAAATTATGTGGGTTTAAATCACTTACATGTGAACTAATATCTCTTATTTTTCCATCACCATCTAATATTGCTGGTTTTTCTTTTCCCTTTTCACCGACTCTTAATAGTTTCATTATGTCTCCTTTATATTTAAATTGTCATTCCACCATCCACAGAAAAAGTATTTCCTGTTGTAAATGTTGATTCATCACTAGCTAAATAAATAGCAAAATCAGCTATTTCTTGTGCAGTTCCTAGTCTTTCCATGGGTTGTCTTGCTATGAAATCTTTTTTTGCCTTAACTGGATCCGGGCTTTGTTTTACTCTATCTTCCCAAGAAGGTGTGAATACGGTTCCAGGTGCAATTGCATTACATCTAATTTTTTGCTTAACAAAATCAGATGCGATTGATTTTGTTAGTCCAATAATAGCTGCTTTACTTGCTCCATATACAAATCTGTTTGGAAGTCCTTTAATACTAGACGCAACAGAAGCAACATTAATAATACTACCTCCATCATTATTTATCATCGTTGGTAATGTAGCTTTACACATAAAGTACATAGATTTAATATTAGTATCAAAAGAAAAATCCCAATCTTTTTCTTCGCAATCTAAAATTGTTCCATGATGAACAAATCCTACTGCATTAAATAATACATCTATATTATTAAATGTATTAATGAATTCTTTAATATCCTCGTTTCTTGTTGAATCTAGTTTTTTTACTTTAATTTTTGGGTATTCTTTATTTAATTCACTTAAAGTATTTTCATTAATATCAGTAGCAGTAACATTTGCGCCTTCGTTATGAAAAGTTATAGCTGTTGCTTTTCCTATCCCTTGTCCAGCTGCAGTAATGATTATTTCTTTTCCTTCAAGTCTTCCCATTATTTATCCTTTCAATTTCTTTATATAATGAACTATGATCTGTTTCGCCATGTCCATTTTCAACTAATGATTTATACATTTCTTTAACTAAATTTGAAATAGGTAATTGAGTATTATAATTATTTGCACATTCTAATATATTATTCATATCTTTTAATTGACTTGAAGTTTTGCCTTTCGGACTAAAGTCTTTGTCTATCATTCTTTTTCCATGTGTTCTAAGAACTTTGCTATCAGCCCATCCTCCAGATAAAGCTTTAATCATTTTCTTTGGATCAGCGCCAGCCTTTTCACAAAGAGTAACCGCTTCAGCAACAGCTCCAATCGCTAAGCCAACAATAATTTGATTTGCTAATTTAGAAACCTGACCACATCCTACTGGACCTACAAGAGTTGGATTTCCCATTGATTTTAAAATATCTTTAACTGAGTCAAAAACTACTTGTTCTCCACCAATCATTATTGCAAGAGATGCTTCTTCGGCTCCAATCGTTCCACCTGAAACTGGTGCATCTAAGAAATTAATTTTTTGAGATTTTAAATTTTTCCCGTGATTAACTGCTGTAGTTTGTTTTACAGAGCTCATATCAATTACAGTTGAATTAAGTTTTAAATTATTTAAAAATTCATCACTACCTATAACTTCATTCACAGCATCATCATTCGTTAACATTGTAATTACTACATCGCTTGCTTTAACAAGTTCTCCTATTGAATTTGAAATTTCGGCACCAAAGTCTTTTAGTGGTTCAGCTTTATTTATAGATCTATTAAATGCTTTAACTTTGTATCCAGCTTTAAGTATATTTTTTGCCATTGGAAAGCCCATAAGGCCAGTACCAATAAAACCTATATTTTGCATTATTTTCTAGGGACAAAATCGTGAAAGTTTTGTGTCATTGCTTCTGGAAAGAACATAACACAAGCTAAAACAATCAATTGAATTACTATAAATGGTGCAAAACCTCTAAAAATATCAGTTAGTGAAATGTGTGGTGGAGCAACTGATTTTAAATAGAATGCTGCAGGACCAAATGGTGGGCTTAAAAATGAAACTTGCATGTTTACACAGAACAATATTCCGAACCAAATAGGATCAAAACCAAGAGCTAGAACTATTGGTAAAAAAACTGGCATTGCTAATAGAACTATTCCAACCCAATCCATAAATGCACCCATTATTAAAAACATTATTTGCATCATAAAAATTAGATACATTGGTTTTAAATCGTAAGCTAAAATTGTTTCAGCGACATAAGTAGGTCCACCTGCAAGAGAATATGCTCCTGCTAAAACTGTAGCACCAAAAGTAATTGTTAATATAGTTCCTGAAGCTTTAAAAGTTCTAACAAGTGCATCTTTAAACAAAAACCATGTGAGCTCTTTTCTGGCAGCTATGATAATTAATGTTGCAACTACACCCATTCCAGCTGCCTCAGTAATTCCTGTCATCCCAGAATAAATTGAACCTAAAACAATAATCACAATACCAATAGGTGGTAAAAGACCAGGAAGATACGACATCTTTTCTTTTAGAGTTAAAGCTGGCTCATCACTTAAAGGCGCAAGATGAGGTTGTAGTCTTGTTCGAATAAGAATATATGTAATTATTAAACCTGAGATCATTAAACCAGGTACGATTGCCTCTTGAAACAACATGGTAATTGAAGTTTCTGTTGTAAGTCCATAAATAATTAAAACAATAGATGGAGGGATCATTGTGCCTAAAGAACCTGATGCACAAATAATACCAATCGACATATCTTGATCATATTTCAATCTCAACATCTGAGGCAATGCAATTAGTCCTAATAAAACTATCTCTCCTCCAATAATTCCACTCATAGCTGCCATGATTGTTGCCATGATAGCTGTTACTACACCTACTCCACCTCTAGTTTTTCTTAACCAAGCATTTAATGCATCATACAAGTCTCTTGCAATATTCGAGCGTTCGAGTAAGGAAGCCATAAATATAAATAACGGTACCGATAAGAATGAATAGGTTACAACAAGAGAATAATATCTTGAGAGTAAAATTCCTAAAGCATGTTCACCTATATATAAAAATACAAGCACTGCTCCCATAAAACCTGAAGCAAAACCCATTGGTACGCCAATTGATATCAGCGCTAATAATCCTACGATTAATATTATCGAGAGTGTACCTATCTCAAATTCCATTTTATTTTAAATCTTTGGCAGGTTGGTACTGTTTTTCCTTAGGATTTTTCCAATCAATAATTAAATTATTTATTGATTGTAGAGCAATGAGAAATATACAAATAAGTGTTAGTGGTTTCATAGTTGCAGGAATTGGTGGGTCCCAATAAGTTGCAAATCTTTCCCAATTTATAAATGATCTATATGCATCCTCCATTCCTCCATAAATTACAGCAGCTGCAAAAGTAACAATAATTAAAGTGCTAATTAGATCAAAAATACGCTGAGTTGGCCTGCTTACATAGTCATATAATAAGACAATTCTGATATGGCTTCTAAGTCTTGTTGCATAGATTCCACCAACTAAATAACAAACACCAGCCAACCATAGACATAGCTCATTAACCCATAAGGTTGGTTTTTCCAGTATATATCTCATGAAAATTTCGTACATCATTACGATTACAATTACGGGAATTAAATATTTAATTGTATGGCTTAAAAATAACGAAATTCTATCAATCCAAGTTATTGGAAAATCATCTTTACTTGCAACTTTTTCGTTTTGCTCTTGTAATTGTTTGTCTTGTAATTCTTTATCACTCATTGGCAAAAAAAATTCTTTTGTGAGAAGGGCCTATTTTAGGCCCTTCTATGTTTTGTTAAGTGCTTTTTATTATAGGATACCGTTAGCTTTCATGTAAGCTTTATGAATCTCTATAAGAGCAGCAGCTTCTGGAGACTTTTTCTTCCATTCTTCCCAAGCACCAAGTGCAGCTTGTCTGAATTTAAGTCTGTCCTCTCTAGACCAGTCGTGAAGAGTAACGCCCATTTCTTTCAAAGCCTTTACAGCTTCTGCGTTTTTTCTTTCAACTAAGCTAGTGATAGTTCTACCACAGATTTCGATTGCAGCTAACATTGCGCCTTGTTCATGAGGCTTTAACTTGTTCCAAACTTTTGTGTTACAAGCTAAGTGGTCAGCTGGCATTGAGTGAAAACCTGGATATGTAGCATATTTGTTTTGCTCATAGTGTCCACCAGCATAGTTTGTTGCTAATGATGAATAGTCAGCACCATCGATTAGACCAGTTTGTAAAGCAGTTGGAACTTCACCAAAGTCCATAACGATTGGCTTAGCTCCTAATGCAGTAAAGATCATACTTTCCATTCCTGGAGGTGATCTAAATTTAAAGTCTTTTAGTGAAGCAACATCCGGAATTGGTCTACTAGATATTAAAGACTCATGTCCTGGTATCCACCAACCAATTAAAGTCATTCCATATTTATTGTAAAGTGCATCAACAGCTTCTTGAGCTCCTGGGAAATTCAAGAATTCATATTGTTGATATGGGTTATCATATCCACCCATTACATCACCTGCGAATTGGAACGCTGCATTTTTACCAGTTTGGTATCCAGCTCCTGTCATATCGCAGTCAATAATTCCAGTTTGTGCAGAGTTAAATACCTCGGCAGACTTACCTGTTACAGATGACGAGTAGAACATTTGCACTTTTAAGCTTCCGCCAGAGAACTTTTCTACGTTCTTAGCGAACTGAGCTGCAACTTCACCATTTGGTGAGCTTGCTGTGAAGTGAGTTTCTATTTTAAGCGTTTTTGCATGAGCAGAACCGAATAAAGCAATAGATACTACAGCAATAGCAGCTGTTAGTTTTGTTATTAATTTTAACATTATTTCCTCTCAGTTATGTTTTTTTTTAAATTTAAACATAAAGATAAAAAGATTTCAAACAAAAGAGAGAAATTATGTATAGAAACTATATGTAATTTAAAATTTACAACTTTTGATTGTATACTAAATTACTTCTGAAAGTAGTGGCTTATTTGAGAAAAAACACTTTAAATTATTAACTGCTAACATACTCATTGCTAATCTCGTCTCATGTGTGGCGCTTCCAACATGAGGTAAAACAAAACAGTTATCTAATTCTAAATATCTTTTATCTAGATTTGGTTCATTATTAAACACATCAAGTCCGGCAGCATAAATTTTTTTGTTTTTCAAAGCTTCTATTAGTGCATCGTCATCTACAGTTGAGCCTCTTGATGTATTAATAAATACTGAATGCTTTGGAAACAATTTCAAGGTTTCTGAATTAATTATATTTTTAGTTTCTGGAGTAGCAGGCGTATGTAAACTTATATAATCACAGTTAGGTAGCATAGATTTTAAATCTGAATAATAAGTAGCATCTTTTTCAAGATCTTTAGATAATTTGCTTCTATTGAAATAAATTATTTTCATTTTAAAAGCTCTTGCTCTCTCAGCCACGATCTGACCAATTCTACCCATTCCTATGATGCCTAAAGTTTTCCCAGTAATTTCATTACCTACCATTAATTTAGTAATATCTGGTCTGTGATCTTTCCAAGTATTTGTCTTTACCAAATTGTAAGCTTCTCCAATTCTTCTTGAAGATGCTAAAATTAGTAGAATAGTTATTTCTGCTACAGCATCGTTTAATACATTCGGTGTGTTCGATACTTTTATATTTTTTTCCTTAGCTGATTGAGTATTTATATTATCATATCCAACTCCAACATGACCAATTACTTTTAACCTCCCTGTCAAACTATCAAAGAAATTCTTATCTAATTTGTCAAAACTTGTTGAAATTAATCCATCATAATTATTTACAAGTTTAATTAATTCCTCATACGAATAAGGTTTGTCCTTCAAATTTAAAGTAACATCGAATTCTTGTTTTAATATTTCCTCTGCTCCATCAGAGATTTTTCTAGAAACTAATATTTTTGGTTTCATCTAATGGGAGTTTCTTAAAATACCCTTAGTTTTAGTAATATCTAAATATTGATCTCTTGACATTATACATGCTCCATCTTCGAGTTGACCAACATTTGATCTAGAAATTTCTTGCCAAGGAGTTTGGTTATTCAGTTTTTTTATTTTTTTCTTTTTTCTTCTTTTTGTAAATTCTAATTTTGTTATTTGAAGGTCTACTCTTCTTTTATTTAAATCTATTGTCATTTTATCGCCAGTTTTAACAATTGCTAAATCTCCACCTACTGCAGATTCTGGTGATACATGAAGTATTGATGGACTTTCTGAGGTACCGCTCTGTCTACCGTCACCAAGCGTTGGTAAAGCATTTATGCCCTTTTTTAATAGTCTATCTGGTGGTTGCATGTTCACCACTTCAGCAGATCCTGGATATCCAACAGGTCCACATCCTCTTATTATTAAGATTGAATTTTCATCAATCTTTAACTTTTTGCTGTTTATTCTTTTATGATAATCTTCAGGTCCTTCAAAAACTACAGCTTTACCTTTAAAGACATTTGGATGTTTAGGATTTGACAAATATCTTTCCCTAAATTCTTTGCTAATAACTGAAGTTTTCATGATTGCTGATGAAAAGAAATTACCTTTCATAACTAAAAAACCTGCCTTATCAGTTAAGTTATCTTTGAAAGTTTTTATTACATCTCTATCAACATTGATTTTTTTTCTTAAGTTTTGAGCAACTGTTTTTCCTGTTACGGTTATTAAGTTTTGATGGATTTTTTTATGCTTCATTAATTCTTTCATGATTGCAGGTATACCGCCTGCTCTGTAAAAACCTTCCATTAAATGTTCTCCAGCAGGTTGGCAGTTCGCCAGTAAAGGTATTTTGTGCCCTAATTTTTGCCAATTGGATAAATCGAATTTTACACCCATGTGTTTTGCAATTGCAATTAAATGAGTAGTACAATTACTTGATGCACCTATAGCACTAGCAACGACAACTGCATTTTCAAATGCTTTCTTTGTCATAATTTTTGAAGGTGTAAGATCTTCGTGAACCATATTTACAATTCTTGATCCTGTCTCAAAAGAAATTTGTTCTCTTTCTCTATAAGGTGCTGGTATCACCGCACATCCAGGTAAAGACATTCCTAATGCCTCTGCAACTGAATTCATTGAGGAAGCAGTTCCCATTGTATTACAGTGTCCAGGACTTGGTGATGATGCTGCTGCCATATCCATGAATTCCTCATAATTAATTTCTCCCTTAGCATGTAGTCTTCTAGCCTCCCAAATAATGGTTCCTGCTCCAGCTTTCTTGCCCTTATAATTTCCATCAAGCATTGGGCCACCTGATAAAACAATTGCTGGTATATTTACTGTTGCGGCTGCCATTAATGCTGCTGGAGTAGTTTTATCACATCCAGTTGTAAGTATTACTCCATCTATTGGATATCCATATAGAACTTCGACTAATGATAAATATGATAAATTTCTATCTAACATTGCAGTAGGTTTTTTTCCAGTTTCTTGAATTGGGTGAGTAGGAAATTCCATAGGAATGCCTCCTGCTCTTCTAATTCCATCTTTAATTCTTTTACTCAAGGATAGAAAATGTCTATTACATGGAGATAAATCACTACCTGATTGAGCAATACCTATTATTGGATTACCAGATTGAAGCTCTTCTCTTGTAAGTCCATAATTTAGATATCTTTCCAAATACATCGCTGTCATACCTGGATCTTTAGGATCATCAAACCACTGCTTGCTTCTTAAATTCTTTTTTTTCATCAAATTATAAATATATTATTTAAATTAAATTAATTTATAATATTTTATAAAACTTATATTAAAAAATGAATAGTCTAATTGTTCTCAATAAAAACGATAATGTTGGTGTAAGTCAATTCATAATACCAGAAAAAACAAAAATTGATGGTCAGGATATTAGCACTATTGATCCAATACCTTTTGGGCATAAAGTTTGTTTAAAACCTATAAACAAAGGTGATCCTATAATTAAATATGATCAAATAATAGGATTTGCTTCTAAAAACATAAATGCAGGTGAACATGTCCATTCTCATAATTTAGAATTCAAAGAATTTGAGAGAAACTTCAAAGTAAAAAACAAAAAAACAATTGTAGATGAAAATATAGATACCTTTTTCAATGGAATTTTGAGAGAAAATGGTCAAGTGGCTACAAGAAACTATATAGGAATTGTGAGTACAGTAAATTGTTCAGCTACTGTAACTAAAATGATTGTTGAAAAAATAAAATATTCAAACATCTTAAATGATTACCCTAATATAGATGGAGTGGTGCCAATTACTCATTCAACTGGATGCGGTATGAATACAGTTAGTGAGGGTATGCAAATGTTTCAAAGAACTATTGATGGTTTTAAAAATCATCCAAATTTTTCACACGTTTTTGTTATTGGTTTAGGTTGTGAATGTGCACAAGTAAGTTTATTTGATGAGTCTGTAAAAAAACATAATAGGATACATTTTCTAACTATTCAGGATGAAGGTGGTACAAAAAAAATTGTAGAGAAAGTCTTATCTCAAATTAAAAATCTGTTATCTGAGGCTAATGATATTAAAAGAACTCCAGTGCCAGTGAGTAACTTAACATTAGCTCTTCAATGCGGAGGATCAGATGGGTATTCTGGTATAACCGCAAATCCAGCTTTAGGTGTAGCAGCTGATATGTTGGTAAAAAAGGGAGGGAGTTCAATATTATCAGAGACGCCAGAGATATATGGCGCTGAACATCTATTGATAAACAGAGCAAATAGCAAAGAAACAGCAGACAAATTAATGAAAAGGTTAGAATGGTGGAAACATTATACCTCAATAAATAACAGTACTATGGACAATAATCCTGCGCCTGGAAATAAAAGAGGTGGCTTAACGACAATTCTAGAAAAATCTCTTGGTGCAGTTGCAAAAGGCGGTAAGTCAATTTTAGAAGATGTACTGGAATATGCGGAGCCATTGAAAAATAAAGGTTTTAATTTTATGGACTCGCCTGGGTATGATCCAGTTTCTGTTACAGGTCAAGTTGCTTCAGGAGCAAATGTTATTTGTTTTACTACCGGAAGAGGATCTTGTTTTGGATGCAAACCAGTACCAAGTTTAAAATTATCCACCAACACTGCAATGTATGAAAAAATGGAAGAAGATATGGATATTAATTGTGGGACTATCGCTGAAGGAAAAGAAGATATTGAAAAAGTTGGGGGTAAAATATTTGATCTTGTTGTAAATACTGCTTCAGGGAATAAATCAAAAAGTGAAATTAATGGCTACGGTGATGAGGAGTTTAATCCTTGGCAAGTAGGCGTTGTGATGTAACTTTTGATTAATTTATAAAAACTACCCATGCCTAAAAATCAAAAAGCTTCTTTGATAAAAGTAATATTTCTATCTGCATCTGGTTTTTTTTTATTTGTATGCATGGATTCCACAGCAAAATATTTAGGAAGCGTTATGCCTGTTACACAAGCTGTATGGGGTAGATTTTTTTTTCACTTTGTTGCGCTTTGTGTTTATTTTTTACTTTTTAAGCCAAAACTTAATTTAACAAGAAATTTTAAAATTCAAATTGTAAGGTCTTTATTAATGGTAACTGCAACTTTTTTTATGTTTAATTCATTACAAAGATTTGATTTAGTTGATATTTATGTAGTTTTTTTTAGTGCACCACTAATTGTTTCGCTATTATCAGCATACTTCTTAAAAGATATTTTATCACCAAAAGGTATAGTTTTAATGTTGTTAAGTTTTGGATCAATTGTTTATGCTTTAGGGCCTAGTATGAAAATATTATCTCCAGAGCTTATATTCCCAATAGTACCTCCGTTATGCTGGGCACTTTATCAATTCTTTACAAAACTTATTTCTGGGAACAATGAACCTTTTTCAGCGGTTTTTTATACTGCAGTTACTGGTGCTTTAATATTTACTATTTATATTTCTTTTAATTGGGTGCCAATTGAGAACAATATTTATTGGATTGGTTTAGTAGCTATGGGAATTTTTGGCTTCGTAAGTCATTTTATAATTATTTATGCAATTCAGTTGTCAAATTTATCTTTTGTAACTAACTTTCAATATTCACAGTTATTATGGTCAACTATAATTAATTTTTTAATTTTTGGAGTACCTGCAGATATAAGCAAAATAATAGGTCTTATAGGTATTATAATTTTCGGAGTTTTGTTTATTAGAGTTGAAGGATCAAAAAAGGTCAAAAAAATTAGTTAATATTAATTTTTTTTCCTAACTTTGAGCTTTTATTTATCGCATCAAAAATAATAAGAGAATTTAATCCATCTTTACCGGTTACTTTAGGTTTTTCTTTGTTCAGCACTACTTTTGCGAAATGATCAATTTGATTAATTAACGTTTCATTACTCTTCTGAACATTGATTTTATTATTATGAATACTATTCCACCAACTTCTTTCTTTTTGATAGTACCAAAATTTTAAATTAGGGAATTGAACCGAGCCCTTTGTTCCTCCTATAAAATAAGATGATTGATCTGTTACTGGATAAGCAGGATTTTCACCTGCCGTTAATTCATAACTCCAAGGAGAAACAATTGTATCTGATATATTTAAAGTACATAAAGCACCTGACTTAAAAAATAAATTTACTGAAGCTGTATCTTCAACTTTATATTTTCTTATACTATTTGATTTAAAAGCCTGAACATATTTTACTGGGCCAAGTAAATAACAAATCATGTCAATATCATGCACTAAATTAATACCTAATGGTCCTCCACCATCACTTATTCTCCATTTTTCATTAAAATATTTTTTATGTTTATATAACCAACATAAAATGTTTGCAGATACAATTTTGCCAAGTTTTTTATCATCTATTATTTTTTTTACTTTATTAACTATAGAATTGTGTCGTCTGTGATAGCCTATTAGCAATGATGTTTTGTTCTTTTTTGCACTGCTAATAATTTTTTTTGCTGATTTAATATTATCTGAAATAGGTTTTTCTAACAAAACAGGTATTTTTGAATTTAGAAATTTTACTGTATCCTTTTCATGTAAAATATTTGGAGTTGCGACTACAACTGCATCAGGCTTATCACTTTCCAATAAAATTTTGGTCGATTTATAAAGTGGAACTTTGAATTTTTTGGCTAACTCAATCCCTGCTTTTTTAATTTCAACAATTGAGTGAAGAGAAGTATTTTTAGATCTTTGGATTGCTTTTATATGCTGCAATCCCATTAAACCAATTCCAATTACTGAAATTTTTACTTTCTTAGGCACAAATCTATATCTTAGGTGATACCAGCATCAATAATAAAGTTCTGTTTAGTACATCCTGAGGACACATCAGAAGAGAGATGAACAACTAAACTTGCTACATCAGCTGGTTTTAATTGTCTTTTCAAACATTGTTTATCAAGGATAAACTTTTTATACTTGGGCGTTAACCAGTGCTTTATTTGGCGTTCAGTAGCAATTGATCCTGGGGTTACAGAATTACATCTAATATTATATTTACCAAATTCTCTTGCAAAAGATCTAGTTAAACCAATAACAGCTGATTTTGCTGTTTCGTAAGCAACCTTGTCACCTTCCCCTAACATCCAAGAAACTGAACTCAAATTTACGATAGCTCCACCTTTTTTTTGAATCATTCCTTTTAAAACAGCTTTAATTGTAAAGAAAAAATGTTTTAAGTTAACATCCATTCTGTTGTTCCAATATTTTTCATTTACCTCTTTAGTGGAATGCCTATCATCATTAGCTGCATTATTTATCAAAATATCGATAGGTCCTTTAGATTTTATTATTTTTTTAATTATATTTTCTAATTTTTTAATTTTTAAAAGATTACATTCAATAAAGTGAGGAGCTTTAATCCTTTTTTTTTTTAAATGTGAAACTAATTTTTTTGACTCTTTTATATTTATATCTACAAAATAAACTTCGCATTCTTGCTCACAAAAGTGCTCTACTATAGAAGCGCCTATTCCAGATCCTCCTCCTGTAATAAAAACTCTTTTATTTTTAAGATCAAAATATTTTACTTTCATTTTATATCCTTTCCTCAGTTTTAGCATCAAATAAAGAAATTTGTGTTAAATCAAAAAATAATTTTGTATTTTTTGATAATTCAATCTTAATCGTAGATGGAAATTTAGCTAATACTTCTTGATTTTCATAATCAAATGTCATTATTTGTTCATGACCAATATACTCACTTAAATCAGCTCTTAGATTAATTTCAAAATCTCCCTCGTTAGATTTTTTAGAGAAAATATGCTCTGGTCTTATACCAAAAAAAATTTCTTTATTTTCTAAATTAGATTTTTCTATAAAATCATAACCATTTATTGGAATTTCAAAGTTTGAGCCATTTGCAACAAATGAAATTTGATTTGAACTTTGTTTCAGATTACCCTTAATTAAGTTCATTGAAGGTGAACCAATAAAGTCTGCTACGAATGTATTGCTAGGCTTGTTGTAAATATTTTCTGGTGTATCATTTTGCTGGATCACACCATGATTCATAATTGCAATATTAGTTCCTAAGCTCATTGCCTCGGTTTGGTCATGTGTTACATAGACTACGGTGGTTTTAAGCTGTTGATGAAGTTTTTTAATTTCTCTTCTCATTTCAACTCTTAATTTTGCATCAAGATTAGATAAAGGTTCATCAAATAAAAATATTCTTGGTTCTCTCACTAACGCTCTTCCGATTGCCACACGTTGTCTTTGTCCTCCTGATAATTGCGAAGGTTTCCTTTCAAGTAAAGCATCTACTTGTAAAAATTTTGAAACTTTTTGTAATTGTTCCTCTATTTTTTCTTTTGATACCTTTGCTTGTTTAAGGCCAAAAATCATATTTTCACGTACATTCATGGATGGATACAAAGCATAAGACTGGAATACCATTGCAATATTACGGTCTTTTGGTTCAACTTTACTTACATTATAATCATCTATAAAGACATTCCCTTCATTTATTGTTTCTAAGCCTGCAATAATATTTAATAGTGTTGACTTTCCACAGCCAGAAGGGCCTAAAAGAACTAAAAAATTCCCTTCGTCTATTTCTAAATTGATTTTTCTTAAAACCTCTGTTGTTCCAAAATTTTTCGATAATTCTTGAATTTTTAAAGTTTTCATCTTTATCCTTTCACTGCTCCTGAAGTTAATCCTCTAATAAAGTATTTGCCTGCTAACACATAAACAATAAGTGTAGGAACTCCAGCAATTATTGCAGAAGCCATATCTACATTATACTCTTTAACGCTTGTACTAGATAAAACCATATTGTTTAGCGCAACTTGAATTGGTGCTGCCTCTCCAAATGAAAAGGTTGATCCAAATAAAAAGTCATTCCATATTTGAGTAAATTGCCAAATAACTGTTACTACTATGATTGGTGCTGATATAGGAAGTAAAATTTTGAAAAAGATTTTAAAAAACCCAGCTCCATCTATTCTCGCAGCTTTTACTAATTCTGTTGGAACAGAAATGTAATAATTTCTAAAAAATAAAGTTGTAAATGGAATTCCATAAACTGTATGTACTAACACAAGACCAATTACTGAATTTGATATTCCTAAAACTCCAAGAGTTCTAGCCATCGGCAATAAGATTGCTTGGAATGGAATGAAACAACCAAATAATAAAAAAAGAAATACCCATTGGTCTCCTTTAAATCTCCATTTTGTTAAAACATATCCTGTCATTGCTCCAATAAATGTAGAGAAAAATACAGCCGGCACGACCATCTTAATTGAATTCCAAAAGTATGGTTTTAAAAAAGTATCACCTGCTCCATATCCTCTACCTCCCCAAGCAACAGCCCAAGAGTCAAAGTTTAATCCACTTGGCCAAGTTAATAATGTTCCTTGACGAATTTCCTCCATTGTTTTTAATGAAGTTACGATCATTACATATAATGGGAATATAAAATATAACGCAAAAAGTATTAGCACAAAGTACAAAAACCATCTTAAGAACATGTTTGTATATTTAGATCTTTGTTCGAGCTGTTTATACGAAGTGTGTATCTTATCTTGCATTTTCTCTCCTCAACTCTGAATATAGGTATGGTATTATTACAGCCGCTACTGCCATGAACATCATCATTGCACTTGCAGCCGATAGACCAACTTGGCTTTTATGAAAAGCGGTTTGAGTCATATATAATGCGGGCATAGTTGTGGATATTCCTGGTCCACCCTGTGTTAAGGCAACTATTAGATCATAACTTTTAATTGATATGTGTACTAAAATTACAAAACTCGTAAAAAATACTGGTCTCATCATTGGAAGTAATATTTTCCAATAAACTGTAAACAAATTTGCACCATCTATTTTTGCTGCTTTAACAATTTCATCTTCAACCGATCTCAATCCAGCTAAAAATAATGCCATCACAAAACCAGCAGATTGCCAAACACCTGCGATAACAATGGTATAAATGGCCATTTCCCGGTTAACCAACCAATCAAATGTAAAGTTTTGAAATCCCCAATCAATAAACATTTTTTGGATACCAAGAGTTGGATTTAAAATCCACTTCCATGCAGTTCCTGTTACAATAAAAGATAAAGCCATAGGGTATAGGTAAATTGTTCTTAAAACGCCCTCTGCTCTAATTTTTTGATCCAAAAATATTGCAAGAATAATTCCAATTACCACACAGAATATTAAAAATAATGCAGTAAAAATAAGTAAATTATCTACAGCTATAAGCCACTTTCTTGACCCCCAAAGTTTAACATACTGACCAACGCCCCATAATTCATATTTGGGTAAAATTTTTGAATTAGTAAAAGATATATATAAAGTCCAGAGCACAAAACCATAGACAAACCAACCAATTAATCCAACAGCGGGAGCCATTACAATTTTTGGTAAGTTTTTTTCCAACCACTTGAACATTATAAATATTTTTTAGTTTTGATTAAAAAAAAAGGCCACCTAAAAATTAGGTGGCCTTAATTTTTATACTTTACATATTGTCTAATACAGAATCAGCTAAAGCATTTGCGGCATCAACAGATGACATATCAGAATTAAAGTGTTCTGTTATTACATCTTGAAGTGCAGCCTTCATAGTATTACCTTGAGCCATTCCATGAGCAAAACTTGGTACTAAACCACCGCTAGCACCTGCAGTTTTAATATCAGAATTTGAAGTTTTTGCACATTTATCAAATTCATCCATAGAAACATCTAATCTTGCTGGAATTGATCCTTTGTAAAGGTTAAAAACTTTTTGGAAGTTTTTACCCATCATTAACTTAGCTAATAATTTTTGACCTTCTTGTTTATCTGGATCACTAGTTTTATAGAATATAAAACTATCTACATTATACAAGTATCCATTATTAGAAGGTGTTGGAGCGCAGTAGTAATCTACACCTGGAACTTTTCCTGCAGCTGTAAATTCACCTTTTGCCCAATCTCCCATAATTTGAAAACCTGCTTTACCTTCGATAACCATTCCAGTAGCAACGTTCCAATCTCTTCCTGGGCTACCTTCATCTGTAAACCCTTGAAGTTTTCTCATTTGATCAAAAACTTTAACAGTTGTTTCACTTCTTAAACAAGTTTCTTTAAGATCAACATAGCAGTTTTTATAATAGTTGTTACCACCAATACCCATAGCTACTGCTTCAAATACTGTTGCATCTTGCCAAGCTTGACCACCATGTGCAAATGGAATTACACCAGCTGCTTGTAGTTTTTCTGCTGCTGCATTTAATTCATCCCATGATGTTGGAACTGAAATTCCATTAGCATCGAACACTGCTTTGTTTGCCCACATCCAATCAATTCTGTGAATGTTAACTGGAGCTGCACAATATGGACCACTATTATTTTGACATTTATGAACTGCTGCAATCATCGGATCTAATAAACTATCCCAGCCCTCTGATTGTGCAATTGGATCAATGTTATATGGAGCAACTACTCCTTCTTGATCATATTCTTGAATTGTTGGTCCTTTAATTTGAGAAGCTGACGGAGGATCTCCTGCAACTATTCTTGCTTTTAGAGCTACATTAGCAGCATCTCCACCACCGCCTGTTACAGGCATATCTAGCCATTCACCACCATTTGCAGCGAAATCGTCTTTTAATACTTTAAGAGCAGCAGCTTCACCACCAGATGTCCACCAGTGCAGTACCTCAATTTTAGGTCCAGCAAAAGAAGAAGTAGATGTGAATGCAAATGCTATTAAAGCGATTAACATTTTTTTCATATATTTCCCTCTTATTTGTTAAATTAAGTTAACTTAAAAAAATCAAGTATAGATTGTTTTAGGCTAAGTCCACAATAAAAAAAATTTCAACCTGAAATTGATTTAAATAATAAAGTTTTATTTTTTATGCATTGAAATTTAAGGGAATTTTTTTTGAATTTTTTTTTAAATTCCAAATTGTATTTTAATAAATAGATTTTCTGCCCAACCTTGCCGCTCCTCTAACGCCGCTAGCGTCACCATATTTTGGTTTTAAAAATACACCTTCATATTCTCTTCCAGTTACAAATTTTCTTACAATAGTTTCAATTTCACTTAAAAAATCAATTTCATTTGAAACACCCCCTCCAAATACAAAACAATCGGGGTCAAGAATATTTATTATATTTGATAGTGACATAGCTAAATTTAATTTAAAATTATCAATCAAATCTTCTGCGTCTAGATCATGCTTTCTATATAATTCAAAAATTTGATTTGTTTTTAAATTTTTTTTAAACTTTTTATTAAATTTTTTTGCTAAACTTAAGCCCGACATAAAACTCTCAATCTCACCTTCTCTTAGATTGGTAGATTCAAAGTTTTCTTTTTTTGCTATTAAATGGGTAATTTGGTTATGTCCCCACTCTCCAGCTACTCCATTCGGTCCAGAAACAATTTTTTTATCTATTACCAAACCCCCACCAACACCAGATCCAATTATAATTCCATAAACAATTTTATAGTGTTTTCCTGAACCATCTAAAGCCTCTGATAAAGCAAAGCAATTGGCGTCATTTTCGCAAAATACTTCTTTTCCTAGTTCCTTTCTTAAATCATTTTGGAATGGTTTTTTTTCAAGCCAATAACAATTTGGTGCATTCTTAACCAATCCGGTTTGAGGGGAATGTACGCCAGGATGACAAACACCAATTGGTAATTCTTTATTAAATTCTTTCTCTAGCTTCTTATCAATTTCTTTTATTGTTTTAATAATTTGAAAGTAATCCTTTGGACAATCTGTTCGTTCACGATTACTTTCGTTACCATTTTCATCTAATACTACACTTTCAATTTTTGTAGCACCTACATCAATTCCTATTTGCATAACTAATAAGTTGCTCTACCACCACTCAAATCAAAAACTGCGGCTGTTGAAAAAGAATTTTCCTCGCTTGATAACCAAGTAACTAAAGATGCTAGTTCATTAACTTTAGCAAATTTATTTCTCGGAATTTTAGATAACATGTAATTTATATGTTCTTCCGTCATTTGATCGAATATTCTCGTTTTTGCTGCAGCTGGTGTCACACAATTTACTGCAATATTTTTTAATGCTAACTCTTTGCCTAACGATTTAGTAAGGCCTATTACCCCTGCTTTAGAGGTGCTATAAGCACTAGCGTTAGGATTGCCTTCTTTTCCTGCAATTGATGCTATATTTACAATTCTTCCATAATTATTCTTAATCATGTATGGGGTAACTGCTTTACAGCAATAAAATACTGCATTTAAGTTCAAATCTATTACTTTTTTCCATTCGTCGAGTGGATATTCAACTACTGTAGTATTTTTTCCTGCGACTCCCGCATTATTGATGAAAATATCAATTTTTTTGTGTGTTTTTTCAACTTCAGCTAAGTTTTTTTCAATACTCTCATAATTTCCTACATCTACTATTTGATATGAGACCTTATCAGAATTAATTTTGCTAATAGCTGTTTTAATTGCCTCCTCATCTATATCCCAAATTACTACACTCGCTCCCGACTCTATAAATCTTTCAGTTATAGCTAATCCAAAACCTTGTGCTCCTCCTGTTACTATTGCAACTCTATTTTTTAAATCAAAATTGATCATATTAATCTTTTTGTTTTTTTGTTCTTAATAAAGGAAAAGCCAACGCAATTAAAGATAAAATAAAAAATGTTAAAGCTATTGGTCTAGTTAAGAACATGAGCCAATTTCCATCAAATATAACTAAAGACTGTCTCAAGGTTCCCTCAACTAGTTCTCCTAAAATTAACCCTATAATTACTGGGACCACTGAAAATCCAAATCTTCTCATAAAAAATCCAAGTACACCAAAGAATAACATAATCCAGACATCGATTATTGACTGGCTTAAAGAATAAGTTCCACAAACAGATACAGCAAATATCATAGGCCATAGAATTTTGTTAGGAACAAGAGTTATCCTCGCAAATAATTTAGCACCAAAAAATCCAAATATAAAAAATAAAACATTTGCTATTAACATGGCTCCAAAAATTCCATATAAAAAGTCAGGCTGTTCTCTAAACAAGTCTGGACCAGGTCTAACACCATGAATAATTAAACCAGTTAATATTACTGCTGTTGTAGCACTTCCAGGAATTCCAAGAGCTAATGTTGGAACCATTGCGCCCCCAGTAGCAGCATTATTGGCAGCTTCTGCTCCAGCAATTCCTTCTATTGATCCTTTACCGAATTCTTCTGGTTCTTTAGAAAATCTTTTTGCCTCTGAATAACCAATTAAAGATGCAACTGTTCCTCCCTCTGCTGGTAAAACTCCAATAAAAGAACCTATGCCACTTGATCTTAGAATAGTTTTCCATGTTTTTTTGTAATCATTTAGAGATGGAAGTTTAACTGCTTTTAGTGCAACTCTTTTGAAAACTTGATCAAGAAGTGTAGACTGGGTTAACATTTCGCTTATAGCAAATAAGCCAACTACTACAGGAATAAATCCAATACCAACTGAAAGTTCATTAATTCCATAAGTAAATCTATCAATTGAAGTCATAAAATCTTTTCCAATAGTAGAGATTAAAATTCCAAATGCACCAGCTATTAAATTTTTAATTGGACTTCCCTCACCAATTGATGCGAGCATTGTTAAACCAAAAATAGCTAATGCAAAATATTCTGGTTGGCCAAATTCATAGGCAAGTTTAGCTAATACAGGTGCAAAAAATACCAAAACTATCACACTAAATATTCCACCCACTGTACTTGAAACTGTTGCCATACCTAAAGCTCTTCCTGCTTCTCCCTTTTGAGCTAAAGGATAACCATCTAAACAAGTGGCTGCTGCGGCTGGAGTTCCAGGAGTATTTATTAATACTGCAGTGATTGCGCCACCATATGTTCCAGCGCAATAAATGGATGTTAAGAGAACTATTGCCGAAAGAGGGTCCAAAGTCATAGTAAATGGTAAGATTAATGCTCCACCAGTTGTGGGGCCTAATCCTGGTAGAACACCTAAAATTAGTCCAAATAAAGTTCCAAAAAGTAAAACAATTAATAACTTGGAACTAAATAAAGGCGCCATCATTAATAAAAGATTTTCCATACTAGTAATAATAAAGGTTTGTAATTATTCCTGGAGGAAATCTAAGACCTAGTATCATCTCGAAAAATATAAAAACAACTAGTGGAAATATAATTCCAACCAATAATAAATAAAAAACTCTTTTTTCACCCCAATTGTAAGAGACAAATATTGAAAGAACTGAGATAGCTAAAAAAAAATCTAATGTTTTAGAGATTATAACAAATAAAATAAAACTTAAGATTGTTAAAAAAAATTGTTTTGGAAGTTTTTTTTCTTTTTTCCAAGGATTTTTGAATGATAGATAATAAATAATTGTTGTTAAAAACATTATCAATACTAATAATCCTTTTGGGAACGTTGCAGGCTGAATACCTCTGTTTAAGATTGGTGGAACCTTATCAAAAGTAAAAGTGGAAATTAATAATATTGTAGAAAAAAAAATTATTACAAAAAATACTTTAAATTCATCTTTAAAAAAAAAGGGCAAACTTTTGTTTGCCCTTTTTTTATTTTGTACATTATTCATAAAAAAAATGTACTTTCTTATGACTAATTAATGTAACCCAAAGCTTTAAGTTGAGCAGTCATTTCTGCAAGCATCACTTCCATTTGCTTGCCCCACTCATCAGCTCCTACAACACTAGTAGAATCAAGTCCGATGTCAGTTAAAAAGCTTTGGAAATATTTATGTTCCATTGCTTTTATCATAGCATCTTCCAATTGTTTCTTTCTATCAGCTGGAACTCCTTTTCTTGTTACAAATCCTCTAACAGTTGATAACACAACTGGTATTCCAAGCTCTGTAGCAGTAGGAACATTGCTTAATTTTTCCATTCTATTACTTGCAAGAACAACTGAAACACATAATGTTCCATCTTCAATTTCTGTAACTGCCTCACCTAAGTTTAAAACACCTACATCAATATCTCCTTTGATTAGGTTAGTTTTGATAGGACCAACTCCTTTGTATGGAACAATTGTTGGGTCAGTTAGTTTTCCTTTTTTTGTAAATGCAATCGCGCTTACATCATCAATACCACCAACATGAGTTGTACCATATTTTAATGATTTTGATTTTTGTGCGCTAATAAATTTCTTAGCATCTTTGATTTCATTTTTACAATTTACAACAAATAACTGAGGATCATCTGTTCCTCTTGCTAGTGGTTGCATGTCACTTAATTTAACTTTAGTTTTACCCAATGCCATTGATACAGCATGACCTGTTGTCCAAGTTAAAGTGTGTTGACCATCTGCAGGTAAAGTCATCATATAATCCATTGATGCTGCTCCACCACCACCTTTTTTGTTAACTAATTGCATATCTTGTTTTAGATACCTTCTAGTTCTTAGTAACATCATTCTAGTTGTTACGTCTGTTCCACCACCAAAGCCAGCATGAGTAATTGCTTGGATTGGGTGTCCATCTGCTTTTGCAGAAGTAATCATAAGTGGAAGTGCAACAACGAAAAATTCAGTTACCAAAAAAGCGGCAGCTAAAAATAATTTAAAACTTTTTTTCATTATTTCCCTCTAATTGTTAATTTATAATTATTAATATAAACATTATCTGATACAAACCGTAAAGAAAAAAATGTCTCTTAATAAAATTAATATTGCATTGTTACTTGGTGACCCTTCAGGCATAGGACCCGAATTGGTCTCAAAATTATTGAATGAAGATATTACAAATAAAGCTAACATTATTATAATTGGGGAAAAGAAAATTTTAGAAAATGGGAATGAAATTTCTGGTAACAATCCTAATATTAATTATGTAGATGATTTTGACAAAATAGATTTTAAAAAAAATAACAAATTTTTTCTGGATATAGCTCAGGGTAAAAATCGTGATTATAAACTTTCAGAGTGTTCAAAGGAATCAGGGGAAAGTGTTCTGTCAGCTCTAAATATTGCTTTAGAATTAGCTAAAGAAAAAAAAATTCATGCAATTAATTTTGGTCCATTTAATAAAACCAGCTTGAAACTTGGCGGAAATAAATATTCTGATGAATTACATTTAATGGCTGAAAAGCTAAATGTTAAAAATTTTTTTTGTGAATTTAATGTAATTGATAATTTTTGGACTGCACGAGTAACATCTCATATTCCAATTAAAGAAGTCCCAAATAATATTAAAAAAGAAAAAATAATAGAACCAATTAAACTGATTAATGAGGCAATGAAGTTAAATGGTATAGAAAATCCTAGAGTGGCAGTTCAGGCATTGAATCCTCACGCTGAATTTGGTTCAGAAGAAAAAGATGAAATTATACCGGCAATTGAAGAGGCAAAAAAAATGGGAATAAATGCTGATGGCCCTTTACCTTGTGATACCTCATTTATTACAGCATATAAAAATGGAAATCACGATTGTATTGTTGGTATGTACCATGATGCACTTCAATCTGGATTAAAAGCATTTGGATTTGATCGAGGCGTAACCGTCCAAGGTGGTCTTCCTGTGCCTATTACAACTCCTGCCCATGGAACAGCTTTTGATATTGCTGGTAAAAATGAAGCAAACTTAGAACCTACTTTGAATTCTTTTAAAATTGCATTAACAATGGCTGAAAATAAAAACAATTAAATGTCTAAAATTAAAAGTATTCGAACAAAAGTTTATCAATGGAACGGCAAAACTGTTCCACCGCAAAATAATTTTTGCACAAATGCTTCTGACCTTTTGTTTGAAAAATCGGATGCTATGGGATCTTTTAGATTTCATGAATGGTTAATATGCGAAGTTGAAACAGACGACGGAATTTTTGGGATTGGAAATGCAGCGCTTGCACCACAATTAGTAAAAAAAACTATTGATACTTATTTAACTCCTTTAGTTATTGGTGAGGATCCTTTTGATTATGCTTATATTTGGGAAAAAATGTACAGAAGAACTCATGCGTGGGGAAGAAGAGGATTAGGAATGGTAGCAATTTCAGCAATTGATATTGCGCTTTGGGATATAATGGGAAAAATTACAAATAAACCTGTTTTCAAATTATTAGGCGGAAGAACTAAAGAGAAAATTCCAGTTTATGCCTCAAAACTTTATAGCCAACCAATTAAAGAACTGCAAAAAGAAGCTGAAAGTTACGTTAAACAAGGTTTTAAAATGTTTAAAATGAGATTTGGATGGGGACCAAAAGATGGACCTGATGGAATGAGGAAAAATTTAGAATTAGCAGAGGCTGTTAGAGAAGTGATTGGCTTTGACACAGATCTTATGATGGAATGTTATATGGGATGGAATTTAGATTACACTAAAAGAATGATTCCTAAATTAGTAAAATTTAATCCTAGATGGCTAGAGGAGCCTGTAATAGCAGACGATATTCATGGTTATGCTGAATTGAATAATATGAATGCTATTCCAATATCTGGTGGAGAGCATGAATTCAACTTATTTGGATTTAAACAATTATTGGATTTAAAAGCAGTTAGTTATATTCAATATGACAATAATAGGGTTGGTGGTTTCACTATTGCAAATAAAATAAATGCGTTAGCTGAAGCTTATCAAGTTCCAGTCATTCCACATGCTGGGCAAATGCATAATTATCATTTAACAATGTCTAACTTTAATTGTCCTATATCCGAATTTTTTCCTGTACACGATGTAGAAATTGGTAATGAGCTATTTTATTATATTTTTGAAGGTGACCCAGCGCCTGAAAAAGGATATATTAACCTGGACGACAATAAACCTGGCCTAGGTTTAACTATTACTGATAAATTTAAATCAGATTTCAAAATAATTGAATAACTAATAAGTTTCTACTTCATTAATTTTAGGCATTGAATTTGCTGCACCTGCTTTTGTTGTGGAAATTGCAGCTACTTTATTTGAAAATTCTAAAGCATCTTTGATTTTTAATTTATTGGATAAGGCATAAGCGAAAGCCCCATTAAAAGCATCACCTGCTCCTGTTGTATCAATCACTTTATCCTTTAAATTATAAACATCTATAAAAAAACTTTCATCAGAATTTGCAAAGTAAAGACCTTTTGGGCCTAATGTTATAACTATATTTTTTACTCCTTTTGCCAAAAAAGTTTTTGCAGCTTCTTCAATTTCTGTTTTACTTTCAACCTTTTTATCTAAATAATAACTTGCTTCAGTTTCATTAGGAGTAAAATAATCAATACATTTAAAATCACTTTCTTTAATATCTGATGCAGGAGCAGGATTAAAAATTGTAACAGATCCTGTCTCTTTTGCTCTATTGAGTGCATAACTAGTTACTTCATTAGGTGTTTCTAGTTGTGTTAAAAAGATTTCTGATTTTTTTATAACATCAATATTGTTATCAATATCTTTATTAGATATCGTTCCAGCTGCTCCTGGTACAATATTAATAGCATTATCCCCTGTTTTTTCATTTATCATTATACCTGCAACGCCTGTTGACTGATTTAGATCTTGGATTATTGAGCCTGTATTAATTCCAGCTTCTTCATAAAGTTCAAGAGCCATCTTTGCATTTTGATCTTTTCCTATTTTAGTGATAAAATTTACGTTTCCACCAAGTCTTGCAGCAGCAATTGCTTGATTAGACCCTTTGCCGCCTGGTCCAATTATATGATTTTTACCTAAAACTGTTTCTCCTTTAACAGGAATTTTTTCAGCAAAGAAACATAGGTCAGCTACGAATACTCCAAAAATGCATATAGAGTTCATTATTTATCAAGAACCCAAACGCTACCATCTGGTTTAATTACTCCTTTTGTTAGTATAAAACATCCATAAGGTCTTGTTTCAGAAGTAGATACGATTAATTGAGATTTCTTTGCTACTTTATAAAATTCTTGTCTCTCAATTGAGCCTACTTTCCAATTTTCTCCAGAAGTTTCTCTCACAGCTTTTATAAAATCTTTGTGACACTCTGTTAACTCATCTGGTTTATTATCAACTTGCATTCTCTCTGCAGCAGAGTCAATAAAACTATCTAATGGAAAAACAGAAAGAATAGCTTTTGCAGCTTCATAGATATTAACACCATCTAATCTAATTACTTTATTATTTAAAGAATGAGAATAAGCAGGAAAATTTGCATCTGTTAACACTAATTTATCACCATGTCCCATGGCTCTTAAATGATATAATAGTTCAGGATTTAAAATTGGATTAATATTAATTAGCATTAGAATACTATATTACATAAAAAAAAAGGGTGAAATAAAATTCCACCCTTTTAATTTTGTTTTTTCTAAAGATTATTTAAAATCGTTAGCGTTTTCTTTAGTTACTAATTGTGTTCCTGTATCAATATTAGGATCAATACTTCCACCATTAGCTAACTCAAGAGCATATTTAACTCCATATGCACCCATGTTGTATGAGAACTGAGCTATTGTTGCAGTCATCTCTCCTTTTAAGATACTTGTAGCAGCATCAGGAGTAGCATCAAAACCAACAACGATTACATCATTCATATCAGCATCCTTAAGAGCTTGCATTGCACCTAAACCCATATTGTCGTTAGAAGCAAATATTGCTTTGATGTTAGGATTTTTCAAAATGATTGACTCAGTAACAGATCTACCTTTTGCAGTATCCCATTCAGCAGTTTGAGTTGCAACAAGATTTAAACCACAATTTTTAAATCCTTTAATTGCACCATCTCTTCTTAATAATGCAGTTGATTGAGACTCAATTCCTGTAAGAATTGCAACATCTGAACCTTTTGGAGTTTTATCACAAATAAATTTTGCCGCTAATTCTGCACCATTCATATTATTTGTTCCAATAAAAGTAACACCTTCGTTTATTCCTTTTGTATCAACAAATACAACTGGAACTCCGCTCTTAATAGCATCGTCTACTATTGGTGCAAACGCATTTGGATCTCCTGGCGCAAGAGCTAAAGCATCAACACCTTTTGCAAGTTGGTCTTCAACTTGGTTAATCTGCGCTTGAACATCTCCCTCTTGTGGAGGTGCGATTAGAATTAGTTTAACTCCTAATTTTTTAGCCTCTTCTTCAGCACCTTTTGTAACAGAAGCCCAGAATGGATTTCCAGATCCAGGTCCTTTTATACTGAATAAGATTTTTTTACCATGACCATCAGCAAAAGAAGCTGAACCCATGCTAACTAATAAAAAAACTGCTGAAAAGAAAACAACAATTTTTCTTTTTATATCTCTCATATATTTACCCCTTTAATAATTATTAAAAATTAATTTAATAAAATTTTTAAAAAAAATTCAACTGTTACAAAGGTAACTATTTTTTGATTCAACTTTTACGTGATTTATTTTCTAGTTCCAAAATCTCTTCTCAGAACGTCAACATATACGGCTAATACGATAATTGAGCCTATTAATACTTGCTGCCAAAATGAACTAACATCCATTAAATTAAGACCATTTCTTAAGATTCCCATTATCATCACTCCTGCAAAAACACCTAATACGGTACCTCTTCCACCGAAAAAACTAGCCCCTCCGATAATACATGCTGCAATAGCATCCAATTCAGACTGCAATCCTGCATTTGGATAACCTGAGTCTGTTCGACCAGCTAAAATCAAAGCTCCAATACCAGATAAGAAACCACAAAGCGAATAAACTATTACAAGAATTTTATTTACATTAATACCTGAGGCTCTTGCTGCATTTGGATTACCACCAATTGCATATATCCATTTACCTGTTCGAGTTTTGTTCATGAATATCCAAAATATTATATAGACAATTGCAATAAGAACTAAACTAACAGGAAGGTATTGCGACTTTTCTAAACCAAGCCAAGTTAAATCAATTCTTCCATGCCCAAGGTATCTCACTTCATCTGTGAAGCCGCTTATCGGAGTTCCACCAGAAATTAAATTACCTGTACCTCGAAATATATATAATGTGCCTAGTGTCATTATAAACGGATGAGGCATCCTTAGTAATGTAATCCCTAAACCATTAAATAACCCACATAGAAATCCAGCTATAAGAGGTGTGATAACAACAATATACCATGGAGCACCAGCCTTAGCGACAATTGCAAGTATCATTAGTGACAACATCATTATAGATCCAACTGAAAGATCTATACCAGCGGTTACAATCACCATGAATACTCCTAGAGCCAGCATTGACTGCCAAGAGATTTGTTTAAAAACGTTTGTTACATTTCTCCAAGATAAAAAAACATCAGGTTGAAGAAAATGCATTACTACTATCATTATAACTAATAATAATAATATTCCGTATTTCTCAAAATAAGGAATGAGTTTTAGATATAAAGAGTCTTTTTCTTGATCTTTTGAGTCCATAATTATTTTTTACCCATTATCCATCCAATTACTTCATCTCTTGAAGTATTTGATAATTCAGATTCTGCAAAATTTGTTCCTTGAAACAAAGCCATTACTCGATCACAAACAGCAAAAATATCATCCATTCTGTGACTGATCACAATTACACCTACTCCAGTCTTTTTTAGACTATTTATTAAATCCAAAACTTTACCAACTTCTTTAATAGCTAAGGCTGCTGTTGGTTCGTCCATGATCACTACTTTTGCGTTGAATGCTGTTGATCTAGCAATTGCAACTGCTTGTCTTTGTCCGCCTGAAAGTTCCTCAACTTTTTGATCTGCACTCTTTACATTTATTTTAAGTTTACCAAGATGTGCCTCTGTAAGTTCTTTTATTTTTTTATAATCAAGAAACTTTAATAATCCTAAATTAGTAGTTGGTTCACGGCCTAAAAAAATATTTTCGCCTATTGGAAGATTGCCTGCTAAAGCTAGATCTTGATATACCATTTCTAAACCTAGGTTTTGAGAGTCCCTAGGGCTTTCTAAAACCTTTTCTTTTCCCTCAAAATGTAAAGAGCCTGCACTAGGTTTATACAAACCTGATAAAACCTTCATTAATGTTGTTTTTCCTGCTCCATTGTCACCTACAACTCCTAAGCATTCACCTGCATGAATTTTAAGGTTTACATTTTCAAGAGCAGTAATTGTACCGAAGTATTTTGTAACGTTTTTAGCTTCTAATAATAATTGATTGGTAGATGACATAATTTAAGAAAATATAAAAAAATCAGTTAATTGCAACTGGTTTTGAGGCTAAAAGTTTTACAGTTTTTCTTTGAGCTCTTTTACAGAATTTAGGTGGCATATTTTTTAGAACAAGCTTCATATCTTTCAAAACTATTTCACCCATATTGTAAAAAGCTTCTTCTAAAGCACCTGCTCTATGAGCAGAAAATAGTGTATTTTTTAACTTTCTTATTGGATCATTTTTTTTTACTGGTTCATCTGGAAAGACATCAGTTGCGACATAAATATCTCCCTTTTTAATTCTATTAATCAAATCTTTAAAATTAACTATTGCTGCTCTACTCATTAAAATAAAAACAGTTCCAGATTTCATTTTATTTAATAATTTCTTATCAATTAAATGTTTATTCTTTTTGGTAATAGTTGCTAATACGTAAATTACTTCACAACTACTAAACATTTTATTTAAATTAATTGGATTAAATCCAATTTTTTTTATTTTATTTTTAGGTATCCATGGGTCATATACATTTATATTTTTTGAGAATGGTAAAAGTAAGGGGTATAAAGATTTTGCTAAATCTCCAAACCCTAGTAAACCAATTTTTTTATTTGTCAGAAGTGAAGCTTGTAAATTACTTTCTAAACCGTATTTCTCTTTTGATTTAATAAAATCAAAGTGAGCATTGTGAATATTTCTTAAAAGAGACAATGTCATACCTAAAGCAATCTCAGCTACAGGTTTTGAAAATACTGGCGAGGTTGCAATAACATGAATATTTTTTTTGAAACAATAATTATAGTCTAAATTGTCCATAAAATTGCTTTCTACATTTATAATACATTTTAATTTTGAAGCTTTAGACAATAAATATTTATCTAAATTTGGTTGACCTATAATAAATGTTGCCTTGCCAATATTATTTTCATAAAAAATTTTTTTATTTATTTTCGGAGCAACTATTATTTTATATTTGGTTTTTAGTTCTTTTAATTTTGTCTTTGTAAAAATTAAATCTAAGGTTCTTGGATAAGGATCAGAAATTACAATAGGTTTAATCACATTTTTGCTCTATTTAGTTATTTTTCTTATATCTATATTTGTAAATTTTTTTGGTTTAACACACTCGGTTTTAATTGGTTGATTAACACCAGATTTAGAAGCTTTCATGATTGAGGTTATTATATCAAGCACGTGCAATGAAATTTCACCATTACATAAATGTTTTCTTTTTTTTTCTATTGAATAAGCCATTTCCGAAAGTCCTGCTCCTCTATAGTTCGCATTTGTTGGAGCTTCATTTGCTCTTGAACTTTGTGTTTTTATATTAATTTTACCTAAATGCATTTTTGTAGTTTTATATTCTTTCCAATTATCTCCTAGTTTTTTACATGTGAAAACTGATCCTCCAAACATATTTGGGTCAGGGACAATCATTGAACCTTTTTCACCATATAACTCAATATGATTTCTTTGGTGAGCAATGACATCAAAAGATAATGTCAGTCTAATTACTGTGTTATTTTTAAAGGTGATTGTAGATAGATAAGTTGTTGGGCAATTAACTTTAAATTTTCTACCTTTTTTTGGTCCAATTCCAATTGTTCTGTATTTTGTACCATTTATTATTCTCCCACTAACTTTTTTTGCAGGTCCTAAAAGGTTAACTAAAGCTGTAATATAATATGGCCCCATATCAATTACAGGACCTCCTTCAAGTTTTGCAAACCATGGTTCTGGATTGGGGTGATATGATTGAATTCCAGGAAAGGCAAAAACAGCATTACCTAATTTTATTTTTCCAATTATATTTTTTTCAACTAGCTCTTTTGATTTTTGTATTCCACCTCCTAAAAATGTATCTGGTGCATTACCAAGGTATAACTTTTTCCTTCTAGAAATTTTTAAAAGTTCTTTTCCATCCTTTAAATTAATCGCCAATGGTTTCTCTGAGTAAACATGTTTACCATTTAATAAAGCTTTTTTTGAAATTTCATAATGTGCTTTTGGGATAGTTAAATTTAAAATAATTTCAACTTCTTGATCTTTTAAAATTTCATTGACAGTTAAAAATTTGATTCCATACTCTTTGGAACATTTTCTTGCAGCTTTTAAATTTATATCTGCACATTTAATTATTTTGATATTATTAAAATATTTCTCTGCTCTAAAATAAGTTTCTGCAATATGACCGCAGCCAATAAGACCAACTTTGAAAACTTTATTCATATAAGGAAATTAGACACCCTGTCTTTGTTTTGCTTTACCTTCTTTATGAAGTTTTAAAGCTTCCTCATTTTCTTTCGTTGTTGGAATTTCAAGCGTAGGGCTTTCCCAATAAGCTGAACCTTCGAGCCATTCATAACTGTGAGTTTTTATTGATATTACATATGTCACATCTGATTTTTTAGCTCTTTTAAATGCTTCCTCTAATTCTGAAATAGTGGAGACATGTTCAGATTTTGCACCCATACTAGCTGCGTGTTGAGCAAAATTTACTTCTTTAAAATTTTGAATGTTAGATGAATTAAATAAGCAATTAAATTCTTTTCCACCCTTAAACAATTGAAGTCTATTTATAACTGCATGACCACCATTATCACAAACAATTATTATTAATTTGTTATTTGTTAAAACTGACGAATAAATGTCTGAATTATTTAATAAATATGAGCCATCTCCCACAAATGCTATTACGTCTTTGTCAGGATTTGCCATCTTAATTCCTAGGGCACCAGAAATTTCATAACTCATACAACTAAAACCCCATTCAGTTTCATGCGTATTTAGTTCTTTTGGTCTCCAGACTTGCACAACTTCACCAACCAATCCACCAGCAGCAGTAACTGCTATATCTGTTGGATCTGAATTTCGATAAATTGCTCCTACGGCGTGTGCATAGTTTGGTGTTTCTTGGTTTGTTGGTCCACTTTCTTTATCAACATACTCATTCCAAGACTTAAGTTCATCTTGTGATTTTTTGTACCAGCTGTCAGGAGATTTCCAATTTCCTAAAGAATTTGACAACTCTGATAAACAAACTTTAGCATCTCCAATAACTGCCTCGGCTAAATGTTTGTTTGCATCATGTCTTGCAATATTAATTGAAACCAATTTAAATTCAGGGTTTTCAAAATTAGCCCACGAACCTGTTGTAAAATCTGCTAATTTTGTACCAACACAAATAGCTAAATCAGTTTCTTTTGCTAAGTTATTTGCAGCTTTACCACCAAGGCCTCCTATTGGACCAAGAAAATGAGAATGATCTCTTTTCATCGTTGAATATCCCATCACTGTTTGGGTAACAGGTATATTATGTTTAATTGCAAAACTTCCTAATTCATCCATTGCATCTGAATAAAAAACACCTCCTCCAGAAATAATAATTGGTTTTTTTGACTTTTTAATTTTTTCCATTGCTTGTTTAATTTGAAAATCATCTGGTTTAGGTCTTCTTATATTATGTATTCTTTCTTTAAAAAATTCTTCTGGATAATCAAATATTTCTCCTTGCACATCTTGACACAAAGACAAACAAGCAGGACCGGTATCCGCAGGATCAAGCATTGTTTGAATTGCTTGTGGAAGAGATTGTATTATTTGTTCAGGTCTTGTTATTCTATCAAAATATTTTGTAACTGGTTTAAAAGAGTCGTTCGCAGTCATTCCTGGATTTGAAAAATGCTCTACTTGCTGTAGCACAGGATCTGGCATTCTATTCGCATAAGTATCTCCAGGTAAAAATAAAATAGGTAATCTATTGCTCATTGCTACCGCAGACGCAGTTACTAAATTTGTAGATCCAGGCCCAACAGAACTTGTTGCAATAAAAATTTGTTTTCTTCTTTTAGCTCTTGAAAAAGCAATGCCAGTTAAAGCCATATTTTGTTCATGATGACCTCTATAAGTTGGAAGTTTATCCTTATTTTCCTCTAATGCTTGACCTATGCATGCAACATTCCCATGACCAAAAATACCAAATGCCCCTGGAAATAAAGGCTCAACTTTACCTTCTATGTAGATTTTTTGAGCTACTAGATGTTTAACCAAGGCATGTGCGCAAGTAAGCTTTATTTTTTTCATTTTTCTAGTTATATTCTCCTCAAAAATTCAACTAATTAACCATAAAATAAAAATTATGTATAGCAAATTTGGACAATTCATTGATGGCAAATGGCAACAATCACAAAATAATGAAACTTATGATGTATTGAATCCAGCTACTGAAGAAGTAATTGGTAAAGCATCCAAAGCTGGTGAAGAAGATGTAAATAAAGCTCTTAAGTCAGCTGAAAAAGGTCTTGAGGTTTGGAGAAATACTCCACCTTGGCAGAGATCAAAAATTATAAGAAAAATTGCAGATCTTATGCGAGAGAGAACTGATGTACTAGCAAAATGGCTTACATTGGAAGTTGGAAAACCTTTGTCAGAAGCTAAAGGGGAAGTCGGAGGCGCAGCAGACATTTTCGAATGGAACTCTGAAGAAACAAAAAGGATATATGGTCAGATAGTTGAAAGTAGATTTGAACACACAAGAATGTATGTAAAATATGAACCTGTTGGTGTTGTTGCAGGATTAATACCATGGAATTTTCCAATAGTTCTATCCTCTAGAAAAATTTCAACTGCCTTAGCAGCTGGATGCTCAGTTATATGTAAGCCAGATGTTATTACTCCAGGTAGTGTAATGGAACTTATGAATATTATAAATGATGCAGGAGTTCCTCCAGGTGTTGTTAATTTATTATCGGGTGATCCAGCAAAAATTTCTTCACAACTTATATCTTCTGATATAGTTAAAAAAGTTTCTATTACTGGATCGACTAGAGTAGGTAAACTTATTTTAAAGCAAGCCGCTGAGAAAGTTCAAAGAGTAACAATGGAATTAAGTGGTCACTCACCTTTTATAGTTTTTGATGATGTAGATATAAACAAGGTTACAGATATGGCAATAACGGCAAAATTTAGAAACAACGGCCAAGTTTGCATATCACCGGCAAGATTTTATATCCATGAAAAGAAAAAAGATGAGTTTGCAAAAACATTAGTTGAAAAAGTTTCTAAACTTAAAATTGGGAATGGAATGGATGACGACACAATATTAGGTCCATTAACAACAGAAAAAAGATTGAATGAAATAGAAGCCTTAGTCGAGAAAACAAAAAAAGAAGGAGCTACTGTTTTATGTGGTGGAAAGAGACCATCCGGTTTTAATAAAGGATATTTTTATGAACCTACTGTTTTTGACAATGTTCAAGATAACTTTACAATTGCAAAAGAAGAACCTTTTGGACCATTGGTTCCACTACTAACGTTTAAAGATACAGATGAAGTTGTTGAAAGAGCTAACGACAATGACTTAGGTTTAGCAAGCTATATTTATACAAATTCTTTAGAAAAAGCTCACAAAGTCTCAGAAAAAATGGAAACTGGAACATGTGCAGTAAATCATCCTACTATTGCGTTTGCAGAAGTTCCTTTTGGAGGTATCAAGCAGACAGGTTATGGCAGAGAGGGTGGATCAATGGCTATAAAGGACTATTTAAATATTAAATATACTCATTTTGGTCTTAATTATTAATGAGAAAAAATAAGGTTAAACAAATGATGGCTGAAGGAAAGCCAGTTGTTAACGGCTGGTTACAAATACCTAGTACAGTATCTGCAGAAGTTATGGCACATCAAGGTTGGGACTCCCTGACTGTTGATATGCAACATGGACTTGTTGATTACACAAACGCACTTCCAATGCTTCAAACAATTTCTTCAACTGATGTAACTCCTCTTACCAGAGTAAATTGGAATGAACCAGGACAAATAATGAAAATTTTAGACGCTGGTTGTTATGGAATTATATGCCCTATGGTAAGTAATAAAGAAGAGGCAGAAAGATTTGTACAAGCATGCATGTATCCTCCAAGAGGATATAGAAGTTTTGGCCCAGTTAGAGGATTAATTTATGGTGGTGCTGATTACGCAGAACATGCAAATGATGAGATTTTAAAATTAGCTATGATTGAGACAAAGGAGTCATTAGATAAATTAGATGAGATTATGTCTACTGACGGTGTGGATGGGATATATATTGGTCCAGCTGACTTAAGCCTAGCAATTGGAGAAAAACCTGGATTTGACAAACCTGAAAATTCAAAAGCTTATTCTCAAATATTAAGAATTTTAGAGCATGCAAAAAAAAATAATATATTTGCTGGTATTCATAATGGAACTACAGAATATGCACAAAAAATGATTGATAAAGGATTTAACTTCGTAACAATTGGTGCAGATCAAAGAGCTATGAGCGCAGGCGCAAAGGCAATTGTAGAAAAAATGAAGGGCTCAATAAATAAAAAAGAGTCTGACACTTATTAATCTAGTTTCTCAAGAAATAGCTCAAACTCTTTTTGATTTAAATTTATAGATTGTTTCTTTCCAGGAAATTTATTTGACATAGAATCTTTTTTAAATGCTTTGAGCGCTTTTACTCTCTCTTGATTAATTTGATTTTTTAATTTTATTAAGTTTCCATAAGCTTTTGAATGTCTTGGTGGATTTTCAGTATCCCCACAAATATCTTCCATAAACAAGTACATTACATCAGCAAACTTTCCTGAGCCGAGTGATACTGTAACTATATTTGTTCTTTTAGAAATCTCTCCCATTACATTTTCGGGAATTACTTCACATTCAGCTGAGAATGCTCCTGCATCCTCTAATCTTTTAAATTTTAAATACAAATCATGTGCTTCATTACTATTTTTTCCAACTGCTCTTAAACCTCCTATCCATGTAGATTTTCTTGGTACTAAACCTAAATGTCCCATAACTGGAACATCTTCGTTTGCAAGCATTTCAACAATTTTCATACTTCTAGGTGTCATTACCGCATCAGCTCCATTCTCTAATGCCTCAAAAGCACCTCTCAATACATCATCTGCTGTTACAAATTTATTAAGTACTAATGCTGCAGTTAAAAATAAATTTTTAGAACCCTCTCTGGCTTTTTTAACATTAAATGCATTAGATATAATCATATCAAATCCGGCCTGCTCAGCTGCATGTGCTTCTTCAATAGTATTCGCTGTAACTTGGGTAAATTTTTTTTTTCCTTTAGAATTTTTTAAATCACCAACTGTTAAAGTTCTACTTGCAGGTTTTGCTGCCCATGTATAAATTTTTTTCATTTTATCCCTTTGTATAGCTGATCTCTTCTATCAATGAACTCCTCAAATGTTTTTATAGTAATAACTGAGGGAAGAATAAAAATTGACCTTTTATCTTTTATATTTCTAATAATTCTAAAATAACCTTTTTTAATAGCAGTATCGATATAAACATTTGAAGTTAGGTAAGATTTTTCAATCACTTTTAAAAGCTGGTTTTTTGTAATTGATTGGTTTTTAAAATAAGCCAACATTACTGCGTGCAACATTATCCAATGTTGAGGCGTTAATGAAAACCAGTTAAGTAAATCATTTTTTAACCTACCAGTGAAGTCTCCAAGAGAAACTTCGGCCATTTGAATTCTTTTTTTTGTAGATTTAGAAAGTTTTTTTTGTTCTTCAAAATGCTTTGGGTACCTAAATTGCCTCTTCATCTAATTAATTTTATATAATTGAAATTTCTATTCAATCTAATTTTTGTTAGCTAATTCTTTATATATATTATTTACTCTGTGAACTTCACTTGCAGTATTAAAATATCCTACATATTCTATTTCATCTGGGGTTACATCAAAATGGTAATGACCTGCATATTTTTTATTTTCATAAGAATGAAAATGGGTATGTTCTCCAGACTCTCTTAAATTAAGTTTTCCACCAGTTGGATCTCCGGTCCACAAAACAGAGTAACATTGCAATTCAGGACCAACTGGTTCATAAAATTGTAGGAAGTCTTTAGTACATTTCATTAAATTTGAATCATAATAATCGTGTTTGATATCTTCATAATCGGGTTGTACGTGTGATCGTATTTTTCCATTTAAAATTCTAAAAACACCAGCAAGAGCTATGTGATTGTTATTAGAAATATCTAAATTTTCTGACAATGCTTGTCTTATTGACTGAGGTAAAGATCCTTGTTTTCCAATTCTTTTTTTAATATTAATTCTTATTACCCTTCCTTCTTTTCCATCGCTATAGTAGATGTTGCCAAGTCCCCCATGTTTTTTTGCTTTATAATCTTTAACTATACATTCTTTATTTTTTCCAACCATTGCAATGATAGATTTAGACTCTTCAGTAATTAAATTCTCATTTATAATTAATTCTCCACAATGCCCTTCCAAACATGACATAGCACCAGAGCCTGCTCCAAGAGCATAGGATTTTGAAGAATTTATTCTTTTTGAAATCTCTTGATAATCAAATTCAGTACCGATGTAATTTTTATCATGCATATAAGGCTCTCCTCCTACATCGATTATTTTTTGATTGCCGCTAATACCTTCAGAAGGGCAATCCCAATGTCTAAGATTTGGACACTCAACTACATCTACTTCAACATCTTTGTAATTATTAGCAAGTCCAATTCTTAATGCATTTGCAATATCTATTAAATCAAAAGTTTTAAAAATTCCTTTCTCTATATTTAATTTCATGATTTAATAATATTGCATTATATATTGCAAAATGTCTATAGATAATATATATAATATCTATACATAATATATTGTAAATAAAATGGTAAATAAAGATTTAAAAGTTGCTGTTCTTGGTGCAGGTGCAATGGGGTGTTTGTTTGGAGGTTTGCTTGCAGAAAAAGGATTAGATGTAACTCTGATTGATGTTTGGAAAGAACATGTAGAAACCTTAAATAAAAAAGGCCTTAAGATGGATGGTCATGGTGGCGATAGATTTATAAAAGTACCAGCAACATCAGATCCATCTACAATTGGAAAAGTAGATGCTGTAATAGTAATGTGTAAAGCAACAGCTCTAGAACCTGCTTTAAAAAGTATTAAAAACATTATTGGAGATAAAACAGTTTTTATGTCTTTTCAAAATGGAATTGGGCATGAAGCAATAATTAAAAGTATTGTTGGCGATGAAAAAGTAATTGGGGGAACAACAACTCAAGCATCAAATATCTTAGGCCCTGGTCATATTATGAATCATGCAGCTCTACCTTCGTGGATTGGAGAATATGATGGTGGAATAACAAATAGAATAACAGAAATTGCAGATACATTTACTGCACATAATTTAGAAATGATTGCAGCTGAGGATGTAAAAAAAAGAAAATGGATGAAACTTTTTGCTTTAACCGCAATAGGGCCACTTTCAGCTATTTTTGATCTACATCATACTGATCTTTACATAAATAATAATGCCAACGACGTATCTAGAAATTTAGGTAAAGAAATTATTTTAGAAACAAGAGAAGTTGCTTTGGCAGATGGTGTTAATGTTTCTGAAGATGAGTGTTTATTTATGTTTAATAAAATTGTTGATTCAAAACAAACAAATAAGTCCTCAATGGCTTTTGATGTACTTTACAAAAGAAAAACTGAAATTGATTTCATAAGTGGAGCTGTATCTAAAATAGGAAAAAAACATGGAATAGCTACACCATTAAATGATCTTATGTACAAAATGATTAAAGTAAAAGAGGGTATGTACAGCTAAATGCTGAAAATTAACAAACTAAAGAAGATTAAATCAAACTTTCCCATTATTGTAGGAGAAAAAATTATCAGTAAAAAAATATGTAATTATTTGATTGACGAGATTAGTAAATCAAAAAATTTTGACGATATGATTATGGGAGGTAGGAGTAGAATTAATAAAGGATCAAAAAATTTCAACAAATATATTTCAAGTTCTAAAATCTCAAAAAAACTTTTTTCAATTTTTAATTCACAATCATTTTATAATAAAATTGATAAAAAATTTAAAACTGAGTTTGAAAATAATACATGGCAAAGTTTATTCAAACCCAAAACATTCAATAAAAAAAAATATACCTTGAAAAGAAAAGTAAATTCAATTGAACTCAAAAAGTTATTGGGAAGTAATTATAAGAGTCCAATATTAAATTTAGATATAGATTTTTCAGTATCTAAAGGAGGGTATAGATTAAGACCGCATAGAGATGATATAAATAGAATATATAATTTTTTGATCTATTTAACTGATATACCAAAAAAAAATGGAGGTTCTCTTACACTTTATAAAAAAAAAGCAAACAAGAATTTAAGAAAAAAATTTAGAAGATTTCCAAAAATTAATGAACTTAGTAAAGTAAAGGAGTTTACCCCAAAAAAAGGAAGTGTTATTTTCTTTAAATCTACTCCTAATTCTTATCATGGAGTAACACGATTTAAGGAAAAAAACTGTCCAAAAAGATTTTTTATTTATGGAAGCTATGCATTTGATAAACCTGTTATATGGAAATATAAAAATTTTGAATATCACCCTTATATAGTTGCGACTAAAAAAAGAATGCTCACATCTTTTCATGATTCAAATTATCTGCTAAAATCTGGTAATCATGCAAACTAATAGCGAACTAAAGAAAATTTTAGATAGAGATGGATACCTTAGGGTAAAAAATATTCTTAATTTCAATAAAGATTTAAAACCTATTTTAAACGATATGGAATATGTAATGGACAATCTAATTAATAAGTTTGCACCCAGACATATGAGAGAAAAAGTTTTTAAATATGATTTTAAAAGAAAATATACCTATATATCAAAATTAAATATTTATGATCTTGACCAACATTTTAATACCAGACTACCAAGAGATAATGTGAAAAAAGATAGTGATTACTTTGCATCACAATCTTTATGGAACTTAATAAACCATAAAAAAATTTTAGATGTTGTAGAACAATTATTAGGATCTGAGATTCTTTCTAATCCTGTTCAGAATACAAGAATTAAACAACCAGAAAGTAAACTGCCTAGACACTCTGTTCATGATGGACTTTCAGGTAGAACTCCTTGGCACCAAGACGCAGCAGTATTATCATCTGTTGGACAAAGATTGACAGATATGGTGACCGTTTGGATACCATTTACAAAAACTACCAAAAATAACGGATGTATGATTACCGTTAAAGAAATAAACAAACTGGGTTTATTAAATCATGTGTCTGGATATAAAGGTCAGGTCGAGATAAAAGGTAGTAAATTACTTGATAAATTTAAGCCAATTTTTCTGGAAGCAAATGTGGGTGATATAATTATTTTACACAAACACTCAATACATTGTTCTTTACCTAATAGATCTAACGATTTTAGAATAAGTGCTGACTTAAGATATAACAGAGCTGGGACTCCATCTGGTAGAAAGCCTCTACCAAATTTTTACGTAAGAAGCAGAAATAAAAAAAATATTACTATTCATAATTATAAGCAATGGATCTCTTTATGGGAGAAAGCGAAAAATAAATGTATACCTAGAAAATACGCATTTAAATATCCACTTCCAACATTTAAAAATAGTAAAAGAGATCTTGCTAGATTAATATAATTTCATTTTTAAATTATGAAAAAAATTCTCATAGTCCAACCTATTCATGAAAAAGGTATGGAATTATTAAAAAGTAATAGTAACTATACCTACGAGGTAGTTGAGGATTTAAGCGTTGAAAATGTTAGACAAAAAATTATAGATGCTGATGCAATGTCTTTAAGAACATCAATTTTGCCTGCAGAAGTAATTGAAAATGCAAAAAAACTTAAAATAATTTCTAGACATGGAGTTGGTTACGACAATATTGATTTAGATAGCTGTAAAAAAAGAAATATCGATGTAGCGATAACTGCAACAGCAAATGCTGTAGCGGTTGCAGAACATGTTCTTTTCATGCTTTTAAGTATATCAAAAAGAAAAAATATGTACGATCAATCAGTCAAAAGTGGAAAATTTACTGATAGAAATAAACTGCCAAAAACAATAGAGATTTGGAACAAAAATATTCTTATAGCTGGTTTTGGAAGAATTGGAAAAGCATTGATTAAAAGATGTTTGGGATTTGAAATGAATGTTTTTGTTTATGATCCATTTGTAGATGCAGAAACAATAAGCAAAATGGGTGGAAAAAAAGTTGAAGATTTATCAGAAACTATAAAAGATATGGATGCTGTGTCACTCCATATACCTTTAACTGATCAAACTAAAAATATCATAAATTATGAACTTCTTAAAACTATGAAAAAAAATTGCATCATCATAAATGCTGCAAGAGGTGGAATTATAAATGAGAAAGACTTAGATAGAGCATTAAAGGAGAACCTAATTTTTGGAGCAGGTATCGATGTATTTGAAGTAGAGCCCCCAGAAGCTGACAATCCATTATTAAAAAATGAAAAAGTTTTCCTTAGCCCTCATGCAGCAGCATTTACTGAAGAGTGCATGACTAGAATGGCAATAGAAACTATACAAAATATTTTTGATTTTTTTGATGGTAAACTTGAAGATAGTAAAAAAGTAAAATTATAGTTTATCAATCTCTAAATTTGATTTCTTTAAAGTATCTGTAATGTATTTATAACCCATAATTGCATACTCAAGAGGATTTGCTTTTTTTGGGTCTTGCTCAGCCTCCACTACCAGCCAACCTTGGTAATTATTTTTTTTCAAAATATCAAACAGAGGTTTATAGTCGATACACCCATCGCCAGGTACAGTAAAAGCACCTTCTAAAAAAGCATCTCTAAAACTTAAATCTTCAGAAAGGACTTTATTCAACACTTCTTCTCTAATATCTTTGCAGTGAATATGGATTACTCTTTCTTTAAATTTATTGATCATATTAATAGAATTTCCTCTAGCAAACAACATATGACCGGTATCTAAAGTTAATTTTACACTGTCATTTGTATTTTCTAGCAATCTAATAGTTTCTTCTTCCGTTTCTATTACTGTACCCATGTGATGGTGATATGCTAATGGCATGCCCTCGTCTTCGAGATATCTTGCAAGTTCAGATATTTTTATACAATAATCTTTCCATTCATCATTGGACATTTTTGGTCGACTTGAGAGTTTTTTTGTTGGATCGCCTTGTATTGACTCAAAAACTTCAGCAAATACAATACATGGAGCTTCGCAGTCTTTAAATAATTGAAGTTGGTTTTGAATTAATTTTTTTTCTTCTTCAACAGAATTTTTTCTAAGATTTCCGCTGTACCATCCAGAACATAATTTTAAATTATACTTATCTAGTTTTGGTAATAATTCCTTAGATGTTTTAGGAAATTTGCCACCTGACTCTATACCTATATATCCAGCCTGACTTGCTTCCGATAAACATTGTTCTAGAGGAGTATCTCCACCAAGTTCAGGCATGTCATCATTACTCCACGCTATTGGTGCTATCCCTAATTTTACTGACATATTTTTTTTATTTGCTAAGATATTTGATCATGAGATTAATTAAAGGCAAAAAAATCAAATTAGGCATTGTTGGTGGTGGCCCAAAATCATGGATAGGACATGTCCATAGAATTTCCTCAAGATTTGATGACGAATATGAAATTGTCTCAGGAGTTTTTTCAAAAAATTCAAATATTTCAAAGACTTTTGGAAAAAAAATAGGAATTGATAAAGATAGATGTTACTCAAATTATCAAGAAATGGCTTATAAAGAAGCTCTAAGACCTGATGGTATTGAGGTTGTAGCGATTATGACTCCACCTTCAAGTCACCAAATTATTGCAGAAAAATTTATAGATAAAAATATTCACATAATATCTGACAAGCCATTTGCAGGTGATCTATCACAAGCAAAAAAACTTTTTAAAAAAATTAAATCAAATAAAAATATAAAATATGCATTAACTCATAATTATTCAGCATATCCGATGGTTAGAGAAGCAAAAGTATTGGTCGATAAAGGGAAAATAGGAAAAGTTGAATATGTTAATGTAGAGTATGTTCAAGATTGGACTGATGGAAAAACAGTTAATAAAAATAATGCAAAAAAAATATTAAAATGGAAAATAAATAAAAAAATAGTTGGAACCTCGGCGGTTTTAAATGAGATTGGATCTCACGCTTATCACATAGCATGTTATGTTTCTGGATTAAAAGGTAGAAATGTATTTGCTGATATTAAACAAGTTTCAAAAACTGTTAAAATGGATAGCAATGCTCAAGTAATGATCAACTTTAATAACAATGCAAAAGGCTTACTTTGGACAAGTGTTATGGCAAGAGGGGGTGTTTATGGTTTAAGATTTAGGATTTTTGGCACAAAAGGTAGCATAGAATGGGTTCAAAATGATCCAGGTTATCTTAAATTTAATCCATTAAAAGGTGCTGTAAAATTTTTAGAAAGAGGTTTTTTTAATGCAGAATTTTCAAAAAACTTTTCAAGAATTAAATATGGACATCCAGAAGGTTACTTAGATGCTTTTGCAAACATTTATAAAGAATTTGCAGAGTCATTAAGAACTAAATCAAAAAAAAGGTGGTTTTTTCCAAATGAACATGAAGGGCTTGAAACTGCAAAATTTATTGAAGCGTGCAAAATTTCAAATAAAAGAAAAGCGTGGATAAAAATAAAATAAAAGTTGCTTTGCTTGGTCTTGGCAGAATTGGCCAAATGCATGCAAAAAATTTAATTGAAAATAGGGAATTTAAGTTAAAATATGTCTTTGACCTAAACAAAGATTTATTAAAAAAAATATCTAATAAGTATAATGTTACTTCAATAAATAAACCTGATTTAGCTTTTAATGATAAAGACATTGACTGTATATTTATTGCGTCAAGTACACCTACACATTTAAAATTTATTGAGCAAGGTGTAAAACAAAATAAAATTATTTTTTGCGAAAAACCATTAGATCTGAGTATAAAAAAAATTAATTCGTGTCTTAAAAGAATAAAAAAATTTAAACCAAAAGTACAAATGGGTTTTAATAGAAGATATGACGTTGGACACCATTCATTAAAACAACATTTAAAACAAAAAATTGGAAGATTAGAAAAAATTATAATTACCAGTCGAGATCCCTCTCCTCCTTCACTTAAATATTTAAAAAGTTCAGGTGGGATATTTAAAGATATGATGATTCACGATTTTGATCTTGCAAGATATTATTTAGGAAAAGACGAATTCCAATCAATTTTTGCTATGGGTAGCAACTTATCAGATAAACGTTTTAATAAAATTAATGATTATGAATTGGCAACGACAATAATCAAATCCAAAAAAGGGGTGCAATGTATTATAACAAATTCAAGACATTGTAGCTTTGGATATGATCAAAGAGTAGAATTATTCGGAAATAAAGGAATGCTAGTTTCAGACAATAAAAGAAACGATGAAATAAATTATTTTTCAAAAAGCTCAACAAACAGTAAATCACCTCTTCTTCACTTCTTTATTGAGAGATATTCTGAAGCTTTTAAACTTCAATTATTCGATCTAGCAAAATTTTGTAGAAAAAATATAAAACCTAGAGCAGTTTTTGAAGATGGAAGAAAATCAATTATATTGGCAGAGGGAGCAATGAACTCTATAAAGTCGAAAAAGTTTGAAAAACTAATTTATTGAAATTTAAATTCCTTCTATTTTTTTGTCTCCTGATTTTTTGACAAAATATATTCCAAGTATAACAATAAATAATGAAATTAATATTTTTGAAGTAACTAATTCATTAAGAAATAAGTACCCAAGAATTACTCCAAATATTGGTATTAAATAAGCGACCTGGCTTTGAAAAACTAAACCGTTTCTTTTCAATATCATAAATCTCAATAACCAAGCTATACCAGTAGGAAATACACCAAGATATATTAAAGACAAAGTTGACTCTAATGATGGATTTAAATTCCAAGGTTGCTCTATAATTAAAGAAATTGGGCAAACAAATATTGTTCCCCAAATTAATATTGATGCAGTAACATTTTCATTTTTTTTATGACTTATTTTTAAAGTTAATATTCCACCAATAACATAAAATGTTGAACCAACTAATATCATTAAAGCAGAAAATAAATTTTCATCATTAATTAATAGATTTTCGGAAAAAAGATAAACTATTCCTAAAAATCCTAGAATTATACCTAATATTTTTACTAAATTTATTTTTTCTTTATCTATAAACAAATGAGCTAAAATAGTTGCGCTGATAGGAGTGGTAGACATTAATATTGCTGCTAAATTACTTTGGACTTTTTGTACCCCGTAAGCAATTAAAAAAAATGGAATAACCAAATTAATAACACCAATTGCAGCAAACCATTTCCAATCTTTTGAAAAGACTTCAATTTTAATTTTTTTATAAAAACATAACAATAATACTGGGATCATTCCAAAAAAAATCCTTAAAAACGCAATTGTTATTGGACCATAAGAGTAAGTCGCAATTTTAATATTGAAAAAGGCTGAAGCCCATATGAGTGACAGCAAAACTAATATGAAATAATCAGATGTTTTGGGTGAAGTCATTCTACAATATCTTTTACTTTTCCATTGGTTAAATTAAGCAGTTCATCAAAATTTATTCTGAAAATACAGTTTGGATGTCCTGCTGCGGCATATAAATTTTTAAATCTATTTAAAGACTCATCAACAAGAATTTCTAATTTATTTTTATGGCCTACTGGTGATACTCCTCCGATAGTATATCCTGTTTGATCTTTAACCTCATCTGGAGAGGCCATGCTCAAATCTTTACTATTAAAAATTTTTTTTAATTTATTTAATGAACATCTTTTATCGCCAGATACTAAGCAGAGTAAAAAATTTCCCTCATTCCTAAATAATAAACTTTTTACAATTGAACCAACTTCAGTATTTAATGAATTTGCAGCATCATTTGCTGTTCTTGCGGTTTGCTCTAATTCAATTACCTTTATTTCACTATTAAACTTTTTTAATGCTTCTTTTGCTCTTTTAACTGCTTCTTTATTAAGTGCTGACATTAGTACAACTCTTGATTGATTGAAAAATTGCGATTTTTAAGGTTAATATACATGTAATTAAAGCATAACTGATATCTATTTTATAGACATTATTTATCTTTTCTTAACTGATAATAGAACAAGAAAATTTATAGGAGATAATATGAGCGCTAGGGACGTATTAAAACAAATTAAATCTAAGAATGTTGAGTATGTTGATCTTAGATTCACTGATCCAAGAGGAAAACTGCAACACCTTACAATGGATAAAACTATAGTTGATGAAGGTATGCTGAACGATGGAGTATTTTTTGATGGCTCTTCGATTGCTGGTTGGAAAGCGATAAATGAGTCTGACATGATATTAAAACCAGATTTAAGCAGAACAGTAATGGATCCATATACATCACATAATACAATGATTTTATTTTGCGATATTTTGGATGCTGTTAAAAAAGACCCATACGAAAGAGATCCAAGGGGAATAGCTAAAAAAGCAGAAGCATATTTAAAAAAAACTGGAATTGGAGACAAAGCTTACTTTGGACCAGAGCCAGAATTTTTTGTTTTTGATGATGTAAAAATTAAAAATGATATGAATGAAACTGGTTTCTCAATTGACAGTTCTGAAGGACCTTATAATTCAGGTAAATCATATGACAATGGTAATATGGGCCACAGACCTGGTATTAAAGGAGGCTATTTTCCTGTGCCACCAGTAGATAGTGCTCAGGATATGAGAGGCGAATACTTGAAAGGTCTAAGAGATGTAGGTATTACTGTTGAAAAACACCACCATGAAGTTGCACCTAGTCAACATGAACTAGGAATGTTGTTTGGAACATTAGTTGATCAAGCTGATAATGTTCAACTTTATAAATATGTAGTTCAGATGGTTTCACATTCATTTGGAAAGACTGCTACTTTTATGCCAAAACCAGTAAAAGGTGACAATGGCTCTGGAATGCATACTCACCAGTCAATTTGGAAAGGTAAAACTCCAGTATTTTCTGGTAATAAGTATGCTGGTCTATCTCAAACAGCTCTTTATTATATTGGTGGTATTTTAAAACATGCTAAGGCAATAAATGCATTTTCAAATGCTACTACAAATAGTTATAAAAGACTAATCCCAGGATTTGAGGCACCAGTTTTACTTGCATACTCTGCAAGAAACAGATCTGCATCATGTAGAATTCCAATAACTTTAAGCAAAAAAGGTGCAAGATGCGAGATTAGATTCCCTGATGCTTCAGGTAATCCGTATTTAACATTTGCATCAATGTTAATGGCAGGTCTTGACGGTATAAAAAATAAAATTGATCCAGGTAAGTCTTTTGACCAGGACCTTTATGCATTAACTGAAAAACAAGTTAAAAAAGTTCCTACAGTTTGTGGATCATTAAGAGAAGCTATGGAAGCTCTTGATAAAGATAGAAACTTTTTAAAACAAGGTAATGTATTTACTGACGATCAGATAGATGCGTACATTGAGTTAAAGTATGAAGAAATTCATAATTTTGAACATACGCCGCACCCTATCGAATTCGATATGTATTATAGCTGTTAAAAGGCTTTATTTTGGGTAATACCTGCTGCGATAGCAGGTATTCCCTATAAGAAATTCTCATTTAAAATAATTTTGTTATTAAAATATATGACAAAATTTATATCTTCTTTAAAAAATATTATTGGTTTTAAGAAGCCAAACTATAGAAAAATTAAAAGGAAGAATAATAAAATTTATACAATGAATAAAAGAGGACAATATTGGTTTATTTCATATTACCAATAAATAGTATTAAATTTTAAAGGACTCTCCACACCCACATCTTTCAGTTTCATTCGGATTATTAAAAACAAATTGAGAGGAAAATTCCTCTTGTTTATAGTCCATCTCTGTTCCAAATAAGTACATAACTGCTGCGGAGTCTATAAATACCTTTACTCCTTTATCCTCTATAACTTCGTCATTAGGATTAATTTTATTGGTATATTCCATTACGTATGACATTCCTGCACAGCCTCCAGATTTGACTCCAACTCTCACTCCTATAGAGTCATTGCTTGCTGATGACATGATTTCCTTAATCCTAGTAGCCGCTTGATCGCTTAATGAGATTATTTGTTTTGTCATAAATTTAATTCTAGTTTTGCTGCCTCAGACATCATTGATTTATCCCATGGTGGTTCCCACACTAAATCTAACTCAACTTTGTCAACTTCATCTATTTGCATGATACTATCTTTAACCTCTTTAGGCAAACTTTCAGCAACTGGACAGTTTGGAGTGGTTAAAGTCATTTTAACACTTACATGTTTTTTATTTATAATAATATCATATATTAATCCTAGCTCATAAATATTTACCGGTATCTCAGGATCATAAATTTTTTTTATTTCATTTATTACTTTTTCTTTTAATTCCATAATCAATCTTCCGTGCTTGCTATTTCTTGAGAATTATTCATTGCAGAAGTTAGTGTGTGCCAAGATAGAGTTGCACATTTTACTCTCATTGGGTATTGTTTTACTCCAGATAAACACATTAATTTTGTTTTTTCATCTTCGCTTAAAAGCTGTGTGTTTAATTCATCTTTCTCTTTTATCATGTCCAAAAAGTCTGTAACAATCTCTTTTACTTCCTTTTCTTCTTTTCCTCTAACTAGATCAGTCATAATTGATGCTGAAGCCATTGTAATTGCACAACCGTTTCCCTCAAAAGAAATATCTTCAACTTTATTATTATCATTTAGTTTTAAATATATATGAACATTATCTCCACATAATGGATTGTTTCCTTTTGCATCCCTGGTAAAATTATCTGTTTTTCTTAGATTTCTAGGATTCTTTCCATGCTCCAAAATAATTTCTTGATATAATTCTTTTAAGTTCATTTTAAATTAAATATTTTTTTGCAATTATTTATTGAGTTGTTAAGTTGATCAATGTCGTCTTTAGTATTGTAAACTCCAAAAGATGCTCTCGCAGTTGCAGGTAAACCTAATTTCTCGTGAAGTATTTGACAACAGTGATGTCCAGCTCTAATTGCTACTCCATCCTCATCTAAAATTGTAGCTATATCGTGAGGATGAATACCTTCTATCGTAAATGATATAACTCCACCTTTGTTTTTAGGATTACCAATAATATTTACAGAATTATTCTTACCTAAAAGATCAACAGCATAATCAAGCAATTCTGTCTCGTGCTTCTCGATGTTTTCAATTCCAATTTTTTCAAGAAATTTAATTGACTCGTTAAAAGCAATAACTTGAGCAGTTGCCATCGTTCCTGCTTCATATTTATTTGGCAATTCTCCATAAGAAATACCCTTTTTCTTTACCTCTCTTATCATTCCTCCGCCACCTTGGTATGGAGGAAGATCTTCTAACCATTTTTTTTTAGCATAAAGCACACCAATTCCTGTAGGGCCATACATTTTATGGCCTGATATCGCATAAAAATCACAATCTAGATCTTGCATATCTAATTTTAAATGAGGTGCTCCTTGGCAACCATCGACTAATACTGGAATACCTTTAGAATGGGCAAAGCTTACAATTTCTTTAATTGGAAGTATTGCTCCAGTCACATTCGATAAATGTGTTACACATATAATTTTAGTTCTATCAGTTATTTTTTTTTTAATTTCTTCCAATGTTACTTCACCTTGGTCATTTACTTCAGCAAATTCAATATTTATTTTTTTTGATTTTCTTAAAAAATGCCATGGAACATAATTAGAATGATGTTCTAATTCTGTAATTAATACTTCATCACCTTCATCAAGATATTTTTGCCCAAATGTATTTGCTACAAGATTTATTGCCTCTGTTGCGCCTTTTGTAAAAACAATTTCATTTTTATCAGATGCATTTATATATTTTTGAACAGAAGTTCTTGTTTGCTCATACAAATTTGTTGCTGCAACCGCTAAATAATGAACGCTTCTACCTACATTTGAAAATTCCTTAGAATAAAAATCATATATTCTATCAATTACTATTCTTGGTTTTTGAGAGGAATTTGCACTATCTAGATAAACAAGATCATTATTTTGTACTTTATTGTCAAAAATAGGAAATTCTTTTTTAATCTGATCTATATTCATTCTTTTAATCCCATAATATTTTTAATTAAATTTTTAATTTCATTATCAGTAATTTTTTCAACAACATCCAATAAGAAACCATTTATTAAAAGTTCTTTTGCTTCTATATAATTTAGACCTCTAGACATTATATAAAAAATAGAGTCTTGATTTAAACTTCCAGAGGCAGATCCATGCGAACATTTTACATCATCTGCATAGATTTCTAACTCAGGCTTTGCATTAAACTCAGCATTATCACTCAATAAGATTGCTTTACTTAATTGATATCCATCTGTTTTTTGTGCATTAGATTTAACAAATATTTTTCCTTGATATGCTGACTTTGTATTTTCTCCCAAAACGCTTTTTATTAATTGATAACTTTTAGTATTCTCATTTAAATGGTTGATAGATGTTCTGATTTCATGATTTTTGTTATTATCTAAATTGAATATACCATTTACAAATGCTGAAGAGTATTTGCCATTCAAATTGCAATTAATTTCATTTTTTATAAAACTGGAACCTAATGATAAGATAAAATTTTCTGCAACACTGTTAGTATCTAGATTAATATTATTATATGAGTATTTAATATTATTATTTTCTTCTTTATCTAATTTGTAATTCTTAAGAATTGCATCTTTTTCTAAATTAAAATTGTAAACAATATTGACAAAATTTTTCTCAGATTTATCGATTGAATAATCTATTATTTTAAGAGCCGAGTTAGGTTCTAAATTAAAGTCCAACCTGATATTAATATTTACAATGTCTCCCTCTATGTTTGATTGTTGAATTTCTATATCAATATTTAAATCTTTTGCTCTAGATTGACAAATTTCTTCAAGATATTTATAGTCCTTGTTACCATATTGAGTTTGTTCTCTTTCACCTAATAGATTAAGATTGGGACCATTAATAATTATTATTTTAGTCATTTGAACCTTATATTATATGAACAAAAAAAATAAAATAAAAATAGTTGTCAATGGTAAAGTTTTAACAGTTAATTTTAAATTTTCTTTAAAAAATCTTATCGAAAAGTTAAAAACTCCAATTAATAAGATTGCAATAGAATTAAATGAAGAAATAGTTGATAAAAAAAAATTAAATAAAATATTTTTAAAAAATAAAGATAAAATAGAAATTGTTCATTTTATTGGAGGAGGTTAATGAAATCAGATCTTTTAAAAATTGCAAACAAAAATTTTAAATCCAGATTAATAGTTGGCACAGGCAAATATAATAGTATGCTAGAATGTTCAAAAGCAATCAAAGTTTCTGGAGCTGAGATTGTCACAGTTGCTGTAAGAAGAGTAAATATTACTGATCGTTCCAAACCCTTATTAATGGATTATATTGATCCAAAAAAAATAATGTATCTGCCTAATACCGCAGGATGCTTTACATCGAATGATGCTTTAAGGACATTAAGACTTGCAAGAGAAATAGGAGGATGGAAAATAGTTAAACTAGAAGTGTTAGGTGATAAAAAAAATTTATTTCCAGACATGATAGAAACTTTAAAATCTACTGAGATTTTGACAAAAGAAGGATTTAAAGTAATGGTTTATTGCAATGATGATCCACTAATGTGTAAAAGATTGGAGAATTCTGGTGCTTCAGCAGTTATGCCATTAGCAGCACCAATAGGATCAGGTCTAGGAATACAAAATGTAACAAATATAAAAATTTTGAGAAAACAAACAAAAGTACCTTTAATAATTGATGCAGGTATTGGTCAAGCATCGGATGCAGTTCAAGCAATGGAGCTAGGATGCGATGCAGTTTTAGTTAATACTGCAATTGCTAAGGCTAAAAATCCTTTACAAATGGCAGAGTCAATGAAATATGCGGTAATATCAGGAAGAAAGTCTTTTTTGTCAGGTAGAATAACCCCTAATCTTCAAGGAGCTCCTTCCACAACTAAAAAAGGGATTATTTAAATCTTCTTCTTAAAAATTTTTTTTTTTTTAAATTTTTTTCTTTTAAAACTAGATTTTTTGTTATTTTTTAGTTCCAAGTTTTTATCAACTTTTTCCTCTGAAATTTTTTGTAAATTTTCAACTTTTTCAATTTTTTCTAGGGTTTTTTCTGATTTTGATTTAAATTCTATTGCATATTCTTGCAAACCTATTTTTTCACTAATATTTAAATTTATCTTGATTTTATTTTTTTTCTTAAAATAGTTTAGATCTTCAGAGAAATAATTTTCAATAAAATTAAATATTTTTTCATTAATATTAACTTCTACAATTTTAGCATTAGTTTCAAATATTTTTATTTCTATAAGTTTAATAATTTTTAATGCCAAAGTTTCGTTGGTTAATTTAATTGACCATTTAATATTACTTTCCCTTAACCTTTGTCTTGACATTTCAAGCAACCCAAAATTACTTATTCTTCCGATTTGAATTCTCGCTCTGTCATTACGGCATCTCTCTTTCAATCTTCTTTCAACTTGTTTACGATTATTAAAATTTAGCATATCAATAAAATCTATAATTATTAATCCTGATAGATCTCTAATCTTGATTTGTCTAGCTATCTCCTCAGCAGCTTCTAGATTAGTGTCTAATGCAGTGTTTTCCACATTTTTTTGTTTTATCGATTTACCGGAGTTAATATCTATTGAGATCAAAGCCTCTGTTGGATTTATGACAAGATAACCTCCAGAACTTAGTTTTACCTCTGTTTTAAAAATTTCAAAAAGTTTTTTTTCTATATTTTCCTTAAAAAACAATGGTATCTTTTCTCTAAATTTTTTTACTTTTTTTACCTGTTTTGGCATCATAAGCTTCATATAGTTTTTTGCTTTTTGATAACCTTCATTACCTTCGACTATTATATTTTGTGTTTCATCATCATACATATCTCTTATACTTCTCTTAATAATATCACTTTCTTGGTGAATTAATGAGGGTGCAATAGAATTTAATGCATTATTTTTAATAGAGTTCCAACTTGAAATTAAATTTTTAAGGTCACCATCAATTTCGTTTTTAGTTTTGTTTGATCCTGCTGTTCTAACAATTATTCCCATTTCTTTAGGTATCTCAATTTCATTTAATATTTTTCTTATTTTCTTTCTATCTCCTGGGTTAAATATTTTTCTTGATATACCTCCACCCTTTGCCGTATTAGGCATTAAAACAATATATTTTCCTGCTATGCTTATAAATGTACTTAGTGCAGCTCCTTTAAATCCTCTCTCATCTTTTAAAACTTGAACTAATATTACTTGATTAGGCTTTATTACTTCTTGTATTTTATATCTTTTAGATGGAAATTTTTTTTCAACATTAATTTTTTCTTTTGACTCTTCTTCTAATTTCTCAACCGGATCATTTATTTTTATTTCCTCGTTTCCCTCTAAAATTTGATTTTCATTATCTTCACTCTCTTTAGATAGCTCTTCTCTTACTTTTTCCTCTTCTTCTTTTATTTTTTCTAAATCACTCTGAGGTAATTGGTAATAATCAGACTGGATATCGTTAAAAGATAAAAATCCATGTCTTTCTCTTCCAAAATCGACAAAAGCAGCTTGAAGTGAGGGCTCTATCCTACTTACTTTTCCTAAATAAATATTATTTTTTATTAAAGTATTGTTTACACTTTCATATTCGTAGTCTTCAATATGATTATCTTTTTTAAGTACAACTCTTGTTTCATTTGGATGCGATGCATCAATGTATAAATTTTTTGACATAAATTTCGATTATATTTCATTGGTTTATTTTTAAATTCTGTGCCTTAACTTTAACAAATTCAATCAATAATTTAAACTAAAATGAGTAAATTAATTAAAAAACTTCTAATTTTGTTTTCCTTATTCTCTTTGTTAGTTTTTATATCAATTTTTTCAATTCTTTGGTCATATTCAAATAAACTTCCAGATTATAAATTTTTGAAAAATTATAAACCGCCAGTTTCAAGCAAAGTTTACTCTGGAGAAGGTATATTAATTAGTGATTTTTCTTCAGAAAAAAGAATATTTGTTCCATACCATGCAATTCCTAAAAAAATAATAAATTCATTTTTATCCTCTGAGGATAAAAATTTTTTTAAACATCCAGGTGTAGATGCAAAAGGTGTTTTAAGAGCCATTAAAAATAATTTTTATAATCTAATTAGGTCTAATAGACTAGAGGGGGCATCTACAATTACCCAACAAGTAGCGAAAAATTTTCTTTTATCTAACGAGGTAAGTTTAGACAGAAAAATTAAGGAGGCTATTCTTGCATTTAGGATTGAGAGAGTTTTATCTAAGGAGAGAATATTAGAACTTTATTTAAATCAGATTTATTTGGGTGAAGGATCTTATGGAATTGCATCAGCGAGCCTTAGATATTTTGACAAACCAATAGGTGAATTAAATTACGCAGAGTCTGCTTTGTTGGCCGCATTACCAAAAGCACCAAGCAAGTATAACCCATACAAAAATAAAGAGTTGGCAACTTATAGAAGAAATTTGGTAATTAAAAATCTTTATGAAAATTCATATATTTCCAAAGAAGAGTTTAAAGAATTAATAAATACTAAAATTAACTTAAAAAAAAGAAAAAGAATATTTTTAGAAGACACAAGATATTTTGTAGAAGATATAAGAAAAAAAGTAATTGATGAGTATGGATATGATAAAATTTATAAAGAAGGCTTTAATATTAAAACTCCAATTAACTTAGAACTTCAAAATTTAGCCGCGTCATCATTAAGAAAAGGTTTATTAGACTATGATAAAAGAAAGGGTTGGCGTGGACCAATAACTAATCGTAATAATAAAAACTGGGAAGATGATTTAGAAAAATTTAGATTAGAAAAAACAATTGGATGGGAAATAGCAATTGTCAAAAGAATAGATAAATTTGAAACAGTAATCCAAACGTCAAATAAAGAAAATGGGATAATTAGTTTTGAAGATATCAATTGGACCAGAAAAAACTTTAATCAAATCTTTAAAATTAATGATTTAATTTATGTTAAAAAAATTTCTGATGGTGTATTTAGTTTAAAACAATTACCCAATGTTAACGGTGGAATTGTTGTTATGGATCCCTACAGCGGTAGAGTCTTAGCAATGTCTGGAGGTTTTAGTTTTAAAAAAAGCGAATTTAATAGAGTCTCACAGGCAAAAAGGCAACCAGGATCAGCATTTAAACCATTTATATACGCTTTGGCTTTAGAAAATAATTATACACCATCCTCTTTAATACTGGATGCTCCAATTGTTTTAAGTCAAGGAGAAGATTTAAAAATGTGGAAACCTGAAAATTATGGTAAAAAATTTTATGGTCTTTCTACATTAAGATCTGGCGTTGAAAAGTCTAGAAACTTGATGACTGTAAGGATTTCACAGGAATTGGGGATAGACAAAATTATCAACTTTTCAAAAAAATTAAATATTTACGAAAATCCTGATGAATTATTGTCAGTATCTTTAGGATCTGCAGAAACAACTTTAATAAATATTACTAGTGCTTACTGTTCATTTGTAAATGGTGGTAAATTGGTTACCCCAATCATTATTGATAGAATTCAGGACAGTGAAGGAAACACAATTTTTAATAATGAAAAAAGATTTTGTGAAAACTGTGATAAAATTTCATTTGAAGGAAATAATATACCAAAAATAAAAAGTAATTTTAAACAAATTTTCTCACCACAAACAGCTTATCAAATGACTTCTATATTAGAGGGTGCTATTCAAAGAGGTACTGGAAAACGCCTACGTGATTTAAATTTACAACTTGCTGGTAAAACAGGTACAACAAATAACAATACTGATACTTGGTTTATAGGATTTACATCTAATTTAGTAGTTGGAGTTTATGTAGGATATGACAATCCAAAAAGATTAGGAAAATATGAAACAGGCTCTAAAACAGCACTACCAATATTTAAAGATTTCATAAAAAAGGCAGCAAACAATTATGAGGCGAGACCTTTTAAAATTGCAAAAGGAATAAAAATGATGGTAATTGATGCAGAAACTGGAAAAAAAGCGGATTTTGGCTCAAAACAGACTATTATAGAGTCTTACAAAAAAGAAAAATTTGAAAATCAAATATTTATTAGTAATGATAATCGCAATTATAATAAATTTAAAAAAAATATTTTAAAATTTTATTAATGGAACAAGAAGTAGAAAAATTTAAATCTGAAGTAATCAAGATCAATCAAAGAATTAAGGAGTTTCTTTGAAACACAAAATCTCTTATCAAAAAGAAATCAACTTAACACTTTAATAGAAGATCCAAAATTTTGGGATGATCGTAAAAAAGCTGAAAAAATATTAAAGGAAAAAAAAGGTTACGATAATTTATTGGACACTCACAAACAATCAGAGAATGAGATTAGTGAGTTATATGATATTTTTCAACTAGCTAAAGAGGAAAACGACAAACAATTAATTCACGAAATTTTAGAAAAATTCATTAATTTAAAAAAAATTTTTAAAAAGTTAGAAATCAAATGTTTCCTTTCAAACGAAAACGATACATTAGATAGTTATTTAGAATTTCATGCAGGCGCAGGTGGTACAGAAAGTCAAGATTGGGCTCAAATGCTCAGACGAATGTATATGAAGTGGGCCTCTGATCGAGGTCACAATGTAGAATTAATTAGTGAGCACAAAGGCGATGAAGCGGGCATAAAATCCTCTGTTATAAAAATCTCAGGAGAATATATTTACGGTTTTTTAAAAACAGAATCTGGAATACATCGTTTAGTTAGAATTTCACCTTTCGACTCAGGCGCTAGAAGACACACAAGTTTTGCAAGTGTTTGGGTATACCCAGTTATTAATGAAGATATAGATATTGAAGTACTGGAAAAAGATTTACGAATTGATACTTATAGATCTAGTGGAGCAGGCGGACAACATGTCAATACAACAGATAGTGCAGTAAGAATTACACATTTGCCAAGTAAAATCGTTGTCCAATGTCAAAATGAGAGATCACAACACAAAAATAAAGAAACTTGTATGAATATGCTTAAAGCAAGGCTTTATGAATATGAAATACAAAAAAGAAAAAAAGAAAGTGAGGATATTGAAAGTTCAAAGTCAGAAATAGGCTGGGGGCATCAAATAAGATCATATGTTTTGCACCCATACAGAATGGTTAAAGATAACAGAACAAACTATGAAAATTCAAATCCAGATAAAGTATTAGATGGGGAAATTGATGAATTTTTAGAAAACTCTTTATATAAATTAAATGCGTAGGAAAATATTTTTTATAAGTGCATCAATAATATTTTTATTATTCGCATGTTTAATATATTTAAGTATTTATGGAATAAAAACGGAAAAATTTAACTATTTTATTAATAATAAACTTAAACAGTATAACCCAAAATTAATAATTGAAGTTGACAAAGTTTTTATAAAATTAAATCTAAGTGAATTAGCAATAAATATAAATACAAATTCTGCAAGTTTAATTGCTGAAAATATACCGATTAAAATTTCAAAAATTGATATAAATTTAAATTTAATTAAATTTTTAAAAAAAGAAAATTCAATTAAAAATATTAAAATTAAATCCTCAAACAATTTTATAAAAGACGTTACTTCCTTTTTAAATGTGATTGATTTTAATTTAGTTAGGTATGTATTTTATAGTCAGATTAATAAAGGGTTATTAAATTTTGAATTAGATGCTAAGTTTGACGATTTAAGTCAGGATATAAAATCTTACATCATTTCAGGTTCAGTAAATAAAGCAAAATTAAATATACCAGGTTATGGAAATCTTGATGATATAAATTTTAACTTTCAAACACAGGATAAAATAACAAAAATTACAAATTTAAAATTTATTTATGAAGAGGTAGGTTTTATATCTCAAAGCCTGCAAGTGAAACAAGAAAAATCAGACACGTATTATATAAATGGAGATATTGAAAATACCAAAGCAGCCATAAATCCAAATTTAATATTAAAACTTTTAAATATAAAACAAAATTATTTGTCTAATAAAGATATTTTATTTAATAGTAAAAATTCTTTTTCATTTAACTACCATAAAAATAAAAAAATAAAAAATTTTAAAATTGATTCAGTTATAGATTTTGATGAAATTTATTTTAATAATAAATATCAGGATGTATTTTTTTTAAAAAAAGGAACAATTAATTCAAAGTTTGAAAAAGAACAATTAACAGCAGAACTCGTATCAAATTTTGTTTTTTCTGATGACTTAAAGCTAAATAATAATTATCAAAACAATAATTTAAAATTATTATTAAATACCAAAAAAAATAAAAAAATTGAAATAAATGGAGCTATAAGTAATGGGAAAACGCTTGTAGATCCTAAAGTTTTTTTAAATCTTCACAATATAGATGCTGAAATCCTATCTGATCAAAAAATAAATCTTCAGACTGATAATAATTTTAAATTTGAAATCAATAATAACAAAATAGAAAATTACTTTTTCAACTCTGAAATTAATTTAGACAAATTAGTGATAAATAAAAAAATCCAAGAAATTTTATATTTAAAAAATGTTAAAAGTAACCTAACCTTTGGAGAGAATTTATTAAAATTAGATTTAAAAAGTAATTACTCATTTTTTGATAAAAATTTAAATAATGAGTCTGAAAGTAATATTATAAATTTTAAATTAAATAATGATGGTTCTGAAATATCAGATTTAGAGATATTTGTTCAGTCTGATAATAATTTTATAAATATTAAAGAATTTAAAAAATATTTTGATTTTCAAAATCTATCTAGTTTGATTGAAGATCAAATAATAAACTTAAATTCAGATTTTAGAATAAATGCATCAATTGATGACAAGTTTGATATTAAAAATTTTGCTATAAAATCAAATATAAATTTTGATAATTTAAATATTAATTATAAATCAAATATTCTTAAAAAATATTTTACAAATTATGAAAATAAATTTACTGTTAAAAAACCAGAAATCACATTTGAATACAATAATGATTTAATTAATTTTCAATTAGATGGTAAATATTTATTAAATAATAAAGAAGATAATTTATTCATCAAGTTCAACGGTAATATAAATAATTTTGAATTTTATTCATTACTAGACCTAGACAATAATATTTTAAAAATTGATGAAATTCAATATTTGAAGAAAAAAAATATTCCTGCAAAATTAGAAATTTTAGCAAATAATTTTAAGAATGGTTTAATGCTAGAAAAAATAGATCTGATAGAAACTAAAAATAATATATCATTTAAAAATCTTTTATTGTCTGATGATTTAAAAATATTGAGTGTAGATAATGTTGATGTAAATTTTGTAAACGATAATGATGTAAAAAACAATTTTAATATCATTAGAAATTCAAATAATTATAATTTAACTGGAAATCATATAGATGGAGAAAAAATAGTTGAAAGATTACTAAATAGAAAAAATGAAAATAAACTTTCAAATTTATTTGATAATATTAATACGTCATTGATATTGAATTTAGATAAAATATATCTTGAAAAAAACGAATATCTCAAAAATTTTAAGGGTGAACTGGACATTAAAAATAATAAATTATTTATAGCAAAAATTAATGCTGATTTAAAAAATGAAAATAAATTCTCTTACTCTTTTAGAACAACGATAAATAATGAAAAAATCACAAATATTTTAATTGAAAAACCAAGACCATTTATAAATAATTATAAATTTATAAAAGGTTTTGATGAAGGTGAATTAAAATTAAACTCTATCAAAATTGATAATAGCTCAAGGTCAAACTTAAAGATAACTAATTTTAAAGTTAAAGAAGTGCCAGTTTTAGCAAAAATTCTTACACTCGCGTCTTTGCAGGGAATTGCCGATCTATTGACTGGTGAAGGAATAAGATTTGATGAATTTGAAATGGATTTTAAAACAAAAAATAATTTAACAGAAATAGAGGAAATGTATGCAATTGGACCTGCAATTTCAATGATGATGGAAGGTTATATCGAAAAAGATAGGATGACAAGTTTAAGAGGAACATTAGTTCCAGCAACAACAATAAATAAAACAATTGCTAAAATTCCTTTGCTTGGTGATATATTAGTTGGAAGAAAAAGTGGTGAAGGTATATTTGGAGTAAGCTTTAAGATTAAGGGGCCACCTAACAACTTAAAAAGTACAGTTAATCCAATAAAAACATTAACTCCAAGATTTATTACAAGAACCCTAGAAAAAATTAAAGGGAGTTAATTTGTAATTTTAAAATGTTTTTTCTTACCTATTGATAATTTAATAAAACCTCTTTCTGAAAATAGACTTTGGTTAATAATATATTTTTCGTCCTTTATACTTTGATTATCTATTTTTACAGCGTTTGATTTAATTAATCTTCTTATCTCTGATTTTGATACATCTTTATTCACATGAGATATCACTTCAACTATATTTTTTGATAATATATCATTGTCTACTTTTATCCCAGGGAGACTTTCACCTGATGAATTTTCTTTGAAAATATTTTTTGCAACTTTATCAGATTTTTCTGCTTCTTTTTTGCCATGAAGCATTTCTGTCGTTTTATTTGCCAGTAAAATTTTTAATTCATTTATATTTTTATCTTTCACTTGCTTTATTTCTTCTAAAGTTAAATCAGTAAACATTTTTAAAAATTTTAATACATCTCTATCATCAGTATTTCTCCAGAATTGCCAATATTCGTATGGAGACAACAAATCTTTATTAAGCCATATTGCACCTTTTTCAGTTTTTCCCATTTTAGTACCAGATGCTAAAGTTATAAGTGGAGTGGTCAATCCAAATGTATGATTTCCAGCTTCTCTTTTAATAAGTTCAACACCATTAACTATATTGCCCCATTGGTCCGATCCACCAATTTGTAATTTACATTTATTTGATTTATTCAGCTCATAGAAATCATATGCTTGTAAAATCATATAATTAAATTCCATATAACTTAATGATTGTTCTCTTTCCAATCTCAATTTTACACTATCAAATGTTAACATCTTGTTTATCGTAAAATGTTTACCAATATCTCTTAAAAAATTTATATAATTAAGTTTACTTAACCATTTATAATTATTAACAAAAATAGGCTTTAATTTCTCATTATTAGTTTTAAGAAAAATTTTAAAAACTTTTTTTATGTTATTGATGTTACTCTCTATTTGTTTATCAGAGAGAATTTTTCTTGTTTCTTCTTTTCCAGAGGGATCTCCAATTCTAGTTGTTCCTCCGCCCAGTAGTACAATTGGTCTGTGTCCATGTTTTTGTAAAAGTCTAAGACACATTATTTGTAATAAACTGCCAACATGGAGGCTAGGAGCTGTACTATCAAATCCAATATATGCACGAATGCTCTCTTTATCTAATAAAGCTGATAACTCCAATTCATTAGTACATTGATAAAAGTATCCTCTGTCTTTAAATTCTTTTAAAAAATTATTCATAAGGCTTTAATTATACAATATACATATTTCAGTAAAAAAAAATAAGAATGCCAAAAAATTTATCTGCACTAGGCTTTATGAGCGGTACATCTGGTGATGGTGTAGATGCTTCGGTTATAGATTCTAATGGTGAAAACATTATTAATATAAAATATAATAGATTTGATCCTTACCCCATTAGCCTTTCAAAAAAAATTCACAATTTAAAAGAAAGAATTTCAAAAAAACAAGATTTGCTTAAATATTCCTTGAAAGTTGAGGAATTAGAGAGGGAAATTACTGATTTTCATGTGGATATAGCTACAAAAATAAATAAAGAAATTGATTACGACCTGATTGGTTTTCATGGCCACACTATTTACCATAATTCAGATGAAAAAATTTCTAAACAAATTGGACTTGGTGATGAATTGTCAAAAAAAACCAAAAAGACCGTCGTTTATGATTTTAGACAAAATGATTTAAAAAATGGGGGAGAGGGTGCACCTTTATCACCAATTTTTCATCTAGCACTAATCAAATCTTTGTTTAATAAAAACAGAGTAAAAATACCAATTTCCATATTAAATATTGGAGGAATTGCAAACATTACTGAAATTGATAAAGAATTTAAAATTCTTAGCAGAGACATAGGTCCTGGAAATTGTTTAATTGACATGTGGATAAGAAAAAATTCTGATAAATTTTACGATGAAAATGGAAATATAGCAGAAAAAGGAATAACAGATAAATTTATTTTCGATCAATATTTAGATAATTATTACTATAGTAAGATTAGCTCTAAAAGATCACTTGATACTAATGATTTTGACATATCCTTTGCGAAAGGTCTTTCGTTAGAAAATGGAACTACGACAATGACCGATTTAACATCTGAATTATTATCAAAAAAAATTGGAAATAATGATATTTTTGTATGTGGTGGAGGAAGAAAAAATAAATCCTTAATGAGTAAATTAAAAAACAAAATTAAAAATAAATTACTTCTGATAGATGATTTAAATATTGATGGCGATTATATAGAGTCGCAAGCTTTTGCATTTCTTTCAATTAGATCATACCTAGGATTACCTATTTCCTTTCCATCTACTACTAACTGCAAAAAGCCGTCTCTTGGTGGGGTTATTACAAAAAATTTTTAACTAATATAATGCAGTTTCTTTTTTAATATATTTATTTAAGGATTTTATTAAACCTTCATTGTTTTTAGAAAAAAAATGATTTGCATCTTGTATAAAATCAAACTCAACTTTAATACCTTTTTGTTCACTTAGTCTTTTATTTAAATCATTTATATGCTCTAATGGAACAAGTTCATCTTTTTTTCCACATATCATTGTACCTGATGTAGGACATGGTGATAAAAAAGAAAAATCATATACATTTGGTTGAGGCGATACTACAATAAATCTATTAATTTCAGGTCTTCGCATTAATAATTGCATTGCTATTAAAGATCCAAAGGAAAAACCTGAGATCCAACATTGAGAATTATCAAAGTTTTCTCTTTCGAGCCAGTCAAGTGCTGCTGCTGCATCAGCAAGCTCTCCTTGTCCATTATCAAATTCTCCATCACTTTTTCCAACTCCTCTGAAATTTACTCTACAAACTGAAAAGTCATTCTCAACAAAAGTTTGAAAAATATCTACAACGACTTTATTGTTCATCGTTCCGCCATACTGTGGATGTGGGTGTAAAACTAAAGCAATTGGAGAAGTATTTTTTTTACTTTTAAAATATTTTGCCTCCAACCTTCCAGCTGGACCAGGTATAAAAATTTCTACAATTTTATTATCAACCGATGCCATTGATTATTAATCTCAAAAAAAATAAGGTTTTTTCTATCAAAAATGAGTGACAAAATGCAAGTTTTAAAACATTTATTAATCTTGACTAAAATAGTCGGGTATATATAAGTCCCGTGGATTGCGGAAAATATGAAATTATCAAGTAAAGGTAGATATGCTGTAATGGCTCTAGCGGATCTAGCTAAATTTAATTTAAATGAGCCAGTTTCATTAAGAGATATTTCTCTTAGACAAGGAATCTCACTTGTCTACCTTGAGCAACTATTTTCAAAATTAAAAAAAAATAGAATAGTAAAGAGTGTTAGAGGTAACAAGGGTGGATATATTTTATCTAAACAAGCGTCAGAGATAAAAATTTCAGATGTATTTGTTGCAGTTGATGAAAAAGTAAAAACTATTGGATGTGAAAAACTTTCTGAGAGTGGATGTAACGGAAAATCATCGAAGTGTATTACACATGATCTTTGGGATGAATTAGAGGATTACATAAATAATTTTTTTCAGAAAAAAACATTAAATGATTTAATAAATAAAAAAATACCAAATAGATTATGAGAGATAAACAAGTACAGGATTTAAAAGAATATAAATACGGTTTTTCAACCGATATTGAGACTATTAAAGCACCTAAAGGACTTAGTGAGGAAGTAATTAAATTTATATCAAATATTAAAAAAGAACCTAAATGGCTACTTGAATGGAGATTAAAAGCTTATAATAGATTAAAAGTTTTGAAAGAGCCAGATTGGCAGAAACCGAAATATCCAAAGATTGATTACCAAGATTTGTATTATTATTCAGCTCCAAAAAATTTTAAGGAAAAACCAAAAAATTTAGATGAATTAGATCCTAAGTTACTTGAAACTTATAAAAAATTAGGAATACCTTTACAGGAGCAAAAGAGATTAAATGGAATCGCGGTTGACGCTGTCTTTGACTCTGTTTCAGTTGCAACAACATTTAAAGATACTTTAACAAAGCAAGGGATAATTTTCTGTTCGATTTCTGAAGCAATTCAAAAACACCCTGACCTAGTAAAAAAATATCTTGGATCTGTAATTCCTATTACTGATCACTTTTTTGCAACTTTAAATTCTGCTGTATTTACAGATGGGTCATTTGTATATGTTCCCCCAGGCGTAAGGTGTCCTATGGAACTTTCCACATACTTTAGAATAAATGCTTCTGATACAGGACAATTCGAAAGAACTTTAATTATAGCAGATAAGGGTAGTTATGTAAGTTATTTAGAAGGCTGTACTGCACCAATGAGAGACGAGAATCAGCTACATGCTGCAAACGTTGAACTGGTTGCTTTAGATGATGCAGAAATTAAATACTCAACAGTTCAAAACTGGTATCCAGGAGATAAAGATGGCAAAGGTGGAATTTATAATTTTGTTACAAAGAGAGGTCTTTGCCAAGGAAAAAATTCTAAAATTTCTTGGACTCAAGTTGAAACTGGATCAGCGATAACCTGGAAATATCCAAGCTGTATTTTAAAAGGAGATAATTCTATTGGTGAGTTTTACTCAATAGCTATAACCAATAATCACCAAAAAGCAGACACAGGAACTAAAATGATCCACATTGGAAAAAACACAAAAAGCAAGATCATCTCGAAGGGGATAAGCGCTGGGTATTCAGATATGACCTATAGAGGTTTAGTTGATATTTCAAAAAATGCTAAAAATTCAAGTAATTATACTCAATGCGACTCTCTTTTAATGGGTAATAAATGTGGAGCTCACACGGTTCCTTACATAAAGAATAAGAATTCAGACTCAAACATTGCTCATGAAGCGACAACATCTAAAATTAGTGAAGATCAGCTACATTATTGTCAACAAAGAGGTTTAAATAGTGAGGATGCAGTTGGTTTAATTGTGAATGGATTTTGTAAAGAAGTTTTACAGCAACTGCCTATGGAGTTTGCCGTAGAAGCACAAAAATTGGTTGGAATAAGTTTAGAAGGAAGTGTTGGTTAAATGCTTAAAATAAATAATTTAAATGCTAAGGTTGAAGATAAATCTATTTTAAATGGATTCTCTCTAAATATAAACCCAGGAGAAGTTCATGCGATAATGGGCCCAAATGGCTCTGGTAAGAGCACATTATCAAATATCTTATCAGGAAAAAAAGGTTACGATGTTTCTGGAGAAATATTATTTGAAGATAATAATTTATTTGAACTCGAAACTGAAGAAAGGGCACATAAAGGAATATTTTTAGCATTTCAATATCCTTTAGAAATCCCTGGAGTGAATACAAACATATTTTTAAAAACTTCATTAAATGCTGTAAGGAAAGCAAGAGGGGAAAAGGAACTCGATGCTATTGAGTTTCTTAAATTAGTTAAAGAAAAAGCAAAAGATTTAAAATTCGATGAAGAAAAATTAAATAGACAATTAAATGTTGGTTTTTCTGGAGGAGAAAAGAAAAAGAATGAAATTTTGCAGATGACTATATTAAATCCGAAACTTTCAATTCTTGACGAGACTGATTCAGGTTTAGATATCGATGCACTTCGTATTGTTGCTAATGGTGTAAATTCTTTAAGAAAAGAAAATAATTCTTTTCTTATAATAACACATTACCAAAGATTACTCGATTACATAAAACCAGATTTTGTACATGTCCTTATTAATGGAAAAATTGTTAAGTCTGGAGGTGCGGAGTTAGCCGTTGAATTAGAAAAGAAAGGTTACAAAAGTTTTAGTTAATGGAAAAACAATTAAGAACAGATTTTAAAAAAATAATTGATAGCTCTAATTTTTCTGAAAAAGAAATTATTACAAAAGAAAAGTATTTGAATAAATTTATTCAAAATGGTTTTCCAGGTAAAAAAAATGAGGACTGGAAGTTTTTAGATCTAAATCAAGCTATTAAATCAAATATTGAGAATTTAGATTATTTTAATGAAAATTTACCAAATGAGGTAGATACTAAAATATATGTAGA
>CACJXK010000004.1 GCA_902597335.1 uncultured Pelagibacteraceae bacterium
AAGATGAATTCTTAAGACTCCAAGAAAAGTTACAAAAAACAATTATGTTCATTACTCATGATTTTGATGAAGCTCTAAAACTTGCTGATCGTATTGCAATTATGAAAGATGGAATTATTGAACAATTAGATACTCCTGCAAATATTGTTTTAAATCCAGCAACTGAATATGTAAGAAAATTTACTGAGGAAGTGCCAAGAGAAAAAGTTTTATTAATTGAGGATGTTATGGACTCCACAACCACAGAAGATATAGGGGATTTAAAAGTTTCAAAAGACGAGATAATTGAAAATGTGGCAGAAAAAATATTAACACAAGAAAAGACTGTAGCTGTAATAGACAACAATAATAATATTGTAGGATCTATTAATCCAACAAAAATAATTAATACAGTTTTTGGAGGAAGAAAAAATAATAATTAATTTATGGAATTATTTAAAAAATACCCAAAATTATTTCAGTGGATATTTTTATTAATAGTATTTTTTGCTTTATGTTTTGCAATTGATGTACCTGAAACTTATAAATTTATTAGAGGGCAAGCTGAATTTGTAAAAGACCCCAATCAAAGCACCTTTGTTTTTTTAGGAAAAGAGGTGAGGTATTACGCTTTTGATGTTTTTTGGAGACTGCCTCCTTTACTTGGTTGGTTACCAATTTGGATAAATGATTCATTATTCTTCTTAATGAATGATTGGATGCCAATGGAGTTTTGGAACGAAGATACACAAGAATATAAAACTAGACCTTTAGTTTTACAAATTACTAGAAATTTAACTGCCTTTATGACTTTTTTAATAGAATTAATTAGAGAGATTTTACTTGGTGGACTTGAAACTATCGTAGCATTTACAAGTTGGGATTGGATTGATGCTAATCCTTGGGCAGAATTACCTGGTTTACCATGGACTATTGTTGCTGCAGGTTCTGCAATACTTGCTTATAAGTTAGGTGGTAGAGGGTTGGCCATTTTTGCAGGTTTAGCAATGACTTATATTTCTATTTTTGGTCAGTGGAAACCATCAATGCAGACATTATCTTTTATTTTAGTTGCAGCACCACTATCATTTATATTTGGATTAAGTCTTGGTATTGCTGCCTTTAAGAGTAAAAGAGTTGAAAAAGCTTTATATCCAATACTTTTAGTCATGCAGACAATGCCTCAGTACGCTGTGTTAGTTCCTGCTCTTGTACTTTTTGGAGTTGGGGATCATGCAGCAGTAATTATAACAATGATTGTAGCTGTGCCTCCTATGATATTACTGACCTTATTAGGATTAAGAGCTGTACCACCGGAAGTTATTGAAGCTGGTAGAATGAGTGGATGCAACAATTGGCAACTAATGTTCAAAGTTTTAATTCCAACAGCAAGAAGAGATATTTTGATCGGAGTTAATCAAGTTATAATGGTTTGTTTTTCTATGGCTGTTATCTCCGCCTTTATTGGAGCAAAAGGCCTAGGGTTTAATTTATTGTTAGCATTAAATCAGTTAAACATTGGATTAGCTTTAGAAGCAGGACTTTGTATTAGTTTGATTGCAATTCTATTGGATAAAATGTCCTTAGCTTGGGCAAATAAACAAGTTGATTATTTTGGGAATCTAAATTTTTTCCAAAGGAATAAAAACTCATTATTTTTTGGACTAATAATGATTGTAGGAATTGCGTTAGCGTATTTTGGATCTATTTATTTTAAAGAATATAATTACTTATTTGAAGTTCCACATAATAAAGGGATATCAACTGCTGATTTTTGGAATAAAGGAGTTGACTGGATATTTGATACATTTTTTGTTTACATAAAAGCATTTAATACGTGGTTGATTGTTGAAGTACTTCAGCCAATGAGAGCTTTATATTTAAGAATGCCAGCGATAGCTACAATAGTGTTGGTAGTTGGAGCGGGATATTTGATTGGTGGCACAAGATCAGCTTTAGTAGTTTGTGGTTTGACTTTATTTGTAGCATTAAGTCCTTGGTGGGATAGAGCTTTAGTCACAACTTATATGGCAACATTTGGTGTGATTGTGTCTTGTATTATTGGATTTACAGTTGGAACTTTATGTTTTCAAAATAAACACTCTACAAAATTTATGTTAAACGTATGCGATATTTTCCAAACCTTTCCATCATTTGTATACTTAATTCCTGTAATGATGCTGTTCGGTATAACTGATACTTCTGTTCTTATAGCAGTAATAGTTTATGCAACTATACCTGCAACGAGATATACAATAGAAGGACTTAGAAGTGTCCCGTCCAGTTTACATGATGCTGCAACAATGTCAGGGGTAACAAAATTTCAAAGATTATTTAAGATAGAGTTTCCTTTAGCATTCCCACATATGATGTTGGGACTTAATCAAACTATAGTTTTTGCTCTATTCATGGTGATTATAGGGGCATTTATTGGCACAGAAGATTTAGGACAATATATTTTAAAAGCTTTGTCAGACAAAAAAGGTGCAGGAATTGGATTAACATTAGGAATATGTGTTGCTTTCATAGGTTTAATTTTTGACAATTTAATAAGAACTTGGGTTGATAAAAGAAAAAAACACTTGGGTATAGATTAAACTTGTGAAAAAGTTTCTTGTCGCTATTGATCAAGGCACAACATCTTCAAGAGCAATTTTATTTGATTTACAAGGTAATATTATATTCACATCTCAATTCGAGTTTACTCAATATTTTCCTAAAAATGGATGGGTAGAGCATAATCCAAATGAAATTTGGTCTTCATCTATTAAAGCTTTAAAGGGAGTAATTAAAAAAGCTTCAACTTTAAAAGGTAAAATATTAAGTATTGGAATTACAAATCAAAGAGAAACCACTATCCTTTGGAATAAAAAAACTGGCAAGGCAATTTATAATGCAATTGTTTGGCAAGATAGAAGGACACAAAAATATTGTGAAAAACTAAAGAAAAAAAAATATGAAACTACTTTTAGAAAAAAAACCGGATTATTTATAGATCCATATTTTTCAGCTACAAAAATTAAATGGATCTTAGAAAATGTTAAAATTTCAAAAAAACTTTTAAAATCTAACAATTTATTGTTTGGAACAGTAGATACATATTTAATTTGGAAACTAACTAACGGAAAACATCATTTAACAGATGCAACAAACGCAAGTAGGACAATGTTATTTAATATTAATAACAATACTTGGGACAAAGAAATTTTAAAAAAATTGAATGTCCCAAAAAGAATTCTACCAGAGGTAAAAAATTCAGCAGATAATTTTGGAGTAACAAATAAAAAAATAGTTGGATATGAAATTCCTATATCTGCAGTTTTGGGCGATCAACAAGCTGCAGCTGTTGGCCAATCTTGTTTTGAAAAAGGCTCAATAAAAAGTACTTATGGAACTGGAGCTTTTGCAATAATGAATACAGGATCAAAAAAGATTTTTTCAAAAAATAAATTATTAACTACAGTTTGTTACAGGTTAAATGGAAAAAACACCTTTGCTCTAGAAGGCTCTATTTTTATTGCTGGGGCAGGTGTTCAATGGTTAAGAGATAAGTTAAAGCTAATAAACAATGCTTATGATACTGAACAAATTGCTAAATCAAAAAAAAACAATGAAGGTGTCTATGTTGTGCCAGCTTTTAGTGGGATGGGAGCCCCATATTGGAGACCTGATACAAGAGGAGTTATAACAGGATTAACTAGAGACAGTGATTGGAAAATTTTGGTAAGAGCAGTGATAGAGTCTGTGGCATATCAAAGTTATGATCTTTTTAATGCAATGAGGAAAGATGGCTTGAAGCCTAATAAAATTAAAATTGACGGCGGAATGGTTAAAAATAATTGGTTTTCCCAATTTTTAGCAAATATTATCAATGTTAAAACAGAAAGACCCAAAGTTTTGGAAACTACAGCTTTGGGGGTTGCATTATTTGCTGGATACCAAATTGGTGTATTTAAATCATTAGATCAAATAAAGAGAACATGGAAAAAAGATAAAATTTTCAAACCTAAATTAAGCAATATTGTTAGAAACAAATTGTTGAATGGGTGGAAGTTATCCGTCAAAAAAACATTATTATAGAAGATTTATTATTTTAAAAATGTATCCATGGAATCATCCATCGCAGATGCCCAAGGGGTATGGTGAATTGGGGCAATGGATCCAGTTACAGGTGATGAAAAAGATTTATTTCTGTAAGTAGAAATATCATCCATTTTATGATGTTCCCAATCCTTAAAATGTTTTCTTATTAATTCAAAATCAATTTTTGGATAATCTGACATTTCGTGAAGTTCTTTAGTATATTCAGTTTGAAAATCTATCATTTGATCTGGGTTTTCTAATTTTTCTTCCATAGAAACCCATTTAGAAATATCTTTTTCTATTTCACTATCATTTGGAATTTTAATTTTATTCATTATTACATCTCTCGCAAACCATGCCTGGCAATCAAACATATTAAATGTATGAAATTGATCCTGCATACCTAAGTACATCAGCTTATGATTATCTTGCCACACAACTCCTTTGTATAATTTTGGTGGATATAATCTATTATGAGTTTTTAAACTTAGTTTTTCATCTAAAAAAGGAAAATGATGCAGATATCCTGTACATAATATAATTACGTCCGCTTCTTGTTCTGTTCCATCTTTGAAAATTGCTTTGCTACCCTCTAATCTATCTAGATAATAAACTTCTTTCATGCCTGAAGGCCATTTAAAACCCATTGGATTGTGTCTATAACCAATTGTTACGCTTTTAGCTCCGTATTTATTACATTGTAGTGCAACATCTTCAGCTGAATAACTACTTCCAAGAACTATAACATTTTTACCTCTGAATTCTTCAGCATCTCTAAAATCATGAGAATGCATTATTCTTCCTGGAAAAGAACTCATGCCCTTGTATTCAGGTATAAATGGAACCGAAAAATGTCCTGTTGAAACAACAACATAATCAAATTTGTCGTGTAATATTTTATTGTTAGTTTTGTCTTGATAGCTTACTTCAAATTTATCTGAATTATAGTTCACACCCTTTACACTCGTGCTAAATTTTATTTTGCTTTTAATGTTTCCTTTGCTCACTCTCCCAATTATATAGTTGTATAATACTTCTCTTGGTGGAAATGACGGAATAGCTTTTCCAAAATGTTCATCAAATGAATAATCTGCAAACTCTAAACATTCTTTTGGTCCATTTGACCATAAATATCTATACATACTATTGGGAACAGGGTCACCATATTGATCAGAACCAGTTCTCCAACTGTAGTTCCATAATCCTCCCCAATCATCCTGTTTTTCAAAACATACAATTTCTGGAACTTTTTCTCCTTTTTTCTCAGCATGTTCGAAAGCCCTTAACATTGACAGACCACACGGTCCCGCACCAATTATCGCTATTTTGTTCATATAAACTGTATAATTTTAAAAGTTATTTTATTAATAAAATCAAAAAAATAAAACTATTTTTTCTTTAAAATTACTTGTTAATAATAAATAGTTAAATTTAGTTAATTTATTTATGAAAAAAATTCTAATTATTGGAGGTGGAGCCATGGGCTCAGCCTTTTCTATTCCATGTATAGATAATAATCACAAAGTATTTATAACAGAACCATACAGTCAAATATTTATTAAAAATTTATCATCAAAAAATAAATTTCATTCAGCTTTAAAAATTAATCTTCCAAAAAAACTTAAATTTAAAAAATATTCTAATAAATTATTTTATGAAAAATATGATCTTATAGTTATAGCATTAAGTCTAAAAGGTATCAATTTTATTGCGAATGAATTAAAAAAATTTAAAGTAAAATCTCCAATTTTAGTACTTACAAAAGGACTTAAATATGAAAAGCTAAATAAAAAGATTTTAACTATTTCACAAACCCTTTTAAAAAGTTCTCCTAAATTAAACTTATCAGTTTTGAAAGGACCATGTTTAGCTAAAGAATTAGCTAGAAAATGCAAAACTAGTGTGATCATTGCTAACAAAAATATTAAGATTGCAAAATTGTTAGGTAAAATGATTTCTACAAAATACTATTTGATCGAATATTCTAAAGATGTGATTGGTGTTGAAATCTGTTCTGCAATAAAAAATATTTATTCTATGATAATTGGTTCTGGTTTGAGTTTGAATAAATCTTCAAGTTTGTTTCAAAAATCATTGTCAGAAATGAAATACATAACTAAAAGTTTAAAAGGAAAAGAAGATACAGTTTTAAGTTTAGCAGGTGTTGGAGACTTGTATGTAAGTGCTGCAGGTGGAAGAAATAGTAAAATGGGAAACTATTTAGGACAAGGTTTTACTTTCCAAAGGGCTAAAAAAAAGTTTATGGCAAATGATACTGTAGAAGGTGAACAACTTGTGAGAGAAATTGCGCCTTTTATTTTAAAAAAGTTTAATTCAAAAAAAATTCCTTTAATGTTTCAAATGATTAGATCAATTCTAAAAAATAAAAAATTCTTAATATAAAAAATATTATATTTACTGACTTTTTGAGTTATAAAGACACTTTATACCTATTGTCTTTCATTTGTCTCGCTGATACATTTCTCTTGTTAATCAACGAAAAGAGGGGAAATCAATGATTAAAAAAATAATAATAACTGTTTGCACTCTAATATTTTTTGTAACAAATATTAGTTTTGCAGACATCACTTTTTGGACTACAGAAGTTCAACCAGCTAGAATGGCAAAACAAGAAGCTATGGCCAAGGATTTTGAGGCTAAAACTGGCATTAAGGTTGAAGTTATTCCTGTAGAAGAAAAAGATTTAGGAACAAGAGCAACAGCTGCAGCTGCAGCTGGCGATCTTCCGGATGTGATATACCACACTTTACAATATGTTTTACCGTGGGCTGAAGCTGGAATATTAGATGTAGATGCAAATAATGCAGTTGTTAAAGAACTTGGCAAAAAAACTTTTGCACCAGGAGCATTAAACATGGCTAAAAGTGGATCTAAAATAGCAGCTGTACCAGTTGATGGATGGACACAAATGGTTGTGTACAGAAAAGATTTATTTGAAAAAGCAGGTCTTGAACCACCAACAAGTTATGAAAATATAACTAAAGCAGTAGAAGCGCTTTCTGGCGACGGAATGTTTGGATTTGTTGCAGCTACTAAAACTGATGAAAATTTTATGAGCCAGGTTTTAGAGCATGTTCTTTTAGCAAATGGAGTTAACGTTGTTAAAAAAGGTGGAGTAAAAAAACAAGGCAAAAAGTTAAAGGCAGCTTTAGAGTTTTATAAAGTTATTGCAAATGCAAGTCCTCCAGGAGAGTTATATTGGAAACAATCTAGAGAATTGTACTTTGCTGGAAAAACTCCAATGATAATTTGGTCACCATTTATAATGGATGAACTTGCAGGCTTAAGAGACTCAGCTCCTCCAACAATAAATGACGATCCAACTTCTGGTGAGTTAGCTTCTAAAACTGGTTTTATAACAAATCTGAAAGGTCCTAATAATAGAAAAGGGGCTGCTTGGGCTGACGTCAGATATTTTGGAATAACTGCTGATGCTGATACTGAAGAAGCAAGTGCATTTATCAAATATTCAATGGACGAAGGTTATACAAAGACACTTTCAATCGCACCAGAAGGTAAATTTCCTGTGAGAAGAGGAAATGCCAGCGATCCTGAAGCATTTACAAAAGCATGGAGTAAATTACCTGTTGGAGTTGATAGAAAAGCTCCATTGTCAGACTTATATTCAGAAGATGTAATAAATGATATAGTTGCTGGATTAGATAAGGCTAAAAGATGGGGTGTTAAAGAAGGTGAACTCGCTAGAGCTTCTAAAATTATTAATAACAAGTTTATTAATAGAATAACTAGATTATATGTAGACGGACAGATTGATATTGATCAAGCAGTAGACATGATCAATCAAAAACTGGCTCAATTCTAGATTATAAAATAAATTTTAATAAAAGCGGATAATGTGTATTATCCGCTTTTATTATGAGCGATACACTTTCAAAAATAGAAAAAAGAACTGCCTATATTTTATTATTACCTGCAGTTTTTCTTGTTTTTTCAATCATATTATTTCCTATATTTGCTAATGTTTGGATTAGTTTTAAGGAAGTAGGCCTAAAAGATATAAGAATTCCAGAACCTAGAGCAAAAAAAATAGTTAAATCGATTATAGATAGCTCAGATGAGATAAAGATAATTTATAAGTTAAGAAACAGCTCGTTAATATTGGATATAAGGGATGTAAAATTTCAAGATAAAACCCCAAAGAACGTTGAACCTCTAAATTTAGATGAAAGATGCCAATTTAAATCAAATGTTATTAATTGTAATTTTGGGAATTGGAAAGCTAAATACAAAGAGAATTTTCAAATCATTTTAAAAAATAAGAATGGTGAAAAAATCAACAAAAAAGAAATTAAGTCTATTAAACCAAAATTATCAGGTAAATCAGATAATATTCTTTTAAATACCAACTTCACATTAAAAAATTTTAAAAAAGTTTTTTTTCAAAACGAATTTTTTGATCTTTTAATGACGACATTTTATTATACTTTTTTTGGGACAATAGGATCAATAGTGTTTGGAATTTTAGCAGCTCAGCTTGTAAATCAAAAATTTTTTGGAAGAACATTTATGAGAAGCATACTTCTTTTTCCTTATGTAGGACCTGTTGTTGCCTTAGCATATACTTGGGAACTATTATTGGATCCTTACAGCGGAACATTAAACAATCTATTGTTAAATTTTCAGGTTATTCAGGAGCCTTTAAACCTACTAGGTCAAAAATATTTAACTATTAATTTTTTTGGTTTTGATTTGAAATTAAGATTAGCATTAACAACTGTTATTATTTTCGAAATTTGGCGGTATTTCCCTTTAGCTTTTTTATTTATACTTGCTCGACTACAGGCTGTTCCAAAAGAATTGTATGAGGCAGCAGATGTCGACGGAGCTGGACCGCTTCAAAAATTTATTAGCATAACACTGCCTCAGATTATCGCAGTAATATCAATTTTGTTTATGATTAGATTTATTTGGAATTTTAATAAATTTGAAGATATTTTCTTACTTACTGGAGGAGCGTCAGGTACTAGAACATTGCCAATTAATGTTTATGAGCAAGGTTTTACAATATCTGATATTGGAATGGGATCTGCTGTATCAATAGTTATAGTCTTGCTTCTTTTAATATTTATGTTTATTTATTTTAGACTATTAGGAAGACGAGCTGATGAAAATTAAAAGTCTAATATTATATTGTTTAATATCATCTATTTTTTTATTTTCTCTAGTTTCTATTTGGAAAGTTTTATCAACATTACAAGGAATAGATCTGGAAAATTTTAATTTCGCAATTATCCTAACTCTAGGAATTGGAATATCTCTAATAAATCTGATTGTTGGAGACAAATTTCATAAAGCTATAAAGTCAATAATATTTGCGATTTTATTTACTTTTGTTGATGGATATTTAGTCCAATTAATGCCTATTTGGTACAATATTGGCATATTTGGGATTTTAATCTTTTACTCTTTTAAAATTGATAAATATAATCAAAAAAATTTAGACCTTGATCATTCATCTCAAACAGTTGTATTTGAATTTTTAACTCTTTTTGGAATTGTTTTATTTTCATTTGTAATTTTATTTCCATTTTACATGATGATAGTTACAAGCTTTAAAACACAAGCTGCACTGCTTATAAATCCTTTGGATTTTAGTATTAATTTTGCACAGGATATTAAAGAACTGTTTAAATCTTACTTTGTCATATTTGATACTTACAAATTTGGTAGATATATACTTATCAGTACATTTGTATCAGTTGGAACAGTTATAATCACATTAATTTTTGCTATTCCAGCTGCATATGCAGTTGCAAGACTAAATTTTTTTGGAAAAAACTTTTTGTCTACTTCAATATTAATTATTTATATGTTTCCTGCTATAGTTTTAGTAATACCTTTGTATACCGTATTTAGTCAGCTAGGGTTAAGAAATAATGTAGGTGGGCTTTTAATAGTATATACAGCAACTACTTTGCCAGTTGCGATATATATGCTTCAAGGATATTTCAAAAGTATACCTAAAGAATTAGAAGAAGCTGCTATTATGGATAAATTAAACTGGTTTGGAATTATTATAAAAATTATTTTACCATTAAGTATTCCTGCCATTTCTTCAGTTGCTCTTTATGTATTTATGATTGCATGGAATGAATTCTTGTTTTCTTTAATGTTTCTAGATAATCCAAATTCATTTACTTTATCAAGAGCGATACAATATTTGAGTGGTGATGCAGAAACCCCTAGACAATATTTAATGGCAGGATCAGTTGTAGTCACTATTCCAGTTTTATTTATTTTTGTTTATTTTGAAAAATATTTAGTAAGTGGACTAACTGCTGGAAGTGTAAAGGGTTAATGAAAAAATTTATTAATTCAGCAAAAAAAGTGTTATTAGGTAATAAAAAAAAGGGATACACTTTACCAACCAATAATAAATTATACCCTGCTCAATGGAATTGGGACTCTGGATTTATAGCTTTAGGTTATTCACATTTTAAACTTAAATATGCTTTAGATGAATTAAATACACTTATTAGAGGTCAATGGAAAGATGGAATGATACCACATATTTTGTTTCATGATTTAAATACTAATTATTACCCAAACCATTCTGTTTGGGCCTGTGGAAATAAAATTCATTCATCTGGTATCACCCAACCTCCCATTTTAGCAATAATAATAAAGTTAATTTTAGAAAAAAATAAAATTAAAAAAGAAAAAGCTGAATTTAAAAAAATTATTAAAGGTGTTTTAAAATATCACAAATGGTTCATTAAATTTAGAGACCCAAATAATTCAGGATTAGTCTCAATTTTACATCCATGGGAGAGTGGATATGACAATTCACCTCTATGGGATGATCCGATGAGTAAAGTAAAAATTCCAAAGAATTTAAAATACAAAAGGGGTGATAACAAAGTGGTTAACCCTGAATACAGACCTTTAGACATAGATTATGATAGATATGTAACAATTAAAAATCACTTAAGAAAAAATAATTATAATCCAAACAAACTTTTCAAAGCTTCGTTATTTAATGTTGTTGATGTCGGATTTAATTCGATATTTTTGAGGGCAAATAAAGATCTTGTTAAACTATTAAAAATGTTTGATTTGAAAAGTAATGAAATAGATTCTTATATTTCAAGGTCTGAGAAAAAAATTGTTAAACTATATAATAAAAAAAATAATAGTTTTTTTAATCTTGACTTAAAAAATAAAAAAAAAATAACAATCCCATCTATCACAAATTATTTTATTTTATTTGCTGATTTAAAAGATAAAAAATTAAATAATAATATTATTAAAAACCTAAAAAAACATAGCTATAAAGAAAAATATTTTTTTTCAAGTATAAAATCAAATCATCGAAAATTTGAAGAAAAAAGATATTGGCGAGGACCAGTGTGGATAAACTGCAATTGGATTATCTATCAAGGATTAAAAAATAAAGATAATAGATTTGCAAACCAAATCAAAAAGAAAACAATCGATCTTGTAAAACAAAAAGGTTTTAATGAATATTTTAGTTGCAAAACTGGAAAAGGATTTGGCGCAACCAACTTTTCATGGACTGCATCCTTATTTTTAGATTTAATTTTAGAGAATAAATATGATTAATTATAATTGGAATTATCCTACTACTATCTGGGTTGGCAAAGATAGAATAAAAGATCTTTATTTGGCCTGTTCAAATTTAAAAATTCAAAATCCTTTATTTGTGACCGATAAGGATTTGATAAACTTACCAATGGTTAAAGAAGTAATTTCAAAAATTAAAAATAAAATTGATAATATAGTAGTGTTCTCTGATTTTTCAGGAAATCCTTTTGGTGAGAATGTTGAAGAAGGTGTTAAAGAATTTAAGAAAAATAATTGCGATGGGGTAATTGCTTTTGGAGGTGGAAGCGGACTTGATGTGGGAAAAGCAATTGCATTTATGTCTGCACAAACAAGACCTATATGGGACTTTGAGGATATTGGAGATAATTGGAAAAGAGCAAATAATGAAAATATACCCCCTATAATTGCTATCCCAACCACAGCAGGAACTGGTTCAGAAACAGGGAGAGCTTCTGCGATAATAAATAAAGAAACTGGAGTTAAAAAAATAATTTTCCATCCAAAATTTTTACCATCAATAGTTATTTTAGACCCAATTTTAACAAAAGATCTTTCTCCACGATTAACAGGAGCAACAGGCATGGATGCATTAGCACATAATTTAGAGGCGTTTTGTGCACCAGGCTTTCATCCTATGGCTGATGGAATTGCAATTGAAGGAATGAAACTAATAAAGAAATCTTTATTAAATGCAGTAAATAATGGTAATGACCTTGATGCAAGATCTGATTTGTTAGCTGCTGCCAGTATGGGTTCAACCGCTTTTCAGAAAGGTCTTGGTGCCATTCATTCATTAAGTCATCCATTAAACGCTAAGTTCAATATTCATCATGGATTATCTAACGCAATATTCATGCCATATGTATTAACTTTCAATAGAGAAGCTATAGAAGAGAGAATTATTTCTATTTGTGATTATCTTAATTTATCAAAAAGTTTTAATTCTTTCTTAGAATGGATACTAGATTTAAGAAAAGAATTAGAGATACCTCATAAATTATCAGATGTGATTGATATAAATAAGCTCGATATAGATGAGCTCTCTGAAATGGCTTTGAATGACCCGTCAACTTCATCTAACCCCAAAACATTGACAATTTCTGATATGAAAATAATTTACAAAAATAGCATCTCTGGAGAATTGTTTAAATGAAAAAGATATTAATAGTTGAAGGTAATCTTAAAGAGGAAAATCAAAGTTTTACTGAAGGTGGAATAAAAACTCATACTGAAAGTCTAAAGGATAGTATTAGTTATTTCACAAATGATTTGGAAATTGATGTAGTTAATCCTTCATCTGATAAAAATATTTCAGAAGTTGCAAAAGGTTTAGAAAAATTTGATGGAATGATCTGGGGAGGAAGTAGTTTAAATATATATAATGATACAGTGGAAATAAGAAGACAAATAGAATTTATGAGATCGTGTCAAAATAAAATAAAAAAAATACTAGCAATTTGTTGGGGTCTTCAGGTTGCCGCTACAGTTGCTGGAGGACAAGTAAAAAGATGCATGACTGGATCTCATAGAGGAATAGCCCATGATATCGAGATCAATAGTAATGGATTGCAACATCCAATTTATAAAAATAAAAATGAAACTTTTAACACTCCAGCATTCAATTTTGATGAAGTTGTAAAATTACCTAAAAATTCAATCTTATTGGCTTCAAATCCAATAAATAAAGTTATGGGGGTCAATTTCAAATCTGGAGTGAGTGATATTTGGGGAATTCAATACCACCCAGAAATTACTTATGATAAAATGATAAGTCTTATTCATTTTAGAAAAGATCGTCTGTTAAATAATAAAGCTTTTGTTGATGAGCAGGAGATAAATAATCATGTATCTATGATTGCAGAGGAAAATAAAAAATCAAATAAAGATCTTAGAATGCGAGAACTTGAAAATTGGTTAAATTATCTTTTAAAATAAACCTTCTGTTTCACCTTTATCATTAATTTTTATTTTATCTGCAGCTGGCACCTTTGGTAACCCAGGCATAGTCATTATTGCACCGCAAACAACTACGATAAATTCTGCTCCTGATGATAACCTTACTTCTCTTATTGGTAGGACATGTCCGGATGGTGCGCCTTTTAAATTAGGGTCTGTAGAAAAACTATATTGTGTCTTTGCAATACAAATTGGCAAGGATTGGTAACCTGTCTCTTCAAAATTTTTTAATTGTTCTCTTATTTTAGTATCCGCTACAACTTCACTTGCTCTATACAATTCCTTAGCAATCGTCTCAATTTTTTTAAATAATGATATTTTATCATCGTATAAAAATTTGAAGTCACTTCCTTTTTCACACAGTTCAGCAACATTGTTTGCTAAATCTACTGCTCCTTCTCCACCTTTTTCCCAATGTTTAGATATTGATGCTGTTACACCTTTTTGTTGACAAAATTTTATAACTTCATCAATCTCTTTGTCTGTATCCAAAACAAAGTGATTAATAGCTACTGTAACAGGCAAGCCAAATTTTTGAATATTTTCAATATGTCTTTCTAAATTCACCAATCCTTTTTTTACAGCATCTATATTTTCATTTTTAAGTTCATCTTTGTTAACACCACCGTGCATTTTTAATGCTCTTATAGTTGCTACAATCACCACACAACTTGGTTTTAATCCTGATTTTCTACATTTTATATCTAAGAATTTTTCAGCACCTAGATCGGCACCAAATCCTGCTTCAGTAACAACATAGTCTGATAATTTTAATGCAGTCTTAGTTGCTAATACAGAATTACAACCATGCGCAATATTAGCGAAAGGACCTCCATGGATTATTGCGGGATTATTTTCCAAAGTTTGAGTTACATTTGGTCTAATTGCATCTTTTAACAAAACAGTCATTGGACCATGTGCATTTAAATCTTTTGCATAAATTGCTTTTTTATCTCTTGTGTATGCAACAGTTATATTTCCAATTCTATTTTCAAGATCATGTAGATCATTAGATAAACAAAAGATCGCCATGATTTCAGATGCAACTGTAATATCAAAACCATCTTCTCTTGGGAAACCATTTGCAACACCACCAAGATTAATATTGATAGATCTTAATGCTCGATCATTCATATCAAGCACTCTTTTCCAAACTATTCTTCTTACATCTATATTTAATTTATTACCCCAATAAATATGGTTATCTATTAAAGCGGATAAAAGATTATGAGCAGAAGTGATTGCATGAAAGTCACCTGTGAAATGAAGATTTATTTGTTCCATAGGAACAACTTGCGCATAACCACCACCAGCTGCGCCACCCTTCATTCCAAATGAAGGACCTAAGCTCGGCTCTCTTAAACAAACAATAGATTTTTTCCCTATTTTATTTAATCCATCAGACAATCCCACTGAAGTAGTTGTTTTTCCTTCTCCAGCTGGAGTAGGAGTAATTGCTGTAACTAATATTAATTTTCCGTCTTTTTTATTTTTAAATTTTTCAAGATATTCCAGTTTGATCTTAGCTATGTATCTACTTATTGGGCTATATGCCTCAGCATTATCTGGAACACCAACTCCATCCAAAATCTCTTGAATTGGTTTCATATTTGCTTCTCTTGCAATTTGGATATCTGTTTTTGACATTTGGTTTAAAACCTATAATAAATTAATGTGCAAAATTTCTATACTTTTTTAATAGGATTTTAAACATCTAAAAAATATATATATAAAAAATAAGAAAAAATTTAAGTTTAATTAGATAAAATTATTAAATGCAAAAATACTCAGTTTTTAGTCTAATAAAAAATGCATTCTCAGATCATCAAAATTGGGAAGTTGCATGGAAAGACCCAACTCCTAAAAAAGAATACGATGTAATTATCATTGGCGGGGGAGGTCATGGATTAGCAACCGCATATTACTTAGCAAAAGAACACAACATTACAAATGTTGCTATCATTGAAAAAGGTTGGATAGGTGGAGGAAACGTTGGAAGGAATACTACAATTATTAGGTCTAATTACATGCATGATGAGAATGGTTTGTTTAGCGAATTTGGTATGGATCTTTGGAGAAAGATGAGCCAAGATTTAAATTATAATGTAATGTTTTCTCCAAGAGGAATTATTAATCTTGCCCACTCAGATGCACAAATGAATGCCTATTCAAGAAGAGGAAATTCTATGCGTTTGAATGGAATTGATGCGGTTTTGTTAAATAGAGAAGAAGTTCAAAAGTTAATTCCAATGGCAGACTTTTCTGACAATGTAAGGTTTCCAATTTTTGGAGGCTTGATGCAACCAAGCGCTGGAACAGCAAGACACGATGCTGTTGCCTGGGGTTATGCGAGACAAGCAGACTCCATGGGTGTTGATATAATTCAAAATTGTGAAGTTACAGGATTTGATGTCTCAAATGGAAAAATTCTTGGAGTAAGAACTTCTAAAGGAGACATTAAAGCAAAGAAAGTTGGTTTATGTGTTGCAGGAAGTACAAATATTTTGGCAGAAATGTTAAATATGACCTTACCAATTGAAACTCATTTGCTTCAAGCATGTGTATCAGAGCCTATTAAACCTTTGCTTGATCATGTTGTTACATTTGGTGCAGGACATTTTTATTGTAGCCAATCAGATAAAGGAGAAATGGTTATGGGTGGAGACTTGGATGGATATAATAGTTATTCTCAAAGAGGAAACTTACCTACTCTTCAACATGTTTTAACAGAAGGGATTGCGATGTTTCCATTTCTTAGCAAATTAAAAATGTTAAGAACTTGGGGTGGAATAATGGATATGTCCATGGATGGTTCGCCAATTATAGATAAAACACATATTAACGGATTATATTTAAATTGTGGTTGGTGCTATGGTGGATTTAAAGCAACTCCAGCTTCCGGATGGACTTTTGCACATACAATTGCCCAAGACAGAGTTCATGATTTAAATGCCGGTTACAGCCTCAACAGATTTAGCACTGGAAATTTAATTGATGAAAAAGGCCTAGGAACTAAAACCTGGATATCATAAATGTTATATATCAACTGTCCACATTGTGGACTTAGATCTCAGAATGAATTTGCTTATGGCGGGGATGCAACAGTAAAGCGTCCTGAACTTAATAAAGAAATAAGCGATCAAGAATGGGATAATTTTGTATACTTAAGAAAAAGTCCAAGAGGAAAACATTTAGAATTATGGCATCATATTTCTGGATGTAGACAATGGATTAAAGTTGAGAGAGATACATCAACTCACGAAATTTTTAAAACTTATAAAGCAAACGAAGCAATAGAATAATGTCCCAGGATTTTAGATTAGATAATGTTGGAATGGTCAATAGAGAAAAAAAAATCTCGTTTAAATTTAATGGCAAAAAATATTTTGGTTTCGAGGGAGATACTATCGCATCTGCCTTAATAGCGAATGGAGTTCATTTAGTAGGTAGAAGTTTTAAATATCACAGACCTAGGGGTTTTTTTGGAGTTGGCGTTGATGAGCCCTATGCAATTCTACAGTTAGATAGAAATAATGAGAGAGATCCAAATATAAGAGCAACAGAACAAGAAATTTTTGAAGGGCTAGAGGTTAAGAGTGTTAATTGTTGGCCTAGTGTAAATTTTGATATTGGGGCGATAAACAATTTCTTAAAAATGTTTTTTCCAGCTGGTTTCTATTACAAAACATTTATGTGGCCTCCTAGCTTTTGGTATAAAATATATGAACCTTTTATTCGAATGGCAGCTGGATTTGGAGAAGCTTCAATCAAACACGATAAAGAGAGATACGAGCATAAATATGAGTATTGTGATTTATTAATAACGGGATCTGGACCTTCAGGTTTAGCAAGTGCTTATGCCGCTGCCAAGAACGGAGCCCGAGTAATATTAGCTGAGGATAAACCAAGATTTGGAGGCAGCTTATTAACAAGTGATGTAAATATCGGAAACCAAACAGGAGTTGAGTGGACAGAAAAAATTATTGCAGAACTAAAGTCCATGCCTAATGTTACAGTAAAAAATAGATCGCAAGTTTTTGGTTACTATGATCACAATATGTTAGTAATGTCAGAGCGTATCAGTGATCACTTGCCAAAAACCCAAAAATATCTACCTAAACAACGTTTGTGGTACATAAGAGCAAATGAAGTATTGATTTCATCAGGTTCAATTGAAAGACCTTTAGTTTTTGGAAATAATGATACTCCTGGCGTTATGTTATCGTCAGCTGCTAAAGAGTATATGAAAGTTTACGGCGTACTAGTTGGAAAAAAACCTTTAATTTTCACAAACAATGATAGTGGTTATGAAACTGCAATTGAATTTAAAAAAAATGGAGTAAATCCAATCATATTGGATACAAGAAGTAATCCTTCTTCAGATATTATAACTGAGGCAAAAAATTTAAATATTGAAATTAGGTTCTCCTATGTAGTTGTTGCTGCAAAAGGCTATAAAAAAGTTAAATCAGCAGATATTGCTAAAATATCTGACGATAAAAAAGAATTATTTAACATAGAAAATATTGAATGTGATTGTATCTGTGTATCAGGTTTTTGGACACCATCTATTCATTTAGCATCACAGTCAGGAAACAAATCTAAATTTAACGAAAAAATTGATGCATTTGTACCAGATAAATCTAAACAAAAAGAAAATACAATTGGGTCAGCAAATGGAATATTTACATTGGAGGAAACTATTAAAGATGCTTTTGATAAAGGTTTTGATGTTTCAAATAAAATAACTGAAAAAAATAATAAAGTTTCAGTACCGACAGTAGTAGAAAAAAAATCAACGGATCATGACAAATTTTGGTGTGTTCCTTTACCAAAAGGTAAATCTTATAAAAGGTTTTTAGATTTTCAAAATGACGTAGCGGTTTCTGATATTGAGCTAGCGCTAAGAGAAGGTTTCAGGTCTATCGAGCATGTAAAAAGATATACAACACTTGGTATGGCTACCGACCAAGGAAAAACGAGTAATTTAAATGGATTACAATTAGTTTCTGATATTGAGAATAAAGTTGTTCCACAAGTAGGACATACGACTTTTAGACCTCCTTATACTCCAGTTTCAATTGGAGCAATCGTAGGAAGAGAAGTTGGCAAACATTCTAAACCAACAAGAAAATCACCTATGCATTCATGGCATGAAAAAAATAATGCAGTATTTGTTGATGCAGGGGTTTGGTTAAGACCAAGATATTACAAGCAAGGAAATGAAGGGTTATTTGAAGCATCAAAAAGAGAGGCAAAGAATGTAAGACAAAATGTAGGTGTATGTGATGTTACAACATTAGGTAAAATAGATGTTAAAGGACCAGATGCAGCAGAATTTTTAAATAGAGTTTATACTAACGCTTGGCTTAAACTTCCAGTAGGTAAAGCAAGATACGGTGTAATGTTAAGAGAAGATGGAATTGTAATGGACGATGGAACAACAACAAGGATTTCCGAAAATCATTATCATATGACAACTACAACAGCTCAAGCAGCAAATGTTCTATCTCATTTAGAATATTATTTACAACTAGTGTGGCCAGAATTAAATGTAAACGTTGTATCAACCACAGAGCAATGGGCAGGCGCAGCAATCGCAGGACCTAATTCTAGAAAATTATTAATGAAATTATTCCCTAATTTAGATGTTTCAAACGAAGGTTTGCCATTTATGGGTTATAAAGAGGCTGATTTATTTGGAGTTCCTGCAAAAATTTACAGAATTTCGTTTTCTGGTGAGTTAGCATATGAGATTAACGTTGAATCTGATAACGGATATTTCATGTGGGAAAAAATCATGGAAGTTGGAAAAGAATTTCAAATACAACCATATGGAACTGAAGCTTTATCAACTTTAAGAATAGAAATGGGCCATGTAGCAGGATCTGAATTAGATGGAAGAACAATCCCTTACGATGCATCTTTAGAAGGGCTAGTTAGTAAGAAAAAAGATTTTATAGGCAAAAGATCTTTAAACAGATCTGCCTTTACATCTACGGATAGAGAAAAATTAGTTGGCGTAGTTCCAATTGATAAAACTACAAGTATACCTGAGGGATCTTACATAGTAAAAGATCCAAAAGCAAAATTACCTAACCCAAAATTAGGTCATGTTTCGGCATCATGTTGGAGTGTTGAATATGATAACCCATTTTCTTTAGCAATAATTAAAGATGGTAAAAATATGATAGGACAAAAACTCTTTGCTATGTCACCTTTAAAAAACAAAACAATACCTGTAGAGATTGTCTCTTCTCATTATGTAGATCCTGAAGGAAAGAGAGTTAGATCATGACGATGATATCACCTTTGCAAAACATTCATTCAGAGGGCTCTTATGGAAATTTTGAAAATAAAACTGAAAATGAATTATTGAAAATTTCTGAGTTAAAAAATTTATTAATTGTTCAAATAGTTCAGTACAAAAATTCCTCAATTAAAATAAATGATATAAAACTTAATAATTTGCAATTTGTTAATGAAGCACAAAAAGTTGTCGCAAATGAAAATTTAAGAATATTGTGGAATTCACCAAACAATTGGCTTGTTGTTTCCAAAAAAAAAGAACTTTTTAGTGAAATTTTGAAAAATTTTAATGATAGCGACTTTGCTGTTACAGATCTCTCACATTCTAAGGCGATTATAGAAATAGAAGGGCCTAATGTTAAAGAGGTTTTAAAAAAAGGTTGTCCGTTTAATTTCAATATATTTAGTAAAAATATGTGCATCAACTCATCATATAACGGAATATCTTTTTTAGTTGATATGGTTGAAGATGATCCTGAAAAAGCTAGAATTTTTTCACTTCGTAGTTTTGGAGAATCTATGTACCACTCAATAACTGATGCTTCACTAGAATATGGCTATAAATGTATCTAGAAACTATTCAAAAGTTTTAAATCTTGTTTTTTGAATAATAAATACGAATAAAATTGGTAAAATTAAAGTCAGTAATGTTACAGTTATTAATAATATTCCCAATTCAGAGTAGTCAGCAGTAGTCAATATTGCATTAGTCACTTTATCTTTGACTTCACGAGTAATTGTATAAATTTCATTTAAGTATTTTGTTCCTAAAGCACTTGCTGATAATGCTAAATTTGTAAAAGACGCAAAAACTGCAAAAAAAGTAGCTTTTAGGTGCGAAGGTGCATTTTTAGCAATCCATGCTAGTAAAGGTATCATAGAGACCTGACCTAAAGGCGACTCTAATGCTGTATTAATTAGTGCAATAAATTTAGCATCAACAATTCCATTTGTTATTGATGCGGTCCAATTATGAAATCCGTAATACATTCCTACACTTGGCAGAAATAATATTGCACCAGCGATTGACAAAACTACAATGATTTTTGCTATAGAATTATTTGACATAAAAGGTCTAAGCAAAATAATTCCTAACAATGTTAAGACCGAAGCTAGTAGTGATAATATAGAAAAAAACTGCTCATTAAATTTTAGTTCATCTATTTCAAACCAAGATAGTCCTGGACCTGGACCTGGCATTGCTCTAAATACGAATATAATCACAGCCGTCCCGACAATCGTAGATCTTAAATTTTGAGGCAGTTCTTTTATCAATTTACTCATCAGGAACAAAATAATTACCATAGATCCTAAAAAAACTATCTCTTGAGCAAAAGGAACTCCGAAGGAGCCAACGCTGAGTGTAAAAATTACAAAAATTAAACTACCACCTAAAATCCACCAATTAATCTCTGTTTTTTCATGTTCGTAATTATCTTCGTTACCGACTAAACCCTGACCAATTAATTTATTTTTTTTTTTATTTTTAAGATAGTTAGCAAAAATTACTCCTAAAATTGAAACAAATGGTATTACTAGTGCATAAATATAAATTGATCCATAGAGCTCTATTTTGTCCGCTTGCTCTAAACTATCTACGCCTTTAAATAAGATTACATTTACTAAAGCAACTAGAACAGTACCACCGATAATTGCAAATCGTCCAAGTGTCTGCATTGTAGTATGCATTGTTTTAATCTGATCTTGTGAAAATTTTTGACCTTCTTCATTAACAATTGGAACAGCTTCTACTGTCATTGCATCTGCAACAACATCTTGAACCACATATCCAATGGGAGCTAAAAGAACACTTATTACAAACCAAGTCTCTACTTTTAGAATTGTGGACATCCATTCCGTATGGATAATTAATCCATACATTATCAATAAGCTTAAACCAATTAGTGTAGCTCCTACATAAACCATATAATTTTTTTTGTCCCAAATTAGATCTACTAAATGACCTAAAGGCATTTTTAGTGCCCAAGGGATACCAGCCCAAAACCCTAGCCCAGCAAGAAAAGCTGCTGATAAATTTAGATAATCTTTAACAAAAAATGTACCCACTATTCCTGTTAAACCTGAAATTCCAGCTGCAAGATAAATCATTAAAGGTGGTAAATAAGATAGTTTAAATTGTCTTCCTAAATCTAGTAAAGTGGAGTCGATAAATTTGGAAATTTGATTCATAAAATTATTCAATTATGTTTAATTTTATTAACTTAGTATTCTTTGTTTCATTACACCACAACTCGTAACTTTCACACACTCTCCACAAATGGTTAATAGCTCTTTGAGAAATATCTAAAGGAAAATGGCTTTTTGCATAGTATAAATCAGGAAATTTAATTAATTGCTTCATCATTGCTTCTTTTTGAAGATTTAAAAGCCGGATTACTTCTGCAGAAATTTTTTCGCCAGAATTAATGTCAATATAATTATTTTTTTTTAACTCTTCAAACCAATCATCATGATACTTGCCACTACTTATTTTTTCATATAATGGTGAACCCATGAATCTTTCCATAGCATCTATGTTACTTATATTTTGCTCTTTACTTTTAATTTCACTTATTGCCAAATAAATAACCTCTGCAACATAAAGTATATAAGGTTTGGTCAAATTTTTTTTCATGAAATTACAAATTTAAACTATAATAACACGAATTTGGATCCTCTTTGTAATGTGCAAAAGGTTTGCATTTTATGAATCCAAAATTTTTAAATAATTTTCTTGCTGGGGCAAAAAATTCTCCAGCTCCTGTTTCAACACTTAATTTTTTAATTCCAATTTTTTTTGATTTATCTATTAAATGTGTGATAATTTTCTCTCCATATCTTTTTTTCCTAAATTTGTCTGCAACCCTTATTGACTTAAATTCCCCATGTTCTTCTGAAAGGGTTTTTAAAGCTCCGCATCCAATTAAATCATTGTTCTCCCATAAACTCCAAAATTTTATACTGGGAACTCTCAAACCTTGCACATCTAACACATGTGAACTGCCTTCTGGCGATACAGATCTTAATTCAATAAAATGAATTCTTAGAAGCTCATTTACCTGTGGGTTATCAAAGTTATTTTCTATTGATTTAATCATTTTGAAGAACATATAATCGAAAAACAAATTAAACCAATATTAAATATATGTGTGGAAGATACGTAGTTACGAATGCTGTTACAAAAACAAAAAATATCGTGAAAACTGCGATTAATGTTCAAGACAGTGATAATTATAATGCACACCCATATCAAAATCTTCCTGTGGTCAAGAAATATAAAAACGGCAATACTGTTGAAAATCTTAAATGGGGAATTATTCCATCCTGGGCAAAACAGAAAGACTTTAAAGCTTTGATAAATGCAAGATTAGAAACAATCGATGAAAAGGTCTCATTTAAAAAACTTATTAAAACGCAAAGATGTGTAGTTGTTGCCGATGGCTTCTATGAATGGAAAAGAATAAAAGATAACAAAATTCCATATTATTTTTTCAGAAATGATAAAAAGACAATTTTTATAGCTGCAATTTACGATGTAGGCCAATTTTGCATGATAACTGAGGAGGCAAGCCAAAATATTTCAGAAATTCATCATAGACAACCAGTAATACTTTATGAAAAAGATATAGATAAATATTTAAACATCGAACATTTTGGTTCAACTTTTTTAAAAGAGTGTAACAAAGTAAGTTTGACTTTTCATGAAATATCTAAGGATGTCAATAAACCAACAAATAATAGCGCCTCATTAATTCAACAAATTTAAGATATTATTTTTCAATGATTGTTACATGACCCATTTTTCTTTTATTTTTAATATCTTTTTTAAGATAGTCATAAAAGAATTCGTTCTCAGAAAATTTTTTGTCTCTATATATTAAAATATCATCACCTATTAAATTTATCATTTTGGCATTATATATTTTCTTTGTTTTAATTTTTTCTAAACCACATACAGCTCTAACATGGTTTTCAAATTGACTTATATTGTGAGAATTAATTGTCAAATGTCCTGAGTTATGAACTCTGGGAGCTATTTCGTTAGCATATAAATTGTCATTTTTGTCAATAAAAAACTCTACACATAATGTTCCAATATAATCTAAGTCCTCCACAATTTTTTTTGACCACTCAGTGGATTTAATTATAATTTCTTTCGAAACATTTGCAGGGATTTTAGAGTGCTTTAAAATTTGGTCTTCATGAACATTTTCAATTGGTTCATATATTTCATATTTTTGATTACCAAATCTTGTAATGATAACAGATATTTCTTTTTTTAAATTAATGAATTTTTCTAATATGTATTCTTTAGAAAAATCTATTTCATTAGATATATCCTTTTTGCTATTTAATTTGTATTGACCCTTCCCATCATATCCTAATGTAGTTGTTTTTAGCAAACCTGGCAAAAATTTTTCATTTTCTTTTAATTCGTCTATATGTTTTATAGAAACATATTGGGTAGTTTGAATATTTATATCATTGAGAAAATTTTTCTCTGTTAATCTATTTTGGATTAAATTATTAATCTCAGGTTTAGGCAAAACTGTTTTTTCATTATTTATACTTTGAAGAATATGAAATGGAATATTTTCAAATTCGTAAGTAACTAAATCGACACTATCGATAAATTCCTGAGTAATTGATTTATTATCATATTTTCCATATATGAATTTTTCCGTAAAGTTTTTAGCTGGCGCATTCTCGTCATCGCTTAAAATAACAGTTTTAATGCCAATTTTGTTAGCAGCTACTGACAGCAAACTTCCAAGTTGACCTCCACCTATAATTCCTAAGATAGGATTTTTCATTTAATTTGGTTTTTTCTTAACAGATTTGGATTGTTTAGATCTCCATTTTATTAAGCTGTTTTTAATTTTAGGATCAAAATTAGAAATTATAGATGCTGCATACAATGCAGCATTTATGGCACCATCAGTTCCTATGGCAACTGTTCCAACCGGAATACCTCTAGGCATTTGGGCTATAGATAAAAGACTATCTAGACCTTTTAGTTTTTTACTTTCAATAGGAACGCCTATTACTGGTATTCTTGTTAATGCAGCAATCATGCCAGGTAAATGTGCAGATCCTCCTGCGCCTGCAATAATAACATTAATGTTTCTCGACTCTGCTGATTTTGCATAATTGAACATTCTCTCAGGTGTTCTGTGTGCAGAAACAATATAAGTTTCATAATTAACTTTGAGTATTTTAAGAGTTTTTTCACATAATTTCATTGTGGAATAGTCAGATTTGCTTCCCATTACAATGGATACTCTGTGACTATATCTTTTCTTTTTCATGCTAAGTTTTTGAATTAATATAATCAATATAGTCTTAAAATTAAAACTAGTCGACAAAATTTGTAATAATTATAATGTGTTTTTAATATGAATTATCGAATTGATAATCTTCAATATTGCAACTGGTCAAGAGATATTTTTAAAATCAACAGAGATGCTGGACTGAACGCAGTACATGCAACAGTAGTATATCATGAAGACTATGATGAATTTTTAATTAAATTGAAAGAATGGGATAACTTACTTAATGAAAATTCAGATCTAATATTTTTGGGAAAAACTTTTGAAGATATTATAAAGGCAAAGTCAGAAAATAAAACTGCAATATTTTTTGGCTTTCAAAACTGTTCTCCAATTGAGGATGATATTAATTTAATTGAGAAAGTTCATCATCATGGATGCAGATTTATGCAACTTACTTATAATAACCAATCTCTTTTAGCTACAGGATGTTATGAAAAAAACGATTCTGGTGTTACAAATTTTGGCAGAGAAGCTATAAAAGAAATGAATAGAATTGGAATAGTTATTGATATGTCGCATTCAGGTGAAAAAAGTACATTAGATGCTATAGACATTAGCGAAAAACCAATTGCGATTACTCATGCTAATCCATCTTTTTGGCATAGTGCTTTAAGAAATAAATCTGAAAAACTTTTAAAACATTTATCAAACAGTGGAGGAATGCTTGGGCTTTCTTTGTATGCACATCATCTAAAAGATGGAACGAATTGTAAATTAGATAGCTTTTGTGAAATGGTTGCAAAAACTGTTGAAATAATGGGAGTAAAAAATATAGGCATTGGTTCTGACCTTTGTTTAAATCAACCAGATAGTATCGTTGAGTGGATGAGGAATGGAACTTGGAGTAAAACAAAAAATTATGGCGAGGGAAGCAAAAGTAAACCTGAATTTCCTAATCAACCCGAATGGTTTATTGACGCAAGAGGGTTTAGTAATTTAGAAAAAGGATTGAAAAAAATAGGTTTTAATGAAAATGAAGTAAATGATATTTTAGGAAACAATTGGTTTAATTTTTATAAAGGAATTAATTAATGGAAATTAAGTTAAGAGACCCTAAATTCCTGATGAAGTTGTCTAAACTTGGTTCTTTTCATCAATCAAAACTCTCTTTTTTGAGATCTTTCTTAAAAGAGTTTAAAGATTGGAAATATAGTAGAGACCTATTTCAATTAAATGACAAAGGATTTGGAAGAGCAATTTATTCTTTCACTAAAGAAAAAAAAACTTATTCTTTAATTTGTTTTGCAAATGAAATTAAGGATGATGAAAGATCAGATAGAGTTATTGCCACTAAATGGGATGCTGCATTTACTCTATTTGATGGAATTCCAACAAAAGAAGATGTTGATAGACTTAGCAATAATGTCCCTAAACAAGAGGTTGGAAGGCTATCTTACAAAGAACTAACCTTATCAAGAGCTAATAAATCTGTAAGGTTGTTTAATCATGTAGTTGAAAATTTATCTAAAGGTCAACAACCAGATAAAGAATTTATATCTAAAGTTGGTTATCTTTATAGAACCACTGCAGTCTATGGATCTGGTAAATTTGGTTTAGCTGATAGATTTAGGATTAAAAATAGGGATGAAATTTGTGGGCCATTTAGACTAGAAATGATGTTGGTTTATTTAGTTAGACAATTTACATTTGACCAAGTTAACCATATTGCAAAAAGTATAAGTCCTAAAAACGCTGTTGAACTAGATAACAATATCAGCAGAACTCTAGGTATAGGAAATTCTACAGGACTTGGCATGGCACCATTTATAGTAAACCATCCCACTTTACTTAATAACTGGATAACTGCTAGAGAAACAGTTTTAAAAAAAATAAGAGAAATAGAAAAAGTTTCTAAAAATGATTTAGATATTTTTTATCAGTGTTTAATTAAATCACTAAAAAATATCACCAGCTGGCACACTGACAGTGAATTTCAAAAAGAAAAAATTAAAAATTTAATATTTGATTTAAAAAAATTTATAAAATTTTTGAAAGGTGAGTTTAAATTTGAAAATTCTTATCAATTTAATAATATTTATATGTGGGCTGAGGAGAATTTAAATGATGAGTGTATTGAGTATATTGTTTCTATGATGATGGAGCCATATGATAAAATAGTAGATCCTTTAGTATCTAAAATGAGTTCAAATGAAGAAAAATACTTTAATATTCCTGTTGAAAGAACTATCGAGGATTTAAGAAATATAATTGAAAAGAATTACTCTGAAATTTTGAAAATTGATTTTAGTAAGGAAGAAAATAATAAAAATTTCTGGTTTATTTCAAAAAATAAAGAGGAGCCAAGAATAGGGGATAGGTATATCGATGATGGATCAAATTTAGAACAACCACTTGCTATCGCAAGAGATATCAAAAAGCTTTATGACATAGTATTCACAAAAAAAAATAGTTCCAAAATTGGAAAATTTTTATTGGATAATAATCATTTAAGACATGTAGTAAGAAGAGTATTTATTTCTGAAAAATGTCCTTATGCAGAAATTCAAGATAATACAATTGGTTCTAAATTAATGCCTATTGATATGTTAAGGCTTAAGTTGTCTTTTTTTGGTGCAATAAAATTTGATCCTAGATCAGACAAGTGGTTACGTATTTGCATGTTTCAGGGCGCACCTTTGCCATCAGAACTCTCAAATTTTGATAATTATTGGATGTATAATTAATTTCGTATGAGAAGTTATAGCGAAATAGAAACTACAATTAAAAGAGCAACTAAGGCTAAAGGTTTTTCATGGGGTATTTCTGAGGAAGTTGGAAAAAATATAAGATTACTTGAAATGTTTGGTTTGCCAGGACTTAAAAATCTTAACCAATACTTTAAAATTTATAATATTAGTAACTTTGAAAATATTGGAGAAATTTCACCTTCAAATACAGCAAAAGGATATTATTGTCCTATACTTTGTGGGTTAAATTTTTATGATCAATCGCCTGTAATTTTAAAATTTAATGAAATTGAGATTAATAAAATAGCTTTTCCTCTCATATTTTTATCTTTTTTGAGTAGGGCGTCAGAGATTATTGGTAAAAGAATATTCTTAAAAATGGACAATAAAGAGTTTTTGTTTAATTTTAATGAATCTATTTATTCTAATTATTTAAGTGGAGATATTTTAGAAAAATCAGACAAAATAAATATTAAATTTTTAGATAATAAAAATAACTTCTCCGAGGATGATTGGTTAGAAATGCATAAACTTTCAATTAAAACTTATGTTGAGGAAAGCGAGGAGTCTAAATCAAGAACTGCGGGAGCTGGTTTAACAGATAATGACTGATAAAATAAAAGATGATTTTTTAGAGAAAAATTTAAAAGATTTAGACGAGATTTGTGAAGAATGTCATAAAAAAGACGAAAGCGTTACGCAAAATCTAATTATGACAGGATATAAGTTGTGTAAATCTTGCAGAACCTCAAAGACTGTATTTCCTCTTTAACTAATATTGCTGACTGGAATTGAGTTCATTCTATTTATAATGAATGTTATTGAGAGAAAAGCAATTATAAGAAAAGATAAAAACACTACTCCAAAAGATTTTAAATTAGATTTTAAATTTAATATTTGTTTTGTAGATATAATTAAAGAAGCAAATATCCAAAACTGTGTAAGAAAAATAATAGGCAAAACTAAGTCTGGCGTAACTGCAAAAAATCTTATTAAACCTGGTGCGTGAGCGTACCCTACGGCAATTAATACTTTTTTAAATGGAACCTTGCTGCCTTTGTCTGGAAAGATTTTTACTCCTATTACAAAAATAAAAATTGCCCAAACAAACCATGTTAGTAAAGCTGTCAAACCAGATATGCCTATTGATGTTTTTATTATTGAATTTGCCGCTACGGCTCCTGCAACTCCATCAAGTATCATTACAAGACCGGCAAAATATATTGCAGCTTCTCCAAAGTATTTATTATCTTTGTATAAGCTTCTATCTAATTTTAACGATTTAAAAAAAATCTCTAGAAATTGTGCTAGCATCAGATTTAGGGGAGGAGTTAATCTCCTCCCACATAATTATTTAACCTTTTACAACTTCTCTTGTATTCGCGTTGTAAGACTCTTTAAATGGTATATCAACAACTACTGCATCTACAGGTTTGCCTGGAGTTTCAGAATATTTTTCAGGCAAGTGTACCTTGAATTTAGATCCCACTTTTCCTTTTGGAAAACCATTTGCGTTCAATGTTCCATCAAAAGGTACATATCCCATTGCAATATTTGTTTTTTTCTCTGGATGATACCAAGGTGAAGTTACAAAACCAATTGGTTCGCCACCACCTTCATCAGAAATTAACCAGAAATCAGGCGCATAGTCGTCAATTGGTTTACCACCCATTTCTAAACCAACTAATTGAAGTTTGTATGGTTTGTGACCAGCTTTTAAATCAGCTTTCATTTTTTCAAGAGCTTTTTTTCCAACATAATCTGCTTTCTTATTCCATTCACCTTTACCAGATAACGAAACTTGATATCCTAAATTACATTGGAATGGATTGTGTTGATTATCCATATCTTGTCCCCAAGAAAGAATTCCAGCTTGAATTCTTCTATGGTGAGCTGGTGCAATTACCATTAAACTATGTTTTTTACCCGCTTCAAGAACCGCATTCCACATATCTTCAGCGTATAAAGTGCATTCTCTTAAATATATTTCATAACCTGCTTCTCCTGAAAATCCTGATTGAGATATCACGCAACTTCTTCCACCAATTTTAGCTTCAGCTAAACCATAGAAAGGCATATTATCAAAATCAACTTGATCTCCGCATAAATCTTTCATTAACGCCTTAGATTTTGGTCCTTGAATTTGAACAGGACTTACATCTATTTCATCGATTTCTACATTAAATCTCTCATCGGAGTTTACACCCTGTAAATATAGACCTATATCACTATCAGATAAACTAAACCAAAATTCGTCTTTTGATATTCTTAAAAGTATAGGATCATTTAATACACCGCCATATGCATTACAAAGAATTACATATCTTGCTCTCATCGGAGAAATTTTTGTAGCATCTCTTGTAATTACATAGTCTACAAATTTTTCTGCATCAGGACCCTTCACTCTAATTTGTCTTTCAACTGCAACATTCCACATTGTTACATGATTAACAATTGCATCATACTCTACCATTGCACCACCATCTTCAGGTTTAACGTATCCTCTTGGATGGTAAATTCGATTGTATACAGTTGCTCTCCAACATCCTTCTCTCATTGACAGATGCCAATATGGTGATTTTCTTACACGTGTTGAAATTAACATTTCAACTTTTGTTGGTCCGCTTTGTCTTAAATTATAAGGCACTTTTCTATCAGATTGATCTACTGATGTTACGTGTCTTAGTTTACTATAGTCAAATTCTTTAGACATAGTTATTCTCCTTCAACCACTTGTTTGTTTCCTTCAAGCCGCCGAATGTATAAATGTGAAAATAATCAGTATGCGATTTAACTTTCCCAATTAGATCATTAGGGTCTTTAGGTTTCAATAAATCTAATGCCTTAGTAAAATTAGATTTAAGAAAGTTAATGGAATTTTTTGCCCCTACAATATTTGCAAACTTTATTAAGCTTGAAATTTTCATTGGCCCAGTTATTCCAACATGAACTGGTATCGTTTGTTTAGAAATAAAATCAACGATAGGCTGAGCATCAAGTAACCATTGAGTAACTATATAATCAGCATAAGGCTTTTTATCTATCATTGCTTTTTCTAAATCTGAATCGGATATATCAGGACTACCCTCTGGATGTCCAGCAATTCCGATCTTTATCCCATCAAAAAAACCTGTTTCTAATATCTGATAGGAACTATCAAATTTTCCAATTGGTTCACGACTACCTCCAATAACAAGAACTTGTTTTACACCTAAATCTTTACACCTTAAAACATACTCTTTTAATTCACTTTCGCTATTAATTGATCTAGCGGGAAAATGAGGAACTGGATTAAATCCTTTTTTAACCAGGTCTCCAGATTTATCAGCAGTCTCTTTATAATCACCTCCAGGTAGCATTGTGACATATACATCTTTAACACTTGGTAAAGTGTCAAGATCTGTGTGAGGTCCAATTTCTAATGAAAAATTCATTAATGAATAATTATTTATTTTAAAATAACTGTCTAGAAAAATATTAGATCAAAGTGTCAGGGTTATTTTTTTTGACCTCTGTGTTTTTGAATTCTCTGACCATACTGCTGTGTAACTCTATCGAATATGATCGCTAGAGCAACTATGGCCAATCCATTCATCATTCCGAGTGCTAAATATTGATTAGAAATAGCTTGTAAAATAGGAACTCCAAGCCCTTTAACACCTATCATAGATGCGATAACTACCATAGCTAACGCCATCATAATTGTTTGATTTATCCCAGCGAATATCGTTGGGAGTGATAGAGGGATTTGTACAGATTTTAATTTTTGCATGGGTGTTGCACCAAAAGCCTCACTTGCCTCAAGTGTTTCTTTATCTACTTCTCTTATTCCAAGATTTGTCAGCCTTACTACCGGTGGTAAAGCATAAATACAAACTGCCAATAAACCAGGCACTTTTCCAATACCTAAAAGCATAATTATAGGTATAAGGTAAACGAAACTTGGAATAGTTTGCATCATATCCAAAACGGGTAAAATTGCTTTTTCTGCTCTGCTTGATTTAGACATTAACACACCAATTGGAATACCGACTACAATACAAACTAATGTTGAAACAGATATTATTGCAACAGTAGCCATACAGTTTTTCCACATTCCAAAATAACCTATAATCATAAAACAAACTATTGTACCTATTACCAGTTTAATACTTCTTGATCCAATCCATGCCAACAAAGCAAATACACCTATTACTAATGGCCAAGGACTATTGACTAATAATTTTTCCAACCAAATTAAAAAATGCAAAAGTGGATCAAAAAAACCTTCAATTCCATCTCCATAGGCTCTTGAAAATTCTTTAAAACTAGAGTCTATTCCTTTTTTAAGCTCTCTTAAAGCTGTTCGATCCATTACAGGAATTTTATTAAAGAAATCCATAATTTTACTCAACCAAACCCACTAAAGAGTGGGTTTGGCAATATTTTATTTTATTAAAGTGCTTTTTTTATTTTTGCAGCAGCTTCACTTGAAACCCACTTAGACCAAACATCTTCTTGGTTTGTTAGGAATTCAATTGCAGCATCAGCACCCTCTGCTTGGTTTTCACCCATCCAAACTAACATACCGTTCATTACTGGACCTGGATAAGTTCTTTTTTTGAAATAATCCATACCAGCACTTCCAGCTGTATTTTTGAAATTGTCAGTTACGATTGTGTAAACTTCAGATTTTGTCCATGAAGTTGCTTTAGGGTCTCCACATTCTTGTTCTGGTAAAACTATACATTTATCCCAGTTATCTTTTCCACCCCAAGCTCCCATGTCCACAGCTCTCATATCATATTTACCAATGATAGCTGTTGGTGACCAATAGTAACCAAACCAGTTTTCACCTCTTTCAGCAGCTTTAGCAATTGATCCATCTAATCCTGCAGCAGAACCTGTTTCAACAATAGCCCAACCTTTTGCTTCCATGTCAAAAGCTTTGTAAAGATTTCTATTACTTAGTTCACAGTTCCATCCTGGAGGACAAATATGAAACCCACCTTTTGATGGATCCTCTGGATGAGGAAATAGATCCGGTCTTGCCAAAATTGCTTCAGCAGTAGTAAGTTCAGGATGTTTTTCTAAAGTAGCAGGTAACACCCACCATCCTTCACCTAAACCAGTAATAGGTGCTTTATTAAGTGAGTGCATTTTTCCTTCATCAACTGCTTTATTTAAAGCAATGATTGCAGCGTTAGCCCAAAATTCTGGAGCAACATCTGGCTCACCTTTTTCTTGCATAGATGTAAATGTAGGCATTGTTGCACCTGGCACCAATTCAACAGAACATCCGTAACCTTCTTCTAATATGATTTTGTCAACTTCAGCCATGAAGTTTGCTGAAGCCCAGTTCATATTAGCAATAGTTATGTTCCCACAAGCTGCGTTGGCAACACTTCCAAAAGAAGTTAGTCCAAATATTACAGCAGCAGATAGAAGTAATTTTTTGATTTTCATTATTTCTCCTAATTAATTAATTATAAATCATCAGAACATATAGATGGAAAAATTGCAAATTAGTTTCAACTTTGAGTTGTGTTAAAATTGTCTTTATACTCTCTTTATTTAGAAATAAATTATTAAATAAATATGAATAAAAATTTATTATCAAGATTAGATGAGGGTCCCGTAATATTCGCAGAGGGATATTTATTTGCGATGGAAAGGAGAGGATATCTTTCTGCAGGTCCATTTGTGCCAGAAGTAGTTTTAGAGCATCCAGATGTAGTTACACAATTACATAGAGAATTTATTAGAGCTGGTTCAGATATTGTTCAAGCTTTCACCTATTATGGACATAGAGAGAAATTAAGAATTATTGGAAAAGAACATTTGCTAGAGCCGATGCAAAAAAATGCACTTAAAATTGCAAAGGATGCTGCGAAAGAATTTAAAGATTTAGACTTAATGGTTTGTGGAGATGTTGCTAATACAAATATTTTTGATCCAAAAGACAAAAACTCATTCAAAGAATGTCAAAAGATGTACGAAGAGCAAGTGCTTTGGGCAAAAGAGGCAGGAGTTGACTTTGTAGTCGCAGAAACAATTAATTGGGTAGATGAAATGAAGATAGCTTTAAAAGCAATTAAGGATGAAGGTTTGATTGCAGTTGCCAATTATGCAATACCTCGTGGTGATTTGACAAGAGATGGCCACACTGCTGAAGATGCATGTAAAATAATTGAAGATCTTGGTGCTGATGTTGTTGGTTTGAATTGTTACAGAGGTCCAGAAATGACCATGAAACTTTTAAAAAAAATAAGAAAAAAAGTTTCCTGTCATGTTGCAGGTCTTCCTGTTCCATATAGAACAACAAAGGAAGAACCAGGATTTTTGAATCAGACAGATTACGGATGTGACTGCATTCCTGGAGGAAATGCATTTCCTGTTGCTCTAGATAATTTATATTGTAACAGATTTGAAATGGCTGAATTTGCAAAAGAATGTCTTAAAGAGAAAATTAATTTAATCGGTATTTGTTGTGGTGCTGAAGCTCATCATGTTAGAGAAATGGCTGTTGCGGTTGGTAAAAAACCAATTGCCATGAAGTACATGCCAGATATGACTAAACATTTTCACCATGGGACAGACAAGACATTGAAAGACGTCAATAAAGAAATAAAATACTAACATGCAAAATCATGCAAAAGTAGTCATCATAGGTGGCGGCGTAGTAGGCTGTTCCATTCTTTATCATTTATCAAAGTTTGGTTTAAAAGATTGTATTCTTCTTGAAAGAAATGAACTCACATCTGGATCCTCTTGGCATGCAGCTGGAAATGTACATGTGATTTCATCTGATCCAAATATTTCTAGAATGATGGCTTATACAATCGGATTGTACAAAGAAATTGAAAAAGAGTCTGGCCATTCAGTTGGATTCAAACCAAGTGGGGGATTTTATTTGGCTTCAAATGATGTTTGGGCGGATTATTTAAAAAGAGAGAGGTCTAAAGCAAGATATATGGGTCTTGACCAAGAGTTTGTTTCTTTAGAGGAAGTAAAAAAGAAAAATCCTTTAATTGATCCATCAAGATACCTTCTGGCATTATGGGACCCTATTGATGGGGAAGTAGATCCATCGGGCGTAACTTATGCTTTTGCAAAAGCAGCAAAAGTTCATGGTGGAAAATATTATACACATACAGTTGTAAAAGACACAAAACAAAAAGAGGATGGAACTTGGGATGTGATAACTGACAAGGGTAATATAAAAGCAGAAATAGTTATTAACGCTGGAGGTTTATGGGCAAGAGAAGTTGGGCAGCTTGCAGGAATTAATCTACCAGTTCAACCAATGGAGCATCACTACTTAATCACTGAAGCTATTCCAGAAATTGAAGCAATGGGTGATCAAAGAATTCCTATTGGAACTGATTTTGAAGGTAACATTTATTTTAGACAAGAAGGAAAAGGAATGCTTCTTGGAACTTATGAACCAAAATCAACACCATGGAAGGTTGAAGGAACACCTATGAATTTTGGTCATGAGTTATTAGAACCAAAACTAGATAATATTCAAGATAGATTAGCAATAGGTTTTGAAAGAATGCCAGCGTTAGAAAAGGCAGGAATTAAAAATATTGTAAATGGGCCTTTTACTTTTGGACCTGATGGATCACCATTAATTGGTCCTGTTCCCGGAATGAAAAATTATTGGGTAGCAGTGGGTGTAATGGCTGGTTTTTGTCAAGGAGGAGGAGTTGGAAAATGTATTGCTGAATGGATAATTGACGGAGAACCATCAATAGATGTTTGGGCAATGGATGTTGCAAGATTTGGAGATTATGCATCACCTCAATACGGAACAATTAAATCTTCTGAAAATTATGAACGAAGATTTATTATGACATTTCCAAATGAAACTTTACCAAAAGGAAGAAAACAAAAAACAACAGCTCTTTATGATCGGTTTGTAGAACAAGGAGCGGTTATGGGAGACAGCTTTGGTTTAGAAAATGTTTTGTGGTTTGCAAATGATAAAAAAGATGCATACGAAGAGCCAACTATAAAAAGATCTAGATCGCATAATTATGTCTCCAAAGAAGTTATTAATGTAAGAGAAAATGTTGGTTTTATTGAAGTTGCTAATTTTTCAAAACATCAATTTAAAGGAAAAGATGCAAGAAAATTTTTAGATCATATTATGGCAGGTAAACTTCCAAATCCTGGAAGAATATCGTTATCTCCAATGTTATCTTATAGAGGAAAATTATGTGGCGATCTTACAGTTTCATGCCTTGATGAAAACGAATTTATGGTTTTTGGTTCAGGTGCAGCTCAAGAAATGCATAGACGTTGGTTTGAAAGCCATTTAGATAAATTTAATGTTGAATATAAAAATAGATCAGATGAATTTCATGGAATATCTATAGCAGGACCTAATTCGAGAAAAGTTTTAGAAAAAATAGTTAGAGACGATGTATCTAATGAAAAATTTAGATTTAGAGACTCAAGAAGAATGTTTGTTGGAGGTGTTCCAGCAATTATAAACCGAATTTCATTCACGGGTGAACTTGGTTATGAAATATATGTTGCGCCACATTTCCAAATTAAACTTTATGAGGAGTTAATGGAGGCGGGAAAAGAATTTGGTATTAAACCTTTTGGTGGAAGAGCTTTAATGTCTATGAGACTAGAGAAAAATTGGGGCGCATGGACTTTAGACTATCGACCTGATTTTACTGCTAAAGAAACTGGATTAGATAGTTTCATTAATTGGAACAAAGAATTTATTGGTAAAGAAAAAGCTAAGCAAGACAATAGCTCGAATAGATTAGTTCCTTTAATAATTCAAACAAACGACATAGATGTCACAAACAATGAAGCAGTAATGAAGGGAGATAATAGCATTGGGTATATTACTTCAGGTGGATTTGCTCATTTTGTAAATAAAAGTGTTGCTTTTTCATATCTAGATCAAAAAAATTTATCATCTGAAGATGGAATACAAGTAGAAATTAATGGTGATTTATTCAATTGTTCAATTATCAAAGAACCACTTTATGATCCAAGTGGAGAAAAAATGAGAGGGTAATGGCCCAAAAAGATGTAGGTAATAAAGTTCCAATTTATAAATTAAAAGAAACAAAAGAGGTCATGGATTTTTATGACGAATGGGGTCTGGATAATAAATATGATAAAGATATGGTTGAATGGAATTATACTGGCCCAAAGGAAACAGTAGAAGTTTTCAATAAACATCAAAAAGAAAAAGATATTAATATTTATGATGCCGGATGTGGAACTGGATTGGTTGGTGTAGAATTGAAAAAGTATGGTTTCACTAATTTTTTTGGTGCTGATCTATCCCAAAAACTTTTAGATTTGGTTCCAAATAACCTTTATAAAAAATTAGATAAAGTAGATTTAAATAAACCAATCAAGGAAAAGGATGATCAATATGATGCTTTAATGTGTGTGGGCACATTTACTTTTGGACATGTAAAACCACCTGCGTTAGATGAGTTTATTAGAATTACTAAAAATAAAAGTCTAATTTGTTTCACTATTAACGAGGGAATATATGAGGAATATGGATTTGATAAAAAAATTAAACAATTAAAAAATGAAAATAAATGGAAAGAAATAGAGTTTTTTAAATCTGATTATATTGCTAGTAAAGATGTAAATGCATGGCTTGGTCTATATGAAGTGACAAAATAAAATGTCATCAATTTATAAAATTATAGATAAAAAAAAATTAGATATAGTTAAGAGACCAATTTCTAAAGCACATGGACTTCCTAACGAATGTTATACAAGTAAAGATTATACTTTAATAGAAAGAGAGAAAATATTTGAAAATAAATGGACTGTAATAGGAGTAGCAAGTTCTTTGCCAAATATCGGCGATGTAAAACCATTTAACTTGTTAGGACTGCCATTATTTTTAGTAAGGAATAAAAAAAATCAGATAAAAGTTTTTCATAACGTCTGTAGTCATAGAGGAGTAAAGCTAGTAAGCAAAAAAGGCAATATTAGAAATGTTATTAGATGTCCTTATCATTCATGGTCATACACATCAGATGGAAATCTAATTGCAACACCTCATATAGGTGGGATGAACCAACATAGTAGCCCGAAATTTAAAAAAGATAAAAACAATTTAAAAGAAATAAGATCATATGTTTGGTTAGATTTAATTTTTATTAATATCAGCAACAACGAAATTCCATTTGAAAAATATATTAAACCCTTAAGTGATAGGTGGGCTAAATTTTGGAAAAAAAAAGATAGAAAATTAATTAATCATGCAAATGATTTTGGTTATTTTAAATTAAATGCAAAATGTAATTGGAAATTTGCAATTGAAAATTATTGTGAAAGTTATCATTTGCCATGGGTTCATCCAGGTTTAAATTCTTATTCAAAAATTGAAGATCACTATCATATTCAAGGATTACCAAACCGCTTTGCAGGCCAAGGCACAGTTGTTTACAATCCAAAATTTAAAGGTAAGAAAAAATTTCCTTGCTTTCCTAACTGGCCCAAAGAAAAAGAAAATATTGCAGAGTATGTAGCTTTGTTTCCCAATGTTATGTTAGGTATACATAAAGATCATTTCTACGCATATTGGTTAGAACCCATTAGTCATAAAAAAACTTTAGAGCACATGGAAATATATTATGTAGGTGAAAAAGCCGCAAAATCATTAGAATTTAAATCATTAAGAAAACAAAATCATAAATTGTGGGAAGATATTCAAAAAGAAGATGTAGGTATAATTCAAAGAATGCAATTAGGCCGCAACTCACATGCATATAATGGTGGAAATTTTTCTCCTGATATGGATAATCCTACACATCAATTTCACAAGTGGGTGGCAACTCACATTGTGTAGAAAGTGCGAAATATATGTACAGACCTTTACCAGATGCATTAACAATAAAAAGTTCACCAATCGAAGGTTTGGGATTATTCGCAACCAAAGAAATTAAAGCTAATACTTTTATCGGAATTACTCACATAAGAGATGAGCAGTTTGAAAATAAATATATAAGAACTCCATTAGGTGGTTTTTATAATCATTCTGACAATCCTACAGTTCAAAGAATGGTATCAAATATTTTACCTACATTAAAATTTGGTGATCCAATTGATCCTACCGCAAAAGCAAAAAAATTTAACGAAAATGATGATAATTTAGAAAACATGTATTATAATTTAAGAGAGAAACCAGACGCAAAATATTTTTTTATGGTTTCAATAAAAGATTTGAAACCAGGAGATGAGCTTTGTGCAAATTATAATTTATACACCTATCCAAAAACAGGAGTTGGTGTACAGATGTTATAGGGATGAAGTTTAACAGAAAAATTCTTTCAGAAAACCAACCAATTAAGAAATATATTTCAAAAAAAAGATTAAGAGAAGATGAAATAGATTTTGACGAACTTAGATCTTATAGACTTGACAGATTAAGAAATGAATTAAAGAAAAATAATATAGAGGCATGTATTTTATTTGATCCAGTAAATGTAAGGTATGCATTAGACACTGTAAATATGAGTGTTTATAATATGCATAATCTTACAAGATATTGCTTTATCCCTGTTGATGGTCCAACAATATTATATGAATATTTTAATTGTGAAATATTATCTAAAGGTCTCAATTTAATAGATGAAATAAGACCAGCAATTACTTGGGATTATTTTAGCAATGGTGACCAATCAGAGTTGCAACTTAAAAAATGGGTCAATGAAGTAAATGATTTATCTAACTCTTATTTTAAAAGTAAAAAAATCGCAATTGATGTAATCAATGGTCCAGCCGTAAATGAGCTTAATAAAAAAGGAATTCAAGTTTTAGAAGCGAAAAAAATACTTGAACAGGCTAGAGTTATTAAATCGTCTGAAGAAATTAAATGCATGCGAGCAGCTTTAGATGTTGCTGATATTGGAATAATTAAAATGAGAGATTATTTGAAATCAGGAATTACTGAAGATGAGTTATGGTCGATTTTACATAAAACGAACATTGAAAATGGTGGAGAGTGGATAGAGTGTAGAATATTATCTTCAGGCTCTAGAACCAATCCTTGGATGCAAGAAAGTAGTAATAAGATTATTCAAGATGGTGAGATCGTATCCTTTGATACAGATATGGTAGGCCCTTATGGATATTGTGCAGATATTTCTAGAGCTTTTGTTTGTGGAAATAAATTTAATGAACATCAAAAAAAAATTTATTCAACAGCAGTTGAGCAGATTGACTATAATTCAAGATTAATTAAAGATGGAGTATCATTTAGAGAATTTACTGAAAAGGCATGGATACTTCCTGAAAAATATTACGGAAATAGATATTCAGTCATGCTTCATGGAATAGGTTTATGTGATGAGTGGCCAGCAATTAGATATCCGACTGATGGTGGAGAAAGAAGCGGTATATTTCAAAAAAATATGACAATTACCCTAGAAAGTTATATCGGCGAAGTTGGAGGTCATGAGGGAGTGAAATTAGAACAACAATATTTAGTTGGCGAAAATGGGTTAGAATTAATGTCTCATCATCCTTTAGAACAAATTTAATGAAAATAATTTTAATTATGGGTTTGCCCGGGGCTGGCAAAACAACATTGGCAGAAGAACTTGCTCCAAAACTTAATGCAAAAAGATTAAATGCTGACGAAGTTAGAAAACAAGCAAATGATTGGGATTTTTCTGAAGAGGGTAGAAAAAGACAAGCTAAAAGAATGGCAGACTTTGCTTTAAAGCTGAAAGATCATGGAAATTATGTTGTGGCAGATTTTATTTGCCCAACACCAGAAGCAAGAAGTTTATTCCCTGCAGATTTTGTTATTTGGGTAGATACTATTAAAGAAGGAAGGTTTGACGATACTAATCAAATGTTTGTTAAACCTGAAAAATATGATTTTCATGTAACTACTCAAGATGCTAAGGTTTGGGCAGATAAAATAATTAAGGAGATATCATAATGAGTTATGAATGGGACAATAAAAAACCAACAGCACAAATGCTTGGAAGATGGCAGCCATTTCATGAGGGTCACTATGCTTTATTTAAAGAGATCATCAAAAAGACTGGTCAAGTGTGTATTCAAATAAGAGACGTTCAAGGAGTTGATGACAATCCATTTGACTTTGAAACAGTAAAAAAAAATATTGAAAATAAATTAAATCCTGAATTTAAAGGAAGATTTAAAATAATGATGGTGCCAAATATTACAAATATTTGTTACGGGAGAGGAGTTGGTTACAAAATTGAGGAGATAGTTTTATCTGAAGAAATACAAAAAATTTCTGCTACAAAAATTAGAGCTAAAATGCGAGAAGATGGTGAGTTAAAATAACTTCAATATGAATGTAAAAACAAAAAAATTAGGAAACGGAATTATAAATGTAATAATTAATGATCCTAAAACTTATAATTCACTGTCATTTAAAACTTTAAGAGATCTTTTGAATACTTTTACTCGATTAGATAAGGATGATAATACAAGAGTAATAATATTAGAGGGATCTGGTAAAGGATTCAGCGCTGGCCATAATCTTAAAGAGGTTAGTGGAATTAAAAATAGGTCAAATCACTTAAAATTATTTAATCTTTGCTCAAAATTAATGATGAAAATTGTTGAAGGAAAGAAACCTGTTATTGCAAAAGTACATGGCGCAGCTTATGCAGCTGGATGTCAGTTAGCTGCAAGTTGTGATCTAGCTTACAGTACAACAAATGCCACCTTTGCAACACCAGGAGTAAATATTGGACTTTTCTGCAGTACTCCAATGGTTGCTGTAAGTAGAAAAGTAACTCGTAAAATTATGATGAAGATGCTTCTGACTGGAGATCCTATAAATGCAAAATACGCTAAGGAAATTGGTTTGATTAATGATTGTTTTTCAAACAAAAAACTAAATGCAGAAGTTTTAAAAATTGCAAAAAAAATTTCTTCAAAATCAAATCTAACAATTAAAATTGGAAAACAAGCTTTTTATAAACAATTAGAGATGCCACTAGGAGATGCTTATAAGTTTACAAGTAAAATGATGACTGTAAATATGGCTTCACAAGATGCAAAAGAGGGAATATCGGCTTTTTTACAAAAAAGAAAACCTAGTTGGAAAAATAAATAATAGCTATTAAGAAAGAAAATAATGAACGATAATGAGATTAAATCTATTTTAAGAAAATCAAAAACAATAGCTATGATTGGAGTGAGCTCTGAAAAAAAAGGAGAGGATAGAAAAAATCTTAAGAGAAAACCAGCAAATGTTGTTATGAAATATATGCAAAATTTTGGTTATAAAGTTATTCCTATTAACCCTTTTGCAGTTGGTGAGATTGTAAATGGGGAAAAAATGATCGAAAGTTTAGATAAGATAAAGGAAGAAATAGATATAGTTGATGTTTTTAGACCCTCAAAAGAGGCTGAAGGAATTGCAAAGGAAGCAATTAAAAAAGGAACAAAAGTTTTATGGTTACAATACGGAATTCACAGTGAGGAGGCAAAAGTTTTAGCAGATAAAGAAAATATCCAATTTATTTCCAATAGATGTATAAAACAGGAGTATCAAAAACTTTTTCAAAAATCTAATCCAGTTTTTCCAGTCCTTAAAGATTAATGAAAAAAGTATTTTTGGTATATGGGCATTACAACGATAAATCTTTTAATTCTGCTATAAAAGATAATTTCATAAAATCTGCTAAAGAAAATGGTCATTTAGTTGAATGTGTAGATTTATATAAAGAAAAATTTGATCCAGTATATGCTGGTGAAAATGCTGATGATATTGTCTTGGATCACAGAAGAAAAATTGACGATTCTGACTTAATTGTTCTAGTTGCTCCTATATGGAATTATAGAATGCCTGCTATTGTAGAAGGTTGGATCGATAAGGTTTTAGCGCCACCCTGGGCTTTTTCATTTAAGAAACTTTTTGGCAATTATGGGTATGCTGTTGGTAAACTAAAAAGCAAAAAAGCTTTGATTTTTTGCACATATGGTTCACCCAGATTCTCAATTTCAGATTTTTTTTTAAATTTACCCCTTAGGAGAATTAAAAAAGGTATTTTTAATAAGTGTGGTATTTATGACATTACCTATAAACGATATTTTGCTGTACCATTTGTATCGAATGAAAAAAGAATTGAGTTTTTGGAGGATGTTAAAAATACAGCCAGACATTTATAGAAGTTTTTTTGTATTTATATTTTTAATTTTTTCTGCAAATGAATTAAAAGCTGAAATAAAAAAACCAAATCCAGATATTAAACCTAGAGAGGTAATTGAAATTCAACTTAATGCTTTGATGAAAAATGATACTCCTAGTAAAGATCATGGGATAATTCAAACATGGTTTTTTGCGCACCCAAACAATCAGAGAGTAACAGGACCTATTGAGAGATTTAAAAATATGATCAAAACAGATTCCTACTCAATGCTTTTAAATCACGAGAACTATGAAATTGTAGAGGTATATAAATCAAAGGGCGTATCGACTTTTGAAGTGACAATTATGGACAAAGACAAAAAGTATTATAAATTTAAATGGCAAGTTGAAAAATATGAGCTCGATGGATTTTTAAAAAATTGTTGGCTTACCACTGCGGTCTCTCAACCTATGCCGATGGGTTCATCTATCTGATGAAAAAACCAAGTTTTCCAGTTAGAATTGCAATATTAATGGCTATTCTTTGTATCCCGCCAATTGGCGCGACCCAAATTGGATGGTACTATTTTGGACAAGAGATGGGGGTAAATTTTGGTATGGTTGCAGGTGTCATTAGTGTAATAACCGCAGCTTATCTGATGTATCAAATGGGATGGAGAGATGACGATGATGACGATTATGACTATTAGAATTATGTTTTGTTTATAAGAAAAATTAGGTAAAAATCGCATGATGAAATCAAAAGCAAAAGTCGTAGTAGTTGGTGGAGGTGTTGTTGGTGTCAGCGCACTTTATCATTTAGCAAAAAAAGGTTGGTCTGATGTTGTATTAGTTGAACGAAAAGAATTAACTTCAGGTTCCACATGGCATGCTGCGGGACTTCTTCCATTATTTAATATGAGTTATTCAGTAGGACAACTTCATAAGTATGCCGTCAATTTATATAAAAGTTTAGAAGAGGAAACTGGAAAGAATGTTGGATTTAGTGTTGTATCAAATATCAGATTAGCAAGCAATCAAGACAGGATGGATGAATACCACCAGTATGCGGGTGTTGCTAAAACAATCGGAGTAGATGTTAAATTTTTAACTCCTGAACAAGTTAAAGAAATTTGGCCATTATGTCATACAGATGATCTAGTTGGAGCAATACAACATCCTGAAGATGGCTACATTCAACCTGCCGATCTAACTCAAGCGTTAGCAACAGGGGCGAGAAATAGAGGAGCTGAGATATATAGAAACACAACAGTTTTAGCGATGAGACAAAATAAGGATGGTTGGATTGTTGAAACAGATAAAGGGTCAATAGAATGCGAACATGTAATCTCTTGCTCTGGAAACTTTGCTAGACAGACTGGAAAAATGGTAGGTTTGGATATTCCGGTAATACCCGTTGAACATCAATATATTGTAACAGAGCCACATCCAGAAATTCAAAAAAGAAAAAAAGATGGATTACCTGAGATGGGAGTTTTGAGAGATAGTGATAGTAGATGGTATATGAGAGAAGAGGCCGGTGGTTTAATATTAGGTCCCTATGAAGATGGAGCTCCAGCATGTTATGTTAATGGACCTTCCAAAGACTCTGAATACGAATTGTTCCAAGAAGACTTGGATAGACTAGCACCACATATTGAAGGTGCGATACATAGAGTTCCTGCTTTTGGAGAAGTAGGAGTTAAAAAAGTTTACAACGGTGCTATCTGTTATACACCTGATGGAAATCCCATTGTTGGACCAGCATGGGGTTTAAAAAATTTTTGGATAAATGAAGGTCACAGCTTTGGAATTACTGCTGCTGGTGGAGCAGGTTGGCAATTAGCAGAGTGGATTGTAGATGGAGAGCCAACAATAGATATGTTAGGTGTTGAGCCAAGAAGATATGGTGATTATTGCTCAAAATCTTATCTTAAAGAGAAAAATGAGGAAGCTTACAGCCATGTATTTATAACTCACTTTCCAGATGAAGAAAGACCAGCTGCAAGACCATTAAGAACAGCTCCTTGTTATGACAGAATGAAAAATCTTGGTGCAGTTTTTGGTCAAAAGTTTGGATGGGAACGACCCAATTTTTTTGCAACTGATGGGATGGAGCAAAAGGACGACTGGTCTTTTAGAAGATCAAATTGGTTCAAAGCTATTGAGAAAGAGTGCAAGAATGTAAAGGAAAATGTTGGTCTACTAGATATGACAGCATTTGCAAAATGTAGAATAAAAGGTCCTGGAGCTGAGGAATTTTTAGATAAGTTGGTCGCAAACAAACTTCCAAAAAAAATAGGTAGAATTAATTTATGTCATGCATTGAATACTAAAGGTGGTGTTCATTCAGAATTTACAATAATGAGAGAATCAGAAAGTAGTTTTTATTTGGTTTCTGCGGGAGCGTTTCAAAGGTTAGATCATGACTGGATATTAGGTTGGATGCCAAAAGATGGATCTGTTCAATTTGAAAATTTAACAAACAGCAAAGGTGTTCTAGTTGTATCAGGACCAAAAGCCAGAGAGTTAATGCAAAGAGTATCTAATGATGATTTTTCAAATGAAAATTTTAAATGGTTAAGTGCAAAACAAGTAGATGTAGGATTTGCACCAGTAAATGCAATGAGAGTAAATTTTGTAGGAGAGTTAGGTTGGGAACTACATCATCCTATTGAATATCAAAACCATATTTTTGATAAGTTAATGGATGCAGGACAAGATTTAGGTTTAAAACCATATGGTATAAGAGCTATGAACAGTTTAAGAGTTGAAAAATCTTACAAATTGGTTGGCACCGAATTATCTATTGAATATTCGCCATATGAAAGTGGTTTAGATAGATTTGTCCATCCAAATAAAGGAAGTTTTATTGGTTTAGAAGCTTTGAATAAATGGAGAGAGAAAGGTTTTGATAACAAACTTGTTACTTTAGAAGTTCATGAAACAAGTGATGCAGATGTGCTAGGAAATAACCCTATTTATGAAAATGGCAGTGTAGTTGGTAGAGCAACAGGAGGTGACTTTGGTTTTAGACTAGGAAAATCTATCGCACTCGGAATGGTTAAGCCAGAGCTAGCTAATATTGGACAAAAACTAAAGATTGATATACTTGGTAAGATGCATGAGGCAACAATTTTAGAAGAGAGTCCTTATGATGCAGAAAATAAATTGTTAAGAGCATAATGAAAATTTTAGTCGCTGTAAAAAGGGTAATTGATTATAACGTCCAAATAAGAGTAAAAGAGGATGGTAGTGGCGTTGTGACAGACAATGTTAAAATGTCAACTAATCCACCAGATGATAATGCAATTGAGGAAGCTGTTAAAATTAAAGAGGCTGGAAAAGCGTCAGAAATAATAGCTGTAACAGTTGGAGAAGAAAAAGCCCAAGAGACTGTTAGAAAAGCACTAGCAGTTGGAGCGGATAGAGGAATTCATGTAAAAGTGGATAGTGTATTAGAACCTCTTGCTGTTTCTAAAATTCTTAAAAAAATTGTTGAAAAAGAAAATCCAGATTTAGTTTTCATGGGCAAACAAGCAATTGACGATGATTGCAACCAAACTGGTCAAATGTTGGCTGCACATTTAAACTGGCCTCAAGCTACTTTTGCATCAAAAATTGAGGTTAAAGAAAATTCATTAGAAGTAACTAGAGAAGTCGATGAGGGTTTAGAGACTATTGAAGTTAATACACCTGCAATAGTGACATGTGACTTAAGACTAAATGAGCCAAGATATGCATCACTACCAAATATTATGAAAGCAAAAAAAAAACCTATTGAACAAATTAATGCGTCAGATCTAGGAGTTGATACTAACCCTAGAATAGAACATATTAAAATTGAGGAACCGCCTAAAAGAAAAGCAGGTATAAAGGTTTCTAGTGTTGAGGAGTTGGTGCAAAAATTAAAAAATGAGGCTAAAGTAATATAATGTCAGTTTTATTAATAGCAGAGCATAACAATAAAGAAGTCAAATCATTTACTTTAAACGCAATTACAGCTGCATCTCAGATAGATCAAGACTTACATGTTTTATTGATTGGTCATAATGCAGATGACGTTGCAAAATCCTTATCTGAGGTACCTTTGGTAAAAAAAGTACTTCATATGGATAATGAAATTTATGAAAATTATATTGCTGAAAATTATACTTCAGCAATTTTAAAACATGCAGATAAATACTCTCATATAGTCTGTTCAGCAAATACCTTTGGAAAAAATCTAATGCCTAGAATTGCTGCATTATTAGATATTTCACAAGTGAGTGATATAATAAAAGTAATTGCTCCAGATACATTCCTAAGACCAATTTATGCTGGTAATGCATTTGCTACTGTCAAAAGTAATGACGAGAAAAAGTGTATAACAATAAGACCAACATCATTTGAGGCGGCTGAAACCACAGGTGGGTCAGCAGAAATTGAGAAAGTGGATGCAGCAGATAAAACTGAAAACACAAAATTTGTAAACAGAGAGGAAATTAAATCAGATAGACCTGAATTAGGAACAGCTAGAATTGTTATTTCTGGAGGAAGAGGGTTGCAAAGTGGTGAGAATTTCAAATTAATAACTGATGTTGCAGACAAATTAAATGCTGCAATAGGGGCATCAAGAGCAGCAGTTGATGCAGGTTATATTACAAACGAACATCAGGTTGGACAAACAGGCAAAGTAGTAGTTCCAGACTTATATATAGCAGTTGGAATCTCTGGGGCTATCCAACATCTAGCTGGTATGAAAGAAAGTAAAGTTATCGTGGCTATAAATAAAGATGGTGAGGCACCAATTTTTAGTGTCGCAGACTACGGTTTAGAAGCTGATTTATTCGAAGCACTTCCTCAATTCTTAGAGGAATTGAACAAATTAAACACTATACAAAAATAACAAATACTGTAAAAAAATAATATGTCCAGAGAAGTGATGGAATACGATGTAGTAATCGTAGGTGGCGGACCATCAGGACTTTCAACTGCAATTAAATTAAAGCAGTTAAATCCAGATATTAATGTCTGCCTATTAGAAAAAGCATCTGAAATAGGTGCACATATTTTATCGGGGAACGTGTTTGAAACACGAGCTTTAGATGAACTGTTGCCTAATTGGAAGGATCTTAATGCACCAATTAAAACAAAAGTTACTAAAGAAAAATTTTTATTTTTAGGAAAGACTAAAAAAATTAGTTGGCCAACTTGGTTATTACCTAAAGTTCAACAAAATCATAATAACTATATAATTAGTCTTGCTAATTTATGTAGATGGTTAGCAGAGCAAGCTGAAAATTTAGGTGTTGAAATATTTCCAGGGTTTCCTGCAAGTGAGATTTTATATAGCGAAGATGGTTCTGTGAAAGGTATTGTAACTCAAGATATGGGTTTAGATAAAGATGGAAATAAAAAAGATAGCTATGAACCTGGAATGGAACTCCATGGAAAGATAACAGTTTTCGCTGAAGGTTGTAGGGGTCACTTAGGAAAAGAATTAATTAAAAAATTTGAATTAGATAAAGGAAAAGATCCACAACAATATGGAATTGGTTTCAAAGAAATTTGGGAATTAAAAGAGGAAAAACATGAAGAAGGTTTAGTAATGCATACAGCAGGCTGGCCTTTAGATAATAATACTTATGGAGGAAGCTTTGTTTATCATGCTGAAAATAAACAGATTTTTTTAGGTTATGTCATAGGGCTTGATTATAAAAATCCTCATCTATCACCTTTTGATGAATTTCAAAGATTTAAAACTCATCCGGCAATCAAATCAATGTTGGAAGGTGGTAAAAGAATATCCTATGGAGCAAGAGCACTTATAGAGGGTGGTTTTCAAAGTTTGCCTAAAATGTTTATGCCGGGTGCACTATTGGTTGGTTGTGATGCTGGTACTTTAAATATGCCAAAAATAAAAGGTTCCCACACGGCAATGAAGAGCGGGATGATTGCAGCTGAGACTATTGTAGATCATTTAAATTCAAACAAAGAATTATCTGTTTATGAAGAAAAATTTAAAAATAGTTGGGTTTATAAGGAATTATATGAAGCCAGAAATGTTAAACCAAGTTTTAGTTGGGGTTTAATTTTGGGAATAATATTTACAGGAATTGATCAAATTTTATTTAAAGGAAAATTACCTTTTACTCTTAAACATAAGCATGCTGATCACGAAACATTGAAGCCCGCTAATGAAATGCCTAAAATAGAGTATCCAAAACCAGATAATGTGATTACATTTGATAAAACTAGTTCAGTTTACTTAACAGGAACAAACCATACTGATAATCAACCTGTTCATCTTCAACTTAAAGATAAAGATTTGCCAATCAAATATACTTTAGGAAAATATGATGAGCCTGCTCAAAGATATTGCCCTGTTGGTGTTTATGAAATACAGAAAGAAAATGAAGTTGAAAAGTTTGTTATAAATTCTCAAAACTGTATTCATTGCAAAACTTGCGATATAAAAGAGCCATCACAAAATATTACATGGGTTACTCCAGAAGGTGGCGGCGGACCTAAGTATGGAAATATGTGATTAAGAAAGATCTATTGCAAACTTTTTTAAAGTTTCAATTGGTACAAGTTTTAAAGTGTTCATATGAGTTTTTTTTAGATAAATAGAACATCCAATTCCTGCTTCTAAGGCTCTAGCAACCCAACCTGCACATACACACCAGTTATCACCATCTTTAAGTCCGGGAAAACCAAACTCAGGGTGAGGCGTGATTAAATCATTACCAGCTTCTTTACACCATTGTAAAAATTCATCGTTAACTTTTACACAAACTGTATGTAACCCATGATCATTTTCATCTGTATTGCAACAACCATCTCTAAACCAACCAGTTAAAGGATTTTTTGAACATTCTTCTAGATCTTCTCCAAGAACATTTTTTTGAATTTCACTCATTAAATTTTGGTAGGATTTGGTTGTCCTTTATAAACAACTTCTGGATCAAATTTTTTATTTTCTTCTTCAAATTTCATTTCGACTTTTCGACCATTCTCAATTTTTCCCATTGGAACCGATCTATAAAAGCAAGATCTATAACCAACATGGCAACTAGCTCCGTCACCAATATCAACAGTAATCCATACCGCATCTTGATCGTCATCAATTCTTATTTCTTTTACTTTTTGAGTAAATCCACTTGTTTTTCCTTTATGCCAAATCGCTTTTCTAGATCTACTCCAGTAATGAGCTTCTTTTGTTTCAATAGTCATTTTTAATGCTTCAACATTCATATACCCATGCATTAGAATTTCTTTAGTTTTACTGCATGTAGTAATCACAGGAATTAAACCATCATTATCAAATTTTGGCGATAATAGGTTACCTTCCTCTATATCAGCGACATTTTCTCTTTTTTTAAACATATATAATCCGCATTATCTAGCATATTAATGAATATATTAAATATTTTAAATTTGACGATTTATATATATAAAAACCCTTCATGAAATTAGTAAAAAATGAAAATAACAAAAAGCCCGAAAGCGTTTCCGATGAGGAGGCTAGAGAGGCATTTATTAAAATTTTAAGATGGATAGGAGAGGACCCTACTAGAGAGGGTTTACTAGAAACTCCTAAAAGAGTAACAAAAGCGTTTAAAGAATATTTTAAAGGCTACCAAGAAGATCCAAAAGAAATCTTAAGTAAAACATTTGGAGATGTAGAAGGATATAGTGATATGGTAGTTCAAAAAAACATATCTGTTCAAAGTCATTGTGAACATCATATGGCTCCGATTATTGGTATTGCTCACGTTGCTTATATTCCAAATGAGAGAGTTGTAGGTTTGAGTAAAATTGCACGAGTTGTTGAAGTATTTTCTAAAAGACTTCAAACTCAAGAAAGGTTAACAGTACAAATTGCAAATACATTGATGGAGTCGTTAGATGCAAAAGGTGTTGCTGTAACAATAGATTCAACTCACCAGTGTATGACTATGAGAGGTATAAAAAAAGAACAAGCTACAACAGTTACTAACTTTTATCTGGGTCAATTTAAAGATGATCTTAGCTATCAAAATAGATATTTGAGATTTATAGCAAAATAGAGTTTAATTAAAAAATGCCTGATACTTTTAAAGCCTTGGTTATCAACCAAGAGGGAGAAAAGTTCACTAGAGCAGTTAGTGATTTAAATTTAGATTTTCTAAAAGACGGTGATGTCTTAGTAAAGGTAGATTACTCTGATTTAAATTATAAAGATGCTTTAATTTTAAAAAATGGTGCAAAGTTAGTTAAAGAGTTTCCTAGAATTCCTGGGATTGATTTTTCTGGATCAGTTAGCGAGAGTAAATCAGATGAATTTGAAGTTGGAGATGAAGTAATTCTTACTGGTTGTAGAGTTGGTGAATTATTTCACGGTGGATTTTCACAATACGCAAGAATTAAAGCAGAACATCTAATAAAAAGACCAACAAATCTAAATAGCAAACATGCAATGATGATGGGAACTGCTGGCTTAACAGCAATGTTATGTGCCTTTGCAGTAAAAGCTAAGGAGGAGTTATTTTTACAAAGCAAAGTTAACGATGTACTTGTAACCGGATCTACCGGAGGTGTTGGAATGGTTGCAGTAATGGTATTATCTAAAATGGGTTGCAATGTAACTGCATTGACAGGAAAACCAGATAAAGCAGAATATTTGAGAGAATTAGGCGCAAAAAACGTTATAGATCGTAAAGAATTTGAGGGTGAAGCCAGTTTAATTGGAAAAGGTACTTGGGATGGCGTTGTAGATACCGTTGGTGGAAATATTTTAGCAAATGCAATTTCTCAAACTAGATTAAAAGGAATAGTAGCAATTTGTGGTAACGCAAGTAGCAATAAATTAAATACCTCTGTTGTGCCTTTTTTTCTAAGAGCAGTAAAATTATGGGGCATCGACTCAGTAAATATTAGTAATAAAAGAAAAGAGTTTGTTTGGGGCGAAGTTCCCAAATATATAGATTTCAATATTTTGGAAAAATCAATCAAAACTGTGGGTTTGAATGAACTTTTAGATGTTTTTCCTGAAATGTTAGAAGGAAAATTAAAAAATAGAATATTAGTTGATGTAAATAAATAATGGATTGGGATAAATTAAAAATTTTTCATGCAGTAGCTGAAGCAGGTAGTTTCACCAGTGCTACAGTTATACTTAATCTAAGTCAGTCTGCTATAAGCAGACAAATTCAGTCACTAGAAGAAGATTTGAAAGTAAAATTATTTGAGAGACATGCTAGAGGCTTAACTTTAACTGAAAATGGAGAATACGTTTACAAAACAGCTCATGAGGTAATAAGTAAACTTAAAGAGGTTGAAACAACATTAGGAGACCAAAAACATAAACCAACAGGAAAATTGACTATTACTACTGTAAGAAGTTTTGGCACTCACTGGTTAACACCAAGGATTCAAGAATTTATGCAATTAAATCCAGAAATTGAAATAGAATTAATTTTTGACGATAAAGAATTAGATCTAAGTACTAGACAAGCTGATATTGGCATTTTTATGAGAAGACCTAAACAATTAAATTATATTCAAAGAAAATTGATGGATATTAATTACCATATTTATGGGTCTACTAAATATTTAGAAAAATATGGAATACCAAAAACAATAAATGATTTAAGCAAACACAAATTTATATCTTTTGGAAGAGGTGCACCGTCTCCTGTTTTTAACCCTGATTGGGCATTAAAATTAGGAGTGAAGGACAATAAAAAAAGAAAAACTGTTATGAAGGTAAATAGTGTGATGGGATTATTGCTAGCAGTTGAAAGTGGAGTAGGTCTTGCTGCTTTGCCTGATTATTTGGTATCATTATCAAGAAATGTAATTAAAGTTTTACCTAACGTCGAAGGCCCAATTACGGAAGCACATTTCGTTTTTCCAGAATCTCTTAAAAACGTGGCTAGAGTTACAACCTTCAGAAATTTTCTTTATAGTAAAATTTCTGAGTTTAAGTCTTAAAAACGCTAAAAATCACATAAATTATATGTGCGACACTATTGAGATTGATAATCATTATCATTGCGAATAGTTCTCAAAATCATTATAAATACATTAACAATTAACATAGAGAGATAAATGAAAAAAATATCAATTTCAGCATTAATTCTATCATTATTTGTTTCAACTTTTGCTAAAGCAAATGAGGTGAATATATTCAATGCTAGACACTATAAAGCTGACGCAGAACTTTATAGCAAATTTACTGCAGCAACTGGAATTAAAGTAAATTTAATTAATGGTAAAGCTGGAGCTTTAGAGAAAAGAATGATCGAGGAAGGTGCAGACTCAGCTGCCGATCTTTACATCACAGCAGATGCAGGAAGATGTGGTGCTTTTAAAGCAAAAGGTATGACGCAAGCAGGACTTGTTTCACCAACTATCAAATCTTCAGTTCCAAAAAACTTTAGAACAACTCACTGGGTTGGCGTAGCTAAGAGAGCTAGAATAGTCTATTACGCTCCAGAAAGAGTAAGTGGAGCAGAATTATCTGGACTAACTTATGAAAGTCTGGCTGATCCTAAATGGAAAGGTAGAATTGCAATAAGAGCATCTAGCAATATTTACAATAAATCTTTAGTAGCATCATTAGTAAAAAATAATGGAAAAAAAGCTGCTAGAGAGTGGGCAAAAGGTGTTGTTGCCAATATGGCAAGAGATCCTAAAGGAAATGACAGAGCTCAGATTATGGCAGTTGCCGCAGGAGAAGCAGACATTGCAGTTGCAAACACATACTATTTAGCTTTGATGTTATCCGGGAACAAAGGTGCAGAACAACAAGCAGCAGCTAGAAAAGTAAAGGCATTTTTCCCTAATCAAAATGATAGAGGAACACATATGAATATTAGTTGTGCTGCTCTAGTTAAAGGTGCTCCAAATAAAGCTAATGCAATTGCACTTGTAGATTATTTGTTATCACCAGAAGCACAAGAACATTTCACTAATAATACTTTTGAGTTTCCGATGATTGCAGGTGTTTCACCAAACCCGTTAGTAGTAAACAACTTAGGTTTAGATTTTAAACAAGATTTTACCACAAGCGTTGCTAGTTATGGAGCTAAGCAAGCGGATGCATTAGAAGTAATGACAGCTGCAGGTTGGAAATAACATTGAGGACTAAAAAAAAATTTATGTCTGATGTTAATTACAATAAATCAGTCAAGCCATGTATCCCATGTGCTGAGGAGTGTAAAAAAATTAACAAAAGAATAAATAAAAGAAAGTTATCAGAGATAAATACTAAAGATTTTCCGCACATTCTAAAAGTATTCAATATCTGACCTTTTTTATTAAATTGCCTATGAATCTTTCGTAGGCACTTTTAAATTATTAAATTGAGACTATATTTAAAATTAAATTAAATTACTCTTATGAATTCAAACAAACTTAATATATGGTTTCTAAGCTCTTTATTAGTTTCATTACTTGTTATTATTCCAATTATAACCGTTTCAATTAGTTTTTTTGAAGAAACCTCTCGATATTTTGAAATTTTAAAATCCACTTTTCTATTTGAGTATATTCTTAATTCTTTATTGCTTTTGATTGGTGTTTTAATTTTAACTTTTATCTTGGGAGTAGGAGCATCATATTTAGTATCGTTTTATGAATTTCTTGGAGTTAATTTTTTTAAATGGGCTTTAATTTTATCTTTTGCAATTCCACCTTATATATATGCATATTCGTTATTTGCCTTCTTTGATAATTACGGAACAGCATTTACTATATTAAAGACCTTATTTGGTGAAGGCGAATTTAATCAACATATACCAAAATTTGACGGTATGTTTGGATTAATTTTATCAATTTCATTTTCACTTTACGCTTATGTTTACATATTAGGAAGATCTTCATTTTTATATCAATCACAAAACTTAATTGAACTTGGAAAAAACTTAGGTTTTTCCAAATTTAAATCTTTTTTTTTTATTATATTACCTGCTTCACGACCCGCAATTGTTGCAGGTCTATCTTTAGTTGCAATGGAAACATTGGCAGAATTTGGAGCTGTTGACTTTTTTTCAATTAATACTCTTACAACAGGTATTTATAATGCATGGATAACATTTGATGATTTAGCTTTTGCAAATAGAATATCTTTTTTTCTACTATTATTCATATTTATTTTATTTTTAACAGAAAAACTATCTAGAAAAAAAGCAAAATATCATTTGGACTCTAGAGGTGGATTTAAACAAAAAGAAAAAATAAAACTCTCAGGTATAAATTCTTTTTTTGCTTTCTTGTTTTGTTTTCTATTATTTTTTTTTAGTTTTTTATTTCCATTAAGTCAAATGGTCTATTGGACAATTAAATTTCCAGAAAACTTTTTTGATGTAAATGTAATGAACCTTTTATTAAATACTTTATATTTAGTGACACTATCCAGTATTGTTTTAATATTTTTTGCATTGCTTTCAAATTATGGTAACCGTGTTTCAAAAAATAAAACTCTTAATTTTTTATCGACACTATCAATATCAGGATATGCAATACCAGGTGTAATATTAGCTGTAGCCTTTATAACTTTTATTGCATGGTTTGATAATAACATAATTAAATCTCTTGGTTTTTTATCTATTAAAAAAATATTTATTGGGTCAATCTTAGGATTAATAATTGTTTATTTCATTCGTTTTTATTCATTAGCATTTAATGGGATTAAATCTGGTTATGAAAAAATAAATTTTTCAGTTGATGAAAGTGCCTATCTACTTGGTTATTCAAAAAGAAAGACTTTTTTTAATATCCACATTCCATATTTAAGAAATTCACTTTTATTTGTAATTATACTAATTTCGCTAGAGATAATTAGAGAATTACCAATTACCTTAGTTTTAAGACCTTTTAATTTTGAAACATTTGCAACAACAGCATATATTTCTGCATCCGAGGACATGCTTGAGGCAGCAGCAGTACCATCATTATTTTTAATTTTAATTGCAGCTTTTTTTATTACAATATCTTCTAAATATATTTTAAAAGATAATAATGAGTAAAAATTTTTTAGAAATTAAAAATGTTGACTTTATAGTTAGTGGTCAAACCAAAGTAAAAAACGTCTCTTTTTCAATTCAAAATGAAGGCGATATAATTTGTCTATTAGGGCCATCTGGAATAGGAAAAACAACAATTTTAAGAACTATTGCTGGCTTAGAGAAGATCGTTAATGGATCAATAACAATAAATAATAAGTTAATGTCCTCAAAAAACAAACATGTTGAACCAGAGGACCGAAATATATCACTTGCTTTTCAAGAAAATAGTTTATTTCCTCACTATAATGTAGAAAAAAATATTTTAATTGGTACTGAAAAAAAAAGTAAAAAGAAAAAAAAAATAAATCCAAAAGAAATAATTAGTTTTTTAAACCTAAAAAAAATATTAAATAAATATCCTCATGAAATAAGTGCTGGAGAAGCTCAGAGAGCATCGTTAGCAAGATCATTAGTTTCTAATCCAGATTTACTTCTTCTAGATGAACCACTTTCAAATGTTGATCAAAGTTTTAAAGAAGAAATTCAAGTTGAGTTAAAACAATTATTAAGCAAATCTAAAATAACAACTATTATTGTAACACATGACTCATATGAAGCTTTTTATTTGGGAAGCAAGTGCGGAATTATTTTAAATAAACAACTTAAACAATTTGACGACCCATACAATGTTTATCATTTTCCAAATTCAATTGAGGTTGTAAATTTTTTAAATAGAGGAATTTTAATTCCAGCAAAAGTAACAAGTGAGAATAGTTTAGAAAATAAAGATCTAGGAACAATCCAAGGCAATTTTGTAAAACATTACCCTAATGGATCTGATGTTAAACTTTTATTGCAACCTGAAGATCTAGAGCATGATGACAAAAGTAATTTAAAGTTGGAAGTAGTTGATCGAAAATTCAGAGGAACAAATTTTATCTACACCCTTAAAACTGAGAGTAATTTACAAATTCCTGTATTTGTTCATTCTCATCATATTCATCAACATGAGATAGATGAAAAATTTGGTATTAAAAGACCAATTCATATTGACCACATTGTCTGTTTTTAATTATTATTGTACGTTAATAAATCCATGGATAAAGAATTACCAAAAAGCTCAAAAGTTGTAGTAATTGGAGGTGGTGTTGCAGGCACATCATGCGCATACCATCTTGCTAAATTTGGCTGGAAAGATGTCGTTTTATTAGAAAGAGATCAATTGACATCAGGAACAACTTGGCACGCTGCCGGTCTTATGGGCCAATTAGGAGCATCATCAACTATAACAAAACTTAGAAAATATACTTTAGATCTTTACCAAGATTTAGAAAAAAAGACTGGTTTATCAATTGGATTAAAACAAAATGGTGCAATTACAGTTGCAACAACAAATGATAGAATGCAAGAGTTACTAAGACAAGCAACGACAGCTCAATTATCAGATGTTGAAGTGCAAGTTTTAGATAAAAAACAAACAAAAGATTTATACCCAGTAGTAAATAACGAGGATATTATTGGAAGTGTTTTTATGCCTAAAGATGGACAAGCTGATCCAGTAGGTGTCACTAACGTTTTAGCAAAAGCGGCTAGGATGGAAGGTACAAAAATTTTTGAAAAAACACCTGTTACAAAAATTTTAGTCAAAAATAAATCTATAGTTGGAGTAGAGACTGAAAAAGGAAAAATAGATTGTGAATATGTTGTTCTAGCTACCGGTATGTGGTCAAGGCAAATTGGTGAAAAAATGAATGTGAGTATTCCATTATATCCTAATGAACATTTTTATGTGATCACGGAGCCGATGAAAGATCTACCTACAAATTTACCAGTTTTGAGAGATTATAATAATTGTCTTTATCTAAAAGAAGATGCTGGAAAAATGTTAGTTGGAATTTTTGAACCAAATGCCAAACCTGCTTTTAAAGATACTGGTATTGTACCAGAAAATTTTTCTTTTGGAGAATTGCCAGATGACTTTGATCATTTTGAACCTTATTTAAAAAAATCTTTTCATAGATTGCCAATGTTAGAAAATGCTGGAATTAGAAAATTTTTCTCTGGCCCAGAATCTTTTACACCTGATACACAATATTTATTAGGAGAGACTCCAGAGATAAAAAACTTTTTTACCTGTTGTGGTTTTAATAGCATTGGTATAGCAAGTTCAGGTGGCGCAGGTCGAGTTACTGCTGAATGGATGATCAATGGACATATAAATGAGGATTTATTCTCTGTAGATATAAAAAGATTTCAACAATTCCATTCTTCAAAAAAATTTATTATGGAAAGAGTTACAGAGACTCTTGGTGATTTATATGGAATGCATTGGCCATATAAACAACATAAAACTTCAAGAAACCAAATTACTTTACCATACCATGAAGAACTAAAAAAATTAGGTGCTTGTTTTGGATCTTCAGGCGGTTTTGAGAGACCTATGTGGTATTCTTTGAATGGTGCAAAAGCTGAATATGAATACAGTTTTGGTTATCAAAATTGGTATCCATCTGCTGAATATGAGACCAAAAATACAAGAAAAAATGTCGGTTTATTCGAATTAACACCTTTTTCTAAATTTGATGTTGCTGGAGAAAATGTCCATGATGAATTACAAAAATTGTGTACAGCTAACATAAAAGATGTTGAGGGTAGATCAACTTACACCCAGATGCTAAATGAAGATGGTGGTATAGAGACAGATGTAACTATAACCTGCCTGACTAAAAATCATTTTAGAATAATAGGTCCAGCTGCAACAAGAGAACACGATAAATTTCATATAAAAAAATACCTCTCAGAAAAAATAAACTTTAAAGATGTAACAGAGGATTTTGCATGCTTAGGATTGTATGGACCAAATACTAGAAAACTATTATCAAATATAAGTGATGATGATTTTTCAAATGAAGGAATAAAATTTAGTCATGGTAAAAAGGTGAATATAGATGGAATTGATGTTTGGGCTCAAAGATTGTCATATGTGGGTGAAATTGGATTTGAATTATATGTAAAAATAGATGATAGCAAAAAACTTTTCTTAACCATAGTCAATGAAGGTAAAAATCATAATTTATCTCTATGTGGGGCGCACGCAATGGATATAATGAGAATGGAAAGTGGGTTTTTACATTGGGGGCATGATATATCCCCCGAGGAGAATCAATACCAAGCAGGACTTCAATTTGCTATCAGTTATAAAAAAAATATTAATTTTATTGGAAAAGAAGCTTTGCTAAAAATTAAAGATCAAAAACAAAAAAAATTGTTGGCAATGATGGTTCTTAAAGATAATAAACCAGGACAACCTCTACTGCTTCATGAAGAACCGATTTACTTAGATGATAAAATAATTGGTAGAACAACTTCAGGTAATTATTCATTCAATTTTGAAAAAAATATATCTTTTGGTTATGTAAATTCTGGAAATACAATTGAAAATTTACTTGATAAAAATTTGTCTATTGAAATAGAAAAGAAAAAATATCCTGTTTCATTAATTCAAAAGCCACTTAATCAAAAAAATATTAAAAATGCCTAATGTTTAAAATTATCCCCAAAAAAAATAAGGCAGCAGAGATTATTTGTAATCTTAATAAAATTAATAAAAATGAATTGAAACAAATAAAATCTACACTTGATAAATATGGTATGATTTATTTTCCAAAACAAAAGCTAAATTCTAGAAATTATCTAAATTTTGCACAAAAATTTGGGAAACCTGCGAACTATCCAAGGTTGAGAGGATTAAATAAAAAATACCCACAAATTACTGTTGTACAAAGAAAATCTTCAGACAAGGGACCAAGCTTTGGTGAACAATTTCATACAGACTCTTCATATACAAAAAAACCTCCACGATACACTATGTTGCTATCAAAACTGGTGCCTAAAAAAGGTGTTGCAAATACTGAGTTTTCCTCACAGTATTTAGCATATGAAAATCTGACTAAAAATCACAAAATTAGACTTAATAAATTAAAAGGTATTTACTCATCGCATGGACCTATATCAATTACTACAGTTGAAAGAGAGAAAGAAAAAGGAAAAATTTCTAAAGAATTAATTGCCAGTCACAAGATTATTAAAACTATTAATAATAAAAAAACGATATACTGTAGCCCTGGACACTTTATAAAATTTAACACAAATATGACTAAACAAAAAAACAAATTAAAGAATTTTTTATTCAGTCACCAGACTAAAAAAAAATTTCAATATGCTTTAGAATGGGAAAAAGACCAGCTTGCTATTTGGGATAACAGAGCAATGCTTCATCAAGCTACTCCTTTTAAAGGAAATAGAATTCTTCACAGAATAACAATATTATAATCAAATGTATTCGATCTTTCTTGGGTTAACACCTTTTATTTTTATAACTTTGCTTGGATTTATATTTGGAAGACTGAAAATATTTGATCTAAGCCATGCAAAAGTTTTAAACTTATTTTTATTCTACGTTGCAGTGCCTGCACTAATTATAAAATTTGTTGCACAGAGTGAAATTGCCCAGGTAGACATTAAGCAAATAATTTCATATTTTTTAATGCAAGCTAGTCTAGGTTTACTTACTTTTTTTGTAACAAGTAAACTTTTTAAAAGACCCATACCTGAGTCAATTATATGGTCACTTATGGTTTCCTTGTCTAACCACGTAACTTTATTATTACCAATTACAAAAATTTATTTTGGAACAGAAGTTATAACGCAAGTTACCAGTATAATATTAATGGATGGAGTTATATTACTATCTGTGATTACTTTTTTCTTAGAATTAACTACAAAAAAAAATATTAAATTACTGTTTTTTCTAAGGAATGTGACTTTTAATCCAATGATATTTTCAATTTTAATTGGACTTTTGCTTTTTATATTTAACTACAAAATTGATAATACGCCGATTGATTACGTGCTATCTGTTTTAGCGGCCTGTGTTTCTCCTGTTGGTTTGTTTGCAATTGGTATTACTCTTTCTTTTTATACTCACAAAGTTATTAATAAATTAACTTCAACCATCTCTATTTTAAAGTTGGTAATATCTCCTCTAATTTTATTAATTATAGCATTTATATTTTTTGATGCTGGATTACCTGAAAAAATACCAGGTGCATTTTTTGTAAGTGTAGCACCTTGTGGACACACTGCGGTAGTATTATGTTCAGCTTACAATGTTAGTCCTGAAAATATTATTAAAGCTCTATTTATTTCTACTTTTGCCTCTATAGGCACAATTTTTTTTGCAATTCAATATCTACAAGTTGCTTAGAACTTTACTAGCACATTCTGTGGTATTGCTATCACCATCTAAATCTTTTGTTCTATTATTTTTTTCTAATAAAGTCTTTTCGATTGATTTTACTATTCTTGATGCAGCTTCTTTTTCTCCCAAGTAATCTAACATCATGGCACCAGACCATATTTGTCCCACGGGATTAGCAATACCTTTTCCTGCTATATCTGGGGCTGAACCATGTACCGGTTCAAATAATGATGGATATTTGTTTGTAGGGTTAATATTTCCAGACGGTGCAATGCCTATAGTTCCAGTACATGCTGGACCTAGATCTGATAAAATATCTCCAAATAAGTTTGAAGCCACGACAACATCAAACCATTCAGGAGTTAAAACAAATCTAGCAGTTAATATATCAATATGAAATTGATCAGTTTCAATTTCAGGATAGCTTTTCTTATTTTCATTAAATCTTTCATCCCAGTAAGGCATAGTTATTGATATACCATTAGATTTTGTAGCATTGGTTAATTTTTTTCTTTTACGTTTTTTTGCTAATTCAAATGCAAACTTTTGCACTCTGTCTATCCCATGTTTTGACATAATAGTTTCTTGAATTACAATTTCTCTTTCAGTATTTTGATACATCTTTCCACCAACTGAAGAATACTCTCCCTCTGTATTTTCTCGAACTATCATCATGTCAATATCGCCGGGTTTCTTATTAGCTAATGGGGCATTAACACCTTCAAATAATTTTACTGGTCTTAGATTTATAAATTGATCAAATTCTCTTCTAAACTGAAGTAGTGATCCCCATAATGTAACATGATCTGGGTATCGATCTGGCATTCCAACAGCGCCAAAAAATATAGCATCATGGCTACCAATTTTATCCTTCCAATCATCAGGCAACATTTTTCCGTGTTTTTCATAATAATCACACGATGAAAAATCAAATTCATCAATTTGTAATTTGAATTGATGTTGATTGGCAACCTCTTTTAAAATTTTTTGAGCTTCTGGAACTACTTCTTTACCAATTCCATCTCCTGCAATGGATGCAATTTTATACTCTTTCATTTTTATTTTGTGAAAGTATCGTTAAATTGTTTTGCAACTCTTACAAAAGTAGTACATTTACTTAATTGTTTTAATGAAGGAGCACCTACATAAGTGCAACTACTTCTAACGCCACCTAGAATATCTTGAATTGTATCTTTTATTTTTCCTCTATATTTAATTCTTACAGTTCTTCCTTCACTACTTCTGTAATTTGATAATCCTCCATAATGCTTTTTATTTGCTGTTTCAGAGCTTGAACCATAAAATTCAATATATTTTGAGCCGTTTGATTTAACTATTTTACCCTTGCCTTCGTCGTGACCTGCAAACATTCCACCTAACATTACAAAATCTGCACCACCCCCAAAACCTTTTGCAACATCTCCAGGACATGTACATCCACCATCTGCAATTATATGAGCACCTAAACCATGTGCTGCATCAGCACATTCAATTACAGCACTTAATTGAGGGTAGCCAACTCCTGTTTGAATTCTTGTTGTACAAACACTTCCTGGACCAATCCCAACTTTTACAATATCTGCACCAGATAAAATAAGTTCTTGTGTCATGTCTGCAGTAACTACATTTCCAGCTATAATAGTTTTTGTAGGATATTTATCTCTTACAGATTTAAGAAATTTACTAAAGTATTCAGAATAACCATTAGCAACATCAATACAAATGAACTTTATAAATCCAAATTCTCTTAAAACTTTGTTTAAATTTTCAAAATCTTCTTTTTTAGTACCAATGCTAATAGCTATATTTTTATAAATAGATTTAATTTTTTTAAATTGTTTTATTTTTTTTATATCATGTTGTTTAGTTAAACATGTAATCATGCCATATTCAGATAATTTCTCAGCTACTCCAAGCTCTCCGACCCCATCCATATTTGCAGCCATTATAGGAATACCCGACCACTCATTTTTACTATATTTAAATCTGTATGTTCTTAGAAGATTTACATCTTTACGACTTTGTAGCGTACTTCTTTTAGGTCTAAAAAGGACGTCTGAATAATCTAGTTTTAATTCTTCTTCAATTCTCACAAATCCGAATTTATACAGGTGCACAAAGTAAATTCAAATTAAATATTATTAATATTGATACTAAGCTTTCATTAGTTATACTTTCAAAAATTCATATTATTAAGCATGTTTAAAGGATTTAAGTCAAAATACATAAAAGTTAGAAAAGGTAAAATTTTCTGTAGAGTAGGAGGTAAGGGTCCACCGTTACTTTTACTTCATGGTTATCCACAAACACATTTAATGTGGCACAAGACTGCACTAGAATTATCGAAAAAATTTACGGTTATTGCTGCAGACCTAAGGGGATATGGTAATAGTTTAGCTCCACCCTCAGATAAAAATCATTTTAATTATTCCAAAAGAGAAATGGCAAGTGACATGAAACAAATAATGGAAAAATTAGGTTATTCTAAATTCTTTGTAGCTGGACATGATAGAGGAGGAAGAGTGGCTCACAGATTAGCAAGGGACCATAGAAAAAATATATTAGCTTTGAGTGTTTTAGATATTTGCCCCACACTAGATATGTATGAATTAACAACTAAAGACTTTGCTAAAGCATACTTTCATTGGTTTTTTTTAATTCAACCTAAGTGGCTACCTGAAAGAATGATTATGAGTGATCCAAGAAAATGGATGAAATACTGCTTAGATAAATGGTCTGGAAATCATAAATTTGGAAAAGTTGAAGAAGGTTATTTAAAATGTTTTAAGCAACCAAAAAGAATTCATGGATCATGTGAAGATTATAGAGCTTCTGCAACAATTGACTTGGATCATGATAAAAAAGACAGAAAGAAAAAACTAAATATTCCTATTCAAGTATTGTGGGGAAAAAAGGGTGTAATTGGTAGACAGTTCAAACCAGTAAAAATTTGGCAGAAATATACAACTAAAAAAATTGAAGGACATGCAATAAATTCAGGTCATTTCATTCCAGAACAAAACCCAAAAGCAACTGTAAAATATTTAACCAATTTTTTTTTAGATAAAATTAGCTAATTTATGTGTTTTGATGTGATCAATGATCGCGCATATCATTCTTGATTATAAATAATTCACCCTTAAATATGATCTATGACCTCTTTACTGAAAAATTCAGAATTATCTATAGAAAAAGCTGATAAAATTGTTTCAGAGACTTTAAATAGTTGTGATGATGGTGAACTTTACGTCGAAGATACAAAATCAGAAACCATTGTTTTAGATGATAATAAAATCAAAAGTTCAAACTATACCTCTGATTTAGGCTATGGTTTTAGAGCGGTCACAGGTGATACCGTGGCTTACTCACATTCAAATGAAATTTCAGAAAAATCGTTAAAAAATTCAAGTGATAATCTTAAATCAACCTTAAAAAACAATAGTGGCACTTACAATTCAGAAATAAAAAAAACTAATCAAAAACTTTACAAAGACATTGATCCCATTGAAAGCAAATCAATGAAATCAAAAATAGAGTTACTAAATAATATGAATGAGTATGCCAGATCTAAAGATAGTAGTGTAAAGCAAGTTACAGCTAGTCTTTTAGCTGAGAAGAAAAATATTGAAATTATTAGATCTGGTGGAGAGCTATTATCAGATAATCGACCATTGGTAAGAATTAACATGTCAGTGATGGTTGAAAAAAATGGAAGAAAAGAAACTGGTGTTTATGGAATTGGCGGAAGACAAGATTATGATGAATATTTAAAGAACGATAACTGGAAAAAAGTTTGCGATGAAGCTTTTAGGATTGCAAACACAAACATAGAAAGTAAACCCTCACCAGCTGGAGAGATGAAAGTTGTACTCGGACCAGGCTGGCCTGCTATTTTAATTCATGAAGCTGTTGGCCATGGTTTAGAGGGAGACTTTAATAGAAAAAAAACTTCTGCGTTTCATGATTTGGTAGGAAAAAAAGTTGCAAGCAAAGGAGTTACAATAATAGATGATGGCACAATAGATAATAGAAGAGGTAGTTTAAATATTGATGATGAAGGAACTCCAACCGAAAGAACTGTTTTAATAGAGGACGGAATTCTAAAAAATTTTATGCAAGATAGATTAAACGCCAGATTAATGAATACAAAATCCACAGGAAATGGAAGAAGAGAAAGTTATAAACATGTCGTAATGCCAAGGATGAGAAATACAATCATGTTAGGCGGTACAAACACTCAAGAGGAAATGATTAAATCAGTCGATAAGGGAATATTTGCGGTAAGTTTTGGTGGTGGTCAAGTGGATATAACATCAGGAAAATTTGTTTTCAATTGTACAGAGGCATATGAAATAATTAATGGCAAAGTAGGAGCTCCGATTAAAGGCGCAACTTTAATAGGTGATGGACCATCATCATTAAAAGAAATTTTAATGGTTGGAAATGATATGATGTTAGACCCAGGAATTGGCACCTGTGGAAAAGCAGGACAAGGCGTTCCGGTTGGTGTTGGACAACCATCTTTGTTGATAAACAATATGACAGTGGGTGGAACTCAATTGTAATCTCAATGATTAAAGATCAAGATTATCTAAAAAAAATTGCTGATATTTGTCTTAGCAAATCAAAAAAACTTGGCTCAACTGATGCAAGTATTTTGGTACAGAGTTCTGTATCTGAAAATATTAATGTTAGGAATAAAAAATTAGATGGTTCTGAAAGATCAGAAAATCTTGGAGTTGTCCTTACTACATATTTAGGAAAAAAAAAGTCCTCAATTGCATCATCAAACCTTAAAGAGAGTAACTTAAATGAATTAGTTGATAGATGTATTGAAACAATGAAGATAACGCCCGAAGATGAATATAATTCACTGCCAGATAAAGATCTTCATTTTAGCGGTTTGAAAGATTTAGATTTATACGATGAAACTCATTTGAGTAATGAAGATAAAATTAATTATATAAAAGAAGCAGAAGATGAGGCTTTTTCAAATAATAAAATTGTAAATACCAATGGTTCAGGATTTGGGGAAAATAAATCAAATTTTTTATTAGCTAATTCAAATGGATTTTCTGATGGATATAAAACTTCTCAATTTACAGCTTATTGTGAAGTTGTTTCTAAAAGCAATGGAAGCATGGAAAGAGATTATGAATATACTAGTAAAAGATTTTATAATGACATTTTAAAACCAAAAGAGCTTGGATCTATCGCAGCGGATCATGCTGTGAAAAAATTAAATCCAAAAAAGATTAAAAGTGAAAAAATTAGCCTTATATTTGACAAAAGAATATCAAAAAACTTTCTTTCAATCTTTGCTAGCGCCATTTCATCAAGTGCCATTGCAAAAGGCACTACTTTTTTAAAGGATAAATTAAACCAAAAAGTATTCAACACTGAAATAAATATTAATGACCGTGGTGATATCAAAAAAGCTAATGGATCACGTTATTTTGACAGTGAAGGTATAGGTATAATTAATTTAGATTTAATTAAAAATGGAATACTTCAGGATTATTTGATTGACACTTATAATGGAAAAAAAATAAACAGAAAGTCTAATGGCAGAGCAAGCGGTACAACAAATCTGTATTTTGAAAACGGATCAAAAACTTTTAGTGAGTTGATAAAATCAGAAAAAAAACTTCTTTACATAAAAGAAACTATCGGTCACGGCACAAATATTATTAATGGAGATTATTCCGTAGGTGCAAGTGGTATAATGATTGAAAATGGTGAATTTTCATATCCGGTAAGTGAAATAACAATCGCTGGAAATTTAAATAATATTTTTCAAAATATAACTCTAGCTGACGATCTAGAATTTAATTATTCTACCAATTCACCAACAATGCATGTTGAAGGTATGATTGTTGGGGGAAAATAAGAATTAATGAAAATTATTTTAAAAAGCTTAATAGTTTTAACTTTATTTTTTAATCCAGTCTTTTCAGCAGATAATAATCATTTAGATAAACTTTTTGAAAAACTTTTAGAAGATGGCGAAATCTCAGCAAGGGAAACTGAAATGAAAATTTGGGGTATTTGGACAACACATCCAAAAGATCAAAACTTAACCAGTTTATTATCTAGAGGAACATCATTTATGAACAGTCAAGAATACCAAAAAGCTGAAGATATATTTACAACTGTTATCGAACTGGATCCAAAATGGGCTGAAGCATGGAATAAACGAGCTACAGTTCTTTATTTGATGGGTAAGTATCAAGCGTCACAAGACGACATTGATGAAGTTTTAAAATTAGAAAAAAGACATTTTGGAGCTTTATCAGGTCAAGGCTTAGTGCAAATGAAATTAAAAAACTATGAAAAAGCTTTAAGCAGCTATGAAAGAGTAAAAAAAATTTATCCATCAATGAGGTCTCCAAAAATAATGATACCTCAAATAAAGGAACTAATTAAAGATCAATCGGTTTAAATGAAAAAATTAATTTTAATTTTTTCAGTTTTATTGTTCCAATTAAATTATTCATTTGCCAATGATAAAGTTATTGAGTCTTTAAAAGAGGGAGGCAAACTTATATTTATAAGACATGCACTTGCCCCAGGTAGTGGTGATCCAGAAAATTTTGAATTGCAAAACTGTTCTACTCAAAGAAATTTAAATGAAATAGGAATTCAGCAATCAAAAAAAATTGGATTAATTTTAAAAAAAAATGAGATTAAAATTGATAATATTTATTCTAGCGAGTGGTGCAGATGTAAAGATACTGCAAAATATGCTTTTGATGAATTTGAGACATTTGACGCTCTAAATTCATTCTACGATATAAGATTTGCAGCTAATGAAGATAAACAGATAAAAGATTTTTATGAATTTATAGACAGCATAGATAGTAAAAATAATATTGTATTTGTTACGCACTACGTAGTTATTGGGGCAATTTTAAATATTGGAACATCTTCTGGTGAAATAGTTGTGACAGATAAAAACTTGAATATTATTGGATCAATCGATACTTTATAATATATATAAATTATGAAAACGATCTTTGTTATAGGCTCCAAAAAACATACACTTAAGTACACAAGAAAAATGCCAGAAGGAGAAGTAAAAAAAATGAAATCATTTGTGACAAACAAGGGTCAAAAATTAGAGAAAACATCTAAATTCAAAATTCTTAAAGTTTCCGAAGAAAAATCTGCAAGAACTTTTAAAATTAATTTATAAATTTTTTTAAAATCAAATAGAAAATGAAGAATTCAAAAAGAAGCAATGTTGATCCCTTTATTGTAATGGATGTAATGGAGTCTGCTAGAATAGCTGAGAAAAATGGCAAACATATTATACATATGGAAGTAGGGCAGCCAGGTACCCCAGCTCCAAAATTAGCAAAAAAATTTATTACTAAAGAAATATCTAATAATAACTTAGGCTATACAGTAACACTTGGACTTCCCGCTTTGAGAGAACGTATTTCCAAGTTATACGGAGATTGGTATAACATTGATTTAAATCCAAATAGAGTTGTAATAACCGTAGGTTCATCTGGAGCTTTTATTTTATCTTTTACATCTTTGTTTAATATTGGTGATAGAGTGGGTATAGCAGCACCTGGCTATCCTAGTTACCGACAAATTTTAAAAGCTCAAGATTTAATTCCAGTAGATATTCAAACTGAAATACAAAATAAATTTCAGCCAATACCTGATGATATAAAAAAAAATAATTTAAACGGTATCCTTGTTGCATCTCCTGCAAATCCTACTGGATCGATGGTTGACAAGGAAACTCTAAAAAATTTAATAAACGCTGCACATGAGAATAATGTAAGCTTTATAAGTGATGAAATATACCACGGTATTCAATATGAAAATAATCCCACAACAGCGTTAGAAATAACAGACAGATGTTATGTTATAAATTCTTTTTCTAAATATTTTTCAATGACAGGTTGGCGAATAGGCTGGATGATTGTTCCAGAAGATCATGTAAGGCAAGTAGAAAGATTATCACAAAATTTATTTATATGTCCACCACATGTAAGCCAATTAACAGCGTTATCGGCAATGGACGCTGATATTGAACTAAATGAAAATGTAAATGTTTATAAAAAAAATAGAGAAATACTTTTAGAAGAATTACCTAAAGCCGGATTAGGAAAATTTTCTCCTCCTGATGGTGCATTTTATATTTATGTTGATATTTCTAAATACTCTAATGAAAGCCTTAATTTTTGTAAAGAAGTGCTAGATAAAGCTGGAGTTGCAATAACTCCTGGATTAGACTTTGATCAAAAAAGAGGTAATTCTACGATACGATTTTCTTACGCCAGAAGTACCGATGATATTGTTGAGGGCATGAAAAGAATTAACTTATTCATGAATGAAAATTACTTGTAAGTAATATGAGAAAAATAATTATATTATTTTTAATTTGTTTATCTTTTAATTTCCAATATTCTTCATCAATGGCATACGAAGAAGCTTCATATAATGTAGTTCATTCAACTGATACTTATGAGATAAGACACTATAAAGATAGGTTGGTTGTAGAAGTTATTAATAAAAATGATGATAATAGTTTTAGAAAACTCTTTAGGTACATCTCAGGACAAAACAATAAATCTGAAGAAATTAAAATGACAGTTCCAGTAACTCAAGGTGAAAAAGATGAAGGTTATTATATGCAATTCTATTTACCATCTAAATTTACAAAAGATAATGCTCCTCTTCCAAATAACCCAGATATAAAAATTTCAACAATTAAAGAAGGTCATTTTGCAGTTATTCAATATTCCGGAAGAGCATCTGATAATAATTTTTTAAAACACAGAGATATTCTTAATCAAAAGCTTCTTAAAGATAATATAAATATTAACGGACCTGCAATAAGAGCGACATATAATGGTCCCTTTACATTACCTATGATGAGAAGAAATGAAGTAATGTTTAAAGTCTCCTGGAATAAATAACTTCTAAAAACCTTTTTGTCATATCGTATAAAAACAATATCTGTGTTTTATCGTCTCTTAATCAGAAAGGTAATGTATGAAAAAAATAATAATCACTCTATTTTCAATATTTGTTATAAATAATTCAGTTTTAGCTGATGGACATGTAAAGAGAATTATATCTACAAGTCAAACTGGAATGGGTAACGATATAGTATATCCTTCAGGTAAAGCAAAGATAACTGCTTTTGAGTTTAATGTTCCCGTTGGAGGTCCAGTTGTTCCTCACACCCACTCTTTTCCCGTATTAATAATGATTCAGCAAGGAGAGATCGAACTTACACAAGGTGGTAAAAGTTATATCTATAAAGCCGGAGATGCATTTGTAGAGGATGTAGGTGTAGTCCATGAATCAAAAAATATTGGAGATGTTCCTGTTAAAGCGATTGTTGTTGCGATGGGAGTTGAAGGTCAAAAAATTATGACACCAGTAAAATAGGTAAAGAAAAAATATGGGGCATATAAATATGATTGCCCCATATCTCATTCTTTAAGCTAAAACTTTTTAGCCTCTTTCTTTAAGTGACCTAATGTTTCTCCTGAATTTTTTCCAGATTTGATAACGTATCCACTTGTACCATTTGCATTAGTTTCCACAGTTTTCAAGTTTCGAAACATAAGTTGATTTAGCCTAGCGTTCTTTGAGCCTCGGCTAAACGAACTTAACACTCTGTGCATTCTTTTCATACACTCTCCTTGTTTGTTTTTCCAAAACTCGCTTTTAACCGATGCGATATCGGTCTCTTTTTTACCATGAGATATGGTAAACGTAATTTACCATTTTAGAAAATTGATTTCAAATTATTAAAAAAAATAAAAGATCAAAATGGGTTTTATTAATTATATTTATCAACAAAATTTAATTAGAATTAAATTTAATCCATTTACTATTGTTCTTACTTGATTTGATAACGTTTTCTATAAACTTCATACCATCAATTCCATCATCAATCGTAGGGTAACAATTATTTGACTTATCATATTCTTGTCTATCTATTTTAGCTGATAGCTCTTTACAAACATCACTATAAATATTAGCAAAACCTTCCAAATAACCTTCTGGATGACCTTGAGGAATTCTTGTTACATTTTTAGCTTCATCACTAGTAATATTACTTCCTCTTGTAATGTTTTCAGAAGGGCTGCCAAATTTAGTATAACTCAAGTAATTTGGATCTTCTTGTCTCCACTCAATTCCAGCATTTTCTCCATATATTCTTATTTTGAGATTATTTTCATTTCCAACCGCTACTTGGCTTGACCATATTGACCCTTTTGCTCCCTCTTTGAATCTAAGCATTATTTGTGCATTATCATCTACTTTTCTCCCTTCAACAAATGTATGAATATCAGCTGAAATTTCATCTACCTCCAATCCAGTTATAAACCTAATCAAATTGTAAGCATGCGTTCCAATATCTCCTATACAACCACCAGCGCCGGATCTATTTGGATCAGTTCTCCATTCAGCTTGCTTTAATCCACTATCCTCTACTTTTGTTGTTAACCAATCTTGTGGATATTCAGCTTGAATAACTCTTAAAGAACCCAAGTCCCCTTTTTGGACTAAAGATCTTGCATGTCGAACCATAGGATATCCAGTGTAATTATGCGTCAAAGCAAATATTAATTTTTTGCTTTCAATTACCTTTTTAAGATCTATTGCTTCCTCACTAGACATACCAATCGGCTTATCACAAATAATATGTATCCCTTTTTCTGCAAAAATTTTTGCAATAGGCACATGTAAATGATTTGGTGTTACTATTGAAACTACATCAATTCCATCAGGTCTAGTTGACTCTTTTTCTGCCATCTCTTGATAGGTTTTATAGATCCTATCATTTTCTAGACCAAGATCTTTTCCAGTTTCTTTTGAATTTTCAAGGTCAGACGAAAATGACCCTGCAACTAATTCATAATACCCATCAAGTCTTAAAGCTATTCTATGAACACTTCCAATAAAAGCATCTTTACCACCCCCGACCATACCGATGCGTATTTTTCTACTCATTAATTAATGCCAAGCATTTTTTTGTTTGCTTCATGGTCTGCTCCGCTACCTGCAAAATCATCAAAAGCTTTTTCTGTTGTATTAATTATATGATTTTTAATAAATTCTGCTCCCTCTCTTGCTCCATCTTCGGGATGCTTAAGACAGCATTCCCATTCAAGAACTGCCCAACCATCGTAATCATATGAAGTTAGTTTTGAAAATATGGATTTAAAATCAACTTGTCCATCGCCAAGCGATCTAAATCTACCAGCTCTATTTACCCATGATTGAAATCCACCATACACACCTTGTTTTCCAGATGGATTTAATTCAGCATCTTTAACGTGAAACATTTTTATCTTCTCATGATAAATATCAATATGAGCTAAATAATCTAAATGTTGCAGAACATAATGACTTGGATCAAAAAGCATATTACATCTTTTGTGATTACCAACTCTTTCTAAGAACATTTCAAAAGTTACACCATCATGAAGATCTTCACCTGGATGTATCTCATAACATAAATCAACTCCATTATTATCAAAATGATCAAGAATGGGCTTCCATCTTTTTGATAATTCATCAAATGCATTTTCAATTAACCCTTCAGGTCTTTGTGGCCAAGGGTAAACATAAGGCCAAGCAAGTGCTCCTGAAAAAGTTACATGTTTATCTATTCCAAGACTGTTTGATGCCTTTCCAGCCATCATTAATTGATTTACGGCCCACTCTTGTCTTGCTTTGGGATTTCCTCTTACTTCAGGTGCAGCAAAACCATCAAAAGCAGTGTCATAAGCAGGATGCACTGCAACAAGTTGACCTTGCAGGTGAGTTGATAATTCTGTAATTTCTAAATTGTGTGATCTAGCAATTCCTTTAATCTCATCACAATAATCTTTACTTTCAGATGCTTTTTTTAAATCAATTAATCTACCGTCCCAACTTGGAATTTGTATACCTTCGTAACCAAGAGATGATGCCCATTTACAAATATTATCTAAAGAATTAAACGGTGCATCTTCGCCTACAAATTGTGCTAGGAAAATTGCAGGACCTTTTATTTTGTTCATAATTCCCCTTTCTCTTTATTTTTTTACCCAACTATTTTTTACAAAAAAAATACTAGCAGGCACAAGTCTTCTTGGATAGACTATTATTAAGAATAATTAAATTAATAGGAGATAAAATGAAAAAAATAATGATTTTATTGTTTGTTTCTCTATTTACTTTTTCTGCAAATTCAAATGCTAAGTCAATAACATTAGGATGGGCCGCATGGGACCCTGCTAACGCATTACAAGAACTTACTAAAGAGTTTACAGCAGAAACAGGAATAGATGTTAACTTCGAATTCGTACCTTGGCCAAATTTTGCTGATCGTATGTTGAACGAACTTAACAACAAAGGTAAAACTTTTGACTTGTTAATTGGTGACTCACAATGGATCGGTGCTGGTGCAGTGTATGGACATTACGTAAAATTGAATGACTTTTTTGATAAAGAAGGAATTTCAATGAACGATTTCTCACCTGCAACAGTTTATGCGTATTCAACATGGCCAAAAGGAAGTGAAAACTATTATGCACTACCAGCTATGGGAGATGCATTAGCATGGGCTTATAGAAAAGACTGGTTTGATAGACCTGAGCTTAAATCTGAATTCAAAAAGAAACATGGTTATGATTTAGGTGTACCTGCTAGTTGGGATCAGCTATATGACATGTGTACTTTTTTTCAAGGAAGAGAAATTGATGGTCAAAAAAGATACGGTGCTGCTATAAATACAGAGCGTGGATCCGAAGGTATTACAATGGGTGTAACTGCTGCTATGTATGCATGGGGTATGGAGTATGAAAATCCAAACAAACCATACGATATGGAAGGTTATTTCAATTCTCCACAAGCAGTAGAAGCTGTAGAGTTCTATAGAAAATTATATGAGGACTGTGCTCCTCCAGGACACTCTGATGCTTATATGGTAGCAAACTTAGATGCATATAAATCAGGACAAGTAGCATTCCAAATGAACTGGTATGCTTTTTGGCCAGGTGTTTCTAAAGAAGATAGCGACGGCAGAGTTAGTGGTTTCTTTGCAAATCCAAAACAAAACGTAGCTGCTGCAACATTAGGTGGACAAGGTATATCTGTTGTTAAATATTCAGATAAACAAGATCTTGCATTAGAATATATTAAATGGTTTGCAAGACCAGATGTACAGCAAAAATGGTGGGATTTAGGCGGATATTCATGTCATAATGATGTATTAAATTCACCATCGTTCCCTACATCTACAGTTTATGCACAAGGTTTCTTAGACTCAATGGGAATTGTTAAAGATTTTTGGCAAGAACCAACATTTGTTGAGTTAATGTTACCTATGCAGGAAGCTATTCATGATTACGTTGTTAATGGAAAAGGAACTGCTAAAGGCGCTCTAGATAAAATTATCGAAGAGTGGGTTGAAGTATTTGAAGCAGACGGAAAACTTTAACATTAATATTTAAAAATAAAAAAAAAAAAGGGGGGGGTAATATCTCCCCTTTTTTTTAAAAAAATCATATGAGCGTAAAAAAAAAATTTAAAGGACTTTCTGATAAGGCTGTAGCATGGCTTTTCATTGGACCATCTGTTTTTCTTTTATTGGCGATAAATATTTATCCATTGATTTATGCAATCAGAATGTCTTTTACAAATTTTTATGCAAATAAAATTGGCAGAGAACCACAGTTTGTTGGTTTAAAAAATTATATAAAAGTTCTCAATAAAGAGGCCATATGGGAAAAAATGCAGGTTACTGCAAACTTTATGTTTTGGACTTTGTTACTTCAGGCAGTAATAGGATTAGGTTTGGCTTTATTATTAAACAGGAAATTTAAAGGTAATGAATTATTAACCACACTAATAGTATTACCAATGATGTTATCGCCTGCTGTTGTGGGTGTTTTTTGGACTTATCTTTATAATCCTCAAGTAGGTTTATTTAATTATGTAGTAAACTTTTTTTACGATTTTGGAAGCTTTGATATGATTGGTTCAAGTGAACTCGCACCTTGGTCGATAGTTATAGTTGATACTTGGATGTGGACACCTTTTACAATGTTGATTTGTTTAGCCGGTCTAAGATCAGTTCCAAATTATTTATATGAAGCTGCTGAAGTTGACAGAGCTAGTAAATGGCAACAATTTATATACATCACACTACCATCTGTATTACCATTTTTATTATTGGCTTTGTTATTTAGAGGGATTGAGAATTTCAAAATGTTCGACATGGTCGTTGAACTTACATCTGGCGGTCCAGGTTCAGCTACAGAACTCGCCTCAATCAATTTAAAAAGAGAAGCATTTGAAAAATGGAAAACTGGTTACAGTTCAGCTTTTGCTGTCATTTTATTTGTAACTATTTTTGGTTTTGGAAATGTTTATGTAAAAGTAATGAATAAAATAAAGGAACGCTGATGGATACATCCAGATCATATTTAGAACCTTCATCGTTTTCAAAGAAACTTGCTGCAACAATTATTATTGTTTACACAGTAATAACATTGATACCTATTTCTTGGATGGTAATGACAAGTTTTAAGAATGTTAATAGTGCAATTTCTTATCCACCTGAAGTACTGTTTGAACCATCTTTAGAGGGATATGTTAACTTGTTTACTAATAGATCAAGGCAATCTCAGGAATATCTTGACTCTTTGCCGGCTCCAGAAACTTGGTATGAAGAATTAGTTAGAAGTAGAGAAATGGTTATAACAGGGCCATCAAAATTTTTAGGTAGATACTCAAATTCAATGATAATTGGCTTTGGGTCAACTTTTGCATCCGTATTTTTGGGTGCATTAGCAGCGTATGCTTTCTCGAGATTTAGAGTTCCATTAAAAGATGATTTATTATTTTTTATTCTTTCCACCAGGATGTTTCCACCAATAGCGGTGGCTGTTCCAATATTCATTATGTATAGAAAATTAGGATTAGGGGATACTCACCTTGGAATGATCATATTATACACAGTCGTAAATTTAAGTTTAGCAGTATGGCTATTAAAAGGATTTATGGATGAAATTCCCAAAGAATACGAAGAAGCAGCTATGATTGATGGATATTCTAGACTTCAAGCGTTTTTTAAAGTTGTTCTTCCACAAGCGATGACCGGTATTGCTGCAACAGCAATCTTTTGCATGATTTTTTCCTGGAACGAATATGCATTCGCTGTTCTCCTCACTCAATTTAATGCACAAACTGCTCCACCATTCATCCCGACAATTATAGGAGAAGGAGGTTTGGATTGGCCTGCTATTGGGGCTGGTACAACTTTATTTTTATTACCAGTGATGATTTTTACAATTATTTTAAGAAAACACCTTTTAAGAGGTATTACATTTGGAGCAGTGAGAAAATAATGCAAGAAGAAAAATCATTTATGAGAAAAATATTTAGAAGGGTTTACTGGGAAAATTTTTCTACAGTATTAATTTTATTAGGAGTTTTCATGTTGTTACAACCATTTGCAATGTGGATGTATACTTACTCATTTATTGTAATTTTAGTTGGAACTATAGGTTTCGTAATCACAAGTCACTTTCCGGATTAATATGTCTAAAATTAAAATTGTAAATTTACAAAAATCATTTGGAGATTTCACTGCAGTTAAAAATTCTAATTTAACAATTAATGATAAAGAGTTTTTTGTTTTGCTTGGCCCATCTGGATGTGGAAAAACAACAACTCTGAGAATGATTGCTGGATTAGAATTACCAACATCAGGAGAAATTTATTTAGGAGATGAAGAAGTTGGAATGTTAAGAGCATCTGAGAGAGATATTGCCTTCGTTTTTCAATTGTTTGCCCTCTATCCACATATGAATGTAAAAAATAACCTTTCTTTTCCACTTAAAATGCAAGGTTATAGTAGAAGTGAAATTAAAGCTAGAGTTGAAGATGCAGCAAAACTTTTAAGAATTGATCATATTTTAAACTCCAACATTTCCTCTTTATCGGGTGGAGATAGACAACGTGTAGCTCTTGGTAGAGCTTTAGTTAGAAGACCAAAAGCATTTTTAATGGATGAGCCTTTAGGTACTTTGGATGCAGAATTTAGAGAATTAATGTGTTTAGAACTTAAGAAATTACACATCGATATTGGCGCCACCACTGTTTATGTAACACACGATCAATTAGAGGCAATGTCATTAGCTGATCGTATTGCCGTAATGGATGGTGGTGAAATTTTACAAGCTGATGAACCTTCAGTAATCTACAATAAACCTGCTACCAAATTTGTAGCATCATTTATTGGCTCCCCTGGAATGAATTTTATAAGTATTGATCAAGGAATTTCCAATGAACAGTCGACTTTAAATATAGAAGGAACAGATTTTAGTATACCTAAACAGTATGAGATATCAAAAGGCAAAAAAAACTCATTTGGTATTCGTCCTGAAAATTTATCTCTTACTAACGAAGGTGGTCTTAAAGGTTCAGTATTTGGAGTTGAATATTTAGGCTCAAGAAAAATTGTTACTGTTAAAACTAATTTTGGAGAAATCAAAGTAAAAACTGATATTTCAACAAGTGTTAAAATCAATGAAAACGTTCAAGTAAAACCCTCAAATGATAACATAATTATTTTTGATGGTGAGACTGATAAATCTCTTAAAAGTGAGTTTATGAATTAATGGCAAAAATAGAATTAAAAAATTTATCTAAAACCTATAATAAAAAAATTGAGGCCTTACATGATATAAATTTTACCATTGAGGATGGTCAGTTTTTTGTTTTATTAGGCCCCTCAGGTGCTGGAAAAACTACTACATTAAGATGTATTGCTGGATTAGAGAAAATAGATAATGGAAGTATTCTATTTAACGATGAGTCCGTAACCGAAGATCAACCAGCATCAAGAGATGTTTGTTTTGTGTTTCAACAATACTCTTTATATCCTCACTATAGTGTTTATGAAAATTTAGCATTCCCTTTAAGATCTCCAATGAGAAAATTACCTGAGGATGAAATTAAAACTAAGGTTGAGAATATTGCAAATATGTTAAAGATTTCAAATAAGCTAAATAATAAAGCCACACAATTATCTGGTGGTGAGATGCAAAGAGTTGCAATTGGACGTGCGCTAGTTCGTGAGCCAAATTTATACTTGATGGATGAACCGTTATCCTCTCTAGATGCTAAATTAAGAGAGAGTTTAAGGGTTGAATTAAAAAACATTCAAACTAATCTAAATGCAACAATACTTTATGTTACACATGATCAAGCAGAAGCCACTACTTTAGCAGATAAAATTGGAGTTTTAAAAGAAGGCCATTTGGTGCAAATAGGTACTCCTGAAGAGATATATGAAAATCCAAATTCTATATATGTTTCGCAAAGATTGGGTTCGCCAAAAATCAATATTCTGCCTGGAACTTTACTTGGAATGAATGATGTACCTACTTTTGGTATAAGACCTGAGAATATTACAATAGGAAATGGTAACCACTCAGCCAAAATTATCTCAATTGAAAATCTAGGCTCTGAAACAGTAGTTGCTTTAAATTTTAAAGACCAAGAAATACTTGTGTCAATTCAAGGTAATTATAAATCATCAATAAATGAGACAATTAATTTTGACATCAACAATAAAAAAGTTTTAAAATTTGATAAAGAGGGAAACAGAATTTATGAGCGTTAGTTTTTTAATTTCTCAAGCAAAAAGTGTCCAAAAAGTTATAGATGAAAATTCTGCTGAAATAGAGGTTCTTGATCAAAAAATTGGAGATGGAGACCATATTTTTAACATTCAACGAGGTTTAAAGTTAGTTGTTGAACTTGAAGATTCAATCAAAGATTTACCATTAGCCAAAGCTTTAAACATGATAGCAATGAAAGTTCTGTCAGGTATCGGTGGATCATCAGGCGCATTATTTGGAACTTTTTTTATGACCATGGCTAAATCTCCTGACCTAGATAAAGATGTTGATTTTAATAAAGCATGTGAAATGATTATTAGTGGAATTAAAGCCATGAAAGAAAGAGGAAAAGCCGATGTTGGAGAAAAGACTATGATGGATGTTTTAATACCAGTTTCAGAAAAACTTAATGAATTAAAAAATGAAAGTGAATTTAAATCAGGTTTAAATGAAGTAATTAAAATTGCTGAAGAAAGAATGTTATCCACAAAAGATATGTTAGCCACAAAAGGTAGAGCTTCTTTTTTAGGTGAACGCGCAAAAGGACATATAGATCCTGGAGCCCGTTCTTCACAGCTTATAATCGATACAATTTGTAAATCAGTAATTAATAATTAGGAGGGAAAATGAAAAAATTTATTAACAATAACGATGATTTTTTAAAAGAGAGTCTTACAGGTTTTGGTAAGGCACATAGCGACATTATAAACGTCAATCTAGACCCAAGTTTTGTTTCAAGAAAAAATAAAACCAAAGATGGAAAAGTCTCCCTAATTTCAGGTGGTGGAAGTGGTCATGAACCAATGCATGGAGGATTTGTTGGTCATGGAATGTTAGATGCTGCATGCCCAGGTTTTGTATTTTCAGCACCAACACCTGATCAAATGCAAGCAGCAGCAGAACATGTTGATAGTGGTGCAGGGGTTTTATTTATTGTTAAAAATTATTCTGGAGACATAATGAACTTTCAAATGGGTGCTGAAATGTACTCTGGCAAAAATGATAGTATTGTTACTAACGATGATGTTGCTGTTGAAGACTCTACATTTACAACTGGAAGAAGAGGTGTTGCAGCAACAGTATTAGTAGAAAAAATAGTTGGATCTTTAGCTGAACACGGCGGATCACTCGAAGAATGTAAAAAACTTGGTGAAAAAGTAAATAAAAACGCTGGTACGATGGGAGTTGCATTTACAAGCTGCACTGTTCCTGCTGCAGGAAAACCTACTTTTGATATAGGCGATGATGAAATGGAGTTTGGTGTAGGGATACACGGTGAGCCAGGAAGAAAAAGAGAAAAAATTCAAGCTTCAAAAACGATTGTAGGAAATATTCTTGAAGCTATTTTAGATAATTTAAAACCAGAAAAAAATGAGAAGAATTTACTTTTCGTAAATGGAATGGGAGGCACTCCTTTAACAGAATTATATTTAGTTTACGAGGATGCATGTCAAATTTTGCAATCAAAGGGTATTCAAGTAACAAAAAGTTTAGTTGGAAATTATTGTACATCACTTGAAATGCAGGGTGCTTCAATTACTCTTCTCAAATGTGATGATGAAATCTTAAAGCATTGGGACTCTCCAGTTCATACAGCGGCAATGAGATGGGGAATGTAAAACTTTTTTTGATCAAATAACGACTAAATCAAGTTTCTGATTGCCAAGTCTTTCGTTACCACTTTCTGTAACTAGGTAAGTTTCACCTAAGTTCATTGCTAAATTATTTTCAGAATCCATTAATATCATATGCATAAAAAATACATTTCCTGGTTTAATTACATATGGATTTCCAGTGTATAACATTGGCCAATCCATCCAATTAGGTGAAAAGGTTGCCCCTAAAGAATAGCCACATGCATTCATTCTAGAATTTTTATAACCTAAATCATCAAAAGTTTTTGCATGAATATCATATACTTCACCAACTTTGTTCCCTGGTTTCAATTTATTTTCACAATTATTTAAAGCCTCAATACAAGCTTCATGCATTTTAAAATGTTTTGGATCAGCTTTTCCAATTGGAATAGTCCGAAACATTGCAGAGTGATAATGTCTGTATGTTCCAGCCCATTCTATAGTCAGTTGATCTTGTGAATTTAATATTTGTTTTTCAGCTTGGTATCGACAAAGAAGTGCATTTTTACCAGATCCAATTATAAATTCATTTGCAGGATAATCACCACCTCCCTCAAATATGACTTTATTCATTTCAGCTAAAATTTTAGACTCGCTTACACCTGCTTTTGTATGTTTCCAAACCTCAATTAAAGCTTTGTCAGCTAAATTTGCCGCCTTTTTTACATAATCAATTTCCTCATTGGATTTTATAACTCTTAATTTGCTAACTAACTCAGAAGTATCTTCTATTAAGCAGTAATTTTCTAAAGATTTATTTAGCCTTAAAGCATTTCGACCAGTTAATCCGTACGCTTCATATTCAATTCCAATTTTTTTACCCTTTAAATTTAATTCATCTAAAATAACTTTAAGATCTTCAGTTGGGTTTGATCCATTTTTATCAACCCATATTCTTATATCACTAATATTAGATGTGTTTTGTGCTTGTCTTAAATCTGGAGCTCTTGTTAATAAAATTATATTACCTTTTTGATCCAAAACTAATGTTTGAAAAAAAACATATCCAAATGTGTCATATCCAGTGAGCCAATACATCGACTCCTGTCTAAACATAAGGAGAGCATCCAATTTTTCCTCTTTTAAAAGTTTAATTATTTTATCTTTCCTACTTTTGAATTCTTCTACAGAAAAATGAAGACCCATTAATTGATAGTTGTTCTAACAGTACCAAGTTTCTCTACTTTGCCTATATATTCACCTTTGCTTTTAATTGGCACAACACCAACTGTAGAGCCAGTAAATACATAAAAATCTTTATCTAAAGAAACTTTCTCTTTTCTTATTTTGTTAAGAACAAATTTTAAAGAATTTAGTGGGTTTACATAAACAGTATTTGTATTACCGTTTACGTTTAATCCTTTTTTATTTTTTAAATTTGTTTTTAAATTGCTGAAATTTATTTTTTTAAATTTTTTCTTAGCTCCAACAATAAATTTAATATTCACACCAAAGTCACTACATAAATCACCTAAATATTTAATACCTTTTTTTCTCTGCCTAAATCCAACAACCTCAATGCAAGGACCCATATGAGTAATAAATTTTGTTATATTTTTTGAATTTAATTTTCCTTTAAAGTCAAAAAATTTTTTTTTAATTATATAGTAAACCTCCACTTCAGTACCTAAAGCATATTTATTAATTTTTACTCTTCCTCCAGATTTAATTAAATTTTTTCCAAATACAGTCGAATGAAATGGCTCTTTTTCTTTTAATTTTTTTAAGAGAGCAATTATTGTACCTCCAGCTTTAAAACCAACTTTTATATCGTTAATTTTACTTTCGCATAACAATCTAAGTTTATGTGCTAATTTTATATTCTTACAGAATTTTTCAGGAATTGGATTGATAAGTTTATTACTATTATAAGCCTTTACTAATTTTTTTGACACTGATTGAATATCATTTTTCATATCTATAGCCTATTGAAGAACTGTCATTGGATCAAGCCTTGTTTGAAACCAATTTATTCTAAAATCTAAGTGAGGACCAGTTGATCTTCCAGTTGAACCAACAGTTCCTATTATATCTCCTTTTTTAATTAAATCTCCTACTTCAACCATTACATTTTCTAAATGAGAATAAATTGTCGATATACCATGACCATGATCCATAATAATTGTACCTCCGGTGTAATAAAGGTCATTTTCAGCCATCGTGACCACCCCAGTACCAGAAGATTTAATCTCAGTTCCTTTTTTTGCCGCTATATCAATACCGTAATGAGGCCATCTTGGTTTCCCATTGAGAATTCTTTGACTTCCATAAACCCCACTAATTATACCTTCAACCGGCATAATAAATTTTTCAGAAAAAAAAGTTAAATTGGAGTTAATTGCTCTAGCTTCTCCAATTTTTCCATTTTCTTTTTTAATTCTTTTATAAACAGATTCAGGTGGTGTTACTTTATTTTCAGGCAATCCATCAATTCTTTGAATGTTATACTTGCGTTTAAAAACTTTTTTGATTATTTTTTCTGATTTACCGTTAGTAATTTTTGTTATCAAAACATCAAACTTCCTATCTCGATCAATTCCAAAAACAAAATAACCATCATCTGATACTTTGACATCTTTTTTATCAATTATTATTTTTGAATTAGGATCTGTTTTTCCTAAAATAAAATGACCTTGAATAAATTTACCATCAAATTCAATTGCAAAAATATTTGTTGGAAAAAAAATTGCTAATATTAGCAACAGTTTTTTCATTATTTTGCTGTCCATCCTCCATCTATCAGAATAGATGATCCAGTTATCATTGCAGCAGCATCTGATGCTAAAAAACATACAGCTGTAGCTACATCACTCTCTTTAGCTGCTTTGCCCATAGGAATATTACCTAAAGCCAAATTTTTGAACTTTTTATTTTTAAAAAATTTTTTTACCATAGGAGTTTCAACAAATGTCGGAGCAACTGTATTTACTCTGATATTTTTTGTTGCTAGCTCTACGCCCATGCCCTTTGTTAAACCTTCAATTCCAAATTTAGTCATATTATAAATATTTCTACCAGACATACCTACATGGCCAAGTTGAGATGACATATTTATAATTGATCCAGTTCTTTTTTTATTTTTAATCATTTTCTTTACAACTAACTGTGCAACATTAAATGCAGCTTTTAAGTTTAGATCTACTAAATAATTCATACTTTGCTGTTTTATCTTCTCAAATGGTTCTGGGATATTGGTCCCTGCATTATTTACAAGGATATCAATAATTTTTATTTTTTTTAATTTTTCCTGTAATTCGCTATAGTTCATTACATCACAATGAATTTTGATTAATTTACTTTTGACTTTTTTTATGTCCTTTTCTAATTTATCAAGATCAGACGATGTTCTACTCAAACCAATAATCGTTGCCCCTGCTTCAGCTAGCGCAATTGAACAAGCGCGTCCTAAGCCTTTACCAGCTCCTGTTACAAGAGCATATTTCCCTTTAAGATTAATTTTTTTTAAATACATTTAAATAAATAACTTGATGTCCGTATAAATTAAATCAATTGCAACAAATAATATAGCAAATAAACCAACCCAAGCTATCCATTTGTACTCTTTAATCCATCGAGAAATTAATGTTGCAGCAGTTGCCATTAATATAATTGATAAAACAAGACCAAAAACTAATAAATAGTAATGATCTTTGGCAGCACCTGCTACACCCAATACATTATCTAAACTCATAGTAAAATCAGCTAACAAAACAGTCCAAATTGCTTTAAGCATTGATGAACTGTCTACTTTGATATTTTCCTCGTCATTTTGTGAATTTTTAATTACATCAACATAAAGCTTGTAAACTATGTATAACAATAACAAACCTCCTAAGAGTCTTAGTCCTGTTATTTGTAAAAGGTAAGCAGTTATGAGCGTTAATAAAATTCTTAATATTACTGCTCCACCAATTCCCCAGAAAATTATTTTTTTTCTTTGTTCTGGAGGAAATTTCGAAGCAACCATTCCTATAATAATGGCATTATCTCCAGCAAGAATTAAATCAATAAATATTATTTGAAAAAAAATTGTAATTTCTTCTGTCATCTAGCATCTTCTATTATCATATCTGCTGCTTTTTCAGCAATCATAATAGTAGGTGCATTAGTATTTCCTGAGGTTATCGATGGCATAACAGATGCATCAACAATTCTTAAATTTTTCAAGCCATGAGCCACTAATCTATCAGATACGACTGCATTTTCATCTGAACCCATCCTACAAGTACTTACAGGGTGAAAAATAGTACTGCAAAATTTTCCTGCCTCTTTAGCTAATTCCTCATTATCTGTGATATGAATACCAGGCCTATATTCTTCTGGTTCATATTTTTTGTATGCTTTAGAATTCATTACAATGTTTCTTGTAATTTTTAATGCTTTACCTGCAATTTCTCTGTCTTCATCTGTAGACAAATAATTCATTTTAATTTTTGGGGACACTCTTGTATCTGAAGATTTTAGTTCAATAGAACCTCTGCTAGTGGGTCTTACATTCGTTATACTAGGAGTAAATGCTGTAAATTTATGAAGAGATCCTTTGCCTAATACATCTGTACTAGCAGGAGAAACGTGAAACTGTAAATTAGGAGTTGCCAAGTGTGGATCACTTTTGACAAAGCCACATAAATAACTAGCCCCAACAGTAAGTGGTCCTTTTCTAAATAAAAGATATTTAAGTCCTGTCATAAATTTTTTAGTCATACTGTAATAAATATCATTTAAACTCTCTAAATTTTTGACTTTGTAAACTGGTCTGAGCATTAAATGGTCAGTTAAATTCATTCCTACTCCAGGGTGATCTTTAACAACATTTACGTTATTTTTTTTTAACAATTCACCTGGTCCAATACCTGAGGCTTGAAGAATATGAGGAGAACCAATTGTTCCAGAACTTAAAATCACTTCCTTATTTGCTTTTACAGAAATTACATTGTTGCCAATCCAGTAATTTACTTTGTCTGCTTTTTTATTATCGAACTCAATATTCTTAACATGAGCATTTGTAACAACTTTTAAATTCCTTCTTTTTTTTACAGGATTTAGATATCCAACTGCTGTGCTACATCTCAGTCCATTTCTAACCGTAAAAGGAAAATAACCCATGCCCTCGTTATCTCCATTATTAAAATCATCAGTTCTTTTATGGCCGAACTCTTCTGCTGCATCCATAAAAAGATCACAAACTTTAAATGTTCCTCTTATTTCTTGAACAGCTAAAGGGCCTCCAGATCCATGAAATTCATTTTCACCAAATTGGAAATCTTCAGATTTTTTAAAATATGGAAGAACATCTTCCCAAGACCAACCAACGTTACCAAGCTGTCTCCAGTAATTAAAATCATTAGACTGGCCTCTTATATAAAGCATTCCATTGATAGAGGAACTTCCACCCAATGTTTTGCCTCTTGGATAAACCATTTCTCTATTATCACAATATTTCTCTCTTTCTGTTTGAAAACACCAATCTGTTTTAGGGTTCAGCATTGTCTTAAAATATCCACCTGGAATATGTATCCATGGATTGGTATCTTTGCTTCCTGCTTCGATTAATAATACCTTGTGATTAGGGTTAGCACTCAATCTGTTAGCTAAGACACAGCCTGCAGATCCTGCACCTAAAATAATATAATCAAAGTTTTCCATATTAATTAAAAATAATTAAATTTTTTTAAAAATCTTTTAACATATACTTTATAAATTAAATAATAAGATTAGGTAGTTTAATATGAAATATTTAGACGCATTAATTATTGGTGCTGGATTTTCAGGTTTATATCAGCTTCACTGTTTGAGAGATAAATTAAAATTAAATACTTTAGTTGTCGAGGAGGGTAAAGATATTGGGGGTACATGGTATTGGAATACGTATCCAGGAGCTCGTTGTGACTCTGAAAGTTTTACCTACGGTTTTACTTTTTCTGAAAAAATTTTTAAAAATTGGACGTGGAAAGAAAGATATCCAAAGCAAAATGTAATTTTAAAATATTTAAAATATTTTTCAAATGAACTAAAATTAAATAAAAATATAGTTTTTAACGAAAAAGTAATTTCAGCAAAATATATAGAAAAAAAAAATTTGTGGAAAGTTCAAACAAATAATAAAAAAAAATATTACACCAAATATTTAATATGTGCTGTTGGATCATTGTCATCTATAAATCTTCCAAAAATAAAAGGAATTAATCAGTTTAAAGGTCAATTACATCATAGCGGAAGATGGCCAAGAAAAAAAATAAACTTTAAAAACAAAATTGTAGGACAAGTAGGAACTGGTTCTACTGGAATCCAGATAGCACCTGAAATTGCAAAGAAAGCCAAAAAATTAATTTTATTTCAAAGATCACCAAACTTTAGTATTCCTGCAAGAAATAGAAAACTGACTAAAAAAAATATTCAAAATTATAAACAAAATTTCAAAAAACTCAGAAATTTTTTAAATAGAACACCAGGAGGACATCCCTTTGAATTTCCTAAAAAATCTGCTTTTGATTTTAACGCGACAAAAAGAAATTTACTTTATGAAAAATCTTGGCAGTATGGAACTCTATCTTTTAGGGCAACATTTAATGATATAGTAAAAAATATCAAAGCTAATCAAACAGCAGTTAACTTTATAAAGAGTAAAATATATTCAACAGTAAAAAATAAAAAATATGCTGATATATTAACTAATTTTGATCATCCTTTTACAGCTAAAAGACCTACTTTAAATACAAATTATTATGAGATGTTTAATAAAAAAAATGTCGAATTAGTTGACTTAAAGCAGAGTCCAATAGTTAAAATAACTAAAAGAGGCATTAAAACTAATAAAGGTGAATACATTTTGGATAAAATTATTTTTGCAACAGGTTTTGATGCATTAACTGGATCAATTTTAAAACTTAATATAACCGGCAAAAAAGGTATAAATTTATCTAAATTTTGGAGCAAAGGTCCTAAAAGTTTCTTAGGCCTTCTTGTTCCGAATTTTCCAAATTTATTTATTGTGAGTGGGCCTGGTAGTCCATCAGTTTTAACAAATGTTCCAGTACAAATAGAGCAACATGTTAATTGGATTACAAATTGTATTAAATATTTAGAAAAAAATAGAAAAAAAAGTATTGAAACTACCAATCTTGCAGCAAAAAAATGGCAAAAAGAAATTATGAATTCAGTTAAAAAAACATTATTCATGAAAGCCAAAAGCTCATGGTATAAAGGCGACAATATACCTGGTAAACCAAAGACCTTTTTACCTTATCCTGGTGGAATGCCAAAGTATAAAAATGAATGCTTAAAAGTTGAAAAGAACAAATATAAAGAATTAAAAATATCCTAAAATGAGAACTATAAAATTTTTAATAGTATATTTATTTTTAACAACCAATTTACTTTCAGCAGAGATAGAAATTTTAGTTGATAAACCAGGTAAGGGAAAAAAAATTATTAATCATTCTTGGGTACAAATTGAATATACTGGTTCATTTATTGATGGAAAAGTATTTGATACTAACGTTGGAAAAGACAGACCTTTAGTGGTTCAAATAGGAATGAGAGAAGTTATACCTGGTTTTGAAATGGGTATAGTTGGTACAAATAAAGGCACAATCAGAAAAATTAAAATTCCCTCAAAATTAGCATATGGTTCTTCAGGAGCTGGAGATGTAATACCTCCAAATTCAGATCTTATTTTTGAATTTAAGATTATTGATGTTTTGGATCCAAATTATAATTTAATTTCATCTGATCAATTAAAAAATTTATTAGATAATAATGCAGTTGTTTTAGATATTCGAACAGACGATCAATGGAAAAAAACTGGTGTAATTAAAGGATCATTTCAAGAGACTGCGTTTGATAAAAATGGAAAATTTAATGTTTATTTAATGGATAGAGTTAGAGCCTTAGCTGGCGCAGAGTCACAAAATATTGAAATTATATTCGTTAGCAATGATGGAGAGACTGCATCAATTTTAGGCAATGCCTTTGCAGAAGACCTAGGTTTTAAAAATGTATACGTTTTAAAGGGCGGAATAAAAGCTTGGATTAAAGAGGAAAAAGCATTAGTTTCTTTCTTAAAATAACATCAAATCATTTAAAAAATGAAGCTTAAAGATAGAGTAGCAATAGTTACAGGTGGAGGCAAAGGTATAGGCGAAGAAATTTGTATTGGCCTAGCAAAAGAGGGCGCTAAGATTGTTATAGCAGAAGTAGATATTACAAATTCAGAAAATGCTAAAAAAAAGATTTTAGATACAGGCAGTGAAGCAATAATCGTTAAAACTGATGTTTCTAAAAAAGATAGTATTAATGAAATGGTAGAAAAAACCATTCAAACATTTGGAAAAATTGATATCCTTATAAATAACGCAGGCATAAGACATGTAAAAAAATTGTTAGATCATTCTAAACAGGACTGGGACGATATGATTTCAGTTAATCTTACAGCACCATTTCTTGCAAGTCAGGCTGTAATTCCTCACATGATTAAAAATGGTAAGGGAAAAATTATAAACTTTGGTTCTATAGCTAGTTTTATGGGTAGACCTGATAGAGTAGGTTATGTTGCAGCTAAAAGTGGGGTACTAGGCTTAACGAGAGCATTGTCAGTTGATCTTACTGGAAAAAATATAAACGTTAACACTATTTGTCCTGGATTAATATCAACTCCTTTCAACCAAAAATATGCTGAAGATCCAAAACATGGTGAAGCCTGGGGAAAAGAAACAGTTGTAGGAAGATGGGGGCAACCAAAAGATATTGTTGGAGCAGCAGTATTTTTATCAAGTGATGAATCAGACTTTATAAACGGATCTGAGATTAAAATTGATGGTGGATGGCTTTCCTCAAAGGTTAGAAAGGGAGAATTAGATAATGAGTAATTTTGAAAAAAATTATGAATTAGCTCTTAATAATGCAAAAAGATTATCAGATAAAATTTTGATAGATGGTAAATTAATTTCTGCTCAAACCGATAAAAAAATATCAGTTTTAAATCCTAGTTCTGGAGAGAATATTGGTTCAGCACCACAATGTGATAAGAATGATGTTAATATTGCAGTCGAATCTGCTTTTAAGGCATTTCAAAAATGGAAAAAAATACCAGCTCGTGAAAGGGGAAAGATGGTTGCTGCAGGTGCGAAGAGATTAGAGGAAAGAAAATCTGAGATTGAGACTTTGCTTTCATTAGATACTGGTAATGCTTTAAGAACTCAAGCTGTGCCAGAAACCGCCGCATCTATTGAGCTAACAAATATGTTTGCAGGACTATCAGGAGAGTTAAAGGGTGAGAATTATCCACCCAATATCCCAAATACTATTCATTATACAACAAGAGATCCAATTGGTGTGGTTTGCGCAATTGTACCATGGAATGCTCCTTTATTTTTAACAGTTGCTAAAATTGCTCCAGCAATAGTTGCTGGTAACAGCGTTGTGTTAAAAACAGCTGAACAAGCACCTTTTTGCGCTTTACTCTTATCTGAAATATTCCAACAAGAACTACCACCAGGAGTTTTAAATGTTATTTCAGGATTCGGAGAAGAGTGTGGTGAACCTTTGGTAACTCATGAAAAGGTAAGAAAAGTAACTTTTACGGGATCTTTTTCTGTTGGAAAAATCATTGCTGAAAAAGCTGCTCCGAAATTATGTCCTGTTACTTTAGAACTTGGTGGGAAAAATCCAAATATAATAATGAGTGACGCTGATTTAGATATTGCAATTCAAGGTGTAATTGATGGTATGAGGTATACCCGTCAAGGACAAGCATGTACTGCGGGGTCTAGAGTTTATATTCAGGAAAAAATTTATGATAAAGTTATCAATGGTGCAGTTGAAAAACTGAGTAAACTAAAAATGGGAAATGCTTTAGATGAAGGATCGGATATTGGAGCGATTATCTCAGAGGAGCAACTAAAAAGAACTTTGCATTATATGGATATAGCAAAGCAAACTTCTTCAGCTAAAGTTGTACATGGTGGCAATCAACCAACAGGTGGTGATTATAAAAATGGTTTCTTTTATGAGCCTACACTTATGTCAGGGGTACCGGTAGACTCTCCTGTTTGTCAGGAAGAGATTTTTGGGCCAGTAGCTTGCGCTATTCCATTTAAAACATTTGAAGAAGTAATGCAAAGTGCGAACGATACACCATTTGGATTATCAGCTGTGCTTTGGACTCAAAATTTGTCTAGAGCTCTAGAATTTGTTGAAGATATTGAAGCAGGATTTGTTCAAGTAAACCAATGCGTTGCTCCAAGAGCAAATGTATCTTATGGTGGTTTAAAAATGAGTGGTCTAGGTAAAGAATATGCGTTTGATAGTATGATAAATCATTTTACTCAAAGCAAAACAGTTTTGATAAATCGAGGAAAATCAAATATAGATATTTAAATATGACAGATCAAATTGCTTTCATAGGAGTTGGAAATATGGGTAATCCAATGGCCGACCAGTTAGTTAAAGCTGGAAAAAAAGTTAAAGCTTATGATGTTTCTCCTGAAATGATACAAAAAGCAAAAGAAGCAAATTTAAACGTAGTAGAAACTTTAGATGAAGTACTCGATGGTGCAAATTTTATAATTTCAATGTTACCTGAGGGAAAACATGTTAAATCACTTTTTTTAGGCGAAAAAGGAATAATCGATAAAATATCAAAAGATGCATTAATTATTGACTGTTCAACAATCGATATAGAAACTTCGTTATTACTCGGCAAAGAAGCTAAAAGTAGAGGCATTAAAATGATTGATGCACCTGTTACAGGAGGTGTTATGGGTGCAAGAGTAGGCAAACTTAATTTTTTAGTTGGTGGAGATGACGAATCTGTAAACTTAGCAAGACCATTAATGGACATTATGGGTCAAAAAATTTTGCACGCTGGACCCCAAGGGAGTGGTGTTGGAGTTAAAATCTGTAATAATATGTCCTTAGGTATTTCAATGATAGCTGCATCAGAGGCATTAATGTTAGCAAAAAGACTAAAGATGGATTTAAAAAAAGTCCATGAAATAATGAAAAATGCATCAGGAAATAATTGGGCCTTATCGACTTACACTCCCTTACCGAATTTAACAGATGGTGTTCCTTCAAACAATAAATACAGACCTGGTTTTTCTGCTGCAATGATGACAAAAGATTTAAAATTAGCAAATGATGCTGCAAAATCAGTAAGCGCATCAACCCCTTTAGGAAAACATGCTTTAGAAATTTTTTCAGAATTTTGTAACGAGGGAGAGTCTGAAACTGATTATTCAGGTATATCAAAAAAAATTGGTGGCGATGCTTGGGATTACCCTTTTGATCCAAAAGGCAAAGATTAGCTATTAAACCTCAAGTTGCATATTCAATTAATGTAACAATTTAACGTTTTACATTTCTCAGTCAATAATATTAACTTAGATTATTATTAAGTCTTAATAACAATAAAGAGAGGGATATATAATGAAAAAAATCACATCAATGATTTTAGCTTTAGTATTTGCAGTTTCAGTAATTGGTTCTGCATCTGCTAAAACATTAAAAATCCAACTTACTTTTCCTAAAACATCTTACGATGGACAAATCGTAAAAATGTGGACTGATAGAGTAACAAAATTAACTCGAGGTGAGTTAAAATTTGAACTTTTATCAAAAGGTGAAGTTGTTGGAATGAAAGAAACACTAGAAGCCGTTGACAAAGGTCTAGTAGATGGTGGTGCAGCATGGACTCACTACTGGTCAAACTATCACCCAGCTGCGATGTTATTTGGTTCGCCAGTTGCTGGAGGAGGAATTGGATTAAGTACTAAATCTTGGTTAGCATGGTACTTCGACAATGGTGGTAAAGAGTTATACGACCAATTGTGGAGCGAAATGGGAATGAATGTTAAAGGTTTTGTGATGGCATCATCTGGACCAGAAGCATTAGGTTGGTTTAAAGAGCCAATCAAGAATATGGATGATTTCAGAAAATACAGATTCAGAACTCCTCCAGGAATTCCAGGACAAACATACAAAGATATCGGAATTGCATCAGTATCTTTATCAGGTGGTGATATTTTACCAGCGCTTGAAAAGGGAACAATTGATGCAGCAGAGTGGTGTTGTCCAAAACCAGACTCAGTATTTGGTTTCCAAAAAGTTCTTAAAAACTATTATTTACAAGGTCTTCACCAAAATGTTGTAAATGGAGACATTTACATAAATGGTGATGTTTATAATTCTTTAACTGATCATCAAAAATATGCAATGGAAGTTGCATCTGAGGCTATGATCACAAGAAATATTACAAACAGAGCTGTAGAAAATGGAAAAGCGTTAATTGATCTTACTCAAAATCATGGTGTAAAACTATGGGATACACCAGCTGATTATTTCACAGAGTACATGAACGCTGCTCAAGCTACTCTTAAAAAGAATGCAGCAGAGAATGCTTTCTTTAAACAAGTTTACGAGCACATGACTGAGCACGCAAAAGTTGTAGTACCTTTTATTGCACAAATGGAAACATCTGATGCATCAATTGGATCTGCATTTGCAGCACAACAATAAGTAACTTTATAAAAAACGGGGATTTTACTAATCCCCGTTTTTTTAATAATTTAATTAAAATAATATACTTGTTCAATGGTTGATAAAGATTCAGAACCTAAAGTTAAAGAAAATTTAGATATCACTGACGAATTAATTGCTGAAAGAAGAACAAGTACAAAAATGCCTGAGGACATGATTCCTTGGATGGCAAAAACAATCGAATTTATTGACTCAAAAATGCTTTTATCAGGCAAAATAATAATGTGGATCACAATTCCACTTATTTATGCAATGATACATGAAGTAATTGGAAGACATTTTTTTAATAGACCTACACTTTGGTCTTTTGATATTAGCAGAATGTTAGCAGGAGCTTTGTTCATGCTTGGTGCAGCATATACGTTATCAAAAGGTATCCATATAAGAGCTGACTTTCTCTATAGAAATTGGACAGTTAAAAATCAAGCTAAAGTAGATTTATTTTTATATCTTTTGTTTTTTATACCAGGTTTCTTAGTATTTTTTTATGTAAGTTTTGATTATGCTTACACATCAATTTGTGGAAGATCAAATCTTGAAGAATGTTTAGGTGGAAAAGTAAGAATTCAAAGAGCGATGGATACCACGTGGATGCCAATTATGTGGCCATTAAAAAGTTGTATGCCAATTGGAGCCTTTCTACTTTTAGTTCAAGGTTTTTCTGAAATACTTAAAACATATTATGCTTTTGTGAAAGGAAGATGGCCTTAATGGAATTCTTTTCACCAGAAATAATCGGCGCAATAATGATTGGTTGCATGTTGTTTGCAATTTTTGTTGGATTTCCTATTTCATTTACGTTGATTTTTTTAGGTCTTGTTTTTGGTTATTGGGGATTTGGAAAGTTAGTTTTCTATTTAATGACCTTGCAATTCAATATGATAATGACCGAGAATACACTGGCCGCCGTTCCACTCTTTATATTTATGGGAATTTTGATGGAGCAAGCTGGATTAATGGAAAGATTGTTTAACGCGGTACAACTAATGCTATCGAAAACTAGAGGAGCATTGTTTTATGCTGTTATGTTTGTTTCAACTATCTTTGCGGCAGCAACTGGGATTGTTGGAGCTTCAGTCACAATTTTAGGAATTATGGCTGGAAAAACTATGATCAGGACTGGGTATGATACCAGACTTTCTGCAGGTCTAATTTGTGCTGGGGGTACTTTAGGAATTTTAATTCCTCCAAGTATTATGTTAGTTGTTATGGGTCCTGTATTAGAAATACCAGTTACAGATTTATTCGCAGCAGCAATTATCCCAGGAATTCTTTTAGCATTTTTGTATGCCGCTTACACAACGTTAAGATGTTTTTTAAATCCTAAACTTGGTCCTGTATTACCAGCTTCAGAACGACCAAAAAATATGGCTAAGGTCTGGTATGAGTTTTTAATGGGTTTAATTCCTCCTGCTGGTTTAGTTTTCTTTGCCTTAGGAAGTATTTTATTTGGTCTTGCAACTCCAACTGAAGGTGCTGGCATGGGAGCTTTTGGAGCAATACTTTTAGCATTAGCATATAAAAAACTTACCTACCATGGTCTTAAAGAAGCTCTATTAAAAACTTTAGAGATAACCGCATTAATTATGTTTTTAGTTGCAGCCTCAAATTTTTTTGGTGCGGTATTTTCAAAATTAGGAACTCCATCTCTACTAACAGACTTCTTATTAAATCTTGATGTAAATAAATATGTGATCTTAGCAATTATAATGGCTGCAATATTTTTACTAGGTTGGCCTTTAGAATGGGTTCCAATAGTATTAATAGTTTTACCAATAGTTTTACCTTTAATTTTGGAATTAGGTTTTAACTTAACTTGGTTTGCAATTCTTGTAGCAGTCAATTTACAAACCGCCTGGCTTTCTCCACCTGTAGCTCTATCAGCTTACTTCTTAAAAGGTGTGGTCCCTCAATGGGATTTAAAAGATATATATTTAGGTATGATGCAATTTATGGTTATTCAATTAATTGGCTTAATATTAATTATTATATTTCCCCAAATAGCATTATGGTTGCCAAGCATAATGTATCCTAGTCCTTAGCTTTTTTATTAATTTGGGGAATAATAGTTCCTACTAAAATAATAATTAACGATATAAATATATTAATGGATATTGTTGATCCCAAAACTATCCATGACATTGTAGCACCAATAGGACCTGTTAATGGATACATCAAACTAATTCTACCGATAGGTGCTCTTCTTAAAGCAAAGTTATAGAATAAATAAGCCCCAAAAGTTATAAAAGATAATGTTATTGCTGCAAGAACTGGAGGACTAAAATTTAAGTAATTATTATATGTGAAACTACTATCAGGCCATACTATAAAAAGTATTAGAATAGATAAGATTGCTCCAATCATGTATTGAAAAGTATTAACACCTAATTGATTTACTTTAGTTTGCATAAAACGTCTTCCAAGAACTTCGTTAATAGAAACACACATCATTCCTAAAAATATTATAAAGTCCCCTAAATAATTTCCGCCACCAATTTTCCTTTGAGTTGATAATAAAATTAAAGTTCCAATAATTGTAATGAATGCACCAATTATTACCTTGATCTCAATTTTTTCTTTCAAAAATACTCTTGCTACAAAAGGTTGCCAAATTGGAAGTGTACTGATCAAAGCAACTCCGCTTACTGGTGAGGTTAGCAACAGTCCTATATGAAAACTGAGAGTTACCAAAAATGGATTTAGGAGACCCATTAAAAATGGAGTTAATCCAATTTTTTTTATTGATAAATCTACTCTCATTAAAAGAGCGAATATTAACATTAAGACAAATGCCAAAGAAAATCGGACAGCCATCAAGTCCATTACGTAAAATTCTTGCAATGCCAATTTTACAAATGGAGGTCCAGAGCCAAAACCTATAACAGCAATGAACATCGAAATGTATCCAATATTACTTTTTATAAAAATCATAAAATAATAAGCTACAGTTATCACTTTTATAGACATATAAAAATATTAGTTTAGAATCTTTAATATGAGTCAAAATATAGAATTAAAAAATTTTGAATTAGCTACAGTTAATCCAAATAACAAAACATGGACTTCAGCTGATTTGTTCTGTTTCTGGGCTAACAGCATTCAAACTATTGCTGGATTTGCTCTTATAACTTCTCTGTATTTACTATATAATTTAAATTCTTTTTTAGTCTTTACTTCTTCAATAGCTGCATCAATTCTTGTTTATTTATTCATTTCCTTAATTGGTCATCCATCTCAAAAGCATGGATTGCCTTTTCCTGTAATGATGAGGATGTCCATGGGGTTAAATGGTGCAAGATATTTAAGTTTATTAAGATCAATCGTTGGAATATTTATGTTTGGAATACAAACATACTTCATATCTAAATCTATAACTTATTTAATAAGAATTATTATTTATTATGGAATTGATGCACAAATCTTAGAAAATGAGTTTGTTTTAACATTTTTTCTTGGATTGAATATTATAGATTGGGTTTCGTTAATAATAACTTTTTTCATTCAATATTTTTTATTTACAAATGGTCAAAGATATAATCAAGGATTTTTAAAATTTTCAGCAATTTTAGTTTACTTTGGATTAATTTTCTTTTTTGTTATGCTTGTGGCTGAAAATAGTACTCAAATATTTCAATCTTTAAAATCTAATACCGCTAACACAAATCTAATTTCTAAATCAAATATCATGCCATTTATTATTCTTACTGGAACAATTTTTTCATACTTTTCGATTGTTCTTTTAAATTATGGTGATTTTTCAAGATATGTAAAAACTAATAAAGACTTAAAAATAGGAAATTTATTTTTGTTTTTAAATATGATTGTCTTTTCATTTCTTGCAACTACTATCGTAATAGGAGTTGACGTTTTGTTAAATCAAAAACTTGTGGTAGTTGACCAAATAATTACAAAACCAATGGATATAATAGGAAAGATTGATAATGTATACCTCACTGTATACGCATTAATTTTTATAATATTTTCTTCTCTTTCAACTAATTTAATAACCAACTATGTTCCATCTCAAAATTGTTTAATTAATTTTTTACCTAAAAATCTAAACCTAAAAAGTGCTGGAATATTAATTTTAATTTTTGGGCTTATAGCAGGCGGTTTGTGGACTTCTTTATTAAGCCAAACAGATGTTATAAAATTTATAGATGCTTTAGCAGCATTTTTTGGACCAATTTTTGGAATTATTATTGCAGATTACTATTCTGTTAAAAAAGAACAAGTTAACCATAAAGATCTTTTTTTTATTAGACCTGAAAATGAATATACTTACTCAAGAGGATGGAACTTCAAAGCCTTATACGCATTATTAATTGGTTTTATTTTTTCTTTTACAATTATTTGGAATATGAATTTTGCTGATTTTAAAACTTTTTCATGGATTATAGGATTTGTCGTTTCATATATTATGTATTATCTTCTAAATGAAAAATAATTATGAAAGCTTTAGTTTATACTGGCGTTGAAGAACTTACTTATAGAGATGAAAAAGATCCAACTGAAATAAGTGGAGAAAGTATTTTAAAAGTTCACGCTTCAGGGATTTGTGGGTCAGATATGCACGCATATCACGGCAAAGATGAAAGAAGAATTCCACCATTAATACTCGGTCATGAGGTAAGTGGAAAAATTCAAAATGGTAAATTTAAGGATAAAAATGTTGTATTGAATCCATTAATCACGTGCGGAAAATGTGAGTATTGTACTAACGGACGCGAGCATTTATGTCCAAACAGAGTTTTATTAGGAATGAATAGACCATACGAGAGAAGTGGAGTATTTGCGGAACTTGTTTCAACTCCAAATCAAAATATCTATGAAATTCCAGATCGATTGGATTTAAGCGAAGCAACAATTGCTGAACCCACTGCGGTATCATTGCATGCTGTATTGATGGGAGAGACATCTTTGAAAAAACCTCTCTCTGAATGTAGAACTTTGGTACAAGGAGCAGGTGCAATTGGATTATTATGCTCATTAATTTTGTCTAAAATTAAAGGAAATAAAAATATAATTATGTCTGATCCAAATAAACTAAGATTAGATGTATGTTCAAAATATTTCGATGGTAAGTTTGTAAAACCAAATGATAAAGAGGTTGAAGAAAATAGTTTTGATATTGTTTTTGATACAGTAGGATTAGAAGTGTCTCGACAACAAGCGATATCTGTAATCAAACCTGGCGGCAGTATTATTCATATAGGTTTAACACAACCATCTGGTACGTTTAATTTTAGAAAGGCAACACTCCAGGAAGTGACATTTATAGGCACCTACTGTTATACTAATAAAGATTTTGAAAATACAATTAAGATTTTAGCAGATAAAAAGATAGGCGACCTAACTTGGATTGAGTACCGCGAACTTAAAAAAGGAGCTGAAGCTTTTAAACAAATCCATGATGGTAGTTGTTCTGCTCCAAAAATTGTCTTATTGCCTTAGTGAATTGGCAATATTGAAAAAAAAATAAAACCGTCTATAGAAGCTTTCATGAAAAAAATTTTATTATTAATTTTATGCTCAATTATATTATCTCCAGTATCTAAAGCTGAAGAAAAAGTAATATTTGATTTTACGGAAGAGGAACTCTCTAACTTACAAGTTAGAAAAGTTAGAGGTGCTGATGCTAAAACGATTTATACAATTGGACAAAACGAAAATGGAAATTACTTAAAAGCAATAGCAAATAATGCAGCTTCTGGATTGGGTAAAGAAATAAAAATAGATTTAGACGCCACTCCTTATATTAATATTACTTGGAAAGTTGAAAAAGATTTAAAAGGAATAAAAGAGAATACAAAAAAAGGACATGATTTTGCTGCGAGAGTTTTTGTTATTAAAAAAACAGGTGCTACACCACTATCGAATAGAGCTATCAATTATGTTTATTCTAGCAATTTAAATATTGATGATAATATGCCAAGTCCATATACAAAAAAATCGATAGATTACGTTTTATCTACTACAAAAAATAATTTTGATGAATGGGTAACGGTCAAAGCAAATGTAAAAGAAGGTTTTAAAAAACTTCATAATCTAGATGTTAAGGAACTAGATGGGGTTGCAATTATGGCTGATACTGATAACTCAAAAATGACAGCAATTAGCTATTATCAAAATATTTTTTTTTCGTCTCAGTAACTTATCTAATGTAATTTTTAAGGACTAAACTTAAAAACGAAAGCAAGATTGCAGCAATAACATCAAAAAGAGGTGATGCATCAGGATATCCAAAATTCCAAATAATAACTCCTATAAGCCAGATAATATATATTTTCATAATAAATAATCATTAGTATATATATTCTTTGTCTTTGGTAATATGTTTAATATGGAATTTAAATCGAGATTTAAAGTTTACTACGAAGATACAGATAGTGGAGGAGTAGTTTATTATGCTAATTATTTAAAATTTTTAGAGCGAGCTAGAACAGATGCGATTACTTCATTAGATTTTAGTAATAATAAACTTGTTGAAAAATTTGGGATTTTCATAATAGTAAAATCTTGTAATTTAAATTTCCTAAGACCAGCAAAGCTAGAAGATAATTTAGATATTATTTCAAAAGTAATAGAAGTTAAAAATGTATCAATCAAAATGAAACAAAATATTTTTGTTAATGACAGTATGATTGTTGAAGCAGAAATATTGTTAGCCTCAGTAAACAATGAGGGAAAACCATCAAAACTTCCAGATGAATTCAAAAACGAACTAATTAAATAGCTTTTTTTATCTTAAGAAATAAATTTGTCATTTTTTTTATATCAATTCTTCCAGTATTTACATTTCTTGGGCTTGGATGATAAGAACCGACTAATATAATATTATTTGGTAATTTATAAAATTTACTATGCCCAAACTTAATATCAGGCTCTATTTGTAATTGTTGTTTATAAAACATTACACAAGTGTCAAAAGCTATTCTCCCAAGCGCTACAACAATTTTTAAATTTTTCAAATTTTCTATTTCATTATTGAAATATTTAAAACAATTATTTAATTCATTTCTAGTTGGTTTATCTCCTGGTGGTACACATTTTAAAGCTGTAGTTATAAAACTATCATTTAGTCTCAGCCCGTCACTTATATGAATTGAATTTGGTTTATTTGACAATTTTGCTTTATGAAGGCATTTGTATAAAAATTCAGATGATCTATCGCCTGTAAAAACTCTTCCAGTTCTATTCCCTCCATGAGCTGCTGGTGCTAAACCAACTAATAATATTCTTGCCTTCCTATCACCAAAGCCGGTTATTGGTTTTCCCCAGTATTTTTCATTAATATATTGTTTTCTTTTGTCTTTTGCTATTTGGCTTCTAAAGTTTACAAGTCTTGGGCATTTTTTGCAGTTTATTATTGAGTTTTCTAGTTGATCAAAACTTTTATTCATAAATTTAATTTTTTAATCATCATTTCTTATACTATAATTAATTATAATTATGAACGTAGGTTTTATCGGTGTCGGCTATATGGGTTATGGGATAGCTAAAAATATTTTAAAAAAAGGAAATAATCTATTTGTTATTGCAAATAAAAAAAGGGCACCCATTGATAAGATCGTAAGTGATGGCGCAACAGAGGTTCAAACCTACGAAGAATTATGTGAAAAAAATTTAGATGCCTTGTTCTTTTGTGTAACAAATACTCCAATAGCTTTAAGTATTGCAGAAACAGTGTCAACTTTATTAAAAGATAGCACATTAATAATTGATGTTACGACACATAATCAAAATGGATCCATTAAGATGGAACAAATTTTTGCAAATCAAAGAATTAATTATATCGAGTGTCCTGTAATGGGTGGGCCAGTCCAAGCAGAAGAAGGAGTATGTGGAGGAATAGTCGGAGCCTCTGAAGAAAATTTTAAAAAAGCTGAAATATATTTAAAAACTTTTTGCAAAGATTATTTTCATTTTGGTGAAGTTGGAAAAGGAGCAAAATCAAAGTTATTAAATAATTTCTTATCATTAGGAACAGCAACGAATGTGATTGAATTTATTAAGAGTGCAAAAAAATTAGATATTGATTTAGAAAAACTTTTTGCAGTTGCAAAGCTTGGATCAGGTAATTCAACAGCTTTAAATAGAATTTTTGATAATGTCCTTAAGGACGATTATACTGGATTTAAATTTTCAACTTCCAACACTTTAAAAGATCTTACCTATATACATGAAATGCTCAAAGATTTAGGTAATGCAGAAAAATTAGCTGATGTAAAAAAGTCTATTTACAAAAAAGCAGTAGATGATGGTAATGGAGATCTCTTCATAAGCGAACTAATACAAAAAGATTAATTATTCATTTTTTTTATCAGCAAATACAATAGCTATAAGCAATAATGCTGTCCAAAACATTGCTGCTAAACTTTTGATAGCACTCGTTTCAGCACCCCATAAATCAAAAACAAATGCTCCAATAAGAATTCCAATTATATAAATTATTACTACTAATTTAGTCTGAGTCATTTAGTTGTTTCTTTTTAAATAGTGACATTCCATTATTTTTTTTATGTTCATAAGATTCTTTGAAACTTTCCAACTGCCATCCTAGCATCCTCTTTTGAATATCTTCTAAATTTTGTTTTTTCCACTCATCACTTGTATTTTGGTCTTTCCAAATCTTCTTTTCATCATTGTCTCTTCCACAGCCATAGCAATATCCAGTTACAGGATCCATTTTGCAAATACTTATACAAGGCGAAATTATCATTTTTTTATATATTTATATCTTTTTACACTATTATTCTGATTGGACAAATTAGATCAATACTATATAAAACACCATAAATTTGGGCGAGTGGCGGAATTGGTAGACGCGTTGGTCTTAGGAACCAATAGTGCAAGCTGTGAAGGTTCGAGTCCTTTCTCGCCTACCATATTAAAAATATGAAAGTAACAGTAGAAAATAAAAAAGGTTTAGAAAAAGATCTTAAAGTATTCATAGACAAAAAAACTATCTCAGACTTTATGGATGAGAAATATGAAGAAATAAGAAAGGATGTTGTAATAAAGGGTTTCAGACCTGGCAAAGTGCCTACTGAAATATTAAAAAGACAATTTGGTAAAGCTGTTTACGGTGAAGTAATTGATAAGTTGCTAAAAGATACAACAACAAAAGCTTTAGAAGAAAATAAGATCAAACCAGCCGGACAACCTAAAATAGATTTAAAGTCTTTTGGTGAAGGTAAAGATTTAGAATACATTATTTCAGTTACCGAGCTACCCAAAGTTTCTGCTAAAGGATTAAGCTCAATCAAAGTAATTGAGTATGTTGTAAAAATTGATCCAAAAGAAACCGATAAAAGAATTAGTGAAATTGCAAAAAGTCAAAATAATTTTAAAGATGCAGAAGCAAATTATAGCTCAAAATTGAATGATCTTGTAATTTTTGATTATAAAGGGACTATTGACGGCAAAGAATTTAAAGGTAACGAGGGTAAAAATACTCAATTAATTCTTGGAAAAGATTTGTTTATAAAAGGTTTTGATAAACAATTAGAAGGTGTTAAATCAGGTGACACAAAAAATGTAGAAGTAAATCTTCCTGAAAATTTTCCTGAAAAAGACCTTATTAATAAAAATGCTGTGTTTGAATGTAAGATTACAGCAGTGAGAATTCCAGAAGAAGTAAAAGTTAATGATGATTTTGCTAAAAATATGGGTGCCAAAGATTTAGCAAATTTAAAAGAACTTATTACAAAACAAATTAATGATGAATATAAAAACTCATTAAATATGATTACAAAAAAAAGTATTCTTGAGCAAATAGAAAAAGAAAAACTTGAACAATTACCTGGCAATCTAATTGAACAGGAGGTTAAAATATTATCTCAAGGAATGAAGGAAGATGAAGTTAAAAAAAACCAAAAATCATTAGAGGACCAAGCTAAAAAAAGAATTAAAACTGGATTAATCTTAAATGCTTTTGGTGAAGAAAATAAAATTAATGTGTCTCAGGAAGAAATTAATGTAGAAATACAAAAACAATTTAGAATGATGCCAGGTCAAGAAAAGATTGTTAAAGATTATTATGAACAAAATCCAGCAGCCATAGATAGTTTAAGAGGACAAATTTATGAAGAAAAAATAATTGAAGAAATAAAGAAAAAAGCAAATATTACTAAAAAAGAAATTACCAAAGAAGAAGCTGAGAAAATTTTAAAACAAGAAAATGAAAATAACATTAAAGAGCAAGCTAAACTTGCTAAAGAAGATGGAGATCAAAAAAATAAGAAAAAAACAGATCCAAAAAAAAAAGAGGTAAAAACAAAATCTAAAGAAACTAAAAAAACTAAAACTCCCGCATCAAAACCTAAGAAAGCAAAAAAGGTTAGCAAAAAGTAATCACAAGTTGTATAAGATTAATCGAATCGATTATGACTAATAAAATTCCAGAACAATTAAACACCCTAATACCTATGGTTGTCGAACAATCTAGTAGAGGTGAAAGAGCTTACGATATTTATTCAAGGCTACTCAAAGAAAGAATAGTATTTGTAGTTGGACCCATAAATGATGCAGTAGCATCCTTAGTTACCGCACAGTTATTATTTTTAGAATCTGAAGATCCAAAAAAAGAAATTTCTTTATACATAAATAGTCCAGGAGGACTTGTAACTGCTGGACTTGGTATTTACGATACGATGCAATATATAAAACCAGAAATAAGTACTCTTTGTATTGGTCAAGCAGCAAGTATGGGTTCATTTTTATTGGCAGCAGGTTCTAAAGAAAAAAGATTTTCATTACCAAATTCAAGAATAATGGTTCATCAGCCCTCAGCTGGTTTTCAAGGCCAGGCAACAGACATTGAAATTCATGCCAATGAAGTTTTGTCATTAAAGAAAAGATTAAATGAAATTTACTCAAAACATACAGGAAAATCTGTCGATGAAATTAAATCGGCGTTAGAAAGAGACAACTTTATGACTCCAGATAATGCAAAAAGTTTTGGCCTAATAGACAAAGTGGTAGAAAAGAGAGAGTAAGTCACAATATATAGTTTGTTCACAACCTATACTTGATTACTTTATATTAAATGTATTAAAGTATGTTTATTGATTCGAAATATAAATTATGAGCAACAATAAAAATATTCTCTACTGTTCTTTTTGTGGCAAGAGCCAACACGAAGTTAGAAAGTTAATAGCTGGACCAACCGTTTTCATTTGTGATGAATGTGTAGAACTCTGCATGGATATCATAAAAGAAGAGAGCAAAGATAATTTTGTAAAACATCAGGATGGCTTACCGCTTCCAAAAGAAATATGCAAAGTTTTAGATGACTATGTAATTGGACAATCCCATGCAAAAAAAGTTTTATCTGTTGCAGTTCATAATCATTACAAAAGATTAAACTATGAAAATAAAACAAGTAAAACAGTTGAGCTTTCTAAATCAAATATTTTATTGGTTGGACCCACAGGTTGTGGAAAAACATTGTTAGCCCAAACTCTTGCAAGGATACTTGATGTGCCTTTTACTATGGCAGACGCAACTACTTTAACCGAAGCTGGGTATGTAGGTGAAGATGTTGAAAATATAATTCTAAAATTATTACAAGCAGCAGATTATAATGTTGAAAAAGCTCAAAGGGGAATTGTTTATATAGATGAGGTTGATAAAATTAGCAGAAAGTCAGAAAATCCATCTATCACTAGAGATGTATCAGGAGAAGGTGTTCAACAAGCATTATTAAAAATTATGGAGGGAACAGTTGCAAGTGTTCCACCTCAGGGTGGAAGAAAACATCCTCAACAAGAATTTTTACAAGTAGACACAACTAATATTCTTTTTATATGTGGAGGAGCATTTGCAGGATTAGATAAGATTATATCTCAAAGAGACAAAGGGTCTTCTATTGGATTTGGAGCAGAAGTTAAAACTTTGGAAGATAAAAAGACTGGTGAATGGATGAAAAACTTAGAGCCAGAGGATTTATTAAGATATGGACTTATTCCAGAATTTATTGGACGTTTGCCAATTACAGCTACATTGGAGGACTTGGATGAAAAATCTTTAATAAAGATTTTGCTAGAGCCAAAAAACTCATTGATAAAACAATACCAAGAACTTTTCAGATTAGAAGGTGTGAAATTAACATTTAAAGATCAAGCTGTAAAAGATATAGCTAATAAAGCTATAAGTAAAAAAACAGGTGCTAGGGGACTAAGATCAATCTTGGAAAACTTGTTACTAAAAACTATGTTTGATCTACCAGGCCAGGAAAATATAGAAGAAGTCATAATTGATGCTGGAGCCACCAAAGGTACTTCGCAGCCAATAATTGTTCATACTAAGAACAAATCAAAAACAGAGAAGACTTCTGCGGCTTAATAAAAGTTAATAAACAAAAATTTCCTATTGCATTATAAAATATAATATCCATATTTGACAATATGGAAGTCAAATTAACACAACCGTTATTACCACTAAGAGATATAGTTGTATTTCCAAGTATGGTTATTCCACTATTTGTGGGAAGAGATAAATCTATAACCGCATTAAATGAGGTTATGAAAAGTGATAAAAAAATAATTCTTGTTACACAAAAAAACTCTGAAGTTGATGATCCGAAAAAGAATGACGTTTTTTCATATGGTTGTGAAAGTAATATTTTGCAACTTTTAAAACTCCCAGATGGTACTGTAAAAGTTTTGGTTGAAGGTATTAAAAGGGTTAAAATAGTTGATTTCACAGATGATGAAAAATTTATAACTTGTACGTATGAGCATCAAAAAGATATTTTAAATAAAGATGAGGATTTGATACCTCTAGCACTTACCGCTGTTAGAAGATTGGAAAAACTTACATCTGTAAATAAAAAAGTTTCTACTGAAACGATTAATAATATTAAACAAATTAAAGATCCTTCTAAAATTGCCGATAATATTGTTTCTAATTTGAATGCAACAATATCTGAAAAACAACAAATATTTGAAACACTTGACGTAAAGAAAAGATTAAACGCAGCCATAAAAATGATGGAAAGTGAGACCAGTATTATTGGTGTTGAAAAAAGAATTAGAGGAAGAGTTAAAACTCAAATGGAAAAAACACAGAGAGAATATTATTTAAATGAACAACTAAAGGCTATCCAAAAAGAATTAGGTGAAATTGAAGATGGAAAAGATGAAACAACAAATTTAAAAAAATCAATTCAAAAGGCTAAAATGCCAAAAGAAGTTGAGAAAAAATGCATGTCTGAGCTTAAGAAATTAAAAAATATGAGCCCTATGTCTGCAGAAGCCACAGTTGTAAGAAATTATTTAGATTGGATGATTGATCTTCCATGGTTTAAAAAAGACAATGTAGACATTGATTTAAATAAGGGACTTAAAATTTTAGATGAGGATCATTTTGGACTTGATAAAGTAAAAGAGAGAATTATCGAATTTCTTGCAGTTCAAAAAAGAATGGATAAAATTAAAGGACCTATATTATGTTTAGTTGGACCCCCTGGAGTTGGCAAAACATCATTAGGAAAATCTATTGCAAAGGCAACTAATCGACAATTTATAAGAATGTCCTTAGGTGGAGTTAGGGATGAAGCTGAAATTAGAGGTCATAGAAGGACATATATAGGATCTTTGCCAGGAAAAATCATTCAAATGATGAAGAAAGCAGGTACAAAAAATCCGTTATTTTTATTAGACGAAGTTGATAAAATTGGTAATGATTATAGAGGAGACCCATCATCAGCTTTATTAGAGGCTTTAGACCCTGAACAAAATACTGCATTTAATGATCATTATTTAGAAGTAGATTATGATTTGTCGGACGTAATGTTTGTAACTACTGCAAATACTTTAAATATATTACCACCATTACTAGATAGAATGGAAGTAATAAGAATTCCTGGTTACACAGAGGATGAGAAAATAAATATTGCTAATAAATATTTATTACCTAAACAAGTTAAAGAAAATGGTGTTAAAGAAGGAGAGCTTGACATAGCTGATGGAACAATTAAGGAAATTATAAGAAGCTATACAAGAGAGTCTGGAGTAAGAAATTTAGAAAGAGAAATTTCAAAAGTAACGAGAAAAGTTGTAAAAAAAGTTGTAAGTGGTGAAGTAGAAAAAGTTCAAGTAAATGATAAAAATGTTCCAGACTTTTTAGGTATTAAAAAATTTAAATATGGTGAAGTCGAAGATAAAAATAAAACTGGTATTGTAATTGGATTAGCTTGGACCGAAGTTGGAGGTGAAATTCTTAAAATTGAAACTGTGAACATGCCTGGAAAAGGAAGAATGCAGATTACAGGTAAACTTGGCGATGTAATGCAAGAGTCAGTCAAGGCTGCGAAATCATTTGTTAGATCTAAAAGTCTAGAGTATGGGATTATACCTCCGTTTTTTGAAAAGAAAGATTTCCATATCCACGTTCCTGAAGGTGCCACACCTAAAGATGGACCTTCAGCTGGTATAGCTATGGTGACCTCTATAGTATCATCAATAACAAATATTCCAGTAAATAGAGAAATTGCAATGACAGGTGAGGTAACAATAACAGGGCAAGTCTTGCAAATAGGTGGTTTAAAAGAAAAATTACTAGCAGCCCACAGAGCTGGAGTAAAAAAGGTATTAATTCCAAAAGAAAATGAAAAAGATTTAGTAGATGTTCCAAAAAAGGTTAGAGAAGATATAAAAATTATACCTGTTGAAACTGCAGACGAGGTACTAAAAATCGCCCTAACAAAAGAACTTAAACCAGTAGAGTGGACTGAGGTTGAAAAGATCTCAGATGATAAAAAAGACGATAAATCACAAGCCAGCATTCAGTAATAAACAATTTACTTTATTAATTTGTTGATGTATGAGTACCATGATTTTGGGTGGTTAGCTCAGTTGGTAGAGCATCTCGTTTACACCGAGGGGGTCAAAGGTTCGAGTCCTTTACTACCCACCATTACACCTGTGGGGGTGTAGCTCAGTTGGTTAGAGCACCTGCCTGTCACGCAGGGGGCCGAGGGTTCGAGTCCCTTCACTCCCGCCATAACTTAAGTAAAATTAGGCTTAAAAATGTGACATATCTCCACTTTTAGTTGATATAATAGTTGTTACATAGGAATCAAATGCTTGCGGAATTTTTAAAAGATTATCTACCGATAATATTATTTTTGATAATAGCTTTAGGCTTAAGTTTTGCTTTTGTCGCATTAAATTATATTGCGGCTCCAAAAAAACCAGACCCAGAAAAGCTCTCAGCATATGAATGTGGATTTGAACCCTTTAATGATTCTCGTATGGAATTTGATGTGAGATTTTATTTGGTTGCAATTTTATTTATAATATTTGACTTAGAAATTGCATTTTTATTCCCCTGGGCAATTTCACTTGGGCAAATAGGTTTATACGGTTTCTGTTCTATGATGCTGTTTTTATTTATTTTAACTGTTGGGTTTATTTATGAGTGGAAAAAAGGAGCCTTAGATTGGGAATAAAATGAATTTAGAAGATAGAAAAAAAGATATCCCTGAAGAGTTTAAACAATTAGCACAAGATTTTAGTGATAATGGTTTTATAACAACATCATTAGATAACCTTGTTAATTGGGCAAGAACTGGTTCATTGCATTGGATGACATTTGGATTAGCATGTTGTGCTGTTGAAATGATGCAAACATCAATGCCTAGGTATGATCTTGAAAGATTTGGCGCGGCACCAAGAGCATCGCCTCGACAATCAGATGTAATGATAGTTGCTGGGACTTTAACAAATAAAATGGCTCCAGCACTAAGAAAAGTTTATGATCAGATGCCTGAACCTAGATATGTGATATCTATGGGAAGTTGTGCTAATGGTGGAGGCTACTATCACTATTCATATTCTGTAGTTAGAGGGTGTGATCGCGTAGTGCCAGTTGATGTATATGTTCCTGGGTGTCCCCCTTCAGCAGAAGCATTGCTCTACGGAATTTTACAATTACAGAAAAAAATTAGAAACAAAGGTTCTTTAGAAAGATAAAAAATGAAAAATCTTGAGGACTTGGAAAAGTTTATAAACTCTGAATTAACATCTAAAATAAATTATTCATTTATAAAACATGATAATATTTATCTAAACATTGATCATGACGAGTTGATTGATGTTATTTCTTTTCTAAAGACCAACAAGGAGACTAAATTTAGGCAATTAATTGAAATTACAGCTGTGGATTATCCTGAGAGCGAATATAGATTTAAGATGGTGTATCTGCTTTTAAGCCATGAACATAATAAAAGAGTCATTATTGATTATTCAATAAAAGAAAACGATATAATCTCGTCAATTACTTCATTATTTCCCTCAGCAAATTGGATGGAGCGAGAGGTATTTGATATGTATGGTTTAAACTTTAAAAATCATCCTGATTTAAGGAGAATTTTAACTGACTATGGCTTTGAAGGACACCCTTTAAGAAAAGATTTTCCTCTCACAGGACATAATGAGGTTCGATATAGTGAGGAAGAAAAAAAAGTTATCTATGAACCTGTAAAACTAGAGCAAAATTATAGAAACTTTGATTATGAGAGTCCTTGGGAAGGAACAAAATACATAAAAGAAATTAAAAAAAGTGATGGCTAAAGAGAAAAAAACATTAAACTTAAACTTTGGACCACAACATCCAGCGGCTCATGGAGTCTTAAGATTAATACTGCAATTAGATGGAGAAGTTGTTGAAAAAGCTGATCCACATATAGGCTTGTTACACAGAGGAACTGAAAAGTTAATTGAAAATAAAACTTACACTCAAGCTGTTCCATATTTTGATCGTCTTGATTATGTTGCTCCAATGAACCAGGAGCATGCATTCGCATTAGCTATAGAAAAAATTCTCAAAATTGAAGTTCCTGCTCGAGCTAAATATATAAGAGTAATTTTCTGTGAAATTGGGCGAATATTAAGTCACATATTAAATGTAACTACTCAAGCAATGGATGTTGGGGCATTAACACCAACATTGTGGGGATTTGAGGAAAGGGAAAAATTAATGGGATTTTATGAGAGAGTTTCTGGATCTAGGTTGCATGCCAATTATTTTAGAGCTGGTGGAGTGCACAAAGATCTTCCTTCTGGGCTTGATAATGATATTGATGAATTTTGTGATAAATTTCCAAAAATCATCGATGATTTAGAAACTTTACTTACTGACAATAGAATATTTAAACAGAGAAATGTGGATATAGGAATAGTATCAAAGCAAGATGCTCTAGATTATTCTTTCTCTGGAGTAATGTTAAGAGGTTCAGGAGTTGCATGGGATTTAAGAAGAAGTCAACCTTATGATTGTTATAATGATTTACAATTTAAAATTCCTGTTGGAAAAAATGGAGATTGTTATGACAGATATCTTTGTAGAATTGAAGAAATGAGAGAAAGTGTAAAAATCATCAAACAATGTTTGCAGAATTTACCAAAAGGCCCAATTAAGACGAATGATGGAAAAATTTCTCCACCACCTAAGAAAGATATTAAAGAGTCTATGGAGGCTTTAATACATCATTTTAAATTATTCACAGAGGGATATAGAGTAGAAAAAGATGAAATATATATGGCAGTAGAGGCACCAAAAGGTGAATTTGGAGTTTATTTAATATCAGATGGGTCAAGCAAACCTTATAAATGTAAGATTAGAGCTCCTGGATTTACACATCTTCAAGCAATGGATTATTTAATTAAAGGTCATATGCTAGCTGATGTACCTGCTGTTTTAGGATCAATGGATATTGTTTTTGGTGAGGTTGATAGATGAGTATAAAAAAAATTCACAAAGACCAACCTGAAACTTTTGAGTTTAATGAAAAAAGTATGGAAGCTGCAAATAAAATAGTTTCAAATTATCCAGACGGAAGACAACAAAGTGCAGTAATGGCTTTGTTGTATATTGCTCAAAGACAACATGATAATTGGATACCATTAAAAGCAATTAAATACATAGCTAAGTTTTTAGACATGCCATACATAAAAGTTTATGAAGTAGCAACTTTTTATTCAATGTATAATTTATCTCCTGTTGGTAAATATTTTTTTCAAGTTTGTACCACTACGCCTTGTATGCTTCGAGGTGCTTATGATCTAGTTAAAGTTTGTAAAAAAAAGATATCTGAAAAAGAAAATGAATTATCTGAAGATGGAAAAATTTCTTGGATGGAAGTAGAGTGCCTTGGTGCATGTGTTAATGCTCCAATGATGCAAGTTAATGAAGATTATTATGAAGATTTAAATGATAAAAAACTTGAAGAAATAATTGATACGATATATCAAAACAAAATACCTAAACCAGGATCTTATACAGGACGAATTAATGCGGAACCAGTTGATAATCGTAAAACTTTATTAGGAAACAAAAATGCTTAAAGATAAAGATAGAATATTCCAAAATTTATATAATGATAGTGGTGCAGATTTAGAGTCTGCTAAATTAAGAAATGATTGGAGTGGAACAAAAGATATTTTAGAAAAAGGGCGAGAATGGATAATTAATGAGGTTAAAGGCTCTGAACTCAGAGGCAGAGGTGGAGCTGGTTTTCCTACTGGTCTAAAATGGTCTTTTGCACCAAAAGAAATTGGATCTAGACCTCATTATTTAGTTATTAATGCAGACGAGTCAGAACCTGGCACATGCAAAGATAGAGATATATTAAGATTTGAACCTCACAAATTAATAGAAGGATGTTTAATAGCTTCTTATGCAGTTAATGCTCACAAATGTTATATTTATATAAGAGGTGAATATTTTAATGAAGGTCAAAAACTTCAGACTGCTATAGATGAGGCTTATAAAAATAAGTTAATTGGTGAAAATGCATTAGATTCAGGATGGGATTTAGATATCTACATTCATTATGGAGCTGGCGCTTACATTTGTGGTGAAGAAACTGCATTACTTGAGAGTTTAGAAGGCAAAAAGGGACAGCCAAGATTAAAGCCACCATTTCCTGCATTAATTGGACTTTATGGATGTCCAACGATCATAAATAATGTTGAAACCGTTGCGGCTGTGCCTACTATTTTAAAAAGAGGAGCAAAATGGTTTAGCTCACTTGGAAGACCAAAAAACACTGGAACAAAAATATATTGTATTTCTGGAAATGTAAATAACCCATGTAATGTGGAAGAGGAAATGGGAATTCCACTTAAAGAATTAATCGAAACTCATGCTGGAGGTGTTGTTGGTGGGTGGGATAATCTTAAAGCTGTAATACCTGGTGGATCTTCTATGCCAATGTTACCTAAGGAAATTTGTGACAATATTAAAATGGATTTTGATGCATGTGTTGAGAATAAAACAGGTCTTGGAACTGCTGGAATTGTTGTAATCAATAATGATCAAGATATCATTAAGTGTATGGCAAGAATAGCCAGATTTTATAAACATGAAAGCTGTGGTCAGTGCACACCTTGCAGGGAAGGATCTGGCTGGATGTGGAGAATGTTAGAAAGAATGGCAGCAGGTGAAGCAACCCCTGATGAGGTTGACATGCTTTTTGATGTAACCAAACAAATAGAAGGTCATACAATTTGTGCTTTTGGAGAAGGATCTTCTTGGCCAGTTCAAGGTTTGATAAGACATTTTAAAGATGAAATATTAGAAAGAAATAAATTTGATCCTGTTGTGAAAAAACAAAAAAACATTCCTTACTTAGTAGATCAACATCTATTAGAAAAAGAAAATGCCTAAATTAAAAGTAAATGATATTGATATTGAAGTTGAAGATGGCCTAACGGTACTCCAAGCATGTGAACAAGCTGGAGCTGAAATACCAAGATTTTGTTATCATGAAAAACTTTCCATAGCTGGAAACTGTCGTATGTGTTTGGTTGAAATGGAAAAATCACCTAAGCCTATAGCTTCATGCGCAATGCCTGCAACTGAAGGAATGGTTATCAAAACAAATACAGAAAAAGTTGAAAAAGCAAGAAAAGGTGTAATGGAGTTTTTACTGGCTAACCACCCACTAGATTGTCCTGTTTGTGATCAAGGAGGGGAGTGTGATTTACAAGATCAATCTATGTTTTATGGAATTGATAAATCAAGATTTAAAGAGAATAAAAGATATGTGCCTGAAAAATACATGGGTCCTTTAATAAAAACGCAAATGACCAGATGTATTCATTGTACAAGATGTATTAGATTTGCTACTGAAGTAGCAGGAGTACCAGAGTTAGGTGCGATCGGACGTGGAGAAAATATGGAAATTACTACATATTTAGAGAAATCCATGGAGTCTGAAATGTCAGCTAATGTAATTGATTTATGTCCAGTTGGTGCATTAACTTCTAAACCTTATGTGTTCGAGGCAAGACCTTGGGAGCTTAAAAAAACTGAAACAATTGATGTTATGGATGCTGTTGGGTCCAATATTAGAGTAGATACTTACGATTGGGAAGTAAAAAGGGTTTTACCAAGAATTAATGAGGAAATTAATGAAGAGTGGATTTCTGATAAAACAAGATATGCATGTGATGGTTTAAAAAATCAAAGATTAGACACACCATTTATAAAAAATAATGGAAACTTTGAAGAAATAAGTTGGCAAGATGCATACAAAAAAATTAAAGAAAAAATTTCAATAACATCGCCAGACAAAATAGTTGGTTTAACTGGTGACATGACAAACATGGAAACTATGTTTGCTGTTAAAAACTTATTTCAAAAAACATTAAATTCAAGTTTTTTGGATTCTAGAACTAAACATACTTACATAAATTTTGAAAACAGAAGTAATTATTTATTTAACTCTGGCATAGAAGGGATTGAAGAAAGTGATCTTATATTACTAATAGGCACAAACCCAAGATTTGAGGCAACTATATTAAACTCAAGAATAAGAAAAACTTATTTAAAAAATAAAACTGAAATATTTTCTTTAGAGGATGTGGGTGATTTAACTTATCCTTATAAAGTTTTAGAAAATAATTCAAAAGTAATTGATAAAATAATCAAAAATGAACACAATATTTCAAACAAAATTGCCAGTGCAGAAAAACCTATAATTATCATAGGTCAATCAATATTAAATAGTAACAACGGTGCATATATATTTGAAGAGCTAAAAAGGTATTTAACTAGTATTAATAAAATTGATGATAATTGGAATGCACTAAATATTATATCAACTGATGCATCAGCTGTTGGTTCTTATGATTTAGGAATTTTTTCCTCAAATGATGGAAGTAACAAAACTCTTAAAAAAATCAATGATAGTGAAGCAGAAATAATATTTTTGTTAGGCCAAGATAACCTCAAAATTAAAAAAAGTAATGAATTTATAATTTATATTGGAAGTCATGGCGATAATGGTGCAGATATGGCAGATCTTATATTGCCTGGTGCAGCATATACTGAACAAGATGGTTATTTCACTAACTTAGAAGGAAAGCTTCAAAAAGCATATAAAGCTTCATATCCACCAGGAGAAGCTAAAGAAGATTGGCAAATAATTAATGAATTATCTTCTACTATCCTTGGAAATCCTCTATTTAACAATAAAGATGAACTACTAAAATCTATGCAAAACCATTTAAATAATCAAAATATTAAAAATTTTGAAGTTCCTACATATAATTTGAATGATGAAAAAATATTAGTTGAAGATATTGATTATTACTATTCTAATGCGATTGCCCGTGCATCTAAAACAATGTCAGAGTGTAGATACGCAAGAACTAATTTGAAAAAAACTGGAACCGAGGGTTAATGGACTCTTATTTTTCAATATTATTTACTGAGGTTTATAAAATTTTATTTTTATTAGTGCCTGTTTTAGTCTCTGTAGCAATGATAGTTTGGCTTGATAGAAGAGTCTGGGCCTTTGTACAAAAACGAAGAGGACCCAATGTTGTTGGTCCATTCGGTTTATTCCAATCTTTAGCTGATGCATTAAAATATATCTTTAAAGAGATAATAATACCTGCAAGCTCAAATAAACTTGTATTTGTATTAGCTCCAGTCGTGACTATGACATTAGCATTAATATCATGGGCTGTAATACCATTTAGCGAAGATTTTGTTCTAGCTGATATCAATGTTGGTATTTTATATCTTTTCGCAGTTTCATCATTAGGTGTATATGGAATAATTATGGGAGGATGGGCCTCCAATTCTAAATACCCTTTTTTAGGTGCAATCAGATCTGCTGCACAAATGGTATCATACGAAGTTTCAATAGGAGTTATAATTATCAACGTTCTATTATGTGTTGGTTCTTTAAACTTAAGCGATATTGTTTTAGCACAACAAAATTTATGGTTTGTAATTCCTTTATTTCCTATGTTTGTAATTTTTTTTATTTCTGCACTAGCGGAAACAAATCGTCCTCCGTTTGATTTACCAGAGGCAGAAGCTGAATTAGTTGCTGGATATCAAACTGAATATTCAGGAATGATGTATGCTATGTTCTGGTTAGGAGAGTATGCAAATATTTTGTTAATGTGTGCAATGGGAGCAGTTTTATTTTTGGGTGGCTGGTTATCTCCAATAGACATCTTCCCATTTAATGCTATTCCAGGTCCATTTTGGTTAATCTTTAAAATATTATTTTTATTTATTTTGTTTGCGTTAGTTAAAGCAACTGTTCCAAGATACAGATATGACCAATTAATGAAGCTTGGTTGGAAGATATTTCTCCCATTTTCACTGTTTTATGTTGTTTTAACTTCAAGTTTTTTACTATATTTTGATTTATTACCGGGAAAATAAATGAAAATTTCACGATTATTAAAAACTATATTCATGATAGATTTTGTGACTGGTTTATTAATTGCAATAAAAGAGACTTTTAAGGCAAAAAAGACAATCAATTATCCTTTTGAAAAGGGGTCTTTAGGAACGAGGTCTAGGGGGGAGCACGCTCTCAGAAGATATCCTAATGGGGAAGAAAGATGCATCGCATGTAAACTTTGTGAAGCAGTATGCCCAGCCCAGGCTATCACAATTGAGTCAAAGGAAAGAGATGATGGAAGTAGAAAAACTGTAAGATACGATATTGATATGCTCAAATGTATTTATTGTGGTCTTTGTGAAGAATCTTGTCCTGTAGATGCAATTGTCCAAGGTCCTAATTTTGAATTTGCAACAGAAACTAGAGAAGAACTTTATTATACAAAAGAAAAACTTTTGGAGAATGGGGACAGATGGGAAAATATTTTAGCTGCCAATATTAAGGCTGATAGCTCTCACAGATAATCTTATGATTGCACACTCAGTTTTCTTTTATATTTTTTCTTTAATAGCTATTGTTTCAGCAGTCATGGTAACAGTTTCAAAAAATACAGTTCACTCAGTATTTTTTTTAATACTAGATTTCATTAGCATATCCTGTTTGTTTATTATGGTAGGTGCAGAATTTTTAGGCATGATAATGCTTATAGTTTATGTTGGAGCGGTTGCAGTTTTATTTTTATTTGTTGTAATGATGTTAAACGTAGCTGAGCAAAAAGGTCAGTGGTTTAGTTCAAGATGGGATGGTGGAACACATATCCCAGTTGGTTTGTTAGTAAGTTTAATTATTTTTTTTGAACTTATTATTGTAATTGGAGGGTGGAAATACAAACCTGATTTATTAAATAGTCTATCTCTTAACATATCTACTGAAGTCACTAATACCAGGTCTATTGGAAATGTTTTGTATACGGATTATATACTCCTATTTCAAATTTCAGGAATGATACTGTTAGTTGCTATGATTGGAGCAATTGTTTTAACTTACAGAGAGAGAGCTGGAGTTAAAAGACAAAGTTATGTCAAACAAATTTCTAGAGAAAGAGACGAAGGTGTAGATTTAGTTGAAGCTGAGAGAAATAAAGGAGTCAAAATAGATGCTTAGCATAGGTTTAGGACATTATTTAACATTAGCTGCAATAATATTTACCGTAGGTGTTGTTGGAATTTTTCTTAATAGAAAAAATGTAATAGTTATTTTAATGAGTATCGAACTAATATTACTTGCAGTTAATATAAACCTTGTTGCATTTTCTATATTTATTGATGATTTAAGTGGACAAATATTTACACTATTTATTTTAACAGTTGCTGCCGCTGAAGCAGCTATTGGGTTAGCCATAATTGTAGTTTATTTTAGAAATTCAGACACGATAAGAGTTGAAGAAATTAAAAATTTAAAAGGATAAAATGGAATACCTAATTTTGTTTCTACCTCTTATAGGATCTGTAATTAGTGGTTTTTTTGGAAAGAAAATAGGTGACAAAAATTCCCAAGTTTTAACAAGTTCATTTGTGGGTATTTCAGCAATACTCTCTTTAGTTGTTTTGTATAAAGTTATTAGTTCGGACTATTCAAACAATCTTGTAGTAGCTACCTGGATTAACTCTGGAACTTTAAATGTTAATTGGTCGATAAAAATTGACTCCTTATCAGCAGTTATGTTTGTTGTGGTAAATTTTGTTTCAGCTTTAGTTCATATTTACTCAATTGGATACATGTCACATGATCCTCACAAAACTAGATTCATGGCATATTTATCATTGTTTACTTTTGCAATGTTAACTTTAGTAAGTTCAGATAACTTTATTCAACTATTTTTTGGATGGGAAGGTGTAGGCTTATGCTCATATTTTTTAATTGGATTTTGGTTTAAAAAAGAGAGTGCAAACAAAGCTGCAATAAAAGCCTTTGTTGTTAACAGAGTTGGTGACTTTGGTTTAGCTCTTGGAATTTTTCTGATTTTTTATGTTTTTGGTACAGTCAATTATGATGAGGTTTTTGAACAAATTCCAAATGTTTTAGATAAAGAAATTAATTTCATTGGCATTAATATAGAAATTATTGATTTGATTTGTTTGCTTCTATTAATTGGAGCAATGGGTAAATCAGCTCAATTTTTATTACACACTTGGTTGCCCGATGCTATGGAGGGCCCAACGCCAGTATCAGCATTAATTCATGCAGCAACAATGGTAACAGCAGGGGTATTCCTGATTGTCAGATGCTCACATATATATGAATACTCTCCATTAGCTCTCACAGTTATAACCATAATTGGAATGACTACTGCTTTCTTTGCGGCAACAGTTGCACTTGTTCAAAATGATATAAAAAAAATTATTGCTTATTCTACGTGTAGTCAATTGGGCTATATGTTTTTTGCCGCTGGAGTAGGCGCTTACAATGTTGCAATGTTTCATCTATTTACACATGCCTTTTTTAAAGCTTTACTATTTTTAGGAGCCGGTGCTGTAATTCATTCATTTCATGAGGAACAAGATATAAATAAAATGGGTGGAGTTGTTAAGAAACTCCCATACACATATGTATTAATGCTTATTGGCACTCTTGCTTTAACAGGTTTTCCTTTTTTATCAGGTTTTTATTCTAAAGATGCAATAATAGAATTTGCTTACCTAAGAGGAAATGGAATAGGAATATTTGCAGCTTTTATGGGTATTGTTACAGCTTTATTAACATCAATCTACTCTTGGAGACTTATATTTAAAACATTTCATGGTAATTTTAATAATAAAGATCTTAGTGTTGATAAAATACACGAGTCTTCTATGGTTATGATTGCCCCGTTAATAATCTTGGCAATAGGAGCTATTTTTGCAGGTATGGCGTTTAAAGATTTATTTATAGGGCATGAAATAGCATATGAATTTTGGGGTCAATCTATAAAATTTTTAGAACCACTCAGTACAGATCATCCACCAACATGGTTTTTACTTTTAACACCTATACTAGTTACATCTGCAATTCCATTTTCATATTATTTGTATCTAAAAAATAAATACATAGTTTCAGGATTAAAAGAAATGAATGAACCAATTTACCAATTTTTAGTTAAAAAATGGTACTTTGATGAAATATACGATTACCTATTTGTTAATCCTTCAAAAAGAATTGGAAAGTTTTTATGGAAAAAAGTTGATGGATCAATAATAGATAAATTTGGTCCTGATGGTATTTCAAGTGTAATTAAAAATTTATCTATCAAGGCAGTGAAATTTCAATCCGGATTTATATATCAATATGCATTCGTTATGTTGATAGGTTTTTCAATTTTATTAACAATACTGATTTTAAATTAATGAACTTTCCAATTTTATCATCTTTAATTTTGCTTCCAACAATTGGAGCTTTATTTATATTATTTACAAAATCATCAAGTGGAAAATATCAAAGTGCCAAATACGTATCGTTGTTTATTTCATTAGCAAATTTTTTGTTGTCAATATATCTTTGGTATATCTTTGATAAAAATTCAGTAGACTTTCAATTTGTAGAAAATAGGGAGTGGTTATCAGGATTTATAAATTATAAAGTTGGAATAGATGGTATTTCAATTTTATTTGTAATATTAACAACTTTCATAACTCCAATTTGCATTATTTCAGTAAATGCTACAATTACAAATAGACTTAAGGATTTCTTGATTGCTATATTAATAATGGAAACATTTATGATTGGTGTTTTCTGCTCACTTGATCTAGTAGTATTTTATTTATTTTTTGAGGCAGGTCTTATACCAATGTTCTTAATAATTGGTATTTGGGGTGGAGAAAGAAGAGTCTATTCAGCTTTTAAATTTTTTCTGTACACTTTATTAGGATCAGTTCTTATGTTGGTTGCTATTATTTCAATTTATTGGATAACAGGAACCACTGATGTTGAAAAACTTTATGAACTTGGCATTAAGGCTGAATATCAAAATTTATTATGGTTAGCTTTTTTTAGTTCTTTTGCAGTTAAAACTCCTATGTGGCCAGTACATACGTGGCTACCAGATGCTCATGTAGAAGCTCCAACTGTTGGATCTGTATTACTAGCAGCAATATTACTTAAAATGGCAGGATATGGATTTATTAGATTTTCGATAGGATTATTTCCTTTAGCTTCTGAAAATTTTACAATGTTAGTTTATATCTTAAGTTTGATTGCAATTATTTACACATCTCTAGTTGCTTTAATGCAGGAGGATATGAAAAAACTCATAGCATATTCCTCAGTTGCACATATGGGATTTGTAACACTAGGCATATTCACAATGACCCAACAAGGCATTGAGGGAAGTATTTTCCAAATGATTAGTCATGGACTTGTATCTGCTGCACTTTTCTTAAGTGTTGGAGTTGTTTATGAAAGACATCATACAAGATTAATAAATAAATACGGTGGTTTAGTCTCCATAATGCCAAGATATGCAATTGTTTTTATGGTATTCACATTAGGAGCTCTAGGACTACCTGGAACAACAGGTTTTATTGGAGAATTTTTAATTTTAATGGGCGCATTTGAGAAAAATATCTTAGTTGCGATGATTGCAAGTTTGGGAGTAATTTTAGGAGCAGCATATATGCTTTGGCTTTTTAAAAGAGTTGTTTTCGGCGAAATGAATAATCAAGAGCTTAAAAGTATGAAAGATTTAAAAACTTTTGAAATTATCACTTTATCAGCTCTAGTTATACCAATTTTATTTTTTGGTTTTTATCCAGAGCCTTTAATGAATTCAATTGAAACATCAGTCGAGAATACTTTAAACATGTACAACTTTGACTTAATTAACAACCTTGCATCGAAAGACTGATGGAAAATTTTCAATATATATTACCTGAAATCTTCATATCGGTATCTATAATGATGTTTTTACTAGTTGGAGTTTTCAAAAAAAATAGTGCAACTTTAATTTATAATTTATCTACTATATCGTTAGTTATTTTATTAGCATTAATAATAAATCTGAGTTCATTTAATAAAATTTATTTATTCAACAACTCGTATTTAATTGACAATTTATCTAATTATATGAAGATTATACTAGTCGGATCTGGAATTTTTGTAATGCTAACTGGATCCAAATATATTCAAGTTATTAATTTAAATAAAATTGAATATCCAATCCTTATTCTAAGCAGCATTTTAGGAATGATGATAATGATAAGTTCAAATGATTTAATTGTTTTTTACATGGGCCTTGAATTGCAATCATTAGCTTTGTATGTTCTTGCATCTTTTAATAGGGATAATTTACTTTCTACAGAGTCTGGACTAAAATATTTTGTTCTTAGTGCATTATCATCTGGTTTGTTATTGTATGGATGTTCATTAACTTATGGGTTTTCTGAAAGTACAAATTTTGATCAAATACTTATAAACTCTACTGAATTTAATTATGGCACCACGTTTGGGATAGTGTTTATTTTAGTTGGTCTTGCATTTAAAATATCGGCTGTGCCTTTTCATATGTGGGCTCCAGATGTTTACCAAGGCTCCCCAACATCTGTAACATTATTTTTTGCTATACTTCCAAAAATAGCTGCACTCTCTGTATTCATTAAGTTTTTGTACACACCTTTTGCTAATATGAATGATCAGTGGCAAACAATAGTTGTTTTTATCTCAATAGCTTCAATGATATTTGGTGCCGTGGCAGCCATAGGTCAAAAAAACTTAAAAAGACTAATTGCTTATAGTTCAATCAGTCATATGGGTTATGCGTTGGCTGGGCTAGCAACAGTTAGCAACCAAGGAATACAAAGTTCTATTACTTATATATCTATTTATTTAGTTATGAATTTAGCCTTTTTTAGCTGCTTATTTATGCTTAAGAGAAATGATAAATATTATGAGAATATAGAGGATTTATCTGGACTTTCTAAAAAACATCCAATTTTGTCTTTCTCATTGTTGATAGTTTTATTTTCTTTAGCAGGAATACCCCCGCTTGCAGGTTTTTTTGCAAAATTTTATGTATTCTTAGCTGTTATAGAGCAATCAATGTATTTTTTAGCAATTGTTGGATTACTAGCAACCGTCGTAGCAGCTTTTTATTATCTAAGAATTATAAAAATAATATATTTTGATCCAGAAAAAGACGAATACGAAAAATCACATAATCTAGGACTAAAAATTACTTTAGCTATTTCAACAATATTTATTATAGCATACTTTATATATCCAAGTGGCATAACAGAAATAGTATCTAAAATTACAATGATCTAATGAAATTAAAAAAATATTTAT
>CACJXK010000005.1 GCA_902597335.1 uncultured Pelagibacteraceae bacterium
TAGAGAACTTGTTTATGCAGATCGAGTAAGAAGAAGAGAACCAGGAGATGATACTTTAGGTTTATCTCCACATTGTGACGCTGGATCTATTGAAAGATGGACAGATAAAGCATATCAAAAAATTTATAATGATATTTTTTCAGACAATTTCGAAAATTTTAATCCATTTGATGCTAAATATAGAGATGAAACAATTGAATTTGAATCTCCTGCAGTAGCACATGTATTTAGAACATTTCAAGGATGGACTGCCTTAACAGAACAAGGTCCAAATGATGGAACTTTACAATTAATTCCTATTGTAAAAGGAATGTCATACGTTTTAACAAGAGCTTTATTAGATGATGTTCCTGAAAATGAATTATGTGGATCAAAAGCAGGAAAAGCTTTATCGATAAATGAAAAATATCACAGTTTACTGTTAGAAGGGTTAATTTCAATTCCTAAAATGAATCCTGGAGATACTATTTGGTGGCATCCGGATGTAGTGCATGCAGTTGAGGAAAAACATAAAGGAAAAAATTACTCAAACGTTATTTATGTTGGAGCAACACCTTATTGTAAAAAAAATATTGATTATATAAAAAAACAATCCAAAAAGTTTATTGAAGGTAAAAGTCCACCTGATTTTGCTCCTGAAGACTACGAAGTTAATTATAAAGGTAGAGTCAAAGTTAATGACTTAACTGAATTAGCAAAAAAACAATTAGGTTTAATTGATTGGAATTAATTTACTTTAAAGATGCTTCTAGTTGACCATTTTTTTCAAGGTCTCTTAGTTCTTGATATCCACCAATATGTTCATCGTTAAAAAAAATTTGAGGAATTGTTCTTCTACCATTAGCTTTTTGAATCATTTCATCTCTAAGCTCTGGACCTGTAGATACGTCAATTACTTTGTATTCAAGATTATTTCTTTTTAATAATCTTTTTGCAGCATCGCAAAATGCACACATTGGTCCTGAATACATTGTTATATTTTTCATACTTTAGATATAATTATATTTTTTGATTTTACCAGTTATGAATTTCATTTTTCTTTATTTTAACTCTTATCTGTTTTCTTGAATATTCAAACTTTTTTCTATGTTTAATGCTTTGTGAATTTACTCTTTTTCTCCATAACCTAAAAGATGAAGGTTTTAAATTTCTTCTCATTATCTTGATTACGTCAGACTCTGTTTTTCCAGTTTTTTTTTCGATGTCTTCAAATGTAATTCTATCTGCCCATGCTGCCCAAATGACCCAGTCTGGACTACCAGGTTTTGGTTCAGGATTTTTAACTCTGGTTGTGGGCCTGTGACTTTTTTTCATAAAATTCCAGCAATCTTGAAATAAATAAATAATGCAAATTTATATACCTGTGATATTATCACTAATAGATAGTCCTATCTAGCCATCTTTAGCTCCCGGTTTTTTAGGGCTATCCATCATGCTTCCTTTAAATTATTTTCTTTTTCTTCAAATTATCTTGTTCATGTTTATTACTCCTGGAACTCCTAGAATTGTTATTATTTCATATTCTATGAATTATGGTGTTAGAAATTGTATTTGGACTGCCTTAGGAGATGTTACCGCAAATATTATTCAAGCATGTCTTGTAATTTTTGTAATCGGCTCTTTTATTTCTGATAATCCTACTTTATTAAATATTTTTAAATGGTTTGGTGTAATTTATATACTTTACCTGGCATTCGATATTTATAAATCTAAACCTAAAGATATTAACTCAGGTGAGACTTCGCAAAAAAGTTCGTTATCATTTTTTAAAGATGGTTTTTTAGTTGCGGGAACAAGTCCTAAAGCTTGGATGTTCTTTCCTTTTATTTTTCCTCAATTCATTGATTTTAATTCAAACTATGTTTCACAATTTTTAATTTTAATAACAACTTATGTAATATTAGATTTTTTATCTTTAGTTGGTTATGCAGTCTTAGCAAATAAAATGATTATGTGGGTTAAAGCAAAAGCAAAGGTCATAAACACAATTTCTGCGTGCGTCTTAATTGTTATAGCTCTCATAATTGCATTTATGCAACAATATTGACCCTTAATGCGATACTACTGTTACTTGAAAAAAAACTGATTTCTTAGTTTAATAAGGTTTAAATTAATTAATTAATAAGAGGAGATAAATGAAAATTAAAAACATTATAATTACATTTGTTTCTGCAATAGCAATTTTATTTTCAACTTCAGTTGTTTCATTTGCAAAGGTTGTTGGTGATAAAATTATCTTAGGTGCCGCAATTTCTTTAACTGGAAAATATTCATCTAACGGTGTTCACACTCAAAACGGTTATAATATGGCCGTTGATAGAATAAACGAGATGGGTGGTGTTAAAGTTGGAGGAAAAACTTACAAGTTTGATATTATCTATTACGATGATGAGTCAAATCCAAAAAGAGCAGCACAACTTGCAGAAAGATTAATTTCACAAGACGGTGTTGAGTTTATGCTTGGGCCATATAGTTCAGGTTTAACAAAAGCAATTGCACCTGTAACTGAGAAATATGGTGTTCCAATGGTAGAAGCTAATGGTGCATCAAGATCTTTATTTACAAAAGGTTATAAATATTTATTTGCAGTGCTTGCACCAGCAAACTTATATTTAGATGTTGCAATTGAAACAGCAGTAGCATTGAATGGTGGAAAAGGTGTAAGAATTGCACAAGCTTTTGAGCAGGATGCATTCTCACAGGACGTTAGATTAGGAATTTTAGATGCAGCAGAGAGAACTGGATCTAAAATCATAATTGACGACAAACTTCCAAAAGAGCTAAATGATATGGCTGCAACTTTAGCAAAAGTTAAAGCTGTTAAGCCAGATGTATTAGTTGTATCAGGCCATACAAAAGGTGCATTAACTGCAATCAGACAAATAGCTGAAATGAAAGTTGATGTTCCAATGTTAGCAATGACACACTGTGATGCTGCTAAATTATCTAAGCAACATGGTAAGAACTCACAGTACGCTTTATGTGCATCTCAGTGGCATAAAACATTAACTTACAAAGATGATTTTTTCAAAGATGGCATGACATATGCTGCAGACTTTGAGAAATTATTTGGTTATGATCCACCATACCAATCAGCAGAATCATCAGCTGCTTTGTTAGTATTTAAAGATGCATTTGAAAGAGCAAATACTTTTGATCAAAAGAAAGTAAGAGATGCTCTTGCAGCTACTAATATGCAAACATTCTATGGAAATATTAAGTTTGCCGAAGGTGGTCAGAACGTTGACAAACCAATGGTACTTTTCCAAGTGATGTGTGATGACGCAGGAAAATGTGAAAATAAAGTTGTAGCTCCATTAAAATGGGCATCAGCTGAATTAATTCACCCAATTCCTAAGTGGTCTGAAAGATAATTAAAAATAATATTAGCCCCCTAGTAATAGGGGGCTTTTTTTTATATAGCATTTAGAAGTTATGGATTTTTTAATTTTCCAAGTTCCGATGTTAACTTTACAGGCCGTACTAGATGGTTTGTTACTTGGAATTTTATTTGCGTTAATCGCCTACGGAATGGCTCTTCAATGGGGAGTTATGAATATTATTAATATTGCTCAAGGTGATTTAGTTATATTAGGAGGATACATTGCATACTTTATGTATCTGTATGGAATTCATCCCGCGTGGGGAGTGATTGTTTCGCCAATTATAATGTATTTTGTTGGAGTAATTATTTACAAATTAGTTATTAACAAAGTTGTTGATAGAGACTTATTCATTTCGATTTTAGCGACGTTTGGAATAAGCATTTTATTTATGCAATTAATGAATTTTGCATTTGGTGCAGATGTAGTTCTTGCAAACTCTGGATATGGAACAACCATGCTGTTTGATAATTCTGTTACATTGCCAAATTCAAAGATTTTTTCAGCATTTATAAGTATTGTCTTTGCTATTGGACTTGTGATTTATATGAAAAAATCTAAGCTTGGAAGGGCTATTAGAGCAACCGCTCAAAATGCCAGAGCCGCAAAAATATTAGGTGTAGATACTGAAAAAGTTTACGCAGCAACTTTTGGAATTAATGCTGCTCTTTGTGGAGTAGCTGGAGCGCTAATTTCTATTACATTCACGATACACCCTTATATGGGTCTACCGTATACAATAAGATCTTTCATGATAGTAATTGTTGCTGGACTAGGAAATTTACCTGGTGTTGCAATGTCAGGAATGGGTCTTGGGGTATTTGAAGAGTTTGCAGATTATATTTTAGGAACAGAATTTAGAATTGGTTCAGTATTTTTATTACTAGTTTTAATACTAGTTTACAGAAGATTTAAACTATCAAGAAAAAGAGAATATTTAAAATAATGAATAAAAATATTATTTTATATGGAACTATTTTAATATTTGGTATTGCTGCACCTTTTATTTTTCCAGCTTTTAAAGTTCAATTATCAATTCTATGTATATTAATAATTCTGGCTATCACTTGGAACGTCCAAGGTGGTGAAATGGGTTATAACACTTTTGGAAATATTTTATTTTACGGACTGGGAATGTATTTATGCGCCTCAGTTCAAGTAGGAATGTTTTTTCCTCTAGGAGAGTGGACCGAGGGAGGTGGAGAAAAAACTTTTGTTCATACTCCTGCTCAATTTTTTCAAGGTTTTGCAGTTGGCTTAGCTGTTGCTGCAGTAGTTCCAGCAATAATCGCAGGGCTTATAGGATATTCTATTTTAGGTTTAAGAGGACATTATTTTGCAATTTGCACATTAGGTTTAGGAGTTGCGGCTGGAGAAATTTCTGGTGGAATAGAAATAATTGGAGCTGGACAAGGTTTTACAACACCACCGTTTCCTAATGTTGATAGATTAGAAGCAAGAGGTGAGTTTTTCTATTTTTGTAGTTTCATAGTATTGGTATTCACATTCCTTGCAGTTAAAGCAATTTATTCAACAAGATTTAAATTAGTTCTTAATGCAATAAGAGATAATGAGGATAAAGCCGAAGCAATGGGTATACAAACAATGAAATATAAAATTATTGGTTGGATGATCTCTGCGTTTTTCTGTGGATTGGCAGGAGGTATTATGGGAGGACTAGTTGGATATATAGACTCAACCGATGTAGCATTTGATGGAAGAGAAATGGGGGTATTCATGGTCTTGATGGCCATACTTGGAGGAAAAGGAACATTGTGGGGGCCCAGTAATTGGTGCAACTTTATTTCATATATTTAAAGAAGGTTTTTGGACTTTCTTCTTAGGTTGGCAGTATGTTGCTCTTGGGGTTTTGATTGTTGTAATAGTTATTTATTTCCCAGAGGGGATTATGGGTTGGTTGAGAGAAAAGTATCCAGAAAGATTTGGTGAAGTTGTGGATGAAGCAGATCGGAAAGCACAGGTCACACTTAAATGAGTATTTTAGAGGTAAACAATGTCAGTAAGTCATTTGGAGGTGTTAAGGCTAATGTTGATATATCCATGTCAGTTGAAAAAGGAAAAATTGTAGGTTTAATTGGTCCAAATGGATCTGGAAAAACTACATTGTTTAATTCTATAGTTGGAACATATCCTATAGATCAAGGATCAATTAAATTTAATGGTAAAGAAGTATCCGAATTACCAGTTCCAGTAATAGCTAAGCTTGGCTTGTTAAGAACTTTTCAACAAACAAGAATATATGGAAAACTAAATTGTGTAGATAATATGCTTATCAGCCACAAAGCGAGTGATGAAAGTTTAATTTCTATATTTTCCCAAATACCACAAAATCTTACTGAAAAAGCTGAAAATTTATTAAATTTTGTTGGTTTATATCAAAAAAAGAAAACTAAGAGCGGGAGATTTATCATTTGGTCAGCAGAAGTTATTAGAATTAGCAATGGCATTAATGAATGAGCCTGAGATGTTATTGCTGGATGAACCGACTGCAGGTATCAATCCTACTTTAATAAATGGAATTATAGACAGATTAATAAAAGTTAATCAAGATTTTGGAATTACACTCCTTGTTATTGAGCATAATATGAGAGTAATAATGCAGTTAGCTGAAAGCATTTTTTGTCTTGCACATGGAAAAATGCTTGCAAATGGTACACCTGACGAAATTAAAAATGACAAGCGTGTTATAGACGCTTATTTAGGAGCTCAATAATGGCAAATCAATACGAAGTTCTTGGTAAAGCTCCTGGAGCAGAGGATTTAAAAAAACTATCATCTGAAAATGTTCACTTAACTATCAAGGGTTTATCAGCTGGTTATGGTAAGATGGAAATTTTACACAATTTTGATTTGTTTGTAAGTAAAGCACAATCTCTTTGTTTGATTGGTCCAAATGGTGCAGGAAAATCAACTATACTTCATTCAATATATGGTTTTACAAATATCTTTTCAGGAAAAATAGAAATTGATGGAAAAGAAATAACTAACCTCAGCCCTGCAGAAAAACTTAAGTCTGAGGGGATAGCATATATTCTACAGGATAATTCGGTTTTTCCAGATATGACTGTGGAAGAAAATCTTCTAATGGGTGGATACATTAAAGATAAAACAGAAGAATCTTTTGAAGAAGCAGAGAGAGTTCTTCAAAAATATGAAAGATTAAGAAACAGAAGAAATCAACCTGCTAAAGTATTATCTGGCGGAGAAAGACGACTATTAGAAATTTCTCGAGCCTTAGTTATGAAACCTTCTATCTTGCTTGTTGATGAACCATCAATTGGGCTTGAGCCTAGATACATTCAAATGGTTTTTGAAATTTTAGATGATCTTCAAAAAAATGAGAAAAAAACAATTATATTGGTTGAGCAGAATGCAAAAAAAGGTTTAGAGTTTGCTGATATTGGTTATGTTTTAGTTTCAGGAGAAACAGCTATTGCAGGTAAAGGAGATGATCTTTTAAATAATCCAGATGTCGGCCGTCTATTCTTAGGCGGCTAATGATAAACCTAAAATATTTTATCAAAGGAGTAGTCTGCTCAAAAAAATTTGATAGTCCAGCAATTGCATTAGGTGCTAGTTTCATTGCTATTGGTGCTTTATTAAAAAATTTAGGATTTAATATACAAGAAAGTATTTTTTCAACATTTTTAACCTACGCCCTTCCAGGATCATTAGTGATGGCAGAATCAATGCTAATTGGCGCGTCACTTGTAAATATTTTTTTAGCAGTATGGTTGGTAAATTCTAGACTATTTCCAATGACAGTTTCAATAATGCCATTACTTAAACATGATAGCCAACCTAGATGGAAATATTATTTTTCTTGTCACTTTGTAGCTGTTTCGTCATGGTTGATTTTAAAAAGTAATTATGAGGAAATCGAGAGGAAATATAGAATAGATTTTTGGATAGGCATAGGAACAGCCACTTGGCTAATTGCCATTTTTTCAACAGTATTAGGATTTTATGCTGCCGACTTTTTAAGTAAAGATATGATAATTGGACTTGCGATAGTTAATCCAATTTATTTTATGTGTGCAATGATAGGAGTTATGAAAACTATACAACTTTCTTCTGCCATTATCCTGGGCGCATTTTTAGGTCCAATTTTTTATTTTTTTTCACCGGAATGGAGTGTTTTACTTGGTGGATTGGTAGCAGGTTCAATTGCTTATTTTATAGGAGAGGTTTATGACAGCTAATATTGTTTTAGCAATTTTAGTAACTTCTCTTGCAACTTATATTTCAAGGTTTCTTGGTGCTTTAACTTCAGAAAAGATAGGAGAGACATCTAAAATTTATAAATGGTTTAATTGTGTAGCATATTCAACTCTAGCAGCTTTAATCTCAAGAATGTTAATTTTCCCATCTGGAGATCTTTCGGATGTGCATTATATTTTAAGGATAATTGTAATTTTATTATCAATATTAATTTTTTATGTCACTAAAAGAAATTTAGTTTATCCAACAATATTATCTGCTATAATTTTAGCTACGTTAAATAGTTTTGTGGTATGAAAAAACTTTTTTTTATTATATTTTTTCTAATACTTTCTAGTAATGCAAATGCTGGATGTGATGATCCTATAACTGATGGAGTAGATTATACTAAATGTAAATTTTCAGATGGTCAGGATCTGCAAGGAAGCTTTCTTCCTAACTCTAATCTCTCATTTGCCAGTTTTATTCAAGTAAATTTGGATAAAAGTATTATGATGAATTCTAATTTAGCTTTTGGCACTTTTTCAGAATCTTCATTTATAAGAGCAAATTTATACGAGTCCACTTTAACTGGTGCAAATTTTGAACAATCAAATTTCACTAGCGCTAACTTAACAAGAGCAGATTTTATGGGAGCAACGTTAATTGATGTAAACTTTCAAAATTCTAATTTAATGGAGGCAAACTTTACATCTTCAAATATTTTGAATGCTAATTTTGAAGGTGCAAATCTAATAGGGGCGACATGGACAAATGGAGAAGTGTGTGGTCCTGATTCCATAGGCACTTGTAATAAATAAATCTGTGAAGAGTCTTTTAAAATTAGATGGGTTTGAAATTACATATCATGAAAAATCTAATAGGATTATAAATATACAAATTGATGACCAGATTATAGATCGGTTAGTATTCCCATTTAAAAAATTTAATATTACAGCATTAGAGTATAAACCATTTACAAGGTTCACTATCGCAAAAAGTTTAGATGAAACCACATCTAATAAATTAAGTAATTTTTTAAACGAAATTATTAAAGATAGAGATACTGGTTGTTTTATCATTGGTCCAAAAAATAATTCTTCTAAAATAGATCAAACATTTTTAGTTAAATTATCAACTGCAATAACTCACTTAATTGGAAATCCAAATCACGACTCAATGGCTGGAAAATACTATGCAAGATTTCACGTTAAACATGAGGACAGTAGCGACTCGTATCTTCGTAAGGCATATGTAAATATGGATTTACATACCGATGGAACATATGTACGTGAAACAACCGATTGGATATTAATGTCAAAGCTTGAGGAGGAGAATGTGATTGGTGGTGAGACCGCTTTACTGCATCTTGATGATTGGGAACATTTGTCTGATCTTTCAGATGATAAAATTGGAAAGCAAAATTTTATTTGGGGATCTCCAAAAAGTAAAAATATTGATTATAAAGTTGAACACCCTGTTTTTTCTAAAGATAGTGATGGAAAACCTATTATTTCTTACATCGATCAATTTCCTGAGCCAAAAAATATGGATCAAGGACTTTTTTTACAAAGATTATCTGACGCTCTTGAGGGTAGTAAAAATAAGATAATCACATCTTTACCAGTTGGAAGCGCTGTTGTGGCGAATAATTATTTTTGGCTTCATGGTCGAAAACCTTTTAAAGAAAATAAAAATTTATCAAGAGAATTACTAAGAATAAGAGGTTCCTTTTTTAACAATTAAGTGTAGAAAATATACTTATGAAACTTGGATTTATAGGAACCGGTAAAATAACTTCAGCAGTAGTGACGGGTATATGTAAGTCGAAAATTAAATATACCAAAATTATTGTATCTGACAGAAATAAAAAAATTTCGAAACAACTAAAAAAAAATTTCAAAAAAATTTATATTGCAAAAAATAATCAAGATATTGTCAATGATTGTAACTGGATTTTTCTTGCTGTAACACCTACTGTTGCTAATCAAATAATACATAAGTTAAAATTTAAAAAAAGTCATGTGATTGTAAGTTTCATATCAACAATGAATCTTCAAAATATTAAGAAGGCAGTAAAAGTAAAAGCAAATATTTCAAGAGTGATTCCTTTACCGCCTATTTCTCTTAAAAAGGGACCAATTCCTATTTTTCCACCAAACAAGAAAGTTAAGAAGTTTTTTAAAAATCTTGGAACAGTGGTTGAAATTAAAAATGAAAAATTATCTAAAAATTTTTGGTCAACATCTGGAATGATGGCACCTTTTTATGAATTATTAAGAACAATGTCTGAATGGTTAAATGAAAAAGGAATTCAAAAAGACCAAGCTCAGAGATATATAACATCTCTTTTTTTAGCGCTTTCTGAAGATGCTGTGGTTAACTCAAAGAGAGATTTAAAAATACTTGTGAAAGACTCTCAAACGCCAAAAGGATTGAATGAGCAAGGTATAAATGAATTAAAAAAAGCAGGCTTCTACAAAGCTACTAATAAAACTTTAAATAGTATTCTTAAAAGATTAAATAAAGCATAACTTTATAAGTAATAAATGTCTAATATTCTACAAATAGATAATTTATCAAAATATTTTGGTGGCTTGGCTGCTGTATCAAATTGCTCACTAAAAATAAAAGAAGGTTCAATTACAGGAATAATTGGTCCAAATGGATCAGGCAAAACTACTTTATTTAATCTTATAGCAGGTAATATTAAGTCATCAGATGGAAAAGTATTATTTGATGAAGAAGATATAACAAATGTTCCATCTCATGAGCTTTTCTCAAAAGGTTTACTTAGAACTTTTCAAATAGCTCATGAATTCTCAAATATGACAGTTCTTGAAAATCTAATGATGGTACCTGGTAATCAGTCTGGTGAAATTTTATTAAATGCGCTTTTAAAACCAAATTTAATTAAAAAAGAAGAGGATATAATAAGAGCAAAAGCATACGAAGTAACTGAGTTTTTAAATCTTAAACATCTAGCAAATGAACGTGCTGGTAACTTATCTGGAGGTCAAAAAAAGTTATTAGAACTAGGAAGAACCATGATGGTTGATGCAAAACTTGTATTATTGGATGAAGTAGGTGCAGGAGTAAATAGAACATTATTAAAAGAATTAGGCACAGCAATTTTAAGACTCAATAAAGAAAAAAACTATACTTTTTGTATGATTGAACATGATATGGATTTTATAAGCAGAATGTGTGATCCAGTTATTGTAATGTCAGAAGGCTCTGTTCTTTTTGAGGGAACTTCAGATGAAGTTAAGAAAAACGAAAAAGTTATAGATAGTTATTTAGGTAGAAAGAAGTGAATGGCATTTTTTGAAGGAAATAAAATGACAGGAGGATACGGCGATGGTCCTGATATAATTAGCTCATGTTCTATAAATGTTAATAGGGGAGAGATAGTTGCTATTCTCGGACCAAATGGAGCTGGCAAATCCACAGCAATGAAGGCAATGCTTGGATTATTAAATTTAAAATCAGGTAATATTTCAATTGATGGAGAAGATATTTCTAAACTATCTCCTCAAGATAGAGTTAAAAAGGGAATATCATTTGTACCACAAACTAGAAATGTTTTCGCAGAGCTTACTGTTAAAGAAAATTTAGAAGTTGGTGCTTTTTTAAGAAAAGATAATGTAAACAATGTTATCGAGGAAATATATGATCTATTTCCAATCCTAAGAGAAAAAAAAGATCAAGTTGTTGGACAATTATCAGGTGGACAAAGACAACAAGTAGCTTTGGGAAGAGCTTTAATGATAAAACCATCTGTTCTTATGTTAGATGAACCTACAGCAGGTGTTTCCCCAATAGTAATGGACGAATTGTTTGAACATATTATTAGAGTTAAAAATACAAAAGTAGCAATCATCATGGTCGAGCAAAATGCAAAACAGGCTTTAAGCATTTCTGATCGAGGATATGTTCTTGTAACTGGAGAAAATAAATTTGAGGGGTCTGGTAAGGAATTATTAAATGATCCAGAAGTCAGGAGATCTTTCTTAGGAGCTTAGTATGGATTTAATTAATGCAGTAGTAGTTTTATTGAATTATACAATTATTCCAGCCTTGACATATGGTTCTCAATTAGCTCTTGGAGCAATATTTGTAACATTAATATACGGTATTTTAAGATTTGCTAACTTTGCAACTGGGGACATGATGTCATTTGGTACAATGTTTGCTGTACTTTTGACTTATTACTTCCAATCTATCGGAATTAATTTTGGTTTTCTGCCTACGGCTTTGCTCACTATTCCTTTTGCAATTTTTATGATGATTTTATACATGCTGATAATTGATCAAACAGTATTCAAATATTACAGAATTAAGAAAAGTCCGCCAGTTATGCTTGCAATGGTCAGTGTTGGTGTAATGTTTGTAACACAAGCGATAATAAGAATTATAATTGGACCTACTGATCGTAGATTCTTAGATGGTGAAAAATTTATTTTAAAAGCAACGGAATTTAAAGAAATGACAGGTCTTGCTGAAGGTTTAACAATTAAATCTACACAAATGATAACAATAGTAGTTACTATAATTGTTGTTGCTATTATGTTTTGGTTTCTAAATAAAACTAAAACTGGAACTAGCATGAGGGCTTACTCAGATAATGAGGATTTAGCTCTCCTCTCTGGAATAGATCCAAAAAAAGTGGTTTTAATTACTTGGATTATAGCTGGAATATTAGCAACAATTGGCGGGATTCTTTATGGTTTGGATAAAAGTTATAGACCATTCGTATATTTCAATAACATGTTGCCCATTTTTGCAGCTGCGATAGTAGGGGGAATAGGAAATCCATATGGAGCATTCTTTGGCGGTTATGTTATCGCGTTTGCTGAAATATTTTTGACTTATGCATATAAAAGATTTTTAGTTTATATTTTGCCAGAGTCTTTAGAACCAAATTCATTGATGCAATTATTATCAACCGATTATAAGTTTGCGATCTCATTTTCGATACTAGTCATTGTTTTAATATTTAGACCATCAGGCATATTTGAAGGAAAACGTATATGAGGAATTATTTAAACATAATTATAGCGTATTCGATAATGCTACTTTTAATTATTTTAGTTGGCATCTTTCAGTCTTGGTCTATCGCATTAACAATATTTAATTATTGTATGATTTCTGCAGTAATGACACTGGGAGCAAATATTCAATGGGGTTATGCTGGCTTAATAAACTTTGGGATCATGGGTTATACAGCATTAGGTGGTTTGGCAGTTGTATTAGTATCTGTTGCACCTGTACCTGAAGCTTGGAGTGAGGGTGGAGTTAATATGATGACTTGCCTAGGAATAATTATATTAATGATTTTTTCTACAAGGTATATTTTAAAAAATATTCAAAAATCTAATAGAAGAAACTACTTAGTAGCTGGAATAATCATTGTTGGATTAATTCTAATAAAAATAATTGCTGGACCTGCAATTGAACAAATAGAAGCTGTTGATCCTGCGAAGACAGGGTTTCTTGGAGGACTTGGGTTACCAGTTTTATTCTCATGGATAGTTGGAGGACTTTTTGCTGCTGGTCTAGCATTTATTGTAGGGAAAGTTGCTTTAGGACTAAGAGCAGATTATTTAGCTATTGCAACGTTATTGATAGCTGAAATTGTTGTTTCCATTATTAAACATGAAGATTGGTTAGCAAGAGGGGTTAAAAATGTTATTGGTTTAAAAAGACCAGCTCCTTATGAAATTGACCTACAAACTTCTCCTTGGTTTATAAATTTAGTAGAAAAATTTCACTCAGCAAAATTAGATCTTGCAAATTCATTGTCGGAGAGACAGGATATTTTAAATCAGTTAGTGATTGATGCATCATCTGTTTATGTAAAACTATGTTTTGCAGGTATGTTTTTAGTTGTAGTTATAATTTTATTAATAATTACACAAAAGGCTCTTTACTCCCCTTGGGGTAGAATGATGAGAGCAATAAGAGATAATGAAGAAGCTGCAAGCGCAATGGGTAAGAATGTAGTTAAACAACATTTATTCATATTTATTTTAGGTTCAGCAATTGTGGGTATTGCTGGAGCTATGATGGTAACTAATGATGGACTGTTTACCCCAGGAAGTTATAGACCAATGAGATATACATTTGTAATTTGGGTCATGGTAATTGTTGGTGGTACAGGAAACAATTTTGGAGCAATTCTTGGAGGATTTGTTGTATGGTTCTTGTGGGTAGAGGCAGCACCTATTGCTTTATTTTTCATAAATTTATTTACAGCTCACTTACCTGAAACGAATGAAATTAAAATTCATTTAATTAATAGTGCTCCATATTTTAGATTTTTGCTCGTTGGTATTGGACTTCTTCTGATAATGAGATTTAGACCTCAAGGAATAATTCCAGAAAAAATTATAAAACAATAATTTACGATGAGTTACTTCATTTTAGGGTTCTTTACAGGACTGAGTTTAATATTAGCTATTGGGGCTCAAAATATATTTGTAATTGAGCAAGGTTTAAAAAAACAATTTGTTTTTATTGTATGTGCAATTTGCACATTATCAGATTTCCTTCTTATATTTTTAGGAATATTCTTATTCCATTATTTTGAGAGTTTTTTTTCACCTTTAGTTGAACTTATTCTAAATCTTCTTTTATTTTTATTTTTAATTCATTTTATTTGGAAAAAACTGAAAAATATAAATATCAATTTTGAAATAAATCGCAAAAATGAAACAGCAAGTCTAAGTTCTGTAATATTTAAAACACTAGGTTTTACTTATTTAAATCCGCATGTCTATTCCGATACTGTATTTTTTCTAGGAAACTTTTCGAAAAGTTTTTTAATTAATCAAAAAATATTATTTGGATTTGGTGCAACTCTTTCATCAATAATATTTTTTTTTACATTGGGATATTTGTCTAAGTTTTTATCTGATTATTTAAACAACAACAGAGTTTGGAAAATTATTAATTTTTCGATAATTCTATTTATGTCGTCTCTTAGTATTTACGTGTTGAACAATATTTTAGGATAAAAAAAACTCCAGCGATTTTCACCGCTGGAGTTTAATAATTAAGTATTATCTTTGTTTTTTGTCTTTAAACTTACCACCCTTAATTTCTTTTTCAATAAAGGCACCAGATGCTTCTCCAACATCTGTAAGTTCTACACTTGAAGCTCCTTCATAATTTACAGCTTTCCCACTAGCTAATAAATCTAAAGCTTTTTTCAATTCACCAGGATAAATTTTTTCTCCTGGAGCATTCGCAACAGACATTACATTTGCTTGAACAGTTCCTCTGTCAGCTTTTCCGCCAGCTTGCATAGCCAATACTATCAAAGCTGCAGCATCGTAAGATTCTGAAGTGTAAGGACCTGAAGAGTCAATACCTGCAGCACCAGCAACATCTTTGAATATTGTTGCGCCTTTACCCATTGATCCTGGAAGTGATCCAAAAGATTTATTTAAATCATTCCCAAATCTGTCTGTCAAAGAGTCACCGATCATACCATCAGATAATACAAATACATCAAATGCACCTGAGTCTAATGAGCCATCGATGATACTTCCTCCAGCTTGATCTAGGTAACCTAAAACAGCTAAAGCATCTCCACCTGCAGCTGCCAGAGTAGCAACTTCTGCACCGTAGTCTCCTTTACCTTCTTCGTGAGCTGTTACAACAGTTACGTTTATACCGTGAGCTTTAACAGCTGCAACATATACATCTGCTAAACCTTTTCCATAATCATTATTTGTATGTGTAACTGCAATACTTTTAACTTTTCTATCTTTAGTAATATCTGCTAATACTTGACCACCTCTTGCATCAGATGGAGCAGTTCTAAAGAAATAACCGTTGTCTTTAAGATCAGTCAATCCTGGAGATGTAGCTGATGGCGAAATCATAACGACACCATTTGGTACAGCAACATTTGTTGCAATTGCTCCAGTTACTCCAGAACAGTCAGCTCCCATAATTGCAACTACACCGCCAGATATTAAACCTTCGGCAGCAGCTGTTGCAGCAGCTGAGTCAACACAAGTTGAGTCTGCTCTCTCAACAGAAATTTTTTTACCACCTAGCAATGAACCTGAGTCTGAAGCTTCTTTAAATGCAAGCTCTGCAGAAGCTGCCATAGCTGGGGTTAGGGACTCAATAGGACCTGTAAATCCTAAAATAATTCCCATTTTAATGCCATGTCCATCTGAATATGCTTTTGAGGTAAAGCAAGATACAATGACAAACATCGCTAATACTAGTTTTTTCATATATTCCCTCTAATTGTTAACAATTTATAAAGTTAAATTAAATCCTATTAGTTATAATTTTCAATGACAAAATTATCTCATTTTTTGTGCAAAAAACACAGAGGTAATTACAATTAATCCCCCAGTAACAGTAACTAAAGATGGAACTTCACCGAAAATGAAAAAAGTAAGAATTAACCCAAAAACTGGGAACAAAGCGTAGAAAGGAAGCACCATATCAATTGGATAAAATTTATACAAATAAAACATCATTAAATGACCTAATAAAGAGATTATAGCTCCTGCATATAAAACTGTAAGCCAACTTCCAATACTAATATTTTTAATAGTTTGAATAGAAGTTCCTTCAAACAATACTGATAGTGTAAATAAAATTACAAAGCCAACTAAACTCATAAATGTATTTGTAAATTTTACATCTAAATTTTTAAGATACCTGGAGAAAACTTGCGATAAACCATAAAAAAACGCCATACAACAAATTAGGAGAGATCCTGTTAATTCCTCAACAACTTTTGGATCAAAAGCAAGTATCACAATACCAAAAAAAGATGTCATGATAAGTAACCACTTTTTATAACTTATCTTTTCACTCAAAAATATTGAACTTAATATTATGCCAAAAGGAATAGAAAGCTGAGCTCCTATTGTTATAGGTGCTAGAATGCTTGAAGCGTTTATGGACAAATATAAAAACATATTAACCATAACGCCAAAACAAATTGAAAACCCAATCAAAGGAATAATATATTTTCTTTCAATTGTTTGAAATTTAAAAAATGGTATTAAACATAAAAACACAATTAACATTCTTAAACCACCAAAAAGAATTGGAGGTATTGTATCGTTTAATCCTAATTTACCTGTTGGATATGCACTTCCAAGTAGGAAGACTACGAATAAAATAAGTAATGTATGTTTTGTTGACAATTATTATCTGATTGAGAAAGGATCTAAAGTTGGTTCATCAGAAGTATAATACCAAGTAGTTTTAACTCTAGTATAATCTTTAATTGACTCCATTCCTGCTTCCTTTCCATACCCGCTATCTTTAATTCCTCCAAAAGGTGCAGAAGGTGAAATTAGTCTATACGTATTAACAAATGTAATTCCTGCCCTAATAGCATTAGATACTCTCAAACCTCTAGCAAAGTCACTGGTGTATACACCAGAAGATAATCCATATTGATTATCATTCATTTTTTCTATGACTTCCTTTTCATCATTAAATTTCATGACAGATAAAACTGGTCCAAAGAGTTCATTTTCAGCAGTTGGAAGACTGTGATTATCACACTCAATTATTGTTGGAGGAAAATAATAACCTTCATTAGAAAATGGATGTCTTTTTCCTCCACATCTAACCTTTCCACCTTGCTCTATTGTTTTTTTTATATTTTTTTCAATAATTTCCAGTTGCTTAAAGTTACTTAAAGGGCCCATTTCAGTATCAGGATCCATTGGAGCACCAATTTTAATTTTTTCAGCTCTTTTTGTAAGTTTATCAAGAAACTCATCATAAATTCCTTTTTGCAAATATAATCTTGAACCTGCAATACAACTTTGTCCACTAGCACCAAATATACCTGCAGTAATTCCATTGATAGCATTTTCCTGATGTGCATCATCAAATACTGCAACTGGACTTTTTCCACCTAATTCTAAACTAACCTCTGACAAGTTTTCTGCAGAATTTCTAATAATATGTCTTGCAGTTTCAGGTCCTCCTGTAAAAGCCACTTTCTCAACTAAATCATGCGTGGTTAAAGCTTTACCACATGGATCTCCAAATCCCGTAATCACATTTACTACTCCTTTTGGAATACCAGTTTCCTCTATAAGTTTTGCAAATTCAAACATCACAGCAGGTGCAAGCTCAGAGGATTTAATCACAACTGTATTTCCCATAGCTAGAGCTGGAGCAAGTTTTGTTGCTGTTAAAAACATCTGGGAGTTCCATGGCACAATTGCTGCAATAACACCTATAGGTATTCTTGAGGTTATAGCTTGAATATTTGGTTTGTCTATTGGAAGAACAGTACCTTCAACTTTATCAGCCATACCAGCGTAATAGTCATAATATTCTGCTATATAGTTTGCTTGCTTGTTGGTTTCTCTAAATAGCTTTCCAGTATCAATCGTTTCAATCTTGCCAAGTAATTCTGCATTGTCTCTAAGTTTTTTTCCAATAGCTCTTAAAAATTTAGCTCTTTCTCTTGGTAATATTTTTGGCCAATCCCCTTCAAAAGCTTTCTGAGCAGCTTTAACTGCTTTATCGACATCATTGGCACTTGCTTCTGGAACAACAGCCCATGGTTTGTTATCTTCTGGGTTTAATGTTTCAAAAGTTTTTTTAGTATCAGAGTCAACCCATTCTCCTCCAATAAACATTTTATATTTTTTTAATTCAGGCATTTTGTATATGGTCTTTTATTGTATTATTTACATCATCTGAGCATTCAATACTACAGAGATGTTTTCCTTTAGGAATAATTTTTACAACAGAATTTTTAATTTTTTTACCTAAATTAATTGACATTTCTGGGGTTGATCCCACATCACCTTCACCAGTTATCACTAAAGTTTTAGTCTTGATGTTTTCAAATTTTTCATTGTCTTGATGTTTCACGAATAAGGAATAGATCTTTATAAAATTATTCATATTATTGTTTTGAAGAATATTGAAAATTTTATCGGAGATGCCTGGATTTTTATTTAAAAAATCTTCTGTAAACCACCTTTTAAGAGCATCTTTAGTAAGTTTATGATCTTTTTTGGTCTGTTCAAATCTATCATTTACAATTTTTTGCTCTTTATCAGATCGATTAAATATAGAACACAAAAGTGTAAGAGAAGCTAATCTATCGTTAAATCTTGAAGCAAAATTTCTTGCAATTAATGAACCTATAGAAAAACCAACTAAGTGAACTTTATTAAATTTTAATTCATCCATTAAGTTTAATATTTGATTGGAAAAATCATCAAAACTTAAATCATTTTTGTTTAAAGGTGTTTTACCATGACCTAGAATATCATAAATTAAAACAGTATTATCAAATTCATTTATCTGTGAATCCCATATAGAGTGATCAAGTCCCACACCGTGGATAAATATGATTGGAGTTCTATCTTTTTTATTTAATATATAGAATGTACCTTTTGAGTCTGTTGCATGAATCATTATTACTTTGGTTCAATGCCCATTTCCTTCATGTCTTGGTATCTATCACCTGTTCTAGCATGTGCTCTTCCAGTTGAAGCACCTCCAATTGCGATTACAATTTCGTCATCAAATGGAGCATCATGTATTGTAAACTCATGTGTTAAATAATAAGGCCTTAAACCTGAGTCAGTTTTATGCATCATTGGGATTGATATTTTTGATCCGGCAGGACCCCTTGTGTTCGTAAAACTTAGGTAAGAGGTACCACCGACCGCATCTCTAAATTTATTACCAAATCTCAAAGTGTGAATGAAAGCAGATGCATGCTCAATTTCTCCATTTAATCCAACTACACCGGCTTTTCCATAAGCTAATATTTTATCAGGAGAACCTATTTCTTTAATTAATTCTGGGACAAGTAAATCTCCAAGTTTTGGAGCTAGATCTAAAATTATGGGTTTTAAATCTTCTACAAAACCTTTCCCGTCCCAAGGATTTTTAAAAACTGCTGCTACAGAAACCATTAAAACTGGATCTTTAGCTTCTTTTCCACCCTCAATAAAAGTTTTATCTACAAATTTACTAAATTTTCTTAATTCTAATTTCATTTTTAAATTCGATGTGTAAAGCTATCTCTTCTAAAACTGTATAATGCTTTTGGATCTACATCAACATCTATAACAACTGGTTTGTTTGCTTTAAGTGCACTCTTAACTGCTTGATTTACCTCTGATAATTTTTTTACTTTAATTCCTTTTGCACCGTAAAGTTTAGCAACCTCATCAAAAGGAGGACTTTGAATATCTGCGCCCAAATATCTTTCACCATAAAAATCTTTTTGGTAAGCCTTTTCGGCACCCCAACTTTTATTATTCATAACTATTGTAATTGTATTTATTCCATGCTCTACGGCAGTGCTTAATTCTGAAATAGTCATGCCAAATCCACCATCGCCCATTAAACTAACTACAGTTTTATTAGGTTTCGCAACCTTAATGCCTAAACCACAAGCAAATGAAAAACCTACTAATCCAAAATCTAAAGGAGTAAAAAGAGAAGGAGGATTGTAATACTCTAAAGCATCAGTAGCTTGAAGGCAAAGTGTGCCAGCATCAAGTGTAATAGCTGAATTTTTAGGAAGAACTTTTCTTAACTCTTTAAATAGTCCATTTGGTTGTATTGGATAATTTTTAGATTTTATATTATCCCTATTTATTAAAAACTTTGATCTTTCTAATAAAAAATTATTTGTCCATTCTTTATAACTTAAAATTTTTTTTTGTTTTTTTAAATCATTCAACATTTGATTTGCCACATTTGCAGCATCGCCATGAATACCAATACTAATAGGAAAATATCTTCCTAACATTTTTTTCTCTAGTTCAACTTGAATAATTTTAGCTTTCTTGTTTATATTATCGTAAGAATAGAAAGTAGAATTAAAACCAAGTCTAGTTCCTAATGCAATAATAAGTTCTGCTTCTTTAACCAGTCTTGAAGCAACTAAATTTCCTCTTGGCCCCATTTGTCCAGCATTTAGTTTGTGACTAAATGGTATCGCATCTCCGTGTCCAGCAGCTGTTACTATTGGAACGTTTAAAAATTCAGCAAGATCAGTTACAGATTTAAATTTTGAATTATATTTTATACCTCCGCCAGCAACAATTACAGTTTTCTTAGAATTAAGAATAAGTTTTGTTGTTTTCTGAATTAAATTTTTTTTGCTTTTTAAATTACTTTCGCTTTTAAAAGACTTTTTATTTTCATTGATTTTAAATTTTGATGTATCTGAAAGTACGTTTCTTGGTAAGTTGATACAAACTGGACCTCTCCTTGGTGACATTGCAAGATTGAATGCATCACTGAAAGCTTTTGGAATATGACTTGCCTTTTTTACAGTCCAAGTCTTTTTGGTTATTGGATTAAATAGTGACTGTTGATCAAGTCCTTGAAATGCATCTTCCATTTTATCTTTGGTAGAATATAAACCGGCAATAGATACAACAGGCGAAAATGCTGCTTTTGCTTGAGCAATTCCTGTAACTAGATTAGTAGCTCCTGGACCGTTTTGTCCTGCAATAATTACTCCTGGTTGATTGGAAGCTCTTGCATAACCATCGGCCATGTGTGTTCCTGTTCTTTCGTCTCTTACACCTATAAATTTAATTTTTTTTTCATGATACAACGCATCAAACAGTTCCATTGTTGCAGAACCAATTAAACCAAAGACGTGTTTAACTTTTTCCTTTTTTAGGGATTTCACTGCCGCTTGACCACCGGTCAAGGTATTCTTGGACTTAATCACGATACTTTTTTAACTTCAGTATCTAGATCATCTTTAAAGTTAGGCATTACTTTTTCAGTGAATAATTTAATACTTTTCATACAATCTTCATGTTTAACACCCGGAAAATTAGACCATACTTGAAGATTTTGAAGATTTAGCTCTGATTGAAGTTCTTTTATCTTATCTGTTACGTATTCAGGAGTACCAAATAACATATTTCTCTTGTGTAAAAACTCATAGTTAAGAAGATCTAATTTCCCTTCTGTTTGTGGAAGTTCTTCACCCGGATCCATATGATTTCCTAGACCTCTCCAATGACAAACCCATCTCATATAATTTACCATGTGTTCACCAGCTTTCTCTTTGGCTTCTTCCATTGTATCTGCAACAAACATATCTCTAACAAGAGTTACCCCTTCTCCCAAAGGAACATTTTTTTTTGTAACTTCTGATCTCTTATTTTTGTATGCTTCAAATCTTATTTTGAGTGCTTTTACAGTAGGTATCCACATAATTACGTTAATATTATTTTCTGCAGCCCACTCAATAGATCTTATGCCATCAACAACTTGATGTATTGGAGGATGTGGATTTTGATATGGCTTAGGCAGAACACTAATTTTTTTCATAGTGCTATCTTCCATATTCATAAACTCTTCACTAGGTGGACTCATATCATGTTGCCACACATAGTTAGGTGACGGATAAGTATAGAATTCTCCTTCGTGATTAAAAAATTTTTCTGACCAAGCTTTTTTTAAAATTTCTAATGTCTCTGCAAACAATCTAAAGTTTTTTGCCTGATCTTTTAAATCTGCTTCTTTATTTAGATTTATTGCTTCTCGACCATAAACTCCTCTGGCAACACCAACTTCTACTCTTCCTTTAGAAAGTTGATCAAGTGTAGCGATATCTTCTGCCAATCTTATTGGGTTATGAAAAGTAATTACGTTTGCAGCTTGTCCTATTCTTATATTTTTTGTTCTTGCTGCAGCATCTGCTCCTAACATTAAGGGATTAGTACACGACTCCATTCCCTCATGATTAAAATGATGTTCTGTAAACCATATTGAATTCCAATTATTTTGATCACAAAATTCTGTGATTTCTTTAGTCTCATCTAATAGCTGGTGATATGGTTTGTGAGTCCAATTTGTGGTATTACAAAAATAACCAAACTTCATTAAAGCCTCCTTTAAAAATTAATTTAAAGACGACCGATCCCACTTTCGTATAAGATTTTACGACGAGTTATGTATCGCTTTATGTGACAATATTATTATTCTTATCTTTGATATTCAACGAATTTTTTTAAAGACTTATTTAGAAATTTATCATATCTGATGCCACCGTTACTAAATCTTCGCTTATTTAAAAAGGAAAGATTCATTTTAAAGTCATAAGAAGGCTCAAAAAAGAAAGGAACAGAGAGCCTTTTTTGCTTATTCCACAATACCCTATGATTTGTTGCTTTAAACTTACCTTTGCTTAAATATTCTAGCGCTCTACCTGTATTCACTACCAAGGCATTTTTATTGAAAGGAACATCATGCCATTTTTTTGTTTTCCGGTTTTGAACTTGAAGACCACCTTTTTTATTTTGATATAAAACTGTGAAAATACCACTATCGACATGTGTTTCACATCCAAGTGCGACCCCATCTTGTTTTGATATTTCAACTGGTTTAGATTGATTTGGGTAATAATTAAATCTTAAAGTACTGAGTGTTTTTAATCTTGAAAAAACTTTTTTAGATAAATTGGGGTCTTTTTTATAAAGTTTTATAATACTTTTAAAAAGAGTCTCGCTTAAATTAAATAAATTTTCAAAATAATCTGCTAGTTTTGCAATAGATTGCTTATTAAATGACCTCTCTATACTTAAATGCTCGATGTATTGATTTCTAGTTTTTTTTGAAAAATCCTTTGTTACTTTTAAGTCACCTAAGTCTAATCCTTCTTTTCCATTAACATCATTTGGAAAATATCCTCGATAAATATTTTTACTCTTTTTATTCCATTTTTTTGGTGCTAATTTGAATTTATTGTTTTTATGTGATTTAAAAAAATTTTCTCCAATTTTGCATACTTTATTTATTTTTTTTAATTTTATTCCATGACCAATTATTTGAAAAAAACCAACCTCAACACAAGCTTTTTCGATTTCCCTTGTAATTTTTAATGTTGCTTTTGAATTAAAGTTATTTTTTAGAATAGGATTTATATTTATTGTTGGAATATAATTTTTTCTTATCATCTATTCGCTGGTGTATCTGTAGCAATCATTTGTCCTCGGACTTTTTCTCTAAAATAAATATATACGCCAGCACCAATAATTATTGATGCACCCAGAAAAGTTCTTGGCACTGGTATTGTTTCAAATAATATATAACCAGCTACCATTGCAAACACTATGTATGAATACTCAAATAATGAAACCACAGAAGGTGAGGCAATACTATAGGCAGTAAATACACAAAAAAATGAAATCGAAGCAACTATTCCCATAATTAAAACATAGGGCCATGCCTCTCCTGGATTAGTAAACCATTCTCTAACAATAAATTGCAAAGTTGGATCTGTAAAAGTGTTAAATTTTCCATCGCCGCTAACAAAAAATATTACCAAGCTTGCAAATAATGCAAAAATATAAAGCCAAGTCATTTGAGTATAAATACTATCTTTATCGGATGTATATTTTGTTATTGTCATAGAGATTGAATAGCAAAGCGCACATGCTACAGGTGCTAATTTAAAGAAATTAAAATCATCTAAAGATGGATTTAAAACAATCAATACTCCAATAAATCCAACTACAATTGCACTCCATCTTCTAATTCCAATTTTTTCTTTTAAGAAAAATTTAGCAAACATAGACATAAAGAATGGGCAGGAGAAAAATAGTGCACTTGTCATAGCAAGTGTCATAAAAGTCAGTGAAATATAAAAAAAACTAAAACCAAAGAAAAAACATACAACTCTTATTAGTGTTAATAATGGGTAATGGGTTTTTAAAGATATTGTTTTTTTAGTTATTAAAACAAAGGATAGCAAAAACACTGATTGTATAAGGGTTCTTCCAAAATAAAGCTCGAATAATGCAATATCCTCAAAAATGAATTTAATTAAAGAGTCTTGAATTGAAAAAAAAGCCATACCAGTCATTATAAAAAAAATACCTCTGGTATTTTGGTTTGTGTCCATGAGACACCTATATCAAATCAGTGGTGATAATAATATTAATTATTTAAAATTGCCTCTGAGCCTTTTTCAGCAATCATAAGTGTAGGAGCATTTAGGTTTGCACTTGGTATTTCTGGTATCACTGATGCATCAATCACTCTTAAATTTCCAATCCCATTTACTTTCAAATCTTGATCCACTACTGCCATATCATCAACTCCCATTTTGCATGTTCCACAAGGATGATATGCAGTGTCTGCTTTCGATCTAATATATTCATTTAATTCATCATCTGACTGTGCATCAAAACCTGGCCCAACTTCATCACCAGCGTGCTCTGCTAAAGCTGGCTGTGATAGAATTTTTCTTGCAACATGAATACACTCCCTTGTTTGTTTAAGATCTTCTTCTTCTTTTAAATAATTAAATAAAATTTTAGGATAATCGTATGGGTCTGAAGAATTAAGTGTTATTTCACCTCTACTTTTTGGATGATTTGGACTTGCATGTAATTGATAACCATGTGAGTCAGGATCTTCTAGGCCATGATTTATCACAAATGATGGAAAAAAATGAAATTGAATATTAGCAACTTTTCTATCAGGCGATGATTTTGCAAAACCACCAGCCTCTAAAAATGATTTTGAGCAGGGTCCAGATTTAAACATAAACCATTGCATACCTGCTAAAATTTTAGGTATTAATTTTGTGTATGTGTAAAGTGTATTAGGAGTTTTACATTTTTGTTGTATGTAAGTTTCAAGATGATCTTGTAAATTTTTTCCAACACCCTTTGAGTGATGAATAACTTCAATACCATTATCTCTAAGATGGTTTCCATCACCTATACCAGATAACATTAATAATTGTGGAGAATTTATAGATCCTCCACTCAAAATGACTTCCTTATTTGCATAAATCTTTTCAACTTTGTTATTTATTTTTACTTGAAGACCAACTGCTTTTTTTCCCTCAAATAGTATCTTTTCTACAAATGAGTTTTTTAAAATATTTAAATTTTTTCTATTTTTAACAGGGTTTAAATAATACTTGGCAACTCCAGCTCTCTCGCCTTGATGCATTGTAGTATCAAACATGCCAAAACCTTCTTGTTCCTCACCATTCATATCTATATTTGTTTTGTGACCTGCTTCAGCTGCAGCATCAATAAATGCTTTGAATAATGGATTTGAATTTTTAGATAAATTTACTGGAAGGGGTCCCAATGAACCTCTGTATTGATTTTCACCTTCAGACCAAGTTTCAATCTTCTTAAAATAAGGAAGAACTTTATCATAAGACCAGTTATCTAAACCAAAATTTTCCCATCTGGTGTAGTCATCTCTATTACCTCTTACAAAAACCATCCCATTGTGAGATGAACATCCTCCAATCATTTTTCCTCTAGGGCAAAAAACACGTCTATTGTTTAAATATGGTTCAGGTTCTGAATAATATTTCCAATTATATTTGGGGTCATGCATTGTATATAGAAGAGCTAATGGCATTTTAACCTTCCAAATATCACTAGATCCACCTGCCTCAAATATAGCTACAGAATTATTTATATCTTGCGATAATCTGTTTGCAACTACACATCCAGCCGAACCAGCTCCAACTATTAAATAATCAAAATTCATATTATTTTTGAAATTAGCAATTTTTTATAATCATGAATAGTTTTCATTTTGACATATGTTTTTTTTGCTGCATCATCAAATTTTCTCAATAAAATTGATGATTTAAAATAAGGTTTCCTTTTAAAACTCTCAGTATCTTTAAAATTTAATATACCACCTTGAAGTTCCATGCTTACTTTTGATGCTTTTGATAGTTTTTCAAAATATTTTTTATCTCTTGCAAGATATCTTTTAGCTAATACATGATATCTAATTGGCTCTACTATATGTTTTTTAAAGAACTTTTTTAAATATTCATATCCAATTAACTCATGCCTGCCATCTAATTTATTTTTTACAAGTTCATCTGGGTCATCTATTAAAAAATGTCCATAATCATGTAACAAACAAGAACATATTAAATCATCATTACATTTAGATTTTTCAGCAAGCATTGCTGATTGGATCATGTGCTCTGACATTGTAAGTTTTTCCCCAATGTATAAAGAATTATTATTAGAAAAATTTGAAATGATTTTTTCGATAATCTGCATTAAGATTATTGAGGATGATCACCCTCGACTGCAATCCTGTCCATAACTCTTTCATGGCCCAATCCTCTGCCAGGAAAAAAATCAGTCAGACCTTGGTGAAGGGTGCTTCTATTGTCCCAAATTGCTACAGCATTTTCAGTCCATTTAAACCTGCAAGTAAAATCAAGTCTTTCTTGATGTAAAAATATTTCATTTAAAATATCTGAACTTTCATTTTCATCTAAATCTAAAATTCTTTTTGTATACATTGAATTTACATACAAAATTTTTTTTCCTGTTTCAGGATGAGTTCTAACTACTGGATGGGAATTTGAATATTCATCTAGATTACCATTACCTTCCATTTCCTTATATGCATCAACAAATGCTGCTGCTCCTAAAGAGCTATGAATGGCTCTCTTATCATTAACCTTATCTTTAATTTTGTCGCTTAATGTATCGTAAGCGATTTCCATATTAGAAAACATTGTATCTCCACCAACTGGTGGAACTTTAATTGATCTTAAGATAATTACTTTTGTTGGTTTAGGATTATAGCTTACATCAGTATGCCAAGTTTCACCCCATTGTCTCTTTTCTTCCGGAGCTTTGATTATTCTTAGTATTTCAGGATAATCTTTTCTTCCTTTAACATAAATGTGTCTTTCTAATGGACCAAAATGTTTTGCTAAATTAATCTGTTCTTCCGATGTAATATCTTGATCTCTAAAGAAAAGAGCTTTGTGTTCTAATAATAGATTATTTATCTTCTTCCAATTTTCTAAAGAGCTATCTTTTAAATCGATGCCAATTACTTCTGCACCTAATGCCCCTGATATTAATTTAATTTCCATTGTTTATTTTTTTAACCTACCAGATAATTCTAAATTTTCAGACTTAAAACTTGATTTATTTTCATTAATAAATTCACCCATTATTTTTAGCTTATCTTCCTCGAATTCAGTAACCTTTCTTTTTCCCAAGTCAATATAAAGGGATAAACTCTCCATAGTGGCAGCAAGAGTTTTAGTCTCTTTTTCATACATCTCGCATTTTAAATGTAATCTTTTTTTGTCATGATCAAAATGTGTGCAATATACCTCTACTTCTTGATTTTCTTTAACCTCATTATCGTAAGTGGTTCTGGTTTCAACAACCATAGTGCTTCTCAGATTTGATTTTGCATTTTCGCCACCCATTTGAAATTTATTAAGCATTGTTTCCCATGCTTGATCAAAGATTAAGATATAATAAGCCATATTCATATGTTCATTATAATCTGTCCACTCTTTAACTATTTTTCTCGTTGCAAGATGATACGACATTTTTAACTTTTATTAATTTTATCAGCTATTAGTATTTTTCTTTTCATTTCTCTAAGGACAGGTTTTTCTATTAGTTTGCCATCTATAACTACTAAACCTGTATTTGAGTTATTAAATTCCTCTAATATTTTTTTTGCCTTAGTAATTTCATCTTTTGGAGGTGTAAATACATCATTTAAAATTTGAATTTGTTTGGGATGAATAGAGCCTTTTCCAGTAAATCCAAGATTTCTAACTTGTTCAGCTTCTTTCCTCATTCCATCCATGTTTTCTAAATCTAAATAAGGCACATCTATAACGTCTACACCGACACTAGCTCCTGCATGAACCAACTTTGATCTTGCGTGAACTAGATTTTCCCATTTATTTTCAACTCTAAGCTCTGCAGCCATATCAACACCACCAAAGTATAAAGCTACTATTCTCTTGCTAGCATGAGCAATATTATAAATATTTTCTAAAGCTTCATTTGTTTCCATAATAACATGAAGATCGGTATCTAAATTACAGTCTGTAAGTAGATCGTCTATAAATGTTATTTCATCTGGTGTTTTAACTTTTGGTAACATAATAGCCTTTAGATTTACTTTGCTTGAGATAAAAGCTTCTAGATCTAAAAGACCAAATTTAGTTCTTTGATTATTAAACCTCACAACCAGCTCTACATCATTTTTAACTTCGAGCGTTTTAAGAGCTTCTATAGTATTTTTTCGTGCTTGTTCTTTGTCATTTATTGCTATCCCATCCTCTAATTCAATACAAACCATATCAGCACCTGATGCAATCGCTTTTGGAAACATTTCAGGGTGAAGCCCCGGTGTAAATATAAAACTTCTTCTTACTTTTAATTTATCTAAGTCCATCTTAATTTTTATAATCTGGCTCTTCTTTATCTAAAATGATCCTTATTTGAGATAAAAATAAATTTGCGAAATCTGTGGGAAAATTTTCATGTTCCTCTGCAGTTTTTTCTGCAATTTCATGGCTTACAACATTAAGTTCCTGGTTTGTTGATAGAGCTGTAAGATATGTTTCTGCTGCTCTCTCAAAATAATAAAGAGAGTTAAAACCTTCAGCCACTGTTCTTCCTGTGGTTAAAATTCCATGATTTGCAAGTAACATGTGTTGTTTGTTTCCTAAAGCATTTGCCATCTTAATGGACTCTTCTTCAAGTCCCAGACCTCCAAATTCTTTGAATGCAGATACTCTATTGTAAAACATCATTGTATTTTGATCTATAGGTTTCATAACAGGATCTTTAAGAGTGGAGAGGGCAGTTGCATATTTTGAATGAACATGAAAAATGCATCTTGCATGTGGTGCTTTTTCATGTATCGCGCTATGTATATATAGAGCTGTTGGGTCAATTATGTCTGGTTTATTCTTCAGTTCCTTTTTATTTTCTTTTGTCACCAAGATTAAATCACTTGCCTTCATATTACTAAAATGAATGCCTGCTTTATTTACGTAAAAATCGGATGAGCCAGGGACGCATGCACTAAAATGGTTTGCTACACCCTCGTGCATATTTAGTCTTGCTGTCCATCTAAAAGTAGCAGCTAATTCTTTCTGTAATTCAGATATTTCCATTTGTATGAATTTAAAATATAGTTGAAAAATAAATTATGAACAATAACGTTTTTATCTCATGCGCAGTTACTGGGTCTGGAGATACTGCAAGCAAACATCCTGATTTACCAAAAACTCCTGAGCAAATAGCTAAATCCGCAATAGAAGCAGCAAAGGCAGGAGCTGCAATTGCTCATATTCATGTAAGAGAAGAAGACGGAACGCCAAGCAGAAGACTAGAATTATATAAAGAAGTAGTAGATAGAATTAGATCAAGTGAAACAGATGTTATTTTAAATTTAACAACCGGGATGGGTGGAGATTTAGACATTGGTCAAGGTAAAAATCCGTTAGAGTTTGGGCCAATGACAGATATGGCAAATGTGATGGAAAGAATTGCTAATGCAGAACAATTTTTACCTGAAATTTGTACTCTAGATGCTGGTACATTAAATTTTGGTGATGGTTCTGTAATTACAGTTAATACACCAAATGATTTGAGGAAGGCTGCAAAAAAATTACAAGAGATTAAAGTTAAGCCAGAAATAGAGGCATTTGATTTAGGAAATATGTGGTTTGGATCGCAATTGTACAAAGAAGGCTTACTTGATGATCCACCAATGTTTCAAATGTGTTTAGGTATTCCTTGGGGAGCTCCCGCTACCCCATTAGCAATGCAAGCCATGAAAGACATAATGCCTAAAGAAGGAGTGTGGTCAGGTTTTGCAATTTCAAAAAACGAAATGCCATTTGTAGCTCAAACAGTTGTAATGGGAGGAAACCCAAGAGTAGGTTTGGAGGATAACCTATATTTATCAAAGGGTAAACTAGCAACAAATGCTCAATTAGTAGAGAAAGCAATAAGGATAGTTACAGATCTTGGAGCATCAATAATGACAGCAGAGGAAACTAGGACAAAACTTAAACTTGTTAAACACAAGTAATGTTAAATATAAAAAAAGTTGCTGTAGTTGGAACAGGTGTAATCGGAATAGGGTGGATTATAAGATTTCTAGCTCATAATAAAATCGTTTATGCTTTCGACAAAAATCTTAAGCAAAAAAAAATTTTGATTAAAGAAATAAAAAGAGCACTTCCATATGTAAAAAAACTTTTTAACAAAAAAAAAATCAATTTAAACAATTTAAAATTTTATCTATCTTTAGAAGAAGCAGTTAAAGATGCTGATTTTATTCAAGAATGTGCACCAGAAAATTATAATTTAAAAACTATTTTAATAAGGGAAATTTCTAAAAGTTGCAAAAAAAATGTTTTAATTTCATCAAGTTCTTCAGGATTGTTGCCATCAAAGATTTTTTCAAAATGTAAAAATATTCAGAGAGGTATTATTGGCCATCCATTCAATCCTGTATATTTGTTACCTTTGGTAGAAATAGTTCCTAGTAAAAAAACTAGTAAGAAATCTTTAAAAATTGCGAATAAATTTTATAAGTCAATTTCAATGAATCCAATAGTTCTAAAAAAAGAATTACCTGGTTATTTATCTGATAGACTTCAAGAAGCCTTATGGAGAGAGGCGTTACATATTATTAATGATGGATATGCTACAACTGAGGATTTAGATAGAGCTATAGAGGATGGTCCCGGTTTAAGATATTCTTTAATGGGAACATTTTTAACCTTCCATTTAGCGGGTGGAAAGGCTGGGATGAAGCATATGTTAGAACAGTTTGGGCCAGCATTAAAACTTCCATGGACTAAGCTTAAAGCACCAAAATTGTCAAAAAAACTCTCAAAAAGGTTGATTTCAGGTACCAAAAAACAATCTAGAGGAAAATCAATTAATCAACTGTCAAATATAAGAGACGAGTATTTAGTCAACTTACAACTATTTAGAAAAAAATATGAAAATAAAATTAGAAAATAGATATCTAAAGAAAAATTAAAATGGTAAATTAAATAGATGGACTTCAATCATTTCTTAACTAGCTATATGCCGGATACAAATGTAGGTTCAAAACAACATTTTAAAAATATGTTGGAAGAATGTGTTGTTGCAGAGAAACTTGGTTATGCAACAGTATCAATTCCTGAACATCATTTAATAAATTTACTTATGATGCCATCACCTTTGCAGATGGCTGTAAAAATTGCATCTATCACAAAAAATATTAAAATCACAACTGGAATAGTTGTTTTGCCTCTTCACGATATGAGAACATATGCTGGTGAGGTTGCAACAGCAGATATTTTAACTGATGGCAGATTAATTTTAGGTGTGGGGAGAGGTGCTTTTGCTTGGGAGATGCAAAGATTAGGAACTCCCATAGAAAAGTCAAAGGAAAAATTTATAGAGTCACTCGAGGTATTACAATTATTGTTAAAAAACAAAGAGGTTTCATATAAAGGTAAATTTTATGATTTTGAACCAATCACAATTATGCCTCGACCGATAAGTAATCCTGTGCAAATGATGGTAGCTGCCATGAATTTAGAAAGTATTAAAGATGCAGCATCAAGAGGATTTCATGTTCAGTCAACAGTATTATCGGGTACTAAAGATCTCTTATTAAGTAGAGTGAATGCGTTTAAAGAAGGTTGTACAAAGTTAGGAGAAAAGGGAAAACTACTTAAACTATCCATGCAACGTATGGCCTATTTAGCAAAAGATGAAAATGAGGCTAGAGAAAAAACGAAACTTGCTTATGAATATTACAAAAGATTCGATAATATGTTTACTGGCCCTGGTAAAGTATATGAAGGAAATATTGAAGCTTTACCAAGAAAACAAACTTTAGATGAATTAAAAGAAAATCTTTTGATCTGTCCACTGAATGAGATGATTGATAAGTTAAGTGTCTATGCCGAAGCTGGAGTTGATGAAATTATTCTTAGTTCAAGTTTTGGTCAATCACAAAAAGATTTAATAGAGTCGATGCATAGAATTGGTGAAAATGTAATTCCATATTTTAAAAAATCAAACATACAAGTAGCATAAATATCTATGAGTATCATAGATTGTAATTATTCAGTAACAGGGTCAGGACCTGCAATTTTTTTTACCCATGGAGTAGGAGGAGCAGAGGATGCATGGAGGTTCATAGTTCCAAAACTCAAAGATAAGTTCACAGTTGTGACATATGATCTAAGAGGTCATGGAAAATCACCTGTTACTAATAAAGATTTTAATCTAGATGATCTTGTTTTAGATCTTGAAAGAGTTAGAGAAAAAACAGGTATAGAAAAAGCCCATTTTATGGGGCATTCTCTAGGAGGAATGATTGCACCTGCTTATGCAAGGAAATTTCCCGACAGAGTAAATTCAGTAGGTTTATTGTCAACAGTGGCAGGAAGATCAGATAAAGATAAACAAAAAGTGTGGAATGTAATATCTGATTTAAAAAATAAAGGTGTTGAACAAACTTTAAAAAATTTAACCACGAGGTGGTTTACAGATGATTTCATCAAAAAAAATCCTGATCTTGTTTCAAGAAGATTAAAACAGGTTATAGATACTGACAAAGATGTTTTTATTAATGTATTTAAAATATATGCAGAAACTGAAATGATTTCATGGCTAAAAGAAATTAAGAAGCCATGTTTATTTATGACAGGAGAAAATGATGGAGGTTGCACACCTTCTCACAATGAGAGAATGTCAAATGAGATTGAAATTTCTAAATTGGTTATAATACCAAATGTAAAACACTCTTTTTTGATAGAGGCTCCTGAGCAAATAACAAATAACTTATTAGGATTTATTGAGAGTTTATAAAAACTTAATGCATTCTTAAAGTGTTTCCATCAACACCAACAACTTGTCCTGAAATTCTAGAAGACTCATCTGAAATTAAATAGCAACACATATTCCCAATATCTTTTTCATAAACCCAAGTGTTTAGAGATGTCATAGAAACGAACTCACTTTCAACAGCTTTTTTAGAAATTTTTAAAAATTTTGCTTTATCTCTGATTACTCTACCCATCCTGTCTCCTTTTACAGTTCCAGGACAAATCGCATTAACTCTAATTTTAAATTTTCCTAATTCCATTGCCAAGGTTTTTGTCATTCCCACAACTGCCCACTTACTTGCTGAATACGGAGATCTTAATGGAAAACCAAATATACCTGCAGTAGAAGATAGATTAACTACAGAACCACCTTTATTTTTTTTTAACATTGGAATTGCTAATTTTGAAAAAATAAAATGACTAATTACATTTATTTTTAATGTTTGTTCCCAATCTTTTGTCTTAAGTTTTTCCATAGTTCCAGTTGGACCTGCTACTCCAACATTATTAATTAGAGCATCAATTTTTTGTGTTTTTTTTTTAATTTCTTTAAAAAAATTAGTCACATCGTTTTCATTTGAAGCATCACAATGAAAACTAAACAATCTTTTATTATTTAATGGATGTTTTTTTAATTTATTTATTGATTTTTGATCTATGTCACACAAAAATACTTTTGCACCTTTTTCAAGACACTCTTTTGCTGTCGCCCAACCAATCCCTGTAGCACCAGCAGAAATAATTATCTTTTTACTTTTAAAATTATATGACATTATTTTATTTAATCGGCTAAACCGTCAGATCTAACTTTATTTCTTTCTATATGTATGGGCAACACCTTTCCATAAATTGCTTTAGAATGATCAGGTGTATTTACTCTCCATGGATCTAATACATATGCTGGTATACACATGTAACGTGAGGTTTTTCCTGTTATTTTGGTTACTCTATGCATAGTAAATCGTCCTTTAAATATTTGTAAATCACCAGGTTTTAGTTCAAGTTGCTTAACTTTTGAACGATCTCCATCTAACACTTTTTTTACTTCATCAAACCTTTCATTTCCTGGTTCTCTTATATTTGGACAATACTCAAATATCCCACCTTGCTCTGGTTTTTGTATCATAAGACTTAAAGTAAATTCACAACTATCAAAATGCCAAGGCAATATACCATCAGGCTCCATTACATTATAAGCATGACAAGCTAAGGGATCAGCCCATCTATAAATTGGAGAAATTCCTAGACAAGCGGACACGAATTTAAGTAATTCCTCAGTTTCGTAAAGAAATTTCATTTCGGAGTTTTTTGCAAAACAATCAGAGTTTAGATATCCATTATATCTGTTCATAAATATTCTTTTTGGATGGTCCTTAGGAAGAGAGGGGTCATCTTTTGCATAAAGATATGCATTAATACTTTCCTTGGACATGTAAACTTCATCTAGCTGTTGCTCTAATTCTTTTCTCATAACTGCCAAAGAATTTGGTAAAATAAAGTTTGGAATTACCGAACAACTATCATTTTCTAATTCTGCTTTACATTTTTCAATTATTTTTTTTATTTTGTGAGATTGTAAGTCGTGAATAGGATATTTTTCTAAATCAACAATTTTGCCTAAGTTTTTTTTCATAACTAATTTATATAAATTATGAGCTTCTCAGCGATTCTTGTAATTCTTTATTTGAGATATAACCTTTAGCGTTTCCTTGTTTATCGACTACTTCGCAGTTGGAATTACTACAAACAACTTGAGGTAGAAATTCCTCGATAAATTGATCTTCTTCAACTTTAATCAGGTTTGATTTATCAATATCATCTGATTGATTAATAGGTTTCATTATAATTTTTGCTTTTATAACTTTTGTTCTGTTTACATCTTTTACAAATGCCTCAACATATTCATCTGCTGGGTTCATTATAATATCTACTGGCGTTCCTACTTGCACAAGTTTTCCTGCATTTAAAATTCCAATATGATCCCCTAATCGAAGTGACTCATCAAGATCATGAGTAATAAACACTATGGTTTTTTTTAATTCTGCTTGGAGATCTATCAATTGTTTTTGCATGTCACTTCTTATCAATGGATCTAATGCTGAAAATGCTTCGTCCATAAGCATAATGTCAGTATCAGTGGCCAAAGCCCTTGCAAGTCCTACTCGTTGCTGCATTCCACCAGATAGTTGAGCTGGATATTGATTTTCAAATCCAGATAAACCTACAGACTCAATTTTCTCCATTGCAGTAGCATTTCTTTTTTCAATTTCCACACCTTGCATTTCAAGTCCGTACCCAACATTCTGTAAAACTGTCTTATGCGGAAATAAGCCAAACCTTTGAAATACCATACTCATTTTTTGCCTTCTAAATTCAATTAGTTGCTCTTTATTAAGAGTAGTTACATCCTTGCCTTCAACTAAAATTTCCCCAGAAGTAGGATCTATCAATCTATTTAAATGTCTGATTAATGTTGATTTTCCAGATCCAGATAAACCCATGCAAACAAAGGTTTCACCTTCCTCAATTTTTAGAGAAACATTATCTAATCCAACTGTATGTCCTGTTTGCTCTAAAACTTCCTCTTTTGTAGCGCCATCCTGAACCATTTTGAGAACGCTGGATGGTTTAGGTCCGAAAATTTTATATACATTATTGATTTCAATTTTTGACATTTCTAAAAGTCTAATTCTTTTAATGCATCAAAGCAAACCTACAATTAAATAAATAAAAAGCTTTCAACCATTAATTGAATTGAAATTTTTACCATTTTATATAATTATTTATTATGAATTCAATTTCTAAAATCTCAAAAAATAGCACTTACCTTCAAATTATTTGGAATGATGGGGAGGAGAGCAAATTCAATTATATGTGGCTAAGAGATAATTGTCCAACCGCGCATGACAAAGATTCAAGACATAGAATGTTTAATATTTTAGAAGTTTCTAAAGATATAAACCCTAAAAAATATTCTCTTAATGATGATGGAAAATTAGAAATTGAGTGGAGTGAAGGAGAACATATAAGTTATTATGACCCAAAATGGTTAAGAGAAAATTGCTATACAATCAAAAATAAACAAAAATATAAATCTCCTTATCAACTTTGGGATAATAATTTAAAAAATAATTTTGAAAGTATATGTATTGATCATGATGAAGTAATTGATTCTGATAAAGGTTTAATAAAATGGCTTGAACTATTGCATCATAAAGGTATTGCAATAGTTAAAAATTCACCAACTGAAAAAAAATCAGGATTTAAAATTCTTCATCGAATAAGCCATGTCAGAGAAACATTTTTTAAAACACCTTTTGAGGTAATCAATATTCCAAAGCCAAATAATTCTGCATACACGGCGCATGCTTTAAGAAATCATATGGACTTACCCTGGTTTGAATTGCCCCCTGGTTATCAGTTTTTACATTGTTTAGTAAATGATGCAAATGGTGGAGACTCTTCAGCAATCGATGGATTTGCTGTGGCTGATTATTTAAGACAAAATGAAAAAGATATATTTGAAACATTAGTTTCTGTGCCTCTTAAATTTAGAGATAAAGATTATACTCAAGAGTCTCATAGAAGTTATCATGCACCTGCAATTAGTTTAACAAAAGATAAAGATTTTCATGATATTAGATTTAGTGTTGCAACAATGGATGCTTTAGATTGTCATCCAGATCAAATGGATAAAGTTTATAAAGCTCACCATAGATTTGGAAACCTTCTCCACGATGATAAGTTTCAGATTAAATTTAGATTAGGACCTGGAGACATATTTTCTTTTAATAATAGGCGTGTTTTACACGGCAGAACTGCTTTTGATCCAAATTCAGGTCATCGTCATCTTCAAGGATACTATTTAGACAGAGATGAAATACTTGGAAGATTAGAATACCTTAAAAAATACAAATCATAAGTTTTCAAATATTAGATTATTGTTTTCGTAATATTTTAAAAACTCCTTTTTACTTTTGATTGTGTAATAATATTTCTCTTTATTAGTTTTATTTATTTTTTCATTATTTAAAAATTTTTTATCTAATATTAAATATTTTATTTTTTTATTTAGGCTGCTTTTTAAAATAGATTTTACGCTAGATTTATTGGAAAAAGACAAACCTACTGATAGTTTTGAGTTAAGTTTAAGAAGATTATAGATGTTTTCATGCTTAAAAGAGATAAAAGTACATTTTTTGAAACCTCTAGTTTCTTTAATCAAATTAGATAAAAGTTTTTTATCAAATAATGGCTTTATTTCAATAAAGACAGGAAATTTATTTTTTGAAATTTTTAGAACCTCTTTTAACAGTGGTATTTGAAAGTTTTTATTTTTAATTTTTTTTAGATTTTCATAATTAATATTTTTGATACTTTTGCTTATTTTAAAAATTCTATTTAAAGTAAAATCATGGAAGCATACAAACTTTTTATCTTTTGTTGAATGAATATCTGTTTCAATTCCAAATCTTTTCTTAAATGATGCTCGAAACGACTTTAAGCAGTTTTCTTTATAACTTTTATTTACTCTTCCTCGATGGATAATATGCATAAAAAAAAAGGGCTTCGTTCTCACAAAGCCCTTTTAATTAATTAGTTTAAAGATTTATTTTGGAATCCAACTTTTCCATTTGTCTGGATTGTTGTCTTTCCATTCTTTAACAACTTCTTTAAGATCTCTATTTTTCTGTTTTACTTCAACCAACATTACAGCTTGATCAGCATTATCGAATTTCATTTTAGTGAAAAATTCAGCTGCTTTAGCGTGCTCAGGCTTAGCAAAAGTATCAGGATTACCATAATTGAAAGTGTAGTCCTTTGCCCAACCTGTTGCTGGCCATGCTGCAGTTCCACAATCTTTCCAGTTGTTTGCTTCTGTGAATGAATCACAAGTTTTATGTGCAGGAAGTTTTACACCAACCATGTCATAAGCACCAAAGAACCAATGAGGCTCCCATAGATATAACAAGAAAGGTTCTTTTCTTTCATAAGCAGCTACAGCTTCGGCAATTGCTGCTGCTTCTGTTCCTAATTCGTCAGCTTGGAAATCAATACCTAAAAGATCAAGTCTTTTTTGGTCATGACAATTCCACCCTGCAACAGGACATGCAATTAATCTTCCTTTGCTTCCAGATTCAATTGTAGCAAATTTGTCTTTATGCTTGTTTAAATCTTTCCATGATTTAATGCCTAAACTTTCGGCTGCATATCTTGGAATGTAATAGTCAGATAAACCTATAATCCCAGATGTTCCTAAAAGTTTTACACTTCCATCACCTTCATAATTAAACATAGTTTGACCATCGTAAATTAGCGGACCTTTCATCATTACTGTGTCTGCTTCGGCATAACTTGGCCAACTTTCACATGCAAAATCAATTTCTCCAGCTGCAATCGCTTCCCATAAACCTGTACCTGATGGGAATACAACTCTTTTGACTTTGTATCCTAACTCTTCTTCTAGCATACTCACAGCTACTTGACATGTAATCTCTCCACCAGTCCAGTCAGCGACTGCAGCTGTTAATCTTTTAGCGTGTGCAGTACCAAAGCTTCCTAGAACTAATACAAGTGACAATATCAATGCTGAAATACTTTTTGATATTTTCATATTATTTTCCCTCTTTTTAATTAATTAAAAACTTATTTTAGATCAAAATTGATAGGTATGTAAACTTATAAAATTGTAACGTTTTTGTTTAGAATGCTTATAAACCAAGTGCTTCTCTTTGTTTTTTTGTCCAAGCAAGAGAAATTCTATCAATAATAATAGCCAATAAAACTATACCAATTCCTGCTGCAAGACCTCTTCCAGTATCTGATCTAGCTAAACCATTGAAAACTTCTAATCCCAAACCTTTTCCTCCAATTAGAGGAGTAACAATTTGCATTGCAAATGCCATAATTACTGTTTGATTAAAGCCAACGACTAAACTTGGTACAGCAAGTGGAAATTTAATTTTATTTAATGTTTGTAATAATGTTCCTCCAAAAGATCTAGAAACTTCAGAATATGTTCCTGAAACTTGTGTTAATCCTAGAGAGGTTAATCTTATAATTGGAGGTATTGAATAAATTACTGTTGCAAGAACTGCTGACACTGTTCCTCCACCAAAAAACATTAGAACAGGTATTAGGTAGCAGAAATAGGGCAGGGTCTGCATAGCATCCAAAACAACGTTCTGAACATTCCTAAATCTCTCATTGTAGGATGCAATTATTCCGAGTGGAACACCAATAGCAAAACACAAAATTACTGAAACTAAAACTGATGAAAGAGTGATCATTGCTTGGGGCCATATCCCATTAGCACCTATAAATAACAATAATAGCAATGTAACAACAGCAAATCTCAATCCAACGGTAAAATATCCAATCGCTACAAATATACCAGTAGTGTACCACCATGGTATATGTGTGAGAAAAGTATCAAGTGGCCTTAAAAGATTAAGATAAATAAATCCCCTTAAACCTTTGGTAAACGCAATAAAGCCAGGGTTTACAGTTAATGATTTTACCCCATCGGCAATTGGTTGTCTTATAGAAAGTTTCCATTCCTCAGGAAAGGTTCCTATTTTAAATAAACTTGAATCTATAAAAGAAATGAGAAAAAAAATAATAAATGAGGGTATAATGTAATACCTTTTGCTTAATAATTCGCCTATATCTTTAGCGGTATCTTTATTAAATAAAGAAAGTAAAAATTCAAAAACGTAAGCAATATATTTAGTAATATTTATGCAAACAAAATTTACTAAACCACTCAAAAATTCTAAAGGTTTTTCTATAATTCTAGCGATACTGTATTTTTCCCAAGTTTGCGGTAGTAAGTAAAATTTTTGAACATCTGACGGCAAAGTTGTTTTCGGTTTACTTAATGCTAAACCAAACCTATCAAACATGATAGCCATAAATAATATACAAAGACCACCTTCCATTGCCCAACCAACATCTAAGTTTCTAATTGCTAGCCAAACTTGTCCCCCAATACCTTCGGCTCCTATAAAACAAGCAAGTACAACTAATGCTAATGCCATCATGATCACTTGGTTTATTCCCATCATTATGCTTGGTAGAGAAAGTGGTATTTTAATTTTAAATAATAGCTGTAACTTGCTTGAACCAAAAGATGTAGCTGACTCAATCGTTTGTTCAGGAACCTGTCTTATACCCGTATTAGTTAATCTAATTATTGGGGGCATTGCATAAATCATGGTTGCCAATATTGCTGGCGCCCCACCGATTCCAAAAAAGAATAAAGCTGGAAAAAGATATACAAAGGCAGGCATAACCTGCATTGTATCTAAAATAGGTTTCATAAAATTATCAAACCTATCACTTTGAGAGCACATCACACCCAATGTAACGCCAAATACAACGCACAGTAATACAGATAAACCCATTAAGGCCAAGGTCTGCATGGACTCATCCCACATTCCTGTTCCTCCCCAGAAGTAAATAACAAATAAAGAATACAGTCCAAGCCTTAAGCCACCAGCTATTAAACAAGGTAAAAAAATTATCGCTGCAATTAACAACCAAGGTGAGTCAATTAGAAAGTCCTCTAGGAAATAATATCCATTTTTAATGTATCCAGCTATTATCTTGGTAAACCATCTATAATTTTTTTTTAAATAATCTTCGCCATCATTTACCCAGGCTGTAAATGTAAATTCATCAGTAACTACTTTAGGCATTTTGGATGGACCTTCACTTTGAAAAGATAGCCATAAAGCTATAAGAAAAGTTATTAAGATTACCGAATATGTTATTATATTTTTGGAGTTATTTGATTTTTCTTCAATACTTGTAACTTCAGATGACATATTGATGTGAAACTTAAAATAAATAATTTTACATTTAAAGAAAAATATTGTCTATTTTTATGATATTAAAATAACAAAAAATATGAGTAATCAGCCAAAAATAACTTGCTCAAATGTCTGGAAATTATTTGGGTCGGATGAAAAAAGAATTATTAAAGATTTAGATAAAAATTTATCAATTAAAGAGGTTCAAGAAAAAACAGGACATGTCGTTGCTGTAAAAGATGTGAGTTTTTCAATAGAGAAAGGTGAGACATTTGTTGTAATGGGTTTATCAGGAAGTGGAAAATCAACATTAGTAAGATGTATTTCAAGATTAATCGAACCAACAGCTGGAACTGTAAAAATGGATGATGTTGACGTAACAAAAATGAGTGGCAGAGAACTATTAGATTTAAGAAGAAATAAAATGAGCATGGTTTTTCAACATTTTGGTTTATTTCCACATAGGACTGTTGTGGAGAATATTGGATATGGTTTAGAGATTAGAGGAAATAAAAAAAATGATAGAATAGAAAAATCAATGGAAGTTTTAAAAATGGTTGGCTTAGAAGGTTGGCACAACAATTACCCAAGAGAGTTATCAGGAGGAATGCAGCAAAGAGTGGGATTAGCTCGTGCATTAGCTGTAGATCCAGAAATTTTAATTTTTGATGAACCTTTTTCAGCTTTAGATCCATTAATTAGAAGAGAAATGCAGGATGAGCTATTAAAGATTCAAGAAAAATTACAAAAGACAATGGTATTTATTACTCATGATTTCTTAGAGGCAATTAAAATGGGTGATCATATAGCAATTATGAAAGATGGAGAAGTTTCTCAAGTAGGGACACCAGAAGAAATCGTTGCTAATCCTAAAGATCAATATGTAAAAGACTTTTGTGAAGACGTACCAAAATATAAAGTCCTAAGTGCAAGCAAAGTAATGAGGGAAGAATGTTGTGATGATACAAAAAAAATGTTTGAAAACGGATCAAATAATATCCCTCACAATTCAAAAATAGAAACTTTAATTGATAAACTTGTAGACACAGATCAGAAATTTCCAGTTGTAAATAGTGAGACAGGTGAACTTATTGGTGAAATTGATAGAGCTATAGTTATGAAATCAATGAAATCTGCTAGTTAATTTCTCTACTCACTTTAGTTTTTTTTTGTTTTACTTTATCTCTCCAAATTATAATCATTCCAGCAAACACAATTACAAAAACTCCTGGAAATAATTGTTCCCAAGGAGCCTCATTAAAAAATAACCAACCTAAAACAAATGATGAAGGAATACCAAAATATTCAAACGAAGCCATCTTGCTTGCAGAGATTAATCTATAAGAATAGATGAAAAGTATAGCTGCAGTACCTCCAAGAATACCAGTCAATGTCATAAGAAAAAAATCTTGGGCACTTTTTATTTCCGCATGTCCAGTAGTCAATAAAAACAGCACAACACCACCAATTACATTAAATATTAAAGTATATAATTGAATTTTAGCTGTTGAGTGACCATCAGGTATAAATTTTAAAATTATCACACTCAATGCCCAAGCAATCGCAGTTAGAATTGGAAATATTGAGTAAAAACTAAATATATCACTTCCTGGTTGAACAATTAAAACAACGCCAAAAAAACCTATAAATATTGCAGACCATCTATAAATACCAACTTTATCCTTTAAAAAAATTATTGATAAAATTACAATGAAAAATGGCGAAGAAAATGTAAGAACCATAGCGGTAGCAAATTCTAAATTAATAACTGAAATAAATATAAATATATTCATTGATAAGAAAGCCAACCCCCTAAAAAAGCTTAAGACAATGAATTTGTTGTTTAGGTTTCTAAAAACTGAAATGTACTCTTTAGTAAATAAAATAAGTATAAATAGAGGAATTGCCCCAGCTATATTTCTGAATACTGCTAACTGAATTACAGTATATTCATTTCCTAAAAACTTTATTACAACCATATACATATCCACACATAGAATTGCTAAGAGCATCGTAACTATTGCTAAATAAGTTTTTTTTAAATCTGTATTCTCAGACAAAATATTCATTTATAATTTTTTAAAATTGTATACTTTATAAAAGAAATGCAAAGTTTTAAACTTAACGAAACTGATATTCTATCCAATCAAGATTGGACGTTTCCGACTAATATTGCATATGGCCCAGGCAGATTGAAAGAAATAGGTGGTATATGTAATAATTTGGATATTAAAAACCCTTTGATCGTTACAGATAAAGGAAGCACAAAATTACCATTTATTGTAAATTTACAAAATTATTTAAAAAGTTCTGATGTAAAATCAGATCTATTTTTTGATATATCTCCAAATCCAAGAGAAGATGAGGTTTCAAATGGTGTTAGTAAATTTAAAGATGGAAACCATGATGCTATAATTGCAATCGGTGGAGGCAGTGCCATGGATGGAGGAAAATTAATTTGCCTCACAGCAAACAATGACGTTCCATTAAGAGATTTTGAGTTTGAATTAACTCCGCCTATAATTAGCAAGGATAACCCATTCCCAAAAATTATAACTATTCCAACAACTGCTGGAACTGGAGCTGAAACAGAAATTTCGGCTATGGTTACTTATTTAAAAGAAGGCATGAAATTTTGTATGTGGCATCCAGATGTTAGACCTTCCTTAGCATTGTTAGATCCAGAACTAACTATTGGATTGCCAGCAAATTTAACGGCATGGACTGGCGCAGATGCTTTAATCCATGGTATAGAGGGTTATTGTGTTCCTGGTTTCAATCCAATGTGTGATGGTGCAGCGTTAGAGGGATTGTCATTAATATCAAAATCTTTAGTCACAGCTGTAGAAGATCCTAGCAATCTAGTTGCAAGAGGTGGAATGCATGTTGGATCTTGTTTAGCAGGAATTTCTTTTTTAAAAGGTTTAGGATTAGTACATGCTATTGCTCATATGGTTGGAGCCGAATACAACACTCATCACGGACTAACGAATGCAATAATATTACCTGTAGTTTTAAAATATAATCTACCAGGTATGGAAGAAAAAGTTAAAAGAATGTCTGAAGCAATGCAATTTAAAGATCATTCTGTAGATGCATTTATATCAAACATTGAAAACATTCTTGATAGAATTAAAATTCCAAAAAGTTTAAGCGAAATTGGAGTCCCCGAGGATTGTGTTGATAGAATTGCTGAAAAATCAATGAAAGATCAAGCCTATGGACAAAATCCTAGAAAAGCAACTTTAGAAGAAATAAAGGAAATTACTCTAGCATCCATTAAAAAAGCTAGATAATAGTAAATTCTCATGCTTGAAAATAAATCAGTTAAAGAAATTATTTCTTTAATTAAGAAAAAGGATGTTTCAGTAAAAGAAATAGTTGGCTTATATTTTGAAAGAATAAAAAAATTTAATCCATCTTTGAATGCTATTGTTTCAATTAAGGATGAAGAAGAAATAATTAAAGAAGCCGAGATTAAGGACAAAAATTTTGACGAAAATAAGCCGTTATTTGGCTTACCTCTTGCCTCTAAAGATTTGCTAGATGTAGTTGGTTTTCCAACTACTTATGGTTTTCCCGGATATAAAGATTATTTTCCAAAAAAAAATTCTATAATTGTTGATCGTCAAATAGATGCTGGTGGAATAATAATTGGAAAAACAAATACTGCTGAATTAGGAGTGGGTGCTCATACAGCTAATAGATTATTTGGAATAACACCAAACATTTATGGAAATAGTCAATCATCAGGTGGATCAAGTGGTGGAGCTGGTGTTGCAGTTGCAGCAAACTTACTACCATTTGCTGATGGTACAGATATGATGGGTTCTTGTAGAACACCTGCTGCTTATGCAAATGTCTATGGTTTTAGACCAACACCAGGATTACTTCCCGATTATCGAACAAATGAAAAAAAGAAAAATCTTCCAGTTATTTCAACACCAGGATGTCTAGCCAGAACACCTGATGATATGTCTATTTTTTTAGATGTCATAGTTGGAGAACATAAAGAAGATCCAATTTCTTTCAGTTTAGATAATTCTTTTAGTGAGGTTAATTTAAGTGACCAGGAATTTTCAAAAATAAAAATTGGATGGTTATCTGATATGAATGGTAATTATCAATATGATCCTGAGATAATTGAAATATGTAACAAACAACTTAACAATCTTGAAAAGCATAAAGTTATAATTGAAAACTTAAAACCAAAAATAGATGCTCATAAATTATGGAATTGCTGGGGAACGTTGAGAGCAAAAAGTATTTATGAGGATATTATTACAATGAATATAAAAGATATTAATGAGATGACACCACAAGCGATATGGGAACACAATAAAGGTATCAAACTTACAGATGAAGATGTAAAATCTGCTCTTAACTCAAGAATTGAATTATCAAATGATGTAAATAGTTTATTTGGTGATTTTGATTTTTTAGCTTTACCATCTCAACAATCATTTCCTTTTGATAAAAATTTAAGACACCCAGAAGAAATTAATGATAAATTAATGGATACTTATCATAGATGGATTGAAATACATATATTTGCTAGTCTTTTTTACTTACCATCAATTTCTTTACCTATTGGTTTTAATAAAGAGGGATTTCCAATAGGTATTCAAATTATAGCAAAACAAAAAGAAGATTTAAAAGTGATATCTTTTGCAAAAAGATATGAAGAAATTTTTAATTTTTCTAAAATTAAACCAAAATTAAACTAATGGTCAGACACAAACATCATTTTAAAATAGCTTTTGCATTAGCAATAGCTGCTGGATCATGGGGAGTTTATTGGCTACCTCAAAGAATTTTAGAAGATGGGGGACTTACTGGAGGTTGGGGAACAATTTCTCAAATGATGATCGGAATTTTATTACTTACACCCATCTCTTTGTGGAGAAAGTATAAAGGTCGTACATCTGGTTTAGAAATTCCTTTTGTTGGTTTTTTAACGGGGAGTGGTTTTATATGTTACGCATTAAGTTTCTTGCTTACAGATGTTGTACGAGCATTGATCATGTTTTACATGATACCTGTCTGGACGACTATTTTTGAAATATATTTTTTAAAAAAAAGACCAGGTTTAGAAAGAGTTTTAACTTTAAGCTTAGCACTTGGGGGTTTGTGGGTAGTTTTCAGTCAATCTAATATCATACCATTACCACAAAATGCAGGAGATTGGTTGGCATTACTAGGAGGTGTGCTATTTGGGGCTGGGTTAGTGCGTTTAGAAATTTCCAAAACAGACGGCGTCTTTCCGGTAATCTTTTCTTTCTTCGTTTATGGGACAATATTTAATATTTTTGCTGGCTTTATTTTAAAAGATTACTTAGGACCGATGCCACCGATTGAAGCTTTTGCATCAATGTTTACTTTTTTAGTTCTTATTTCAGTATTTTATTTTATTCCTACCGGAGTAGTTATAATGTGGTCTCCATCTGTTTTAGGTGCAGGCCTTTGTGCAATATTATATTTAAGCGAAATAGTAGTTGGAGTTATATCGGCTGGTATTTTAACAGATGAAACATTTGGTTGGAGAGAAGTTGTTGGAAGTACAATGATTGTTGTAGGAGGAGTATTAGCTGTTGTTCTAGCACCAAAAGAAGAAAAATAGATGCTTTTTAAAGAAAAGTTTAAATCAAATTCAAAAATATTCTTAGATGGTGGAAATGGGTCTGAGATTGCAAATTTAGGAGGTGAGATGACACCAGCTTTTTCTGCATTAGCAACAATCTCAGCGCCAGAAATTGTAAGACAAGTTCATGAAAATTTTATGGATGCAGGTTGTGATCTTATTACAGCAAACACTTTTAGCACCACTAGACACAATATGAATAGTATTAATAGAGGTGATGAAACAAAAGAGTTTATTGTTAGATCTGTAGAAATAGCCAAAAAGGCAATTAAGAATAAAAGGAAAGAAAATATAGTTGGAATAGCAGGCAGTATGTCGAATTTTTTCTCATTAAAAGAAAATGAATTTGTTCCAGATCCAAAGTACTTACCTTCATTTAGAGAGGAAGAGAGAAATTATAAAGAGGCTGCTAAAATCTTAAAAGAAGAAGGAGTAGATGTTTTAATTCTAGAAATGATATTAGATATAGATCACTCAAAAATCTTACTTAACTCTGCATTAGAAACTGGTTTACCTGTTTGGGTTGGACTAAGTTGCTGTATAAGCAAGTTCGATAATAACGTAATTGGAAGAAATTTTAGAGCTGAAAAAGAAAAATCACTTATTTATGATGAAAGTATATACATAGAGCAACCAAAATTTATTCCTGATGATAAGATTGTTCTTTTAGATGATATTATGAAATCTCTAACAAATATGGGCGGAGATGTTTATGGTATTATGCATACTTGGCTTGTTGATGCATTTGATGGATTGAAGGTGATTAAAAATAATTGGCAGGGTCCAATTATGTTTTATCCAGAAATACATAAGTTTGATACAAAAACACATAAGGCAATAGTGACCTACACAGAGGATGAATTTACTGATGAATGTGGAAAACTAATTGATGACCAAATTCAAATTATTGGAGGATGTTGTGGTGTTACAGATAATCATCTTAAAAAATTAATTTCAAGGTATTCTTAATTTAAATATTAATTATTAACTAAATTTATCAACATATTAATCATATCAACTTTATAACTCTCTTTTGTTGCAGATTTTGTTTCCAATACTGAAAAAAATGCAGCAACTTTGCCAGTTTTAAAATTTGTTGCTAAAAACTGACCTCCATATCCAGAGTGTCCAATCATGTTGCCAGACACCATTGTTGAATTTGAGTAATACAAATATTTATTTTTTGACAATTCCATGTATTTAGGTCCTAAATTTTTAATTGTTTTGTCAAAATAAGAAGATGATCCAACTTTTCTATTTCCAACCCCCAGACCTTTTCTAGCAAAAAGCAAACCCATTCTTAAAAAATCCCTAGCAATTAAACAACCACCACCAGACATCCATGGCATCCCATATCTATCAGAAGCAATATATAAGCCTTCTTCAAAGCCAGCAGCTTCAACTGCCGATAATACCCAATCTCTTAAAGTTCTTCCACTTACCTTTTCTACAATTAATCCCACTACATCAGTATTCGCTGATTTATAAAATGCATATTCAGAACTATTTATTAAACTTTTGTTTTTAATTTTTTTAATTGAATTTAAATATTCCTCTTGGCTTAAATGATTTTTTAAATTTTTTGGTAGTCTCCAACCTCCAACTGGCTCATGTAAAAATGAGGAAGAATATGCTTTAGTATAGTCTTCTGTATAGGAATTTATAATATTCATATTTAAAACATCTTGTATTCTTGCTTCAGCGTAACCACTTCCAATTTTAGGCAAATAATGTAAAACTTTTTTATTCAAATCTATTGATTTATTTTTAACAAGTTCACCAACAAATAAGTTAATAAACATTTTAGTTATTGACATTATCGTCTGCGGTTGATTTCTTTTGAAATCTTTAGCATATTTTTCAAATAATATATTTTGACCTTTGCCAACGATTAACGAGCAAAAAGATTTATTTTTGATCATTTTTTTAACCAATGGTATTTTACTAATTTTATTATTAGGTTTTGACTTTAGTCTTAAAACTAGATCAGATCTTAAATAAAGACTGTACCGATTTATTTTATGTAAATTTCTATACCCAAATCTTCTAGTTTTTGGAAGATTCCATAAAGCCTTATTATCTTTAATTGTTTCTAACTCAGGATTTTTAACAGAAGCTAATTTTTTTATTTTCAATATTTTAGAGATTTTTTTTGTTCGTATTTCTGGTGATATCCTTCTGCTTTACAATAATTTTTTTCCTTGGATATTTTTGTTGATACCTTACCATCCAATTTTTTATTCACTTCGTTTAACACCTTTTCAGCAATCCTTTTTTCTTCGTCAGTATTATAAAATATTTCTGATCTATATTGAATTCCTACATAAGTACCTTGCCGATTTACTTGAGTAGAGTCGTGCAATTCAAAAAATAGGTTAACCATGTCCTCATATGATTTTTCTTTTTCATCATATTGTACTTTTACAACTTCAATATGACCAGTGTCACCCCCGCACACAGCTTTATAGGTTACATTAGGATCATCCCCTCCACAGTAACCACATTCAGTAGAGATTATACCGCTAATACCTTCGTACTTAGTTTCATCCCAGAAACAACCAATACCACCAATAAATGTTTTCATTACTTTTTAATTTATACTTTAGTTTTTTAAAATTGAAATGGCTTTAATTTCATCAACTCCTATTCCACAACAGCCACCTATAATTTGAGCTCCATCTTTAATCCACGTTTTTACTTCATTCAAATAATCATCAGGAGTCATATCATCTATAAATCTCCAATGTGGTTTTTCATAATATCCTTTATTTGGATACGCTCCTATAACTCCATCAAAATTTTCTCTTGCAGTTTTTATTGCCTTACCTGTGGTTTTAATATCAGAATGAGCTACTAAAATTGGACCGTTATGAATTTTTTTGAAATTATTTATAGATATTTCAAAATTTTCATAAACATGAGTATCAGAATCAATTGTATCATTATATCCAAGCATTATTTGATTTTGATCATTCGTTACACATGATACTGACAACCAAACTGGTATATTTATTTTTGTAGAACAGTTTAACATTGTTTCCACAATATCTGCCTGAGAAGACATAGCCTCTAAAATAATTAAATCTACTCCTTCACCTGATAAAATTTTTAGTTGCTCATCAAAACCAGGTATCATTGCTTTTACTCCAAGTTTATAAAAATTACCAAAAGTTGAAACGCTTCCAGCAAGAGCAACATCTTTATTTAAATTTTTAATTGCTTCTTTTGCAACTTGAACACTTTTTCTATTAAAATCCTCAATCGAGTCTTCATAACCATACTGTCTCATCGATATAGGTGTAGTACTATATGTATTGGTAGTTATTACATCAGCGCCCGCATTTATATAATCTTCATGAATTTTTCTTACTAATTCTGGATGATCTACTGAGCATTTTCCACACCACATTTTTTCATCCATTTTAGCGCCATTCTTTTCTAATTCAGCACCCATTCCTCCATCTAAAATAATAGTTTTTTTATTTTCTAATTTTTCATGAATTGATGAATAAGACATAGTGTTATTCCTTGCTATTTGTAAAGGTGCAAATTTTATTTCCATCAAGATCACGAACGTAAGAATAATAAACTCCTGATCCCTCTGGTCTTTCACCTCCTGATCCTTCGCTAGTACCTCCAGCTTTTAGTCCTGTTTCGTGAAATCTATCAACAATAACTCTTGAAGATGTTATAAATGATATTTGTGTTCCATTTCCAAAAGTTGCTTCTTTTTTATTAAACGGTTTTGTGATGTAAAACTCTATTTCGTTTGTATCTTTCTTTCCATATGCAGCATAATCATTTTCTACAGTTTCGTTTCTTGTTAGCCCAATAACTCCCAAAACTTCATCATAAAACTTAATGGCAGCATCTAAATTATTTGTTCCTACCATTACATAACCAATCATCTCAACCTCAATTATTTTGAATATAATTTTTTAATTCCAACCAGTAATTGCCTTAACCTCTAGGTATTCAGTAAAACCCCATAGTCCACCCTCTCGACCATTTCCTGATTGCTTAAATCCTCCAAAAGGTGCTCCAGTTTCGGCTCCTTGACCGTTGATATAGACTGTTCCTGCTCTTACTTTTCTTGCTACTCTTTTTGCTTTTTCTTTATCTTCAGTTTGTAAATAGTTACCTAATCCGTAAGATGTATCATTTGTAATTTTTATTGCCTCTTCTTCTGTATCAAATGGAATAATTGAAAGTACTGGACCAAATATTTCTTCTCTAGCAATTTTCATATCGTTGTTGACGTCTATAAAAATCGTAGGTTTAACAAAATATCCCTTATTAAGACCATTTGGTAGATCGGGCCCACCGGCAGCAAGAGTTGCACCTTCTTTAATTCCCTCATTAATAAGATTAATAACTTTATCATATTGAGCTTTGGACACTAAGGGTCCAATGTGATCGCCTTTTTTAGATGCCACGTCTACTTTAATTTTATTTGCTTCATCTACAGCCTCTTTTACCGCTCTATCATAAATTGATCTTTGAACTAGCATTCGTGTTGGAGCATCACAAGATTGTCCAGTGTTACTCATTATAGTTCTAACTCCGTCCCTTACAGCATCTGGATAAGAGTCCTCAAAAACTATATTTCCACCTTTACCGCCAAGTTCAAGTGTGACCTTCTTAATTGTGTCAGCTGCATTTTTCTGTATTAATTTCCCTGCTCTTGTAGATCCTGTAAAGGAGACCATATCAATATCTGGATGACCAGATATATGATTCCCAACTACTTCACCGTTACCATTAACTAAATTGAACACACCTGGAGGAAATCCAGCTTCGTCAATTATTTCCGCAAACAAAACACCTGATACTGGAGCCACTTCTGATGGTTTTAAAATCATTGTGCAACCTGCTGCAAGCGCTGGTATAACTTTTAGTACTATTTGGTTCATTGGATAATTCCATGGCGTTATTAATCCGCAAACTCCAATTGGCTCATATCTAATTTGATTGTTTGATTTTGGATCAAACTGATGTTCAAAATTAAAATCTTTTAAAATATCTATTACATTTTTAGATATATCCGCCCCCATTTTAGTATGTATCTCTGATGCAAAATCTAATGGCGCACCCATTTCCATTGATTGTGCTTCAACCATTTCATCCCATCTTCTATTATAAATTTCACAAAATTTTTCTAATAATTTTATTCTTTCATCTTTCGAGGTTTCTCTCCAGGTTTCAAATGCCACTTTAGCAGCACTTACAGCTTTATCTGTATCTTCAATTGATCCTAAAGATATTACAGCAAAAGCCTCCTCGGTTGATGGATCAATTACATCAAAATCATTAGGTTTAATCGGTGCAACCCATTTTCCGTTTATATAAAAATTTTTCTTTTCAATCATAAATGTACTTTAACACAGAATTTAAATTTCATAACCTTTTTCTTCAGGATCATTATCTGTTAACTCCTCAGGAAACCCTTCAGCTCTAAAATCAATTTTATTCAGATCTTCCATTCTTTTTACTATCATTGAAGACCAAGCTCTTGAGCCATATTTTTTTTGACCATCTTTAAATATTTCAACTATTTTAGGAGAAATTTCCAAAGGTGCATTTAATTTTTTTGCGAGTTCATCAAATAGACCCGTATCTTTTAAAACAAGGTCCATCGTAAAATTTATATTATAAGAGCCATTTAAAATAACTTGGCTCTCAGTTTCATGAACAAATGAATTTCCTGATGACACAGCAATTCCTTTATAAGCTTTCGAAAGATCTAAGTTTGATTTTTTAGCTACTGTCCATGCCTCCCCAAGAGCAACCAAATGTGTGGAGGCTAAATAATTTGTAATTACTTTAAGAACAGACGCTGTGCCCAATTCTCCTGTGTGTAGTATTTTACGCCCCATTACTGTTAAAGCAGGCAAAATATTTTCAAACGCATCCCTGTCTCCACCTACAAATATTGCTATATTTCCTGAGGCTGCTCTATGGCATCCTCCACTTACTGGACCATCTAAAGGTATTGCTTTTTTTTCGATTACTTTTTTACCAATTCTTTTTACCTCTGATTCATCAGTGGTACTCATTTCCAACCATATTTTATTTTCAGAAAGACCTTCTAATATTCCGTTTTGACCTTCCATCACCTCCGCACAAATTTCAGGAGAAGGAAGGCAAGTTATTATTAAATCAACTTCCTCAGCTAGTTCTTTAGCAGAGTTTGCTATTTTAGCCCCCAAAGCTTCAAATTGTTTTGTTAAATTTTTATCTAAATCTCTAACTGTTAAATTAAATTTATTCCTCAATAAACTCCCAGCTAGTTTTCCTCCAACATTTCCCAAGCCAATAAATCCTATCTTCATTAATTTACCTCCTCTTTCTTTTTGTATAATATCATTACGACACCAAATATTATTACTACTCCTCCAATAAATAATTCACTTGTTGGTTTCTCGCCTAATAAAAATATTGCTGCAAGCAATCCAGTCGGCGGTATACCCATAGTTACTATAGGTAACACTTTATATAACGGATTATTTTTTAGAACATAATAAAAGCATCCATAAGTTATAGGTTGCATAATAAATCCAATGTAAAAAGCTATTAACCAATGATTAAATTTAGCAGTTGATAAATACGATATTGTATCACCTTCAATTACTGCAGAAATTAATATTAAAGTGGGTCCAGAAAATAATGCAAGCCAAGCAACTAAAGCTAAAGGATTAATTTCTTTACTCAAAGGTTTAACAATCACTTGACCGAGTGCCCATATTGCTGAACCTAGAATAGTAAGAGCGATACCAAATAGCTTTCCATCTAAATTAGGTGAGCCAGTTAAAATATAAACTCCTATAAAGGCAATTCCAATTCCAACTAAAGCTCTTAAAGTTGGTTTCTCTTTCAACATGAAAAAAGCAAATATAACCCCAAATGGAACTTCTGTTTGTACTAATAATACTGCCGCTGATGCATCTATAAAATTTAAACCAGTATAGGTAATACTGTATTGTAAGGTGTTTGCTATAAATGAAGCAAAAAAGATTTTTTTTAAGAAACCTTTTGGAATAGGAAACCACCAAATTAAAATAGAAGCAGCAAAAATAAATCTTAATCCCATTAAAAGTATTGGAGGAAAAGATTCAAAAGCAGGTTTTGCAATTACAAAACCAAAACCTAAAAATATAGGAACAAGTGATGCAACTAGAGTGTCTTTAAAATTCATTCAATTCATTTAATGTTAATGATTATTCAAGAACTTATGATATATTCTCTTTTTTAAATTATGAATTCAACAAAAATAGAACCAAAATACATAAGTAAATCAAATCCACGAGTTGGCCTTATTGCTCTTGCAAGTGATTTTATGATTGAGAGAGATTTTATTAATGTAATAAAGGATAGAGAAATTGATTTTTTTGTTAATAGAATAGAGTGCTATAATCCTTTAACCAAAGAAAATCTGATTAAAATGTCAGATAAAGTAACTGATGTTGCAAAAGATATTCTTCCAGACCAGGATATAGACTGTGTTGTCTATGGATGCACTTCAGGAACAATAGCTGCAGGATACAATGCTATAGAACAAAAGGTAAAAGCAGCAAAACCAATGGCAGAGGTTACAACACCAAGTACTGCTGCTATAAAAGCTTTAAAGAAATTAAATATAAGCAAGCTTTGTTTATTTACTCCATACAGTAAAAAACTTAATGATGATGTTATAGAATATTTTAAATCAGAAGGATTTGAAATAACTTCCAATTCTTATTTTGATATAGAGGCAGACTACGATATCGGTAAAGTAGATCAAAATTATTTGTATGATGTGTTGTCTAAAATAGATTTAAATGGCGCGGATGCATTATTTGTATCTTGTACAGCTTTACCTGTACTTCCAATAATTGATAAACTTGAAAAAAAATTAAATACAATTGTTTTATCAAGCAACCAGGCTTTAATCTGGGATACACTTGTTAAAATAAATAAAGATAATCAAGTTACGGGTTTTGGAAAATTATTCAGATAGAAATTTATGTCATTTGCCAAAGAGGAATACAAACAAAGATTAAAAAAAGTCCAGTCAATGATGGAAAAAAAAGGCATTGAACTTTTAATTTCTCATGACACTAATAATATGAACTATTTGACTGGTTATGATGCATGGTCTTTTTATTATGCTCAATGTGCAATTGTTCATATAAATGCAGACGAACCTCTTTGCTTTGTAAGAGCACAAGATGCTGGAGGCGCTTATATAAAAACTTATCTTAAAGATGAAAACATAATTGTTTATGACGAAAATTATATTCACACATGGCCACAGCATCCTTATGACTATTTAGTAAAAATAATTAAAGATAGAAAATGGGATAAACTTTCAATTGGTGTTGAAATGGATGCCCATTACTTCACAGCTTTTTGCTATGAAAAGATAAAACAAGGTTTGCCAAACGCAAAAATTAAAGACTCAGAACGTTTAGTCAACTGGGCGAGATTTGCAAAATCTGATGCAGAAATAAAATATATGAAAAATGCTGCATTGATTTCAGAAAAAGGGATGAAAACTGCAATGGAAGTAATTAAACCCGGCGTAAGACAATGCGATGCTGTTGGAGAAATACAAAAAACTTTATTTTATGGAACACCAGAGTTTGGAGGAGAATATTCGAGTATTGCAACACTTCTTCCAACAGGAAAGGGAACTTCAGCTTCACATTTAACTGCAACACAAGATAAGTTTGTAGAGGGGGAAGCAACAATTGTAGAGTTATCTGGAGTTTACAAAAGATATCATGCTCCAATGGCAAGAACTGTTTTGTTAGGAAAACCTGATCAACTAAAAATTGATACGATGAAAAAGACTATTGAAGCTCTAGAAGCTGGAATTAAAGTAACAAAAGCTGGAAATACTGCAAATGATGTTGCTCAAGCATTTTGGGGAGTTTTAGACAAATATGGAATAGAGAAAAAGTCTAGAACAGGTTACTCAATTGGTATTGGTTACCCACCAGACTGGGGTGAACATACTTTAAATATATATAAAGAAGAAATGACAGAATTAGTTCCAAATTCTTGTTTTCATATGATAGCTGTAATGCAATTTGGTGATTGGGGAGTCGAAGCATCAGAATCTATAAGAGTTACTGACAATGGATGTGAATTATTTTGTAATTATCCAAAAGAGCTAAATATAAAGAGTTAATTAACTGTTGCAAATAACATAACTAAATGTTTTAAAAACTATCTTATGTCAAAAAAAGCTGATTTCGTAAAATTTGATAAAGTAGACAAAAGTTACGACGGAAAAGTATTAGTAGTAAAAGATCTGAATTTAGATATTGAAGAAGGCGAGTTTGTAACAATGCTTGGACCTTCTGGTTCAGGAAAAACGACATGTTTAATGATGCTTGCTGGTTTTGAAACTCCAACCAATGGAGAAATATTTTTAGATAACAATCCAATTTCTAATATTCCACCACATAAAAGAGGGATCGGAATGGTTTTTCAAAACTATGCTTTATTTCCTCACATGACTGTCTTTGAAAATTTAGCATTTCCGTTAAAGGTAAGAAAAATGTCTCAAGAGGACATAGAGAAAAAAGTAGACAAAGCTTTATCAATGGTCTCACTGGGTGGATTTGCAAACAGAATGCCAGGTCAACTGTCAGGTGGTCAACAACAAAGAGTTGCAGTTGCGAGAGCTTTAGTTTTTGATCCGGCTGTTGTTTTAATGGATGAACCTTTAGGGGCGTTAGATAAAAATTTAAGAGAAAGCATGCAGTACGAAATTAAACACATCCATGAAAGTATTGGAGTAACAGTAGTTTATGTAACTCATGATCAGGGTGAGGCTTTAACGATGTCAAATAGGATTGCGGTATTTAATGATGGTAAAGTTCAACAACTATCAAGCCCTGATAAGTTATATGAAGAACCAGTTAACTCTTTTGTTGCAGAATTCATTGGCGAAAATAATACTTTTGGTGGAGAAATTTCTGAAATTTCAAATGGAACATGTAAAGTTAAATTAGAAAAGGGTGAGATAATTGCTAATCCAATTTCAGTTAAATCTGTTGGAGAAAAAACTACAGTATCAATCAGACCAGAGCGAGCATTGATTAACCCTAAAGATAAAATGGATAATAATCAAAAAGGAAAAATTGAGGAAGTCATTTATCATGGGGATCATACTAGAGTTAGATTAAATTTACTTGGTAATTCAGAATTTATATTGAAAGTTCCAAATAGTTCTCAAAACCTAGATATAAAACTTGGTAATGAAATTAATATTGGTTGGAACAGTCATGACGCTAGAGCTTTAGACCCAAAATAAGCGTAATTATTACATTTTCGCCAAAAACACCTGTTGACTCTTATATTCTATGTTGCTGTACTCCTTTTTTTATAAAAAAACGTTTAAACGGAGGATAAATGAAAAAATTAAGTAAATTATTACTTGCTTTAACATTTGCAGTTTCTGTATCTACATCCGCTTTTGCAGTAGTTGTTGCATCATGGGGTGGAGCATACACAGAAAGTCAAAAGTTAGGATATGGAGATCCAACATCGAAAGCATTAGGTATACCAATCGAGTGGGTTGACTATTCTGGTGGACTTTCAGAAATTAAAGCGCAAATAGAAGCAGGAGCAATCACATGGGATATTATAGATGTGTTCGCTTACGATACTATTAATGGTTGTGATGAAGGAATTTTTGTTGAATTTGATTTTGACAAAGACTTCCCACCAGCACCAGATGGTACGCCTGCAAGTGAAGACTTCTTCACTGATATGCCAAGTAAATGTGCGGTAGGAAATATCTTATATTCTTGGAACTATGCTTATAATAGTGATCTATTAAAAAGCACTCCAAAGACTATCAAAGATTTCTTTAACACAAAAAGATTTCCTGGAAAAAGAGCAATTTACAAAAGTGCATTAACTAACTTAGAAATTGCTTTAGCAGCAGATGGTGTAAAAATGGGTAAAGGTGGAGAATTTATCTACAAAAAATTAGAAGACCCAGCATATGTTGATAGAGCGATGAATAAGATCAAAGCACTTTGTGAAGATCCAAATGGCGGATGTGTATTTTGGTCAGCAGGAGCTCAACCACCAGAATTATTAATGAGTGGTGAAGTTGTAATGGCAACTGGTTGGAATGGAAGATTTTTCAATGCAGCAGTTGGAGAAGGCGCTCCAATAGTTCAAGTTTGGGATGGACAAGGTCTTGACTACGAATATTTTGCATTAGTAAAAGGTGGACCAAACCAAGCTGACGCTATGAAAGCTTTAGCAATGATGACTAACACTGAAATGTTAGCAGGAAGTGCAAAATATATTGCATACGCTCCTTGGAGAAAATCATCAATTGCAGTTATGGAAGCAGGAGAGCCGTGGTATAAAGATGGAAAAACAAATATGGTTCCACATATGCCAACAGCGCCAAAAAATCTAAAAAGATACTTCTTAGTAGACGCTGAGTACTGGGCTGACAATGGCACAGAGCTTGGTGAAAAATGGGAAGCTATGAAAGCTAGTATTAAATAATTAAAGTTTTAAACACTTTAATTTTATATTATATTAAGGGCGGTTATTTTAACCGCCCTTTTTTTTATGAGCTCAGAAACAGGAAAAATTTTAACAACAGATGGAATTCCTTTAGAGGAGAGTCTTAAACAGGCAGAAAAGAAAAATAAAATTAAAGCTTTTCTACTAGTTGCGCCATTATTATTGTTTTTAATAATTACATACATGATTCCAATCGGAGATATGTTTTCTAGAAGTATAGACGACAAAATGGTTACAAACATGCTTCCCAAAACTTATAAAGCAATGGAAACTTGGGATGGTAAAGAACTTCCACCAGAGGAAGTTTTTGAAGCATTTTACTTAGACTATAAAATTCTAGTTAAAAACAAAACAGCAGGAAAATTACAGACACAATTAAACTATGAAAAAAATGGATTTAAGAGTGTTTTAAAAAAACTAGCAAGAAAACAAAAGAAATTTGAGGAGGGAAATTATAAAGAACAAATTATGAAAGTTCATAAAAGATGGAGAAATGTTGAATATTGGAGAGCAATTAAAAGAAGAGCTCCATCTTATACATATTCAAAATACCTTAAAGGTGTAGACATGTATTCCAATGAAGATGGAAAAATAGTTCAGGTTTCTGAGGATAGAAGAATTCATAGAATATTATGGATAAGAACAGTAGAGGTGGCTTTTTTTGTTACTTTATTTTGTTTTTTGATGGCTTACCCAATTGCACATTTACTGGCAACTTTGCCAATGAAATATAGTAATTTACTTATGATTTGTGTTCTTCTTCCTTTCTGGACCTCTTTACTTGTAAGAACCGCCAGTTGGATGATTTTGTTACAGCAACAAGGGATTGTGAATGATTTCTTTGTTTGGACAGGTCTTGTTGCAGACGATAACAGACCTGAGATGATGTATAATAAAACTGGAACTTACGTAGCAATGACTCAAATACTTTTACCTTTTATGGTTTTACCTTTGTACAGTGTTATGAAAACGATCTCTCCAAGTCTTATGAGAGCTGGTAAGTCTTTAGGTGCAACTCCAGCGGTTGCATTTTTTAAAGTTTATTTTCCACTAACAATTCCAGGAATAGGTGCAGGTTGTCTATTAGTGTTTATTTTAGCAATTGGCTATTATATTACACCAGCACTTGTTGGAGGTGCATCTGGAACACTTATTAGTAATCAAATAGCATATCATATGAAAAGTACTTTAGATTGGAGTTTTGCATCTGCAATGGGACTGATGCTTTTAACAGGCGTATTAGTAATATATTGGATCTATAATAAACTTGTGGGAGTTGATAACATCAAATTAGGTTAATTATGGCATTACCAAAGTATACAGAACCGCATTATAGAATTTGGCATTACTTTTATTTATTAATATGCGGTTGTGTCTTTTTCTTTTTGATAGCTCCTTTATTTGTAATTTTTCCGTTGTCTTTTAATGCTGAGGAGTTCTTAGTTTTTTCTGATGGAATGAAAAGGTTAGATCCTGATGCATTCTCTTTAAGATGGTATAAAGACATGATTTATGGAACAAAAAATCCATGGGGTTTGGCTGCAAGAAATAGTTTTATAATTGCAATTTTTGCTACATTGGGATCAATTATTTTAGGTACTCTTGCTGCATTGGGCTTAAGCAGTAGACATATGCCTTACAAGGGTTTGATAATGGCAATTTTAATTTCACCAATGATAGTTCCGTTAATTATTTCTGGGGTAGCGATTTTCTTTTTCATGGCAAAGGTAGGTTTGGCAGCAACTCATTTAGGTATTATATTGGCACATATAATTCTTGGAACTCCGTTTGTGGTAATAACTGTAACTGCAACACTTTCAGGTTTTGATCATAGTATTACACGTGCTGCTTCAAGTCTTGGAAGTAGTCCATACAATACATTTATGAAGATTACTTTACCTTTAATATTACCTGGAGTTATTTCTGGTGGTCTTTTTGCTTTTGTAACCTCTTTTGATGAGGTGGTCGTTGTATTATTCTTAGCTGGCTTAGATAATACTACAATTCCAATACAAATGTGGACTGGGCTTAGAGAACAATTAAGTCCGACAATTTTAGCTGTGGCAACCTGTTTGATTATATTATCAGTACTAATTTTATTAACTGCTGAACTTTTAAGAAGAAGATCTGAGAGGTTAAGAGGAATAAGTAGATAGTTTAATTGACACTCTCAATTACTGTCGCAATTCCCATTCCTAAACCAATACACTGAGTAGAAAGAGCGTATTTTTTATTTTCTCGTTTTAATAAATCAGCTGCTTTACCAGTAATTCTTGCACCTGTTGCACCAAGTGGATGACCGAGGGCAAGAGCTCCACCATCTAAATTAATTTTATTTTTATCTATACCTAAATCTTTAATACATGCTAATGATTGAGAAGCAAAAGCTTCGTTCAATTCAACAATATCAATTTGATCAGCTGTCAAGTTAGCTCTCTTTAAAGCTTTTTTTGATGCACCAATTGGACCTAGACCCATATAATCAGGGTCACAGCCTTCAACAGCAGTAGACACTATTCTTCCTAAAATATTTAAATTATTTTCTCTTGCATAATTTTCCTCACAAATTAAAGTTGCCGCAGCACCATCTGTTAAAGGTGATGAAGTTGCTGCTGTAACTGTTCCATTTTCGTCAAATGCAAGTTTTAATCCATCTAATTTTTCCATTGTACTATTCGGTCTGATGTTTCCATCAGTATCACAATCACCAATTGATACGATTTCATTTTTAAAATTCCCTTTGGTTTGTGCTTCGTGTGCTTTTTGATGGCTTGATATAGCAAACTCCTGTTGTTCATTTCTTGAAATGTTATATTTTCTAGCAACATTTTCTGCAGTTGTTCCCATTGAAAAATAAACATGTGGGTTATCTGCCTTACTTTCAGGGTATGGGATTGGTTCAAAACCAGTGTTTACTCTTGTCATACTTTCTACCCCTCCACAAACAAACACCTTTCCAGCACCCAAAGAAATTTTACCTGCTGCAATATGAATAGCCTCCATTGAGGAACCACACCATCTATCTACTGTCATGCCTGAGGTTTTAACATTCATACCACTTAGAAAAGTTGTCAACTTTCCAATATTAAAACTTTGTTCTCCTGTTTGAAATGCACAACCAACTACGATATCTTCAATGTCATCTTTTTTAACATTTGATTTTGATACTAAATCTTTAATTACTTCTGCTAATAGATTAACTGGTTTTGAGTCTATTAAGGCACCTTTTCTAGCCATAGTAAAAGGTGATCTTGAAAATCCTGCTATAACTGGTTTAAACATAATTTAAATATAAGGTTAATCAGGAAATGGTAAAGAAGTTATAATGCCTTTTCTGTTTTTTCCATTAAAAGTGTTTATAAAAACTTCATTCCCCAAATCCCAAAAATCTCTATTTATCATTGATAAACCTATATTTTTCTTAATTCTTGGCGAATAAATTCCGGAAGCAATTTGTCCAATCTTTTTATTGTTTTTTGAGTATACCGGCAAAGGAACTCCTGTTGGCTTGCAGGGTTCGCCATCAAAAATTATTCCTCTCATCTGTTGTTTAATTCCTTCAGATTGAATCTTTCTCAAAGCTTGTTTTCCAATAAAATTATGATCATCTTCTTGTTTACAATATTTCTCGAGATTGCATTCTAGTGGGTTATTTTCTCTAGTGAAATCATTGCCATAGGACATAAGTCCTGCCTCAATTCTATCAATGAGGTTTGGACATCCTGGAGATATATTAAATTTTTGACCATGATCCCAAACAACATCCCAAAGCTTTTCACCAAGTTCAATTTCATTAAAATGAGTTTCAAATCCTTTGAAATAAATTTCAAAACCATCTTGCTTGCTATAACCTGACCTTGCGATTATTTGTTTTGTACCTAAAAAGTCAAAAACTTTAAAATTGAAAAATTTTAATTTTTTTATGTCTTCACCAAATATTGAAACCAAAAGGTCTTCGGATTTTGGGCCTTGAATAGCCAATGGATAAACATCTGGCTCTACTATTTCAACATTATATCCAGAACCTAATGCAATACCTTTTGCCCATAGAAGAATATCTGAGTCAGCTATTGAAATCCAAAACATATCATCGTCTAGTTTAAGTAAAACAGGATCATTAATCATTCCTGCGGTCTCATCTATTATTGGAATATAAAAACATTTTCCAGTTTCCATTTTTTTTATTGAGCGAGGTGTCATTTTTTGTACAAGTTTTGCTGCATCAGGACCTGAAATTTGTACTTGTCTTTGGCAAGATACATCCCAGACTTGAACTTCCTTTCTTAAATGCCAGTAATCTTCCTCAACTGAGTTTTTAAATCCTTTTGGTAACAACATGTGGTTTACGACGGTAAAATCTGACACGCCACATTCTTCAACCTTATTAGTAAATGGAGTACGCCTTATACGTCTTGACATATTTAATTTAATATTTTTTTGATGTATTAAATTTTCACCACTCATTCTATTTTGACCACCACACAGTGTAGCTATTTTTAGAAATTATTATGGGTATATGATATTTTTTATTATTATCTTCCATTTTAAATTTAATATTTATTTCAGAAATAATTCTTTTCTCAGAAAAATAATCCCCAGTTTTGCAAATCATTTCATATTCGCACTTGGTATCATCATCACTTAGATCAAATTCTTTATGTATTCTACCACCATCATCAGATTTACTTTCACAGAAAATTTCTTTATCTCCATTTTTTTTTATTTGATAAATTATTACATCAATATTCCCAGCATGAGATCCATTAGTAGCATCTAATAAGTGTGATGAAAATATTGCCATTTTATTCTATTGATGACTTTTCTCTTTTGCTTGCAACTGCAGAGACTATTGGGCTTAATACTGGTTTTGCTTTAACATTTACACATGCAGGTTTTCCACTTTCCATTGCCCTTTTAAGTGCCGGTGCTAGCTCTTCTCTTTTATTAACTAATTCTCCATACCCTCCAAAACCCTCAAAAATCTTATGAAATGGTATGTCTCTAAAATCAGTTGCAACGCTTTTGCCACTTTTAAATAATCTCTCTTGTTGTTGTCCAATTGAGGCCAATCCACCATTGTTATCAATTACAACAGTAATAGGTTTTTTTTCATAAAATACACTTTCAATCGACATACCTCCTGATAAAAACGCACCATCTCCACTTATAAGAACAACATTTGAATCTGGATTGTGATTTTTAGCAGATAAAGCAAACGATACACCAACACCTAGCATGCTAAATGTTCCAGGATGCAAGATACCTTTTAATTTTTTACCTTTTGCACCCGCAATATTAATTGCAATTTCTGACCAGAAATGTGTATTTCCTCCATCTATAACAAGCCAGTCGTTTTTACCCATTGCTTCTTGGACATCTAATGAAAGTTGTAGAGGATGAATTTTCCCTCCATTTTTTTTTGATGCCTCAGCCTCTATCTCTAAGTCTTTCAAAGATTTATCTACCCATTCTTTTTTCTTTTTTTTGTTTTCTTCGAACCAAGTTGTGTCTAAAGTCCACTTATTATTTTTCTTTAAATTAGATAATGTATCTAGAAAAACACCAGGATCACTTAATAAACAAAAATCAGCTGCTCTATTAAGTTCTACTTCCTCATGAGAACCATTTATACAAACTAACTTTGATGATTTAGGTATAAAAGGTGGATTTCCAAAATTCATTTGATTGTCTAAACGCGCCCCAACTACAAGTACTAAATCTGAATTTTGTAGTGCATATTCTGAGGGAGGATATTGGTGTATATCCGCCAATCCCATATAAGCATTTGCTTCCTCACCTAATAATTTTTGATGATATGGAACATTAAAAATTGGTATATTTAAATTATTACCAGCTGCTTCAAGATTTTTTTCTGAATGCGACCACCAAACTCCATGACCACCTATTATAATTGGTTTTTTAGAATTACAAGCAAGCTCTAAAACTTCTGATAGAGAATTTGGATCTGGCCAAGCTTTTGCTAAAGGTTTAGCTTTATGAGAAAATGGTCTTTCTTCTAATCCTACTTCTTCTGCAAAAGATGAAAACATTATATCTACTGGAAGACTAAGATGTACTGCACCTGGATAACCGTTGGTGGCAATGTGATATGCTTTGTCGACAAATTCTCTTATTCTAGCTCCATCGGTAATGCTTGCACTGTATTTTGTTAAAGGGGCTGCAATTGAAACATCATCTATTTCTTTAAAACCACCTGAACCTTGCCTTTTAAGGCTGCTTGAACCTGTAATATAAATAACAGGACTTCTCTCACCCCAAGCCTCCATCATAGAGGGAACTGCGTTTGTAAATCCCTCTGGTCCAACTAAGCATACTGATGGTTTACGAGTAATTCTTGTATTACCATCTGCTAAATGACCTGCAATTTGTTCATGAGGAGTATTTATCACTTCAATTTGACACTCAGCAAATCCTTCAATTGCTGGATTACAAAAACCTCCCGCAAGAGTAAAAACTTTACTAATTCCCTTATCTTTTAGAGCTCTAGCTAATAACGCTCCACCTCTAATTTTATTCTCAGCCATCTAGTAGTTTACCTTATTAATAGTATTGTCTATTACTATCTCAGATGTTACATCATTAATATCATTTAATCCAACTAACCCTAGAGTGGTACTAACTTCTTCTTTTATAATCTCAACTATTCTTCTTAATCCTTTTTTTCCATCTGCTCCCATTGCATACATAACGGGTCTTCCAATCATTGTATAATCTGCACCAAACGCAAGCGCTCTTACTATATCGCTTCCACTTCTTATCCCACTATCGAAGATTAAAGGGAAATTACTTCCAACCGATTTTCTAATTAGTGGAAGCATATTAATCGCTGCTGTAGCACTGTCTAATTGTCTACCTCCATGGTTTGAAACTTGAATAGCATCCGCACCAGCTTCTTTTATTTTTATTGCGTCATCAGGAGACATTACTCCCTTAACAATAAGTTTGCCTTTCCATTTATCCCTTACTCTTTTAAGTGTATTCCAATCAGTAGAACCTCTACTTTCTTTTCTTTTAAAAACTCCATCTCCACTTTTTGATGTTACATAATTCATAGGCTTAGGAATTCCACTCATTAAAGTTGATAGAGACCAAGTTGGATGAGTTGCAAAATCAAAAAATTGTTTTGGACCTATCTTAAAAGGATAAGAGAAACCATTTTTGTCATCTCTGGTTCTTCTAGATAAAACTGGCACATCCACAGTTAAAATTGCTACCTCGTAACCAGTATTTTTTGCTCTTTCCAAAAGCTCCATCACGAAATTTTCATCTTGGAAAATATATAACTGCATCCAAGAATGACCTTTTGAGAGTTCATACATCTTTTCTAATGTTGTAGTAGAGGCCATAGAAACACAAGTTGGAATATTATTTCTTGCACTTTCAGCGGCTAACATAGAATCTGCTCCCGGCCAAGACAAATTAGTCATTCCCATAGGAGCAAAACCAAATGGAAAATTAAATTCATATCCTAAAACCTTTTTTTTAAGTGATCTTTTTTCAACGTTTCTTAAAACTTTAGGCTCTAGTCTTATTTGGTCAAGAGCAATACTGTTGATTTCAGCAAGTTTCTCATCTCCAGACGCACCATCAATAAAATCAAAAACTAATTTGGGAAGACGTTTACGTGATAATTCTCTTGCATCTTTTATGCTAAAGATTTTTTGACTTGGTAAAATATTATCACTCATTATTAATTTTAATGTATTCTTTTAAGTTAAATTGTTTATTTTGATTAACAAAATAAGCATTATGACCTTTTCTAGAAGAATAAACCTCTGTTGGTTTTCCGTCAATAAAAAGTACCGCAACACCATCATCAACAGCAATACCATCTGGTAAAGTTTTGTTTTTAATATTTTCTCTATATTTTTCCGCTCTTTTTGAGTCCGAATAATGTGGTGTAAAACTTCCGGTTAATAATCCAATGCCATTCATAGATTTAAATCCAGGTCCATCTGAGTCAGTCAGAAAGCAATCGAACCAACACGCGGCACCAGCACTTACACCTGATAGAATTATACCAGAATTATAAACTTCTTTGAAAAGACCAATTAAATTATTTTCTTTCCAATATTTCAGCATGAATTTTGTATTTCCACCACCAACGTAAACCACATCAAGATTTGAAAGCCAATTTTCAAAACCTTTTACGCTAGAGATAAGATTAAAGTGAGACACATTTAAACCTGAAACTTCAAACCTTTTGTAAAAGAGCTTAGTTTTGCTTGAGTCATCGTTACTAGCGATCGGTAAAAATCCTAATGAGCAATTTTTTTTGTTGATACAGTCTAAAATGAATTGTTCCTGATCATCATCTTGGTTATGAGTAAACCCTCCACCTCCAATAGTAATTATTTTTTTTTTGATCTTCACTAATTATATTTTTAACAATTAAAGCTTAAACACCAATCCAAGGTTTTGGCTCATTTGGGATATTTCTGTCTATACCTCTTACTATTTCTCCCTTTTCATCATACATTGGTAATTTACAGATTTGTCCTTTGTGTAATTTCCCGTCTGTGCATTTAACATAAACTATATCACCCGGCCCATTTTCATTATTGTTAAGGTGCACTATACCAACACCGCAAACCTGATAAGGTGACCATGTGCTAGAGGTTATTTTACCAATCTCTTTTTCATTAAATTTAATACTCTCTCCTTTAATTGCAGTTCCAGACATAACCCTAATTCCCCAAGTCATACATTTTTTCTCTGATGACATGAGCGCATCTTTTCCAATAAAATCCTCTTTATCAAAATTTATAAATCTTCCAAGGCCAACTGAAAAAGGATTGGTATTTTTTGAAAAATCTTGTCCAGCAGATAAAAGACCAGCTTCAATTCTTCTACATCTAAATCCTGGTGTAGCCACCAAAATCATACCTAATTTTTTTCCTTGCTCAAGAATATAATCACCAATTTTCTCTGTTTCGTTTTCTGGCCTAAAATAAATTTCCCAACCAAGTTCATTAGTAAAACCACTTCTGCTTACTATTACTTTTTGATCTAAAATTTGTAACTCTTTCCAATCAAAATACTTCCAATCATTTTCTGAAAAACCATTACTTAAATTTTCAAGTAGTTTCATGGACAATGGGCCTTGAACTTGACTTACCCAAACATTTGGATCATTAATTTCTACATTCAAATTTTTAGAATGTGCTTTATACCAAGAAAATAGGTCACCATCAGCTTGTGCAAACCAATATTTATCTCTATCAATTCTTAAAAGTATACCATCCGTAATCATCCCACCATCATGATAACAAGCAAACTGATACGAACATCTTCCCACAGTGATTTTTGAAATATCTCTTGGAAATATTTTTTGTAAAAATTTAAGTGAGTCTGGTCCTGATATTTCAAATGGATGTTCTCCTGTATGCCTAAAAATAATTTCTCTCCTTGCTTTCCAATACATTTCTTCAGGACTTACATTAGATAATTTTTCAAGTGTTAATCTTCCTGCGTAATTTGAATATTCTGGATCATATGGTAATTCTTGATAAGTTAAGGGGTGAACCTGAATTGATCTTGCAAGCTCTAATGCATTGGAATTTTCAAGGCTAACTGGTTTTACAGTAAACCTATACTTATTGATTAAATTGTTCATTATTATTTTTGTAGATAATCAGAATACACCAATAAAATAAATAAAAAATGTCCTTTTTGACTGTTGCTATATAAGTATCTAATTGTTACCTTTTGTTTTTTTAAAGAGAGGAAATTATGAAAAACATTTTAAAATTGATATCAATTTCATTGGTATCACTATTTGTAACATTTTCATTTGCCAACGCTTCAAGTGGGGTTTTTAAGTTATCTCATGATCTTGGTTTTGGAAAAGATACAAATTTAGATGCGATTACTAAAGGAAGACTATTTCAAGTAGTAATAATGACTCAAAACCGTCTTGTTAGAAAAGATCTTAAAGGAGTTACTTCTCCCGAGTTAGCTACTGACTGGTCAGGTAACGCAGATGCAACAGAGTGGACTTTTAATTTAAGAAAAGGTGTTAAATTCCATGATGGGTCTGATTTTGATGCAGAGGATGTAAAATACTCTTTGATGAGAGTTAAAGATCCTGAAATTGGTTCACCTGCAAAAAAAAGTATGAGTGCAGTAACAGATATTGAAGTTGTTGACTCACATACAGTTAAAATAAAGTTGAACACATCATTCGCAGATTTTCCACTTTTATTAACTGATTATAGATTAAGAATGATACCAAATGGATCAGGCGATACGATTGGGAAAACAGGTATTGGAACTGGACCGTTTATGGTTGATAAATTTGATGCAGAGGGAACTACAATTCTTAAAGCTAACCCAAATTATTGGGAAGGAGCACCGAAACTCGCTGAGGTACATGTAATAGCTATCCCAGATGGTCAAGCTAGAATTCAAGCCTTGCTGACAGGTCAAATAGATATGAATAGATATGTTCCATTCAATCAGAAAAAAATATTTGATGGTAATTCAAAATTTAACGTTTCAGTTATACCTACAGGAAACTGGAGAGGTATGGTAATGAGAACTGACGTAGCTCCATTTGATGACCCTAGAGTAAGAAAAGCTGTCAGAATAGCTGTGGATAGACAAGAATTAGTTGATCTTGTTATGGCTGGAGCAGCAACTGTATCTTGTGATACTCCTGTTGCACCATCAGATCAATATAGAATGAAAAAGAATTGTCCACCACAACCAGCTACAGCAAAAAAATTACTTGCAGAAGCAGGTTACCCAGATGGTATTGATTTCACAATTCATGTATCTACAAAAGAACCAACTTGGCCAACTATTGCTGAGGTTTTACAACAACAATTTGCTAAAGCAAATATTAGAGCAGATATTCAAATGACACCTTCAAAAAGTTATTGGAATGAAACTTGGATGAAAAAGCCTGTAGCAATGACACGTTGGAACGAAAGACCAGCAGATAGTATTTTGCATGAAGCTTATCATAGCGAAGCAAAATGGAACGAGTCATACTATAAAAGTGCTTCTTTTGATAAGAATTTAGCTGACGCAAGAGGTGAGTTAAAGTTCAGCAAAAGAAAAGCAGCATACATTAATGCTCAGAAAACATTATGGGAAGAGTCTGGAACAATGATTCCTTACCATGTGTCTCGACTTGTTGTTACATCTTCTAGAGTGAAAAATCTTGACGAAGTTGAGTATTTTTCAATTAGATGGCACACAGTAAGCGTTCAGTAATAACTTCTGTTTTACAGGCCTTTAATTAGGCCTGTAAAACCTCTTTCATTTCAAAATAAATAATTTAAAATTTAATATTGTTATGCTTTTTTTAATTATAAAAAGAATTTTATTAGGTTTTGTTACCTTATTTATTGTATCTATAATTACATTTGTCGGCACAGAAGTTTTACCAGGGGATGCTTGTACAACATATCTAGAAAGGCAGGCTTTTGGGGAGCAATTAGAAGCTTGCTATAGAAGGCTTGGTTTAAATGTTCCAGCATATGAGAGGTATGTATCGTGGGCATTAAATGCTATTCAAGGAGATTTTGGTTATTCTTTAAGTGGAGAGATGCCCATAAAAGATGTTTTAGGACCTAGAATTAAAAATTCACTAGTATTGGCATCAGCTGCAATTTTTATAGGTATTCCAATAGCTTTAATTTTAGGAATTATCACTGCTCTGTGGAGGGATAAGTTACCTGATGTTGCAATATCAACAGTTACAATATTTGCAATGACTATTCCAGAATTTATCAGTGCTACTTTATTAATTTTAATTATTGCAATTTGGCTAGAGTGGTTGCCTGGTATTGTAATAGTTCCAACTGATGTATCTTTCCTAGAGCTGTTGCCAAATATAATTTTGCCAGTTGTTGCTATAGCTATGATCATGACAGCTCACATGGCACGAATGGTAAGATCGAGCGTAATTCAAGTAATGGCAAGTGAATATGTTCAAATGGCAATTCTTAAAGGAGTTCCTTATTGGAAAATGGTTTTTAAACATGTTTTACCAAATGCTTTGTTGCCTGCCATTAATGTTGTGGCTTTAACTATTGCATGGCTTTTGGGTGGGGTTGTAGTAACTGAAGTTGTCTTTAATTATCCTGGTCTTGGAAGATTAGTTATTGAGTCAATTTCAAACAGAGACTTACCAACTGTTCAAGCATTAGCAATAATTCTTGCATCTATCTACGTAAGTATAAATTTATTAGCTGATCTATTGACTCTAATGCTAAACCCTAGATTAAAAACGTTACAAATAAGAAAATAATATGAAAGTGGATAATATTTATAAAGAGGAGAAGAAAAGCGCTTTTGCAAAATTATCTGAAATTATAATTACAATGGCTTCAAGACCGTCTGGACTAATCGGTCTTAGTATTTTAGTTTTTCATATAATTCTTGCATTTATAAGCCCTTATATTGCGCCACATGATTTTAAAGCTATAGACCCAACCTTAATGCTTCAGGCTCCTTCGGCTGAATATTGGTTTGGAACAGATGATCTTGGAAGAGATGTTTTTACAAGAACAATTTTAGGGGGAAGAACGGCTCTTACAATAACTTTCTTTGGATCTTTAATAGCATTATTGTGGGGTGGTCTCTTAGGAATATTTTGTGGATTGGTTGGAGGAAAAATTGATGATGTAGTTATGAGAATTGTAGATGCGTTCTTATCTATTCCATGGATTTTAGCAATGTTATTGATTGTATCTTTGTTAGGCACATCTACTGAAGTATTGATACCTGCTTTAGGTTTTTTTTATGGCAAAGGAATTGTCCGGGTTGCAAGAGCAGCAACTCATGATGTCATTGCAAAAGACTTTATAGTTTCAGCAAGAGCAAGAGGACATAGTAATTTTTCAATTATTTGGAATGAAATAATTCCTAATGTAAGAGATGCAATCTTAGTTGAAGGTGCTATGCGATGGTCATGGATGCTGCTTGGTTTTAGTTCTCTTTCTTTTTTAGGTTTTGGGGTGAGCCCTCCAACACCAGACTGGGGATTAATGATATCAAATGCAAGAGGGTTAATGTCTTTCGCTTATTGGGCAGTAATAGCGCCTATAGTTGGATTAAGTAGTTTAATTATTGGTATTAATTTAACAGCAGATGCTTTTGCCAAAGCTTTAGGTATAGACAGATCAACTAAAGCCCCTGTTTAATTATGACAGATATAATTCAAAAAGTTAAAAATCTATCTATTGGATTTAGAAGTAAAAAGGGCGAAGAAATCTTAATTTTGAAGAATATAACTACAAATATTAAAAAGGGCGAGACAGTTGGAATAGTAGGGGAGTCTGGTTCTGGAAAAAGTACATTAGCATTAGCAATGATGGGATATGTTAAGCATGGTCTTTATACTATTGGAGGAGAATGTCAGTTTAATTCCTCAAATTTGCTTAAAATGAAAAGTAAAGATTTAGAAAAAATCAGGGGTAGAAAGATAGCAATGATCCCACAAAACGCAGGTCAAGCTTTGACGCCAAACCTAAAGATAGGTTATCAAATTGATGAAGCTTTACAATTACACTCAGATTTAGATGAAAGAGAAAGAGAAAAAAAAATTTCTGAATTATTAAATAAAGTTCGACTTCCTTCACCAGAGACGATTGCGTTAAGATATCCCCATGAACTCTCAGGAGGACAACAACAGAGAGTTGCTGTTGCTATGGCTTTAGCTGGTACACCAGATTTGCTTCTTTTAGACGAACCTACAACAGGATTGGATGTAACAACACAAGCTCATGTATTGGAGCTTCTAAATTTTATCGCAAAAGATACTGGAACTTCGATGGTTTATGTAAGTCATGATTTAGGAGCAATTGCTCAAGTGAGTGATAGAATTATTGTTATGTATTCAGGTGAAATCGTTTTAGAAGGTCCATCAAGAGATATCCTTAAAAAACCAATTCATCCTTATACTCATGGATTACTTAAATCTATACCAAAATTATCTCTAGCTGGTCTTCCAGAGTCAATGCCTGGCAGTCAACCACAACCAGGTACAATTCAAGGTGGCTGTAGTTTTTTTGATAGATGCAACTTTTCAGATGATAATTGTAAAAATAATTCTCCTAAATTAGAATTTTTAAAAGATTTAAATACTAGTGTTAGATGTTTTAATTATGAAAAACTTGTGAACGAAAATGAAGTTAGCCAAACTGTTAACAAAATAAAGAATAAATCATTAGACAAAGAAATATTAAATTTATCAGAAGTATCTATAAGTTATGCTAAACAAAAACTTTTAGATCAAATTTTCAATAGAATTTCTGATGAAAACCCGACAGTTAAAGATATTAATATTGATATCAAAAAGGGAGAGACAATAGCTCTAGTGGGAGAGTCAGGAAGTGGAAAATCAACAATTCTTAAATCTATTGCTGGACTACTTAGAACTAAAGATGGTCTAATAAGGTTTGATGAAAAGAGAAATTTATCATCTGATTTAAAAGGAAGAGATCCTAATGATTTAAGAATTATTCAATTAATATTTCAAAATCCAGATGAATCATTGAACCCTAACCACACAGTAGAAGAAATTATTGCACAACCATTAAAATTATATTTTGGATTAAAAGGTGAAGAATTAAAAAAAAATATTATAGATCTTTTACAAAAAGTAAGACTTGGAGAATTTTATACATCTAGATATCCAAGACAACTATCTGGTGGTGAAAAGCAAAGAGTAGCAGTTGCAAGAGCTTTCGCCGCAAAACCAGATATAATTTTATGTGATGAAGTAACATCTGCTTTAGACGTTTCTGTTCAAGCGGCTGTATTAAATCTATTACAACAATTAAAAGAAGATTTTGGAACTACATATATTTTTGTATCACATGATTTAGCGGTTGTCAGAGCCATAAGTGATAGAGTAGCTGTATTATATCAAGGGAGACTTTGTGAAGTAGGACCTTCAAATGATGTATATAAATTTCCTTCTCACCCATATACTGAGGTTTTATTAGGCGCTGTATTAGAACCAGATCCAGATATAAAACCTAAATTAGTTGCTGAGGATATTGTTGAAGAAAGACCCCCTGAAAAAGGATGTAGTTTTCAAGGCAGATGTTCAAGAATTGTTGGAGATATTTGTAAAAAAGAAATACCACCATGGCAATTAACTGACAGTGGCAATGCAATTAGATGCCATATACCTATTAAAGAATTACAAAAACAACAATTTTAATCAATTTAAATTAATTATTTTAAAATTTATTTAATTTTGTGTTAAAACTTTACTTATGAAAAACAACTCAACATTAATTAAAAACTTACTTTCAGATTTTAGAATAAATTCATATTACCAGAACATATCTTTAATGTTAATTGGTTCATTAATTTTAGCCATCTCATCAAAAGCACAGGTTCCATTTTGGCCAGTGCCGATGACTATGCAAACATTTGTTGTTTTTCTTATTGGAATGACTTTTGGTTCTAAATTGGCTTTTTTCACACTATTACTTTATTTAACAGAGGGAGCTGTAGGATTACCAGTCTTTGCTAAAGGTGGTGGATTACTTTATTTAACAGGACCTACAGCAGGTTATCTTTACGGGATGACGATTGCAGCATGGTTTATCGGTTATTTAGCTGAAAGAAATTTTAATGAATCATATTTAAAAAGTTTAATTTCACTTCTTATTGCAACTTCAATTATTTTTATGGTTGGGGTGGGTTATTTAGGCTCAGTTATTGGATATGATAAAGCATTAGCAGGTGGCTTGTATCCTTTTTTACCTAGCGAATTGTTTAAAATAGCTCTTGCGGTTGCAATAATTCCATCAATTACAAAATTAATTAGATAATTTTTAATAATTATTTAACGGCTTTAAGTTGCTCTTAAAGAAGATTTTTACTATAAGTTTTTTCTCAATATGAAAATTAATAAAGTTGTAGTTATAGGTTCAGGCACGATGGGAAGTGGAATAGCTGCACAATTGTGTAATGCTAATGTCCCTGTAACATTATTGGATTTAACAACAGAAATATCTGAGAAAGCTAGAGATAGAATTTTAAAATCAAGACCTCCTTTATTAATAGATAAGTCAAAAATAAATAATATTAATGTTGGGAATATTAATGATAATTTTAATGAGGTTGGAGAGGCAGATTGGATAGTTGAAGCCGTTGTAGAGAGAATTGATATTAAACATAATATTTATGAAAAAATTTTTAAAGAAAGAAAAAAAGGTTCTATTGTATCTTCAAATACCTCGTCAATTCCAATAAAAGCTCTGTCAGAAAAACTTTCAGAGGATGAAAAAAAAGATTTTTGTATAACTCACTTTTTCAATCCAGTTAGGTATATGGATTTATTAGAAATTGTAAAAAATGAAAATAATGATTTAGAACAGATCAATTCTCTCAAAAATTTTTGTGAAAAAGATTTAGGAAAAGGAACTTTGATCTGTAACGATACTCCAGGGTTTCTAGGAAATAGAATAGGTGTTTATGCAATGCAAGTAGCAATGACGGAAGCTTTTAAAATGAAACTAACAATTGAAGAAGCTGATGCAGTTTTTGGCCGACCTATGGGGATACCAAAAACTGGTGTTTTCGGTCTTTATGATTTAATTGGTATTGATTTGATGGCCGATGTTTTGAAAAGCTTTATAAAAGAGCTTCCAGAAACAGATAATTTTCAAGTTGTTGCAAAAGAAATTCCCCTTGTAAAAAAACTAATTGAAACTGGTTACACAGGAAGAAAAGGTAAAGGTGGATTTTATAGAATGAATAAAACCGATGGGAAAAAAGTTCTCGAGGGTATCAATTTAGAAACTGGTGAATATTCAGTGTCACAAAAGTTTAATCTAGGATCAGAAAAGATGGATATAGTTAATTTAATAAATAGAAAAGATAAGTATGGGGAATATGCATGGTCTGTAATTTCAAAAATAATAAAATATGCGTCATCATTAGTTCCAGGAATTACTGACAAATTTAATGATATCGATGAAGCAATGAGACTAGGTTTTAACTGGTCTAAAGGACCTTTTGAAATGTTGAAAGAAATTGGAGTAAAGAATTTCTTTGAAAGAATAGATGCTTTTGAAAATAATAAGTTTCTTGAGGATTTATCCAAAAGCAAGGATGAAAACTTTTATGGAGAAAGACAACAATATACTGAACTTGAGACACTTGGAAAAATAAAACCTAGAGCTGTAAAGTTAGATAAAAATAATTCAGCAGAGATATATAGATTTAATGACTTTAACATAGTTGAATTTACCACAAAAGCTAACGCATTAGATTATGACTCAATGGACAGTTTAAAAAATGCAACAGACAAACCACTAATAATTATAAATGAATCAATGCAGTTTTCTGCTGGAGTTAACTTGTCTTATACAATGAACTTTGCAGATAATGGGGATTTTAAATCTATTGAAAAGTTTGTTAAATATTTTCAAGAAACCTGTAAGCATTTAAAGTACTCAAAATTTCCAGTTGTTTCAGCCCCATCAGGATTGGCATTAGGTGGAGGTTTTGAAGTTTTATGTCAAAGTAATTTTGTAGCTTCTCATACAAATATTGTTGTTGGTCTTGTCGAAACAATGGTTGGATTAATTCCGGCAGGTGGGGGATGTAAGGAAATGTTGTGGCGATGGTCCCAAACAAATGAAGCTAAAAATGATCCAGATTATGCACCATTAAAAGTATTTGATATTATTGGTTACGCAAAAACTGCGACTTCTCCAATTGAAGCTGAGCCATTAAAATACTTAAGACCAGAGGATAAAAAAATAATGAGTAGAAATAGTTTATTATCAGTTTCTAAAGATATTATTCAAAACAATAAAGATTTTACTCCACCAGATGAGGTTTCTTTTAATCTATCAGGAAAAAAGGTTTACGAAAAAATGGAGCAAATGTTAGAGAAATTATATAATGATAAAATTATACTTGATCATGGTATGGAAGTTGGAAAAGAATTAGCAAAAGTTTTGAGTGGTGGAGATACTACTTTGGAACATACTTTATCGGAAGATGACTTGTATAAGCTTGAGTTAGATGCGTTTATGAAATTAATTGAAACAGAAAAAACTCAAGATAGAATAAAACACACATTAGCTACTGGAAAACCACTAGTTAATTAAATTTATTATTATGGCTAAAAAACCAACAAAAAAACAAGTAGATACGGCTACAAAAATTCTAATTTCTTGGAAAAAGAAAATGCCATATTATTATGCAACAGCAATTATAATTGTTTTTTTAATTGTATTGTTCCAATAATTTTAAATCACTTAAGAAATCTGGTCTTAAAACATATTCTGTCTTATCTGAGGATTTAATTTTAGTTAACGCATCTAATCCATAAATAACTTTACCAATTGGAGTATATTCTCCTTTAAACAATGGTACATTTTTTAATAAAATGAAAAATTCACTATCCTCAGTATTGAATTCATCACCTCGAACTAAACCTACACTACCAGCATTAAATTCAAATTGACTATCTATTTCTGAGTTAATTGGACCAAGTTTAGATTTGCCACTACCCACTTTGAAATAATCTATATTTTCTATGTTACCAAATTCTAAATCTCCTGCTTGCAACAATGTATTTTTTATAACTCTATAAAAAGATGATCCATCATAATCTCCATTTGATACAAAAAATTTAAACCTTTCTACAGAATTTGGAGATAAATTTGGCAAAAGTTCAATAATAACCATACCACATTCTACATTCATAATTACAATATTACTTTTATTTGGGAAATTAATTTTTTTTAAATCTATTTTATCGACAAAAAGACACTTATTTTTAATTGTATAGAAAAATACAAATGAGGTAATTGCTAGCAAAATTAAAAAAATAAATAATATTTTCTCTCCCATTGATGCTTTTATTTTTTTGATCATAAATGATTATAAATTATTTATTTTTTTTATTTTGGTCTCTATATATTCAGCTTTTTTAAATATTATTGGATCAATTTTTTTAATTTTTTCTAAATTTTCTTTATCAGTAACAAAAAAAGAATAAACTTCAGCCATATCTTCTGATGGTATTGTTTTAGAATATTCAGTCAAAAAACCATCTGTATTTTTATAAATATCTAAACCTAATTTATCAGTACAGGTTGAACAATCTGCATATTTAAAACCTTTTTTATTTAAATTCGACCAAGCTTCTTCATTAAATATTTCTGGAAAACTACCCTGTATTAGATGAAACACTTCGTGATGTATAACTCTTTCAAAATATTTCTCATTAAATTCAAGATCTAGTATTAATGTTCTTTTTTTTAAATCAGGTATTCCAGCTGTATTTATTTTTGATATATATAGATTTTGACAAAGAACTATAAACCTTAAATTTATTTTTTTCAAAAATATATTATCATACAAGTCTAAATTTCTTTTTATTAACGAAAATTTATTATCTAGGTTCTTTTTTTCTAGTTTGTCACAACTAATATTATTTTGAACACCAATTTTAAAATTTTTTTTAGCTATTAAGTATTTGATGCCATTCTCATTATTTAAACTAAAAGTTTTTAGATTAGGTATTTTTAATAGATAATTAATTTCATCAGCTTTGAGTGAATTGGATTGAAATACTATTAATAAAATAAATAAAATTCTCATTAAATAATTATAGAACTATATGCTAAAATAATATTACTTTAGAGAATTAAAAATGAAAAAAGAAAAAAATAAAAACCCAAAACAGCCAGTAAGTGGGACTAAGGTTCCAAGATATGCTGGTCCCTCAACGTTTGCTAGACTGCCTGAACTAAGGGATGTAGAAAGTTGTGATGTTGCAATAGTGGGAGTACCATTTGACTCAGGCACAAGTTATAGACCTGGTGCAAGGTTTGGGCCGCAAAGTATTCGATAGGCCTCAAGACATTTAAGAACAAATTATCACCCAAGCTATGATGTAGAGCCCTTTAAAGTGCAGCAAGTAGCAGATGCAGGAGATATTGCTTGCAATCCATTTAATATTGACGAAGCTATTAAACAAATAGAGGTGGGTGCAACGGATTTATTAAATAAAGTGGGAGGAATAATAAGTCTTGGTGGAGATCACACAATTGCGGTTCCATTGTTAAGAGCAGCTAACAAAAAAAATAATGGACCAGTATCATTAGTTCATTTTGATGCACATTTAGATACTTGGGATACTTATTTTGGAGCTCCATATACTCATGGAACTCCTTTTAGAAGAGCACGTGAGGAAAATTTATTTTTAGATGATGCTTCCATGCATGTTGGGATACGTGGTCCACTTTACAGCAGAGATGATATAAAGAATGATGAGAGTTTTGGTTTTAAAATAATTCATTGTGATGAATTTCAAACAGAAGGAACTGATAAAATTGCAGAAAGAATAAAAAAAAGAGTAGGAGATAATGCTTTGTATTTATCTATTGATATAGATGTATTGGATCCTGCATTTGCTCCAGGGACAGGAACACCTGAAATTGCAGGTATGACAACAAGAGAAATGGTAAATGTTTTAAGAGGATTGTCAGGTCTAAATCTAATTTCTGCAGATGTTGTAGAAGTTGCTCCCGCATATGATCATGCTGAAGTTACTTCTCTTGCAGCTGCTACGATTGTTTACGAATTGATAAATTTATTTGCAAAATCATAAATAAAGGATAGTTTGCGCGCATGATTGAAAAGAAAAATTTTTATATTAATGGTTCATGGGTTGCTCCAAAAAATCAAAAAGATATCCAAGTTATTAATCCTGCAACTGAAAAAAGTTGTGCAGTAATTTCATTAGGAGGCAAAGAGGATATTAATGATGCAGTATTAGCAGCTAAAGAGGCTTTTAAAACTTGGGGATTTTCCTCAAAACAAGAGAGAGTCGAATTATTGGAAGACTTTTATGTACTTTATAAAAAAAGATGGAGCGATATTACAGATGCAATTATTCAAGAAATGGGCGCACCAAAAGATTTTGCTTCAAAACTTCAAACAGGAACTGGTGCTAGTCATACAAAATCTTTCATTCGTTATTTAAAAGAGTTTGAGTTTGAAAAACCACTTGGAGAACATGCTAAAAATCAAAGATTAATTTATGAACCAAAAGGTGTTTGTGCATTAATTACTCCTTGGAACTGGCCTATAAATCAAGTTACTTTAAAAGTTATTCCTGCTTTAGCATCTGGGTGTACTATGATTTTAAAACCTTCAGAGTTAGCACCATTATCTGCAATGATAATTGCGGAATTAATAGATGAAGCAAAGTTTCCAAAAGGTGTATTTAATTTAGTAAATGGAGATGGTGCAACTACTGGGGATGCATTAACAAGTCATCCTGATGTAAATATGATTTCATTTACTGGCTCTACAAGAGCGGGAGCATTAATTTCACAAAATGCTGCTAAAGATTTTAAAAGGGTGAGTTTAGAGTTGGGAGGAAAAGGAGCAAATATCGTATTTAAAGACGCTGATGCAGAAGCTATTGAGAGGGGTGCTTTAAGATGTTTTAGAAATTCTGGGCAATCTTGTAATGCACCTACAAGAATGTTAGTTGAAAAACCAATTTATGATGATGCTGTTGAAAGACTTAAAAAGTATGCAAGTGAATTTAAAGTAGATGATCCAAATAAAGAGGGTGAGCATATAGGCCCGGTGATTTCAGATGTACAATTTAATAAAATTCAAGGATTAATTCAAAAAGGAATAGATGAAGGTGCAAAATTAGTTGCTGGCGGCCCAGGAAAACCTGAGGGATTAAAAGATGGTTATTACGTAAAACCCACAGTATTTGCAGATGTTAATAATGACATGGAAATTGCAAGAACAGAAATTTTTGGTCCAGTTTTATCTGTAATTCCATTTGAAACTGAGGAGGAAGCTATTCAGATTGCAAATGATACTGATTATGGATTAACAAATTATATTCAAACGCAAGATAACGATAAGGTACAAAGAGTTGCAAGAAAACTTAGATCTGGAATGGTAGATGTTAATGGGGCAGGTATTGCAGTTGATGCTCCCTTTGGAGGATTTAAACACTCAGGAATTGGTAGAGAAGCTGGAAGAGAAGGTTTGCTTGAATTTTTAGAAGTTAAATCTGTTGGTGGTTGGAATTAATTCAAAGACTTATTTTTTACACCATCTAAAAAACTAATACATTTCTTTATTTCAGAAAGTTTTATAAATTCATCAATTTTGTGAGCTTGCTGAATTGATCCTGGACCACATACAACTGTACTTATTCCTATTTCTTGAAATAATCCTGCTTCGGTTCCAAATGAAACTACTTCTCTCGAATTATCTCCAGTTATGCTAGATACAAATTCACATGCCTCAGAATTTGAAATTCTATCAAAACCAGTTATTTCACCAATAATATGTTTTTTAATACTAGATTTTGGATATATTTTTTTCATTTCAGGCAACAGAGTCTCATTGGTAAATTTATCTATTTCATGATTTAAAAAAATTCCATCTTCTTTAACTACTGGTCTTGTTTCCCAATTTACATGACACTTATCAGCAATCACATTATGAGCAATTCCACCAAATATTCCACCAACTTGCAAAGTTGAATATGGAGGATTAAAGATAGAGTCTTTTAGTTCTCTTTCTTTCAATTTTTCTTTTAATTCTAGAAGTTTATTTACATATCTTGCAGCAAATTCAACTGCGCTTACGCCCTTGTCTGGTTCTGAACTATGCCCAGCAAGGCCTTCAAAATAGGTTGTATATTCATAGCATCCTTTATGTGCATCAATAATTTTCATATTTGTCGGCTCGCCAACAATACAAATACAATCTTTAATGCCTCTTTTTTTCAGTTCTGTAATCAAAATTGGTGCACCTTTGCATGCTGTTTCTTCATCAAAAGTGAATGAAAAATGAATATCTCTATCCAAATTTGATGAGGAGAAAATTGGCGCGTAAGCTAATGCACATGCAATAAAACCTTTCATATCACACGATCCTCTGCCAAATAATTTATCCTCCTTTATTGTTGCATCAAAAGGGTCTGTTGCCCAGCCTTTTGAAACTGGAACAACATCTGTGTGTCCAGATAAAATAATAGGTTTCTTATTGCTATTTTTTTTCGCTTTTAAAGTTGAGAAAAGATTTACTCTTTTTTTTTCTTCATCATAAGTTTTAAAAGAAGAAGCCCCTAAAGAACTTAATATATCGTCACAATAATCTATAAGTTGGTTATTATCTTCACCAGATACTGTTTTAAATGCAATTAAATCTTTGAGAATTTTTATCGAATTATTATATATATCTTCTAAATTATTTCCTGTACTCATTATTTATTAATTATATATTAAATTTATGAAAGAACAAATAACATACGATACATACGACAAAGTAGATATTAGAGTAGGAACAGTAATATCAGTAAAAAAAAATGAAAAAGCTAGAAAACCATCACTTGTTGTTGAAGTGGATTTTGGAAAGGAAATAGGGATTAAACAGTCATCCGCACAGATAACTCATTATTATAATGAAGAAAATTTAGTTGGAAAACAAGTTATAGGAGTTTGTAACTTTCCCGAAAAAAATATAGCAGGCGTTGTTTCTCAAGTTTTAATTCTTGGCTCTATTGACAAAGAAGGTAAAGTTGTACTTGTTCATCCATCTCAAAATGTTGAAAATGGTTTGCCTGTAGCATAGTAATGCATCCTGAATTGCTGTCTCTTTGTTTGTTTATGTTTGTAACAAGCTGTTCGCCCGGACCAAATAATATTGTAGCTTCACATTCAGGATTTAATCATGGGTTTAAAAAAACAATTCCTTTAATGTTGGGAGTGATTTTTGGTTTTACATTCATGTTGGCAGTTATAAATTTTGGGTTAATAAATATTTTTAAGCTTTATCCTATAATTCAAAAGGGTTTAATTTTTACTGGTACGGCATTTTTAATATATTTATCATACAAAATATCTTTCTCGAAATCCTCAGATGAAAACGAAAAATTAAGACCAGTAAATTTTATTGAAACTTTTCTTTATCAATTTTTAAATCCAAAAGGTGTCATAGTTGCAATTATTGCAGTATCAACATATGTAGAATCAGGTAGTAATTTCATTTCTTATTCGATTTGGTTATTAAGTATTGCTTTCATATTTGCAGTTATTAGTATTATTTTTTGGACAATAATTGGAAAATTTATGAGGAAATTCGCGACAAATGAGAAATTTATTAAATGGTTTAATTATGTTATGTCGGCACTTTTACTTAGCTGTATAGCAACTTTTTATTACTAATATTATGAAGCCTGGAAATCAAAATTCTTTCAATTCACTAAAAGAAATAAATATAAATGGGAAAAATTATTCTATTTATTCACTAAAAGAAGCTGAAAAAAATGGTTTAGAAGGTATTGATAAATTACCAAAGTCAATCAAAGTTTTACTAGAGAATCTTCTAAGATATGAGGACAATATAACAGTAAATAAAGAGCAAATATTATCTATTAAAGAGTGGCTAATACAAAAAAAGTCAAAAACTGAAATTGCGTATAGACCTGCAAGAGTACTCTTACAAGACTATACTGGTATACCAGCTGTTGCTGATCTTGCGGCAATGAGAGATACAGTCAAAGAAAAAAATAAGGACCCAAATAAAATTAATCCTCTTTCTTCAGTAGATTTGGTAATTGATCACTCTGTGCAAGTGGATAAGTTTGCAACAAAGAGTTCATTAAAAGAAAATGTTGATATTGAATTTGATAGAAACTTTGAAAGATATTCTTTTTTAAAGTGGGGTCAACAAGCGTTTGATAATTTTAGAATTGTTCCACCTGGAACTGGAATTTGTCACCAAGTAAACTTAGAATACTTATCAAAAGTAGTGTGGAATGAAAAGTTTGAAGAAAAAGAATATTTATTTCCAGATACACTAGTAGGAACTGATAGTCATACTACAATGGTTAATGGTTTATCAGTTCTTGGTTGGGGAGTAGGAGGAATTGAAGCAGAAGCAGGAATGCTAGGTCAACCAATATCTATGCTGATACCAGAGGTCATCGGATTTGAAATGAAAAATAAACTTCCAGAGGGGACAACTGCGACTGACCTTGTGTTAACAGTTGTAAAAATGTTAAGAGACAAGGGTGTCGTCGGTAAATTTGTAGAGTTTTATGGTGAAGGACTTAAAAATTTAACACTTGCTGATAGAGCAACAATTGCGAACATGGCTCCTGAGTATGGAGCGACATGTGGTTTTTTTCCTATAGATGATGAAACTTTAAAATACTTAGAATTTTCAGGAAGATCTACAGAAAATATTAAAATTGTAGAACAATACGCAAAAGAACAAAATTTATGGGCAAGTGATGATATGGTATTTACCGATACTTTGTCCTTAGATATGTCTACAATAGTCCCTACAATATCTGGACCAAAAAGACCTCAAGACAAAGTTCTTCTAACAGATGCATCTAAAAATTTTATTAAAGTCTTTGAAGATGTATGTAAAAAAACTGAGCCTACTATTGCTAAAGTTAAAAAAGCTGATTTTGAAATTAAGGATGGTGATATATTAATTGCAGCTATTACCTCATGTACAAATACCTCAAACCCTAACGTGCTAATCGGCGCAGGTTTGTTGGCTAAAAATGCAATAAAGAAAGGATTAACAGTTAAACCATGGGTTAAAACTTCACTAGCTCCTGGATCACAAGTGGTTACAGACTATTTAGACAAAGCTGGTTTAAGTGAATATTTAGATAAGTTAGGCTTTAACTTAGTTGGTTACGGATGCACTACTTGTATTGGTAACTCTGGACCTCTGCCTGATAATATATCTGAGGCTGTTAAAGAAAACAATTTATACGCCGTCTCAGTTTTATCAGGCAATAGAAATTTTGAAGGAAGAATTTCACCACTAGTTAAAGCAAACTATCTTGCCTCTCCCCCTTTAGTAGTGGCTTATGCAATTGCTGGATCAATGAGAATAGATTTATACAAAGATTCTCTAGGCAAAGATAACGATGGCAAAGAAGTGTACTTAAAAGATATTTGGCCAACAAACAAAGAAATAGAGGATACTCTTATAGAATCTTTAAATCCTGAAATGTTTGTAAATAGGTATTCAAACGTCTCTAAGGGACCAGAGCAATGGCAAAAAATAAAAGTTGATAAAGGTAGTATTTATAATTGGGAAGAAAACTCAACTTATGTAAAAAAACCTCCATTTTTTGAAAATTTGTCAGATGAACCTGAAGGGTTTAAGGAAATAAAAGATGCAAGACCTTTATTAATATTGGGGGATATGGTGACTACAGATCATATATCTCCTGCAGGAAGCATACAAAAAGAAAGTCCAACAGGAAATTATTTTATGAAACACCAAATTTTGCCAAAAGATTATAATTCTTATGGCTCAAGAAGAGGAAATCATGAGGTAATGATGAGAGGGACATTTGCTAATATTAGAATTAAAAATGAAATGGCCCCTGGAACAGAAGGGGGTTTTACAAAATTATATCCTGAAGAAAAAGTTATGCCTATTTACGATGCAGTTGTGGAATATAAAAAAAGAGGAGTTGATTCAGTTGTATTTGGAGGAAAAGAGTACGGAACTGGTTCCTCAAGAGATTGGGCAGCAAAAGGCACAAAACTACTTGGTATTAAAGCTGTTATAGCAGAAAGTTTTGAGAGAATTCATAGATCAAACCTTATTGGAATGGGAGTTTTGCCCTTACAATTTATTAACAATATGAATAGACAGAATCTAAAATTGACAGGATCAGAACTAATTTCAGTATTAGGCCTTGAAAAAGGTATAAAACCAGCTGATCACTTGGAAGTAGAAATTAAATACTCTACAGGTGACATCAAAAAAATAAAAATGTTGTGCAGAATAGATACTAAAAATGAGTTAGAATACTACAAGAACGGTGGTATCTTGCAATATGTTCTAAGGAATATGATAAATGGATGAAGAAATAGATATTATTAATCGAAATACTAGAATTGAAAAATTGAAAAACTTTTTAATCTCAAAGAGAAAACAAATTGTTTCTTTTTTAATATTTATAGTTTTGATATTAATCAGTTTTTTTGGTTTCCAAGAATTTAATTCAAGAAATAAAGAAAAATTAGCTAATAAATTTAATATGTTAGTTACAAATTTTGATAACGGTCAAAAAAATTTAAATAATGAATTAATTGAAATAATAAAAATAAAAGACAAAACATACTCACCATTAGCCTTCTTCTTCTTATTGGATAATGATTTAATTACATCAAATGAAGAAATTAATGCATATTTTGATTTACTTATAAATGAAGTTTCTCTTGATAAAGAAATTAAAAACTTAACTATATATAAAAAAGGTTTGTTTAATTCTGATTTTGTTCAAGAAAATGAACTTTTAAGTATTCTTAATCCAATTATAAAATCGGAGAGCATGTGGAAACCACAAGCATTGTACTTAATGGCAGAATACTATTTATCAAAAAATCAAAAGCAGAAATCCAAAGAATTTTTTAATCAATTAATAGAGATGGAAAACATAAGTCCAAAAATTAAATTAGAAGTCCAAAAAAGATTGCGCTCAGATTTCAGTGAATAAAGCTTTAAAATATATAATAATTTTAATATTTATATCAAATTGTAGTTTATCTAAAAAAGAAAATATTAATAACAATAACATAAGTGAGATATTTAAAAAATCAGATCCAATTAAAAAAGAATTTAATCAAAAACTAAAAATTAAAAAATTCAATTCTTTTGCTATAAATCCTTTTTTAAGAAATGATACCAACAATAGTGGGAATATTAATTTTGACACAAATTTTGAAAAAATTTCGAGTTATAAAATAAGTAAAATAAAAAAATTTAATTCAAATCAACCAGAATTATTTTTTACTGAGGATGGAAATATCGTCTTTTTTGATGGAAAAGGTTCAATATTAAAGTTGAGCAATGATTTGAAAGAACTATGGAAAATAAACAATTATAAAAAAAAAGAAAAAAAACTAAATCCAATTTTATATTTTGCTCAAACTAGTGAAAAACTTATCGTAACTGATAATTTATCGAAAATCTATGCAGTAAATATTAAAGATGGAAAAGTAATTTGGTCAAAATATCATTCATCATCATTTAACTCAAATATTAAGGTTCATAAAGATAAATTTTTAGCTATCGATTTTGATAATGTAATCCGAGCAATTTCATCTTTAGATGGAACTGAATTATGGAATTTTAAAACTGAAAACTCTTTCATTAAATCTCAAAAAAAAAATTCTATAATATTAAAAGATGAAATTGTTTTTTTTATTAATAATTTAGGAGATGTCACAGCTCTTGATGCAAATAATGGAAGTTTAGTTTGGCAGACACCTACCCAAAGTAATTTAATATACCAGGATGCATTTATTTTAGAAAATTCGGACTTAGTATTCGCAAATAATACAATTTATTTTTCAAATAATAAAAATGAATTTTTTTCTATTGATGCAAGATCAGGCGCGGTTAAATGGACTCAGACAATTAACTCAAGTTTAAGACCAATAATAATTGAAAGACTAATTTTTGCTATCTCTAATGAAGGATATCTATTTCTTATAGATGATCGTACTGGCAATATTTTAAGAATAACTAATATTTTTACAAATCTGAAAAATAAAAATGAGATAAAACCAACAGGTTTTATACATGGTAAACATAAATTATTCGTATCTTTGAGCAATGGTTATTTATTAACAATTAATTCACTTACAGGCGCACAAGAAAAAATCACAAAAATACATAGCTCAAAAATTACTAGACCATTTATTTTTAAAAATAGTATGTATTTAATAAAAGATAATGCAGTTACAAAAATAAACTGATGTTTTTAAAAATTTTAGAAAAACTAGGTAGAAAAAAAGTAGTTTTAGATAGAGGACCTTCGCACCCTCATTTTCATAAAGCAAAACCTTGGATGAATAGATACTATTTATTATTCCGTCATCGTCCTAAATGGTTTCCTTTTAATATATTGATACATGAAATGTTAGACGACGATCATGGAGATGGTGTCCATAACCATTTATTTCCTTTTATCACAATAATATTAAAAGGAGGATATTGGGAAACTCTAAAAACTGGAAAGGTTTGGAGATCACCAGGTTATATCGGATTTAGATCGGCTAATAGTTTTCATAGAGTGGATTTAGAACCAGGAACCAGACCATTAACTCTTTTTATAGCTGGCCCGTATGGATTGAGAAAAGGACCAAGGTCAGAATATGGAATAGATTTTAAAACAAAAAAATGAATTTAAACAATTCGTTCTTAAAATTTTGTGAGGACAAGCAATACGAGATTAATAAAAATCAAATCACTATAATTGAAAAATTAGGCGAATTTTACAATCAAAACTTCAATAAATCTTTTTTTAAAAAAATATTAAAAAAAAAAAATAATAAATCAGGTTTTTATTTAGTGGGGGATACTGGCGTGGGTAAAACTATGATTTTAAATTTTTTTTATGAAAATTTAAAAGAAAAAAAATTGAGACAACATTTCAACGAATTTATGATTACATTTCATGATTTTATTCATGAAAATAAAAAAAGTGGCAAAGATAATGGTTTAGAGAGATTTGTCAAAAATTTATCTAAAAAAACGAAAATAATTTATTTTGATGAATTTCAAGTTACGAATATTGTTGACGCAATGATCTTAGGCAAATTATTTAGTAGAATATTTGAGGATGATATAAAAGTGATTTTTTCTTCTAATACAAATTTAAAAGATTTATATAAAAATGGGCTACAAAGAGACCAATTTATTCCATTTATTAAAATTTTAGAAAATTATTGCACAGAATTAGAACTCAAAATTGATGAAGATTATAGAACTAGTAAAAATAATACTTTGGATAGATTTTTATATCCACTTAATAAATCATCAAATTTCAAATTTAATAAGTTTTTTAGAAAAGTTACAAGAGATAAAAAAAAAATTACCAAGGTATTAAAAGTTAAAGGTCGCAAATTATTAATTGAAAATTTTTATGATAGAATAATTAGGTTCACATTCGATGAGATATGTAATAGGAACTTGGGGTCCGAGGATTATATTGAAATTGCAAAACTAAGTGATTTTATTTTTATCGAAAATCTTCCTACCTTTAATGAAAATAACTCAAGTCAACAACAACGATTTATAACTTTTATAGATATTATTTATGAAAAAAAAATACCACTTATGATTAAATCAGAAGTAGATCTTAATTCACTAAGTTCAGCAAATACCCTTAAAGAACCTTTTAAAAGAACAGTAAGCCGATTATATGAAATGACATCACAAAAATTAAATTAATGCATGATACAAAAATTTTACAATTTACAAATTAGTACTAACGGGCAAAAACTTTATGAATTTACAAATAATACAATTGACTGGATTAAAAAAAATAACTTTAAAAATGGAATTCTTAATTTAACTATCCAACACACAAGCGCCTCTTTAATTGTTCAAGAAAATGCTGATCCAGATGTTCAAATTGATTTAATAAATTATTTTAATAAGTTGGCCCCGATGGATAATTCATTGTATATTCATACAACAGAGGGCAAGGATGATATGCCTGCACATATAAAATCTGCATTAACAAATAATCAAATCTCTTTTAGTATTAAGAAAAATGAAATTCTCTTAGGAACATGGCAAGGGATTTATTTGTTTGAGCATCGCTTAGAACCCCAAAATAGAACAATTATTCACCATTTCATTGGTGAAATTTAACAGTTTGATAAATTCACCATATTGGGCATAATTTATTTATGTCAATTAGTGAAAAAAATATTCTTTCTACAATCATAAAGTTTCAAGGAGAATATTCACGAGCTCATATCGAATTAGTTTCTACATACTTATTTGATGGGCAAAATTCGATTTTAAAAGATCTAGATTGCAATTTACTTCTTTCATACCTAGTTCTTAAATCATTTCAATCAATAAAAGAAAAAAATATGCAATATAGTTATAATGATTTATTAAAAATTACTGAACTTGAACCATTAATTTTAAAAAAATCTGAGATTGCTGAATTTTTAGATTACCCAAGAGAAACAGTAAGACGAAACATAAATAAATTAATTGATCATGATTTAATCACAGTTGATAAAAAAAATATAATTGTAAAACCAAATAATTATTTGTCAGATATTAATACCACTAGATATGAAAATTCTCTAAAAAAATGTTTGTCGATAATAATTAAAAATTTAAATTTTCAAATAAATAATGAAAAAAAATTAGATTTAAATTCAATCAATTTAAAAAATACCTTTTCGTTAATATGGTGTAATTTTTTAGAAATGATAGTTCATATTTCGGTAATTTGGAAAAAACATCACTCTAATTTAGGATGTTGGTATCTTGCTGGAACTTGTGCATTGAATCAAATGTATAATACTAAAGAATTTAAATTTGATTTAAATAGTGAAAATTATACAGAAAATTTTTTTTTAAACCTAACTGGAAAAAAAAACAATAGAGGTCTTAATCCAACAACTCTTTCGGAGTTGACAGGTATACCAAGAGAAACAGTAACAAGGTATCTTGCTATATTAATAAAAAATAAAACTCTAACAAAAAACAAACAAAATCTTTATTTTCTTCCAACCAATATTGTAAAGGAAAAAAATCTTATAAAGAATTTAGAGAGAGTTCATCTTAAAGTTTCAGAACTTTGTTTTGAAATGATAAAGGTGATTAATTAGTTTTTTACTTGTTAGATGTTTTTATCTTGCCTGTAATTTTTTGACCGGCCTTAACTTTGATTTGACTGTTTCCTTTTTCTTTTGAAAAAATGTTACCAGAGACTATTTTTGTTTTACCGCTTAAAGAAACCTTTATTTTTTTGTTTAGATTTAATTTATTGTTATTTTCTGATGGATTTTTCATTTTGATTAATTTTTTTTTGATGAAAATTTATATTTTTTCAATTCTCTTGCCAACAACCATATAGTGGCATAGATAATTCTTTTTGTTTTATTCTTTTTAATAAAATTTTCTTTTGGAGAAATATTATCAGCCTGAAGTTGCATTGAACCAATAATACACTCAAATTTAAAAATAAAAATCAGTTTCGCCCAAAATGGGTAACTTTAATAGACTGCATTAACATCGCAGTAAGTATAAAGTAAAAAAAATTAACAAATTTAGTATAAAAAGATAAAAAAATTCTACCCAAAATGGTGACAATCAATTTTGCATTTTCTCAAAAACCCTTCATAAAAAAATTGTTAATTGAATTTAATAAATTTGAGAGGGTTATGTTTAAAATAACTAGAGTTTTAGGGATTTTATGTATGGTTGTGCTTGCGTCTTGTGCGAGAAACCTAGACCCCATTGAGAAGAGTGAAATAATAAGTAAATCCAAAGAAGACATTAAAAAAATTGATGCAATTAAGAACAGTAATTTAAATTGGGAAGATGAAATAGAGATTGATTTATATACCGCAATTGCCCTTGCTATAAAAAATAATAAGGAATTAAGAGTAAAACTTTTAGAAAACGCTTTATCAGAGAGACAAATTAATAAAGTGAAATTTGAGATGCTACCACAACTTGCAGCTAATGCAGGTTATTCAGGTAGTGATTATTTTAAAGCAACTACCAGTGCAACAGTAACTGCTGATGATCAATCTGGAACTATAGGAACAGATTATTCAACATCTTCAAATAGAGATCTTTTAAATCAAGACGTTGGCTTTACATGGAATGCTCTTGATTTTGGATTATCTTACATTAGAGCAGGACAAAATGCTGATCGATATTTAATTTCAGAGGAAAACGAAACTAAAGCAGCTCATAACATAGTAAGAGAAGTAATCAGAGCTTATTGGAGCTCGATGTCTGCTGACAAATTGTTAAAAAAATATGGACCATTACTTGTTGACGTTAATCTTGCTCTAAATGACTCAAAAAAAATTGAGGAATTATTATTATCTAAACCAATGGATGCATTATTATACCAAAAAGAACTGTTAGATATTCAAAGAGCTTTACAAACACAAAAGCAAAGTTTCATAGATGCAAAAATTCAATTAGGAACTTTGATGGGTTTAATGCCTAATCAAAATTATAGATTAGTTACAACTCAAGATCCATTGACTGTGTTAGATATGACCATAGAGGAAATGGAGACTTATGCATTACAAAATAGACCAGAACTAATAGAAAATCACTACCAAGAAAGAATTTCACTTCAACAGGCAAAAGCAGGAATGGTTAGTTTACTACCAGGTTTAAGTTTCAATGCAGCATTAACCTCAACTTCAAATGACTATGTTATGCAACAAACAAATAAACAGTTTGGCGCAACTATTGGAGCAAATCTTCTAAATGTATTCAATATTCCAAATATTAAAAAGGTAAGTGAAGTAAATACTGAAATTATCAAAGAACAAAGACTAGCTTTATCAATGACGGTACTTTCTCAAATACACATCGCTAATATTGATTATAATGTAGCATTAGAAGAGTTTGAAACAGCTCAAAGATATTTAGAAGTTTCAAAAAAAATTACTGAACAAGTAAAAAACGCTCAAATAATTGCACGATTTGGCCAATTAGAATTAATTAGAGAACAAGCCAGTTTATTAGTTGCTGAATTAAGACACGACATTGCATTTACAAAGCTTCAGCATGCAATAGGACAGATTTATAGCTCTACAGGAATTGATGTTACTGAAGAAAATATGGAAAAATATGCCAAAAAAATGGATGTTAAAACATATGCATCTTTTATTAAAAATAACTTTGATAATAATGGAAAAAAATATTTAGCAAAAATTGCATTACCAATTAATAAACAAAATCCATCTGCACAGAAAACAAGCGATAGAAATTTTAATGAATTTCAATTTGATAAAAAAACTTTTGATTTGCAAGGCTATGGAAATACAAATTATAGCGCAAGTTTAGAAGATAATTCTAAATTACCTAATTGGATTAATTTTTTACCTACTCAAAGAAAATTTATTATTAACAATGAGCTGAAGGGTGACGTTGAGGAAGTTAACGTTAAGGTCACAGCTAAAAATATAAATACATCAGTGGATGATACATTTACATTTATTGTAGATCCTGAAATTAGAAGAATAAGATTAGCAAAACCACAAATGATGAAAGACATATTGGTAGCAGCTAAATTAGAAAAATGGAATGAGATAGAAATTTTAAAATTACGATCTGCAAAATTCGAAAAAGAAAGAAAAATAAAAGAAGCTAAAAAATTAGAGGCTGAAAGATTAGCAAAGATAGAAGAAGCTAAAAGATTAGAAAAAGAAAGATTAGCAAAAATTGAAGCTGAGAGATTAGCAAAAATTGAGGAAGAGAAAAGATTAGAAGCAGAAAGATTAGCTAAAATTGAAGAAGAGAAAAGATTAGAAGCTGAAAGACTTGCAAAAATTGAAGCTGAGAGATTAGCAAAAATTGAGGATGAGAAAAGATTAGAAGCTGAAAGACTTGCAAAAATTGAAGCTGAAAGATTAGCTAAAATTGAAGAAGAAAAAAGATTAATTAAACTTAAAAAATTAGAAAAAGTTGAAAAATTTAAAAAAGAACTATTTCAATTCTCAAATGAGTTAAATGAAATTAATAATTCTTTTAATCAAAATTCAATTTTGAATAACGAAACATTCCATCTTCCAAAAAAGATAGATAAAAAAAATCAACAATTTAGTAAAAAATAATTTTTATTCCTATGCCAAAAAAAAAATTTTTCATAGAGGCACTGGAACAAAGAATTATGCTCGATGGAGCAGGGGCATCTACATTTTTAGATATAGTTGACGAGAGCAATAAAGAAAAATTATCAACAAAAAATGCAAAAGAAATAGCTAAATTTAAAGAAGTAAAGACGTCTGATACTAATGATTTGCCCTTTATAAATATAACAAGGGACAAAGCTCGAAAAAAACAGATTGTATTTATTGATACTCAAATCACAGATTACGAGAGTTTAACAAGCTCATTTGATAAAAATACAAAAGTTGTTTTAATTGATGCTAATGAGGATGGGTTTAAGAAAATTGAGCAAACCTTAGAAGGTGAAAAAAATTATTCTGCCATTCATATAATTGGTCACGGTAGTGCTGGGCAGATATTATTTGGTAATGCACTTCTTTCAAATGAAAATATAGATAATTATAATTCAACCTTAAAAAATATTGGTCAAACCTTAACATCAAATGGGGATATTTTATTCTATGGTTGTAACGTTGCAGCCAATGAAAAAGGTGAGAATTTAATTAAAAGAATTTCAAAGATTACTAAAGCAGATATTGCAGCATCAGATGATATTACTGGTAATGGTGGAGACTGGGTATTAGAGAAAAAAATCGGAATAATTGAAACAAAAAATGTTCAAGCAATAGAATATAATCACTCTCTTGGAACAGCTGATGCTTACGGTATTGCATCAATTGATACAAGCACAACTGAAGAAAATCATTCAGCAACAAATTTTAAAGCTCAGTCAGGCTCAGGTAATAATAATGGTCAACAAAGTAGTTCAAATAAGTTTATTATAACTCAAGAAAGATCTGTAGTGACATCTGGTTCTTCGTTATCATTTGATGTTAGTGCAGCTACATCTTCAATTACACCAAGCTCATCAAATCCTATAAATGTTTACATGCTTTATCTTAATGATGTTGAAAATAGAAGAGCATTTAGTGATAGAGGTCAAGTTACTTTTGAACATGAAATTTTAGGAGTTTTTACTGAGTGGGATAATACAATTTTTATGTCTGGTATTTCTAAAAGTGGTGCCACTTATCCGGATAGCAGTGGTACAAAAGTATCTAAGAGAACACTTGAATGGTATAATGGTGCAAGTAGTAGTTATGTGGGACCTGGTATTGCAGGGTCAAAAGATTATTTTATAATTTCAAACTCTAATAAAACAATTAGTGTAGGTGCTGACAATGGTCTTCATGGAGATTTTCTTAGAATAATTACAAGAGCCAGTCCACCATCGGCAGTTGCTGATACAGGTTACGTTAATGAAGGAGATACACTAAGTGTTTCAAATTCGGCATCAGCAGTTTCTGGAACATCAAATGGAAGTCATAGTGGAGATATAAGTGACAACGATACAGATCAAGTAACTCAAGCTGGTAGTACAGTTTCAACTAATCATACTTTAACCATAACATCATACTCGCACACTAGTGCAACTAATACATCAGGCGGAAGTGCATCATCGGGGAATGGTAATTCTGGTACAGCAGGATCAAATTCAGTTGTTGGTTATTATGGTACTTTAGATTTAGAGGCTAACGGAAGTTATACTTATACAGCAAGCAATGATATTACTGGCTTAGATAGTGGAGAAACTGTTACTGATGTCTTTACTTATACAGTAGGGGATGGAGTAACGACAGATACTGCAACAATAACTATTACTATTATAGGACAATCCGACAATAATGCTCCTACTGCTTCAAACTCAACGGTATATATAAATGAAAACAACCAAGTATCTTCAGCAGGAGATAGAACTCCAGCAAATATTACAAAAATCTTTGCTGCTGGAGACTTTAATTATTCAGACGCTGATAGTGATAGTTTATCTAAAGTTAAAATTACAACTTTAGAAAGTGCAGGAGCTCTAGAACATTATAATGGATCGTCATGGGTTGATGTTACATTAAACCAAGAAATTTCAGCATCAGATATTGGAAACAATTATTTAAGATTTACGCCAGCTGCAAACTCAGAAAGTGATGTAACCTTTGGCTTTAAAGTAAATGATGGAACTGTTTATAGTTCATCAGCTTATACAATGACTATTTCAGTTAACGCTGCTCCAAATGTTACAGATACTACTGTTGGTACAACTGTAGCTGCAGGTAACAATAGTACAGGTGATGTTCATGACGGTGTTGCTGATAGTGATGATGCTGATAGTGTATTAGTTGTTACAGGTGTTGCTTCAGGAAATGAGAGTTCTAATAATTCAATTATAACAAATGATACAGGAGTTGGATCTGCAATTGCTGGAACGTATGGTACATTAACTATTGCCGCAGATGGAACATATACTTATGCAGCAAGCTCAACAAATAATATTACTTATGGTAGTACTGCAACTGATACATTTACATACACAACTCGTGATAATGAAACTAACTCAGGTTCATTTGCTTACGATGTGGGTACTATTACTTTTACAGTAGCAAGCTCAATTGTTCTTGTAAATGATACTGACAGTGTAAATGAAAATGAAACTGTTACTAAAACAGGTGCTCAAGCTGATGTATTAGATGATGATGCAGCTGACACAAGCGGTTTAAGTGTAACACATATAAAAGTAACTGGTGGATCAAATTCAACTGTAAGCTCTGGGACAACTTATTTAGATGGAACATCAGTAACTGGAACTTATGGTACTTTAACTATTGGTGCGGATGGTTCATATACTTACATAGCAAACACATCTAATGCCGAAGCTTTGGCAGCTGGTGGTGATCCTGTAACGGATAGTTTTACTTATACTGCTGATGGAGCTACAGCCACTTTAATAATAACAGTTACAGGAGTTAATGATGCACCGGTAGCACAAAATGATGAAGGTGTAATTGTTGAAGATGGTACATTAACAGTCAGTAATGGTAATAATGCGAATGTTACAGGAAGTTATGATGCTACAGGAGAACACTCTGGAGATGTAATTGATACAAGCTCAAGTTCTCATAAAGATAGTGATGTAGACACTGGCGCTTCATTAACAGTATCTGCTATTAGAACAGGGTCTACAGAAGGAAGTGGAACTGCTGGTTCAATTGGTTCAGCTTTGGCAGGGACTTATGGTGAATTAACGATTGCAGCAAACGGAAGTTATTCTTATGTTGCAAATCAAGCTGCGGCTGATGCCTTAGATGCAGCTGATCAAGTAACAGATGTTTTTAACTACACACTTTCAGATGGAACAGCTACTGATATTGGACTTATTACAATTACAATAATCGGTATTAATGATGATCCAACAGCAGTTAATGATACAGGTTATATAAAAGAAGGTGGAACTTTAACTGTTGCAAATAGTGGTTCAGCTGTTTCTGGTACAAGTACTGGAAGTAATTCAGGAGATATAACAGACAATGATACTGACTTAGATGATAGCTCTACCGCAACAATTACACTCATTCAACATAGCGGTGCAGGTTCAGCAACTTCAGTAGCTGATGTTACATATACCAATGGATCTGCAACCTCAGTTTCGGGTACATATGGTACTTTAACTATTGGTTCAGATGGAAGTTATAAATATGTTGCAAATTCAAATATAACGAGCCTTGATGCAGGAGACTCTAATGTAACAGATGTATTTACTTATACAGTTTCAGATGGAACTGCAACAGACACAGCAACACTTACAATTACGGTTATTCCAAGCCAAGATGTAACTGCAAGAAATGACACTGGTACAATAAACGAAGATGGAACATTAACTGTTTCAAATGGTGGTAATGCTACAAGCGTTACTGGAGTTTCTCAAGATACTGGTTCTCCATATGCTATTGATGAAGGCACAGTACGTTCTGTAGCATTTAATCATGATGGAACTAAAATGTTTGTTCTTCATCATCACACTAACCCAAAAATCTCTGTACACGCTTTAACAACTGCTTTTGATATAAATACCGCTTCTCAAAGTAGTACAACAGATATTTCTTCTTACGCAGGTAATCCACGTGGTATAAGATTTAATGATGATGGTTCTAAACTTTATATAAGTAATGGCTCAGGAAGTAATAAAAAGATTCATGAATTTGCTTTATCTACAGCCTATGATGTTTCCTCATTACCAACACCTACTTCAACTGTAATTAGCGGTCAAGACGGCAACCCTAGAGGTTTTGCTTTTAATACTGATGGAACTAAAATGTTTTTACTTGGAGATATTAATGATGCTGTTTATGAATATTCTCTATCAACCGCTTTTGATACCTCAACAATATCATACACAAGTAGAAGTTTAGATTTTAGTGCAAAAGAAGCTACACCAAGGGGAATTTCATTTAACGCAACAGGCACAAAATTGTTTATCACAGGTCAGGCTAGTGATAAAATTTTAGAATACGATCTTAGTACTGGTTTTAACTTATCTACAGCAACATTTAAGGGTGAATTTGATGTGAGTAGCTATGCAGATAGCTCAACTGATATTATATTTAATAATGATGGAACCAAAGCATTTTTATCTCGAGCATCAAATAACGGAGTTTTATCTTTTTCACTTTCAAGTCCATATAGTTTTGTTGATATAACTGGAGAAAATACTGGTGACGTGATTGATACCAGTTCAACTAGTAATTACGATACAGACCCTGATAGTGATACATTGACAGTCACCGCAATCAAAACTGGGTCTACTGAGGGTTCAGGTACTGCAGGAACAGTTGGTTCAGCGCTTGATGGTACCTATGGGCAACTGACAATCGCAGCAAATGGCTCTTATACTTATGTTGCAAATAAAACAGCTGCTGATCAATTAGATGCTGGTGATATTGTGACAGATTCATTTAACTACACAGTTTCAGATGGACAGGGTGAAACTGATATCGCGGTTTTAGAAATTACAGTTATTGGAATAAATGACGCTCCAGTTGGAGTTAATGATACAGATGCTGTTAATGAAAATGCAACAATAACTGAAAGTTCTGGTTCGGAATTATTAGTAGCAGATGATACGGATGTGGACGCTAGTTCTTCTTTAACAGTTACACAAATTAAAGTCACTGTTGGTGGAACTAATTCTGCTGTAAATCCAGGAACAACTCATGCAAATGGAACTTCTATAACTGGAACTTATGGTACTTTAGTTGTTGGAGCCAATGGTGCTTATACTTACACAGCTAATACAGCCGCAGCAGAAGCGTTAGATGCAAGTGATGAAGTAACAGATAATTTTACTTATACAGTTTCAGATGGAACTGATACAAGTACAGCGACTTTAATAATAACAGTTACTGGAGTTAATGATGCACCAGTTGCAGTGGCAGATACAGACGCTGTATTAGTAACTGCCACAGTAACTGATACTACTAATGGCGCAGGTACAGTAATTTCAGATGACACTGATGCAGACGCTGATTCTTCTTTAACAGTAACACATATTCAACATAGCGGTGCAGGAAGCGCATCAACCATATCTTCTGGAACAACACGCGCAAATGGAACTTCAAGTACAGGGACTTATGGTACATTAACTATTGGTGCTAATGGTACTTATTCTTATGTTGCTGGATCAAGCGCTGGAACAGATGTATTCACCTATACAGTTTCAGATGGAACAGCTTCCACAACATCTACATTAACTATTACTGTCAGCGATGATAACAATGCCCCAGTAGCTGTAAATGATACCGATAGTGTTAATGAGGATGCAACAGTTAGCCAAACTTCTGGATCAGGACTTTTAGTTGCTGATGATACAGATGCAGATGGTGATACTTTAACAGTTTCACATATAACTGCTACAGGTGGAACTAATAGTACTGTAGCTGAAAGTAGTACTTCAGCAAGTAATGGTACTACAGTAACTGGAACATATGGTACTTTAACTGTAGGCGCAGATGGATCTTATACTTATACAGCTGACCAATCAGCAGCTGATGCTTTGGACGCAGGTGAAACTGCACCAGATAGTTTTACTTACACGATTTCAGATGGAAAAGGTGGAACAGATACAGCAACATTAATTATTACAGTAACAGGAACAAATGATACACCAGTTGCAACCAACGATACAGGCTCTGTAAATGAAGATGCAACACTAACGGTTTCTTCAGCTGGAAGTGGAGTTATACAAGATAATGATACAGATGCAGATGGTGATGATACTGCTGCATCATTAGTTATTACTCAAATCAAACCATATAGTGGCTCAAACTCAAGTGTTACCTCAGGTACAACTCATTCAAATGGAACTTCAGTAACAGGAACTTATGGAACACTCACTATAGGAGCTGATGGAACTTATACCTATACTGCTGATCAATCAGCTGCAGATGATTTAGATGCGAGTGATACAGTTACTGATGTATTTACATACACAGTGACAGATACAACAGGTGCAACAACTACAGCAGATATCACAATTACTGTAACAGGGGTTAATGATGCTCCAACTGCATCTGATAACACTGTTACAACTCTAGAAGATACAAATCACGTATTTTCAACAACCGAGTTTAACTTTAGTGATGTGGATGATGACGGAGCCTTGAACAAAATTAAAATTACATCATTAGAGGATAATGGAGCTTTGCAATATTATAATGGTTCTGCTTGGGTAGATGTAACTTTAAACCAAGAAATTACTGCAACAGATATTAGTAATAACAAATTAAGATTTGTGCCAGATGCCAATGAAAATGGTACTTCATATACTTCATTTGGATTTCAGGTAAGCGATGGCACTGCTTATAGCTCATCTTCAAATACAATGACGGTAAATGTAACTCCAGTAAATGATGCACCAGTTGGAGTTAATGATACAGATGCTGTGGTAGAAGATGCAACAGTTAGCCAAACTTCTGGATCAGGACTTTTAGTTGCAGATGATACAGATGCAGATGGAGACACTTTAACAGTTACACAAATTTCAGTCACTGACAGTGGATCTAATTCTGCTGTATCCAGCGGCACAGATAGTACAAACGGAACTTCAATTACAGGTACTTATGGTACTTTAGTTGTAGGTGCAGATGGGACATACACATATGTGGCAGATCAAGCTGCAGCTGATGCTTTAGATGCAAGTGAAACAGCAACAGATAGTTTTACTTACACAGTATCAGATGGAAATGGTGGTACAGATACTGCAACAATTGTTATTACAGTTACAGGTGCAAATGATGATCCAGTTGCAACTGATGATACTGGTTCGGTTAATGAAGATGCAACACTAACAGTTTCTGATGCTGCAAATGGTGTAATTCAAAATAATGACACAGATGCAGATGGTGATGATACAGTAAGTTCTTTAGAAATAACTCAAATTGCAGTAACAGGAGGATCTAATTCAAGTGTAACTTCAGGTACAAATCAATCTAACGGAACTTCAGTAACAGGAACTTATGGAACATTAACAATAGGAGCTGATGGAACTTATACGTACGTTGCAGACCAAAGTGCAGCTGACGATTTAGCAACTGGAGAAACAGCACCAGATAGTTTTACTTACACAGTTTCAGATGGAAATGGTGGAACAGATACAGCAACAATTGTTATTACAGTTACAGGTACAAATGATGCTCCAACCGCAGCGGACAAAACTATTTACATAAATGAAAATAATACTGATGCAACGCATGGCGCAAGAACAAGTTTAAACATAACTTATACATTTTCAGATAGTGGATCAGAATTTAATTTTTCTGATGTCGATGATAGTGATACTTTGAGTAAAATAAAAATTATATCTGTACCAACTTATGGAACTTTAACGAAAGTTGGTAATGGAAATACAATAACTGCCAATACTACTATCACTAATTTTGATAATATTAAGTATACCCCTAACGCAAATTCTGAAAATGATGATACTTTTACTTTTAAAGTTCATGATGGAACTGTCTTTAGTTCAGCCACTTATACAATGAATATATCAGTTAACGCAGCACCTGTTGCAGTTAATGACACAGATACAATTACTGCAGGAGCTTCTGCAGCAACTGGCAGTGTAACAACCAATGATACTGATAGTGATGATAGTACATCTGATTTGAAAGTTCGAGGAGTTGGTACTGGTGCTGAAGGTTCATCACTAGCTAATAAAAATGTTGGTTCAGCTATATCTGGAACTTATGGAACCTTTACTTTAAATCAAGATGGATCTTATTCTTATGATGTAACAGGAAATGCTGCAACTATTGCACTTGCTGACGGAGCGACTGCTACCGATACATTTTCTTATAAAGTAAGAGATGATGAAACAAACGCAGGAAGCAAAGCAATAGATATTGGTACCATTACGTTTACTATTACTGGAATTAATGAAGGTCCAACAGCTGTTAATGATACTATTACTATTTCAACAGGAGTAGGTTCTGCAACAGTTACAAATGGTAGTGCAGATGATCTAGATGGAAATGATAGTGATGGTGACGGAGATTCTCTCACTATTACAAATTTTGCAGCAGGATCTACGGAAGGAAGTGGTACTACTTTTACAGCGGGCAGTGAAATCACAGGAACATACGGTACATTAACATTAAATGCAGATGGAAGTTATTCATATACAATAAGTAGTACACTAACAGATGATGAATCAAAAAATGCTGGTTCAGACCCTGTCTATGATAATTTTTGGTACACTATCAGTGATGGAAATTCTACAGATACAGCAGTTTTACAAATTAAAATTATATTTCCAGCAGTAACAGGTGGTGGTAACGAAAACATTACTGATCCTACACCTGATGGAGATGATGATACAGAAACTGAAACTGAGTCAGATAATAAAGGTAAGAAAAATAAGGAGGAGAGAAGAGAAAAAAGACAAAGAAGATCTGAAAAAATTGATACACCAGAACTTGAGTTGCCTCCTTCAACTCAAAGAGATGGAGCTGAATTTAACCAGGGATTAAGATTAGTTGATCTTGTTGCAGAGTCTGAGTCAATTTCTACAGGTGATGACTCAGCAGTTATTGAAAATTTAAAAGCTAAGTACACTAAAGAGGGTATGAAAGTAAAATTTAAAGTTTTCAATGATGAAGGAAAAGAGATGAATAAATATTATGGAGAAATGAAAGATGGATCAGTTCTCCCTAATTGGATTAAAGTTGATCCTAAAACAGGAAAAACAACTACTAATATTCCTAAGGGAATGGGTAAAGTAGAATTTAAAATTATTGCGCTAGACTCAGATAACAATCAAAAAAAAGTTACAGTTGTAATTGATCCAAAAAAACTTGCACAAGATAAAGATGTTTTCAAAAAAATAAAGAAAGCGAAGAAAACTAAAGTAAATGTAGATACAAGTGGAACTGTTCAATTACAATCAACTAATGAGGCAGGCTCTATTGATAAAACAACAACAGATGTTTTAAATAATAATAAATTAAAAGAATTTATAGACATAGCACCTAGCGAGATATTAAATGTAGAAACTCAAGTAATTGACAATAAATATTACTTGGAATTACCAATCGTAAAAGCACAAAACTCTGAGGAATTTGAGATCGTTCAAGAAGATGGTCAAAAACTTCCAGAGTGGATAAAAATTGATCCGTTTACTGGACAAATAATAGCGGAGCCACCAAGTGATGTTGAAAATATTAAATTAAAAATAATATCAGAAAATGAAGGTGGTGAAGTTGTAATTAAAGAAGTTCAATTAGACTTTAACAATCAAAACAATAATACTGAAAAATTAACTGATCCTGAAACTACGTTTGAGCCACTAAATACTCAGCTTGCAAAAGCACAAGTTAACTTTGATGATTATGGCGATAAGTTGCTAAGAAGTTTGTAGTATTGTAATCTAAAATTTGAAATATTTTAATATCCTATGAAGAAAGTTTTAATAACAATTATTATATTTTTGTCACCTATGTTTGCTTTAGCAGAGGATAGGATGGCAAGAGCTTTAGTATCAGCTACAGAAAAAGTTTCAATTTCAAGTGAAATAGCAGCAAGAGTTGAAAAGATAAATTTTTTATTAGGGGATGCTTTTAAAAAAGGTGATATCCTAATTAGCTTTGATTGTGAATTATATAAAGCTCAGAATGAAGTTATTAAAGCAAATTATGAAACTGCAAAAATTCAGCTAGAAAACGATAAACAATTATTAGAAATGAGATCAATTGGTAAACTTCAATATCAATTATCAGTATCAGCGATGAATAAAGCTAAAGCTGAATTAAAAATTTCTACTTTGAATGTGAAAAGATGCAAAGTAATCGCACCTTACGATGGAAAAGTGATGGATGTTTACACAAGTATTTTTTCTACAATTCAAGAAAGACAAGTTTTGATGGATATAGTTGGTGATGGCTTATTGGAAGCTGAAATAATAGTGCCAAGCACATGGCTAAAATGGTTAAAAACAGGTCACAACGTAGAAATTCAAATAGATGAAACTGGTGATAATTTAAAAGCCAAAATAATTAGTTTAGGAGCAGCAGTTGATGCTGTTAGCCAAACAATTAAACTAAAAGCTAGGTTTAATGAAAAATATGGTGGTTTAATACCTGGTATGAGTGGGACAGTTAAATTTTGAGCGAAGATAAAAATATTAAAATTGCAAAGCTAATTGGTTTAGAAAAAAAAACCCGTGAAGCAAAAACTGAAGATGAATTAAATTTTGTCATAGTTAATGAAACAAGACAATTAGTAGATTATATAAGTTCATTTCTTTTATTAAAATCATCAACTAATAATTTCAGCGTAAAAGCAACTTCAGATTTAGCTACAGTTGATAGAACTTCCCCTTTGATAAGTTACTTAGAAAAAATCATAAATCACAAAGATCACAGGGATACTAAAGATATACAAACCATCGATATTGAAAAAACATCAAAATCATTAAAAATTAAAAAGCCTAAGAACATTCCAGGTTTTATTTTACAAGTTCCATTATTTTCTGCCCAACAGGGATTTCAAGGTTTTTTAATTTTATCTAAAAATCAGACTTTCAATGAGAATGAAATTGATCTTTTAACTCATTTAGCGAATACTTTTGGACATGCTCAGAATACTTTTAAATCAGGCTCCTCTGTTAATCAATTTTTTAAAAAAAATTTAGGAAGTAAACTTTTTTGGTCTACCCTTATTCTGTTTATCATAATTTCAATTGTACCAATTAAAATGTCTAGTACTGCCCCAGTTGACGTGGTGCCTTCTAATCCAAAATTAGTTACAGCTCCATTTGATGGAGTTGTAAAAAATATAACTATTAATAATAATGACAAAGTAAGTGCAGGTGATTTAGTTGTTTTACTTGAAGATTTGGACTTAAATAATGAATATAATCTAGCGCAACAATCATTACAAATTGCAGAAAAAGAACTTTTGCGAAGTCGCCAATCATCTTTTTCTGATACAAACGAAAAAGCAAGAATTGCTGAATTAGCTGCTCAGGTTGATTTAAAAAAAGCTGAATTAAATTCAGTAACAAAAAGATTAAAGAATTCAAAAATTTACTCAACACAAAATGGAATAGCTATTGTTGACAGAAAATCTGAGTGGCAGGGAAGACCAGTTTCTGTAGGTGAAAAAATAATAACTATTGCAAATCAAAATGAAATCGAATTTTTAATATGGTTGCCAGTTAAAGACTCTTTAGTGATCCAAAAAAATAGTTTGGTAAAAGTTTTTTTGGATATAAATCCAATGAAATCTTTGGAGGGAAAATTATTGAGAGCATCTTATCAACCCTCGTTGTCTCCTGAAGGAATATTATCATATAAATTGACAGCAAGTTATGAAGGAGATGCAAATAAATTACCTCGTATTGGTTTAAGAGGAACAGCTAAAGTGTATGGCTCAGAAGTATCTGTTTTTTATTATTTATTCAGAAAACCAATAACATTTATGAGGCAGTTAATTGGAATATGATAATCCCGCATTTAAGACAAGATTTAGAAATTTTACGTGGTAACAGCAGAGAAGATGGTTCACCCGCATGGCTTCTTTATGATGCTATTCGAAACAAATATTTTACCTTGGGGATCACTGCTTTTCGTTTGATTAAAAATTGGACTGGAGGAGTAGAATTAAAAGATTTTGAAAAGAAAATAAATTCTGAAGGCATAGAGACAAATATTGATGAGATAAAAAGCTTCGTAAATTTTCTACAATTAAATAATTTAATTGTTCAACCACTTGGTCAAGGAGTTAATTTACTTTCTCAACAAAAAAATAGTCTTAAAAAACATTGGTTGCTAAATTTAATTCATAGCTATTTATTCTTTAAGATACCATTATTTAAACCAGATGAATTTTTGAATAAATTCATTTCAAAAGTTAAGAATTTAGGATCAAAAAATTTTAGAAACCTAATTTATTTTTTTGGTTTCATTGGAATTTTTTTAGTTATTCAACAATATGAAAGTTTTGCAAAAACATTTATGTATTTTTTTACTTTCAATGGTTTGTTGCTTTATCTTGTCACTTTAATTTTTGTAAAATGCTTACATGAGTTAGGACATGCATTTGTTGCAAAACACTTTGGCTGTCGAGTATCAGCTATTGGAATAGCGTTTTTAGTATTCTTTCCATTTTTATACACCGATACAACAGATGCTTGGCGACTAAGAAACCATAAGGAAAGGCTCCTCATCAATTTTGCAGGTATTTTAACAGAATTACATCTTGCTTTAATTGCAACTTTTGCTTGGGCAGTATTACCAGAGGGTGGTCTTAAAAGTGTAGCCTTTTTTATAGCAACTACAAGCTGGATTTCCTCATTGGTGATTAACGTTAGTCCGTTTATGAGATTTGATGGATATTATGTTTTTGCTGATTGGTTAAAAGCTGAAAATTTACAACCAAGGTCATTTGCATTAGCAAGATGGCAAGTAAGAGAAACCTTATTTGGACTGAACCATAGTCCTCCAGAGGAATTAAACCCATCTAGAAGATGGCTATTTATAATCTACGCATGGTCAACTTGGATTTATCGATTTTTCTTATTTATTGGAATTGCTTTGTTGGTTTACCATTTTGCTTTTAAAGTTTTAGGTATTATTTTATTTGTGATTGAAATTTATTGGTTCATTATGGCACCAATAGTAAGAGAAATGAAACAATGGTTACTTCTTAAAAAAGATATCAAATTTAATATAAAAACTTTCAGATTACTTTTATTTTTAATTACTTTATCTTTGCTTTTATTTGCTCCATGGAAATCATCATTAAAAATACCGGCTGTTTTTATTTCTGAACAATATTCTAAAATATATGCTCCTTATCCTGCACAAATTAAAAACATAATGGTAAAAAATGATGATGAAGTTAAAGAAGGTCAATCTATTATAGAATTTTATTCTCCTAAATTAGAGGATCAAATTAATTCTACTAGAACTAAGTTAGAATTGATTAAAACAAAACTAAATCGATTGAGTGATAGTGCTGGAAATATGGATCAATACATAACTCTTAAACAAAGGCTTATTTCTGTAAATAGCGAATTGAGTGGTTTGCTAAAAATACAAGATAAGATGATATTAAAATCACCCATTGATGGATCGATCAAAGATCTAGATAATTTATCAAATGGTATATGGGTAAATAATAGAAATGAATTGTTTGGAATAGTCAAATATGGAACAGGACAGGTAAAAGGATTTATAAAAGAAAATCAAATTGACCGTTTTAAATTGAACAATGCAGCGGTATTTATTCCAAGTGATGGAACTCATGAAAAAATTAATTTAATTTCTAAATCATTAGATTATTCCGCAGTGAACGCTTTGCCTTACCTTTCGTTATCATCAACATATAACGGACCTATTGCAGTAAGAAATGATATAGAATCAGAATATGAAAATAGACCAGAGACAGCATATTATTCAGCTGACTTTAAAATAGTATCAAAGACTAATATTGAATTTGAGTTACCAGGATATGTCCATATTGATGGATACAGATATAGCCCATTCATTAAATTTTTTAGAAATATATTTTCACTACTTATTAGAGAGAGTGGTTTCTAATTTTTTTTTATACTTTGAAAAGCTTTTAAAGCTGCAGCTCTTGCTTCTTCATGAATAACAATTGGCTTTGGATAATCTTTTCCTATTATAGTTTTAATTCCCTCTTGATATTTTAAATCTAATTCCCAAGGTTTGTGAATAAATTTTGATGGTACTCTTTCTAGTTCAGGGACCCATTTTTTTACATACTCTCCTTGTTTATCAAATTTTTCACCCTGCAGAATAGGGTTGAAAATTCTGAAGTATGGAGCTGCATCAGCACCACATCCAGCTACCCATTGCCATTGAGCAACATTATTTGCTTCATTAAAATCTAAGAGACAATTTCTGAAATATTTTTCTCCCTCTTTCCAATTAATTCTTAAGTGTTTAACTAAAAAAGATCCAACAACCATTCTAATTCTGTTGTGCATCCAGCCTGTTTCATATAATTCTCTCATTCCAGCATCAACAATTGGATAGCCAGTCATTCCTTTCTTCCATGCATTTAAAAATTTAATGTTGTTTACCCATGGAAAATTATCAAATTCTTTTCTTAAGTTTCCTCTTAACATTTGAGGAAAATAATTTATTAGACTGTGCGAAAACTCTCTCCAACCAATTTCATTAGTATATTTTTTTACACTAACATTTTTTGATTTTAATCTTTTACATTTTTCCCAAATATCACCAACATTTATTTGTCCATTTCTTATGTATGGAGAAAGCTTTGATGTTCCATTAATAGACGGAAAGTCACGGTCTACACCATAATTTAATATGTTTTTATTAACAAAATTATCTAAGTATTCATGAGCTTTACTCTCTGAAGGCAGCCAATACTTCTCAAATTTCGTATACCATTTTGACTTAGGTAAAATATCTTCAGAGTTAATTTGTTTTTTAAAGATTGTTTCTATTTTTTTACATTTTTTGACTTTATTTATTTTATCTGGAAGTCTTTCTAAATAATATTGCTCTGCATTTCTCCAAAAAGGACTATAAACTTTAAAAGGCGTTCCATCATTTTTTGTAATTTTATTGTATTCATTTAACACATTTCCTTTAAAGAATTTAAAATCAATCTTTTTATCAGTTAAATCTTTTCCAATTTTTTTGTCTTTATCTAATTCAGCTGGTTCATAAACTTTATTCCAATAAACTGAAATTTTATTATTAGATTTTAATTTAGAAAAGAAATTAATTTCATCATCTTTAATTATTTCTAATCCAATATTTAATTTTTTTAAATCAGATCTAAAACTTTCAAGTGATTTGCTAAGCCACCATTTTTGTGCCTCTCTTTTATTATCAAAAGTATTATTATTAAAAATGAAAACTACAGTTACAAGATCATGATTATTTGAAGCATAAATTAATGCATCATTATTGTTTATACGAAAATCGTCTCTTACCCAAACAAGAGCCTTATTAGACATTAGATAACTTTTCTGATCCTTTAGAAAGAAGTTCGTTATATAATTTTATGTCTGTATCACCTTCACATCCAATTAATAAAACATTTGCATTCATATCTAATTCAAGATCTTTCTTAATTTGTTCGTTATTGCAACTTACGTTTAAACTTATTACAGCAGGCGCTGAACATTCACCTGCAATAATTTTATCATCTCCAAAGTATCCTTTAGCTAACATTGCAACTGATAACGGAATGTCATCATCAGGAATACTTAAACAACTATTTACTGAATTTTTAAGAATTTGCCATGGGACCAATGATACATCTCCACAAGACATTCCACCCATGATACTTTCTTTTTTAATTTCAACTTTTGTGAGTTTGCCAGCATCAATACTTTTTAACACACAATCTGCATTTTCTGGCTCAATAACAATAATTTTAGGAATTCTTTTAAAATATCTTGCAACACCTGCTATTACCCCAGATGCCATACCTCCAACCCCTGCTTGTAAAAAAATATGTGTAATATATTGATCAGTTTGTTTTGAAATTTCCTCAATCATTACGGAATATCCAGCCATCGTTAGTTTTGGAACTGTAAGGTAATTTTCCCAGGCAACATCTTGCACAATTTCCCAACCATTTTTTTTAGATTGTTTTATGCATTCATTTAAGGAGTTTTCATAGTTTCCTTTAACTTGAATTACATCAGCCCCAAGTTTTCGCATTTCATTTGCTCTTGTATCGCTAACAAATTCACTTATGAAGATTTTGCAAGGAATTCCTAATCTTTTTGCTCCCCACGCAACTGATTTGCCATGATTTCCTGCAGTTGCAGTCGCTACAACTACGTTTTTATTTCCAGCGGAGACTTGCTCTACGGCATAAGCACCACCTAGAGCCTTAAAAGATTTGAGGCCAAACCTTTTTGACTCATCTTTGTAAAAAATATTTTTAAGTCCTAGATTTTTTGAAAGTTTTTTTAAATTAAGAAGAGGGGTAGGGGTATAAGTTTCCCAATTAGATATTGTATTGTAAGCTTTATCAATCGCTTTTTTGTCTAATATATTTAATATTTTTTCTCTACTAAACGAGTAATTATTATTTTTGATAAATGATGAATATTTTTTAATATGTCTATAGTTAATAGACATTTTTTAACAATCTAAGGTATTAGATCTTTCCCATTTTGTGATAGGTTTTAGTTTGTCAAAATTTTCTTTTAATTTGAAACTTTCAATTTCAGATTTTTTTAATTTTATATAACTGTTCAAAACATTTTTACCAAAAGCATTTTTTAATACTGTATTAAAATTTAACATTTCTAGCGAGTCCTCTAAGGTATTTGGTAATTTTTTTAAATTTGGATATTTTTTATGATCTGTATACATATTACAAAATAGTGGCTTCCCTGGATTAATTTTTTTTCTGATACCGTTTATACCTGCAGCCAAAACCCCCGCTTGTAATAAATATGGATTTGCTGAGCCATCCATTAGTCTTAGTTCAAATCTTCCTGGGTCTGGAACTCTAATCATGTGAGTTCTATTGTTTCCAGTATAAGAAATACTACTTGGAGACCAAGTCGCTCCAGAAGTTGTTGGTGGTGCATTTATTCGTCTGTAACTATTTAATGTCGGATTGAAAAATGCTGATAAAGAACCTGCATTTTTAATAATACCACCTAAAAAATTATATGCCAATTTACTTAGACCCAACTTGTCATTTTTATCTAAAAATATATTTTTCTTCTTTTTCCAAAGTGAAATATGAGCATGACATCCGTTCCCTGTAAGTTTTTCAAAAGGCTTAGGCATAAACGTAGCTCTGAGACCATGTTTTTCAGCTAATGTCTTTACCATAAATTTGAAAAATGTGTGTCTATCTGCTGTAGTTAAACAGTCAGAATAATCCCAATTCATTTCAAATTGACCATTTGCGTCTTCATGATCATTTTGATATGGGTTCCACCCCATTTCAATCATGCAGTCACATATTTCCTTAATTAAATCATACTGCCTCATTAAAGATGATTGATCATAACAAGGTTTAGATTGTGTATCTCTTTGATCTGCTATTGAACTACCATCTGGTGAAATAAGAAAATACTCACATTCAACACCAGACTTCATTGAATAGCCCTCATTAGATAGTGTTTTTATCTGGTTTTTTAACATTACTCTAGGAGATGCATCCACAGGTTTGCCATCCATCCACAAGTCTGAGGCAAGCCATCCAACTTCTTTATTCCATGGTAATTGAATTAAACTATTTGGATCTGGTATTGCAAACATATCAGAGTCCGCCGGAGACATATCAAGCCATGCTGCAAATCCTGCAAAACCTGCACCAGTTTTTTGCATTTCTTTTATTGCACGTGCAGGCACTAATTTTGATCTTAATACACCGAATAAATCTACAAAACTTATCAAAAAATATTTAATTTTTTTTGATTTAGCAATATTCGATAAATTTTTAGGCATTCGTAAATATACTACGAATTATTTGATAACTATCAATAACTATTTCTTTTCAATGCCTGGTATCCAGCTAGTTCCAGCCAAAGGGACCCTCGCCATTGCTGCAGCTTCAACAGTTAATGCACATAAATCTTCTGGCTCTAAGTTATGAAGACTATTTTTTCCACAGGCTCGAGCTATTGTTTGCGCTTCAAGAGACATTACTTTTAAATAATTTGAAAGTTTTCTACCTGCTTTTTTTGGATCTAATCTTTTCATTAACTTTGGATTTTGAGTCGAAATTCCAGCAGGATCATTTCCTTCGTGCCAATCATCATATGCTCCGGCTTTAGTTCCAAGTTTTTCATATTCTTTTTCCCACTTAGGATCATTATCACCAATTGCAATCATTGCTGCACTTCCAATTGATACTGCATCTGCACCTAAAGCAAGAGCTTTTGCAACATCTGCACCGTTCCTAATTCCACCTGAAATAATAAGCTGAACTTCTCTATGAGAATTTAAATCTTGTAAAGCATCTACAGCAGGTCTTATGCAGGCTAAAGTTGGTTGTCCCACATTTTCAATAAATACTTCCTGAGTAGCTGCTGTACCACCTTGCATACCATCTAGTACAACAACATCTGCACCTGCTTTAACAGCTAAAGCTGTATCATAATAAGGTCTAGCTCCTGCAATTTTAATAAATATAGGAACTTTCCATTTTGTGATTTCTCTTAATTCTAAAATTTTTATTTTTAAATCATCTGGTCCAGTCCAATCCGGATGGCGACACGCAGATCTTTGGTCAATTCCTTTTGGTAAAGTTCTCATCTCTGCAACACGATCATCTATTTTCTGTCCTAGTAGCATTCCACCACCGCCTGGTTTTGCTCCTTGTCCTATCACTACCTCAATTGCATCGGCTTTTCTCAAGTCATTAGGATTCATTCCATATCTTGAAGGTAAAAGTTGATAAACTAAATTTTTAGATTGACCTCTCTCTTCTGGTGTCATTCCTCCATCTCCAGTTGTTGTAGATGTGCCAGCTTCACTTGCTCCTCTACCTAATGCTTCTTTAGCAGGACCTGATAAAGCACCAAAGCTCATTCCCGCAATTGTAATTGGAATATCAAGTTCTAATGGTTTTTTTGCATATTTTGTGCCTAAAGTTACATTTGTGGTACATTTTTCTCTATATCCTTCAAGAGGATATCTAGACATTGAAGCACCTAAAAATAATAAATCATCAAAATGTGGAAGTTTTCTTTTTGAGCCTCCACCTCTGATATCATAAATTCCTGTTTCAGCTGCTCTTCTAATTTCTGAATTAGTGTATTCATCAAAAGTCCAAGATTGACGTGGGTGCGTTTTATTTTTCATAATTAATAGTTAGATACATTATCAATATTAAAATTATACAACTTTCTAGCTGAGCCATATCTTTTAAATTGCTCTGGTTTAATATTTGACCCGGCTTTTTTTAAAAGTTCTTTTAATTTAATTTTGTGTTGTTTATTCATTTTTTTTTCTTCACAATCTGCTCCTAAAGATTTAACTTTTCCTTTTACATAAATATTTGTTTCATACAAGCTATCACCTAATGCTTCACCTGCATCACCAAAAACAACTAAATTTCCAGACTGAGCCATAAATGCTGACATGTGACCTACAGATCCTTTAACTATTATATCTATACCTTTCATAGAAATTCCACATCTAGAGCTAGTATCACCATCAATGATTAATGTTCCACCATGTGCGGTTGCACCTGCTGATTGTGATGCATTTCCCTTTACGTGAACTTTGCCTGACATCATATTTTCTGCTACTCCAGTTCCTACATTTCCCTCAACTGTTATATTTGCATTTTGATTCATGCCTGCACAATAATATCCAACATGTCCTTTTATAATTACATCTATGTTATCTGTTAAACCTGCGCAAACAGCATGATTACCCTCTGGATTTGAAATAACAAAGTCTCTTTTATTTTTTTTTCTGTCAATATTTTGTAATTTTTCATTAACAGATCTTAAATTTAATTTTTTTAAATCAAGCAACATTATTCACCCCAAGAATAAACGACGCCTGGTTCAGGTTCAAAAATTTTTGCACTATTAACATTTGGCAAATGTGCCATTGCTTGAAATTCTGAAGAAATTGCCACATAGTCCTTAGTTTCAGCAATAACTGCTGGCTTACAGGCTATCTCATCTCTAAGAACAGCAAAACCACTATGTGTTCCTGCAATAAAAGTATAAAACCCATCAAGGTCACTCAAACCTTTTTTTAATGTTTGTTTTAAATTTCTATCTTTTAAACTATCTGAAATATAGCCAGCTGCAACTTCTGTATCATTATCTGAATTAAATTTTGATCCATTCTTTTTTAACTTTCTCCTTAAATTATTATGATTTGATAGTGAGCCATTATGAACTAAACATTCGTCTTCTCCTGTAGAGTAGGGGTGAGATCCATCTGTAGTAATTGCGCTTTCAGTAGCCATTCTTGTATGACCTATAGCGTGAGAGCCTGAAAATTTATTGAGATCAAACTTTTTAACAACATTACTTGGTTTGCCAACTTGTTTAAAAATTTCGATAGATTTACCATAACCCACTAAAGATATTCCCTTAAAATCCTCTAAAATAGGTAATATTTTACTTGGTTTTAGAGTAGATTTTAAAATTACGTGGTCTGAATTTTTCTCTAATTTTGTAAAATTTATTTTTTCTTTAATTTCTTTTTTAAATCTTTCAAAACTCATTTCATTTAAACAAATTGAGTACTTGTACGTTTTATTTTTATTTTTGTTGTATATGGCAAAACCTGCACTATCAGGACCCCTAGACTCCATACTGATTAACATTTTAGAAAGCATTCCCCCTAGGGATTTTTCAAATTTTTTTGATTTTAAATAAATTCCAACAATGCCACACATAAAAATATTTTAAAGTAGTGATAATAATTGGTCTTTATAGTAAAGCACATTGACTATAACAATGATAATGATTGCGGCATAGACACCATATTTAGCTTTGGGCCAAGCTAATCTTGCCATTTTACTTGGTGTTTTATTTATTTGATTTTTATCTTGGTCTTCCATGATTATTTAAGGGCGCATCTTATTAAATGCGCCCTTAACATTATATTTTTATCCGTCAGTCATATTGCTTTTCCATGCATTGGAACTTGGCTTCCTTCTTGCGAGCTCCGAAAGTTTATCACTTTCTTGTTTAGCGCTCACAACTGTCCAACCAATCCAAATAACAGCAAGTATAAGAACTAATATACCTTCTGATCCAACTCCTGGATAAACTGCACCTGCGACTTCTTCTGCAGGTTTATTTAGATGATCTATCCAATTTGATACTGTAGCCATATTATCCTCCTTTAACTACTCGAAGAAGCAACAGCTTTTTCATCTTCTTTTGCTTCCTCCATTATTTGGTAGTCTAAACCAGCTAACTCAACTTCCCTTGGGATTCTGAGTTTGCCCATTCCATTTAACACTTTAGCAATTATGTAACCTGGTATCATTCCCAGAACAAAGAACATGATTATTGCACCAATAAACATTCCTAAAGGATTTATCGCAGCATAGTTGCTTCCATCCCACATTGCACCTACGCTATATCCTGAAGAAGGGTATCCATTTAGTACAAACCCACATATTACAAGTCCAGCAAATCCAGCATAACCATGCACAGCTACAGCACCAACTGCATCATCAATTTTGAACTTTCGTTCAACCCAGTAATGCAATTTGTAAGCAATAACAACACCTATCATTCCAATTATTAAAGATTGAATTGGGTGATATAAGTCATTTCCTGCAGAAGCACATATTATCCCAGCAAGTCCGCTTGAGTAAGTCCAGAAAGGATCACCTTTGGATATTACATATCCTGCTAGCAATCCACCAGATAGTGACATTAAGAAATTCATTGTAATACCACTAAGTGTTGTAGGAGTTACATATATGTTAGTTGCTGTAAAGTAAGTTACACCTTCCATGCCATATTCTGGTCCTAAGTCATAAATTGGAATATTACACGCCGCGTAAAAACCCCAGAAACCTGTATAAATTAAGAATAATCCAACAGTTACCAACCAAGGATTTCTTGGTCCGATATTTCTAGGTTCTCCACTCGATGAAAATTTTCCAATTCTTGGTCCCAAAACTGCTAAAACACCTAAAGCAAATCCACCTGCTACTGCGTGGATTACTCCAGATGCATAAGCATCATGATATCCAAGTAACTTTAACATCCATCCGTCAAAGTGCCATCCCCATGCAGCATCTATACTCCAAAATACAGATCCAATTGCAATTGCAAGAATTCCAAATGCAAAAGTTGTAATCCTTTCAATTACAGCACCTGATACTATTGAAGCAGCCGTCCAAGAGAATAACAAAAATGCAGCCCAAAATACTCCGCTTATGTGATCACCTAAATTAATAGCCATGAGTTCACTATTTGGTAAATACCATTTAGCACTAAAAGCTGAGTCATCCGTAATTAGAGCTGTACTCTCAGTCATTATTGATGGTGCAAGACCTGGTCCTGTTGGAAAAGCCCAATAAATCCACCAACCAAATAAAAACCAAGTAACTGTTACCAGTGGTATCAGCATTGTGTTTTTCATTAAAGTATGTTGATGATGTTTGTATCGGGAAGCTCCAACTTCATACATACAGAATCCTACGTGGATTAGAAACATAAGTACTACTGTTATCCAATAGTAAAATTCTGTGAATATGGTTGTCAATGCACCTAGTTCGTCAGTCATTTAACCTCCAATTGTTTAAACAAATTAGAGAAATACTAATAAATGGCACAACATGATCAATCTTAAATTACATAAGATAAATGCAGTTTATTTTAAAGAGAACAACTTCTGATATATATAAATTTTTATTGATTCTAAAATTTTCTGTAAGCTTTTTTAAGATCTACTAATGGATGGTTTGGAGACATTTGAAATTTTACCAATAATTCTCTTGCAATCATGTCCCTATCTTGTTGGTTGTTTGGTAATTTAATTTTTTTAGGAATAGTTACCCAACCATTTGCGTTTCTATCAAATACTGCTGGTCTATCTTCTTCATAACCCATGTGAACATCTTCTAACCAATTTAAATCGTCCCATCCCATTGCTTCGATATATTTTTTTAAGAATGGTGTAATTCTTGAATAGTCTGGAAGTAAGTTTACATCATAACGATAGCCAATTGTTTGACCTATCATTTTTTCTCTAGCAGTCTCTTTTTTCTTACCTAATTGGCCTTTAGTCTCTTTTTTGGCTTTTTTATTTCTCTTTTTAGGCATAATTAAATTTTATGAAAATCATCAACTCCAACAGTATGATTTGTTCCAGAAAGTGGTACTTTTGCTAGCGCAGAAGCTTCCATTGTTAAAGCCGCTAAATCTTCAGGTTCTAGCGAGTGAATATTAGTTTTACCACATGCTCTTGCTAATAATTGAGCTTCTAAAGTCATTGTGTGAAGGTAATTATAAACTCTCAAAGCTGCATCATCAGGATTTAATCTTTTTCTAAGTTTAGGATCCTGTGTTGCAACACCTACCGGACAACGACCTGTGTGGCAGTGATAGCAGTGACCTGCTGGAACTCCCATCTCTTTCTCAAAATTAGACTCAGGAATTTCTTTATTACAATTTAATGCTATCATTGCTCCAGTTCCAATTGCAATTGCATCCGCACCTAAAGCAAGTGCTTTAGCCATGTCAGCACCATCTCTTACACCACCTGCATATATCAATGTTACTTTTCCAGTTTTACCAACATCATCGATTGCTCTTCTTGCTTCTCTAATAGCGGCTATCCCAGGAATACCTGTGTTTGCTGCTGCTATGTGAGGACCCGCACCTGTTGATCCTTCCATACCATCTAGGTAAATTGAGTCAGGATCACATTTTGCTGCCATACGAACATCATCATAAACTTTTGCTGCTCCAAGTTTCAATTGAATTGGAACTTTATTTTTTGTTAGTTCTCTTAGTTCTTGAACTTTTAATGCTAAATCATCTGGACCTAACCAATCAGGGTGTCTAGCTGGAGATCTTTGATCAATACCTGCAGGCAATGATCTCATTTCTGCTACTTGGTCAGTAACTTTTTGACCCATTAAGTGACCGCCCATTCCAACTTTTTGACCTTGTCCAATAAATACTTCTATTCCATCTGCGAGTTGTGCATGATGTGGATTAAAACCATATCTTGATTGAATACATTGGTAATACCATTTTTCAGAATATCTTCTTTCATCTGGAATCATTCCACCTTCACCAGAACACGTTGCACTTCCTGCCATCGTAGCACCTCTAGCTAATGCAGTCTTAGCTTCATAAGATAAAGCTCCAAAACTCATTCCAGTGATATAAACAGGAATATCAAGTTCAACTGGATTTTCACATCTTGGTCCTATAACAGTTTTAGTTTCACATTTTTCTCTGTATCCTTCGATTACAAATCTTGTAAGTGTACCAGGCAAAAATACTAGGTCATCAAACGTAGGAATTTTTTTCATTAATGCCATACCACGCATTCTGTATCTACCTAATTGCGCCTTTATATGTATGTCGTCAATTACTTCTGGAGTAAATATTGAATTATAACCTAATAAACTTTTATTTCTTTTTGAAAATTCACTTTGACCATTGCCATTAGAATGACCATTTGATTTTCCATTTTTCTTTTTTGCCATTATATAGCTCCTTTTTTCTCAGTTGGTTCTAAAGCGTCATAATTCCAAAGTTTTTTACCCGCAACGACTTTAGTCATTTTAGAAACATCAAAATTTTCGCCAATTTCAGCGACTTTAAGTTTTCTTTTTAACCAATCTATATCACTTTTTGTCATAGGTGACTCAATCGCATCACTTCCATATGATCCAATTTTTCCCCCAACATAGATTGTTCCATCATACATAGAGTCTCCAAGGTTTATACCTACAT
>CACJXK010000006.1 GCA_902597335.1 uncultured Pelagibacteraceae bacterium
TTTTATTAATATCTAAAATTTAAAGAATATTTCTTTGCTATTATTTTAAATATTAAAATCAGAATTTTTAATAAAATAATGGGTATTTTTAATTAGCTCTGCAAAAATAGAATATAGCATTTAAAAGGCCAAAATACCCTCTAATTTAAGTATTTTCGATTTTGTGGTGCAACTTATAGGTGATATTAAAAAAAAATTACTAAATATAGTAAAACAAAAAAAAGACCTTGTTTTTCAACATTTTTAGAGCAAAATACCTTCAGATTTGAGCAATTTTCTCTTAGTATTTATCCCACCTTTACCAGAATAGCCGCCCAATGAACCGTCCGACCTGATTACCCTGTGACAAGGTATTTTTGGGGCATATGGGTTCTTTCCTATTGCATTTGCCACAGCTCTCACTGATTTTGGTTTATTTATAGCCTTTGCTACATCAGAATAAGTCCGTATCTGACCTTTTGGTATTTTTTTAAGATATTCCCAGACTTTTAATTGAAATTTAGTACCTTTAAGGATCATAACAAGAAAAAAACCCTGTTTCCTTGTACCTTTTCAGGCACAAAGAACAGTAGTTTTTGGCACGTCGTTTTATGCGCTACCGCCATGCCTTCCACTCTACTATTTTAGCGCTACTCTGTAGAGCTTTCTGCCCTCTGGGCTTGAACCTCTCGGTTTTTCCCCAGCTGGTCAGTTAAGAGTTGCCTCTTAATTCATTTTAAACAATATCAGATAGACTAGGTTGTATGTATCACTTTATTGTTGAATTTTGTGTGTTTTTAACAGGGTAGAATAGTGGGGATAACTTAATCTAAAGTTTTAAGTAAACCATCTAAAACCCTCATACATCGCAATTCCATAAATTGAGTGACGTATCAAGAACATAATAGAAGTTTTAACCGGTATATCTGTATTTATTGCAAATATCCCTTGTCCAGTAAAAGGCAAAAATATTAGTAATGGTGCTAAAGTTGTAAGAGCTCCAAAAATAAAGCCTGAAAAATAGCTCATTTTAAAGCCTATTTGTATAAAGAAAAAATAATAAATCACAGCCCAACAAATTGATACGTAGTAGTGAAAAATCCAACCCAAAAAGACCTCATATTTAATAGCTGGCATTTGAACTACATTTGGATTGTAAAATGTTCCATTTTTAAGCATATAGTAGGTCCATCTACCAACAATTCCCCAGGATGGTTCAGGAATACCTAATAATTTAAGTAAATATCCTAGAATATCCAAAATTATACAAGAAAATATACCAGCTACAAGAATGCAAAAAATATCGATCAATTTACCTCAAAACATTAATAGAAATAATAGAACAAATATGCTTATGAAAAATATGCCAAAAATAACCATTAAAATTCGATTTTTTGTTTGCTCTGTTAGTTTTGGCCAGTAATTCATAATTAGGAACGTTCCAATAACAACAATAAGACCAATAAATACATATTTAGGCATTGAGGATCTTTTACATTAAATGCTTGACATGTAAAATGAGTTATATTATTACTAGCGATAATTATTTGTTATCAATAGTAATTTTATGAATGAACTGACAACAGACCTAAAATCGCTTCATGAGGCAACTCTTAATAACCTTAAAAGCTCAAAAGCAAATAATACTTTAAGAGCATATAAGTCAGACTTTAAAGATTTTGGGGCTTTTTGTGCAAAGCATGGCCTAAATTCTTTACCATCGGAGCCAAAAATAGTTTCATTATACCTTACGCACCTTTCTAAAAATTCGAAAATAAGTACTTTACGAAGACGTATAGTGTCGATAAGCATGGTTCATAAACTAAAAGGGCATTATTTAGATACCAAACATCCAATCATTGTTGAAAACTTAATGGGAATAAGAAGGGTAAAAGGAAGCATTCAAAAAGGTAAAAAACCTATATTAATCAATCATTTAAAATCTATAATTAATGTAATAGATCAACAAAAAATTGAAGATATTAAGAAATTTAGAGACAAGTCAATAATCTTAATTGGTTTTGGAGGTGGATTTCGACGAACTGAGCTTATTTCAATTGATCATGAAGATTTAGAATTTGTACCTGAGGGTCTTAAAATCAACATTAGAAGATCAAAAACTGATCAATTTGGTGAAGGAATGATCAAAGGACTACCCTACTTTACCAATGAAAACTATTGTCCTGTAGTTAATCTTAAAAAGTGGCTAGAAATTTCTAAAATTAAATCTGGACCTATTTTTAGAAGATTTTCTAAAGGTTTATCTCTAACAGAAAAAAGATTAACCGATCAAACAGTAGTTTTATTAATGAAAGAATATCTAACTTTAGCTGGGATTGAGAATAAAAATTTTGCAGGTCATAGTTTAAGATCAGGTTTTGCAACTGTCGCTGCAGAATCTGGTGCTGATGAACGTAGTATTATGGCAATGACTGGTCACAAAACTACGCAAATGGTTAGAAGATATATTAGAGAGGCAAATATATTCAAAAATAATGCACTTAATAAAGTGAAAATATAAACTATTTTCTTAATTTTAATTGTTCCTGAAAATAATTTCTGAACCTATGTCAGTAAATTTAAATTTAATTATAGGTAATTTTTTTAAACTATTTAGAAATTTTTTTTGCTTATTTTTTTTACAGCAGAATAATATAAAACCACCACCGCCTGAGCCAATAACTTTACCACCAATTGCACCATTATTGATACCTTCATTATAAATTTCATTAATAAATGGATTGGTAACTTTCTTTGAAAGTTTTTTTTTGATATCCCAATAATCATTCATCAATGAGGCACACAGATCAATAGAAAAATTATTGTTAATATTTTCTACAAAATGGTTGGCTATATCTTTAATTTTATCCAGATTATTTAAGTTTTTATCTAAATTTTTAATTTTATCTTTTTCTATATTATCAGAAAATCTATTGATACCGGTATAAATTAAAAACATATTCTGGTCTAAGCTTCTAATCATTTTTTTTGATTTTTTAATTCTATTAACTTCAAAATTTCCTTTTTTGTTAAATTTAATTACATTAAATCCTCCATATGCAGCCCAAATTTGGTCTTGAGAACCACAATTTTCATTTAACATATTTTGCTCAACATGAATTGCTTTAGATGCCAGGTTTCTCTTATTAATATTTTTTTTTTGAAGACTGTATAAGGCATTAATTAATCCAACACAAAAAGATGAACTTGTACCGAGACCAGAATTTTTTTGTAAATCACCTTGGTAATGAACCTCATGACCTTTTTTTATATTCATTAATTTAAAAACAGATCTTACAGTAGGATGATGTATATCTTTATAATTTTTAACAGTTTCATTTTTAGACCAAACTATTCTATGTTTAAAATCAAATACATCAGGCAAATATCTTGCTGTAACATAGCAATATTTGTCTATAGTTCCACCTATAACACATCCACCATTGTTTAAATAATAAGAAGGAAAATCTGTTCCACCACCAAACAGGGATAATCTAAATGGAGTTTTAGAAATAATCATTTTATTTTATTATCAATCAACTCACAAATTGAATGAAGAAGCGTTTTATGAACTTCTTGAATAGTTGCCGTTAAATTAGAATTTACAATATAGCAAAAATTTGAATTTTTTTTTAGAAAGCCTCCACCCTTTCCTAAGAGTGAAATTAAAAAGACATTTTTTTGTTTAGCTACCTTAGATAATTTAATTAGATTTGTTGATTGGTTTTGTTTATAATTTCCTCCACTAGTTGATAGAATAATTAATATGTCACCTTTGTTGGCATATCCTTTTAATTCTCTGGAAACATAATCATTATTATTATAATCGTTCGCCCATGCTGAAACTGACGCCATATTTGATCCTAACAGAAAGAAAGGTAAAGGTTTTCGCTTTTTTTTATAAGTAGCAGTTAATTCACCAACAAAATGTGAGCTATCTGCATAAGATCCTCCATTACCATAAACAAATATTTTTTTGCCTTTATTTAAAGCTGTAACTAAAACTTTTGAAATTTTTTCAATTTTATCAGTATCTTTTTTAGTTAATATTAAAACCTCAATTAACTTTTCTATGTGAGAGTCTATAATTTTATTCATTTTAAAATACTTTTAATTTGCTTATATAAGGATTTATTACTTTTGAAATAAAATTTTATATTAGCTTTTTTAGCAGCTAACATATCTGTTTTTTTGTCACCAATAAAAAAAGATGAAGAACTATCTATATTCCATTTTTTTATAGCTTTGATAATCATTCCTGGATTAGGTTTTCTATCACTTTTTTTTAATCTATATTTAATTTGTTTTGAATATTTAAAGTAAGGAGCATAGAAAATATCATCAATCTCAGCTTTTTTTATATTTAAACTTTTAAGCATTTTTAAATGAATGTAATTTAAATCACTTTCAGATATTATCTCTTTTCCTATAGCTGCTTGATTAGTGATTATGATAACTAGAAATTTTCTCTCATTTAAATATTTGATAGCTTTGTGAACATCCTTCAGAAAAATAAAATCATTAAAATTACAAATATACCCTATATCTTTATTAATAACACCATCTCTATCTAAAAAAAAACATTTATTCTTTAAGATATTTGGTTTTTTTTTTAAAAAATCTAGTTTTTCATGAGACCCAATATCGAAAAATTCTTCATTAAAAAATTTACCAATAACCTTATTTTTTTTGATTTCATCTGTTAATATCTCATCCTCAAATGAGCAGTATTTATTCTTTATATTTCTCAAAATTTTATAATTAACCAAGTAAACACCTCCATTCATATAATTTGTTTTTTTTTTTGAGAATTTTATTTTTTGTCTTTTTATAAATAAATTATTTAATTTATAATTATTAATTGATTTTTTTTTATGAGTAATGCACATAAATATATTTTCTTTATTGAATTTTACTTTGTTTAAAAAATTAAAGTCTATATCAAAAAAAGTATCACCATTCATAAATATAAAATTATTTTTAATTTTATTTTTAATTTTAAATAATGCTCCACCCGTACCTTTTAGTTTACCTTCGTCTATGCATATAATTTTTGTGTTATGAAAAAATTTTTTATTATATCTTTCGAAAAAAAAACTTTTTTTGTAAGAACAAAGTAAATATATATTTTTAAAATTGTACTTTATTAACTTACAAATTAACTGATCTAAAAAAGGAACTTTATTAATCCTGATTAATGGTTTTGGTATTCTTTTAGTAATTGAGCCTAGTCTTGTGCCTAAGCCTCCTACAAGTATAACTACATCATTAATTTTCATTAACAATATCTAATAATTCTTGAGCTACATTTTTGTATGATCTAACATTTCTCTTTTTCATCAGATTTTTTTTTAGATTAAGATATAAGTTATCATTATTAAGAATTTTGATGGTATAATCTATAAATTCATTTGTGTTTTTGGCTATAAATCCAGTAACTCCATGTTCTACCCTTTCTCTTAAAGACCCAATTCCTAAAGTAACAATAGGAACACATAACTCTCTTGCTTCCTCTGCAGCCAAGCAGAATACTTCACCTTTATGTCCTGGGTTAAGCATTACTCGTGACATAGATAATTCATTAATTAAATCAATCTTATTTCCTTTAGTTCTTAATCTAATGCCTAATTTAATTTGGTCATCTGTTAAATTATATGGAGGGTTGATATAAAGACTTGAATTATCAGAATTCGAGCTAATTGATGGCCAACATTTAATTAAAAATTCTAAATTTCTATCTGATCTTGTTGTAAAAATAGCTTTTCTATTGGGTACATATTTTTCATCAATGTGAAACTTAATGAAATCATCGTCAACAGCAATAGGAAGAATTTTTTTACCAAAAAAAGAGGTAAAAAAGCTTCTATTTTTAAAATGATAATCACCTTCAAGTATCATTATTGGTTTATTTTTAATAAAAGGAAGCAATTGTTTTTTTCTTAAAAATTTCTCTATAGGTTGTACACTATGTGACCAAAGATAGTTTTTTTTACATTTAAAAAATGATAATAAATTAGCATCAGACATCCCAATTAGTACGTCTGGTTTATCTTTTGGAGATATATTTTTTATATTATTCCATTCAACTTTTTGAATCACGGTTTTAGTTTTAGTTAAATTAAATACTTTTATTTTTAGGTTTTCATAATTAGCTAGTTCATTCGCAATATTAATTAATGTCTTTTCAGATCCACTTATAAAAGGTTTGTCAATGTCTGCTGAATTAAAAGGAATTGTTTTTTCAACAAAATAAATTTTCATAAAATTTGTTTATTTATTTTATTCATTGCTTTGTTTACATCTCTATTAAGGAATGAAAAACTGTAATTCATTCCTTTACACCATTCAGAATAACTTATTTTTTGATGTTTTATGTCTTCTGCTTTCTCTAGTTTAAAATTAAAAAGATTATGGCACTTTACATTATGAAAAAAACAAATATGACTCACAATACCTTCTTTAGCAATACACATTGAAGAATTTTTAATAATATGAAACATATCAATAGCACTTAAATCTTTTAAATAATATATGTTATTGTTTGATAGTGTCTCAAATTTTTGATTATTATTTAGGTCTATGCATGAAAATTTTTTTGAAAAAAAATTCTTAAACATATTGCTTCTCTTATTATTTTCTATATCTGAACAAAATAAAACATTTTTGAACTTACTTCTTAAAAAATTTAAAAAAGATGTTATGTTTTCATTGTTCCAATCTAATTCATCAAAAAATTTATGTCTAAATTGAAAAAAAACATAATCATTTGGTACTAGTAAATTAATATTGGCATTCATTTTAGGATTAATTAGTTTAATAAAATTTTCATCTAGAGTTTGATTTTTATCAAGAAGTTGTTCTTGTAATTGTCTATAACTATACTTGTTTATTTTTCTTCTACTAATGGTTCTATACTTGTAAAGATATTTTCGAAAAAAAATATTAGGACGGTCTCGCTTTTGTCCATCATAAACAATTGCATAAAATTTAGTTTTTCTAAAAAAGAAAGGTAAAAAAAAAAAGAAACTTTTCGGTGATAATATATATATTTTTTCGTATTTATTAATTAATATATCATAAGTAATTTTTATTTTTTCAAAAAAACTTAAATCATAACTAATTTTTTTTATCTTTTCTTCTTTAAAAAAAAAACTAAAAGATATATTTAGCTCAGATAAATAAATAGTTAAATCCTTAGAATATTTTAATAGTGAAGATATTAATTTAAGTGATGTGAACAAATCTCCAGCTCTATCGTTTTTAAGTATAAGAATTTTCGACATTAAAAATATTATTCCCAGTAATATTTTGAATTTATTCCATATGATCGATCAATAATATATCTAGCTATTAATGATGAATTAAAATATTTGTGGTATTTCTTATGGCCTTTTTTTGCGATTTTTCGCCATTCAATATCATTCTTATTATATTTTTTTATTTTATAAGATAGATCATCTATATTGTTGTAAAATATCATCTCATCATTACTAAAAAAATCAGCATATTGCGTATCTTTATGTATAAAAGTAAGTAAACCATTCCCCATTAATTGGGCTATTCTGTCACTACTATAATATTTTACTGGTTTTCCTCTACTTAAGTTTAAAGCCATTTTTGAATTTGATAGTTTATTTAAAAAATCGTTACCCCAAACAGGCTGTATTCCAAACATTCCATATGTATCAAATTTAACACCTAGAGTTTTCTTTTTTAATTTTGTAATAAATAATTCTCTTTCATCAGTCTTTCCAGGTCGTAAATTTCCTCTGTGAACACCATGACTGATGGCATAAAATATATCATAATCTTGAGTGTTCTTAAAATTTGTCAAATAATCTAAAGAATGATCACATGGGTTTGGCATATAAAAGGAATTGTGTATTTTAAAATCAAGTGCGTCAGGAGATGTCGTGATAAAATTCGTGTCGCAAATAGAATGTTTATCTAAAATTCTCATTTTATTTTTTAAATAGTCAGGGCCTTTTTTAGTTAAAGGGTCTAAAAACCACTGACAAATTTTCAAATTAGAAAATTTATTTTTAGCTTCAATCAATATTTCCTTTTGTACTCTATCAGCATGACCAAGAATAATAATATCTGGAATGAAGTTTTCTATAGTATTTGAGACTAGCTTATTAAGGTATTTAGTTCCTGAAGGATCTCTAATGGTTTTAGTATAACTGACTAGATCTCTATCAGATATACTGAGCACATTGTGACCTTCCCTAATTAGACCATTATTTATTCTTATACCAGTGTTGTATTGAAGTCTTCCAAAATATCTATAATTAAAATTTGTAATATGTAAAATTTTTAGTTTTGAGTTTTTAATAATATTAAACTTCGATTTTAGCAATAATTTATCTCTAACTTTATCAATAATATTAGAAACATATTCATGAGTTAAAAAAAAAGATTTATAATTTAGTTTTTGTATATGTTTTCTGTATTTGATTTTTAAAATTAATTTTTTTATTAAAGCATACAAACTTTCAGGGTCTAAACTATTTAAAACTATTGGATATTTAGTTGTTTCCACTAAACCCCCTTTATTAGTAATTATAGTAGCACAACCTAAACTACAAGCCTCTAAGCTTGTTCTGCCAAAAGGTTCGTCCCATCTTGAACAGGCAACAGAAATGCTTGTTTTTTTAAATAAATTTAAAACAAAATTATTACCCTTAAAACTATATAATCTTAAATTTTTATGTTTAAAGATATGTTTTTCTCTTGGCTCATCACCAACAACAACAGATTTCCAATCAGGAAATTCATCGAGAATTCTTACAATTGACTGTCCAAAAATATCATAGCCTTTTGCTGAATTAAGTTTGCCAACAAAAGTTATAATATTTTTCTTAGATTTTAGATTTACTTTTATTTTTTTGGTTGACTGAAAACAAATACCAAACTTTGATATATAGTTTTCTTCTTTAATTTGATCAAAAAATTGATTTTTTGTCCAATTACTATTAAAAAAAATATAGTCACATTTTTTTAATAATTGCAGTCTTTCACTTGCTGATTTAGACCCAGAAATATCAAGTGGATTATTGTGAAAATATAAAATAATTTTAGATTTTAGTTTATCACTTATTTCATCTACATAATTCGGACGATTATGAATCTCAATTACTTCTGGAAAGTTATTTTTTTGTAAATCTATGAATTTTGACAAGTATTTTTTATTATTACTAGATAGAAATCTTTTATTAATTGAAATATTTTTATAATTTTTAGTAAGATACTTTTTTCTTTTAGTATTTCCCCATATAGTAATATTTTTTTTGAATTTTGAGTATTTGTAAAGATTAGACACATGTATAGAAACAGCACCTGAAAAATTTGGTGAAAAATCTTCTTTATAAGGTAGTAAAATTGCAATTTTCATATTTAATTATATATTTTTGTTTAAGAAATTTTCTTAATTTATAATTTTTTTTAAGTTTATATTCCTCTTTTAATGCTTTGCTTTTAGTTAAATACTTCTTTTTAAAAATAAGCTTCCATTGATTACCCTTTGTAAATTTAGCTCCTTTTGATGTATTATGTAAAACCATTCTTTTGTTAATATCATTAGTATATCCTACGTAAGAAATATATCTATTTAAACGCTTTGATATTATTAAATAAACATAAAAATTCATGAAATTTCTTCAAATCTATAAATAAATAATTATAAACTATTGTTCTATTAATAATAACAAAAATATGTTTCCTAGGAAGTCTAATAAACAGAACAAACTAAAAAGGTTATTGCTTAAGATATTAAATGTCTATGCTTATGAAAAAGAGACGTTAAATGTTATTAACCCTTATTATAAAAATCAAAAAGGGAATTTTGTAATATTAAATGATAAATCATTTAATTTTACTCGGGGGTACTTGGAGTTAAAAAGAGAAATAAAGAAATTAGATATTTTTTTTAGATATGCTCCTCAAGTTAACTTGTGGAATTCATCAAAAGGCTGGAAAAGAATTGTTCCTGACATTACTAAAGAGGAATTGATATATGTATCTTTGATAAGTTTAAAAGAGTCATTATTATATTTTTTAAAAAAAAATAAAATAGATGTCACGTTACATCTTATTTCAGACAACTCTAATTATAAATTTGACAACAGTTTATTAAGATTACTAAAAAATAGATATTTTGAAACAAATATTCATAAATCAAAAATTCCTGGTAATAGGGGTTCATATTTGGAATGCTGTGATCAAGCTGAAAAAGCTGAAGACTTAATATTTTTTATAGAAGATGATTATTTATTTGAAAAAAAATGTTTTGATGAAACACTAACAACATACTCAAGAATTTCTACTATTTTTAATAAAGATATTATTGCTTGTCCCACAGATTATAGTTTTTATTATGATTCTTTATATGAAACTTCATTACTTATTGGGAAAGAATATAAGTGGAGACTGGTGAGTGAAACTCTTCTTACTTTTCTTTTATCAAAAGAAATTTTTAATAAACATAAAAATTTCATTAGACTTGTGGGTGAAAAAATAAATGAACCTTTTGAAAAACCTCTACATGAATTATATAAAAAAGAAACTTGCATCGCTCCCGTTAATTCACTTTCTTATCACATTTCTAGATCTGTTCCGGCTATATCAGAAAACTGGGAAGATGTTTGGAATAAATATTACTGTATGTATTTGAACTTCAATACTAACCAGCAATAACTGCTAATAATAATAAAGCTACTATATTTGTAATTTTTATCATTGGGTTCACCGCTGGACCAGCTGTGTCTTTATAAGGGTCACCTACTGTATCTCCTGTTACAGCGGCTTTGTGTGCCTCAGATCCCTTGCCTCCAAATTTACCATCTTCAATATATTTTTTTGCATTATCCCAAGCTCCACCACCTGCAGTCATTGAAACAGCTACAAATAATCCTGTTATAATTACTCCTAAAAGCATTGCACCTACAGCTGATAAAGCAGCTACTTGTCCACCTATGAAATAAATAATTATGTAAAGTACTATTGGAGATAATACCGGCAACAATGATGGAATTATCATTTCCTTGATAGCAGCTTTTGTCAATAAGTCTACCAGTCTTCCATAGTCAGGTTTAGCTTTACGCTTCATAATACCTGGTATTTTTTTAAACTGTCTTCTAACTTCAATTACTACAGCACCGCCTGCTCTGCCTACTGCTTGCATACCCATTGATCCAAATAAATATGGAAGCATTCCACCAATTAATAACCCAACAACAACGAATGGGTTAGATAAGTCAAACGTTACTATAATTCCCTCTAAATTTGAACCAGCAACTTTAGAAAAATGTTTAATATCCTCTGTATAAGCAGCGAATAAAACTAAAGCTCCAAGTCCTGCTGACCCAATTGCATAACCTTTTGTTACTGCCTTTGTTGTATTTCCAACTGCATCTAATGCGTCAGTCGTTTTTCTAACGTTTTTTGGAAGATTGGACATTTCTGCAATTCCTCCAGCATTATCAGTAACTGGACCATATGCATCTAAAGCCACAACCATACCAGCAAGTGCAAGCATTGTTGTTACTGCAATTGCGATACCATATAAACCAGCAATATGATTAGTTAATAGTATTCCACCAACAATAATTAGCGCTGGAATAGCAGTTGCTTCCATAGAAACTGCCAACCCTTGAATAACATTTGTTCCATGACCTGTTGTTGAAGATTGAGCTACACTTTTAACTGGTCTATAATCTGTTCCTGTATAGTATTCAGTAATCCATATAATTAATCCTGTTATTACAAGACCTATAATTCCACAGAAATATAAGCTTAATCCAGTAAATGATTTTTCATTAACTATATATTCTGTAGTGAAACCAATTACATATTTGGTAATAGGATACAAAATGATGAGAGAACTTATAGCAGTTATCACAAAACCTTTGTACATAGCCTTCATTATATTCTTGTCACTTCCAAGTGTTACAAAAAAAGTTCCTAGAATAGATGTAAGTATGCATGCTCCTCCAATCGCTAAGGGATAAATCATCATACTGAAGTCGCCGATAAAAAATATTGATGAAAGAACCATGGTAGCAACAATTGTTACAGCATAAGTTTCAAATAAATCTGCTGCCATACCAGCACAATCTCCAACATTGTCACCAACATTATCAGCGATTACGGCTGGGTTTCTAGGATCATCTTCAGGGATACCTGCTTCTACTTTTCCAACTAAATCAGCGCCAACATCTGCACCTTTTGTAAAAATTCCACCACCTAATCTTGCAAAAATAGATATCAAAGAAGCGCCAAAACCCAACGCAACTAAAGCATTAACTATTTCTCTTTCATCTACACCAATCTTAACAAGAAAATAATAATAAACAGCAATTGACAGCAAGGCTAATCCAGCAACTAGCATACCAGTTACAGCACCTGATTTAAAAGCAATTGACAAACCACTTGCTAGGCTTTTTCTTGAAGCTTCAGCGGTTCTTACATTAGCTTGGACTGAAACAAGCATTCCAACATAACCAGCTATCCCAGATAATGCGGCTCCTATTAAATAACCTAGACCAACTAAAGGACTAAATGCAACAGAAATAATAATTAAAACAACAATCCCAACTATTGCTATCGTTTTATATTGTCTGTTTAAATATGCACGAGCACCTACTTGAATAGCTGAAGCTATTTCAATCATTTTAGCGTTTCCGGAACTTGAGTTTAGAATATTTCGACCTGTAAAAAAACCATAAATGATTGATATAATTCCAGCAGCTATAATGTATAAAAGTATTGTTTCTGTTGATGAGTTCATTAGTTCCTTTGTTAAATATATTTAAGGGTCAATGTAATACAAAAAATATTATAAAACGCAATGTTTAACTTCATCAGAAATTATGGGAATATCCCTCATTATATCTGTGTTTTACTAGGTTTTTATTACAGAAAATTTGATTACTTTTGATTTCATTAGTTAAATTTCCTATTAAGGTCACTTTTTGATTCATTCGTTTGAATAATGATTTAATATATCTTCTACTAGATTTTGATGAAGTAAAAAGAATTTGATAATCATCTCCCTTGGAAATAAAATTAATTTTCTTTTCGTTAGTTTTGATAAGAAAAGTTTTAAGTTTTGATGAAATAGGTATCTTCTCAATATCCAATCTAAAGTATAATTTACTTGTATTAATTAATTTAGATAAATCTCCAAACAAACCATCTGATATATCAATTGATGAATTTGCAAATTTTATCAGTTTTGAACTAATTTTTATAGGTAAATCTGGCATATAATATTTTCCAATAAAATATTTTCTTTGCTTATTGCTTTTTAAAAATAACTTTTTTCTCAAAAGCAATAAACCCAAATAACTATCTCCAAGGTTTCCAGTCACATAAATATCATCATTATTTTTACATTTATTTCTTTGGACTATTTTTTTTGAATATCCCAAGCTAGTAATTGTGAATATTGTTTTATTTGATTTTGTTGTATCACCACCTGACAATTTAAATTTATATTTTTTTTGCTCTTGTTTTAAACTTTCATATATAAGATCTAAATTTTTTTTTGAAAAAGATATATTATTTCCGCTAGCCCCAATAAATATAAACTTTGGTTTTACACCCTTGCAATACAAATCTGATATTGAAGATCTTACTATTTTTTTAATTACTAAATCAGGTTTTCTAAAATTAAGAAAATGAACACCTTCAACATAAGTATCAGAAGAAACAACAACGTTATTTCTTTTATCAAAAAAAACATCATCGTTTAAATTTAAAGCTGATGGGTTATCATAAGTTAATTTTTTAAAATACTTTTGAATTAGAGCAAATTCATTCATTGCTAATTCTAATTTTTTTTGAAATTTTGTCTAATAATGCATTTAAATATTTAGTTTGTGAGTCATCGATAAAAAAATTTGATGCCTTTAAATACTCATTTATGATGATTTTGATGGAAGTATTTGGTTTATATAAAAATTCAAAAATTGCACTTTTGACAATAATTTGAAAAACTTTATCCATATTTTTAATCTTTAAATCCTGATTTAAATGATTATCGATCTCTGCATTTATTAATTCTTCTCTCTCTATCGTGCCATTAACAATATCTTTAATGAATTTTTTAAACCTGTGTTTTGGAAAAGTAATATTTTCTTCATTATTGTAAAGTTTTCCGTAAAGCTTTTGTATAATTATTACTCTAGGATTTCTTTGTGGAGAGAATTGAACTGTCATAATTTATTGAAAAAGAACAGATAGTACCGCTTCTGCTGCTTCAGATCCTTTCTTACCTCGTTCAACAGCCTGTTTTTTATTTAAGCATGTGATCACACCGTTTCCTACAGGTTTCTTAGATGTTATTGATAATGTCATTAATGCGTCCGTAGTAGATTTGGATATAAAATCAAAATGCGGTGTTTGTCCTTTAATCACACATCCTAAGGCTATAAATCCATTAAATTTATTTAAATTCTTGGCGATTGTGACAGGAATTTCAAATGCACCAGGAACTTTAATCACATCAATATTACACTTATTTTTTATTTTATTTTTTGCACTCTTTAATAAAGAACTGGCAATGTTTTCATAGTAACTGGCAACAACAATTAGAATTTTTTTTTTCACTTTATAATTTCCTGTTTTTTAATTTTAATTCCATATCCGTCTAATCCTATCACTTTTTTTTTTGATCTAGTAACAAGTATCATATTTTTAATTTTTAAAGATTTAATAATTTGCGCGCCAATACCATAATTTCTAATTAATTTATCATGACCCTTTTTATAGAAAGTTTTACTGTTATACTGTTTAAGTGTTTGTGTGACTGATTTTAAATTAGGATCTCTAATAAATACAAGAACACAATTATTGTATTTTTTAAAATAAGTAATTGTTTTGTCAAATGAATTTGGCAGTTTTTGGTTAATAAGATAATTTTGAACTACATTAGACGATATTACTCTTAATCTAGGAACTACTCCTTTTTTTAAAGATCCTTTTATCAATGCAAAATTTTCAGACCCATCAAGAATATTTTCAAAGACTTTAATTTTAAATTTTTGTTTTTGAACAATAATTGAAGAAGTTTTTTTTAATTTAATTAATTTTTCTCTCTTTAATCTATAGGCAATTAGATCCTCAATCTTTCCTATTTTAAGTTTATGTTTTTTTGCAAAATTAAATAATGTTTTGCCTGAAGCCATTTTTCCATCATCAGCCATAATTTCACAGATAACAGCGGAATTATTTTTCTTGGCAAGTTTTGATATATCAACTGAAGCCTCTGTGTGACCTGCTCGAACAAGAACACCTCCGTCTCTTGCTATAACTGGAAATATATGACCAGGTGATACGATATCGTTTTTTTTTGCATTTTTATTAGATGCAACTTTAATTGTTTTTGCGCGATCATAAGCAGATATACCTGTTGTAACTCCTTTTTTAGCCTCTATAGAATATGTGAAAGCAGTTTTGCTTCTAGATTGATTAATTGGTGAAGCTAAAGTTAGTCCAATTTTTTTTGATTGCAGACTATCCATTGCTAAACAGATCAATCCCCTAGCGTGTTTTGCCATAAAATTTATGTGTTTTGGGCTGACTGCAGATGTTGAAATAACTAAATCACCTTCATTTTCCATTTCTTCATGTTTGCTTTCGTCATCCACAAGAATATACATTCCATTTTTTTTTACTGTCTTAATAATACTTTCTATTGAACTAAAATTACTTTTTTTCATTAAAAAACTTTTTTACATATTTGGACATAATATCTATTTCAACGTTTACTAAATCATTTTTCTTTAAATTAATTAAATTTGTCAATTTTAATGTGTGAGGTATAACCCATATTTCAAAAGTATTTTTTTTAATTTTTGAAATAGTTAGAGATACTCCATTAATTAGTATAGATGCTTTTTCAACTAATTGTTTTTTTAATAAATTACTTACTTTAAACTCTAATATGTGTGACTTATCTACTTTTTTTATACTTTTTAAAGAACAGACTGTATCAACATGACCCTGACAGATGTGACCAGAAATATTATCACCAAATTTTAAAGGTTTTTCTAAATTAATTTCATCACCAATTTTAATATTTTTGTATTTTGATTTAGCTAATGTTTCATTTGATAAATAAAATTCTAAAATCTTATTTCTATATGAGATTAAGGTAAGACAAACACCATCACAAGAAATTGAAATGCCTAGATTTTTATTTGACACTTTCAAAGAAGACCTAATGAATAAATTTATTCCCTTTGTTCTTTTTTTTATACTGCTTATTTTCCCTTTATTAAATATAATTCCATTAAACATTTTAATAATAGTGAGTAAGTGTATCGTTACCTAAATACGTATTTATTTTTTTTTTATTTTTGTAATTTTTATTAATCATTTTAACAAATGATGATATATTAATTTTATGTCTATTTAAGATTATTTTGTCGCTTTTAAATAAATAGAATTCATTCAATAAGTTTTCCTTGAGAAAATTAGACATTAAATCCCTCCCAGACTCTATCAATAGTCTATGTAATCCCAGTTTGTAAACTTTTTGAGTAATTTTTTTAAGATTTAGATCTGAGTTATTTTCAGTTTTTTGAAAAATAAGTTTAACTCCTTTATTTTTTAACAATTTGGTTTTTGAGATATTTTTAGAACTGTGAAATATAATCAATTTATTCTTTTTTGAATTTTTAATTACAAATGAATTTACTTTTATTTTTAAATTTTTATCAATTACAATTACCCTTGGTGAATATTTTTCTAATCCACTTAATCTACAATTAAGTTTAGGATTATCTGTATTGACAGTTTTATATGAGGTCAATATTGCATGATTTTGAAATCGTAAAAGATGCGAAACCTTTCTCGAATGCTCGTTTGTTATTGGAGAATTGTTTCTTAAAATATTTAAATTTGATGAACTTGCAATTTTTCCTGTTATATATGGAGCCTTCTTTGATCTAATATAATTATATTCTTTATAGAGATTATAAACTTTGTTTTTTTGAAGGCCTGATTTTGCAATTATTTTTTTTGATTTTAATATTTTTTTTGTTTTATTAAAAGTTCGAAAATCTTTATCTTCAATTGAGTAATAAACTTTTTTTACTTTGTTTTTGATTATTGTATTCGTGCATGGTGGTGTTTTACCGTGATGAGAGCATGGTTCAAGCGTTGAGTATAATGTTGTTCCTTTGTTATATCTATTTTTACTTAAAGCAATACTTTCAGCGTGAGGTCTCCCTCCATAATTGGTAGTCGCAAATGATAATATCTTATTTTTTTTAACTATGACGCAACCAACAGATGGATTTGTTCCTGTTAAATATTTGTTATTCTCTGCTAAATTAATAGCAAAATTCATAATTTTTTTGTCTAAGGATTTATAATTATCTTTTTTTAAAGACATCTATTCTATCCACAAATTGAACAAAGTCTTTTTCTTCTCTAAAATTTCTATAAACTGATGCAAAACGGACATATGCTACAGGATCAAGTTCTTTAAGTCCTTCCATGACCATGGTTCCAATTGTATTAGATAAAATTTCACTCTGTCCTAATTCCTCTAAAGATCTACTTATTTTTGAAATAAATTTTTCAGTTGTTTCTGTATCAATGGGTCTTTTTTTTAAAGCAACATAAATTGATTTTGAAAGTTTTTCCCTATCAAAAGGTGATTTTCTTCCATTTTTTTTGACTACTATAAGTTCTCTGAATTGCACTCTTTCAAATGTCGTAAACCTTTCTCCACAAGTACAAAGTCTTCTTCTTCTTATAGTTGTTCCGTCTTCTGTTGGTCTTGAGTCAACTACGGAGGTGTCTCCTTTTTTACATATAGGACATATCATATGATTAAATTAACCTAAATGCTTATATATAGGAAAATTTGAGCATAGGCTAACAACTTCTTTTCTTACTTCACCTTCAATTTTAGAGTTATCTTCAGGGTTTTCTGAAAGGCCTTGAATAGTTTTTGTTATTAAATCACCTACTTTTTGAAATTCTTTCAAACCAAATCCTCTGGTTGTAGCAGCTTGAGAGCCTAGTCTAATTCCAGATGTTATCATTGGGCTTTCAGTATCAAAAGGAATGCCGTTTTTGTTACATGTGATGTTAGCTCTTGATAAACTTTCTGCAGCTGTATTTCCTTTTACATTAAAAGGTCTTAAATCAACTAACATTAAGTGTGTGTCAGTACCTCCTGAATAAATTTTAAAACCATTATTTTTTAGTGTTTCAGCTAAAATTTTTGCGTTAGCTAAAACAGTTTTGATATATTCTTTAAACTCAGGTTTTAGAGCTTCTTTAAAGCCTACAGCTTTTGCAGCTATAATATGCATTAAAGGTCCTCCTTGATATCCTGGAAAAACAGCAGTGTTAAATTTTTTAGATAAATCTTCATGGTTAGTTAATATTATCCCACCTCTTGCACTTCTAAATACTTTGTGAGTAGTAGATGTAACTACATGAGCATAATCGCAGGGATTTGGGTAACCCTTGCCTGCAACCAATCCTGAAAAATGTGCCATATCAACCATTAAATATGCTCCAACTTTATCTGCAATTTCCCTAAACCTTTTAAAATCAATTACTCTAGAATAAGCACTTCCACCGGCAATTATAAGTTTGGGTTTGTGCTCAAGCGCAAGTTTTTCAACATTATCATAATCAATAAGCTCAGAAACTTTATCGACATCATATCCGATTGCATTAAACCATTTACCAGACATTGAAATTTTTAAACCGTGTGTAATATGACCTCCTGAATTCAAGCTCATTCCCATGAAAGTATCACCTGGCTTTAGCAAAGCTAAAAATACTGCTCCATTTGCTTGTGCTCCTGAATGAGGTTGCGCATTAGCAAATTTACAATTAAACAACTCTTTAAGTCTGTCAATTGCAAGTTGTTCAGCTACATCAACGTGTTCACAACCATTGTAATATCTCTTGCCTGGATAACCTTCAGCATATTTATTTGTCAGCACTGATCCTTGAGCCTCAAGAACTGCTTGAGATACAATATTTTCAGATGCTATTAACTCTATGTGATTTTGTTGTCTAATTAACTCATCATTTATAGCTTTATAAATTTCAGGGTCACTATCCAACAAACTTTTTTCGAAAAAGTCTTTATATTCACTGTTTAAATATTTTGTTTCACTTGACATAAATTTATATCTTCTTAACTCGTTTTAAATGTCTGCCTCCTTCAAATTTAGTATTTAAGAATGCATCTATACATTTAAAGGCTAAATTTTTACTAATCAACCTTTCACCTAATGTAATAACATTTGCGTCATTATGCAATCTAGATAATTTAGCGTTTTTTACTGAATAACATAATGCCGCTCTAATATTTTTGTGCTTATTGGCGGTCATTGACATGCCCATACCTGATCCACATACTAAAATACCAATATTTTGTTTCTTATTAATTTTTTTAGATAATTTATGTGCATAATCTGGATAATTTACTGATTCAGATGAATTTTCCGGTCCTAGATCAAATAAATTGTATTTTTTTGAATATTTTTTTTTAATACTTTCTTTTAGATTAAATCCTGCGTGATCTGATGCAATATATATGTATTTCAAATTAATTAAATTTATAGTCTAATACACATGCAACAAGATGAATTCTATTTTCTTCTCCACCGTTAAATGCATTGTGATATTTTGTATTATTAGTTACCCAAACAGATCCATCTGCGGGCATATGCATTGCTACATTATCTATTACCATTAAACATCCAGGATTAGTTATAATAGGTATGTGCAATCTTGGTTCTGGATCTCTATGCCAACTCAATGTTGATCTAGGTTCTTTTAATAATATTCTTACTCTTCCTAATTTATATTTTGAAGAGAGGACGTCGTAAACTTCTTTAAAGTAAGTATTCTCATAATCTTTGATAAATTCACAATATTTTGACTCATCAATGTTAACATCTCTCGAAACCTCTTTTCCAGATTTATCTGGTTTAGTCCAGTACACTCCTCTGGCCTTATTTCCTTTTATTGAATCCGGATCTCCTGGTATTTGAGTCAATGATATTGCTCCAAAATTTGTTACTCCTGCGTCCTCGAATTTTTTAATCTTTACAATTTGATTGTATGCATCTTGGAGTTTATCAATGTCAAATTGTATAGTTTGCTTTTGAAAATCACTAAAATCTAATACTCTATCGTTATCGTTATGAAGGTTTAAATTTACTATTTTATCATTAACTAGTTTCATGATATTTGCTTTCTACTCATTTCTATATATATTTGTATAATACATTTGTCGCATAATAAAACACAATATGATTACAGGAAAATATCCAAGTTTAAGGCTTAGAAGATCAAGAAAATATGCATGGTCTAGAAGACTTGTTCAAGAAAACTCATTGTCATACAGTGATTTAATATTGCCTATTTTTTTGATTGAAGGAAAAAATAAAAAAGAATCGATTAAATCTATGCCAAATGTTTTTAGATATAGTGTAGATAAATTACACTCTGTAGTTAGCAAAGCTATAAATAAGGGAATTCCAATGGTAGCCTTGTTTCCACATACTAAAACAAAAAAAAAAGATGAATATGGTTCAGAGGCATTAAATCCAGAAAATTTAGTTTGTAGAGGAATAAAGTTTATTAAAAGAAAATTTAAAAATAAAATTGGAATCATGTGTGATGTTGCGCTTGATCCTTATACATCTCATGGCCATGATGGATTATTAAAAAAAAGAAATATTCTAAATGATGAAACCTTGGAACTACTTACTAAACAAGCTGTACTCCAAGCTAAAATGGGGTGTGATGTAATTGCTCCTTCAGATATGATGGATGGGAGAATTGGCAAGATAAGAAAGGCATTGGATAAAAATAATTTAAATGATGTTCAGATATTATCATATGCGGTAAAATTTTCTTCTAGTTTTTATGGACCATTTAGAGACGCAGTTGGATCAAAAAAATTATTAAAAGGTGATAAAAAAACATACCAAATGGATTTTAGAAATTCAGACGAGTCTTTAAGAGAAGTTTCATTAGATATTAAAGAAGGTGCTGATATGGTCATGGTTAAACCGGGTATGCCTTATCTTGATATAATTAAAAAAGTAAAAGATAATTTCAAAATACCAGTATTAGCATATCAAGTATCAGGTGAGTACAGTTTAATAATGAATGGAATTAATATGAGATTAATAGACAAAAAGTCTATAAAAGAGTCCCTTATTTCTTTTAAAAGAGCAGGAGCAAGTAGCATTGTAAGTTATTTTGCAGATCAAATTGATCTTTAACTATCTAAGCAAATTAATAAAATCATTCCTTGAAGAGGGAAAACTTTTATTATTAGGTTTAATGATCGTTTTATCCAGAAAATCTCCAACTATTGTATAGCCGCTGTATATATCTTTTATACTATCAGGAATGATTTTTTTATCTATTAAAAAACTTGGTATAATTTTTTGACTTGAGACAACAACATGTTTAAGTTGACCATTAATATTCTTATTAACCACGTAATCTTTAAAATTAATATCATATCCAATAGATTTAAGTATATTTAGTTCTAAATATAAAAATTCGACCAGCCAATTATCAAGATCAATAATTTTAAACAATTTTTCCAACAGATAGTAAATTTCTATATTACTCTCATTTTCAACTGTAAGAATTTTGATTAAATTCATACAATAAATAATACAAAATAATTTTCTTTTATTCTCCAAATAGACTGGTGTTTTAATTTCATCTATTTCAACTTTAAGATAACCTAATCTTCCATCTTCTCTAAGTTTTGAATTTATGTGGAACTTATTGCCTATTAATAAATAACTTTTAATTTTTTTTGATGTTGATCCAAAAATTACACCTACTACTTTTCCATTATTTTCTGTAAAAAATTCAGCCATAGATGAATTTTCATTATATTTATTTAAAGACAACAAATACCCTTTATCTTGCCAATTCATTTTTGGTTAATTTTTTTAATAAGTTCAGAAGCAGCAGATTGTTCTGCGATTTTCTTTGACGATCCTATTGCATAAATATATGTACTATTTTTAATTTTTACTCCAACTTTAAATTTTGGCTTATGCCTAGGTCCAGTATTAGAAACTAACTTATATATGGGTAATGTTTTAAATTTTTTTAATGAGTATTCTTGAAGTCTTGTTTTAGCATCAACAAAAGTGGTTTCAGCGTTGTTAATTAAATTTTTCCATTGTTTAAGAATAAAAATTTTAGAAACTTCAAATCCTCTGTCTAAATAAATTGCCCCAATTATTGCTTCGCAACAATCTGAAATAATTTTATTTTCTACTATATTTTTACTTGATTTAGAATTACCTGTAATAACAAACTCTTTAAGATTAAGTAAATTACCAATTTCTAAGCATTTATTTTTATTTACCAAAGAAGCTAATTTTTTATCTAAAGATCCTACTTTTTCGTTTGGAAAAAGCTCAAATAGTTTTTTAGAAACAACAAGACCTAGCACTCTATCTCCTAAAAATTCAAGATTTTCATAGTTGTTATTTGGATCAAAGCTTTTATGAGTAATAGCCTGCAAAAGAATTTTTTCATTTTTAAAATCTATCTTAATTTTTTTTTGAAGAATTTTTATTTTATCCATATCTATTTAATTATTTTGAAAAATCTATTTAATCTTAGAATCTCATTCCATTTCCAAAATTTTACGATACTTCCAATAAATGGATCAGATGAAAAAAATAATATTTGAGCTTTACCAACAAGGTTATTTTTATGTACATAACCAACTTCAGACAAAAATCTACTATCTTTTGAGCAATCTCTATTATCTCCCAAGAAAAATAAATGGTCTTTTGGAACAATGTATTTGTCAGAATTTGTAAAAGTAATGTCTGTTCTGTAAGAAGCTAAATAAACTTTACCATTAGGCAATTCCTCCTCAAATGTATTAACATTTATTTCAGAATTGCCACAATAATTAGTGATATTTTTTGATTTAATAGTTTTTAAAACTTGATTTCCATTAAGATAAAGGTCGCCATTAATAAATTGAATTGTATCGCCAGGTAGACCAATAACACGCTTAATATAATCAGTCCTGTTATCTGCTGGTGTTTTAAATACGGCAACATCGCCTCTTTCAGGGTTTTTGGCAAAAACACGATTATTAATAATTGGTGGACTAAATGGGAAAGAATGTTTGCTATAACCATATGTATATTTTGTAACAAAAAGTCTGTCTCCAACTAGCAAATTTGGTTCCATAGACGAGGATGGAATATAAAAGGGTTGTAACAAAATAGATCTAATTAAAACAGCAATAATTAGTGCATAAATTATAGTTTTAAGATTTTCGATTATTATTTTTTTCATATTTTTTTATCTATAACTACAAATGCAATTGAGTAATCCTTTTCGTCTGAAAGTGATAAAAATACTTTATATTTTTGGATTTTAAATTTTTTTTTTAGAAAAGTTTTTAATTTTTTTGACAATAAAATATATGGTTTTCCACTCTTATAATTATTGATTTCAATATCAATAAAATTTATGTCGGATCTAAACCCTGATCCAATTGCTTTGACAAATGCCTCTTTTGCAGCAAATCTTTTTGCATAAAAATTAATTTTATTTTTTAATTTTTTTCCTTGTTTAATCTCTTTTTTAGTGAATATCCTATTTAGAAACCCTTTAATTTTTAATGACTTATTAATCCTACTATTTTTAATAATATCGACACCATTACCTATAATATCCATTATCTTAATATATTTATAAATTTTTTAACTACTTTTGAAATGCCATACGAAACAGATTCCCCAATTATAAAATGACCTATATTAAATTCCTCAATTTGCTTTATTCTATTAAGTATTTGCGCTGTCTTATAATCCATTCCATGACCAGCATGAACCTCTAAACCTATTTTTTTTGCATAAAAAGCACATTTTTTAATTTTAATAAGTTCTTTGGAATAATCTTTATTATACTTTATTTGATTAGAAATCTTACCTGTGTGAATTTCTATACATTTACTTCCTAAAATTTTTGATAATTTTATATCTTGTAAAGAAGGATTTATAAATAAGCTAGTTCTTATACTATTACTATTAAAGATTTCTAAAATTTTTTTAATTTTATTTTTATTTTTTTTTAAATTTAGTCCTCCTTCTGTAGTAATTTCGTTTCTTTTTTCTGGAACAAGACAAATATAAGATGGTTTATATTTAAGTGCAATTTTAACCATAATTGGGTCTGAAGCTATTTCTAAATTAATTGGAATTGATTTATTAGAAGATAAAACCTTTAAATCTATATCTTTAATGTGTCTCCTATCCTCTCTTAAATGAACAGTAATAGAATCTGCTCCAGATTTTAAAACTTCTAAAGCAACAGTGTAAGGATCAGGATGTTTTTCGCCTCTAGCATTTCTTAATGTTGCAACATGATCTATGTTTACCCCTAGCCTTTTTTTCATTTTATAAATCTACTTCCAGGTTTTGTAATTGGAATTCTTTTTAAAGTTTCAGGAATATTTTTTTCTTTATATGCTGGAATATTTAATTTGATTTGTGAGACAATTTTTTTTCCTTTAATTTTTAAAGTTTTTTTATTAGATCTGTCTATTAAACAAGCGAACCCTAATAAAATAGCATTAGATTTTTTTATTAATTTTACACATTCTAGACTCGATTTTCCTGTTGTTATGACATCTTCAATAATTAAAACTCTTGATTTTTTTTTTATGTTAAAACCTCTTCTTAATTTAAAAATTCCATCTACACGTTCACAAAAAATTGTTTCCTTTTTTAAAACTCTTCCAATTTCATATCCGATAACAATTCCACCCATTGCTGGAGAAAGAATTAAGTCAATATTTTTAAAAGCTTTTTTAATTTTGTTAGCCAAAGATTTTGTAAATTTTTCAGATTTATTTGGCAAACTTAGTAATTTTGCACACTGTACATAGGATGGTGAATGTAGACCTGAAGATAATACAAAATGACCGTCTAATAATGCGTCAGTTTTTCTTAAAACTGCTAAAGAGTTTTTTAAAGAAAGCATATTTTTTATTTTTATGTCTTATAATTTTAAATTTATATTCTTTTTGTTTTAGTTCACTTATCAATTTTGTAAAGTTTTTAAGGTCATGAATAATCAAATTAAATTTAAAATTAATTCTTCCATTAAGTTTTTCAACCATTTCTACACTTGAAATATTTACAAAGTTTTCTCCAATCATCGTTGTTACATCACCCATTTTACCAGGTTCATCAGGAAGAGATATCCACAGTGTTGTATTATATTTTTTTTCTTTAATTGGTTTATTGTTTTCACGATACTGCCAATAACGTCTAATCGCAGCTCTTGCTTTACCAGTTTTTGTGCTAGTTAACCAGTGTAGTGACGGGGAGGCTTTTTTTGAGGTTAAAATTTTTACTACATCTCCATTTCTCAAAATAGATTGTAAAGCACTGTCTTTTCCATTAATTTCACAACCAATTGCGGCATCTCCTATTTGTGTATGCACAGCATAAGCAAAATCAATTGGAGTAGCATCCTTTGGAAGTTTTATGATAGATCCTTTGGGTGTAAAGCAAAAAGCATTTTCTTGAAACATTTGAAGTTTTGTATACTCGTAAGAATCATCCGGATTTTCATTCTTATCGATAATTTCAACTAAATCTGCTAACCAATCATATTCTTTCCAAGTCAAAGAATTAAATTTTTCAGATGATTTATATTTCCAATGTGAGGCAATACCTCTTTCTGCAAACTCATGCATTTGTATAGTTCTTAACTGAATTTCTATAGGTCTTTTGTTTGGTCCAATTATCGCAGTATGTAGCGATTGATATTTATTAATTTTTGGTGACGAAATGTAATCTTTAAATTTACCTGGAATACAATTCCATTTGCTATGAAAAATACCTAATGATTTATAACAATCGTCGATATTCTCTAAAATAATTCTAAAACCAATTATATCAGTAATTTGTTCTAGTGAAGTCCTCTTCTTTTGAATTTTTCTCCAAATTGAAAAAGGTGTTTTCTCTCTTCCAACAATTTGAGGATTTATATTCTTATCTTTTAAAATTTCAGAGAATTGATCAGAAATATTATTAAAATTTATAAGGTTATTTTCTTTAATTTTATCCAACCTATCTTTAATTAGTTTTCGCGCATCCTCATTTAAAACTTCAAATGAAAGATCTTCCAATTCATCTCTTATTCGATGCATCCCCATTCTATCGGCAAGTGGGGCATAAATTTCCATGGTCTCTTTTGCTTTTCTAATTTGTTTTTCTTTCTCAACAACTTTAATTGTTCGCATGTTATGTAATCTATCTGCTAGCTTAACAAGTAAAACTCTTATATCTTTTGATGTTGCTAAAATAAGCTTTCTAAAGTTTTCAGCTTTAGAATTTGAGATTGCTTGATTTTCAAAAACTGATATTTTTGTAACACCATCTACCAGATCAGCAACTTCTTTGCCAAACTCTGATTCTATAGTGTTGTATGTTGCGTAAGTATCCTCAATTGTATCATGAAGTAGTCCTGTTGCTATTGTTGCGCTATCGAGTTTTAACTCTGTTAAAATATCAGCAACTGCAATTGGGTGAATAATATATGGAGAACCTTCATCTCTTTTTTGTTTTTCGTGGGCTTTTAAAGCAAAATCGTAAGCTTTTGATAAAGTTTCAGGGTTTAAAAATTTATTATAATTTTTAACCTTGTTTATTAATTCCTCAGATTTAAGCATAATTATTTATATCACTTTATTGAACAATTTTAATACCCAATAACTGCTCAGAAGATAAATTTGATAACAAAAATACTATATTTTTGCAAAGTTTAGGGTGAAACCAATCTTTATTTATTTCAAATAAAGGAAGTAATACAAAATTTCTACTGTGCATTCTTTCATGAGGCACATTGATTTTATTATTACCAATTTTTTTTTGAATTATTTGGCCATTAAAATCAATAATATCAATATCACAAACTCTTGGAAAATTTCTTTTTGACTTAATTCTTCCGACTCGAGATTCAACGTTTTTAATTTTGGTAAATAATTTTTTTAAATTAAATCTTGTTTCAATTAATACCACAAAATTGATAAATTCAGGGAAATTTTCATTTGGCCATGATTTTGATCTATACAATTTTGATATCTTTTTTATGATAATATTATCTTTTTTTAATAAGCTAAGTGCTTTATTTAAGTTTTTTTTTCTATCTCCTAAATTAGAACCAAAGGCTAGATAAACATAATTAACTTGATTTTCTAATATATCTTGCTTTTTCACGGTTCCAATCTCTAGTTTTTTTTGTAAGTCTTTTATCAAATTGTTTTTTTCCTTTAGCAACTGCTATTTCAAGTTTAGCTTTACCTTTTTTAAAATACATTTTAGTTGGTACGATAGTTAATCCATCTTCATGAATTCTACCAATTATCTTATTTATTTCTCGTTTATTAAGTAAAAGTTTTCTTTCAGAGTAAGGATTGTGGTTTGAATAACTCGCTTGCTTGTAGATGGGTATATGTGAATTTATAAGAAATATTTCTCCCTCTTTGTCAACAGCGTAGGAGTCTGCAATATTAATTTTTCCATCACGTACTGACTTTATTTCAGATCCTTTTAATACAATTCCTGCTTCAAATAATTCCTTAAAAAAATAATTAAAAGATGCTTTTCTATTAATTGTAATTATTTTAAAACCAGAATTGGTTTTTTTATTCATTAATTAATTCGGCTGATATGAGAGCTTTTTTAACTTCATTTTTAGTTTTGTCTAAAACTGTCACTAATGGTAGCCTGACTTTATCATCACATAAACCAATAAGTTTTGCTGCATATTTTACTGGAGACGGATTGCTTTCAATAAATAATGATTTATGAACAGGTTGTAGTTTTTGATCAATTTCTTCTGCTTTTTTTAATTCATCTTTATCACTTGATTTAGAAAATTTTTGCATGTCTGAACACATTTTTGGAGCAATATTTGCAGTGACTGAAATGCATCCTACCCCACCTCTTTTGTTATATTCAAAAGCTAGACCATCCTCGCCTGTTAATTGAATAAATTCATTTCCGATTTTTTTAAAAGTCTCATCAACTCTATTCAGATCTCCAGTAGCATCTTTGACCCCAACAATGTTCTTAAGTTCAAATAATCTAGCCATTGTATCTACCGACATATCGATCACAGATCTTCCAGGAATATTATAAATTATTATAGGTATCCCACAGCTGTCATTAATAGCTTTATAATGGGCATATAAGCCCTCCTGAGTAGGTTTATTATAATATGGGGTTACTATCAATGCACCATCGGCTCCAGCTTTTTCTGCATGCTTTGTTAGTGAAATTGCTTCAACAGTTGAGTTTGACCCTGTGCCGGCTATAACAGGTATTTTTCCTTTTGCTTCTTTTATACAAAGCTCAATTACTTTTTCATGCTCACCATGTGATAAAGTTGGAGATTCGCCTGTCGTACCAGCTGGCACAAGTCCATTTGTACCATTTTCTAAATGAAAATTAATAAGTTTAATATAAGTTTCCTCATCAAGACTTTCGCCTTTAAAAGGTGTTACTAAAGCCACATTTGAACCTTTAAACATAAATATTTATATCATAAATTGTTAGAAATGATTTTTAGAAAATCTAAATTCCTATTTACAATTATATTTTTTTTAAGCTTTTTTCAATCATCATATTCAAATGAATTAATAATACCAAAAAAAAAACCTTCATTTAAAAACAAGTTAATAATTCCTCCTTTAAAACCTGGCGCTGTTATTGAAAAACAAAGCTTAAAAAATGATAAAGATCTACCAAAAGAGATATTTGGAATTTTATTACCTCCAAAAAAACCACTTGTTGTTAAAAAACAGTTATTAAGAACTGCAAAAAAAACAAAATATTATAGTGAAAGAGATTTTGAATACGCAAAACAAGCAATTAGATTTATGGAAAAGTCTAATTGGAAAGATGCAAAAATAGTTGCAAAAAAAGCTAGAGCGCCATCAATTTACAATTTTATTGAATGGAGACATTTATTAACATCAGGAAATAAAGCATCATTTTCTGAATATAAGAGTTTTATTGAAAGAGTTAAAAATTATCCAAGATTTGATAGAATTAAATATCTAGCAGAACATAAGATCAATTTACAAAATCAATCACCTTCAGAAATAATTAATTGGTTTACAAAAAATGAACCCTTAAGTGGATATGGAAAAATGATGCTAGGTGAAAGTTTGATAAGGGTTGGTAGATCTGGAGAAGGTATTAAACTTGTTAAAGAAGGCTTTGTAAATGCTGACTTAAATACTAATAGCTTAAAATATTTTAGGAAGAAATTTAAAAATACTTTAAATACATCAGATTATATTAAACGAGCAGATTATTATGCGTGGGAAGGAAAACACTGGGACCTTAAAAGAATTATTAGATATTTGCCAAAGGATTATCAATTACTTTATACAGCTAGACAAATATTAATTAGTCAAGGCTATGGTGTTGATGAGGCAATAAAAAAAGTACCACAAAAATTAAAAAAAGACTCTGGCTTAAAATATGACAGATTGAAATGGAGAAGAAAAAAAGGTCGAGTAGATAGTTCATTGGATATATTAAATAATATTCAAAATACAAAAGAATATTTAGTTAGACCTGATAAATGGTGGAAAGAAAGATCAGTAATTGGTAGATCTTTATTATATAAAAAAAAATATAATACTGCTTATAAAATAGTTTCAAAACATGCAATGTCAGATGGGCCTGAATATGCAGAGGCCGAATGGATGAGTGGTTGGATAGCATTAAGTTTTTTAAAAAAACCTAAGCTTGCAGAAAACCATTTTAAAAATTTTTATTACAGTGTTAACTACCCGATAAGTCTCTCAAGAGGTGCTTACTGGTTGGGAAGAACTTATGAAAAAATTGGTGATAAAGAAAATTCTATTAAATGGTATTTTGAAGGATCAAAATATTTAACAACTTATTATGGACAACTTTCACATATGAAAGTTAAACCGCAAGAAAAATTCGAATTAGATAAATTAATGTTTGTTGACGACAAATATGAGCAAGAATTTTATTTAAAAAAACTTGTCGCAATTGTGGATCTACTCGATTATTTAAATAAAGATAAATACACCAAACATATATTAAGACATTTAGCTAATGATAATATAGAAAAAGGAAGCGAAGTTTTGGCTGCGAAACTGGCGTCCGATATTTCACGATTTGATTTTGCAATACAAGTTTCTAAAATAGCCTCATATCAAAAAAGATTTCATAACCAATTTAATTACCCAATCATGAGTGTGCCAAAATTTGTTGGTGGCAGGAAAATTCCTGATCCAGCTTTAATATTATCTATTATAAGACAGGAAAGTGAGTTTGATACTTCAGCTAAAAGCAGAGTTGGTGCTCAAGGATTAATGCAGCTAATGCCATACACTGCTAAAACAGTTTCAAAACAAGCAAAACTTGGTTACTCTAAGTCAAAATTAACAACTGATCCTGAATATAATATAAATTTAGGATCTCATTATATAGCTGGATTGATTAGTAATTATAAAGGCTCCTACCCTTTTGCTACAGCTGCTTATAATGCAGGACCCAAAAGAGTTAAGTACTGGAAGAAATTAAACAAGGATCCCCAAAAAAATCAAATAGATTATGTGGATTGGGTTGAACTAATAAAATTTAAAGAGACCAGAAATTACGTTCAAAGAGTTTTAGAAAATTATAATGTTTATAGGTACATATTGTCTCAAAAACCAATTTATCTCAGCGATTTTTTTAAAAATAAGCCACTATATTAGTGGCGGAAGGAGAGGGATTCGAACCCTCGGTACACCTTTTCAAGCGTACGGCGGTTTAGCAAACCGCTGGTTTCAACCAGCTCACCCATCCTTCCGTACGTAGATGTGTAACTTGAAATCATTGAATATTCAATATTAATCAAGTAATTTCTGGCAATTATGAAAAACAAATATTCGATATTCTCACTTATTAAAAATGCTTTTTCGCAGCATGAAAACTGGAAGCAAGCCTGGGGAGATCCTGAGCCAAAAAGAGAATATGAAGCCATTATAATTGGCGGTGGTGGCCACGGGTTAGCAACAGCTTACTACCTAGCTAAAAAGCATAACATGAGAAATATTGCTGTGTTAGAAAAAGGCTGGATTGGTGGAGGAAATACAGGAAGAAATACTACAATTATAAGATCAAATTATTTGTGGGATGCAAGTGCCGGATTATACGACCATGCATTAAAGATTTGGGAAAACTTATCTCAAGAATTAAATTACAATATAATGTTTAGTCAAAGAGGAGTTATGAATTTAGCCCATAACCTTCAAGATGTAAGGGATTTAAAAAGAAGAACTCATGCAAACAGACTTAATGGTATTGATGCAGTGTGGTTAAATACAGATCAAGTAAAAGAATTTTGTCCAATAATAAATACTTCTCCAGATATAAGATACCCTGTTCTTGGTGGAACATTACAAAGAAGAGCGGGAACTGCTAGACATGATGCTGTTGCATGGGGTTATGCAAGAGGTGCAGATAAAATGGGAGTTGATATAATTCAAAATTGTGAAGTTAAAGGTGTAAAAAGAAATGGAGATCAAGTTGAAGGTGTTGAAACATCAAAAGGATTTATTAAAACAAAAAAAATTGGTGTTGTTGCAGCAGGACACTCAAGTGTAATTGCTAACATGGCAGGATTAAAATTACCACTGGAAAGTAAACCTTTACAGGCATTAGTTTCAGAACCAGTCAAACCAATAATTGACACTGTGGTAATGTCCAATGCTGTACATGCATATGTTAGTCAGTCTGACAAAGGTGAACTAGTAATTGGCGCTGGTACCGACGCTTATGTTTCTTATACTCAAAGAGGTAGTCACGATGTTGTCGAAGGAACATTAAAAGCAATATTGGAGCTTTACCCTATTTTTAGCCGAATGAAAATGTTGAGACAATGGGGTGGGATTGTTGATATATGTCCTGATGCAAGTCCAATAATTAGTAAAACAAATATAAAAGGACTGTATTTTAACTGTGGTTGGGGCACTGGAGGTTTTAAAGCAACACCTGGATCTGGTGATTTATTTGCACACACTATTGCTAATGATGAACCACATAAATTAAATGCTGCATTTAATCTTAATCGATTTGTGAGTGGAGATCTAGTTGATGAACATGGTGCAGCTGCTGTAGCACACTAATGTTTTTAATAAATTGTCCATATTGTGGTGAAAGAGACCAGAGTGAATTTTCATGTGGAGGTGAAGCTCACATAGTTAGACCGAAACAACCAACTGAACTAAGTGATGATCAATGGGCAGAATATCTATTTATGAGAAAGAATATTAAAGGTGTTCAGTTCGAAAGATGGAACCATGCTCATGGATGTAGGAAGTGGTTTAATATGGTTAGAGACACATCAAATGACAAGATACATGCGGTTTATAAAATGGGTGAAAAACCACCGGTAGAATAAATGACAAAATATAGAGTTAATAAGACAAAACATGTAGATCAAACTAAGACGGTTTCATTTGATTTCGATGGGAAATCTTATCACGGTTTTGAAGGTGATACTTTGGCATCTGCCCTACTTTCAAATGGAGTTCATTTAGTTGGTAGAAGCTTTAAATATCATCGACCAAGAGGAATAATGTCTAGTGGATCAGAAGAACCTAATGCGATATGCCAAATAAACGAAGATACAGATTTAACAGAACCTAATGTTAGAGCTACAGAGATTGAATTGTATGAAGGTTTAAAAGCCTCAAGTCAAAATTGTTGGCCCAGTGTTAATTTTGATATAGGAGGAATTAACAATTTTATATCTCCATTTATACCTGCAGGTTTTTATTATAAGACTTTTATGTGGCCTAAAAGTTTCTGGAAAAAAATTTATGAACCGTTGATAAGATGGTCTGCGGGACTAGGGAAATCGCCAAGAAAACCCGATCCTGAATTGTATGACCATAAACATGTCCATTGTGATGTATTAATTATAGGTGGTGGTATTTCTGGAATTATAGCATCAAAAATTGCTGCTAAAAATAATTTAAAAACAATATTGATTGAAGATAAAAATACTCTTGGAGGGTCAACAATATTTCAAAAGAATGAAAATTATAAAATTAACGATAAATATTCAGGTGAATGGATAGATGAGGAGATAGCAGAACTTAAAAAATTAGATAATTTAACAATCAAAACTAGAACAAGCTTAGCAGCTTATCATAGTTATAATTACCTCTTAGCAAAAGAAAATATTTCAGACCATCTACCATTGGATAAAAGAAATGGTGGCATCAGACAGAGATTATGGAAAATCAGAGCTGATAAAGTAATAGTAGCAACTGGTGCTATAGAAAGACCCCTTGTGTTTAATAATAACGATAGACCAGGAATAATGCTTTCTAACTCTGTAAAAAAATATTTAGACTTTTATGGAGTGTCTTGTGGATTCAAGAATGTGATATTTACTAATAATGATAGTGCTTATGAAACGGCTGTTTCCTTGAAAGAAAAAGGAATATCTGTCGAAATGATAGATATAAGAAAAAAATCTAATTCAAAAATTGTAAAAAATGCTGAACAACTTGGAGTTAAAATTTATTGGAACTCAACAGTGGTTAACACTTTTGGTCTTAGAAAAATATATTCTATTGATATAATGAATTTATCAGAGGATGGATCAAATGTTGTTGGAAATAAAATTAGAATTAACTGTGATTGTTTGGCGATAAGTGGTGGTTGGACACCGATGGTCCACATGCACACACAATCTGGTGGAAAGTTAGATTTTAGAGAAATTGATCAAACTTTTATACCAAATGAAATCGACAAGAATCATATTAATGTTGGTTCATGTAATGGTGACTTTGAACTTGAAGAAATAATTAATAATACAAATAAAAAGGTAAAGAATTTTTTGAATGTCAGCAAAACTCAATTTGACAACACTTCTGTATTAAACTCAAAAGAATTAGATAAAAGAAATATATGGCTACTACCAAATTATATATCAGAGGGTAAATGCAAATCTTTTATTGATTTTCAAAATGACTCTACTGCAAAAGATATAAAACTTGCCCTCAGAGAAGGTTTTAAATCTATTGAACATGTAAAACGTTACACAACAACTGGTATGGCAACTGATCAAGGCAAATTATCCAACATGCATGCATTGGGTATTATCGCAGATACAGCTGGAGTTAAAATGGGTGCACTAGGAACAACAACATTTAGACCTCCGTTTACACCATTAACTTTTGGATCAATAGTTGGAAGAAGTGTGGGTAATTTTTTTGATATAATAAGAAAAACGTCAATTCATGAATGGCATATTCAAAATAAAGCTAAATTCGAAAATGTTGGACAATGGAAAAGACCTTGGTACTACCCTATTAATGACGAAGGTCTTCATGAAGCTGTTCAAAGAGAAAGTAAGGCAGCTAGAGATAGTGCAGGAATTTTAGATGCTTCTACACTTGGAAAAATAGATATTCAAGGAACTGACGCATCTGAATTTTTAAATAGAGTTTACACAAATGCATGGTCAAAATTAGGAATTGGAAAATGCAGATATGGATTAATGTTAAATGAAGATGGCATGGTTTATGATGATGGTGTTACGACTAGATTAGGTGAAAATCATTATTTAATGACTACAACAACAGGAGGAGCAGCTAATGTTCTTTCAAAACTTGAAGACTATTTACAAACAGAGTGGCCTGAGTTAGATGTTTACTTAACTTCAGTCACAGACCACTACTCTACAGCAAGTATATGTGGTCCAAACTCTAAAAAAATATTAAAAAAAATATTTCCGGATAAAGATTTTAGTGATGATGCTTTTCCACATATGTCTTATCAAAACGGCAAGATTGATGAGATAAATTGTAGAATAATGAGAATAAGTTTTACTGGCGAACTTAGCTATGAAATTAACATAGAGTCAAAATATGGAAAATCGTTATGGGAAAAATGCATTGAGGCAGGAAAAGAATTTCAGATTACACCTTACGGAACAGAAACCATGCATTTATTAAGAGCTGAAAAAGGTTTTATTATTGTCGGTCAAGATACAGATGGAACAATGACTCCAATTGATCTTCAAATGGATTGGATAGTTAGCAAAAAAAAATATGATTTTATTGGAAAAAGATCACTTTATAGAAGTGATACTATTAGAGAAGATAGAAAGCAACTTGTAGGATTACTCACAGATGATCCAAATGAAGTTTTAGAGGAAGGAGCTCAGATTGTCTCTGATATGACCAAAAAACCAATAGAAATGATTGGACATGTAACGTCGAGTTACTTTAGTCCAAATTTAAATAAATCAATTGCACTTGCTGTTGTAAAAAGTGGAAAAAAAATGAATGGTCAAAAACTTATTGTACCAATGGAAAATAAAAACATAAATGTAACAGTTTCTGACTCTGTTTTTTTAGATAAAGAAAATAAGAGGATTAATGCTTAATAAAGAATATCCTAAATTTGAAAAAAATTCATTTGAAGGTCTCGAAATTTCATTATCTGAACCAATCGTAAAAATAAATTTAAGAGGAAAAAAGAAAGAATTTTTTACCAAAATAGGAAAAATCTTGTCTATAATTTTACCTATTGAGCCGAATACAAGTTCATCAAATCAACAATACAATACACTGTGGCTAAGTCCAGACGAATGGTTAGTATATTTTAACAGTGAAGATCGACAATTATTCAATAATCTTTTTAATGAAATTTCAAAACTCAATTTTGGTTCAGTCGTTGATGTCTCAGATCAATGGATTTGTATTAATATAAAAGGCAATAACACTTTTGATCTTCTTTCCTCTGGATCGCCATTTAATTTTGAAAGTTTCAAAAAAACTAAAAACTCAGTTACACAAACCCTGTTAAATCATACAGATGTGATTATCCACCATAAAGAAATCAATGAAATTAATCTTTTTGTAAGAAGATCCTTTTCTGAAGATTTATGGTTGTGGATTAAGGACAGTGCTAGATTTATCTAATTTTTTTTTTATATAATAGCTAACATACGTAAATAGAAGTATAGATAGAGTCCACTGGAAAACAAACCATAGCCAAAAAAAAGTATCAAAGTCTGCTGATAAGTATTTAGCTAAATAGAAAACACATATTGGCACTAGTACATTTCTCATCATATTATTGACCATTGCATAATTTGACTTCTTCAAACCCATAAAAAATCCATTAGATAAAAAGAAAATTGGGTAAGCCGGTAATATGAAAGCTGCAATTTTTAAATACCTTCTTCCATATTCTAATACCACTTCGTTACTAGAAAAAAACCTTGGAACTATGTCGGCTGTTAAATAAACTAATATCCCTGAAAAAACCATCAAGATAAGCCCGTATTTAATTGAAACGAAGTAAGTCTCTTTAACTCTATCAAAGTTATTTGCACCAAAGTTTTGAGCTATAATTGAGATTATTGCAGTATTTATTCCCAGTATTGGTAGTAAAACAACCTGCTCTATTCTCGTAGCTGCACCGTAACCAGCAACTGCTAGCTCACTTGTCTGACCAACATAGGTGAAAATAAATGTAGCTGCAACAGCATATCCACATATTGCAATTGATATAGGCATTGATTGAAAGAAAATATTTTTTAAAAAAGTAAATTTTACATTAAAATATTCAATTGTAATTTTTTTAACACGTGGATTTTGCAAAACTTTAAAAAGAATAATAAGAAATGCTATTAATTGTGCAATAATTGTTGATAAACCTATTCCCATCATTCCCATTGCAGGAATAAATAAAAACCCAAATATTAAAATGGGATTTAAAATTATATTTAAGAGAAAACTAAGGATTAAAACATTTCTGTATGTTTTGGTATCTCCTTCAGCATGTAAAAGCGAATTTAATGAAACAACAAGGAAAAATAGGAATGATCCATAAAACATAATATTTGTATATTGGAGACCCAAATTTGTAATTTCTTCAGTTGATCCCATCAGATTAAATACCTTTTCCGAAAAATATAGCCCTATAAATGTGATAAAAACTGAAATTAGTAAACCGTAAATTATAATATGAGTAAAATAGTAAGAAGCGTTTTTTTCATTTTTTTCTCCAATACTATTTCCTATCAATGAAGTTCCACCTACGGTAACACCAATAGATGTTGCAACAATTATAAAGTATATTGGAAAAGATTTACTCAAAGCTGATAGAGCCTCAGGTGAAATTAATCCAGAATAAAATGTATCTACAATATTATATAAAGTTTGAAAGAGCGTTCCAACGCTTGCTGGTATTGCAAGTTTTCTTACAAGCGCAGGAATATTTTCTTTAAGCAAGTCCATATAAGTTAATTATTTTTTTAATATTCTTTTTTAAAGATATGTCTCTTACCTAATTTTTTTGCAAGTAATATCTGTTTTTGCCTCATAGCAAATCTTGATTTTTGATCATCTGTTAAAGAATCGTGACATTTTGGACAGTGAATACCCTCTACATACTTTGGAGACTTTTTCTCTTTAATTGAAACTGGTTTTCTACAACCACTGCAAATTGAATAAGTTCCTTGCTTAAGACCGTGTTTTATTGAGACTCTATTATCAAAAACAAAACATTCACCTTGCCACTGACTACTTTTTTTTTCTACATTGTTAAGATAATTAATTATACCACCTTTCAATAAATATATATTTTTAAATCCCTTTTTTTTTAAATACACATTTGTTTTCTCGCATCTTATACCTCCAGTACAAAACATTGCTATATTCTCTTTTTTATTAAATTTTTTTAGATATTCAGGAAATTGACGAAAATTTTCTACGTTAGGATTTATCGATTGTTTAAAGCTTCCTACATTATGTTCAAAAGGCTTTCTAGTATCTATCAGTATGGTATCCTTTTTTTTGATTATTTTATTCCACTCTTTTGGATTAAGATTGTTTTTAGGTGATTTGTAGTTTTTAATATTAAAACCCATAGGTACTACTTCTTTTTTAATTTTAACTTTAGGTTTGTGAAAAGGTTTAAATTTACTTTTAGAGTTATTTTCTGAATTAAATTTTTTTATTTGAAAAAGTTGTTTAAAAACTTTCTTAAATTTAAGAATGTTATCTAATTTCGCAGAAATAGTTCCATTAACGCCTTCTGTAGAAATAATAATAGAACCAATAATTTCATGATTTTTAAGTAACTTTTCTAAGAGTATTTTATTTTTTTTTAAATTATTGAGTTTCTTAAACTTATAAAAACCAAATATGTGATACATTTAAAATTTCCTACAAACTGTTACTCCATCACCAATAGGTAAAATATATTTTTCAACCTTTGTATCATTTTTTACATAAGTATTAAAATCTCTAATTATATTTGTCATTCTGTCGATTTTATTATGATTAGCAACATCACCTTTCCACAAAACATTATCAATTATGATTAATCCATCTTTGGTTAAAAGGTTATATGACATATCATAATATTTAATATAATTTTCTTTATCTGCATCAATAAAAATCAAATCAAACTTTTCACTTCTCTCTAAAAATATATTTAATTGTTCTAACGCAGAACCTACAATCAAATTAATTTTGTTATCTATCTTTGCTTTTTTGAAAAATGTTTTAGCTATATCTGAAGTTTTTTTATTTTTATCAAGACAGGTTATAAAACCATCATCTTTTACTGCAAGAGCCATCGATAATGCACTATAACCTGTAAATGTTCCTATCTCTAAAATTTTTTTTAAATTCTTACTTTTAATTAATAGTTGCATAAAATATGCTTGTGTTACGGATATTTGCATTTTTTTTATTTCACCCAAACTATTATTATGTTTAATAATTTCTTTCTGTACTGGATGTAGATCGTAAGAGTTGTTTGAAATATAGTTTTCTAAGTTTTCGTTTATTTCAATGCTTTTTATCACTTAATAAGTTTTGTTTTTAAAATTTCATTTAGTAATTTTGGGTTAGCTTTTCCTCCAGAAACTTTCATTGCTTGGCCTACAAAAAACCCAAATAATTTATCTTTTCCTGATTTATACTCTGTTACTTTATCCCGATTATCATTTAAAATTTGATCTATTAATTTTTCTAATTCCTCAGGATTACTCTCTTGTTTTAAACCTTTTTCATTAATGATCTTTTCAGGATCTTCATCTTTTTCAGCCATAATCTCAAATATAGTTTTTGCAATTTTTCCAGATATAGTGCCATCTTTAATAAAATTAATTAATTTTGATAAGTTCTTAGAACTTATAGGACTATCGCTTATATCTAGGCCTTTTTCATTTAATAAAGCAAATAGTTCTCCTGTAATCCAATTAGTAGATAATTTAACATCTGAGTCTTTTATTACTTCCTCAAAATATTTTGATGTTTCTATATCAGAAACTAAAATAGTGGCCTCATAAGAAGTTAAATTAAATTTATCTATAAATCTTTTTTTCTTCTCATCGGGTAATTCTGGAATCTCTAATTTTATCTTATTAATATATTCATCATCAATTTCTAATGGAAGCAAATCTGGATCTGGAAAATATCTATAATCATGAGCATCTTCTTTTGATCTCATAGATCTTGTTTCATTTTTTTTTGTATCAAAAAGTCTTGTTTCTTGATCAATTTTTTTACCTTCTTCTATCAAATCAACTTGTCTATTTGCTTCATAAGCAATTGCCATTTGCATAAACTTAATTGAATTAACATTTTTAATCTCACATCTTGTCCCTAGATCTTTTGAGCCTTTTTTTCTAACTGAAACATTAACGTCAGCTCGTAACGATCCCTCTTGCATATTACCGTCACAAGTCCCGAGATATCTCATAATTGACCTTAATTTTTTAATAAAAGCATTTACTTCATCTGGTGATCTTAAGTCAGGTTTGCTTACTATTTCCATTAAGGCTACACCTGATCTATTTAGATCTACTAATGTGCTATTTGGATCAATATCGTGAATACTTTTTCCAGCATCTTGCTCTAGATGTAATCTTTCTATTCCTATTTTTTTTTGACCATTTGGCATATCTAAAGTAACGTTCCCCTCACCTACAATAGGATATTTATATTGAGATATTTGATAGCCTTGTGGCAAATCAGCATAGAAATAATTTTTTCTGTCAAATACCGATTTATTATTAATTTTCGCTTTTAATCCAATTCCTGTCTTTATAGCTTGCTTAACACAAAACTCATTAATAACAGGTAGCATTCCTGGAAAAGCTGCATCGACTAAGCTTACTTGAGTATTTGGTTCAGCTCCAAATTTTGTAGATGAGCTTGAAAATAATTTAGAATTTGATGTTACTTGTGCATGAACTTCAAGACCAATTACAACCTCATAGATATTTTGGTCTCTGACTATAAAATATTCACTTTTATCACTCATTTAATCCACCAATCGCAAATATTATTTTTATAATTAATTTTTTCCTCCATTGAATATGCAATATTTAAAACAGTTTGTTCATCAAATGGTTTACCAATTATTTGTAAACCTAAGGGATAATTATTTTTGTCAGTACCGGCAGGAATAGATATACCAGGTAATCCAGCTAGATTTACTGGCACAGTAAAAATATCATTTAAATACATTGAGACTGGGTCACTAGATTTTTCACCAATTTTAAAGGCTGAACTTGGTGTAGAAGGTGTTAAAATTGCATCAACTTTATTATACGCATCATCAAAATCTTTTTTAATTAGTTGTCTTACCTTTTGTGCTTTTAAGTAATAGGCATCGTAATATCCTGAGGACAAAACATAAGTACCAATCATTATTCTTCTCTTTACTTCTTCTCCAAAACCTTCAGATCTTGTTTTTTCATACATATCGATTAAGTTTTCTCCTGAGGATCTAAAACCGTATTTAACTCCATCATATCGAGCTAAATTTGATGAAGCTTCGGCAGGTGCAACAATATAATAAGTAGGTAAAGCATAGCTCGTGTGTGGCAATGAAATATCAATTATTTCTGCTCCACATTCCTTTGCATACTCAATTCCTTTTTGCCAAAGCTTTTCAATTTCATCTGGCATACCGTCTATTCTATATTCTTTAGGAATTCCAATTTTTAAACCTTTGATATTATTGGTAAGCTCTTTTGAATAGTTATTTCTTTTAAAATCAATAGATGTTGAATCTTTTTTATCGAATGATGAGATTACTTCTAAAAGTATCGAACAATCTTTAACATCTTTGCTCATTGGACCTGCTTGATCCAATGAAGAAGCAAAAGCTACAATCCCATATCTTGAACAGCTGCCATAGGTAGGTTTTAAACCCACAGTTCCTGTAAAAGATGCTGGTTGTCTAATAGATCCACCTGTATCAGTGCCTATTGTTATTGGTGTTAAATTAGCAGCTAATGCAGCAGATGATCCACCAGATGATCCACCAGGAACTAAATCTTTTGAGATTGGATTTTGAACATTTCCAAAAAAACTTGTTTCATTTGATGATCCCATTGCAAATTCATCACAATTAAGTTTACCCAATAAAATACCACCTTCGTTCCAAATATTTTGTGTAACAGTTGACTCATACGTCGGAATAAAATTGTTAAGAATATTACTTCCTGCGGTTGTTCTAACATCAGTCGTACAAAAAAGATCTTTAACAGCTATTGGAATTCCTGGAAGTTTCAAATCAAAATTAGGTCTATTATCAAATTGCTTTGAGAGCTTTAAACAATTTTCAAAGTTGTCTGTTACATAAGTATTTAATTTTTTTGATCTCTCTGCTCGATCGATAAAAGATTTTGCAGCTTCGTTTGAAGATATTTTTTTCTCTTTAATATTTTTAATTAATTCATAAAGTGTTAAAGATGGTATTTCAGACATTACTCAACAACTTTCGGTACTACAAAAAAATCATCATTTTTTTCTGGTGAATTTTTTAATATTTTTTCTCTTATATTTTCACTTGTTATTTTATCATCTCTAAATCTTAGCGTTGTTTCAGCTATGGAAGTTAATGGTTCAACATTATCTGTATTTAATTCATTTAATTTTTCTATAAATTCAAATATTGAATTCATATCAGTTGCTAGTTTTTCAGCTTTTTTCTCCTCTAATGAGATTCTAGCTAATTTTGATATGTGTTTTACAGTTTTAAGATCTATAGTCATATGGTAAAAAATATTGTCGCAAACTACCACTTAAGTTAAAAATATACAATATGATCACAATTAACGAATTCAAATCAAAAGTAACAGATGGATCAAGAATTATAGGTATAGATTTAGGTTCAAAAAGGATTGGTATTGCAATAAGTGATAGTAATTTAAAAATTGCTACACCTTATAAAACTTTAGAAAAAATAAAGTCTTCTAAATTAATTGAAGATATAAAAAGTATAATTAAGGAGAACAATATCAAAGGCATAATAGTTGGAAATCCAATAAATATGGATGGATCTTATGGTAAATCATCACAATCAGCAAAAGATACGGCTATCAATCTTGCAGATAAATTTAATATTCCCGTTTGTCTATGGGATGAAAGATTGTCTACAGTTGGAGCTTTTAATATGTCCAGTGAATTAGATATAAACGTTAGCAAAAGAGCAAAAGATATAGATAAATTTGCTGCAGCATTTATTTTACAAGGTGCACTAGATTATTTACAGAATTAATGCTTGCATAGTTAACTCTATATAGTTATAGAGTTAATTTTAATGGCAATTAAATCAAAAAAAGCTATTAAAATTTCTCAAAAACATTTGTTAGGTATCCAAGATTTATCAGTTAATGATGTTAATATAATTTTAAATGAGGCCTCAAAATTCATTGAATTAAACAAAAGTAAAAACAAAAAGCTTGATATTTTAAAAGGAAAAACGCAAATAAATCTATTCTTTGAACCTTCTACTAGAACCCAAAGTTCTTTTGAATTAGCAGGGAAAAGGTTGGGGGCAGATGTAATGTCAATGAATATAACAAACTCTGCAATAAAAAAAGGTGAAACTCTAATAGATACAGCCATGACATTAAATGCGATGCATCCTGATATCATTGTTATAAGGCACCAAGACTCTGGGGCTTGTAATTTGTTATCTCAAAAAGTTAACTGTGCTGTTCTTAATGCTGGTGATGGACGAAGAGAACACCCTACTCAGGCTTTGTTGGATGCATTAACTATAATAAATAGAAGAAAAAAAATAGAAGGTCTTAAAATAGCTATATGTGGAGACATTCTTCATTCAAGGGTTGCAAGATCAAATATTTATCTACTAAACATGTTAGGTGCAGAAGTAAATATAGTTGCTCCTACAAATCTTATGCCAAATGAAATAGAAAAATTTGGTGTTAATATTTTTTCAGATATGAAAAAAGGAGTTAAAGACTGTGATATAGTAATGATGTTAAGACTTCAGAACGAGAGAATGACAAGTTCTTTTCTATCTTCTAACAGAGAATACTATGAATATTATGGTCTAACACCAGACAAGATTGAATTTGCTAAAGATGATGCACTAATAATGCACCCAGGCCCAATGAATAGAGGAATTGAGATTGATACAAACTTGGCAGATGATATTAATAAAAGTGTCATTAAAGAGCAAGTTGAATTAGGAGTGGCAGTGAGAATGGCCTGTTTAAAGATTTTTTGTGAATAAATGAAAAAGAGATATTTTATTAATGCAAATATAATTGATCCACATAATTCTTTAGCTGAGATTGGTGGATTAATAATTGGTGAAAATGGTAAGATTGAGGCTGTTGGAAAAAAAGTAAACACTAACAACATTCCATCCCGAGAAAAAGTAATTGATTTAAAAGGAAAACATATATTCCCAGGTTTAGTAGATATGCGTGTATTTGTTGGTGAACCTGGCTTTGAATACAAAGAAAATTTTAGAACTTTGAGCGAAGCTGCATTATCAGGTGGAGTAACATCAGTTGTAACAATGCCTAACACAAATCCAGTAATTGATAATGTTTCGATTGTTGATTTTCTTAGAAGAAGAGGAAGGGATAAATCCAAAATCAATATTTTTCCAACTGCAGCTTTAACTGTAAATACTGAGGGAGAGAACATGACTGAATTTGGATTGTTACAAGGAAAAGGGATTATTGGATTTACAGATGGTGTTAAAACAATTCAAAACCCAAGAATAATGAATAGAATTATGAATTCAGCTTCAGATTTAAATTCTTTAATTATACAACATGCTGAAGATGCAGAGTTATCGAAAGATGGAATGATTAATGACGGGATAATTGCTACAAAACTTGGTTTGCAAGGAATTCCTGTAAGTGCTGAATTGTTGATCTTAGAAAGAGATTTAACTTTATTAGAGTATAATAATTGTAGATACCATATATCACAAATTTCATCAGCTAGCTCAATTGAAATAATTAGAGAGAGAAAGAGTAAAGTTAACTTTAGTTGTGGTGTTTCAATTAATAATTTATCTTTAAACGAAAATGATATTGGTGATTTTAAAACATTTTTAAAGTTGTCTCCACCTTTGAGGACTGAAGAGGATAGAAATGCTTTGGTTCAAGGGTTGGTCGATGAAACTATTGATGTAATAGTATCTGACCATAAACCTGAAGATGAAGAAAATAAAAGATTAACTTTCGCACAAGCAGAAACTGGTGCATCGGGTATCGAAACTTTATTGCCATTAAGTTTAGAGTTATATCATAACGGATCAGTGAAATTAGAAACTATTATAAAGGCTTTAACATCTAGCCCTGCAAAAATACTTAAAATAAATAAAGGTAATTTATCAATAGGTAATGATGCTGACTTTTGTATAGTAGACATAAACAAACCATGGGTAGTGAGAAAAGAAAAATTAATATCGAAATCAAAAAATACACCAGTAGAAGATAAAAAATTGCAAGGTAAAGTAATGAATACTTTTGTTAACGGAGAAGAATTGTTTAAGGCTGAATAATGGATTACATAATTACAGCTTTAATATCTTATTTATTTGGCTCAATTCCCTTTGGGTACATATTTACAAAAATATTTCTTAAAAAAGATATAAGAGATGTGGGATCTGGAAATATAGGGGCTACAAATGTTTTAAGAACAGGAAATAAAAGATTAGGATATTTAACCCTAATACTTGATATTATAAAAGCTGTTATACCTGTTATTTATATAAAGCTTTATTACCCAGATTTAATTTTTATTTCAGCACTTTGTGCTTTTTTAGGTCATTTATTTCCTGTTTGGTTAAAATTTGATGGAGGTAAAGGTGTTGCTACATATGTAGGAATACTAATTTCAATAGATTTTTATTATGCATTAATATTTGGTATTATTTGGATTTTAACTTTTTTTATGTCAAAATATTCTTCCCTATCTTCCTTAATTGCATCAATCTCAATACCAATTTACATATTTATCTTAGGTAATGGTAATTTTATTTTTTTTACTATTATGTTTGTATTAATTTTTTACACACATAGAGAAAATATAAAAAGATTAATAAACAAAGAAGAAACAAAGAGCAAAATTTATTAATTTGACAGTTAAGTAGTTATAAGTAGTTTCAACATTAATGAATCTTGTAATTGTTGAAAGTCCTGCAAAAGCTAAAACTATAAATAAATATCTTGGTGCAGATTATACAGTTTTAGCTAGCTATGGTCACATTAGAGATTTACCATCAAAAAATGGTTCTGTTGATCCAGAGAATTCTTTTAAAATGATTTGGGAAGTTGACAGTTTTTCTAAAAAATATTTAAAGGAAATCACTGATACAGCCAAGAATTCTGACAAAATTATTCTTGCTACCGACCCCGATCGTGAAGGTGAAGCAATAGCTTGGCATGTTAAAGAATTTTTAGATGAAAAAAAACTACTGAAAGACAAAAAAGTTGAAAGAGTAGTCTTCAACGAAATCACTAAAAAGGCTGTAACAAATGGGATAGATAATCCTAGAAATATTGAGAATGAACTTGTTGATGCTTACATGGCAAGACGTGCTTTGGATTATCTAGTAGGTTTTAATATATCACCTATTTTATGGACAAAACTTCCTGGATCAAAATCTGCAGGAAGAGTTCAGTCTGTAGCACTTAGATTGCTTACTGAGAGAGAGCATGAAATAGAGGTATTTCAACCTAAAGAATTTTGGACACTAAATGTAAATTTTTTAACAAAAGATAATTTAATAATAAATACAAATATTAATCAACTTGATGGAAAAAAGATTGATAAGTTTTCATTTAAAAATAAAGTGGAAATTAATGCTGGAGTAGATTTAATAAAAAACAAAAAATATAGAATTTCTGATATAACTTCAAAAACATACACACGTAACCCATCCGGTCCTTTTACTACTTCAACTTTACAACAAACTTCATCTAGTAAATTAGGGTTTGGAGCATCAAGAACAATGCAAATTGCACAAAGATTATATCAAGGGATAGATATAGATGGTGAAACAGTTGGCTTAATTACTTATATGAGAACGGATGGTACAAATATTTCAAAGGATGCTGTTGCTTCATTCAGAAATTTCATTGCTCAGAACTATGGAAATGATTATTTACCACCTTCACCATTAAATTATTCAGGAAAAAAGGCAAAAAATGCTCAAGAGGCACATGAAGCAATCAGGCCAACAGAAATAAGTAGAGTTCCAGATGAAATGAAAAAATACCTAAGTACAGATCAATATAAACTCTATAATTTAATTTGGTCAAGATCCCTTTCCTCACAAATGGAATCTGCAAAATTTGACAGAAAAACTGTTACTATCTCATCTGATGATGAAAAAAATATATTTAAAGCAAGTGGCTCCACTTTAAAGTTTGATGGTTTTTTTAAAATTTCAAAATTAGATGGAAATAAAGAGGAGGAGGAAACTATTTTACCAGATGTAAGTAAAGGAGAAATATCTTATAAAGATTTTAATGATGAACAACACTTTACCCAACCTCCTCCGAGATATTCTGAAGCTAGTCTTGTTAAAAAACTTGAAGAATTAGGAATTGGTAGACCGTCTACTTATGCTAGTATCATTTCTGTTATTTCAAATAGAGGATATGCTGATATAGAAAATAAAAGATTTTTCCCAACAGATAGAGGAAAATTGCTATCTGCGTTTTTAGAAAAATTATTTTCTAAATATGTTGATTATGATTTTACTGCAAAATTAGAGGATCAATTAGATGATATCACCTCAGGTAAAGAGAATTGGATAAAGGTTTTGGAGGAATTTTGGAAAGATTTTAACTTAAATGTAACAGATGTTAAGGAAAAACGAACAAGAGAAGTTCTAGACTTGCTCAATGAAAGTCTGGGATCGTTAATTTTCGAAGTAGATAAAGATGGAAATATTAATAGAAAATGTAGGCTTTGTGATAGTGGCCAATTAAGCTTAAAAAATAGTTTCAGAGGTGGTGCATTTATTGGATGTTCAAATTATCCAGATTGTAAATTTACCAGACCTCTATCTAAATCAAAGGCTGCTCAACAATTAACCTTGGCAGAGCCGAAGCTCATTGGTCAAAATGATCTTGGTAAAGATATATATTTAAAAAATGGAAGATTTGGCCCTTATTTGCAATATGAAAAACAAAGAGAAGAAGAGGAAACAACAAAGAAAAAAAGGAAATTGAAAAAAGAAGAAAATAATATGAAAAATGTCTCAATACCAAAAGGAATTGATATTAAAAGTATAGATTTAGAAAGAGCAAAATATTTGTGCTCTTTACCATTAATCTTAGGTAAAAATCCTGAAAATGATAAAGATATAACCGTAAATGTTGGAAGATTCGGCCCTTATTTAAAATGTGATAATAAATCTGCTCGTTTAGAGAATGTGGAAGAAATATTTAGCATTGGATTAAATAGAGCTGTAACATTAATTGCTGAAGCAAAACCTGGTAGAATTTCATCATCATTAATAAAAGATCTTGGAGAACACCCTGAAGATAAAAAACCAGTAAGAATAATGAAAGGTCAATATGGGCCATATATTAAATATAAATCATTAAATGCCACAATACCTGAGGAGAAAGACCCCATTGAATTAACAATGGAAGAAGCGCTTATTTTAATTGAGAAAAGAAAAGAGTACGATAAAAATAAAAAGAAAAAAAATAAATAATGAGTATTGATAAAAAATTGAATGAAATGGGTATTACTTTGCCAAAAGCTACTGACCCCGTCGGATCATATGTGGCAACTAAAATCACTGGTAATTTGCTTTTCATTTCAGGACAAATATCTATTGATGCAGAGGGTAAGTTAATCAAAGGGAAAGTTGGAAAGGATTTTAACACAGATCAAGCTTACAAAGCTGCGGAGAGATGTGCATTAAGTATTATTTCTCAAGCTAAAAAAGCTTGTGGTGACGATCTATCGAAAATAAAATCATGCATCAAATTAACAGGGTTTGTTAATTCCACAGAGGACTTTATTGAACAACCCAAAGTAATTAATGGTGCTTCTGATTTAATCAAGAATGTTTTTGGTGAAAAAGGAACTCACACTAGAGCTGCTGTTAGCACAAATAGTTTACCTTTAGGTGTTGCAGTAGAAGTTGATGCTATATTTGAGATTAATTGATTATCTGCCTATACTAAAATAACTAACTTTATTTTTTTTCATTTTTTCTGGAGAATATAAATTTCTTAAATCATAAATTTTATAATTTTTCTTATTACTTATTTTTTTAAGATTTAGTTGTTTAAATTCATTCCATTCTGTGTGAATTATAATCAAATCAGCTTTTTTACAGGCGTCTTTTATATTATTTATATATTTTACTTTATTATTATTAAAATTACTTTTTATGCCCGTAGGTTCATAATAGGAAACATTAGAGCCTTTATTTATTAAGTAAGGTATTAATTTTAAAGAAGCAGCCTCTCTCATATCATCTGTTCCTGGTTTAAAGGTAACTCCTAAAAAAGTAATATTTTTACTTTTAAGTTTATTTTTCATAATTTTATTTATTTTATTTAGTAAGATTTTATATCTCGATTTATTTGAATTTATTACACTTTTAACTATTGAGAGGTTAGTTTTAAATTGCTTAGATGTTGTAACTAAAGCACTTGTATCTTTTGGAAAACAAGATCCACCATATCCAGGGCCTGCTCTTAAAAATCTATCGCCTATTCTATTATCTAATCCAATTCCTGCAGATATTTCTTTTACATCTATATTTGTATTTTCACATAAATTTGCAATTTCATTTATAAAAGAAATTTTTGTAGCTAAGAATGCATTTGAGGCATATTTTATTAACTCAGCAGCTCTTCTAGTTGTATGAAAGTATCTATTTGTTTTTTTTATTAAAGGTAAATAAAGGTTTTTCAGTATATTATTTGCTTTTTTGCTGTCAGTGCCAATTACCACTCTATCAGGATACATAAAATCCCTGATTGCTTCACCCTCTCTTAAAAATTCAGGATTTGAAACAACATCAAATTTAATTTTGTTTTTTGATTCTAATATTTTTTCGATTTGATCACCAGTAGTTACAGGAACGGTAGATTTTGTGACTATGATTTTATATTTGTTTAAGTTTTTTTTTATATCTGAAACAACTTTGTAAACGTATTTTAAATTAGCCTTATTAGAATTTTTGTTGGTTGGGGTACCTACACAAATAAATATAATATCTGAATTTCTTATTGAATTATTTACATCTGTAGAAAAATTAAGTCTCTTTTGTTTAACATTTCTTATTATTAATTCTTCTAATCCAGGTTCAAATATTGGAATTACTCCTTTTTTGAGATTTTCAATCTTTTGCTTATTATTATCAACACAAATAACCTTATTTCCCAGCTCTGAAAAACATGTTCCGCTGACTAAACCTACATAGCCAGAACCAATAATACAAATTTTCATAATTTAGAGATCTCTAGAGTTGATTTTATATAGCCGTTCATGGAACCACAGTCTAAATATTTTCCTGAAAATTTATGGCCAATAAATAAGGATTTATTATCAATCATAGTTTTAATCGAGTCTGTAATATGAATTTCCCCATTTTTTCCTTTTTTTTGTTTTTTTAAAATTTTGAATATATCTCTACTTAATATATATCTTCCAATCACTGCATTTTTAGAAGGTGCTTCTTTAACAGTTGGTTTTTCTATAACATCAGATATTACAAAATTTCTCCTATCTATATTTGAAGCGACAGAATATATACCCCAACGATTAACATTATTTTTTTTTACTGACATACTCGCCATAACTGAGGCGTTATATTTTTTATGCAATCTAATCATATCTTTTGAACAGTTCTTTTTCATAATTAAATCATCTGGCAGAAGCATAAGAAAATAACTATTTTTAATAAATTTTCTTGTCTTAAGAACGGCATCACCTGTGCCTAAAGGTTTATTTTGATATACAAATTTAATCTTCTTTTTATATTTTAAGATTTTTTTATATTCCTCAATAATTCTTGAATCTTTTTTCTTTTTTATTAAAGATTTATAAAAATTATCATTATAAAAATACCTTTTTATCATCTCTTTTTTTTTTGAAATAATAAAAATTATTTCAGTAATGCCAGCTTCTATGCATTCATCAAGAATATATTCAATTCCTGGTTTGCCATTTATTGGTAGTAATTCTTTGGCAAAGACACTTGTTAAAGGTAAAAGTCTTGTGCCCAATCCTGCCAGTGGAATAATAGCTTGTTTAATCATTTAGATAATTTATTTATAAACATATATTTATAAAATGAAAATAATTACAAGTATTTTTAATTTAAATAAAGAAATTAAAAACTATAAAAATGTCGGATTTGTGCCAACTATGGGTGGAATACATAAGGGTCACATATCCCTAATAAAAGCCTCGCAAAAGAAAAAAAATAAGACTATTGTAAGTATTTTTGTAAACCCAACTCAATTTAACAAGACCAGTGACTTTAAAAAGTATCCTAGAGATATAAAAAAAGACATAATTTCTTTGAAAAAATTAAACGTTAACTACTTATTCATACCCAAGATAAAAGATATTTATAAGTTTAATTCTAGAAAATTTGTTTTAAGAAAAAAAGATAAAATATTATGCGCAAAATTTAGAAAAGGCCATTTTGAGGGAGTGCTTGATGTTATGAATAGATTAATGTCCATTATTAAATCAAAAGATTTGTTTATGGGTGAAAAAGACTATCAACAATTACACTTAATTAAAAAATTTTTATCAAAAAAATTTGGTGTACGAATTAATGCATGCCCAACAATAAGAACAGCTAATAAAATTGCCTTATCCACAAGAAATAAATTGCTTAATAAAAAATCATTAGAAAAAGCATCAAAAATTGCAAAATTACTAATCAAAATGAAAAAAATGTCTAAATTACACTCATCAAAACTTAAATTAGATTTATCTGATTATAAAATAGAACTTGAGAATAAATTTAATATAAAAATAGATTATTTAGAGTTCAGAGATGAAAAAAATCTGAAACTTAATAATCGAAAAAATAAATTTAGGCTCTTTGTTGCCTACAATATTAATGGGATAAGATTAATTGATAATTTTTAATTATAAAAAATAAGCACCTACACCTAAAAAAGAGACAAATCCTATTACATCTGTAATAGTAGTCACAAAAACACTAGAAGAAATAGCTGGATCAATGTTCATTTTTTTTAACGTAACAGGGATTAAAATTCCAAACAATCCTGCAACTATCATTGTTAAAATCATAGAAATAGAAATTATAAAAGCAAGTTGAGAATCGTTGAACCAAAAGTAAACTATTATAGCGCTTATTATTGCAAAAATGATTCCATTTAAAACTCCAATGTTAAATTCTTTAACAATGTTATTAGTAAAATTATTTTTCGTAAGATCTTGTGTTGCTAATGATCTTACAGTAACTGCCAAAGTTTGCATACCAGCATTACCTCCCATTGAAGCAACAATTGGCATTAAAAAAGCTAGCACTACCATCTGTTCGATAGTTGCTCCAAATAAACTAATACAATAAGTTGCCAGAAAAGCAGTAAATAAATTTAGAAGCAGCCAATTAAATCTTCTCTTTGTTTTTGTAATTACTCCATCAGTAATCTCTTCATCACCTACTCCAGCTAACCTAAGGGCATCTTCTTCAGCCTCTTCTTTTAATACTGTCAATACGTCATCATAAGTTATCATTCCAACTAACTTGTCAGACTTATCTACAACTGCGGCAGAACTCAAATTGTAATTTTCAAATAAATTACCTACCTCTTCCTTATCCATATCAACAGGTATCAATGTTTGAGACTCTGCCATAATAGACATCATTTTTGTATCTCTTGGTGTTCTTAACACCCTTGATGATGGAACAGTACCTATAGGTTTAAATTCTTGATCAACAATAAATATTTCAAGGAATTCCTCTGGAAGTTCTTTATTTTCTCTAAGATAATCTATTGTTTGTCCAACAGACCAATTGCTTGGTATTGCTGTAAACTCACGCTGCATAATTCTAGCAGCTGTATCCTCTGGATAACTTAAGCTTTCAAGTAAAGCAAATCTGTCTTTGGGTGGTAATGAACTTAGGATAGTATTTTTATCTTTTTCATCTACATTTTCTAAAATTTTAATTGCATCATCTGACTCCAGGTTTTTTAAAATATTTACTATTGATTCAGATGATAAATAAGCAATCATTTCAGATTGAATCGACTCGTTTAACTCAACAAAAACCTCGGGATCTACTTTAAAATTATTTAATTTTATTAAACTTTCTCTATCGTATTGACTTAGATGCTCAATTATGTCAGCTGCATCGGCAGGATGCATATCATTAAACGAATTTGTAATAAATTCTGCATCATTAGAGGCAATTTTATCTGTAACAACTTTAATGAACCCCTTATTAAATTCAAAATTGACTTTTTTATCTTTTATTTTTTTTACTATAGTCATAAAATTTACCTATAATTTAGTTGGCACTATTAATACAAAATAAAAATAATACAAATTTATAATGACAATAGAGATCAAAAAGTCAGTAAAACCAATAAAATATAAATATGCAATAGATATGCTTGAGGATAGATTGGAGCAAATCAGAGTGAATAAAGAAAAAGAACTTATTTGGACACTTGAACATGAAGAGATTTATACTGGTGGAACAAGTTTTAAAAATTATGAAATTTTAGATAAATCAATAAATTTTGTAAAAACAAATAGAGGAGGAAAAATAACCTTCCATGGGCCAGGTCAAATAGTATTTTATTTTGTTTTAGATCTAAACAAACGAGGTAAAAATATAAAAAAACTTTTGACTGCTATTGAAAAAACAATTATCGACACTCTAAAGGTATATAAAATAAATAGTTTTGCTGATAGAAAAAATATTGGAATTTGGTTTAAGGATAAATCAGGAAAAGTAAATAAAATTGCAGCAATAGGTATTAAAGTAAAAAAATGGATAGCCTACCACGGATTTGCATTAAATATATCTAACAATCTAGATGCATATAAAAAAATAATACCTTGTGGAATTAGCAATAGAGGAGTTACAAATTTAAAAACAATCAAAGAACAAAATTATAAAAAAATTAAAGGTACTTTAATTAAAAATTTTTTATCAAATATTAAAAATTGAGTCTTTTTGCTTTTAACATATTTCTAAAATAATCAGGTGGTGTTGCTCTAAATGTATATTTTTTTTCATTAATTTTAAATTTTATTTGATAAGAGTGTAACATTAGATTTTTATTACTCACTTTTGAGTTATTTGTTGTATTGTATTTTTTATCTCCAATAATTGAGTTTCCAAGATTAAATAATTGTTTTCTTAATTGATGTTTTCTACCAGTAATTGGATGTAATTGTATAAATGTAGCATTATTATTCTTGTCTAAAATTTCATATTTTGTCTCTGCTCTTTCTATTATTTTTTTTTTATTTTCAAACCTTAATAAATCATCTTTAATTAAACCCTCATTTTCTAAAATTAGTTCTCCATTACAGATAGCGAGGTAGGTTTTGTAAACTTTTCTTAGTCTAAAAAGTGATGTTAACAATTGAGCTGTCTCTCTATTCTTTGCAATTATAAATACACCTGATGTATCTTTATCCAATCTATGCACAGAAAATGGTTTGGTATCTTTAAATAAATCACTTTTTGAAAAAATATCGATTAAATTTTTTTTAGATTTTGTACCACCCTGTACTGAAATACCTGATTGTTTGTTTAAAACTATAAAATTATCGTTTTTTTCAATAATTAAATCTTCATTTTCTTTGATTATCTCATTAGTAGGTACATTTTTTTGTCTATTTTGCTTTAAAATATTTTTAAATTCAAAATTAAATAATTCAATTCTGTCATTTAATTGAATTTTTTTTGAGCTTTTAATTTTTTTTTTATTTAACTTTATCTTTCCGTTTCTTAAATTTTTTTCAATAAGACTTTGTGGAATTTGTCCAAATTGATTTCTTAAAAATCTATCAATACGCATACCGTTGAACGTTTTATCAACGTGTATTAGTTTTTTCATTTAATTTATTTAAGCAGTTGTTTCTTTGGGTGTTTCTTTATTTTGATCTTTAGTTGTATCTTTTTTCTTTCTATCTACTTTTTTTGCTTCAACATCTCTATCTACAAACTCAATTACTGCCATTGGTGCGTTATCACCATATCTAAATCCAGCCTTAATAATTCTTGTATATCCACCTTTTCTATTTTCATATCTCTTAGAAAGGGTTTTTTTAACTTTGTTTGTAGATTTAATGTCCTGTAGTTTTGAGATTAAAGTTTTTGTATTAGATAATGTATCTTTTTTGCCTAGTGTAATGATTTTATCTGCTTGAGGCTTTAAAACTTTTGCTTTTGGTAATGTAGTTGTTATTTGCTCATACTTAATTAATGAGTTAAGCATATTTTTAATTAATGCTTTTCTATGTTCTGATGTTCTATTGAGCTTTTTATAGCCCATTCTATGTCTCATTAGATAGCTTCCTCAAGTTTTTTAGACAATTCAGCAATATTGTCTGGAGGCCAGTTTGGAATTTCCATTCCAAGATAAAGAGACATGCCAGTTAAAACTTCCTTTATTTCATTTAAAGATTTCCTTCCAAAATTAGGTGTTCTTAGCATCTCCCCCTCAGACTTTTGAACTAGGTCTCCGATGTATATAATATTATCATTCTTAAGACAGTTCATTGATCTAACTGAAAGTTCTAATTCATCTACTTTTCTTAGTAAATTTTTATTAAACTCTGGTTCAGTGGGTTGTTCTCTTACAATTACCTCTTGTGGCTCATCAAAGTTAACGAACATGCCTAATTGATCTTGGAATATTCTTGCAGAATAGGCTACAGCATCCTCTGCTGAAATCGAACCATTCGTTTCGACTTCCATAGTTAATTTATCATAGTCTAAGGCTTTACCTTCCCTAGCCGTACTAATAGAATAAGATACCTTTTTCACTGGGCTAAATAATGAGTCTATAGGAATAAGTCCAAGTGGAGGCTCCTCAGGTTTATTCATCTCTGCAGAAACATACCCCTTTCCATTGCTAACAGTCATTTCCATATGAAAATTTGTATTTTCGTCTAAATTACATATTACTAAGTCTGGGTTTAAGATTTCAATATCAGCAGAAGTAGTAATGTTTGACGCTTTAATTTCTCCAGGTCCTTTTGCGTCTAATATCAGTTTACTTGTAGTTTCTGAATTACTTTTTAAAGCAAGTGATTTAACATTTAATACAATGTCAGTCACGTCTTCTCTTACCCCTTTAATTGATGTAAATTCATGTAATACACCATCAATTTGGATTGCAGTGACAGCTGTACCTCTTATTGATGAAAGCAAAATTCTTCTTAAAGAATTTCCCAGAGTAAGCCCATAACCTTTTTCTAAAGGTTCAGCAATTATTTTGGCATATGATTTATCCTCACTAAGATTAACATCTAACTTTGGAGGTTTAATTAATGATTTCCAATTTTTTATATTGACTTCCGATGTATCCATTTACACTCTCCTTTTTTTTGGTGGTCTTGAACCATTATGTGGCATTGGTGTTGTGTCTTTTATTGATATAATTTTAAATCCTCTTGCTTGCAATGCTCTCAAGGCTGTTTCTCTACCAGAACCAGGACCTTTAACTTCTACTGATAAAATTTTCATCCCAACTTCTAGTGCTTTTGATGCTGCAGAGTCTGCAGCCACTTGTGCTGCATACGGTGTCGATTTTCTAGAACCTTTAAAGCCTTTTTGGCCCGCAGATGCCCATGATATTACATTTCCATTTGTATCAGCAATAGAAACGATTGTATTATTAAATGTTGATTGTACATATGCTATTCCATTTAAAATATTTTTCTTATTTTTCTTTTTCTTCGAATAAGAACTTTTTTTTATTTTTGGTTGACTTTCTTTAGTTGAATCTTTTTTTTCTATTTTTTCTTTCACCATATTAATTTAATATTATTTTTTTAGTGGGGTTAATTTTTTCCCAGCAATAGCTATTGCTTTTCCTTTACGGGTTCTTGCATTACATCTGGTTCTCTGTCCTCTTACAGGTAATTTCTTTCTATGTCTTGATCCACGATATGATGCTAAGTCAATTAATCTTTTAATATTTAAAGATGTATCTCTTCTAAGATCACCTTCAACAGTAAATTTTTTGTCGATAAATTCTCTTATTTTCAAAATTTCATCATCTGTTAGCTCATTAACTCTTTTTGTGTTTGGAATTTCTAAAGACTTACAAATATCCTTTGAATTTTTTTCACCTATACCATAAATATAAGTTAGTCCTATTCTTACTAATTTGTTTTGTGGAATGTTTACACCTGCTATACGAGCCATAATATTGAGATAAAATTTAGCCTTTTATATAAGAAGTTTATTCAAAGTCAATGTCTTAAACAGATAGAATTTGCTCAATTTTATCAGATATTTCATTAATTTTTTCACCTCCATCTATTTCATAAAAATTTGGTTTTTTTATGTAGAAATCTAACACTGGCTTTGTTGTCATCATGTAAGTATCATACCTCTTTAAAATGGTAGTTAAATTATCATCTGCTCTTTTCTCCAAAATTTTTCTTTTTTCGATTCTGCTAATAATTATATCTTTGCTTACATTGAGAAAGAATATGAAATCAATTTTTTGATTGGATTGATTCATCATTAATTCTAAATTTTTTGCTTGGCTTAAGGATCTAGGATAACCATCAAATATTAATTTATTTTTTTTATTTTTGTCAAAAATTGCCGTTTTAATTAATTCATTTACTATTTCATCTGTAGCAAAATCTCCTTTTGAAATAATATTTTCAATATCTTTGCCTAGTTCAGTTTTATTTTTTACTTCGTTTCTTAATAAATCACCTGTTGATATTTGATAAAGGTTAAATTTTTTAGAAATATTAATAGCTTGTGTGCCTTTGCCTGCTCCTGGTGGTCCAAATATTATAACATTCACCTATTTTATCTTCCAAATTTAGTTTTTTTAATAAGTTGTTCATATTGCGAACTCATTAATCTAGTTTGGACTTGTGTAACTGTATCAATTGCTACAACAACAACGATTAGAACTGACGCACCACCTAAGTAAAATGGTATAGGATAATTTGCTATAAGAAATTCAGGCATCAAACAAACAAGTGTCAGATATATGGCTCCGATCGTTGTTAATCTTGTTAGTATAGTATCTATATAGATAGCTGTACTTTCACCTGGTCTTATTCCTGGAATAAAACCTCCATACTTTCTTAAATTTTCTGCAGTTTCATTTGGATTAAAGGTAATTGATGTATAAAAAAATGTAAAAAATATTATACCAGATGCATACAAGATCATGTACAAAGGCTGACCCTGAGAAAAATAAGATGATATATTTAAAAATAATTCATTTTGTGAAACATTAAAATTAGAAAAAGTTACTGGCAATAGAAGAAGTGCTGAAGCAAAAATAGCTGGTATAACGCCGGCAGAATTAATTTTAAGAGGTAAATGAGACGACTCTCCTCCATACATTTTATTACCCATTTGTCTTTTAGGGTAGTTTATAAGTATTTTTCTTAAGGCTCTTTCCATAAATACTATAAATAATATTGTTAACACTAATAAAACAAATATAAAAATAATCATCATTGTTGAGATTGCGCCTGTTCTTCCTAATTCAAATGTTGTAACTAAAGCTCTTGGTATTTCCGCCACAATTCCTGAGAATATTATTAATGATATACCATTACCGATACCTCTTTGAGTAATTTGTTCTCCTAACCACATTAAAAATATTGTACCTGCTACTATTGTAGTTACAGTTGAAATTTTGAAAAAAGCTCCTGGATTAATTACTAAATCTGCTGATGACTCTAATCCTACTGCAAGTCCATATCCTTGAATGGTGGCTAATAAAACAGTTCCATATCTTGTAATTTGGGTAATCTTTTGTCTTCCAATTTCACCTTGTGCCTTCAAGTTTTTAAAATAGTCAGTAACGCCCGTTAACAACTGAATGATAATAGAAGATGATATATAAGGCATTATGCCAAGGGCAAATATAGCCATCCTGCTTACAGCACCACCAGCAAAAACATTAAACATTCCCAACAAGCCTTTTTGATTACTATCCATCATTATTTTTAATTGTTCTGGATCAATACCGGGTAAAGGTACAAATGTTCCTAATCGATAGATAGCAAGAATGAATATTGTGAAAATGATCCTGTTTCTCAAATCATTTGTTTGTGATGACTCACTCATTTTATTTTAGATTTTTAAGTTTTATTATGCCACCAATTTTTTCTATCTTAGCTATTGCTGCAACTGATGAAAAATCTGCCTCGATATTTATTTTAGATGTCAAATTTCCATTTGCCAGAATTTTAAATTTTAAGTATGATTTACCAATTATTTTATTTTTTTTTAAACTTTCTAGATTAATCTGATTTTGAGGATCTATTTTCTTATTATTTACAAAATTTTGTAATTGATCTAAATTTATTGTTGCTATTCTACTTTTATTTATTGGGTTAAATCCTCTTTTTGGCAATCTTCTGTAAAGAGGCATTTGTCCTCCTTCAAAACTTTTAATTGCTACCCCTGATCTTGATTTTTGACCTTTTACTCCTCTACCTGAGGTTTTTCCTTTTCCAGATCCAATTCCACGTCCAAGTCTTTTTTTTGAACATTTAATTTTAACGTTATTGCTTAAAAAATTCATTATCCTCTTTTCTCAATTATCTCTGAAATCTTTTTATTTCTAAGCAATGAAATATTTTTTGGTGAGTTTTGATTTATTAGAGCTTTCATGCATGCTCTTATTACATTATGTGGATTAGCTGTGCCAAGTGATTTAGCTACAATATCTTTTATACCTAGAACCTCACAAACTGCTCTAACAGCTCCACCAGCTATAATACCTGTACCTTTGGGTGCAGCTCTTAATTTAATTTTTCCAGCTCCATCCTTCCCAAATATATCATGATGTATTGTTCTTCCTTCTCTTAGTGGAATTTGAACAAGGTTTCTTCTTGCTAATTCGTTTGCTTTTTTAATAGCATCTGGAACTTGTTTTGCTTTAGCGTGAGCAACTCCAATTTTTCCATTTTGGTTTCCAACTACAACTAGTGCAGAAAAACCAAATCTTCTCCCACCTTTTACAACTTTTGTTATTCTATTAATGTGAACTAATTTTTCTACAAATTCTGTATTTTTTTCCATAATTTAAAATTCCATTCCATTTTTTCTTAACTCGTCCGCTAATAATTTAACTCTTCCATGGTATTTATAAGATCCCCTATCAAAATAAACTTTTGTAATATTCTTATCTTTTGCCTTCTTTGCGAGTTCTTCTGCTACCATTGTAGACTTTTGTTTTTTATTTATTTTTTGAGACTTTATTTTTTTTGTATTTGATGAAGCTGATAAAACTGTGATATTTTTTTCATCATCAATTATTTGAGCACTTATATTTTTGATAGATCTATTCACGCTTAGTCTAAACCTATCTTTAGAAGAAACTTTTTTTACTTTATTTCTTATTCTAAATTTTTTTCTATCTAGTTTAGTTATTTTCATTATTTTTTCTTACCTTCTTTTCTTAATATGTACTGGCCTTGTTCTTTTATACCTTTTCCTTTATATGGTTCTGGTGGTCTTATACTTTTAATTTCCGCAGCAACCATTCCTACTTGTTGTTTGTCTGTGCCAGAAATTTTTAAAATATTTTGTTTTTCGACTTGAACTTTTATTCCTTCTGGAATATTAAAATTTATATCATGGCTAAAACCCAATTGAAGATTTAATACTGTACCCTTTAATGCTGCTCTGTAACCTACACCAGACAACTCAAGAATTTTTTCATAACCTTTGCTAGCGCCAATTATCGCGTTATTTATTAAACTTCTACTCATTCCCCATAGTCTTTTTGTTTCTTGGTTATTTTTTTTTGGTTTAATTGAAACCTCTTTGCCTTCATTAATATTTAAATCAAAAGTATCTAAATCAATATTTAGTGATTTTTTTCCAAGTGGTCCCTCAATATTTATTATATTGTCGTTTAATACAACTTTAACTTTTTCTGGGATAGATATATTTAATTTTCCTATTTTTGACATTAAAATACCTTACAAATTACCTCTCCACCAACCTTTTGCTTTCTAGCATCTATGTCAGTCATTACTCCTTTTGGAGTTGAAATTATTGCTATACCAAGTCCATTATTCACTTTTGGCAGACTCTCAGCGCTTGAAAAAATTCTTCTTCCGGGTTTTGAAACTCTCTCTATGGAGCTTATAACTGGATTTCCAGAGTTATATTTTAAACTTATTTCTAAACTTGGCTTATTATCATCTGATTTAACTTCATAATCAATTATATAGCCCTCAGATTTTAATATTTCTGCTATTTTTGTTTTAAATTTTGATGAAGGTAGTTCTAATTTTTTATGATTTCTTTTTTGAGAATTTTTTAATCTCGCTAACATATCACCTATTGGGTCACTTAAACTCATATTATCCTTTCTACCAACTTGATTTTACCATACCAGGAATTTTACCTTCTAGACCTAATTGTCTTAAAGCAATTCTTGATATTTTTAATTTTCTATAAACTCCATGCGGTCTACCAGTAATTTGACATCTATTTCTTACTCTAATTTTAGCAGAATTCCTTGGTAAATTTGACAGTTTTTGTTGAGCCTTGAATCTTTCTTCGAATGAGAGTTTTTTGTTCATTATTATTTTTTTTAGGTTTTCTCTTTTTTTAAAAAATTTTTCAGAGAGCTTAATTCTTTTATTATTTTTATTAATAGAACTTAATTTAGCCATTAATTACTCCTTGTTTCTTTGAATGGAAAATTTAACTTTTTCAATAGTTCATAAGCATGGTTTTTATCCATTGTTTTTATTACAATTGTTATATCTAAACCTCTTACTTTATCTATTTTATCAAAATTTACTTCAGGAAATATAATCTGTTCTTTTATTCCAAAAGTATAATTTCCAAATTTATCAAATCCATCTGGATTTAATCCTCTAAAATCTTTAATACGTGGCAAAGCTATATTTACTAATCTATCAATGAATTCATACATTTTATTTTTTCTTAAAGTGACCTTTAAGCCAGAATTAGTATTTTTTCTTGTTTTAAAATTAGCAATAGATTTTTTGAATTTTGTTATAACAGGTTTTTGTCCTGTTATACTTGCAAGATCTTCCTCACAAGATTTAACTATTTTTGCATCGTTTCCGTCTAGTCCTAGTCCCATATTTAAAACTATTTTTTCAATTTTTGGTCCCATATATTGACTTTTATAGCCAAACATTTCTTTAAGAGTGGGATTTATCTCTTTCAAAATAATTTCTTTTAATCTCGGTTGCATTATTTTTTTGGCTCCATTTTTTTATTTTTTTCAATATTTTTTAAATTTGACAAATGAATGAAATTTTCTTTTGAAATAATTCCGCCTTTTTTTTCCTTTGTAGTTTTTAAATGTTTTTTAATAAAATTTATCCCCTTTATTTTAGCTCGATTATTCTTTCTATCAATTTCAATTACTTCACCCTCTTTATTTTTGTCTTTCCCGGATATAATTTTTACTTTCAAACCTTTTGTAATCATCATAATACCTCTGGAGCTAATGAGATAATTTTCATTTGCCCTCTATTTCTAAGCTCCCTTGTCACTGGTCCAAATATTCTTGTGCCTATGGGTTCACCTTTATCATCCGTCAATACTGCAGCATTATTATCGAATCTTACTTTTGAGCCATCATTTCTGTGGATTCCTTTTTTTACTCTTACGACAACTGCTTTATGAACTGCGCCTTTTTTTACTTTTCCTTTAGGAATTGCTTCCTTAACAGCAACAACAATTGTGTCTCCAATGCTCGCATATCTTCTTTTTGATCCACCAAGCACTTTTATGCATTCAATTTTTTTTGCTCCAGTATTATCAGCAACCATTAATTCTGTTTGAACTTGGATCATTTTATTTCTCCAATAACTTCGAATTTTTTATTTTTAGAAAATGGTCTACTTTCTCTAATAGTAACTTTATCACCAGTTTTAAATTTATTTTCTTCGTCATGAGCGTTGTATTTTTTTCTTGCTTTCATTACTTTTTTTAAAATTGGATGCTGATATTTTCTTTCTACCATCACAGTTATTGTTTTGTTTGGTTTATCACTCACAACAATTCCGCTCAAAATTTTTTTAGGCATTTTTAAACTCCAATAATGTTTTCAATCTTGCTATATTCTTTTTAGTCTCTGTAATTTTTGCAGGACTTTTAATCTGTCCATTTACTTTTTGAAACCTAAAATTAAACAAATCTTTTTTAAGTTTTTCAAGATTTTCTAATCTTTGTTTTTTAGTTAGTTTTTTTATCTCTTTTTTTTTCATTTTATATTCTTTTTATAAATTTGCATTTTATTGGCAATTTTGCAGATGCTTTGTATAACGCTTCTTTAGCAATTTGCTCTGACACACCATCCACTTCAAATAAAATTCTTCCTGGTTTTACTCTGCAAGCCCAAAACTCTGGAGAACCTTTCCCTTTACCCATTCTTACTTCTGTTGGTTTTTTTGAAACTGGAATATTTGGAAACATTCTTGTCCATACTCTTCCTTGTCTTTTCATATGTCTTGTCAAAGCTACTCTAGCAGCCTCAATTTGTCTTGAAATTACTCTTTCTGGTTGGATGGCTTTTAGACCAAAAGAGCCATAGTTCATAACATTGCATCTAGAAGCATTTCCATGAATTCTTCCTTTGTGAGCTTTTCTAAATTTGCTTCTGGTTGGTTGTAACATTTTTAAGCTTTGTTCCTTTCTTGACTAAATTCTTTTGTAAAAATTTCTCCTTTATATATCCAAACCTTGATGCCAATTATTCCATAGGTGGTTAGTGCTTCAGCTTCGGAATAATCAATATCTGCTCTTAATGTATGCGATGGAATGCTTCCCTCTCTTAACCATTCTGTTCTGGCAATCTCATTACCACCAAGTCTTCCACTTATTGATACTTTTATACCTTTTGCGCCTAATCTTAGAGCTGACTGCATTGCTCTTTTCATTGCTCTTCTATATGAAACTCGTTTTACTAATTGTTGTGCAATATTTTCAGCAACCAAATAACTATTTGTTTCAGGTTTTTTTACCTCTTTAATATTTAGAACTACCTCATTAGAAGTTAACTTAGATAAATTTCCTTTAATTTTCTCAATGTCAGTTCCTTTTTTACCTATAACGAAACCAGGTCTTGATGTGTAAATTGTTACAAAACATTTCTTCGCTGTCCTCTCTATCATCACTTTTGATACACCAGAATTTATTACATTCTTTTTAATATAGTTTCTAATTTTAAAATCCTCTATTAGGTTATTGCCAAAGTCTTTTTTCTTGGCATACCAAACGGAATCCCATCCTCTGTTGATTCCTAATCTAAGTCCAATTGGATTAACTTTTTGTCCCATGACTCTCCATTTTTTTTGATAGTTCTGTTAAAATAATCGTTAAGTTTGAATATGGCTTCATGATTTCAGCAGCTCTGCCCTTTGCTCTAGCTCTAAATCTCTTCATAACAACTTGCTTTCCACAATAAGCTTCTTTTATTATTAATTTATCAATGTCATATTGATAGTTATTTTCTGCGTTTGCTATTGCTGACGAAATTGTTTTTTTTATATCCTTTGATATTCTTTTGTCAGAAAATGAAAGATCTCTAATTGCTATATCAACTTTTTTTCCAACTATCGATTTTAATAATGGTTTTAGTTTTCTTGTACTAGATCTTACATTTTTATTAACTGATCTAACAATTTTAGTATCTATTTTTTTTGTTAATTTTGACATTATTTCTTAGCCGCTCCACCTTCTACTTTTGCTTTCTTATCAGCAGGAGTATGTCCAAAAAATTGTCTTGTTGGAGCAAACTCTCCGAATTTATGACCAACCATATCTTCAGAAATTGTAATTGGTATAAATTTTTTTCCATTATGAATTAAAAAACTTATTCCTACGAATTCAGGTATTATTGTTGATTTTCTTGACCAAGTTTTAATTGGTTTTTTAACCGGGTCATCTTTCATTTTTTCTACCTTTTTAATTAGGCTTTCTTCAACAAATGGTCCTTTCCAAACTGATCTTGCCATAAATTATGCTCTTTTCTTCTTTCTTCTTCTTATTATAAATTTATCTGTTTTTTTGTTATCTCTGGTTTTTAGACCTTTCGCAGATTGGCCAGTCGGTGAGACTGGATGTCTTCCACCTGCTGATTTACCTTCACCTCCTCCATGAGGGTGATCAACTGGATTCTTAACAACTCCTCTTGTATGAGGTCTTTTTCCAAGCCATCTTGACCTACCAGCTTTACCTATTTTTATATTTTTTTGATCTGGATTAGACAATACGCCTATTGTTGCCATAGAATTAGAATTTATTTTTCTCACTTCTCCTGATGTCATTTTGATTATTGAATAGTTTCCATCTATTCCTGATATAGAAACTGAAGTTCCAGCTGACCTTGCAATTTTACCACCACCACCAGGATTTATTTCTACATTATGTATATCCACTCCAACTGGTATATCTTTTAATGGTAGACAGTTGCCTATTTTGATTTCAGAATCTGATCCATTTTGGATTACATCACCTACCTTTATATCCTTAGGTGATAAATAATAGAATCTTTCACCATCTTCAAATTTAACTAACATAATATGGCAAGATCTGTTTGGGTCATATTCAATTCTTTCAACTTCGGCTGTTAAACCTATTTTTTTTCTGTAAAAGTCAATTTTTCTATACTTATGTTTGTGTCCGCCACCATGATTTCTAGATGTTATTCGACCATAGTTATTTCTTCCTTTTGATGAATTGTTTGGTGCAGTCAATGATTTAAATGGTTTTCCTTTCCAAAGACCATCTCTGCTTATTAGAATAGTGCCTCTTGTCGATTTTGTGTATGGTTTAAATGTCTTTAGTGCCATTTTATATACCTGTTGTTAGGTCAATGTTTTGACCTTTTTTAAGTGTGATGATTGCTTTTTTAAAACCCTTAACTTTAACCTTTTTTCCTCTTGTTGTTTTAATTCTCATTTTTTTGTTAATAATATTTACTTTTGTCACGTTAACTTTAAAAATTTTCTCGATATTATTTTTTAAATTTTTTTTATTAGCCTTAGAGTGAACTTTAAAAGTAACTTTGTTTTGCTCAGATAAGTTAGTTGATTTCTCTGTTACTAGAGGAGATATTATTTTGTCATATAAATGTAATTTTTGCATATTAGTACCTCTTTTCTAACTCTTTTATAGATGTTTCAGTAAATATTACTTTTTTAAATTTCGCTAAATCATACGCACTGAAATGATTTACATCTGTTATTTTTACATTCGGAATATTTCTTACAGATTTGAAAATATTATTTTTGGATTTTAGATCAGCAATAATTATTGAATTTTTTGCTTCAAATTTAGTCAGAATATTATTCATTTCTTTAGTTTTGATAATTGGATCTCCAAAATCATCGAAAATAATTAAATCTTTTAATTTATTTTTTTTTGTAATTAATGAAGCTATACTCAATTTTTTTTCACTTTTGTTAAGTTTTCTCTTTTTATAATTTTTTTCACCCTTAGGACCATGAGCTACACCACCACCAACAAATATTGGAGCTTTTTTACTTGCATGTCTTGCATTTCCAGTTCCCTTTTGAGCATAAATTTTTGATGTCGAACCTATAATTTCATTCTTTTGTTTAGTTTTAGCCTTTCTTCCTTTATAATTGGCATTTGTCTTATAAAGTACGCTACTTACAAGTTTATTGTTTATTTTCGCAGCAAATATTTTATCAGAAACATCAATTGTTTCTTTATTTCCATCAATTTTAAGTTTTTCTATTTTCATTTATTTTTTTTTATCTTTATTTTTTTTTGATTTTTCAAAGATTTCAATTTTTTCTTTAATGGTTAGTTTGTTTATATTTTTTACTGCCTTTTTAAGTAATACTTCTGAATTTTTAGATCCAGGTATTGAACCTTTTAAATAAATTAACTCATTATCTAAATCAGTTTTAACAATTTCTAAATTTTGAATGGATCTTAATTTATCTCCCATATGCCCTGCCATTTTTTTTCCCTTAAAAACTTTTCCTGGATCTTGATTTTGCCCAGTAGATCCATGCGCTCTATGAGATATAGATACACCGTGTGATGCTCTCAAACCTCCAAAATTATGTCTTTTCATTGCACCTGCAAAACCTTTTCCTATCGTTTTAGACTTAACGTCTAAAAATTTTGTATCTTTAAAAATCTCTATTCCAAATTCATTCCCCTCTTTATATCCATCTAAATTATTTACTCTAAATTCTTTCAATATTTTTCTTGGCTCAGTATTTTTTTTTGAAAAATATCCCTTCATTGATTTTGTTAGCTTTGAATTTTTTATTTTTCCAAACCCAAGTTGTACTGCATCGTAACCTCTTTTATCTTTATTTATTAATTGAACAACTCTGCCTTTCTCTACTTTTAAAACTGTTACTGGCACTGACTGGCCAGTTTTGTAAAATTGTCGTGACATTCCAATCTTTTTTCCTATTAAACCGATTTCGCTCATTATATTTTTATCTCCACATCAACTCCGGATGCTAAATCCAATTTCATTAATGCCTCAACTGTAGCAGGAGTTGGTTCGATTATATCAATTAGTCTTTTGTGTGTTCTAGTTTCAAACTGTTCTCTACTTTTTTTATCTATATGAGGTGATCTTAATACAGTATATCTCTCTTTTTTTGTTGGTAGAGGAATTGGTCCTTTAATATTGGCTCCAGTACGTTTTACAGTATTCACTATCTCTTCTGTAGATTGGTCCAATACCTTATTATCATAAGCTCTTAATTTAATTCTAATGTTTTGTTTTTCCATTTTTAACCTGTTTTTTTAGTTACTTCATCTTGAACGTTTTGTGGGACTTTATCATAATGATCAAAGAACATTGAATACTGAGCACGTCCTTGTGACATTGATCTTAGATTATTAATATAACCAAACATATTTGCCAAAGGAACCATTGCTGTAATTACTGTTGCATTTCCCCTTTGCTCTTGAGTGCTTATTTGACCTCTTCTACTATTTAAGTCGCCTATTACATCGCCCATATAATCTTCGGGTGTAACAACTTCAACTCTCATTACAGGTTCTAATAGCTTCAATGTGGCTTTAGTACATGCCTCTTTAAAACACTGTCTGGATGCAAGTTCAAAAGCTAATACACTCGAGTCTACATCGTGATGAAGACCATCAACTATTGTTACTTTATAATCTATGAGAGGAAATCCTGCTAGTATACCTCCATCTGCTACTGTCTCTACACCTTTTTCTACGCCTGGAATAAATTCTTTTGGTATAGCTCCGCCTTTAATTTTACTTTCAATTTCTCTACCTTTGCCTGGTTCTAAAGGTTCTACAGTTAGTTTTACCCTTGCAAATTGGCCAGCGCCACCACTTTGCTTTTTATGGGTGTAATCAAATTCTGCACTTGACAAAATTGTCTCTCTGTAAGCCACTTGGGGTGCACCTACATTAGCTTCAACTTTAAATTCTCTCTTCATTCTATCAACAATAATATCTAAATGAAGTTCTCCCATACCTTTTATAATTGTTTGACCAGACTCTTCATCTGAAGTTACTCTAAAAGAAGGATCTTCCTTAGCCAATCTACCTAAAGCTTCTCCCATTTTCTCTTGGTCAGCTTTAGTTTTTGGTTCAACTGCAATTTCTATTACTGGATCAGGAAACTCCATAGGTTCAAGTAAAACTGGCTCCTCTTTGTTAGCTAGGGTATGTCCTGTAATTGTATTCTTTAATCCTGCAAGCGCTACAATATCTCCAGCATTAGCCTCTTTAATATCTTCTCTTGAGTTTGCGTGCATTAGTAGCATCCTCCCAACTCTTTCTTCTTTATCTTTTGATGTATTATAAATTCCAGTACCAGATTTAACAGTGCCAGAGTATATTCTTATAAAAGTTAAACTTCCAACAAAAGGATCATTAGCAACTTTAAATGCTAATGCAGAGAATGGAGCGTTGTCCTCAAATTTCATTTCTACCTCATCATCGGATCCAGGTTTAGTGCCTTTTATAGAGCCTATGTCTTTTGGGCTTGGTAGATAATTTACAACAGCATCTAAAAGTGGTTGAACACCTTTATTTTTAAATGCAGAACCGGTCAGAACAGGAACAAAATCAAAACCTAGGCAGCCTTTTCTAATACATGCAATCAAATCTGTTTCAGAGATTTCTTTACCCCCAAGGTAATCTTCCATGAGTTTTTCATCTTGTTCTACAGCTGTTTCAACAAGTTCTTGACGATATTTAGTAGAAATTTCTTTTAAATCCTCTGGAATATCTGTTAGCTCCCAAGCTGCGCCAAGATCCTCGTTTTTCCAAATTATTGCCTTCATTTTAATTAAATCAACAACGCCTTTTAATTCAGACTCAACTCCGATAGGCACTTGCATGACCAAAGGTTTAGCGCCTAAACGATCTTTTATCATACTTACGCATCTAAAAAAATCAGCTCCAGTTCTATCAAGTTTATTTACAAAACAAATTCTTGGAACTTTATATTTATCAGCTTGTCTCCATACAGTTTCAGATTGAGGTTCAACTCCTGCAACTCCATCAAATACAGCTACAGCACCATCAAGGACTTTCAGAGATCTCTCAACTTCAATAGTAAAATCAACGTGACCAGGAGTGTCAATAATATTAATTCTATGGTCTTGCCAGAAACAAGTTGTAGCTGCTGATGTTATTGTAATTCCTCTTTCTTGTTCTTGTTCCATCCAGTCCATTGTTGCAGCACCATCATGAACCTCACCTATTTTATGACTTTTTCCTGTATAATATAATATTCTTTCAGTAGTTGTGGTTTTACCAGCATCGATATGTGCCATTATTCCAATATTTCTATATTTATCTAAAGTATGAGTTCTCGACATAATTTGTTACCATCTAAAATGTGCAAATGCTTTATTTGATTCAGCCATTTTATGCGTATCTTCCTTTTTTTTTATAGCTGAACCTTTGTTCTGATAAGCATCATATATTTCATTAAATATTTTATCAGACATTTTTTTATCTTTTCTTTTTCTAGATGCATCAACTAACCATCTTAACGCTAATGCTTGAGATCTTTTTGCTTTAACTTCAACAGGTACCTGATAGGTCGCTCCACCAACTCTTCTTGATCTAACTTCAACCGTTGGTCTAATATTATTAATTGCATCATTAAAAATATTAAGCGGCTCGTCTTTCGATTTACTTTTAATTTTCTCAATTGCATCATAAATTATTTTTTCTGCGATTGTTTTTTTTCCATCATACATTATAGAATTTATCAATTTCGGAATTACTGTAGATTTATATTTAGGATCAACTACAGGTAATTTTTTTGGAGCTTTTCTTTTTCTAGACATTCTTTATTTGCCCTTTTTTGTTCCGTAAAGTGAACGTCTTTGTTTTCTATTTGCAACACCTTGAGTATCAAGGTTGCCTCTAAGAACATGATACCTTACACCTGGTAAATCTTTTACTCTTCCACCCCTTATTAAAACAACTGAGTGTTCTTGAAGATTGTGTCCCTCTCCTGGAATGTAAGCAGTTACTTCAAAACCATTAGACAATCTTACTCTAGCCACTTTCCGTAATGCTGAGTTAGGTTTTTTAGGAGTTGTAGTATAAACCTTTACGCATACACCTCTTTTTAAAGGTTGTTTTTGCAGAGCTGGAACTTTATTTCTAGTTATTGGTCTCGTTCTGCTTTTTCTAACTAATTGGTTTATAGTTGGCATATTTAAAATAAGTTTAAATTATATGTTTTAGGATGAAAATAACTGGCATGTTATTTGTGGCAGCGTTTAGTGATCCAGTCACTACATTCCAACCAAAAACATGGCCAAAATACATTAGAAATTGTATTTGTCAAACTAAAATAAGGCTAAAAAGCCTAATAAATTACTGGTTTATTTGAGCTTCAGGTGTCTCAACAGTCTCTTGTTCGGATAAAAATTTTTGATCATCTTCTAAGGCTTTTTTATTCCACGAGTTCTTAATTGCGCCTGTTCCGGCTGGAACAAGTCTACCAACAATTACATTTTCTTTTAATCCGGATAATTTATCTACCTTACCCTTTATAGCAGCATCTGTTAGAACCCTTGTTGTTTCTTGGAAAGAAGCTGCAGATATAAATGACTCTGTTTGTAATGATGCCTTTGTAATACCCATAAGAACTCTTTCTCCAATTGCAGGTTTTTTACTTTCTTTTTTTAATTCTTCATTCATATTCTCAAATTTTATTCTATCAATTATTTCTCCAGGTAATAATTTACTATCACCTGACTCTTTTACTTCTACTTTTTTAAGCATTTGTCTTAAAATAACTTCGATATGTTTGTCGTTGATTATTACACCTTGTAATCTATAAACATCTTGTACTTGATTTACAAAATATTCTGTTAGCTCTTCAATTCCTAAAATTCTTAAAATATCGTGTGGAAGAGGTTGGCCATCTAATAGATATTCACCCTTTTTTATTTTTTCGCCTTGGTTAAAGTTTATATGTTTTCCTTTTGGAATTAAATAGCTTGATGTTTCTCCATTTTCAGCTTCTATAGTTACTCTTTGTTTTCCTCTAACTTCTTTTCCAAAAATTACACTACCATCATTTTCAGCTATAATTGCACTATCTTTAGCTTTTCTAGCTTCAAATAATTCAGCTACTCTCGGAAGTCCTCCAGTTATATCTTTTGTTTTAGTAGTTTCTTTAGGCAATCTAGCTATTACATCTCCTGCAGAAATTTTCTGACCATCTTTTACCGAAAGAATTGAGTCTGGAACTAAATAATATCTTGCTTCATTATCATCAGCTTTTTTTATTACATTCCCTTTTGTATCTCTTAAAGTAATTCTTGGTTTTAAATCTGTATTTTTTGATTGAGTTTTCCAATCAACTACAGCTTTTGTAGATATTCCAGTAGCATCATCAACTGTTTCTGCAATTGATACTCCATCAATTAAATCGACGTAGTTAGCAATTCCATCCTTTTCAGCAATTACAGGTGTAGTATATGGATCCCATTCACAAATTTTAGCTCCTTTTTTAACTTTCTGCTCGTTTTCAAAAAATAGCTTAGATCCATAAGGAACTTTGTATGAAGCAACTTGTAAACCTTTCTCGTCCTCAATTGATATTTCGGTATTTCTTCCCATGACAATTTGATTATTTTTTGAGTCTTTAATTAAGTTTGTATTAACAATTTTTAGCAAACCCTCAGAATTTGAAACAATTTGAGATTCTTGTTTAACAGAAGCTGTTCCGCCAACGTGAAATGTTCTCATAGTTAATTGCGTCCCAGGTTCACCAATAGATTGTGCTGATATCATACCAATTGCTTCACCAACATGAACCATTTTGCCTCTAGACAAGTCTCTTCCATAACAAATTGCGCAAACACCTTCTTTAGAACTACAAGTCATTACTGAGTAAACTTTAAGCATTTTTACTCCAGCAGCATCAATTTTCTCACATGCTGCTTCATCTATCATTTGCTCTTTTTTGATAATAATTTCTCCAGTTAAAGGATTTTTCACATCTTGAGCTGTCACTCTTCCAAGAGCTCTTTCTGATAAACTTACCATTATATTTCCACCCTCTAAAACTTCTTTTAATTCAATAGATCCAGGGTTATCACATTTATGTTTGGTAACAGTTAAGTCTTGTGCAACATCACACAATCTTCTAGTCAAGTATCCTGAACTTGCTGTTTTTAATGCTGTATCAGCCAAACCTTTTCTTGCCCCATGAGTAGAGTTAAAATATTCTAGAGCTGTTAATCCCTCTTTGAAATTTGATGTTATAGGTGACTCTATAATTTCACCTGATGGTTTGGCAATTAATCCTCTCATTCCAGCCAATTGTTTCATCTGGGCAGCTGAACCTCTTGCACCACTATCAGCCATCATAAAGACCGAATTAATTTTTAATCCATCTTTAGTGATTTCTGTAGCTGAAATTCTTTTCATCATCTCAGATGCAACTCTATCAGTACATTTGGACCATGCATCAATTACCTTGTTATATTTTTCTCCTCTAGTAATCAGTCCCTCAGCATATTGACCTTCATAATCAGCTATAAGCTTTTTGGTTTCATCAATTAGTTGCTGTTTATTATCTGGTATAACTAAATCATCCTTTCCAAATGAAATTCCTGCCTTGAATGCATGTTTAAAACCTAAATCTTTCAATTTGTCACAAAATATGACTGTGCTTTTTTGACCTGAAAATCTAAATACATGATCAATGACTTCTGAAACAATTTTTTTAGGAAGCAGTCTATCAACTAAAGAAAATTTATTATTTACATTTTTTGGAATTAAATTTGATAATAAAAATCTTCCAGCTGTACTTATGTGCTTTTCAAACTTTTTATTACCTTTTTCATCTAACGTTTCAAATCTTGAAACAATTCTTGAATGTACTTTTATTTGTCCAGTTTCTAATGCATGTTCAATTTCAGTAGTATTAACAAAATAACCTTCCACTTTTTCAGTTTGTATAGGAGGTTGAGATAAATAATAAATGCCTAAGATCATATCCTGACTTGGAACAATGATAGGTTTTCCATTTGAAGGGCTTAAAATATTATTTGTAGACATCATTAATACTCTTGCTTCTAATTGAGCTTCTAAGCTTAATGGAACATGAACTGCCATTTGATCGCCATCAAAGTCAGCATTAAATGCAGCACATGTTAAAGGGTGCAATTCGATAGCATTTCCCTCGATAAGTTTTGGTTCAAAAGCCTGAACACCTAATCTGTGTAATGTTGGTGCCCTATTTAATATCACAGGATGTTCTCTTACTATTAGTTCCAGTGCATCCCAAACTTCGGTTCTTTCTCGTTCAACAAGTTTTTTAGCTTGTTTGATGGTTGATGCTAAACCTAATTTATTCAAACGTGCATATAAGAACGGCTTAAATAACTCCAAAGCCATTTTTTTTGGCAGTCCACACTCATGTAGTTTAAGATCTGGACCAACAACAATTACCGATCTACCTGAATAATCAACTCTTTTGCCTAATAAATTTTGTCTAAATCTACCTTGTTTTCCTTTTAACATTTCTGCAAGAGACTTGAGTGGTCTTTTTCCTGTCCCAGTTATTACTCTGCCTCTTCTTCCATTATCAAATAGTGCATCAACAGACTCTTGAAGCATTCTTTTTTCATTTCTAACAATAATATCGGGTGCTTTAAGATCTATAAGTCTTTTTAGTCGATTATTTCTATTGATAACTCTTCTATATAAATCATTAAGATCTGATGTAGCAAAACGACCTCCATCAAGAGGTACCAGTGGTCTTAATTCAGGTGGAATAACTGGAACAGTTGTTAATATCATCCATTCTGGTTTATTTCCTGTTTCAATAAATGATTCTATTAATTTTAATCTTTTTATTGATCTTTCTTCAGAGACTTTTGATTTTGTCTCTTTAATTGTTTTAATTAATACTTCTCTTTCATCTTCAAGATTAATTGATTTTAAAATTTCTAGTATTGCCTCAGCGCCTATTCCAGCTGTAAAAGCTTCTTCACCGTGATCGTCTTGATATTTTATTAATTCTTCCTCACTAAGTAATTGATTCTTTTTTAAGTTAGTTAGACCAGGTTCGATAACAATAAAATTTTCGAAGTATAAAACTCTCTCTACTTCTTTTAACTTCATGTCTACTACTAAAGAAATTCTACTTGGTAGTGATTTTAAAAACCAAATATGAGCCACAGGTGTTGCAAGGTTAATATGACCCATTCTCTCTCTTCTTACATTAGATTTTGTAACCTCTACCCCACATTTTTCGCATATTATACCTCTAAACTTCATCCTTTTATATTTTCCACAAAGACACTCATAGTCTTTTATAGGTCCAAAAATTCTTGCACAAAAAAGACCATCTTTTTCTGGTCTAAAAGTTCTATAGTTAATTGTTTCAGGTTTTTTTATCTCACCAAATGTCCATGATTTAATTTTTTCAGGACTTGCTAGAGTAATTTTAATGCTATTAAAATTTTGTGCTTCAGAAATTTCTGATGATTTAAATAGATCTGATAATTCTTTACTCATATTAATTTAACTCCACATTTAGGGCTAATGACTTAATTTCTTTAACCAAAACATTAAATGATTCGGGTATTCCTGACTCAAAATTTTCTTCACCTTTAACAATAGTTTCATAAACTTTTACTCTTCCAGCTACATCATCTGATTTAACTGTTAAGATTTCCTGCAAAGTATAAGATGCTCCATAAGCCTCAAGTGCCCAAACCTCCATCTCTCCAAATCTTTGTCCACCTAATTGAGCTTTTCCTCCAAGTGGCTGCTGAGTTACTAGACTGTAAGGACCTGTTGATCTTGCATGAATCTTATCTTCAACTAAGTGATGTAATTTAAGCATGTATATAATTCCAACTGTTACGGGTCTATCAAATTTTTCTCCAGTTCGACCATCCCATAATGCAGTTTGGCCAGAATTAGGTAATTTTGCTAAACCTAACATGTTTGTCACATCTTTTTCTTTAGCTCCATCAAACACAGGAGTAGATATTGGAATACCATTTTGAATATTTTGGCATAAATCTTTGAATTCTGAATTTGAAAGTCTGTCTATATCTTCTGAATAAACCTTTTCACCATAAACTGATTTTAAAAATTTAGAAATCTTCTCACTTTTTTCTATTTTTTTTTGATTTTCATTTATTAAATCATTTAACTGTTCACCTAACTCTTTGCACGACCAACCTAAATGTGTCTCTAAAATTTGCCCTACATTCATTCTACTCGGAACTCCAAGAGGGTTTAGTACAATATCAACAGGTTTTCCATTCTCTCTGTAAGGCATATCTTCTACAGGAACTATTTTACTAACTACACCTTTGTTGCCGTGTCTTCCCGACATCTTGTCACCAGGTCTTAATCGTCTTTTAATAGCGACAAATACTTTAACCATCTTCATAACGCTTGGTAAAAGATCGTCACCCTGTCTAATCTTCAATACTTTGTCCTCAAATCTATCCTGAATATCTTTTATTGCATTTTCATACTGAGATCTAAGTTGTTGTAATGCCTCTATTTTTTTTGAGTCTGCAACTGAAATTTTGAATAAGTCTGAAACTAATAAATCAAAAATTATTTCCTCTGTTAAATTGGTCCCATTTTCGTAATTTTTAATTTTTTTAATTAATTTTGTATTTATCAATATTGATGAGGCTCTTTGTTTTATACTTCTCTCTAAAATTTCTTCTTCTACATTTTTATCTTGTTGAACACTTTCAATTTCAGCTCTTTCTATTGTTATAGATCTTTCGTCTTTATCTATTCCATGTCTATTAAAAACTCTCACATCAACAACAATACCTCCACTTCCACTTGGCATCTTAAGAGATGTGTCCGTTACATCTATTGCTTTTTCACCAAATATTGATCTTAAAAGCTTTTCTTCAGGTCCAGAAGCAGAATCTCCTTTTGGAGTCACTTTTCCAACTAATATGTCACCGGGTTTTACTTCAGCTCCAATATAAACAATACCAGACTCATCAAGATTTTTTAACGCTTCTTCATTAATGTTTGGAATATCTCTAGTAATATCTTCCTCCCCCAATTTTGTATCTCTTGCCATAACTTCATATTCCTCAATATGAATTGAGGTAAATACATCATCTGTGACACATCTTTCAGATATTAATATTGAGTCTTCAAAATTATAACCCTGCCAAGGCATAAATGCTACAGTTACATTTTTACCTAATGCTAGCTCACCTGTCTTTGTTGAAGGACCATCTGCAATTATATCGCCTGATTTAACTTTATCACCTACTCTAACTAATGGTTTTTGATTAATGCATGTATTTTGATTTGATCTTTTGAATTTTTGCAAATTATAAATATCGACACCTGATTGCGAGTAATCTTTCTCATCAGATGCTTTAATAACTATTCTTTTACCATCTATTTTATCAACTATTCCATCTCTTTTTGCAACTATTGTTACACCTGAATCTAAAGCAACGTCACTTTCTATACCTGTACCAACTAGTGGAGCTTCTGGTTTTAATAAAGGAACTGCTTGTCTCATCATATTAGAGCCCATTAGCGCTCTATTTGCGTCATCATTTTCCAAAAAAGGAATTAAAGATGCCGCAACTGAAACTAGTTGCTTAGGAGATACATCTATATAATCTATGTTCTCTGGTTTTGATAAAATAAAGTCTAAATTTGCTCTACTGGATACTAATTCTTCTACAAACTTTCCATTTTCATCCAAAACTGAGTTGGCCTGAGCAATTGTGAATTTCGTTTCTTCCATTGCAGACAAGTATTCAATTTTATCTTGAACTATTCCATTCTCTACTTTCTTATAAGGACTCTCAATAAAACCATATTTGTTAATTTTAGAATAAGTAGATAGACTATTTATTAATCCAATATTGGGTCCTTCGGGAGTTTCTATAGGGCATATTCGACCATAGTGCGTTGGGTGAACATCTCTTACCTCAAAACCAGCTCTTTCTCTAGTTAGACCGCCAGGTCCTAAAGCTGAAACTCTTCTTTTATGTGTTATTTCAGATAGTGGATTTGTTTGGTCCATAAATTGTGAAAGTTGTGATGTTGCAAAAAAATCTTTTAGAGAAATTGTCAAAGGTTTTGCATTAATTAGATCTTGTGGCATTGCCGACTCAACGTCAAGAGTTGTCATTTTTTCTTTTATAGCCCTTTCCATTCTGTAAACTCCAATTCTTGCTTGATTTTCTACAAGTTCACCTACGGATCTAACTCTTCTATTGCCTAAGTGATCAATATCGTCTACTTCATCTTTTCCATCTCTTAAGTCTAACATTTTCTTTATAATAGCTAGAATATCGTCGTTCCTTAAAATTGTAATTTTATCTGAGCAATCAAGATCCAGTCTTGAATTCATCTTTACTCTTCCCACATCAGACAAATCGTATCTATCAGAACTAAAAAATAGATTGTTAAAAATTTGAGTTGCAATTTCAATTGTTGGTGGTTCACCTGGTCTTAGAATTTTATAAATTTCTGTAATTGCGTCATTTTTATTATCATTTTTATCGTTTAGGATAGTTTGAAGTAGATATGCGCCTTTTGAAATTGAATTAGTTTTTGATAGATTGATTACTGTTACATTTTCTTCAAGAATTTTATTAATAATAGTTTCATTTAATTCGGTTCCAATTTTAAATAAATCTTCGCCAACTTTTATATCTTCATGCAAGAATTTCCCATAGAGAGCATCATTAGAAACTAAAATTTCTTTTAAACCATCTTTTTCAAGTTTTTTAGCTGTCAAAAAATTAATTTGTTCGCCTAATTTTACTAGAGTTTTGTTATTTTTGGCATCAATTATTTCCTCAGCAAAATTTTTAGCTTTATAATTTTCTGGATCAAATTTAGTTTTCCATTTATTTAAATTTTTATCAAATGTAAAAATCTCTTTATCATAAAACTCATTTACAATATCAGATTTACTATAGCCTAATGCCTGTAGAAGAGTTGAAACAAAGATTTTTTTCTTCCTATCAATTCTAAAGTATAGAAAATCTTTAACATCAAACTCAAAATCAAGCCATGATCCCCTATTAGGTATTACTCTGCAGTTAAATAGAAGTTTTCCGCTTGCGTGTGATTTGCCTTTATCATGATCAAAAAATACACCTGGACTTCTATGCATTTGATTTACTACAACTCTTTGAACTCCGTTTGTTATGAACGTTCCACTATTTGTCATCATAGGAACTTCGCCCATATAAACTTCCTGCTCTTTGGCCGATAAAATATCTTTTGTATTATTTTCCTGGTCTATTTCATATACTACTAATCGAAGTGTACACTTAAGAGCAGCTGAATATGTCAGTCCTCTTGTGATACATTCATCCACATCAAATTTAGGTTTCTCAAGTCTGTATGATACATACTCTAATGTTGCTTTATCATTTAGGTCTTCTATTGGAAATATTCCCTTAAATACTCTATGAAAACCTTTTACTAAGTGCTGCTCAAGATTTTCTTTAAACTCAGTAAGTTCCTTGTAGGAATTTTTTTGTACTTCTATCAAATTAGGTATTGATAAACTCTCTTTGAGTTTCCCAAAACTTTTCCTGATATTTTTTTTTTCAGTAAACGATAACTGCATATATTAAATATTACTGAATTAAAGTTCAGTAATTTGAGTCTTTCTAGTTTAAATTTACTTAAGTTCTACTGTTGCGCCTGCTGCTTCTAGCTTAGCTTTGATTTCTTCAGCTTCTTTTTTATTGACCCCAGATTTAACTTCTTTTGGGGCACCCTCGACTAAATCTTTTGCTTCTTTCAAACCTAGCTCTGTGACAGCTCTTACTTCTTTGATAACATTAATTTTTTTATCACCTGCCGATGTTAGCATGATTGTAAAGTCATCTTTGTCTTCTGCTGGTGCCTCGCTTCCTGCAGCAGCTGGAGCGGCTGCAACTGCAGCAGCAGCTGTGACACCCCATTTTTCCTCTAATTGCTTTGAAAGCTCAGCTGCCTCTACAACAGTTAAGCTTGATAAATCCTCTATAATTTTATTTAAGTCAGCCATAATAATAATATTTGTTCCTGGGTTATTTTTTTGATTTTTCGAGCGCTAAAATAGCGATTTTTGACGCCGGTGCAAGTAAAATACTTGCAATTTTTTGTGCTGGAGACCTCAAAATACCTACAATTTTGGCTCTTGCCTCATCTAATGATGGTAAGGTAGCTACATTTTTGACGCCAGCAACATCTAAAACATCTGTACCCATGATTCCGCCTAAAATTTTTAAATTTTCATGATCTTTTGAGAATTTTGTTAAAATTTTTGCTGATGTAATTGCATCATCAGAAAGTGCAATTGCTGTTGGTCCATTGAATAATTCTGATAGTTCTTTACATCTTGTTTTTTCTAAAGCTAACTTAGTTATTCTATTATTAGTGATTTTAAATTTTATTCCATGTTCTCGCATTTTTTTTCTAAGGTCGTCAAGTTGTGACACGGTAAGCCCTTGATAATGAGTAACAATAACTGCCTCGGATTTATCAAACTGAGAGGTCATGTCACTTATATACTGTTTTTTTTGCTCTTTATTCATCATAACTAAAAACTCTTATCCATTTTTAATTTATAAGATACTCCCATACTTGAAGTAATAAAAACTTGTTTTATCAGATCACCTTTAATAGTTAGATTTGACTTTTCTTTTTCTAATGCCTCAATAACAGCATTATAGTTTTTTATAATTTTTGCATCATCAAAAGATTTTTTACCAATACTCAAACCAATATTGCCATCTTTATCATTTCTTATTTCAACTTGTCCTGCTTTTGCTTCAGTAACTGCTTTAGAAATATCATTTGTTACAGTTCCAAGTTTTGGATTTGGCATCAAACCTTTCGGTCCTAATACCTTTCCTAGTTTTGACAATTTAATCATCATTGATGGTGTGCATATTAATTTTTCAAAATTAATTTCACCGTTTTTAATTTTCTCCACTAATTCATCTCCCCCAACAATGTCTGCATTAACAGTTTTTGCTTCATCAGTTTTATTGTCCTCACATACAACAGCAACTTTAATAGTTTTTCCAGTTCCACCAGGCAAATTAACAACAGTTCTTAAATTAATTTCATTCTTTTTTTGTTTGTTATTTATTCTAAAACTCAAATCTATAGATTCATCAAATTTTGTTGTACAATTAGATTTAATCACACTCAAAATACTATCAATTGTCTCAGGATTAAGTTTATTAGTTTCCAAAGGTAACTTGTTAAATCTTTTTGATGGCATTATTCTTTTACCTCAATACCCATTGACCTAGCTGATCCAGCAATAATTTTTGCTGCCTCATCTAAATCGTGAGCATTTAAATCTTCCATTTTTTTTTCAGCAATATCTTTTAATTGTTTTTTTGAGATTGATCCAATAATATTTCTGCCTGGTTCTTTCGATCCACTTTTAAGCTTCATAGCTTCTTTAATAAAGTGTGATGCAGGTGGTGATTTAATAACAAAATCAAATTTTTTATCTTTATAAACTGTAATTATTACAGGAACTGGTTTTCCAGCGAATGACTTAGTTTTGTCATTAAAAGCTTTACAAAATTCCATTATATTAATGCCTCTTTGACCTAATGCTGGTCCAACTGGTGGAGCTGGATTTGCTTGTCCACCTTTAATTTGTAATTTTACGTATCCACTAATTTCTTTTTTTGCCATTAACTTGCCTTTTCTACTTGGTTATATTCTAGATCCACTGGAGTAGGTCTTCCAAATATAGAAACTGAAACTTTTAATCTTAATTTATCTTCATCTATATCTTCGACTAATCCACTAAATGATGCAAAAGGTCCATCTATAACTTGTACCTTTTCTCCTACATTGTATTCTACACCTGATTTTGGCTGTGCTACACCATCTTTTATTTGTCCTAATATTTTTTCTATTTCCTTATCTGATACTGGAATTGGAGTTCCTTTCGATCCTAAGAAACCACTAACTTTTTTCAAATTTTTAATCATGTGGTAAATATTATTATCCATCTCACTTTTAATCAGTATATAACCAGGAAAATATTTTTTTTTTCTTTGAACTCTTTTGCCTCTTTTGACCTCAGTAACATCGTGAGTTGGTACAATAATTTCCTCAAACTTTTCAGAGATATCGGCCTTCTTAGCCTCTTCTTTAATTAATTGTGCAACCTTATTTTCGAAGCTTGAATGTGACTGAACTATATACCAATTCTTCATTATATGCTCACTTTAAGAATTATTTCTAAAAAAAACTTTAATATTTGATCCAATAGTAAAAAAAATAATGAAGCCAAAACAGCCATGGCAAAAACCATCAATGCACCTTGAACAGTTTCTTTTGCTGTTGGCCACGTAACTTTAAACGCCTCCTGTTTTACATCCTGAATAAATTTTAATGGGTTTTTCATAATTTTTAATAACATGTGGCAGGAGCGAAGGGAATCGAACCCCCAACCTCCGGTTTTGGAGACCGGCGCTCTACCAATTGAGCTACACTCCTATTGAGTTTACTCTATTATTTTAGTTACTACTCCAGCTCCTACTGTTCTACCACCTTCTCTGATTGCAAAATTAAGTTTTTCATCCATTGCAATTGGTGTGATAAGTTTTACTGTAAATTTGGCATCGTCACCTGGCATCACCATTTCTGTTCCTGCTGGCAATTCAACTTCACCTGTCACATCTGTAGTTCTAAAGTAAAATTGAGGTCTATATTTGGTAAAAAATGGTGTATGTCTTCCACCTTCCTCTTTTTTTAATACATAGGCTTGAGCTTCAAATTTAGTATGAGGTTTTATAGAACCTGGTTTACATAAAACTTGTCCTCTCTCAACATCAGTTCTCTCTATACCTCTTAAAAGCGCTCCAATGTTATCACCTGCTTCACCTGAGTCTAAAAGCTTTCTAAACATTTCTACTCCAGTGCAAACTGATTTTTTAGTCTCCCTTATTCCAACAATTTCTATCTCTTCTCCAGTTTTAATTACACCTGACTCAACTCTTCCTGTAACTACTGTACCTCTTCCGGATATTGAAAATACATCCTCAACTGGCATTAAGAAATCTTTATCTTTTGGTCTATCTGGTTGTGGAATAAATTCATCAACAGATTTCATTAATTCCATTATAGAATTTTTTCCAATTTCATCATCTCTGCCTTCTACAGCAGCTAGAGCAGAACCTTTAATGATTGGAGTTTTATCTCCTGGAAACTTATAAGAAGTCAATAAATCTTTTATTTCCTCTTCTACTAAGTCTATCATTTCTTTATCATCAACTTGATCCACTTTATTTAAATAAACTACAATTGCTGGAACTCCAACTTGACGAGCAAGAAGAATGTGTTCTCTTGTTTGTGGCATTGGTCCATCAGCAGCATTCACAACTAAAATAGCTCCATCCATTTGTGCAGCTCCTGTAATCATATTTTTTACATAGTCTGCGTGACCAGGGCAATCAACGTGAGCGTAATGTCTATTTTCTGTTTCATATTCTACGTGAGCTGTAGAAATTGTTATACCTCTCTCTTTTTCTTCAGGTGCTTTATCAATTTGATCGTATGCAACAAAATTTGCTCCACCACCTTCTGAAAGTACTTTTGTTATTGCAGCTGTTAAAGTTGTTTTTCCATGATCGACATGACCGATTGTTCCAATGTTACAATGCGGTTTATTTCTTACAAATTTTTCCTTCGACATTACTTTTTTTCCTCACTTTATTTAATTTACATTTTTTGGAGCGGGTGATGAGAATCGAACTCACGCAACCAGCTTGGAAGGCTAGTGTTCTACCACTGAACTACACCCGCATACCCAAGTGCGCACTCCAAAGTTATAAAAAAGTTTTATTGATGGTGGAGGGGGAAGGATTCGAACCTTCGAAGACCGAAGTCAACGGGTTTACAGCCCGCCCCATTTGACCGCTTTGGTACCCCTCCCAAATAGTAGGGGAAGCGTCCCCATGTTCAATAAAGCTTTAAACAACATGCGTTTTATATATTTTTATTGTACAAATGCAATACGTGAATTTCAGGAAAAATAGTATAAAAACCTTAGAAAATCTTAAAATATGACTCAAAAATCATCCTTTTTTATAGCTGGACGTCATGCAGTGATAAGTGCATTGAAAAACCCCAAAAGGCGTGTTTTAAAAGTTTTCTTAACTGAAGATAGCAAAAAAAATATTCACAAACTAAATCCTAACAAAAATTTATTAAAAGACTTAAAGGTT
>CACJXK010000007.1 GCA_902597335.1 uncultured Pelagibacteraceae bacterium
TTTTGTTGGCCATCCTAAAGTACTGACCTCTTTAATATTTTCTGTTAAAAAATTATAATTTTCATTTGAAATGGCAATAGTTCTAACAGTTTTTTTCGTTAATTGTTGATGAGTTTGTGAAATAATATCAACACTTATCTTCTTCTTGATTAAAATGTTTGCTAAAACAAGATTAGTTAAATTGTTTCCTATAAGGCAAATATTCATAATATTATTTAATTTTATCAACAAAAATTAAATGATACAAAGTGACAAATCATTAATAACAAAATGAAAATTAAAAATTTTGTAGAAAAAACAAGCAATTTTCTTGTTAAAAGACTATCTGAATTAGTGGGCATAATACTACTTGGGTCTTCAATATTGTTATTCACATCGCTAGTCAGTTATTCACCAGAAGACCCTAACTTTATTTTTCCAGAAAATGCTGAAATAAAAAATTTGTTAGGTGCTAAAGGAAGTTATGCATCTGATATTTTATATCAATCAATAGGATTTATCTCGTTATTAGTACCTATTTCATTTATTTTCATCTCGTTATCAGTAATAATTGAAAAAAAAATTCTACATATTTTAGAAGGTTTATTTTTTATAATTTTATATTCAATTACAGGAGCATTATTTTTTACAGTTTTCCATACCGAAACGTATTGGCTCACAATTAATGGTAATAACGGATTTTTGGGTAACTTATTTGAGGAAACTTTTTTTATAGATTTAGTTAATTTTAATCGCACAATTAGTTACATTACTTTAATTATTTTGATATTATTATTTTTTCTTTTAAGTATTAAATTTAAAATAAATAATATTGAATTTATTGTAAAAATTTTTAGAAAATATAAAAGAGAAATACCTAAAAATGTTGTCGAAAATAATAATGAAAATTTATTGAGTGAAACTAACTTCACTAACAATGAAACTAGAATTCAAGAAAATTTTTCTTTTGAAAAGAATAATGAATTACCCGGAAAAAAAATAATTAAATACGAATTACCGTCTTTAGATTTTCTAAAAATTCCTAACAAAAAAGATAGAAATTTATCAGAAAACAAAATTGATGAAAAAATTTTGGAAAAAATTTTACTAGATTTTGGAGTTGAAGGAAAAGTAAAAAAAGTAAGTCAGGGCCCTGTTGTTACTTTGTATGAATTTGAACCTGCGCCTGGGGTTAAAGTCTCCAAAATAATTAATCTTTCCGAGGATATTGCTCGGAATACAAGTTCTGAGTCAGCGAGAATCGCAACCATACCTGGAAGTAATACTATAGGAATTGAATTGCCTAAACCTGAGAGAGAAAATGTTTTTCTAAGTGAAATTATTTCTGATAGTAATTTTAAGAAAAAAGTTACTAAACTCCCAATAGCTCTTGGCAAAAGTATTTCTGGAATACCAATAACTGGGGATTTGAGTACCATGCCACATTTACTAATAGCAGGTACAACAGGATCAGGAAAATCAGTTTGTATTAATACAATTATTTTATCACTTTTATATAAGCACTCCCCTGAAAAATGTAAATTTATATTGATTGATCCAAAAATGTTGGAGTTGTCTACGTATGAGGGGATTCCACATTTATTATGTCCAGTTATAACTGAAGCGAAAAAAGCTGCTTCTGTTCTAGGTTGGGTAGTAAAAGAAATGGAAAGTCGATACAAACTTATGACCAAAGTAGGTGTAAGAAATATAGACGGATATAACGAAAAGCATAAGATTTCTATGCCATATATAGTTGTTATTGTTGATGAAATGTCAGACTTAATGCTTGTTGCAGGTAAGGATATAGAAAACTATATCCAAAAACTATCTCAAATGGCAAGAGCTGCTGGAATACATATTATAATGGCCACACAAAGACCGAGTGTCGATGTTATTACAGGAACTATAAAGGCTAATTTTCCTACTAGAATATCTTTCCAAGTAACATCCAAAATTGATAGCAGAACAATTCTTGGTGAACAGGGTGCAGAGCAGCTTCTTGGAAAAGGGGATATGCTTTATATGACTTCAGCAAATAGAGTGACTAGAATTCATGCCCCATTTGTATCGGAGGGAGAAATTGAAAAAATAAATAATTTTCTTAGAAACCAAGCAGAACCAGATTATGTAAATGAAATTCTTAATTTTGCTGATGAAAAAGAAAGGGACAACGACTCAAAAGATAACGAAAATCTTGACGAATTATACAATACAGCATTAGAAATTGTAAGATCTGAAAGAAAAGCGTCAACATCCTTTTTACAAAGAAAGCTACAGATTGGATACAATAGAGCAGCTAGAATAGTGGATCAAATGGAGGCAAATGGTGTAGTAAGTCCAGCAAATCATGTCGGTAAAAGAGAAGTTCTTAAATGAAAAAATATTTAATCATCTTATTTATTTTTTTTTTTACTTTAAATTCTAAGAGCTTCTCAAATCAAAAAATAATTGATCAGTTAAAAAGTATTAATTCCTTGGAGTTTAAATTCATACAAAAAATAGATAATAATAATATTGAGACAGGAGAATGTATAATATTGTACCCTAAGAAAATTCTGTGTAAATATAACGACTTATATAATAAAGTATTAGTTTCAAATGGCAAATCACTAATTATAAATTCCGATAAAATAAAAAATTATTACAGATACCCTTTAGATAAAACACCTTTAAATATTATTCTAGATAAAGAATTCTTAATTTCTAAAATGGATAACTTAATAGAAGATGAAACATATCCCTTTTACCATGTATATAACTTCAATCATGATAATATTTTAATAAAAGTTTTTTTTGATAAGAAAAGATTTGAATTAATTGGCTGGGAAACAAGAGATATATATCAAAATCTAGTTCAAACTTTTATAAGTGATATCAAAACTAATATTAAAGTTGAAGAAAAAATTTTTTCAATACAAAGATATATTAATTAATATCAATATTAATTTTTTCAGATTTAAATATTTTCATACCTCTTGCTAAATAGTTTTTAATTGCATTTTCGTGATCTAATGAACATGTATGAAGCCACACTCTTGACATTCCATCTTTAAACAAATTGTTAATAGCCTCTGAAAGCAAATAACCTCCACATTTTTTGCCAAAATATTCTTCCAAAATTCCAAAATAAGCTATCTCAGAATGATCATGATCCTTATCTGTTATGGTCTCATAATATCCAACCAAGTTACTATTATCCTTTAAAACATAGGTTTTTACCCTTGGATTTTCAACGTATTCAACCCATTTTTTATCTTCCCAAACCAATCTATCTATCCATCTGTGTTTCTTTCCAATTTGTCTATAAAAAAACTTGTTCAGTTGAAAATCAGGCGGATCAACTTCACTTATTTTAAAGTTAGGTCCAGGACTCTTTGATCGATTTAGATTTTTTATTGAATTTATTTCTAGAAAACTTCTGTCTACATTTATAATCACGAGACCATTTTACCAATTTTCTCTCCGCCAAACAAATGAAAATGTAAATGTGGAACCTCTTGTCCTCCATTCTCACTTATGTTTGCTAGTGCTCTATATCCTTTACCAGTATCAACAGATATATTTAATTTTTTTGCAACAGTATTAATACCTTTAAGTAATCCAACCATTTCTTCTGGTGATGCATTTTGACTAAAATCATCTAAGTCAATATATTTACCTTTAGGAATTACTAGTACGTGAATTTTTTTTTGTGGATTTATATCGTGGAAAGATAAAACAAATTCATCCTCATAAATTTTATTACAAGGTATTTCGTTTCTTAATATTTTAGCAAATATATTATTATCATCGTAACTCATAATTACATTTTTTCTAAGACTGCTTTTACTGTATCTCCCATAACAGACGGATTTTTAGAAATTGTAATTCCACATTCTTTCAAAATTTCAACTTTTTCAATTGCACTTTCCCCATATGCTGAAACTATTGCTCCAGCGTGACCCATCACTCTTCCTTTTGGAGCAGTCAAACCAGCTATATAGGCTATGACTGGTTTTTTCATATTTTCTTTTGCAAATTCACCAGCAGCTACTTCTTGAGGACCGCCAATTTCACCTATCATTAAAATTGCGTCTGTTTCATCATCTGTTTCAAACTTCTCTATAATATCTCTAAATGAACTACCATTTATTGGATCTCCTCCAATACCCACACTTGTTGAAACTCCAATGTTTAAATTTTTGAGTTGTTGAGCTGCTTCATATCCTAATGTTCCTGATCTACTTATAATCCCAATTCTTCCCTCTTTGTAAATATGTCCTGGCATTATTCCTAACATTGATTTTCCAGGACTAATAATCCCTGCACAATTGGGTCCTACCAAAGTCATTTTAGAACTTTTCGTATATCTTCTCATATATCTTTTTATTCTGATCATGTCGTGAGAAGGTATTCCATCTACAATTGCAACACATGTTTTAATTCCAGCATCTGCAGCCTCCATTGCTGAGTCTGCTGCAAAAGCTGGAGGCACAAATAAAATTGATGCATCTGCATCAGTTTCGCTAACTGCATCCTTAACTGTATTGAATACTGGTAAATTTAGATGTTTTGAACCACCCTTTCCTGGGGTTACTCCACCAACAACATTTGAACCATACTCGATCATCTCCTCTGCATGAAAAGATCCCATTTTACCAGTAAAACCCTGAATAATTATCTTGCTTTTTTTATCTATTAATACTGTCATGATCTAACCCTTTAGAGCTGCAACCGCTTTGTTGGCTGCATCTTCAAGCGTGTTTGCTTCTATATAGTTAATCTTACTTTCCTTTAAAATTTTGTTTCCTTTTTCTACATTTGTACCTGCTAATCTAATTACCAATGGAACGTTAACCTCAATTTTTTTGAGGGCTTCTACTATTCCTTCCGCAACCCAATCACATCTATTTATACCAGCAAAAATATTTACAAGAATTACTTTAACTTTTTCATCCATTGTAACTAATTTAAATGCTTTAACTATTTTTTCTGGCGTAGCACCGCCTCCAACATCTAAAAAGTTAGCAGGACTTCCTCCAGCTAATTTAATCATATCCATCGATGCCATTGCTAGACCTGCACCATTTATTATATTACCAATATTCCCATCTAAACTTACATAGTTCAAACCTCTATCTGATGCAAAAACTTCTTTTGAATCTTCTTGAGTTTTATCTCTTAGCTCTGAAACTTGGTTTCTTCTAAACATTGCATTGTTATCAAAACTCATTTTACAATCTAAAGCTAAAATTTGTTTTTGTTTAGAAATTACTAGTGGATTAACTTCAACCATAGTTGCATCTAATTCACTAAAGGCTTTATAACATCCAATAATAGTTTCAGATGCCCTTCTAATTAAATCAGGATCAATACCCAAACCAAATGCTAGTTCTCTAGCCTGAAAACTTTGCATTCCAACAGCAACTTCAATTTTCGATCTAATTATAGTTTCTGGTTTTTCTTTTGAAATTTCCTCCACACTCATGCCACCCTCTGTTGATGCAACAACCATAATACTTTCAGAGCTTCTATCAAATACTAAGCCAAGGTAGAGCTCTCGTTCAATATCCGTTGCTTCCTCGATATAAATTCTATTTACAATTTTTCCTTCGGGTCCTGTTTGATTTGTAACTAACTTTTTTCCTAACAATTTATCCGTAGCCTGGGCAACTTCTAAAGGAGTATCGCAAACAATTATTCCTCCAGCTTTTCCTCTGGCACCTGAATGAATTTGTGCTTTTACAACCCATTTTGATCCACCAATTTCTCTAGCCTTATTCTCTGCATTCTCTGGACTATATACTATTCCACCTCTTGGAATTGTAACTCCAAAATCTGAAAGTATTTTTTTAGCTTGGTATTCGTGAATATCCATAATTTTATTTATTTATTATGGATTAACTTATCTATATTTACAATATTTTCAGCCATCCTAGCTGATGCAGCATCAATCATCCTGCCATCAAGTTGAGCAGCTCCCTTACCTTCTTTTGCGGCTTTTGCTAGTTCTTCCAAGATCCTTTTAGCCTTAGTTACTTCAGCCTCAGGGGGAGAAAATACTTTATTTGCAAGCTCAATTTGACTAGGATGTATGGCCCACTTTCCCTCTATACCAATTGCAGCTCCTCTTTTTGCAGCATCTGTATATGAGTCAGGATCATTAAAATCTCCAAATGGACCATCAATTGCTCTAAGTCCATATGCTCTACAAGTCATTACTAATTCTGATAACCCATGATGCCATTGGTCACCTGGATAATTAGGATTTAGTCCACCTATAACTGTTGTCCTAGCCCTTAAGCTTGCAGCATAATCTGCAACGCCAAAATGTAAAGCTTCAAGTCTTTCACTTGAAGTTGCAATTTCTTTGATATTAGACATGCCTAAAGCTGTCTCTATTAAACACTCAATTCCAATTTTATTTTTTAATTTTTTGTTTGTTTCAATTTGAGTTAATAAACAATCAACCATATAAACATCACTAGCTGTACCAGCTTTTGGAACTAAAATTGTGTCTACATTTTCACCAGCTTGCTCAACTATTTCTATTAAATCAGCATACATATAATGAGTGTCTAAACTATTTATTCTTACAGAAATAGTTTTTCCATTTCCTCTCCAGTCCATTTCATTCAAAGCTTTAATGACATTTGCTCTTGCAATTATTTTATCATTGGGAGAAACAGCATCTTCTAAATCAAGAAAGACATAATCAGCAGGTGAACTCATGGCTTTATCAAACATTTTAGGAGATGATCCTGGAACAGCTAATTCACTTCTTTGTAATCTTGATCTCGCAGGTTTATAAAATTTATGACTCATTTTTTTCTATTATCTAATTCGCTCATAACATCTTCAATTTTAATATTATTTGCCTCAAGATACATTATTAGATGATAAAAAACATCAGCAGCTTCATGAATTTTATTTGAATCTTCCTCTACTGCATCTATCAGTTCGTTTATTTCCTCTAGTACTTTTGATTTACTCAAAGATTTATCAGCTAACAATTTGTTAGTATAAGAACCAGATATTGGATTATTTTTTCTTTCTCTCGCAAGCAGAAATAAATCTTCTAAAATTTTTAACATAAATAGCAAATTATAAACATATACAATTGATTATAAAAGTATAATGTTATAAATACGTAAAATGCGAGAATCTCTATATAACATAGCTCCTTTATTTAACATTGATCATATAAAAAAATTAAACAAGGTCATAAATGAAAATTTAGTCGAGGGTAATGATAAACCAAACACAAAAGCAATTAAAACATCTCAGGTCAAATTTGTAAATTTAGGAACCATTCAAGGTTTGATAATTCCTTTTTTAGATTTTATACTTTCATCAAATACTTTTCATTATGGATTTGATCTATTTCAATTAACTGGAAGTAAAAAACTAAATTATAATACTTATCAGGAAAATGAAGAGTATACTTGGCATATTGATGCTACCCCACGCTCTCCAGTTAAGGATATAAAACTTACATGTCTTCTAAATTGCTCTGAAGAACCTTATGAAGGAGGTGATCTTTGTTTATTTAGGGATAAAGAGATTAAAATAGAAAATTTCAATCCAGGGACAGCTATAGTTTTTCCATCATTTATCAATCATAAAGTGGAAAAAATAACTTCTGGATCTAGAGCCAGTTTAGCAATTTGGATGAACGGGCCTAAATTTAGATAGAATATTTAAATTCTTATTGGTACGTTTTTAGAAATCAAATATTCTTTTGCTTCTTTAATAGAGTATTTTCCGTAATGAAAAATTGACGCTGCTAATACAGCACTCGCTTTACCTAATTTAATTCCATCTACTAAGTGATCTAAATTTCCAACTCCACCTGATGCTATTGTAGGTATGTTTACCGTAGATGAAATTTTTGACATAAGTTCAATATCATATCCAACCTGAGTTCCATCTCTATCCATTGAAGTGACTAATAACTCACCTGCACCACTATCTTCCATTTTTTTTGCAAATTTTATTGCATCAATTCCAGTGTTATTTCTTCCTCCATGAGTAAAAACTTCCCATTTATCTATGTTTTTTTTTGCATCTATTGCAACGACAATACATTGAGAGCCAAATTTCTTTGAGCTTTGAACTACAACATCTGCATTTTGAACAGCAGCTGTATTAATTGAAACTTTATCGGCTCCACAATTTAAAAGTTTACTTATATCGCCTACACTTCTCACTCCTCCACCAACTGTTAAAGGTACAAAACATTTTTTAGAAGTGTCTTTTACAACCTCATAAATTATATCTCTATTTTCATTAGAAGCAGTTATATCCAAAAAACAAATTTCATCAGCACCACCATCACTATAAATTTTTGCTTGCTCGACTGGATCACCTGCATCTTTTAAATCTACAAAATTTATACCTTTGACAACTCTTCCATTTTTAACATCTAAGCAAGGTATAATTCTGTTTTTAAGCATCTATTTCTTTTGCAAGTTCTTCTAATTTTATATCACCATCATATATAGCTTTGCCAACTATTATTCCCTCGATATTTTTGTTGCCCAACTCCTTTGCTTTTTTAATATCATCTATTGAAGAAACTCCACCAGAAATAATAACAGGACAATTTGAATTGTTGGCAACATTGTCTGTTTCAAAAAAATTAGGACTTAACTTCATTCCATCTCTATTAATATCTGTATAAATTAATCTACTAGCTCCATAATCATTTACATCTTTTAAGAATTCTAAAGTCTTTAGCTTAGAATTCTCCTTCCAACCGGATACAGATAAATATCCATCTTTTGCATCAAGACCTAAAGCGATCTTGCTTGGAAATTTTAGACATGCTTCTTTTAAAAAGTTTTTATCTTTTATGGCAGCACTTCCCAAAATTACTTTTTCAACGCCAGCATCAGTATATTTTTTAATACTTTCAAAGTTTCTTATACCTCCACCTATTTCAATTTTAAGGTCAAATTTACCAACTATTTCCTCAATAACATCTATATTTACAGTCTCTCCAGTTAAAGCTCCATCTAAATCAACTATATGCAAATTTTTAAATCCATTGTCTTTATACTTTCCAGCTTGCTCAACTGGTGATATCTCATACTCAGTTTTATTATCAAAGTCTCCTTTGATTAATCTAACACATTTTTTATCTTTAATATCTATAGCAGGAAATATTTTCATAAATTAAATTTGAAATAATTATTGTTATAAAAAATTTCATCTTGTCCAATTCTATCAAAAAAAGAAAAGTTTTTTGATTTAAAGAAAGAATAATAATTAAATTTATCTGGAAGATTATTCTCTACAGAAATTACTTTGATATTATATTTGTTAAAATCTACCGATTTTAATAAATCTAACTCTTCACCTTCAATATCTATGGATAAATAGTCAATTTCAAAATCACCTTTGATTTCTTCCTCAAATGTAGATGTAGTAATCTTAGATATTTTTGTTTTACTTTGTTCATTTTTTTTTATTAATTCATTAGCAGTATAATTTTCATTATTAATTCCACTCATCTGAGTAAGTCCTTCAACAACTTCTATAAACTCAACATCCTTAATCTCATTACTTATTGCTTTATTTATAGTTTTACAATTTCGATTATTTTTAAGTTTTTCATACTGCAACTTTGATGGTTCAATTGCGATTCCTTTCCAATTCATATATTTCTCAAAATGATAACAATTACTTCCTTCAATACCATCATACGCACCTATTTCGACAAAAAATCCATCTTTTTTATTTTGAAAAAAGTAATTTTTAATTATTTTATCTTGTCCTGATTGTGAAAAAAATTTCTCGTTCCAGAAAAAAGATTTTTCACAGTTCCATAGTTTTGCTCTCAAAATTCCCCTTAAAACATAAAATTTCTTTTCTGAATATTCATTAGGCACTTGATCAATTAAATGACTATATATTTTGTGTGCATGAATTTTACCTTCTAAATTTTTTGCAAAGAGTTCATCTGCTTCCTTAAAAGCAACCGAAACATCTTTGCCAACTAAATGACTCAAATCAAAATTTTTCATTTATAATTTTAGAAAGTTATCTATTATTTTTAATCCAATTTTATCACTCTTTTCAGGGTGAAATTGGGTACCAAATATATTTTCTAGTTCCGCAGCACAAACAACTTTTGATGAGTAATCAGTTGTTGCTGAAATTACAGATTTATCCTCTGGGACAAACTCATAACTGTGAACGAAATACATATGAGAATTATTTTCTATACCTTTGAAAATATCACTGTCTTTTGTTATATCAATTTCGTTCCAACCAATGTGTGGTAGCTTAAATTTACCATCTTGGTTATTAATTTTAGACACTTTACCTGAAATCCATCCTAAACCTTTAGTCTCAACTTCCTCATAACCAACATCTGCAAACATTTGCAAGCCTACACATATCCCAAGCAGTGGTTTTTTGTATTCTATTGCAAATTCATTCAATGTATCAATCAAACCATTAATACTATTAAGTCCATCAATACAGCTTTTGAAAGATCCTTGTCCTGGTAATACAACTTTATCGCTCGTTTTTATGGTTTCAAGATTTGATGTTACTTCAATGTTTACTTTATCTTTTGCAACTTCTTTGAACGAATTTATTACAGAACTTATATTTCCTGAATTATAGTCAACAATTGTGACATTCATTAAATTTATAAAGAACCTTTTGTAGAAGGTATTGTAGTTTTATTTCTTGGATCCATTTCTAGAGCAGCACGTAAAGATCTTGCCAATCCTTTAAAGCAAGACTCAATGATGTGATGACTATTATCGCCATAAATATTTTCAATGTGTAAAGTAATTCCTGCAGCTTGTGAAAAAGCTTGAAACCATTCCTTAAATAGTTCAGTGTCCATCTCACCTAATTTTTCTACTTTCAATTTTACTTTCCAAATTAAATAAGGTCTGTTTGAGACATCAATTGCAACTCTAGTCAATGTTTCATCCATCGGAATCATCGCATGAGCATATCTTTTTATACCAACAAATTTTTTTGATGCTTTTTTCAAACATTCACCAATTGCAATTCCAGTGTCTTCAGTTGTGTGGTGAAGATCAATATGAGTATCACCTTTAGCTTTAATATTCATATCCATCGAAGAGTGTTTTGATAATTGCTCAAGCATGTGATTTAAAAATCCTATACCTGTGTCAACTTTGTACTTACCCTTACCATCAATATTCAAATCAACACTGATATTGGTCTCTTTTGTTTTTCTACTTATTTTGGCTTTACGTTTCATAATCTGAAAAAGGTATATATCTATTATTCAATTATGGCAATAATTCTAGCTTTGGTCTTGAACTATCGAATTTAGTATCCATCTATATCCCATGACAACAATAGTATTAATAAGAAAAAACAATGAAGTAGTAGTTGCTGGAGACGGCCAAGTTAGTATGGGGAATACCGTAATTAAGAAAACTGCGAACAAAGTTCGTAAGATTGAGAAAAGAAATGTGATCGCAGGATTTGCTGGATCTACGGCTGATGCATTAACATTATTTGAAAGATTAGAGTCAAAATTAGAAAAACATGCTGGGAATTTGGCAAGAGCAGCTGTTGAATTAGCTAAAGATTGGCGAACTGATAAATATTTAAGACGGCTAGAGGCATTAATGGCAGTTGGTGATAAAGAAAATAGTTTTATTATATCTGGAACTGGAGATGTTTTAGAGCCAGAAGGAGATGTTATTGGAATAGGGTCAGGTGGAAACTATGCATTAGCATCCGCAAAAGTTTTAATGGATACAGATTTATCTGCTGAAGAAATTGCTAAAAAAGCAATTAAAGTTGCATCTGATATATGTGTTTTTACAAATGATAATTTAAATATTGAAAAAATTTAATATGGAAAAATCAAACGTTACAACTCTACCAAACGCCAAAGTAAAAAAGGAAAATAGTAACATTCAAAATTCATTATCTCCAAGAGAAATAGTTTCTGAATTGGATAGATTTGTTGTTGGTCAAAACAATGCAAAAAGAGCAGTTGCAATTGCTTTAAGAAATAGATGGAGAAGACAAGCTTTGGAAGGAGATATGAAAGATGAAGTTCTTCCAAAAAATATTTTAATGATGGGACCAACAGGTGTTGGTAAAACAGAAATTTCTAGAAGATTATCAAAACTAGCCGAAGCACCATTTGTAAAAGTAGAGGCTACAAGATTTACTGAAGTGGGTTACGTTGGAAGAGATGTTGAACAGATAATTAGAGACCTTCTTGAAATAGCTATTGCAATGGAAAAAGTCAAGAAAAGAAAAGAAGTTCACGCAAAAGCACAAAAATTAGCAGAGGATAGGGTTCTTGATGCAATTGTTGGAAGTAAAGCAAGTGTTGCAACAAGAGAAAGTTTTAGAAAAAGATTAAGAGATGGTGATCTCGATGATAACGAAATAGAGATCGCTGTTACTGAAAGTGGCGGAGGTATGCCTTCATTTGAAATTCCTGGAATGCCTGGAGCTAACGTTGGAATGATTAATATTTCAGACATGCTCGGTAAATCTATGGGCCAGAAGGCCAAAAAGAAAAAAATGTCAGTAAAAGAGTCTCATGAAATATTACTAAATGAAGAGGCTGATAAATTAATAGAACAAGACAAAATTATTAAATCAGCAAAAAATACAACTGAGAACAATGGTATAGTATTTTTAGATGAAATAGATAAAATTTCAGCAAGAACTGACAGAGTTGGTGGAGACGTATCAAGAGAAGGTGTTCAAAGAGACTTGCTCCCATTAATAGAGGGGACAACTGTAAGTACTAAGTACGGCCCGATTAAAACTGACCACATATTGTTTATAGCCTCTGGTGCGTTCCAATTAGCAAAACCATCAGATCTTTTGCCAGAGCTTCAAGGAAGGTTGCCGATCAGAGTTGAGCTAGATGCGTTAAATAGTGAGGATTTTAAAAGAATTTTAAAAGAGCCAGATAATAGTTTGATTAAACAGTACAAAGCTTTACTTAAAACAGAAAATGTTGATTTAGAATTCACTGAGGATGGAATTGATACAATCGCGACAATTGCAAGTGAAGTTAACACAACTGTTGAAAACATAGGTGCAAGAAGACTACACACTATTATAGAAAGAGTTTTAGATGAAATAAGTTTTACAGCAACTGACCGAGCTGGAGAAAAAATCAGTATAGACTCCGAATATATTAAGAAAAATATTGGCGAATTAGTTAAAGACGCAGATCTTTCAAAATTTATTTTGTAATATTTATTTTTTTTTTTTTAAAAAAATATCAAAATTTCCTGTTGAAGGATCTTCAACAGCTTCAAAATCAATACTAATAATTCTACTCATTAATTGATCATTATTTTTAATAAAACTGGGCACTGAGTATTTTAAAATACTCAAATTACTAGATTGGTATGGATCATTTAAATTTTTAGATCTCAACCCTTTTCCTGTAATAACATTAATTTTATTTATTCCTTTTGAATAGCATTCTTCTATGTAAGAAGTCATCTTTTTGTTAGCTTCTTCTAAGGTATAACCATGCAAATCAATGGTTTTTTCAATATATCTCTTAGGTGAAGAATAGATTTTTTGATCTTTATTTTCTAGTTTGTCAGTACTATTTATAAATTTTTGCCAATCTTTTTTATCTTTATCTGATATTTTTTTAATCAACTAAGCTTGTGTATCTACTATTAACCAATTTGGATTTTTTGAAGTACCGTCTTTAGTAAATTTCCATGTATCGAGCACTTTTTTAACTTTTTGTGAATCCCCTGATACAATTTTATTATCTTTATCTCTAATACATGAAATAATTTCACTTACGAACTCAACGCTTACTTCAAGCATATTTTTGTTTTGGGAGTGTTCTTTTATTTCTGCAGAATTAATACCAATAAACGTAGTTTCAGAAGTAACATTTCTAGCCTTTTTATCTTTAATAGCTTCGTCAAATTGATCATAAACACTTTTGTCTAAGAGATTTTTAATAGATTTTAGATCACCTTTAGAAAAACTAGTTATTACAGTTTCATAAGCTATCTTTGCGCCGTTCAAGAAATCTTTTTTTGCGGCATCATCAAAAGTTTCAGCGTTTAAAACAGGAGAAGACTTCTTTTCTGGGACCTCCTCGTGAGGAAATGTTGAGTTTATATTCTCCTCAAAACCTGTTTTTTTTCCTAAAATACCCCTTAATCTTAGGAAAATAAATCCAGCTATCATTGCCAATAATATGATATCGATATACTCAAAACTATAACTCATATTTAGATAATATTTACTATGTTGATTAATTTCAACCTGCAATTTACACTATAGACAAATGAACACAGCAATAATTCTTATTTTAGGAATACCTCTTATTGAGATCTACTTATTTATAAAAGTTGGGTCCCAAATAGGAGCTTTAAACACAATTTTGCTAATACTAGTTACTGCAGTTCTTGGTATTTGGTACGCAAGATATGAGGGTTTTAACACTTTAAGATCAGGAATGTCTCAATTAATCAAAAATGAAATACCTCTTTATGAGATAGTTTCTGGAGCTGCAATCGCGTTTGCAGCTTTATTATTAATATTACCAGGGTTTGCAACAGATGTTATAGGCGTTTTATTAGTTTTCCCTGTTACAAGAAAAATAATTTTAAAAAAATATTCAACAAAATATTCAACAAAAAATAAAAGTAGACCTAGTGACAAAAATTTCATAGAGGGTGAATATGAGGATATAGAAGATAAAGATGGAAAATAAATACAAAATAATAATAAGTTATATTCAAGATTTGTCAGTTGAAATACCTAGTGCTGAAAGTTTAATAACAATTAGAAACACCACACCAGAATATCGAATGAGTGTAGATATAAGCACAAAACCTATAAAAAGAAAAATGGTAGAGGTATTAACTACATTGACTTATGCAAATCCAAACAAAAAAAAAGCTCAAGGATATTTTCAGATTAAATATGCAACAGTTATTAATATTTTAGATTTAAAAATCGAAAAAAAAGAAATAGAAAAAATGATTTTGTGTGATCTACAAACTGAAATATATCCTGATTTAGAAAAAAAGTTTTTGACCATTCTTAAAAATTCAGGCCTTCCCGATTTAAAATTTGGAAAAAAAATAAATTTTGAGGAGTTGTATAAAGCTAGATTAAATTAAAAAAAATTTTTTTTTAAATTTTTTTTTAAAAATTCAGAGTGATCTGATAATTCCTTTTCAGTTGGTAAAATAATTTTTTTATAGTAGTCACTTTTATCATTTAATGTAACCTTTAACTCATTATTTTCGCCTAAATCAAAGGTGGGTTCTTTTTGATCTATTAGATTAATATAAACTTTTGCAAGTAGCTCACAATCAATCAAAGCAGTATGCTTTTCCCTCTTAGAATTGTCTATTCTAAATCTTTTACATAATGCATCTAGGCTTATTCCAGATCCTGGAAATTTATTTCTGGCCAGTTCTAAAGTATCAATTATATTTGAATTACTTATTTTGGGCTTTCCAATTAAGGATAATTCGTTATTTAAATGTCCAATATCAAACTCAGCGTTGTGAATTATAATTTTTTTATCTTTAATAAAAGATAGAAAATCTTCAGCAACTTCTGAAAATTTTTGTTTATTAGACAAAAATTCATCAGTGTAACCGTGAACCTCAAAAGCTTTCTCAGATACCTTTCTTTCTGGATTCAAATAAACATGAAAAACATTTTTGGTAGGGACTAGATCGTCTAACTCTATACAGCCAATTTCTACAATTCGATGTCCATCTCTTACGGACAATCCTGTAGTTTCTGTATCAAGAACTAATTCTTTCATTAAAAATTTTTCTTTTTATAATTTTAATATTTTTTTTTAAGCTTTGAAGTTTAAAATCGTTCTTAATAACAAAATCAGATATTTTCTTTTTATAAGCAAGAGATCTTTGTGATTTTCTAAGGCTATCAATTATTTTTTTATTGTAAAAAGGTCTTTTTTTAAGTCTTTTATTTATCTCATTTTTGTTTGAATGAACAAATATTAAATAAAAATTTTTATCATACAGTTTGTTTTCAACTAATAAGGGTATGTCTAGTACAACCATCTTTTTTCTTTTATTCTTTTTAAAAAAATTGACCATTCTCTTCCTGACGATGGGATGTACAATATTAGATATTTTTTTCAGATTTTTTTTGTTTGCTTTAATAAGACTTCCAAGCTCATCTTTTTTTAAAGATTTTGACTTAATAAATTTTGGAAATTTCTTTTTTATTTTTTTATAACAAGATTTGTCATTTCTGTAGATATCACTAACTTCTTTATCAGCATTAAAAATTGGGTAACCAAATTGTTTTGCAACAAAGCTTTTGCCTGAACCTATATCACCTAGAACACCAACTTTAATCAATTTAAAAGCTCCATTAATTTATCATCCACTTTGGGCTTGAGGTTATTCCATATTTTAAATGAGGCTTGAGCCTGAAAAATAAACATTTTTTTTCCATTTTCTATTTTATTTCCATTTTTTTTTGCAAATCTTAAGAAATTAGTTTCAGAAGGATTATATATGACATCATAAAAAAACTTTTCGGGACTAATTTTTGAATAATCTAAAATAATATTTTCGTCATTTTTTAAACCTAAACTAGTTGCATTAATAATCATGTCAAAATCTGGTATTGTACCCCATCTAATAATTTCAATTTCATTAAAGTTTTTTTTTAAATTTTCAGCTTTGCTTTGTGTTCTATTGCTTATAAATATTTTTTTGGCACTCATATTTTTTAAAGCCACTATTATTGATGGCGAAACTCCTCCCGCACCCAATATTAGTATATTTTTACCAACAATATCATAATTTGTATGTTTAATGGCCAACTCAAATCCTTCTATGTCTGTATTGTGACCTATTACCATTCCATCTCTCAAATATATCGTATTTACTGATTGTGTTTTTTGAGCCTCGTTGGATAGTTTATCTAAAAAAGGAATTATAGAATTTTTAAAAGGAACAGTAACATTAATTCCATCAATTTTTTTTTCTCTTACTTCTTTAATTAAATTATCTAATTCTGATATATCTAATTTTTTTTTATCGTAAACAGCTTTCAAATTATTAGATTTTATCCAGTAATTATGCAACTTTGGAGATAAAGAATGTTCAATTGGGTTTCCTATAACAAGAAATTTTTTCATTTTTGCAGTTCTAAATATTCCTTAATTTTTTTTACAGGTAAGCCCATTATCGTGTCTTCATCGCCATCAATATTAGAAAATAAAGCTCTTCCTTCTCCTTCAATTTGATAAACATTGTAAGCATACAAAGCTTCATCACTTATTTTATTCAGATAAGTGATTAATTCATTTTCTGAAAAATCCTTCATGGTCAAGTAAGCTTTATCAGTATAGTTCCAAACCATGGATCCATTTTTAGATATACATACCGAACTAATCAAAGAGTGTTTTTTTCCATTAAGTTTTTTTAAAATACTTAAAGCCTCTTCCCTGCTTTGTGGTTTTGATATTAACTCGCCTGTCAGATCAATGACACTATCTGCTCCTAAAACTAAAGTATTATTTATTTTTTGACTTACCTTATTTGCTTTCAATTCTGCCAGATTTTTAGAAATAATTTCAGGTGAAGCTCCCTCTTTTAATAGACTCTCTTTTATTGGATCTTCGTCAACATTTGATACTTCAACCCTGTTATTAATATTATGATTATCTAATATTTCTTTTCTTACCTTGCTTTTTGAAGCTAAAATAATGTTAGGCATTTTTTTTATTTTTTATTTCATAAATTTTAATTACAGATGCTGCTGTTTCTTCAACTGATTTTCTAGTTACGTCTATTGTGGGCCAATTATTTTCTTTAAATATTTTTTTAGAACTATCTAATTCATCCCTAATTTTGTCTATGTTTATGTACTCACTATTTTGATCTTCTTTAAGAGAATTCAATCTATTTTTTCTTAAATCATATAGTCTTTCAGCTTCAGTTACTAAACCTACAACACAGGGAGAAAAGTTTTTTTCTGTAACCTTCGGTGGAATTGAGTTTTTGTTTACTAATGGAATATTTGAAGTTTTGAAACCTCTATTAGCTAAATAAATTGCTGTTGGGGTTTTACTTGTCCTACTTACTCCTAGCAGGATTATATCAGATTTTTCTATATCATCAGTTTGATTACCATCATCATGATTCATAGTAAACTGAATAGCTTCAATTCTATCGTAGTATTCTTCATTCAAAATATGTTGACCACTTGGTTGATGTGAAGCTTTCTGATTAAGCACTTTTGAGAAATTTAATATTAAATCCCCAAGAACACCAAAACACGGTATTTCTCTCTCATAAGCTTTTTCTGTGAGATACTTTGCAAGTTTACTATTCACTATTGTATACAAAATTATAGAATTTTTATCTTTCTTCGCTTGTTTTAGAATACTTAAGGTTTGGCTTTCTGTGCGGGTAAAAGAAAAATGATTAGTTTCATATTCAAAATTAGGAAATTGAGCCTTTAACGCCAAAAATATCCTATCCAGTGTCTCTCCAGTAGAATCTGATATTAAGTAAATTTGGTATAAGTTTCTCATGTATAAAATGTTTATAAACTATTAGTAAAATAAGAAAAATGTAGATTTATTCTTTGAGGATATAGAACTTAGTTTTTTTCCTATAAAATTAACCAAATTATAAAATTAGATCATAGTTATTCAAATTGTATATAAAACGTTAGGATTTTTAAATTACCCGCTAATTATCTTATTTTTTTAAGATGTATTTTGTTAATAATCAGTTAATTAAGTGTGGAAATTGACTAATTTACGTTATTCACAATACATAATACTAATAAAGTAAATAATATATATCTATTTATATGAGTCTCATAACTAACTGTATTAAAAAACAAGATACTAAATCTAATCCTATATGGCTAATGAGACAAGCAGGAAGGTATCTTCCAGAGTTTAGAGAAATTAGAAAAGAAAACGAAGACTTTATAAAACTCTGTCTGAATAGTGAGTTAGCATCTGAAATTACTCTACAACCTATTAGAAGGTTCGGATTTGATGGAGCTGTAATATTTTCAGATATTTTAATGTTACCTTATGGACTTGGTCAAGATGTAGAATTTGAGAAAAATTTTGGGCCTAAATTAGGGAATATAGATCTAGAAAAGATAAAAAATATTGACGAAATAAATTTTACCGAAAAAGTTTATAAAGTTTATAAAGCAATTGAAAAAACGTCTAAAGACCCATTAATGAAAAATAGAGATATGATTGGATTTGTTGGAGCTCCTTGGACAATATTAGTTTATATGATTAATAAAGCATCTCCTAAAAAAGGTTTATCGAGTGATTTTTTTAAAGATGACTTTTTAATTAATAGATTATTAGGAATAATTGAAAAATTTTTAAAACTTCATATAAAAAATCAAATTGAGGCTGGAGCCCAAGTTATTCAAATTTTTGATAGTTGGGCTGGATTATTAGAGGATAAAGTTCCAGAATATATTTATATACCCACATTTAATATTGTAGAGTATGTAAAAAAATTAGGCGTTCCTGTTATTTGTTTTCCGAGAGGTATTAAAGATTATAAAAATTTTTGCGAAATTGTTAAACCTGATGCCGTAAATATTGATTACGATGTTGATCCAAAGATAATAGTCAATGAAATCAAAATACCAATACAAGGTGGCCTTGATCCTAAAGTGTTACTAACTGATCAAAAAACTCTTAAAATAGAAGTTGAAAAATATCTTAGTATTTTCAAAGATCATCCATACATTTTTAATTTAGGTCATGGAATACTTCCTGAGACTAAAATTGAAATGGTTGAAGAATTAATAAAGATTGTAAGAAACTTTAAATGACTCCAGACCATCCTAAAATCAATTATGGTAAGACAGGCATTTTAATTGTAAATCTTGGTACGCCTGACTCAACAAGTTGGTTTGATATTAGAAAATATTTAAAAGAATTTTTATCAGACAGACGAGTAATTGAAGTTAATCCCTTAATTTGGCAGTTAATACTTAACTTATTTATACTTAACTTTAGACCCTCTAAAACTGCAAAAGCCTATAAAGAAATATGGATAAAAGATAAAAACATGTCTCCTTTAAGATATTTTACAGAAAGACAAGCAGAAAAATTATCCAATCATATTGGCAACGAAGATTTAATTGTTGATTTCGCTATGAGATATGGGAATCCAAGTATTAAAAGTAAAGTTCATGGTCTTCAAAAAAAAGGTTGTGAAAATTTAATTGTCCTTCCATTGTATCCACAATATGCAGCAGCAACAACAGCAACAGTTTGTGATGAAGTTTATAGAACTTTAATGAAAATGAGGTGGCAACCAAATCTAAAAATAATTCCTCATTATGAGTCTGAACCATTATACATTGAGGCGATTAAAAATAGTATTTTAAAAAAGATAAGTGAAATTAATTGGAAGCCTGATTTAATAATTGCATCATATCATGGAATTCCAAAAAAATATTTTGATAAAGGTGATCCTTATCATTGCTATTGTCATAAAACTACAAGATTGATTTCAGAGCAGTATTCAGATATTGAAATCAAGACTACCTTTCAATCTAGATTTGGTCCACAAGAGTGGTTGCAACCTTACACAGATAAAACTTTTGAAGCTCTCCCTAATGAGGGTAAAAAAAACATTTTGGTTATTTGCCCTGGATTTTCATCTGATTGCGTAGAAACTTTAGAGGAAATATCGATCCAAGGCAAAGAAAGTTTTATCAAATCTGGTGGTGAAAATTTTGAAATGGTACCATGTTTGAACGATAGTGAAGATCACATTTCATTATTAAAACATTTAGTTACAAAAAATTATAATTTATGAATGGATATCTTTTATTTAAATCTCTCCATTTAATTGCGGTGATTTCTTGGATGGCTGGACTATTATATTTACCAAGAATATTTGTTTATCATGTAGAAAACTTTGAAAAAGAAAAAGCTACAGAAATCTTCGAGACTATGGAAAGAAAACTTTATAATTATATAATGAGACCAGCTATGATTTTATCATGGTTTTTTGGAATAATTTTAATTTGGATTAATGGTATTGAAAGTTTTGCTTTTTTATGGGTTCAACTTAAAATTATTTTTGTTATAATATTGACTATCTATCACGAGTATCTTGGCAAATGTATGCATCTATTAAAATTGAAAGAAAACAAAAAATCATCAAAATTTTATAGAATTATCAATGAAATACCTACAGTTTTACTCATTTTAATTGTTTTTATTGTAGTTTTTAAACCTATCTAGGGTTGAAATTTTTAACCCAGTATATATATTAACTCCATCTTTAACAAAAACCTCCACACATGAATATTCAAGAATTAAAAGAAAAGAGCTCTGAAAAGTTAATAACTGAGGCAGAGAACCTTGGTATTGAGAACGCAAGTACTCTGAGAAGACAGGAAATTTATTTTGCAATCTTAAAAAAACTTGCTGAAAAAGGAGAGGAAATAACTGGTGGAGGAGTGTTACAATTGCTCCAAGACGGTTTTGGTTTCCTAAGAGCAATGGAATCAAATTATTTACCAGGCGCAGATGATATATATGTAAGTCCAAGTCAAATAAGAAGATTTGGCTTAAGAACCGGTGACACAGTAGAAGGTCCTATCAGGTCCCCAAAAGAAGGTGAAAGATATTTTGCACTTCTTCAAGTAAGTAAAATCAACTTTGAGGAACCAGATAAATTTAAACACAAAATTGCTTTTGATAACTTAACCCCATTGTATCCTAATAAACAATTAGGTATGGAGGTCGAGTCTAACAAGGTTGAAAAAAAACCTGATTTAACTCCTAGACTGATTGATCTTGTTAGCCCTATTGGTAAAGGACAAAGATCTTTAATAATTTCGCCACCGAAGGCCGGAAAGACAATGATCTTACAAAGTATTGCCAACTCTATTACTGCTAATCATCCCGAATGTTATCTGATGGTTTTGCTTATTGATGAAAGACCAGAGGAAGTAACTGATATGCAAAGAACTGTTAAAGGGGAAGTTATAAGTTCTACTTTTGATGAACCAGCTCAACGTCACGTAGCTGTCGCTGAAATGGTAATTGAAAAAGCAAAAAGATTAACCGAGCATAAGAAAGACGTTGTAATTTTGTTAGACTCTATAACAAGATTGGGAAGGGCTTACAATGCAGTAGTTCCTAGCTCAGGAAAAGTTTTAACAGGAGGAGTAGATGCAAACGCGCTTCAAAGACCAAAGAGATTTTTTGGTGCGGCAAGAAATATAGAGGAAGGTGGATCATTAACAATTATTGCTACAGCTTTGATTGATACAGGAAGTAGAATGGACGAAGTTATTTTTGAAGAGTTTAAAGGAACAGGTAATAGTGAAACTATTTTAGATAGAAAAATATCAGAGAAAAGAATATTTCCTGCTATTGATATTACTAAGTCTGGAACAAGACGTGAAGAATTAATATTTGATAAAAATGACCTTCAGAAAATGAATGTTTTAAGAAGAATTATTGCACCAATGGGCTCAATGGATGCAATAGATTTCATAAATTCAAAGTTAAAAACTACCAAAAATAATGCTGAGTTTTTTAACTCAATGAATAAACCAGCATAAATCTTCCATAGAATAAATTTTATTTATAAATCTATAGATTTATAAATCAAAAATATTTCAACTCTTTCATCTCTTTTTCAAATTTTTTCTCTATTTCGCTAGATATACTTTTATCTAAAATTTTTCTCCAATCATTCTTAGGCCCTAGGAAAAAAAATTTATTTCTATTTCCCTTTTTGTCTATGGTACTTTCTGTAAATCCATGTTCTTTCTCCATTTTCTCTAATTTATCAAATGAGCTTAAACTGATGGCGTTATCAATTTGATCTTCTGTAAATTTTAACTTTAATAAATTACCAACAAAATCAGCTATTTTTGTAAATTCGTTTTTTGGACTTTCTACTAAGTCCTCGTACCTAACTAAAAGATAATTTTTTTTCATATTTTTCCAAGATAAATAATGAGTCTTCCAAGAACCTACAAATTGCGTGAGAGGAAATTTTTTGCTCTTTAAGTATAAATCTTTTTGTCTATCAGACAAAGCTAATACTTGGTTTTCGTTAAAAATGAATTTTGTAGCCTCCTCATAATTTGATAGTGAATAATGGTTCTTAACTGATGTGACAACATTCCTTGGATCCCTAACAATATAAATTGAGCCTAGAGTATTTTCAGAATTTGTAAAAAGATTACCCTTAAATTTACCAAGCATATTATGTGTTTTGAAAAATCTTAAATTTTTATTTGAATTAATTTTATTTTGTGAGGTTATCCAATTTTTTGCGATCTCATCAAAATTAAATAAATCGGAAACTAAATCCTCAAACTGGGTTGAATGAGGATAATTCATAATTGCTTTTAAGTGATTTAAATTTAAATTGGTCTGTTTACCCATCAAAAGAGAAATAATATAAAATCTTAACCATGTATTTCCACTTTTAGGATATGAAGCAAGCCAAATAATCATTTTTAAATATACCCTAACTCAATCATTTCATTTTTAAATTCTCTTTCTATATTCTCTCTTAAGTCATCATCTAATAATTTTTTCCAATCATTATCAGGGCCTAGATTAAAAAATCGCTTAATTTCTCCGGTCTCTTTATCTCTTATAGCTTCTGCAAAACCATTATCTACCTCTAATTTTTTTAGTTCCTCAAATGAATTTGCGCCTACTGCATTTTTTATTTTTTCTTTTTCAAAATTTAAATTTAAAATTTTAGATAAATAATTAGAGAGTTTATTAAATTCATTGTAAGGATCCTGAACTAAATCTTCGTATTTTATTAATAAATAGTTTTTTTTAAATTGTTTCCATGAATTGTAGTGATTTTTCCATGAGGAAATTACCGTAAAGATATTTCTATTAACGTTTGGATCATTAGCATCAAATTTTTTTCCTATAGCTTTGTTTTCATCAAACAAAAAATCTTTAGCCTCTTCATAATCTTTCTTTGAGAAATGGTAAAGTATTGAAGATATTACATTTCTGGGGTCTCTTACGATATGGACCACACCCAGCGAAACATCACCATTAGTAAAAACTGAATTTTTAAATTTGCAAAGAGCATGGTGTGTTTTTAAAAATTTAACTTTATTATCTTGATTTAGAATTTTTTGTGATCTTATCCAGTTTGAAGACAATTCATTCATATTGTCAATTTTAGATACTAAATTTACAAAATGGGATCTTTTCGGATACTGGTCTATTTTTCTTAATTCACCTAAATTTGCTTCATTATTTTTATTAAATAATAATGAATTTAAAAATGATCGTACCCATGTATTTCCACTTTTAGGATATGAAGCAAGCCAAATAATCATCAAGATAAATATATAATTTAGACGAATATAAAACTATAATAATTAATTATGACAATCTATGCACTCTCCTCAGGCCCTGGTTTATCAGGGGTAGCAGTTATCAGAATTTCTGGATCTAAAGTGCAAGAGATTGTTAAACTAATAACAAATGCTAAGTTGCCAAAGCCGCGGCAAGCGACCTTAAAAAAATTCAGTAAAATTAGCAATTCTGAGCTTATAGATGAAGGTATATTATTATGGTTTCCAGGTCCTGAGAGCTACACAGGTGAAGATATGGTAGAAATACAAGTCCACGGAAGCATTGCTGTAGTTAGAGCGATTTTGAACGAATTATCAAGCATTAAAAATTGTCGATTAGCAGAGCCAGGCGAATTTACAAAACTTGCTTTTCAAAATGGAAAAATAAATCTTCTTAAGGCTGAGAGTATTTCCGATCTTATCTCTGCGGAAACAGAAATTCAGAGACAACAAGCAATTAAAATAATGAGTGGAAGAAGTTCTGATAAATTTAATTCACTTCGAAACAAGCTCTTAAAAATTTTATCAAATGTTGAGGCGAAAATAGATTTTCCTGAAGAAGATCTTCCAGATGAAGTTATCAAAAATATTAAAATAGACTCTGAAAAAGTAAGAAAAGAAATTGAAACAATTTTAAATGATCAAAAAGTTGGAGAAAGAATAAGAGAAGGTTTTAAAATTGCAATTATAGGTCCGGCTAATGCAGGAAAATCCTCTTTGCTAAATTATCTTTCCAATCGTGATGTAGCCATTGTTTCAGAAATTGCCGGCACAACAAGAGATGTTATCGAAGCCCATTTAAATTTGGATGGTTATCCAGTAGTGATTTCAGATACTGCTGGGATAAGGGAGTCTAAAGATGAGATTGAAAAAAAAGGTATAAAGCTTGCACTTAAAAAAGCTGAGGATGCTGATTTAAACATAATAGTAATAGAGCCAAAAAGTGTTGATTTTACAGGTTTTTTGAATGATCTGATAAGTGAAAAATCAATTATTGTAATTAATAAAATAGATCTTGGTTATAAAAATATAAATCAACAAATTAAAAAGTTTAATCCAATTTTTTTATCAATTAAAAAAGAAACAAACTTAGATGAGTTAATAAATAGAATTAAAGATAAACTTAAAAATAAATTTGTAAGTTCAAACGAAATTCTAATTACAAGAGAAAGACATAGACAAAGCTTAGAAACCTGTGTTCAAAATTTAAAAAATTTTGAGGAAAAAAACTCGCAAGATGATTTTGATAAAGCTGCAGAGGATTTAAGGTTGGCAACTAGACACTTAGGCATGATTGTCGGAAAAGTCGATGTTGAAGAAATACTAGGTTCCATTTTTAATGATTTCTGTATAGGTAAATAAGTATTGATTTTGCTCTCTTTTTTAACACTTTTAACTGTTTTCTTGTAAATTTTAAGATCAATAATAAATTACAGCTATGAAAAATGAGTTATCATTTGATGTTGTTGTAATTGGTGGAGGTCATGCTGGCTGTGAAGCTGCTGCAGCATCTGCTAGATTGGGCGTTAATACTGCCTTATTCACTCATAAATTCGATACAATTGGTGAAATGTCATGCAACCCAGCAATTGGAGGATTAGGTAAAGGGCACCTTGTTAGAGAGATAGATGCACTAGATGGCGTAATGGGTGAGGTTGCAGATAAATCAGGGATACAATTTAGATTATTAAATAGAAGCAGAGGTCCTGCTGTGCGTGGACCCCGCACACAAAGTGATAGATCATTATATAAGAAATATATGCAAGAAAAACTTATAAATTATTGTAATTTAAGCATTTTTGTTGACCCTGTAATAGAGTTTATTTTTGAAAAAAACAATATAATCGGTTTTATTACACAAGAAGGTAAAAAAGTACTATCATCAAAAGTAATCCTAACAACTGGAACTTTTTTAAATGGTTTAATTCATATTGGGGAAGAAAAAACACCTGCAGGAAGATTTAATGAAAAACCTTCAACGGGTTTAAGTGAACAATTAGAAAAATATAATTTTAAAATTGGAAGATTAAAAACAGGAACACCACCAAGATTGGATGCAACGACAATTAATTTCGAAAAACTCGAAGAGCAGCACGCAGATGAAGATCCATATTTTTTTTCTTTCCTTACAAAAAAAAATATTAATAGACAAATTTCATGTAGAATGACTTATACCAATCCAACAGTTCATGATATCATATCTAAAAACATAAAAAGTAGTGCTATGTACTCAGGAAGTATCCAAGGTGTGGGTCCTAGATATTGTCCATCTATAGAAGATAAAATTGTAAAGTTTGCTGATAAGCAAAAACATCAAATATTTTTGGAGCCAGAGGGTCTAAATGATAAAACAATCTACCCTAATGGAATTTCAACTTCTCTACCTGCTGAAATACAGCAAGAAATATGCAATAATATCAATGGTTTAGAAAATGTAAAAATTTTAAGGCCTGGTTATGCAATTGAATATGATTTTGTGGACCCAAGGGAGTTGTTCCTAACTTTAGAAGCAAAAAAAATTAAAAATCTTTACCTTGCAGGACAAATAAATGGAACAACAGGCTATGAGGAAGCTGCAGCACAAGGATTGATAGCTGGAATAAATGCTGCACTATCTATTAAAGGTAAAGAACCGTTTATACTTGATAGATCAGAGGCATACATAGGTGTTATGATAGATGATTTAGTTACAAAAGGCGTTGCAGAGCCGTATAGAATGTTTACTTCAAGGGCAGAATACAGGCTTTCTTTAAGATCTGATAATGCAGATATAAGACTTACCCAAAAAGGAATTGATATTGGTTTAATATTAGATGAGAGAAAATTAATATATAAAGAGAAAGCTTCTAAATTGAAAAAAAGTCTTAAAAATATGGAAAATTCTTTAATATCGCCTTCAAAAGCGTCTAAATTTGGAATTAATATTGCTAAAGATGGGGTTAAAAGAAATGCATTAGAAATACTGCGTCAAAAGTCAGTAAATATGAGTAAAATTAGGGAAATTTGGCCAGAAATTAAATATTTTTCACGTGAAATCGATGAGCAAATTGAGATAAAAGCCCACTATAAAGGATATTTAAAAAAGCAAAATGCAGACATTTTAGCCTTTAAAAGGGATGAAAATCTAAAAATACCAGAAAATCTAGATTATGATCAATTTTCTGGATTATCAAATGAGGTTAAGTCAAAATTTAAGAAAATACAGCCAAAAACACTTGGGCAAGCACTTAGAATTGATGGGATTACTCCAGCCGCAGTATATATTTTGTTGTCTCATGTCAAAAGAAGGTCTATTAAGCATATAGCTTGATTGATTCGAAAATAATAAAAAAAGATAAAATTTCTCTCCCTAATGTTTCACGTGAAACATTAATGGAGCTTGAAGACTATACGCAGTCAATTCTAAATACAAACAGGGAAATTAATTTGATAAGTTCAAGTACTGAAAAGTCAATAAATTCAAGACATATTTATGATAGCGCACAAACCATTGATTTTATTGATAAAAATGATATTAAGGTGTGCACTGATCTTGGATCAGGAGCAGGGCTTCCTAGTATAGTTTTGGGTATTTTGATGAAACCTAAAAAGCGAGGTTTTAAGCTAATTTTTTATGAAAAGAGTTATCATAAAAGCAATTTCTTAAAAGAAATGGCAAAAAAGTTCAAATTAGAAGCTAAAATTTATCAAAAAAATATTTTTGAGCAAAAAAACTTAGTTACAGATGTAATAATTTGTCGAGCATTTAAACCTTTGCCAGTGATTTTTGATATTGCAACAAAGAATTTTAAAAATTTTAAGTACATAGTCATGTATTTAGGTAAGAGTGGAAAAAAAATTTTAGAAGATGTTTCTAAAAAATGGAGGTTTGATATAGAGGAAATGAAAAGTCTTACAAGTGAAAATTCATCGGTAGTAAAAATTTCAAATTTAAAAAAAAAATATGAATAGAAAAATTATTTCAGTGATAAATCAAAAAGGTGGAGTGGGTAAGACCACCACAGTAATTAATCTTGCTGCTGGTTTAACAATGAAAGGTAAAAAAATTCTTGTAATTGATCTTGATCCTCAAGGAAATGCAACGACAGGACTTGGATTATCTAATACTACCAGTTCAGATCAAACAATTTACAATGTATTGAATGGTAATAAAAAAATTTCAGAGGTGATCCAGTCTACAAGCTTTCAAAATTTAGATATAATATCATCAAATGTTGATTTGTCTGGACTTGAGGTTGAGACTGCAGGTGACAATCGAAGAGCCTTTAAATTAAAAGATGAATTAAGCTTGATTTTAAACAATTCTGGGTCATCTTATGATTACATTATAATTGACTGCCCTCCATCTCTAAGTCTTCTCACAATTATGGCATTGGTTGCTTCTGATGCTCTTGTGGTACCACTTCAGACAGAATTCTTTGCTTTAGAGGGACTATCACAGCTCATGAAAACTATTGAGAGGATAAAGTCGAACCTAAATCCATCTTTAGACATAAGAGGAATACTTCTGACTATGTATGATAAGCGAAACAAATTATCAGGTGAGGTAGAAAGAGAAGCAAGGAACTATTTCAAGGATAAAGTTTACAGCACAGCAGTACCAAGAAATGTTAGACTATCAGAAGCACCCTCTCACGGTGTTCCTGTTCTTATTTATGATAAAGCTTGTCCAGGAAGCATAGCATATTTTAGTTTTACAGAAGAATTTCTTAACCAAGATAAACCAGTAGAGAGTGCTGCATGATTAATCCATTTAAATCAAAAAAAGGACTTGGAAGAGGATTATCTTCCTTGATAGGTGATAGTGAAAAAATTGATAACAAAAAAAATGTATCAATAAGTTCACTTGTTAGAAATAAGTATCAACCTAGAAAAAAGTTTGACGAAGTTAGTTTAGAAGAATTAACTAACTCCATAAGAGAGAGAGGTATAATCCAACCAATCGTAGTTAGACCATCTTCTGAGGAAGAAGGTAAATTCGAAATAATAGCTGGAGAAAGAAGGTGGCAGGCAGCGCAATACGCGGGTCTTCATGAAGTTCCAGTAATAGTTTTTAATGTAGATAATCTGAAATCATTAGAATTTGCCATTGTTGAAAATGTTCAAAGAAAAGATTTAAATCCGATTGAAGAAGCGGAGGGTTATAAAAGATTAATAGATGAATTTAGTTATGACCAGGATAAAGTTTCAAAATTTATTGGAAAAAGTAGAGCACACATATCTAATTCCTTGAGGCTTCTAACTCTTCCTCAAGAAATAATAGATTTGATAGTTGAAGAGAAATTATCTCAAGGACATGCAAAAATTTTAGTTGGATTGGATAATTCCATCCCTCTAGCAAAAAAAATTATTCAAAAAAAATTATCGGTAAGGCAAGCTGAAAATTTAGTGCGTATATTAAAGTCTAACACCGATAGTAATTATAAGAAAAAAGATCCAAATATTTTAAGTCTTGAAAATGAGTTAGCAGACAAAATTGGAATGCGTGTTTATGTTAATAATAAAAGGAATAACTCAGGAACAATTACTTTGGAGTATAAAGGAGCTGATCAACTTGATAGATTAGTTGAGACTATAAAACAAAATTACTAGTAATTACTTACAAAATTTGAGACGAAAAGAATCGAATTTGCTGTATTTTTCTTAACCATTGTCTCTAAATCATTGATTTTATATATAATTTCTTTCACTTCATTAGTAGACCAAGATTGAGCTTGTCTTTTTACAATATCCTTTTCTTTCCAAAATATTGGTGGTTTAAAACTTGATATAACCTGATCAATATTTTCGTTGTTATCAAGCTCATGTCTTATCTTTAAAAGTCTTTTAGATTTACTTAGGATTGTTCTTATAATTAATATGCAGTCCTCATCCGAATAATTGTTTTCATTGAGAATATTAGATACTTTTTTTGAATTTTTGGCTAAATAATTATCAGATAACTCGAAAACACTATAATTTTCAGCAAGATTTGAAAGTTTAAGAACATCCTCAGTGCTTAATTTATATTTACTAATTGATAAATTTTTTAATTTTAACAACTCATTTTTTAAATTTATTCTGTCACCTTTAGACCTTTCTATGAGTATATTTTTAATTTCCTGAGAAAGACTAAATTTATTATCTTTTAAAAAATTATTGATGATAGAATTTAACGATCGGCTATCATCATCGTAAACAGGTGTACAAATTAAATTTTTTTCTTTTTCAAACAAATATCTCAGCTTAGATTTCTTATCAAGGTTTGAACATTTAATTACAATTTTTGTATCTATGATTTCCTTTTGTAAGATTTCAGTAACTAAATTTACTAATTTATCTGAACCTCTAGAAATTATAATTAATTTAGACTTTTCAAAAAGAGATTTTGTCAACAAACTTGAAAAAAACTTATCTGTTTCATTTAAAATCTCTCTCTCCTCATATTTTAGAACCTCGCCATCAAAATTTTTTAAATATACATCTTTAATAATATCATCTTTAATACCTTCGTTATTTCCATATATTAAATGAAAATTACTTTTTTGTAATTTTTCTAACTCAAAACTCTTAATTATCATTTAAGTTTATTATTGATGATATTAGGGTATCGCTAATACTTCCAGTCAGTTTTTCTAATATAATATCTTCCGTCTGTTCAAGCTCAAACTTATCAGAATCATTATTGTAGACGTTATTTTTTTCAATTTTATTGTTCAATAGTAAATTTCCATTTTTCGATACTTTATATTCAACAAATATAACCATCTTAAATTTTAGAGGATCTCCTTTTGAATCTTTTGAAACAATTTCTCTAATTTTCTTTGATTGAATTTCCAAAATATATCTTTTCTTTTCTTTCGTTTCATCACTTTTGATTGATTTTAACTTACTTTTAATAATACTATTAATTTTTTTTTCACCGCTTAAAATTATTTTTTCAATTTCAAATCCATAATTTTGTTCTGAAAAAATTGGTTTATAAGAACACGCCGACAGACCAATTATAAAAAAAAAAGTTAAAATTTTATTAAAAGTGTTATTCATTTATTAGTAAGTTTATTAATCTGTTTTTTACAAATATTATTTTATTAATAGATTTGTCTTTTAGATACTTTTCTGACAATTTATTTGATTTTATTTTTTTCATTAAGCTATCTTGGTCCATATCTCTACTTTCATTTAAAATAGCCCTTTTTCTCCCATTTATTTGAATTACATAATCTATTTTTTCTTCCTCAAGAAGATTTGTATTAGCTTTGGGCCATGCTACATCATCAATTAATCCTAAATCCTCCATACATTCAGATGCGAAATGAGGTATTGCAGGAGAAAATAGAGTTAATATTTTTTTATAACAATCCTTTATAGTTTCACTATTATTTTTTTTATCTATTTCTTTACTAAGGAAATTATATGACTCATAAATATTAGCTATAATGACATTATAATTAAAACCATCCAGATTGTTAGTAATTTTACTAATCATTTGATTAGTAAATTTTTGTAAACTTTTATTATCCTCAACATTTTTATCAATATCTAAAATTTTATTTTTAATTTTTTTATGTAAAGTCCATAATTTCTGTAAAAATTTGTAAGAAGCAATCATACCTTGTTCGGACCATTGCACATCTTTTTCAGGAGGGCTATCTGATAATATGAATAGCCTTACTGCATCAGCACCATAATTGCTAATTATATTTTCAGGATCAATGACATTTTTTTTCGATTTTGACATTGACTCTGATGGACCAACTTTAACTTTGTTTTTAGGTTCTCCTTTTTTATAATACTGACCATCTACTAATTCAATTTCATCTGGACTAAGCCAATAATTATTTTGATCTTTATAAGTTTCATGACAAACCATACCTTGTGTAAATAAACCTTTAAAAGGTTCCTTAAATTTAAAATTATCATTTTTATAAGCTAATGCTTTTGTAAAAAATCTTGAATACAGCAAGTGAAGTATTGCATGTTCAACCCCACCGATATATTGATCAACTGGCATCCAATAATTAATTTCCTCTTGTTTATAACCATAGTCTGTATTTTTAGGTGAGCAAAATCTAAGATAATACCATGAGGAACAAACAAATGTATCTAAAGTATCTGTTTCTCGAGTATAATTTTTTCCATCAATAACAATGTTTTTCCAATATTTCTCTGAGTCTAGCGGATTGCCTTTTGAATTTAAGTTAACATTTTCAGGAAGTTTTACAGGTAATTCACTTTTTGGAATTTTGATTACATTTCCATCTTCATCATAAGCCATCGGTATTGGGCATCCCCAATATCTTTGTCTTGAAACACCCCAATCTTTTAATCTAAAATTTATCTGTTTTTTTCCAATTTTTCTATCTTCTAAAATATCAATGGTTTTGATAATTGACTCCTCTGGAACTTTGAACTTGTTAAGAAATTCTGAATTAATTAAAATACCAGGACCTGAATATGCCTCGTTTTGAACTTCAAAGTTATCATCTTCATTATCTGGCTTGACTACAGTTTTAATATCAAGATCATATTTTTTCGCAAAGTCGAAATCTCTTTGATCGTGAGCAGGACAGCCAAAAACCGCTCCAAATCCGTAATCCATTAAAACGAAATTAGCAAAGAAAACAGGTACTTTTTGATCAGGATTTAGAGGATTTATTGCTTTAAGTTTTGTTTTAAAACCTATTTTTTCACCAATTGCTATCGCCTCCTCAGTTGTTCCAGTTTTCGAGCATTCTGACTTAAATTTTTGAAAGTTTTTATCTTTCAAATAATACTTAGAAATTTCGTGATCTACTGAAAGAGCTAGAAATGAAAATCCAAATAGAGTATCTGGTCTAGTAGTAAAACATTTTATCTCATTTACAGGTAGATCCCCCTCTGTTTTAAATGTAATCTCACAACCAAAAGATTTCCCAATCCAATTTTTTTGCATTATTTTTACTTTATTTGGCCATTGCTTTAATTCATCCAAACCGTCTAGCAATTCCTGTGAAAATTTTGAAATATTCAAAAACCATTGATTTAGCTTTTTACGTTCGACAACTGCCCCAGACCTCCATCCTTTACCGTCAATAACCTGTTCATTTGCAAGCACAGTCTGATCAACAGGATCCCAATTCACATAATTTTCCTTTCTGTAAACTAGCCCTTTGTCATAGAGTTCTAAAAAAAATAATTGTTGATGTTTATAATAATCCTCAGAACATGTTGAAATTTCTCTATCCCAATCAATTGAAAGTCCAAGTTTTTTTAATTGCTCCTTCATTGTAGATATATTTTGATTAGTCCAATCTTTAGGATCTAAATTATTTTCTCGTGCAGCATTTTCTGCAGGCATACCAAATGCATCCCAACCCATTGGATGCATTACGTTAAAACCTTGTAAAGATTTATATCGTGATAAAACATCACCTATCGTATAGTTTCGAACATGTCCCATATGTATTTTTCCCGAAGGATAGGGGAACATTTCAAGACAATAAAATTTTTCTTTGTTGTAATCTATTTCAGATTTAAAAACTCCTGATTTTAGCCATTTTTTCTGCCATTTTTCTTCTACAGTTTTAAAATTATATCTTTCCATAGAAAATATTTAAAAATAATTTAATTATTTTGTTGTATCGACTGTACCACCTTTATAAGGCTTAAAATTTTTATCTTTATTTTGTTTTTTGTAAATAGTTGCTTTTGATAAAATTTGTTTTTTAAGTTCAGCTGATAGAGAACCCGTCTTTTGTGATATTTTGCAACTTGCTACTTGATTACATTTTTTATAAAAAACTTTTATATCTAAAGCATCAGCTCTAACTTCATTAGTTAAGAAACGAATAGATATTTTTACAGATTCATCAAGACTATTTCCATCTGAATACCAATCAGTTATTATTATTCCGCCACCATAGTTTACTGATGAAAGAGGCATAAAGTCTAAGACATCCAGTGATGCCCTCCAAAGTTCATTTGCACTAGCAAACATGAAATCACCACCTTTTCCACTATTTGCTAAATTGTCCAATCTAAATCCTCTTCCTTCTTCAAGATTTTTTTTAACTCTTTCTCTTGGATCTGGAGGGTATTTTCGTGCATCACCACCTGGTAAATTTTCTATAGTTTTGCATGAATTAAGCATAAATAAAGCTATGATAAAAAAAACAATGACTCTTAAATTTATAAATTTTGACATAAATCTTCTTAAAAACTAAGTAATAGATGAAAATCTAATATAAATGAAAGAAATTTTTTGAAAATGACAAAAATGTTAATTAATTCAACATTTTTAGTGATGTAAAAATACAACACTTTTATAAAAAATTTCAATAAAAATCAGAATAAATCGGTAAAATCTAAGAAAATTGATAGTTATTACCTGTTTAATATTAAACTAATAACGAAAGGTAATAATATGAACAATCTAAAGAAAATAGGATTGACAGCATTAGGTACTGCAATGGTGGCAAGTTCAGCTAACGCTGCTGCACTATCAGTATCTGGTGGTACTTCAATCTTTTTTGGTGGTGAGGATAACAGTAACAGCCCTAACGGTTGGTCTATGACTGATCAGTTAGATTTCAACGCTAGCGGTGAAATGGATAACGGTATGACTTTATCTTTATACCTACAACTAGACACATCATCAGCAAACTGGGATGACAGAACATTGAAAATTGATACTGGAGATATGGGTGTACTTACTTTCTCTGGACATGGTGCTTCTGGACCAGTTGGCGCGTGGGATGATATTATGCCAAGTGCAAACGAAGAGTCTTGGGGAACATCTATCGGTGGAACAGTTGATGGACCAACAAATGCAACTGCAATGGATAATTCATTCATTTATGACTACACTGTAAGTGATGGTATTGCTCTTAAAGCTGCATACAGTCCTTCAAAAGGAACTGACCTACAAAGCTCAACAGAAATTGGTATTGCATACACAGGTATGGAAGGCTTAACTGTTAAAGCTGCAATGGGTGAAAACAACACTGCTGCTGACCAAATCGACTTAAGTGTAATGGGTATTACTTATGCAATGGGTCCAGTTACAGTTGGATATCAGTCAAACGAATCTGATAGAGGAACTGGTGTTGATGAGGACTTTACAGCATACGGTATTTCTTATGCAGTAAGCGATGATGTTTCTATATCTTATGGTGCGTCTTCTCTAGATTATGGAGATAGCCAGGAAGACCAAGAGTCATCTGCAGTAAGTATTTCATTTACAGCTGGTGGAGTTGCAATGTCAGCTTCACACCAAACAACAGATAATGTTGCTGGAACTGATGCAAGTGATAATACATCATACGAAGTAAACTTCTCTTTTGCGTTCTAATTAAGGAAGTAATTATTTAATTAAAAGGGCCCCTTTTTAGGGGCCTTTTTTTTTACTTAAAAAAAGAAATACCAGCAAAACCTGCCGATTTTGTAAGCCTAATTAATTTTTTATTTTTTGGTGAAACACCACCTAAAGCAATTACTTCTTTTTTTGTGAGCTTTGATATTAAATTAAATTTATTTAATCCAAGATAGTTTGTATTTTTTTTGAATATCGAAGACAGAAAAATTTTATCGACTTTTTGTTTTTCTTTAATTCTTATCTCTTTCAAGTTGTGAGCTGATCCGAAAAGACAAAATCTTTTTTTAAAATGATAACCTAGGTGTCCAAAATTTTTGTTGAAGGATGGCAAATATGCTCCGTCTAAGTTCAAATTTAAAGCTAATTTAACATTATTTGAAATAAGGAATTTGATATTTTTTTTTTTGCAGTAGTTTTTAATGAAAATTATTTCACTAATTTCATAATTTTTTTTGTAATTTCGGTAAATTATAGTTGTATTAGTATCCTGTTTATCAATATTACTTTTTTCAAATTTATCTATAAAGTAATATTTTTTTAGAAAATTATTATGCATAAAACAGTTGAAAATTTAATATCAATTCAAGATTTGATCAAATCAAAATTATTAGACTTAGAGGGTAAAAAGAGAATACCCACAATTATTGCAGTTTCAAAAACTTTCAAGATAGATCATATTCTGCCTTTAGTTGAATACGGCCACCGTGATTTTGGAGAAAATAAAGTTCAGGAAGCCTTGGAAAAATGGACAGAGGTAAAAAGCAGAACGAATATAAATTTACATTTAATTGGTAAATTACAAACAAATAAAGTTAAATTTGCAGTGAAAATTTTTGACTTTATCCACTCCTTGGATAATGAAAAGTTGGCAAAAAAAATTTCTGATGAACAAAAAAAGCAAAACAAAAAACCTAAAATATTTATTCAAGTAAATCTAGGAGACGAAGACCAGAAATCAGGAATAAATAAAAATAAATTAAAAGAATTTTATAGTTTTTCAAAAAATCTAGGTTTAGATATAATTGGTTTAATGTGTATCCCACCATTTGACGAAAATCCCTCTAAATTCTTTTCAAAAATGAATGAATTAAATCAACTAATCAATTTAGATGAATTAAGTATGGGGATGTCTTCCGACTACCTAGAGGCTTTAAATTACAATGCTACTTATCTACGTATCGGTTCAAACATATTTGGACAAAGAAGTTAGATTATTTTTATTTTAGTATTTTTATTTATTAATTTTAACAGTATTAAAAATTCTTTTTTTTTTAGTGCTATGCATCCCTCTGTTGGTTTAAAATTCTTTGTTAAATGAATAAATATTGCGCTTCCTTTCCCTAACCTTGTTTGTTTTGTGTTATAGTTAATTGGAATTAAAAAGTCATATTTACTATCTTTACGGAATAATTTTTCATGTTTAATTTCTTTATTCACTTTAATTAATTTATTATAATTTTTTTTATCTTTGGGATCATCACACCATCCCATTTCTTTCTTAATGGTAATACATTTTAAATTGGTTTTTGGTTTCGAATTACGATCTTTTCTAAAATATAAATTTCCTAATGAAAATATACCTTTGGGGGTCTTCTTATCCCCTTCAAACTTATTTTTTGTTAAACCATTCTTTCCAATACAACATTTTAAAATAAAATCGTCATATTTAAGAGTTTCTTTATTTTTAAGAATAATTGTCATATCTTGAATATATATGAATAATCAAACTTTAGTAATTTATGATTTTGATATTATGTACAGAATATTAAAGGAAATAGAGAGTCACCTTACTTTTAAGCTGATCAACATATCTAAAAATAATCTTAAAGATTTTAAGTTCATCAATAATAAGAACCACTTAATTATTTCTCAAAAAAAAATAAAAGATCAAAGCAACCAGATAATTATTGATAAGTTGCCAATAGAAATAACAAAGTTAATAGAAAGCATAAATGTAAATTTTTTAAAAACTATATACAACCAGCAGTCAGATATAAATTTAGGAAATTACAAACTTAATTTAAATTCTAGAAAGATTATTCAGAATGGAAATTCTTTAAGCTTAACTGAAAGGGAAACAGATATAATAATTTTTCTAAGTAAAGCAACAAACCCTGTTAAAATTTCCAAATTACAAACAGAAGTATGGGGTCACAACTCAAAACTAGAAACGCATACTGTAGAAACACATATATATAGATTAAGAACAAAAATTAGTAAGAATTTTAATGATGATAATTTTATATTGAGCTCTAAACAAGGTTACACGATTTCAAAATAATGAAATCTAAAAAAAATTTTATTGCCAAAGACTTATTTACAAAAAAATATAAACCAAGAACTGTAAAACCTAAAAAAGGCAAGGGTTCTTTTAAAAGAAAAAAAAAATAATTTCTTTTTAATTTTATAGTCTGGCACCTATTTGTTGAATAACTTTTGACGACATTTCTGTACCTTTATCTAAACTATCTTTCAAAGATAAGTTATTAACGTGTCCATGTAAAAAGCCTGCTGCGAAAAGATCTCCAGCACCTGTTAAATCAACTATTTTGAGGCCCTCTTTTACCCCACATTCGACAACTTCATTTCCATTAATTGCAACTGCTCCTTTTTCACCTCTAGTTAAAACAATAATTTTTCCTAAAGATTTTGAAAATTCTATAACCTCATCAAAAGATTTTGCATCGATCAAAGATATGATCTCTTGTTCATTTGCAAAAGTTATATCTAATTTATTTTTAACTAATTCTAAAAAATGTGGCTTATGTCGATCAACACAAAACTGATCAGATAAAGACATGGCTACTTTATTTGCACTTTGAATAGCCTTTTCAAATGCTTTTTTGGGTTCACCCTCATCCCAAAGGTATCCCTCTAAAAGTATAATTTCACTTTGTTTAATAGCATCCGAACTGACATCATTTTCATTTATCTTTCCTGCAGTTCCCAAAAATGTACACATTGTTCTCTCAGAGTCTGGTGTAACTAAAATCAAGCATGTTCCAGTGGGTAGTTCTTCTTTTTTTTTTGAATAAAAATATTTAACATTTTCTTGTTTCAGGCCATCTTCATATTTACTACCAAGTTCATCATCATTAACTTTACCTATAAAACCAACTTCATTCCCAAGTTGAGATAAGCCGACGATTGAATTTGCAACTGATCCTCCTGATACTGTTTTTTCTATTTTAAGATTTGATAATAGTTCCTTGAACTCTTTATCATCAAAAATTAATTTCATTGTACTTTTTGTTAAATTATTTTTAGTAATAAAATCATCCTCTACTTTGCAAATTACATCTACAATTGCATTTCCAATTCCTAATATTTTCATTGATTATGCTTTCTTTGTTATAAGTGGTTTTTTTCTCTTAGGATAACAACTAGTACAGATTTTACAAGATAAACCATAGCACTCTCTTGCCTTACAGTATTCTCTTCCATAATAAATTATTTGAAGATGTAACTTATTCCAATACTTTTTTGGAAAAAGCCTTTTTAAATCTTTCTCAGTTTGGATAACATTTTTTCCATTTGTTAAACCCCACCTTTGAGCAAGTCTATGTATATGTGTATCTATGGGGAAAGCAGGATACCCAAATCCTTGGGACATCACCACACTAGCTGTTTTGTGTCCAACGCCTGGTAACTCTTCAAGTTGCTCAAATGTTTTAGGAACTTTTCCATTGTATTTTTCCACTAAAGTTTTTGATAAATTATAAACGCTCTTAGCCTTAATTCTAAAAATACCAATACTTCTTATTAGCTTTTCAATTTTTTTTCTTCCAAGTTTAACAAAATGTTCTGGTTTATTATATTTTGGATATATATTTTTTGTTACATTATTAACATTTACGTCCGTACATTGTGCAGATAAAAGAACAGAAACCAATAAAGTAAACATATTTCTGTGTTTGAGAGGTATTGGTGTTTTTGGATATATTTTATTTAATATTTTAAGAACAATTTTTGCTCTTTGTTCTTCGTTCATTTAAAATTTAAAACATCACGCATAGAATATAAACCAGGTTTCTTATTCATTAACCATTTTCCAGCTGTTAAAGCTCCTTCGCTATATAAAGCTCTATCAAATGCCTCATGATTTAGTGTAATAATTTCTTTACCACTAGAAAACTTTACCTCGTGTTCACCTACCGTTTTACCTTTACGTATTGAGTTAAAATTAATTTTTTTTCCATAAGGAAAACTTTTTTTGTTTAGATACTTTTTTCCAATTAAATTGTAAAAATCCCTATTTTTACCTACAGCTATACCTTTACCCAGCATCAACGCTGTTCCAGATGGATGGTCTATTTTATGCTTATGATGTACCTCATACACTTTACTTAAAAAATTATTACCTAATGATTTAGAGGCAATTTCAGTTAAATACATCAATAGATTTATGCCTAAACTCATATTGCCAGCTTTTAAAATAGGAATTTTTTTTGAAAATTTTTTAATTTGAAGTTCTTCCATTTTAGAGAAACCGGTTGTACCAATAACCATTCTTTTTTTTAGCTTTGATGCTATTTTAAGAATTTCAAAAGTACATTTAGGAATTGTAAAATCGATTATTAAATCAACATTTTTAAAAGAATTTTCATGATTCAAACTAGGTTTTATCCCAGCAATTTTTTTTTCTATTAATCTGTTTTCTGTAAGTGTGGTTAATTTAAAATTTTTATCAGTTTTAGAAGATTTCACTAGTTGCTGGCCCATTCGTCCCATGCAACCAGATATCGCTAATTTTACTTTGCTCATTAATTTATTTTAATATATTTTTTAATTAATATACAACAATTATGGTTATTAAATACCTATTAAAATTTTTTCTGGTTTTATTTTTTTTTGTGTCTCACAATCATTCTAAAGCAGACTTTTTTAAAGATATTACATCTCAAATTGAAGATAATGACTTTAGACTTAGTTATGGTATTTCTGTTACAGATGTTAACCAAGACAGCAAATATGAACTTGTGGTTACTGGATTTGGATTTTCGAATTTAGCTCTGACTTATCAAAATGGGAAAATAGTAAACATTAATAAAAATGAAATATTTGATGATGCTAAAAGAAAAACAATTGGTGTAGCTGCATGTGATATAGATCAAGATGGTTTTGAAGAAATTTATTTCTTAAACACGGACACTTATAGTGGAGAAAAAAAATATTCAGATAGATTGATTGATAATAATAGCGATAGCTTTGTAGATTTGTTTGAAAAAGATATCAATAAAAAGAACCTGAATTTAACCGCTGGAAGATCAGTTGTTTGTGTTGATAGAAATGGTGATGGAAAATATGGCATATATGTTGCGAATTATGGAGGACCTACTAGATTTTATGAACTCCGTTCTGGACAAATTCTAGATTTAGCAGAACAGCTTAAAATCAACAAAATAACTGGAGGAAGAGCAGTGGTTGCAGGAAATATTTTGTCAGGAAAAATGGATATATTTGCTGCAAATGAGAGAGGTAAAAACTTTTTATATTACAACTCTGATGGATATTTTCAGGACATTGCCGAAGATTATAAAGTTGACGATCAATACGAAAATGGAAGAGGCACAACTTTAACTGATATATTTTATAGAGGAAGACTAGATATAGTTACATCTAATTGGAATGGTTATCATAGGGCCTTCGTTTTAGAAGACAACAAATTTAGAGATATTGCTACTCCAACCTACAATATTCCAACTAGAATTAGAACTGTAATATCAGCTGATTTTGATAATGATGGTTATGATGAGATATTCATGAATAACATTGGTGAGCCAAATAAACTATTCAAAATAAAAGAAAATGGGTTTTTTGAAGAAATCAATATTAAAAATGCTTATGAAGCAAATGGTCTTGGAACAGGTGCAGCTGTAGCAGATATAGATGATGATGGAATTTTAGAATTGTTAATTGCTCATGGTGAGTCTGGAATGCAGCCATTAACAATGTATAAAGCTGATATTAAAAAAGATTTCAATTATTTAAGGATAAAGCCATTAAATAAATTTGGAGCTCCTGCTAGAGGAGCTACTGTAATATTAAAATCAAATTTGAGAAATCATGCTAAAACAATTGATGCTGGATCTGGTTATTTATGTCAAATGGAACCAGTGGCACATTATGGAATTAGAGATGGTGAAAAAAATATTTCTATTATAATTATTTGGACGAATGGTCTTACTGAGACTTTAAATATTAATGAATTAAATAAAACAATAGAAGTTAACCAAAAATAATAGGACAATAAAACCCAATTAATTTTTTAGAATTAAAAGTATACTTTAATAAATAATATGAGTTTACTAAAAAAAATTAAAAACTTTATACTATTTAGTCTTTTAATAAGCTTTAGTATGTCTCAACCTACCCAAGCAACCCAATTTAATTATTATGCTGATCTAGCTGGAGATTGGTCAGAAATTTTTCCTGATCAAAATAGAAATGCAGCAGGTCCTAAATTTTTTAAACATATTTTAGGTAAAAAAATTACTTACCAGGACTTTTTAGAATATAACAAACTATATTGCGCTGTGTCTGGTTCATTGATAGATCCGAATAACAAGCCTGAATTTGTCTATCTTAATAGCGTTGAAAATGAAGAGAAAATATGTGGTTTTTATCATAGATGCTGTGTCCCATGTTCATGTGATTTGATGAAATATTCAAAAGTTAAAAAAATGAATTACACTTTTACAGATGGTGAAAAAGAATTTTTTGTTTTAACAATAAGTAATCCCTGTGGAAAAGATGACTTTCCAATGGAAGTTAATAAGAATTATTTTTGTAACGGTAAAAAACTTGATGATGAACAAGTATATGTTTTAGATGATAGGTTAGTTATTGGTTTGTTTCACAATGCATCAAAATGTAATGAACAAAGCATAGCAGCAATCGATAAACACGAGATAACTGGCCAATATTGTGCTTTTAGAAATACAGCACCTCTTGAGGAAGTAAAAGGGGGCATGGGAGATATCTTTATTAGGCTAGCAAAAGATAATTAAATTATTCCAATTCCTTCTTTATAGAAATAGGCACCTAATATTAAAATTGCTAAAATATAAATAACGCCAAAAATAATATATTTAATTTTTTTTTTCATTTAATTTTTCCAGAAATTTTTAGCTTTTTGAAAAAATCTTTTTATACTTGGATTTGATCTATCATTTTCAATTTTTCTAAATTTTTCAAGTAATTCTTTTTGTTCTTTATTTAAGGATACTGGTACCTCAGTGTTAACTTGGACGTATAAATCTCCATAGTCTCCTCTTCTCATAAATGGCATTCCTTTGCCTTTCAATCTAAATTGTTTTCCACTTTGAGTTCCGTCTGGAATTTTTATTTTTGCTTTACCTCCATCTATTGTAGGTATTTCAATTGTTGTTCCTAATGCTGCATCTGTAAAAGAAATAGGAAATTCAAAAAATAAATTTACTTCTGATCTTTTAAAAAGTTCGTGTGACTCAACATTAATAAATAAATAAAGATCACCATTACTTGCTCCTCTTGATCCAGCTTCTCCTTTCCCAGATAATCTAATCCTTGTTCCATCATCTACACCTTTAGGAATAGTCACAGAAAGTCTTTTATTAGCTTGTTTTTTGCCTTGCCCTCCGCAACTTGCACATGGATCAGTAATCTGTTCACCAGAACCAGCACATTGAGGGCATGTTTGTTGAACTGTAAAAAAACCCTGACTTGATCGTACTTGCCCATGGCCACCACACATTGAACAAGAACTTGCGCCATGACCTGGTTTTGATCCTGAACCGCTGCATGTACCACATCTTTCGGAGGTTGAAAATTTAATATCCTGTTTTTTTCCAGTATAAGCTTCCTCCAAGGTTATTGAGAGATCATATCTTAAATCAGATCCTCTGTTATTAGATCTTCTTGATCTTCTTCCACCTCCACCAAATCCTTCTCCAAAAAAATCCTCAAAAATATCTGAAAAGGAGCCTGAAAAGTCAAAGTTTCCAAACCCTCCTCTACCACCTCCGCCATTTTCAAAAGCTGCGTGTCCGAAATTATCGTAATTCTGTTTTCTATCTGAGTTTGATAAAACGTGATATGCTTCTGAGGCTTCTTTAAATTTTTCCTCAGCTCCTTTATCACCTTTATTTTTGTCAGGATGATATTTTACAGCTTGTTTTCTATATGCTGCTTTTATTTGGTCGGGACTAGCACTTTTCTCAACACCTAATACATCATAGTAATCTCTTTTTGCCATAACTAGTTATAGACAAATGGTTGATAGTTTAGGCGCTCTTTTCTTTATCGTCTTTTACTTCTTCAAAGTCTGCATCAACAACATTATCGTCTTTTTTTCCTTCATCTTTTGCATCTTTAGGTGCTTCACCAGGTTTAGTACTTTGTTGTGATTTGTAAATAGCTTCTCCTAGTTTCATAGAAGCTTGAACCAAATCTTGAGTCTTCTTTTTAATCTCCTCTACGTCAGTCCCTTTTAGTGCATTTCTAACATTTGCTGATGCATCCTCGATAGCTTTTTTATCTGCATCAGAAACTTTACTACCATGTTCTTTTAAATTTTTTTCTGTAGAATGAAGCAAAGTATCAGCTTGGTTTCTAGCATCAACCGCTTCTCTTTTCTTTTTATCAGCCTCTTTATTTGTTTCAGCATCCTTAACCATTTGATTTATTTCATCTTCACTTAAACCTCCTGATGCCTGGATTTGAATTTTTTGCTCTTTACCAGTTCCCTTATCTTTTGCAGACACATTTACAATACCATTTGCGTCAATATCAAATGTAACTTCAATTTGAGGAACACCTCTAGGTGCTGGTGCAATACCTACTAGTTCGAAATTACCTAGAACCTTATTATCTGAAGCCATATCTCTTTCACCCTGTAAAACTCTTATAGATACTGCAGGTTGATTGTCTTCTGCTGTAGAGAAAACTTGGCTTTTTTTAGTTGGTATTGTTGTGTTTTTTTCTATTAGTTTAGTTGAAACTCCACCTAATGTTTCAATTCCAAGAGATAGTGGTGTAACATCAAGTAAAAGGACATCTTTAACATCACCCTGTAAAACTCCTGCTTGAATGGCAGCTCCCATTGCAACAACTTCATCAGGATTCACTGATTTATTTGGTTCCTTACCGAAGAAGTTCTTAACTTCTTCTATTACCTTAGGCATTCTTGTCATTCCACCAACTAGAATCACTTCATCAATTTCACTAGCATTTAAACCAGCATCTTTAAGAGCCGTTTCACAAGGTGGAATTGTTCTAGAAATAAGATCCTCAACAAGAGCCTCAAGTTTTGCTCTTGTCATCTTCATATTAATATGTTTCGGACCAGTTTTATCTGCAGTTATAAATGGTAAATTTATCTCTGTTTGTGCTGCTGAAGATAGTTCTATTTTTGCTTTTTCAGCAGACTCTTTAAGTCTTTGTAAAGCTAATTTGTCAGATTTTAGATCAATACCATTTTCTTTTTTAAATTCAGACAATAAATATTCAACAATAGTATTATCAAAATCTTCACCACCTAAAAAAGTGTCACCGTTTGTTGATTTAACTTCAAACACGCCATCACCAAGTTCAAGTATAGAGACATCAAAAGTACCTCCACCTAAGTCATAAACAGCAATTTTTTTATTTGTCTTTTTGTCTAATCCATAAGCAAGTGAAGCAGCTGTTGGCTCGTTAATAATTCTTAATACTTCTAATCCTGCAATTTTCCCGGCATCTTTAGTAGCTTGTCTTTGTGCATCATTAAAGTAAGCTGGCACAGTAATTACGGCCTGCGAAACTTCTTGACCCAAATATTTCTCTGCTGTCTCTTTCATTTTTTGAAGTGTGAATGCAGAAATCTGGGATGGAGAATACTTGTTACCTTTAGCTTCGATCCATGCATCTCCTTTATCTGAGTTGACAATTTTGAATGGTGCAGTCTCGACATCTTTTTTTACAGATGGATCGTCAAAATTTCTTCCAATTAATCTTTTTACTGCAAAAATTGTGTTTTCAGGATTTGTTACTGCTTGTCTTTTTGCAGGTTGACCTATTAATTTTTCGTCATTATCTGAAAATGCTACAACTGAAGGAGTAGTTCTAGCGCCTTCAGCATTTTCTAATACCTTAGCTTGTGTACCTTCCATTACAGCGACACAAGAATTTGTAGTTCCAAGATCTATTCCTATAACTTTGCTCATAATATTAATTCCTATCGGTCATATAAGTGCTAATTTTTATACTGCAACCATCTTTAACACTTAAATTTTGCTTGTTTTTACTGATTTTTTTCATCTTTTTGATTTTCTTTTTCACTTTCCTCTGTTTTTTTCTTTGAAACTCCAACTAAGGAAGGTCTTAACAATCTGTCCTTCATCATAAAGCCTTTTTGAATTTCCTGAACAATTGTGCCAGGTTCTTTTGTATCATCTTCCACCTCCATCATTGCTTGATGTAGATTTGGATCAAGTTTTTCATTAATTGATTTGATTGGTTCAATATTATTTTTCTTAAATATTGAAAGCATATCATTATTAATAATATTTAAATGTTCTACAATTTTTTTGAGTGCATCAGTGTTTTTTAATTTTTCATCATTTTCTAAAGCGACTTTTGATCTCTCAAGATTATCTAACAAGTTAAGAGCTTCTTTAGCAAATGAATATCCTCCATATTCATACGCATCATCTTTTTCTTTCTCAAATCTTCTTCTTTGATTTTCCATTTCTGCGAAAGTTCTCGCAAGTTTATCCTTAAGTAGTTCTAATTCTTCCTCAGGTGATAGTTTTTTCTCTTTTTCTTTTTCTAAATTTTCCCTATCAACTTTTTGGTCATCTACAACTTTTTCTGATGACTGGTCATCGTTTTCAGCTTCTAGAGCTGAAGTGTTATCTTTATTTTCTCCATAGTCCATATATGCTATATGGTAAGAAAATATATAATTTCCAGATGTCAAAAAAAAAAATTAAAGAAATATTTATTGGCTCAAATAATAAAGGAAAACTAAAGGAAATTGCAGATCTACTACCTAAAAGTTTAAAATTATATTCTAATCTAGACTTCAAAATTCCTAGTCCTATAGAAACAGGTACCTCATTTTATGAAAATTCACTACTCAAGGCAAAATATTTTTCAAAAAAAACTAAAAAAATTTGTATGTCTGATGACTCTGGAATTGAGATTGATGTTTTAAATAAAAAACCAGGAGTATACTCAGCAGACTGGGCTGGGAAAAAAAGAAATTTTAATTTAGCCATTAAAAAAGTATATCGAGAAATTTATAAGAAAGATAAAAATTGGAAAAAGAAAAAAATTACAGCTAGATTTATCTGCGTTCTAACAATATTTTGGCCAAATGGAAAATTTGTGAGTAAAGTCGGTAAAATTGAAGGTCGTATCTCTAATATAAAAAAAGGAAAAAATGGTTTTGGTTATGATCCAATCTTCATACCAAAAGGAAAAAGATTAACTTTTGGTGAACTAGAACCTCAAAAAAAATATAGAATAGATCATCGTTTTAATGCATTCAAAAAAATTAAAAAATTTTTTTGAATTGATTATCTTCAACACTATAGAAATTTAATTGATGTGTAATTACATTTTTATTTATTTCAAAAATTCCTATTTTTCCTTTAAATTTATTTTTTTTGTAAAATATATTTTTTGAAATCTTAAAATCATTTTCTAAAATTAAAAAATAAACTAGTCCAATCAAATCATAACTTAAAAACGATAGTTGATCACCATCCTCGCCATAATTATTCTTAAAATCATTTAAAAATGTTTCATAATTATTTTTATTTATGGATGGAAAATATATGGGATGAAGAGAGGTCTCTTTCAAAAGAGAATTATCAAACCATTGGTTTAAGGTAATGTATTTAATTCTTTTTGAGGAAACATCTGTATATAGTAATGATGTAGCAACGCTTTTCAAATTTTCATCGAAATCAGCTATTACTACAGAGTCAAAGCCAATATTTCCAAGTGTGTCCCTTTTCTTTAAGTCTTGAATTTTTTTATCTTTGTCTTTAAATGATAAACTTTCTATCCTTTTTATTTCATCTTGCAGGTTATTTTTTCTTATTTGATATTTTGTTAGATCCTCTATTTGTTTTGTAAGTTTAGTTGGTTCTCTATTATAATAAAATATGTCTTTATGTTCTATCTTCGTTTTTTTAACTGCAATTTCTATTTCTTTTTTATATTCTGATATTGGAATTAAAAAAATACTTTTTGACAAATTATTTTTGTCATTAAATTTTTTTATTGTCTGTACTTGTGAAATTGCATTCACACCTGCACTAATAACATTTTTAGGATTATCAATTAATTTATTTGTAAATGAAATGAAAATAACATCTTTTAAATCATCGAGATACTTATTACTTTCATAAAATACTGGTCCTAAAATAATCCTCACTCCTTCTTGATATAATTCTTTAGAAACTTTTAATGCATTAATAGGATTTGATCTCGTATCCCTTGGGAGAATCTCTATTTTTTCGTCATCAATCTTATTGACTGCCATTCTAATCGATTTGATGATTTTTTCACCAATTACAGAATTCTCTCCACTTAGAGGAACGATTAATCCAATTTTAATTTTTTCTTTTGAGTAAGCACTTTTATTTAAAGCAAGGATTATTATAGCTCCACATAAAAGCAATTTAATAAAAGTTTTCATTTTAGTTTTAATAATATAATTAAATAAATAATTTAAATGAATTTAAATAATAATAAATTTAAACCTGGGCTATATTGTGTTGCTACACCAATAGGAAATATGGGTGATATTTCTTTTAGAGCAATTGAAACCTTAAGAAAATCGGATTTAATCTTATGTGAGGATACAAGAGTTTCAAAAAATATTCTTAAAAAATTTGAAATAAAGAAAAAAATAATTTCTAATCATAAATTTAATGAAACTAAAAATTTAAAATTAGTATTAGAACTTCTTAAAAAGAATAAAATAGTATCATTAGTTTCTGATGCCGGAACACCAGCTCTTTCAGACCCTGGAAAAATACTTGTAAAAGAATGTGCAAAAAATGGAATTGACGTTTTTCCAATTCCTGGTCCATCTGCATTAAGTGCAGCAATATCAATAAGTGGATTTTCTGATAATTTCTATTTTTGTGGGTTTTTACCTGAAAAACAAAATCAAATTAGAAATTTATTTAAGAATTTATCAATTCTCGAATGTTCAATTGCATTTTTTATATCACCTAATAAACTTAGTAAAAGAATTAATGATATTAAAGAATTCTTTTTGGATAGAGAAATACTTATTTGTAGGGAAATTAGCAAATATCACGAAGAATACATCAGAGTATCGGTAAATGAATTATCAAAAATTAATTTTTCTAGAAAAGGTGAAATAACTGTTGTTATTTCTGAAATGAAAAAAGAAAGATTAAGTTTTAAAGAACTTGAAGAATCAGATAAAAAAAAAATACATAAATTAATTAAAAAAATGTCAATAAAAGATATAGTAAAAAAAATTTCAGAAGATAAAAAAATTTCTAAAAAAGTTATTTATAAATTTTGTATAGAAATTAAAAATGAAAATTAAAAAAATTTTATTTTTGATAAGTTTTATAATTCTTTCAGGTTGTGTTGGGTACTCTTCAACAGGTGTTCTAGGTACTGGTGTTTCAATTGCTTTGGACCCTAGGAGTTTGGGAACCCAGATAGATGATTCAATAATGCAGCAAAACTTGAGAGCAAAATTATTATCAACAGACAAAAGTTATATTATTTCAGTAAAAACAAAAATTCTTGATGGAAGGATATTTCTTACTGGAAAAGTAAGTTCAGTTGAGGATAAATTAAAAATTACAAAATTAGCTTGGGAAATAAAAGGCGCAAGATCAGTTAAAAATGATTTAAGAATAAAAGAAGAGTTTAATTTTAAAAGATCCGCTAAAGATTTACTTTTAACATCACAACTTAGAGCAGCTTTAATAGCAAATAAAAAAGTAAAATCAGTTAACTACAATATAGACTCTTATAAAAAGAAAATTTATATTTATGGAATAGCTCAAAATGATACTGAGAGAGACGAGGTGACTATGGAAGCAAAACAAATATTAGATGTAGAAGATGTAATCACCAGTATATTTTTAGTTGATGATTTGAGAGTTGTAAAAAATTAGCTTTTATTCAAATTTTTTTATAATCAATTACCCCTGCTGAATATGCAGCTACTGATGCTAAGTTCAAAATTTCAGATGTAGATGATCTCAAAGGAGCTATCTCGATTGGTTGAGCAAGACCTATTAATAATGGACCAATTACTTTTGCGTCTCCTAATGTCTTCATTATTTTATAAGAAATTGCAGCACTATGTTGACCAGGCATGATTAAAATATTTGCTTTACCGACTATTTCTGAAAATGGATATAAATCAGAATATTCATCATCAAGTGCCACATCTGGTTGCATATCCCCATCAAATTTAAAATCTACTTTTCTATCTTTTAATATTTCCACAGCTTCTCTAATATGTTTTGTTCTGGTGGTAATTGGTTGACCAAATGTTGAATGTGATAAAAAAGCAACTTTAGGATCAATTCCGAACAATCTTACAACTCTTGCAGATGAGATTGCTATATTAGCTAATTCATCAGATGAAGGATATTCGTTAACTGATGTATCTCCTATAAATACCGTTTTTCCTTTTCTTACCACCATGTTTAAGCCAAACATTATTTCTCCTTTACGCGCAGGTATAACTTTTTTTATCCTTTCAAGTGACTGTGAATATCTTCTGGTATTACCTGTTACCATTGCATCTGCATCTCCACATTCAACCATACATGACGCCCAAATAACCCTGTCATTTCTAATCATCCTATCACAATCTCTTTCAAGTAAACCTTGGTCTCTATGCATTTTCTTAAAGAGAAATTTTGTGTATTTGTCTCTCATTTTTTTATCAGTTGAATTAACAATTTTAATATTCAAATTTTCTCCATAACCAATTTCTTTTAACCTCTGCTTAACTATGTTTTCTTTTGCAACAATTATAGGAGTTCCTAAACCAGTATTTTTAAATGCAATTGCAGCTTTTAAAGTATTTTCATCCTCACCATCTGCAAAAACAACTGTTTTCTGATTTTTCTTAATTTTAGAATTTATCCCTTGCAGAATTGTTACTGAGGGATCTAACCTCTGTTTTAATTGATCAGAGTATGTACTAAAATTTTCAATTTTTTTTCTTGCTACATGCGTTTTCATCGCAGCTTTTGCTACAGCTAATGGAATTACGCTTATTAGTCTTGGATCAAATGTAGAGGGAATAATATAATCTTTTCCATATTTTGGTCGATCTCCGCCCATTGCTGCTGCAACTTCATCAGGAACTCTTTCTCTAGCTAATTTTGCAATTGCATTAGCAGCAGCCATTTTCATTTCTTCATTTATTGTTTTTGCTCTTGCATCAAGAGCACCTCTGAATATATATGGAAAACCAATTAAATTATTTACTTGATTGGGATAATCTGATCTACCGGTTGCTATGATTGCATCTTTTCTCACTTTATAGACATCCTCTGGTAATATTTCTGGATCTGGATTAGCGCAAGCGAATATAATTGGATTCTTTGCCATTCGTTTAACCATTTCTTTTTTTAATATTCCAGCTGACGATAGGCCTAAAAAAACGTCTGCATTTTTTAATGCATCATTCAAATTTTTTTTTTTTGTTTTTTTTGCATACTTAAGTTTCCACTTATTCAACCCTTTTCTGTTATAACTAATTACACCCTTGCTATCTATCATGGTTAAATTTTCTTTTTTTACACCTAATTTAATAAATAAATCTGAGCATGCCATTGCTGAGGCTCCTGCACCATTTACAACAACTTTAATATTAGAAATTTTTTTTTTTGTTATGTGAATTGAATTAATTAATGCAGCAGATGTAATGATTGCTGTTCCATGTTGATCATCATGAAATACTGGAATATCAAGTACTTTTTTTAATTCTTCTTCAATTATGAAACACTCTGGAGCAGCGATATCTTCAAGATTAATACCTCCAAAACTAACTGCAAAGTTTTTTATACTGTTAACTATTTCTTTAGGATCTTTGCTGTCAATCTCTAAATCAATAGCATCAATATCTGCGAATCTTTTAAACAAAACTGCCTTACCTTCCATCACAGGTTTTGAGGCAATAGCTCCTAAATTACCTAGTCCTAAAATAGCTGATCCATTGCTTATAACTGCAACTAAATTTCCTTTAGTTGTATAATCGTAAGCTCGTTCAGAATTCTTATAGATTTCTTTGACTGGCGCTGCTACCCCAGGTGAATAAGCTAAAGCTAAATCTCTTTTCGAAGTCATTGGTTTTGATGAATTTATCTCAATCTTTCCAGATTTGTTTAAATTATGAAACTCAAGAGCTTCTTTATCCGAGTAGTGTTCAATTTTATTTTTTTTCATTTCTTTAATTATTTGTACTAATAAGCCAAATTTAAGAATAATATGATTTATGAATCTTATTAAGTCAACAAGCACATTTAGCATATTTGTTTTATTAAGTAGAGTTCTTGGTTATGTAAGAGATTTTTTCATAGCAATATACCTTGGATCAGGTCCTCTTGCAGATGCTTTTTTTGTGGCCTTTAGAATTCCAAATACATTTAGAAGATTATTTTCTGAAGGAACTTTTAATGCAGCTTTTGTTCCTTCATATTCTTCAGAATTAATTAAGGGAAAAAAAAATGCAAACTCATTTGCAAACACAATTTTTAACTTATTATTTTTAGTTTTGTTTTTTACAATTCTAGTAATTGAAATTTTTATGCCATCATTTATTAAAATAATTGCCCCAGGTTTTTCAAATGACCAAGAAAAATTAAATACTGCAATAAACTTAACCAGAATTACTTTTCCGTTTTTATTTTTTATCAGTCTGGCTTCTTTTTTTTCAGCAATATTAAACTCTCATAATAAATTTGCAGCAGCAGCAGCAGCTCCAATAATTCTTAATATATTGTTGATAATTTGTTTGTTATTTGCTGAGGATTTAAATAACAATTTAGTCTATTATTTATCCTATACAGTCTCTATTGCTGGTCTAATTCAATTTATCTTCTTATTAATATTTGTAAAAAAATATTTCAAATTAGATATTAGCTTTAAATTTAAAATTAACGAAAAAGTTAAAATTTTTTTTAATAAACTTTTACCAAGTATTTTTTCATCTGGTGTAACTCAAATAAATATCTTAGTTGGAACAATTATTGCGTCTTTTCAGGCAAGTGCGGTTTCTTATTTATACTATGCAGATAGGATTTATCAGATAAACTTAGCAATAGCAGGGATTGCAATAGGAACTGTTATACTTCCAAATTTAAGTCGACATATTAAAAAAAATAATCATTTTAAAACTATCGAACTTCAGAATAAAGCTCTAGAGCTCAGTTTATTTCTAAGCTTGCCGGCAACATTAGCTCTTATAGTTGGTTCAGAACAAATAACATCTTCGTTATTTGGATATGGCTCATTTGATCAACAAAGCTTATATAACTCTGCGAAAGCCCTATTTTATTTCTCTTTTGGGCTTCCTGCATTCTCATTGATTAAAATATTTTCAACTTTCTTATTTGCAAGAAATGATACCAAAACTCCATTTAAGTATTCACTTATTTCAGTAATCTTAAATATATTAATAAGTTTAATATTTTTTTCAAAGATTGGTTTTATAATAATACCAATAGCTACAACAATCTCCTCATGGTTTAATGGGATTATTTTATTGATCTTTGTAATTAATAAAAACTACTTCAAATTTAGTCCAAATTTTCTTGAACAAATATTAAAAATTATTTTTTCAAATATAATAGCAATCTCTATTTTTTACTTTTTGTTAAATTTTCTATCATCTTACTTTGAGTACGGAAATAGTTTGAAATTTTTATATATTGTTTTGATTGTTTTATTTACTTTTGTTTCATACGTCGGGGTCTCAATTATTATAAAGGCTTTTAAAATTTCAGATATTAATTTAAAGTATTAAATAATGTCCAAAATAATATTTTCTGGTGTTCAGCCTACAGGGAACCTTCATTTAGGTAACTATCTTGGAGCTATCAAAAATTTTGTTGAATTAAATGATGAAAAAGAAAATAAGTGTATATTCTGTGTTGTAGATTTGCATGCAATTACTGTTAAACAAGATAAAGATGAACTAAAGAACAACATTCGTGAAACAGCTGCAACTTTTATTGCAAGTGGAATTGACACAAGTAAAAGTATTATTTTTAATCAATCTGAAGTTCATGCACACGCCGAAGGATCCTGGATTTTAAGTTGTATGACTCCAATGGGTTGGTTGAATAGAATGACACAGTTTAAAGAAAAAGCTGGAAAAGAGAAAGAAAAAGCATCTGTTGGTCTTTATATTTATCCTATTTTGATGGCCAGTGATATATTGCTCTATGATGCTACCCATGTTCCTGTTGGGGATGATCAGAAACAACATTTGGAACTAACAAGAGATATAGCACAAAAATTTAACAAAGATTTTAATTGTGAAAATTTTTTAAAAGTACCAGAACCATTAATTAAAAAAAAATTTTCAAGAATAATGAGTTTAAAAGATGGTTTAAAAAAAATGAGTAAATCAGACCCATCAGATCTTAGTAGAATTAATTTGACAGACTCCAAAGATGAAATTGTTAACAAAATTAAAAAAGCAAAAACCGATTCTTATCCTATTCCAAATGAGGAAATAAAATTAAAAGACAGACCTGAAGCCCAAAATCTTCTTGGAATTTATTCTAGTATTTCAAATCAAACTTTGGATAAAACTTTAAATGAATTTGGAGGTAAAAATTTTTCAGATTTAAAAGTTCAATTAGCTGAAATTTTATCAAATAAAATTTCTCCTATAACAAAAGAGATAAAGAAATTAACTAATGATAAAAAATATTTGGATAAGATTCTATGGGAGGGTGCAATTAAAGCAGAAGAAATAGCAGGAAAAAAGATAAAAGAAATGAAGAAAATAATTGGTTTTTAGAAATCTTTAAATATTTAAAATTATGACTATATAACTGAGATGTTCATACAAACACAAGAAACACCAAATCCAAACTCCTTAAAATTTTTGCCAGGCAAAAGAGTATCTAATGATGGTTCTTATGAGTTTTTAAATGAAAATCAAACAGAAATTCCAATATTAAAGAATATCCTTTCAATAAATGGTGTAACAGGAATTTTTTTAAGTGAGGATTTTATTTCAGTTAATAAATCTCATGAAGAAAAGTGGGAAAATATTAAACATATAGTTATATCTTATTTAAATGAGTACTATGATCAAGGAAATGAATTTATAATTAATAAAAAAGCAGATATAAAGGTTCCTAAAGATTTTGGAGAAATTGAAAACAAGATAATTAAGATATTAGAAACTAAAATTAGGCCAGCTGTTGCAAGAGATGGCGGTGACATTACATTCAAAGAATTTAAAGATGGAAAAGTTACAGTTATATTAAAAGGAAGTTGTTCAGGATGTCCCTCTTCAACTTTAACTCTAAAACAGGGGGTGCAAAATTTACTTTGTCATTATATTCCTGAAGTTAAAGAAGTTTTAGCTGTATAAAATCATTAAGATAAAATATAAAGAAACTCTAAAGCAAAAATGTCAAAAAAAAAATTTGATAAACTAGATAAAGGTATCTTAAATTTTTTCAAAACATTGCTATTAAGCTTTATTTTAATATTTATGTTCTCAATTTTGCCAAATTCAATCAGCTTTGTAAAAAGTAGTTTAAAACCAAATGATGTAGTATTCAATTTATCGAAACAGAATTTTGATGAAATTTTAGAGGAACAAAAAAAAAATAAACTTTTAAACAATTCACTTAAAGATAGATTTAGTTGGAATATTTTTGAAGATATAGAAGTTTTCGGAAAGAACGAGGAGGATAAAGACCCTCAACGTTTGAGTGCTTCAACCATCGAGGAATTGTTCAGAGACAATGGATATAATCTAGAAAAAGTCAAAGAAACAAAGTTAGTCAATGCTGGAAACCAACTTACCAGACTTCCAAAAGAGTTAAAAAATATTGAAAGTCCAAAAAAAAGAAAAAAATTATTCATTCAGATTGTTTTACCTTTGATTATTGAGGAAAATCTAAAAATTAGGTTTGATAGAAAAAAACTTTTTGAAATTTTGAATAAAAATAATACAACTAAAGTTGATAAAGCTTGGATTGATCTAAAATTTAAACAATACGGTATAAAAAATAATGATTTATCAAAACTTAAAATTAGAATGGATGAGATACCAGTTTCATTAGCAATAGCACAAGCAGCAAAAGAAACTGGGTGGGGAAGTTCGAGATTTGCGCAAGAGGGAAATGCTTTATTTGGTCAATGGACCTGGTCTGGTGAGGGCATTAAACCTTTAGAGGTTGAAAAAGGTGAAAAACATAAAGTTGCAAAGTTTAAAATACTTAAAGCATCAGTAAGAGCATATCAAAGAAATTTAAATACCCATTCAAGTTATCAAGAATTTAGAATTGAACGAGCAATTCAAAGGGATAATGATGGAAAATTAGATAGTTTAAAACTTGTAAACTTTTTAGAAAAATATGCAGAAACTGGAAAAGAATACACAGAAATCCTAAAAAAAATAATTAAACAGAATAACTTAATTGATTTTGATGATGTTGAGATTTTACCAACAAGTTTAAAAATGAAAAACTTGATTTAATTAAATGTAAATTGAGTCCCAAACCATCTCCATCCTTCATTATCTTGCATTGAACAATTAACTCTTCCTCTTCTAGTTAAAAATTTTTCAGTAAAAACAACCTCAATTTTATTATCTTTAAAGTTTAATTGTGAATTTTTCCATTCCCCGCCTTCATTTGAAAAACAATTAATTTTACTAATATTTGTTTGTTCCTTAAAAAACTCTATGACAAGTTGTGGTGGATTCTTAGAGTCTACTAAAAATTTATCTTCTGGTAAAAGTTTTTTGAATTGAATTGGTAAAAGATTTATCAAAAAATTAAATCTATCTAGGTCTCCGTATTTTTCATTTATTGGAAACCTAGGTAATTCATATTTATCTTTATTTAAATCTATAACTCCTGAATGTTGACCAAATGCGTAATCAAATTTATTAGAAATAAATTCTTTTTGTTCTAAACTATATTCACCAAATGGATAAGAAAAAAATTTAGGGTTATAATTAAGTTTCTTTTCAAATATTTTAATAGACTGTTCAATATCTTTTTTAAAATCATTAAATTTATATTTTATAAGATATTCGTGAGAGTGAGAGTGATTACCTATGGTTACAAATTTATGTTTTGAAATCTGAATAATTTCATCCCAACTCATATAACCATTTTTGCCAACAGTCTCAGTTGATACAAATAAAATAAATGGAATCTTTTCTTTTTTTAAAATTGGCCATGCATTTAAATAAAAAGAAGAAAACGCATCATCAATTGTAAGTAAAATTTTTTTCTCTCTACTCACATTATTAAATTCAAATTCAAAATTTTTTGGATCTAAAAAAGACAAGTTATTTTTCTTAATAATATCTATATGATTATTAAAAATATCAATTTTTATATTGGTTGAAGGATATTTATTTTCATTAAATCTATGATACATTAGAGCTAATATCCCTTTTTCATCAGGTTGATATTTTTTGTTTACAGTTTCTGCGGAAGCATTTAAAAAAAATAAATAAAATATGATAAATTTAATAATTAATGCTGCTAATGAAAAAATTGTTTTTGTGATCATCACTGATGAACAATCATATACTACGAGTCATATAAACAGTAGAGAAAACTTTGATAATTTTATGAAATTACTTTCAAAGTTTTTAAATAAAATAAAAATAAAAATAAGTGACATTAATAGAATATTTATTAATTTGGGGCCTGGTAAATTTACAAGTCTTAGAATTTCTTTATCAATAGCAAAAGCTATATCTTTTGCAAATAATATTAGTTTATTAGGTTTTCAATCTAATGATTTAACAAATAAAAATTACAAAAATTTAATAAAACTAGATAAAAAAAAATTAAAAAATAAAGGTTTGATAAAACCTATATATTCGAGTTAAAATAAATAATGTCTGAAACAATAGAACAAATTTGTCTTAATAAGGGAGTTAAACTAACTGATCAAAGAAAAATAATAGCAAAGGTTTTGTCAGAATCAAAAGAGGTTTATGGCGAATCAGACCACCCAGATGTTGATGAATTATACAAAAGAGTTTCTGCATTAGACTCTAAAATAAGCATTGCTACTGTTTACAGAACAGTTAAGCTTTTTGAGGAGTCAGGTATACTTACAAAGCATGATTTTAAAGGTGGAAAAGCAAGATATGAAGCACTAGTAGAGAGTCATCATGATCATCTCATTGATATTAAGACAGGAGAAATAATTGAATTCGTTGACGAAGAAATTGAAAAATTGCAAAAAAAAGTTGCTGAAAAATATGGGTATAAATTAGTAGACCATAAATTAGAGCTTTATGGAATTAAAAAAAAAAAATGAGAAACTTTTTTTTTCTAAAATAAAAAATGATAAATAAAAAAATCTACATAAAAACTTTTGGCTGTCAAATGAATGAATATGACTCTAACAGAATTTATGATTCTGTAAGTAAGTTGGGTTTTGTTAAAACATCAGATCAGTCAAATGCAGATTGTTATATTCTAAATACATGTCACATACGTGATAAGGCTAAAGAAAAAGTCTATCATGAAATTGGTAGAGTTAAAAAATTATATAAAAATAAAAAAAAACCAATTACGATTATTGCTGGTTGTGTTGCCCAAGCTGAGAATGAGGAAATGTTTAAGAGAGAGCCATATATTGATATTATTTTAGGCCCTCAATCATATCATAAAGTTAATGACTTACTAACTGAACATGTAGCTAATCAAAAAAAAGAGGAAACGGAGTTTGATACTATTTCAAAATTTGGATATTTTGATCAAATAAAAAATAACAATAACAAAATATCAGCTTTTTTAACAATTCAAGAAGGTTGTGATAAGTTTTGTCATTTTTGTGTAGTACCTTACACAAGAGGACCTGAATATTCTAGGCCATTTAAAAAAATTATAGCAGAAGCTGAACAACTAATAGAAAATGGTGTGAAAGAAATAACATTGTTAGGACAGAATGTTAATGCATATTCTTATTTTGAAAATGCTAAGGAGTTTAGAATCTCTCATATAATAAATTATTTAAATCAATATTCAGAATTAGAGAGAATAAGATATACTACATCACATCCAAGAGATATGACTGACGACTTAATTGAATGTTATTCGTCCAGTCAAAAACTAATGCCATTTGTTCACTTACCTATTCAAAGTGGATCAAATAGAATGTTAGAATTAATGAATAGAAAGCATACTGTAGAAGATTATTTAGATATTTATAAGAGATTAAAAAAAATTAATGGAGGTATTGAATTTTCAAGTGATTTTATCATTGGCTATCCAGGTGAAACTCAAAAAGATTTTGAGGAAACATTTGACTTAATTAAAGAAATAAAATTTATTAATTCTTTTTCATTTATTTTCAGCCCAAGACCAGGAACATTTGCATCAAAATTAGATATGATAGATAAAAATATTGCAAAAGAAAGACTAACATTAATTCAGGAAAAATTATTTAACAACCAAATAGAAATTAATAAATCAATGGAAAATCAAATTATTGATATTCTTGTTGAAAATAAAATGGAAAAACAAAATAAATATTTTGGAAGAAATAAGTATATTACACCAGTAATCTTCGATGGAAATGATAACTTAATTGGCAAGAACATTAAAGTAAAGATACAAACAAGTAACCAGAATACTTTATTTGGTTCAGTAAACAAAAATATGAAAGCAGCTTAGATTGAGCAAGATAAATAAAAAAAAGATTATTTCTGAATTAAAATATGTATATTCAGAAAATAATACTTTAAGTATAATTTTTCAAAATAATGAATTGTTGCTTGGTGTAACAGGTGAATTTAATAATAATTTAAAGGAATTAGAAAAAATTACTGAAACTAGCTTGTATTCAAGAGGCAATTCTATACTTGTGAAAAGTAGTCCTGAAAAAAATAATATAGTTAAAAATGCTATTCATTTCTTGACTGAACAATATTTAAATAATGGAACGATTGAAAAAAAAGATATAATTTCTTCTATAAACAAATTTATGATTAATCAAAATCACGATTCTGAAAAAAAAATAGAATATATTATTAAGACCCCAAAAAAATCTGTAATTCCGAGATCAGAAAGACAGAAGGACTATGTTAGAGCATTAAAAGATTCTGATATAATTATTTCTGCCGGACCAGCAGGAACAGGTAAAACTTTTTTAGCTGTTGCTGTAGCATTAACAATGTTGTTAGAAAAAAAAATCGAGAGAATCATTTTATCCAGGCCCGCTGTAGAAGCAGGTGAAAGACTCGGATTTTTACCAGGTGACATGAGAGAAAAAGTAGATCCATACCTAAGGCCATTGTACGACTCTTTGTATGACCTATTAGATTTTGAAAAAATACAAAAAAAAATTGAAGTTGGTGACATTGAAATAGCTCCTTTAGCCTTCATGAGAGGTAGAACTTTAAAAAATTCATTTGCAATTCTTGATGAGGCGCAAAATGCGACAGATACCCAAATAAAGATGTTTTTAACCAGAATAGGTGAAAATTCCAAGATAGTAATTAATGGCGACCCCTCACAAATAGATTTACCTAATAAATCACTTTCAGGATTAAATAAATCCAAAAAATTGCTGGGACATTTAAATGAAATTTCAGTCATTGATTTTGACCATAAAGATGTAGTTAGACATCCACTCGTTTCAAAGATTGTTAAAGCATATGCAGATAAAAGTACTGAGGAATGATAAAGGCCAATGTATTATCTGATCATTCAAATTGGATAAAAAAAATTAAAAACCCTAACGATTACTTAAATAAAAGACTTAAAATTTTATCTAAAGCGCCTTTTTTTAAAAGAAAAAATCATGAATTTTCAGTGCTCCTAACCAACAACAAGAAAATGAAAAATTTAAATTTTAAATTCAGAAAAAAAAATAAAATAACAGATGTTTTATCTTTTCCTATAAAGATAAAAAGTAAAAGTATACTTTATGTGGGTGATATAGCGATTAGTTATGAAATAATTAAAAAAAGATCAAAAGAAACAAATTTTTTTTTAGAATTTGATAAAATGTGGATACATGGTTATCTTCATCTAATTGGTTATGATCACAAAAGATTAGATGATTTCAACAAAATGCTTAGAAAAGAAAATTTAATATTAAAATATTTTCATAAGATAAATTGACTTTAATTTATAAAAATCAAATTTTATTATTTTCATTTATATTTCTATTAGGCTTAATTTCTTCATATAGCCTTCCACCTTATAATTTGTTCTATCTAAACTTTTTTTCATACCCTATCTTTTTATGGGTATTGTTAAAGCACCATAAAGATAAAGTTAAATCTTTTAATATTGGATGGATGTTTGGTTTTGGTTATTTCATTTCTAATTTATATTGGATAACTAATTCACTTACATTTGAAGATATATTTAAACCTTTAATACCAGTTGCTTTAATTTTAATACCTTTATTTTTAGGATTATTTTATGGTTTATCAACTTTAACTTTTTCATTTTTAAAACCAAAAAAAAACTTTTTATCAATTTTAATATTAGCTACTTCTTTATCAGTATTTGAGTACATTAGAAGTTTTGTTTTTGGAGGTTTTCCATGGAATCTAATTTCTTTTAGTTTTGTAAATTATTTAGAATTTATTCAATTACTTTCTGTGACAGGGACCTATGCATTTAATTCAATAATTATTTTGTTATTTTTATTTCCAACTTATTTATTTTTCAATTACAAAAAAAAATTTAAAATAAACGTGCTTTCTTTCTATTTAATAATTTTTTTTACGAATTATTCATTAGGCTATTTAAACTTAAAAAATGACGAATTTAATGAAAAAAATGATTTAGGGTTTGTTATTAAGATAATTTCGCCGAATATAAATATTAACAGATATTTTCAAAATGAAAATCCTAGAGAATTTATTTCCGAATTAATTAATATTTCTGAGCCAAATCCTCAAAGTGAAACATTATTTATTTTTCCAGAAGGTATTCTTTCAAATATTTATTTTGAGGATCTAAAAAAATTTAAAAATTTATTTTCAAATAGCTTTTCAAAAAAACATAAAATTATTTTAGGTATGAATATTTATGAAAACCAGAGAATTTATAATTCCCTGCTAGTTTTGGATAATGAACTTAATATCTTACAAAAATATTATAAAAATAAACTGGTACCTTTTGGAGAATTTTTACCTTTTGAAAAAACATTAGGTAATTTAGGTTTCAAAAAAATTACCCAAGGTTACCAGTCTTTCTCGGCAGATGTGAAAAGAGATCCAATAGAGTTGAATGGTTATAGTTTTATTCCACTTATATGTTATGAAGTTATTTACTCTGGTAAAATTAATAAAAGTAAAAAAAATTATGATTTTATTTTAAATATTTCAGAGGATGGGTGGTTTGGAAACTCTATCGGTCCCTACCAGCACTACTCACACTCAATTTTTAGATCTATAGAGGAAGGTAAGTATGTAATTCGATCCTCTAATAATGGAATTTCAGCTTTTGTTAATCCTAAAGGTCAAGTAATTGATGATAATTTAACAACCAACAAGGGATTTATTAAAATTAACTCTTTCAAAAAGTCCAATAAAACTATCTTTAGTTCTCAAGGCAATAAGATCTTCTTTTATTTTCTATTCATTTATATTAGTTTAATTTTCTTTTTTAAAATACGGGGGAATTAATGAAAAAAAATTTTTTATTTACTAGTGAGTCAGTGTCAGAAGGACACCCAGATAAAGTTTGTGACAGAATTTCAGATATGGTTGTAGATACTTTTTTAGCTTCTGAGCCAGAAGCAAGAGTTGCTTGTGAAACTTTAACAACAACAAATAAAGTTGTTCTAGCAGGAGAAGTTAGAGGACCTGAACTTAAACAAGATGAATTGATTTCAAAAGTTAGAGATTGCATTAAAGACATTGGGTATGATCAAGATGGTTTTTCATGGAAAGAACAAACAAATATTGAGACACATTTGCACTCACAATCAGCTGATATTGCAATTGGTGTGGACTCTTCAGGAAACAAGGATGAAGGGGCTGGAGACCAAGGAATTATGTTCGGTTATGCTTGCAACGAAACAGATGTTTTGATGCCAGCACCTATTCATTATTCACATAAAATCCTAAGATTGATGGCAGAGGATAGAAAATCAGGAAAATTAAATGGAATAGAACCAGACTCTAAAAGTCAAATTACTATAAAATATAAAGATGGTATGCCTGATGCGGTTACTTCAGTCGTAATATCGACACAACATTCTAAAGATGTGAACTTAGCTAAAGTTAAAGAACTTTGTTTGCCTTATATTGAGAGATCTATTCCTAAAAATTTATTAGGAAGTCTTGATGAAAAGGAAATTTATATTAATCCTACCGGAAACTTTGTTATTGGCGGTCCAGATGGTGACAGCGGCTTAACAGGTAGAAAAATTATCGTAGATACATACGGTGGTGCTGCTCCTCATGGAGGAGGAGCATTTTCAGGAAAAGATCCAACAAAAGTTGATAGATCTGCAGCTTATGCATCAAGATACTTAGCTAAAAATGTTGTTGCATCAAAAATTGCTGATAAATGTTTAATCCAATTAGCTTATGCTATTGGAGTATCTAAACCATTATCAATTTACGTAGATTTATTTGATAATGATGAAGAAAAAAATTTACATGTAGAAAAACTTATAAAAGAAAACTTTGATTTAAGTCCAAGAGGAATTAGAGAAATGCTAGGATTAAATAAACCAATATATGAAAAAACAGCCGCTTATGGACACTTTGGGAGAATACCAGAGGACGATGGGTCTTTTTCTTGGGAAAAAACTGATAAATCTGGGGTTTTTAATAAGTAAATATTGTTGAAAAGCTAACAAAAATAACTATATTTCAAGCATATTGTTGAATTTTCAAAATGGGCTGAGGCCCATTTTTTTTTGGTTGAAAAAAAATGTTAAATAAAAGAGCAGATAAACTAGAGTTATTAAGAATAGCAGAAGCAGTGGCTTTAGAGAAATCAATTGATAAAGAATTAATCATTGGATCAATGGAAACCGGTATCGCAAAAGCAGCTAAGTCAAAATTTGGCTCTGATAATGAGATCAAAGTAGAAATAAATAGAGATAATGGAGAAATTGGAATTTTTAGAAAACTTACAATTGTTGAGAAACCTGAAAACTCAAATACTGAGATCACACTTGATGAGGCGATAAAGCTCAATAGTTTTAACGAAGATAAAAAAATTGGTGATGAAGTTTTGCAACCATTGCCCTCATTTGACTTTGGTAGAATTGCAGCTCAAACAGCAAAACAAGTTATTAGTTTTAATGTGAGAGAGGCAGAGAGAGAGAGGCAGTTCAATGATTTCATTGATAAAAAAGATACAATTTTAAGTGGTATAGTTAAAAGGCTTGAATTCGGAAACGTGATTGTTGATCTTGGAAGAACTGAAGCAATAATTCAAAAAAATGAAATGATACCTCGAGAAAATATCAAAGCTGGTGATAGGATAAAAGCATATTGTTTAGATGTAAGAAGAGAGCCTAGAGGTCAACAAATATTCTTATCTAGGGCACATCCAAAATTTATGGATAAATTGTTTGTTCAAGAAGTTCCAGAAATATATGATGGTTTAATAGAAATTAAATCCTCATCGAGGGACCCTGGAAGTAGAGCAAAAATTTGTGTTAAAGCTATTGACACATCGCTTGATCCAGTTGGAGCATGTGTAGGAATGCGAGGAAGTAGAGTTCAGGCAGTTGTAAATGAGCTTCAAGGAGAAAAAATTGATATAGTGAACTGGTCTGAAGACCCTGCTATAGTTGTAGCTAATGCGCTTTCACCTGCTGAGGTGCAAAAAGTAAATGTTGATATCGATGGAAAAAAACTAGATGTTATATTAACTGAGGAGAATTTAAGTAAAGCAATTGGAAGAAGAGGTCAAAATGTAAGACTTGCTACAAAATTGCTGAATTATGAAATTAATATAATGACAGAGCAAGAGGACTCTGAAAGAAGACAATTAGAATTTAAAGAAAAAACTGACAATATTGTGAAAAACTTGGAACTCGATGAAACTCTAGGACAGTTATTGGTAGCAGAGGGTTTTTCATCTATTGATGATATAAAAGATAGTCAGCCTGATGCTTTAACTAAAATCGAAGGTATTGAAGAAGACACAGCCAAAGAGTTAATAGAGAGAGCCAAAGAGTTTCATGCAAAAGATCAAGAGGAGATATCAAATAGAATAAAAGATCTTGGACTAGATAATGATTTGATCAATCATGAGGGATTAACGCCAGGAATGCTAGTGACCTTGGGAGAACAAAAAGTTCTTAACTTAACAGATTTAGCTGATTTAGCCTCAGATGAGCTTACAGGGACTTACGACGTGATTAAAGGTGAAAGAGTAAAAATCAAAGGATATCTAGAAGACTTCGCATTATCAAAAAATGAAGCTGATAATTTAATTATGTCTGCTAGAGAAAAAGTTTACAAAGATTGAGAGATGGAAAATGGAGAAAAAAAAATTAAAGCTATCAATATCAGGCACATCAAAAAAAACTTTTAGTAGTATAGAGCAAGCTAAATCAAAATCAAAAAATACAGTCGTAATTGAGAAAAAAAATTCAAAATATCAAGGTAAGTCTTTGTCTCCGAAACCAGCTCAAAATAACAATAATTTTGCTACAAATAAAAGTATTCCATCAAAAACTTATAATTATAACAGACCAGTATCACCACCTGTATCAGATTTTGAAAAGCGAAAGTTAGCTGAACAAAGAGCAACGAGAAGGCTAAAAGGTGAGTCAATAACAAAAGAGAATAAATCTAGCAAAATTGGTGGGAAGAGAAGAGAATTAAAATTGACTATTTCAAGAGCCCTAAGTGATGATCACACAGAAACTAAAGCTAGGAGCATGGCTTCATTAAAGAGAGCAAAGCAAAAAGAAAACAGAAGTTTAAATCAAACAGACAATAAAGAAAATTTTAAACAAGTTAAGAGAGAGGTTAATCTTCCAGAAGTAATAACTATACGAGAGCTTGCAAATAGAATGGCTGAGCAATCAAGTAGCATTATAAAGCATTTGCTGGGTATGGGTGTAACTGTAACTATTAATCATACAATTGACGCTGATACAGCAGAATATTTAGTAAAAGAATTTGGGCATAATCCCATTCGTGAAAAAAAGGCAGAGGAAATAATAAATAAAATCAAAGAGGTAAAATCTGAAAACTTAAAAAATAGACCACCAATAGTTACTGTAATGGGGCACGTAGATCATGGAAAAACATCTGTGCTGGACGTTTTAAGAGAATCAAATGTAGTTTCAGGTGAATTTGGAGGAATAACTCAACACATTGGAGCTTATCAAATAAATCACAAAAATGATAAAATTACATTTATTGATACGCCTGGTCACGCAGCTTTCACTGAGATGAGGGCCAGAGGCTCAAAACTAACCGATATAGTTGTATTAGTAGTTGCAGCAGATGATGGCGTTAAGCCACAAACAGTAGAGTCAATAAAACACGCAAAAGCAGCAAATGTTCCGATAGTTGTAGCAATTAACAAGTGTGATTTGCCAGAGGCAGACGCTCAAAAAATAAAAAATCAACTTTTAGAGTACGAGTTAATAGCAGAGGATTTGTCTGGGGATACTTTAATGGTTGAAATATCAACAAAAACAAAAAAGAATTTAGATAAGTTGGTTGAGTCTATTCTTCTACAAGCAGAATTGTTGGATTTAAAAACTGATTATGAAACTAATGCTAAAGGCATTGTATTAGAGTCTAAGATAGATATTGGAAGAGGACCTGTTGCAAATATTATTGTTACAGCTGGTACATTAAAAAAAGGAGATTACTTTGTAAGTGGTTTAAAATGGGGAAAAATAAGAGCAATTGTTAATGACCATGGTAAAAATATTGAAATAGCTGAACCAGCCACTCCTATTGAGATAATTGGTATAAATGGTGCTTCTAAATCAGGTGACGATTTCATAGTTCTATCAAGTGAAAAAGAAGCTAAATCGTTATGTGAGGCAAGAGTTCAGGAGTCTAAAGATGATAAAATACCACTTAACTTTGTCACTCAAGACTCAGCTTTTCAAAACCAAATTTCTGAGGAATTGAACATTATTATAAAATCAGATGTTCATGGCTCATCTGAGGCAATTAAGAATGCAATTGATCAAATAAAACATGACGAAGTTAAACCAAAAATTCTCCTCTCAGACATAGGAATGGTAACCGAGACAGATATTACATTGGCAAAAGCTTCTGATGCAGTAATAATTGCGTTCAATGTGAAACCAAGCAAAGAAGCAAAAAAACGAGCTGAACTTGAAAAAATTTCAATTTCATCTTTCAATATAATTTATGAGGTATTAGATTTTATTAAACAAAGAATGGGTGGATTGTTATCTCCAGATGTAGAAGAAAAAGTGATTGGCAGTGCCGAGATACTTGAAATTTTTAAAGTTTCAAAAGTAGGCAAAGTTGCAGGCTCCAAAGTTGTTGAGGGTGAAATAACTCAAGACTCGAGTGCAAGAGTTATTAGAGATGGTACAATTATATTTAATGGAAAAATAGGGACTATTTTTAGAGAAAAAAATCAAACCAAACAGGTTTCTGCTGGTTTAGAGTGTGGAATTACATTAAAAGATTTCGCTGATTTTCAAAAAAAAGATATTATTGAAGTCTATAATGCAACAGTTACAGAGAGAAGTATTTAAATGAAAAATTTAGGAAAGCCTATCACACAAAGACAATTAAGAGTTGGAGAAATGATTAAACAAGCTTTAGGAATACTTTTTATAAGAGATGAAGCCAAAATACCAAATTTATCAACCAAAGAAATTACAGTTACTGAAGTGAGAATGTCTCCTGATTTAAAGACAGCAAAAATATTTGTAATGCCCTTGGGTGGAAAAAATACAGAAGAAATTATAGAAAAATTAAAAATATCATCATTTATGATTAGAAAAGTTTTATCAAAAAAGATTATAATGAAGTTTTTACCTAAACTTTTTTTTGTAAAAGATGACTCTTTTGATTATGCAGAAAAAATAGAAAATTTAATTAAACAAACAAATAAATAAATAAGGAAAAAAAATGAAAGAAAAAGTAAAAGAACTTCAAATTCATGATAAAGATACTGGATCTTCAGAAGTTCAAATCGCACAATTAACTGGAAAAATTGAGAGCTTATCAAAACATATAAAGCAATTTAAAAAAGACAAACATTCTTCAGTTGGTCTTTTAAGAGCGGTCAATAGAAGGAAAAAATTATTAGACTATTTAAAAAAAAATAATATCGAGTCTTATAAATCAGTATTAACAAAATTAAACTTGAGGAAATAAATGTTCAAAGTAGTAAAAAAAGAAATAGAAGTAAGTGGAAAGAAAATAAGTTTAGAGACAGGAAAAATAGCAAGGCAAGCAGATGGAGCAATCATAGCTCAATGCGGTGAAACAGTAGTTTTAGCGACAGTCGTTGGAGCAAAGAAAGTAAACCCTGATATGGATTACTTCCCATTATCTGTAAATTATCAAGAAAAATATTATGCTGCTGGCAAGATACCAGGTGGCTACTTTAAAAGAGAGGCAAGGCCAACTGAAAGTGAAACGTTAATCTCAAGGTTAATAGATAGACCAATCAGGCCTTTATTTCCTGATGAATTTAAAAACGAAGTACAGTTATTACCAACTGTAATATCTTATGACAAAGAAAATGAACCAGACATTTTATCTATAATAGCATCATCGGCAGCTTTAGCTATATCTGGAATGCCTTTCATGGGACCTGTAGGGGCCTCTAGAGTTGGATTTATAAAAGGAAATTACGTACTTAACCCATCAAAAAAGGAATTAGATGAGTCAAAATTAGATTTAGTAGTAGCGGGAACTAAAGATGCTGTTTTAATGGTGGAGTCAGAAGCAAATGGTTTAACCGAGGAAGAAATGTTAAATGCTGTAAAATTTGGACATGAAGGTTTCCTCCCAGTGATTGAAATGATAGATGATCTAGCAAAAGAATGTAGAAAACCCGAATGGACAGTTGAGAAAAAAGATCTTTCAGAAGTAAAAAAGAAATTAGATAAGGAATTTACCGAAGATTTGAAAAAAGCATTTTCTACTAGAGATAAACAAGATAGATCAAACCAAATCTCTGAAATAACTGAAAGAGCAAAAAAGCTTTATGAAGAAAATGAGGATTACACAGATCTAGATGTAAACTCACAACTTAAAAGTTTAGAAAAATCTATTGTAAGAACTGATATTTTAAAAAATAAAAACCGTATTGATGGACGAGGTCTAGCTGATGTAAGGCCAATTATGTGTGAAGTGGGAATATTACCTAGAGTTCATGGCTCTGCTTTATTTACTAGGGGTGAAACTCAAGCAATCGTTACAACTACTTTAGGTACATCAGATGATGAACAAAGAATTGAAAGTTTAGATGGTCTTCAGAAAGAGAGATTTATGTTACACTATAATTTTCCTCCGTTTTCAGTTGGTGAAACTGGTAGAATTGGAACTGGAAGAAGAGAGATAGGTCATGGTAAATTAGCTTGGAGAGCAATTAATTCATCACTCCCTACGAAAGAAAATTTTCCTTATACATTTAGGATAGTGTCGGAAATAACTGAGTCTAACGGTTCATCCTCAATGGCAACTGTTTGTGGAACTTCGCTAGCACTCATGGATGCAGGCGTTCCGATTAAAGAGCCAGTTGCCGGAATTGCAATGGGTTTAATTAAGGAGGGTGATGACTTCACTGTTTTATCAGATATTCTTGGCGACGAAGATCATTTAGGAGACATGGATTTTAAAGTTGCTGGAACTAAAGACGGTATTACATCCTTACAAATGGATATAAAGATTACTGGAATCACTTTTGAGATAATGGAACAAGCTTTAAATCAAGCTAAAGATGGGAGAATTCATATCTTAGGTGAAATGAATAAAGCACTTTCTAAATCAAGAGATAATGTTGGTAAACACACACCAAAAATGGAAAAAATTACAGTCGACAAAAAAGATATCGCAGCAGTAATTGGTAAAGGTGGAGCAACAATAAGAGAAATTGTTGAAAAATCTGGAGCAAAAGTTGATGTTAACGATGAGGGTGAAGTAACAGTAGCAGCACCAGATGAAGAGTCTAGAAATGTGGCGATGCAAATGATTAAAGATATTACTGCTAAAGCTGAATTAAATAAGATTTATAATGGTAAAGTTATGAAAATTATGGAATTTGGTGCTTTTGTAAATTTTTTAGGAAAACAAGACGGATTAGTTCATATTTCAGAGCTGGCAGATAAAAGAGTTGCTAAAGTCACTGATGTTGTAAAAGAGGGTGACGAAGTAAAAGTTAAGGTTATTGGATTTGATCGAGGAAAAGTAAAACTATCTATTAAGCAAGCGGCTATATAGTTTTTATTAGTAATATAGTTTTTAACTTTCTGGCACGAATAATAAGCAAAGACCATTGCTACAATATCTTTTGCCACCATCTGGTCCATCATTAAATACATGCCCATGATGTGCGCCACAATTTGCACAACTATACTCAGTTCTTTTCATACCAAATGAATAATCAACTTTTGTTACAAATACTCCTGGTATTGCCTCGGTAAATGAGGGCCAACCAGTTCCACTGTCGAATTTTGCAGTAGACTCAAATAATTTCACACCACAATTAGCACAATGATATGATCCTTTTCTTTTCTCGTAATTTAATTCACTTGTACCTGCAAGTTCAGTACCTTCTTCAAACATTATTATTTTCTGCTCCTCAGTGAGGTCAGGATTAATTATATTGTATTCACTTTCATCTTTCTTCAATTTTTTTTTAAATCCAACTAAGTTGCTAGCTAAAGAGTTTAAAGGGTAGATCAGTAATCCCAATAAAGATGTAGCTGTAATTTTTAAAAAATTTCTTCTCACAATTAATTGATTCTATTTAACTTTTTTTTTTCCTAATTTATTTATTAAGAATAAAGCTATCGCAGTCAATAGGGCAAAAACTTCTAATGCATGACCAGAACCTTCAAGGATCAGTTGCACTATAAAAAATATTATACAAACAACAAACCAAACTAATATAAGCATATAAATTAATATTAGGATATATTTTTAGGATCTGGCATTCCCACTTTGTTATAGCCAGCGTCTACATAGTGAATTTCACCAGTTACTCCACCCGCCATATCACTTAAAAGATATAACGCAGAGTTCCCAACATCTAAATTATCTACATTTCTCTTTAAAAATGAATGGTCTGCATTCCATTTATACAAAAATTTAGCATCTCCAATTGCTGATGCTGCTAAAGTTTTTATCGGACCTGCGCTTATTGCATTAACTCTTATTCCTTTAGCTCCTAGATCACGTGCTAAATATTTTACACTAGACTCTAATGCTGCTTTGCAAACACCCATCACATTATAATTTGGAATAGCTTTATTAGCTTCATAACTTAGAGTGATCATACTACCACCCTCTTTCATAACTTTGGAAGCTTCTCTTGCAACTTCTGTAAATGAAAAACACGAAATGAGCATACTTCTTTGAAAATTTTCTCTAGTAGTATTTAAATATTCTCCGGACAATTCAGATTTGTCTGAAAATGCGATTGCATGAACAACAAAGTCTATTTCACCCCATTGAGATTTAATATCTTCAAAAAGTTTAACTACTTCCTCTTTTCTTTCGACATCACAACTAAATGTAACATTTGAATTGAGTTTTTCTGCTAAAGGTACAACTCTTTTTTTGAGAGCATCACCCAAATAAGTAAAAGCTAATTCTGCACCTGCCTCAGCAAGTTTTTGCGAAATACCCCACGCAATGGATCTTTCGTTGGCAACACCCATTATCAGTCCTTTTTTTCCCTTCATTAAAGACATAAATTAAACTTTCTCAAAAATTAGTGTTGCATTTGTTCCACCAAAACCAAAACTATTAGACATAACTGTATTTAAAGTTGCCTCTGTTTCTGTTTTAGCAACAATTGGAAATGTTTTAGCCTCTTCATCCATTTCACTGATGTTGGCTGATCCAGCAATAAAATTGTTTTTCATCATTATTAAACAATATATAGCTTCGTGAACTGAAGCAGCTCCTAATGGATGACCTGACAAAGATTTAGTTGAACTTATTTTTGGAATTTCATTTCCAAAAGTATCTTTTACTGCATTCAATTCTGTAATATCTCCAACAGGTGTAGATGTTCCATGTGTATTAATATAATCTATTTTATTTTTTGAAGTGGACATTGCCATTTTCATACATCTAACCGCTCCTTCGCCGGATGGGGCTACCATATCGTATCCATCTGAAGTTGCTCCATAACCAGTTAATTCTGCGTATATTTTAGCTCCCCTCGCTTTTGCATGTTCGTACTCCTCAAGGACTAGTACCCCTGCACCTCCTGCAATTACAAAACCATCTCTTGTTTTATCATATGCCCTTGAAGCTTTTTCAGGGGTATCATTATATTTGGATGAAAGTGCAGTCATTGCATCAAACATTGCAGTCATTGCCCAATGAATTTCCTCACTTCCACCAGCAAAAACAATATCTTGTTTTCCCATTTGAATTAATTCCATAGAATTTCCAATGCAGTGACCACTAGTTGCACAGGCTGAGCTCATTGTATAGTTAGTACCCTTGATCTTAAAAGGCACAGCAAGCGTGGCAGATGCTGTACTTGCCATTGTTCTTGGAACTATAAAAGGTCCCATCAATTTTGGGGTTTTAGCTCTCGTTTTATCAGCTGCTAAAATAACATTTTCTATAGATGGTCCTCCAGAACCCATAACAATTCCTGTTTTAAAATTACTCACTTCACTTTCTTCAAGTCCAGAGTCTTCAATTGCCTCTTTCATTGCAATGTAATTATAGGCTGACCCTGAACCCATAAAACGAATTGTCTTTCTGTCTATATGATCTTCAAGTTTTATATTTGGTTTACCATGAATATGACTTTTTAGATTATGTTCTTTATATTCTTCAGAAAAAGAAATTCCTGACTTAGAATTTAGTAAAGATTGATACACTTCTTCTTGATTATTACCTAAACAAGATACAATTCCTAAACCTGTAATTACTACCCTTCTCATTTTTTAAACAACCCCACTTTAAGACCATCAGCTGAGTAGATTTTTTTATCATCTGCAAGAAGAATTCCATTTGCTAAACCAACAGTCGTCTCTCCTTTGATTAATATTCTTTTTATATCAATAATATATGTTGCCATTTTGACATTTTTTAAAACTTCGCCAGTAAATTTTACTGTGCTAACACCTAAAGCTCTTCCTCTTCCAGGATTTCCAAGCCAACCCAGATAAAATCCAACCAGTTGCCACATCGCATCTAAACCTAAACATCCTGGCATTACAGGATCCTGCTTAAAGTGACAATCAAAAAACCATAAATCGTCTTTAATATCAAGTTCAGCTTTCATCAAACCTTTCCCAAAAGCTCCTTTATTTTCGTTAATTTCAGTAATTCTATCAAACATTAGCATTGGTGGGGATGGTAATTTTGCATTCCCCGGACCAAAAAGTTCCCCATTTGCACAACTTATTAATTCGTCATAATTAAAGGAGCTCTTTTTCATAAAATTTTAATCTTATTACTTGATTTACTAACATTATAATATAGATATTCTTTAGAATAATTATAATTAATAATGTCTTACTCTGACCAGTATATTGAAAAATTAAGAAAATCAGGACTTAGACCCACTAAACAAAGAATAAAAATTTGTGAAGCTTTGTTTGATGCTGAAAAGACTTTTCACTTTACAATTAAGGAATTGGTTAAAATCATTGAAAATCAAGCAAATATTAAGGTTGCACTGGCAACAGTTTACAATACTGTTCATGCATTTATCAAAAAGGGCTACTTAAAAGAGATTCCACTAAATGCTTCACAAAGTTATTACGATACAAATGTAACTCATCACCACCATTTCTTTGACGAAGAAGAAAATAGATTAATTGATATTCATCAAGATGATGTTGATGAAGTTAATATTAGAAGAACAATCCCAGGAAAAAAAATAAAATCAGTAGAAGTTATCGCCAAAATTGTGAGTGATAATCAATCTCAAAAATAATTCAATAATATCAATTGTTTAAATAATACATTATATTTATTCTAAACTGTTGACATATTACAATTCCTCTATATATAAGCTACTTTAGAATCATTATTAATAGTAGGAGTAATCATGTCATTAAAAGGTAGTAAAACAGAGGAAAATTTAAAAGAAGCATTTGCTGGAGAAAGCCAAGCAAATAGAAGATATCTTTATTTTGCTCAAAAAGCGGATGTTGAAGGCTTTAACGATGTAGCAGCGGTATTTAGATCAACTGCAGAAGGTGAAACTGGACATGCTCATGGCCACCTAGAATATTTAGAAGAAGTAGGTGATCCAGCAACTGGTAAGCCAATCGGTGAAACAAAAGCAAATCTAGAGTCTGCAATTCAAGGCGAAACACATGAGTATACAGATATGTACCCTGGAATGGCTAAAACAGCTAGAGATGAAGGTTTTGATGAAATAGCTGACTGGTTTGAGACTTTAGCAAAAGCTGAAAAATCTCATGCTGGAAAGTTTCAAAAAACTTTAGAAAGCATTTCTTAAACAAAATTTGTGGGCGAACCCCTCTCGTCCACAAACATTACAAATTAATTATATGAACAAAGAAGGTAGTACTCAAGCACCTACAAGACATCCATTAAAATTTAGAGATCCAGATTTTATAAACCCTGAGAAAATTGATCAGGAAATGAGAAGGGTCTTTGATATATGTCATGGATGTAGAAGATGTTTTAATTTGTGTGATAGCTTTCCAAAGCTGTTTGATTTTATAGACGAAACAGAAGGTGGAGAAGTATCAGATCTTTCAAGTGATAAGTTTAAACCAGTTGTTGATGCTTGTACTCTATGTGATATGTGTTTCATGACTAAATGTCCTTATGTACCACCTCATGAATTTGATTTAGATTTCCCTCATTTAATGTTGAGATATAGGACTGCTCAAAGAAAAATTGGTGATATATCAAAAACTGCAAATCAATTAACTAAAATCGATAGAAATTCAAAAATAGGAATACTTTTTAACTTTTTAATAAATTGGATTACTGATGTAAAAAATAAATTTGCTAGAAAAGTTTTAGAATATTTTACTGGTATAGATAAAAGAGTAATTTTACCAAGGTACAACAAAGAAACATTTTCAAAGTATTTTGAAAAATTCAAAAAAAATATTTTAAAAAAAAATAACGAGAGAAAAGTAGTAATTTACTCAACATGTTTTGTTAATTTCAATAAGAAAAAAACTGGTGAGGCTGCTTTAAAAGTCTTGAACCATAATAATGTAGAGGTAGAACATTCTTATGTGGGTTGTTGTGGTATGCCTTACCTTGAGCAAGCCGATTTAGATCAAGTTACAAAACAAGCGCAACTAGTTTCAAAAGAATTAAACAAATATATTGAAAAAGGCTTCAAAGTCGTAACTTTAACAGCTAGTTGTGGGTTAATGTTGAAGTTTGAATGGCCTTTATTAATGCCAAATGACGGAATAATCAAAAAACTTTCTCAAAATACTCTTGATATTGACGAATATGTTATGGATATTGCTAACAAAGAGGGTTTAGTCGATGGTCTGAAAGAAATTGACGGTGGAGTAACCGTTCATAATGCTTGTCATGCAAGAGCTCAAAATATGGGTAATAAAGCAAGAGACATGCTTAAACTAATCCCAAATATTAAATTAGATGTTGTTGAAAGATGTGCAGGTCATGGAGGAACTTTTGGAATAATGAAAGGAACTCACGACATTGCAAACAAGGTGGGCAAAACTACCGCAAGTACTGTTAAACGAAAAAATAATAAATATATGGCATCTGACTGTCCATTGGCTGGAAAGCATATTAAGCAGCTAGCTGAAGATACAAATATAGTAAGTGATGAAGCTGTGCATCCAATTGAAATAGTCTCAAAAAGTTATGGATTATAGAATGTCAAAAGAACAAAAAATAATTACGAAAGAAGATCTTTTGCCTTTAGATGCTTATATAAAAGTTAGAAGGCAAATGAGAAAAGAATTAGTTGAATTTAAAAAGAATAGAAGGATTCTTCTAGGACCTTATGCAACATTTTATTTTGAGTGTTATGAAACGATGATAGCCCAAGTTCAGGAAATGCTTTACATTGAAAAAGGGGGTGATGAACAAATAGCTGATGAATTAGCTGCATATAATCCTCTTATACCTAATGGTAAAGAATTAGTTGCAACTTTAATGTTTGAGATCGACAATCCAGTTATAAGAGCAGAATTTCTTGGAAAATTAGGTGGTGTAGAAAAAAATATTTTTATAAAAATTGATGATGAAAAAATATATGCTGTTCCAGAGATGGATGTAGATCGGACTTCAGATGATGGAAAGGCTTCATCTGTTCAATTTATTCATTTCAATTTTTCAAATGATCAGGTAAATAAGTTTAAAGATCACAATAATATTATTGAAGTTGGTATTGATCATAAGGAATATTCACATACAACTAAATTTTCAGAGGATAATATTAAAGCTCTTTCAGAAGACTTTAATTAACTATACCCCAAATATTATTATCTTTTATAATCCAACCAGAATAGTCACCAGTTTTAATGTTACACCATTTTTCTTCACATTTTATGACTTTTAGCAGACGTCCTTGATCTAATTTTGCGAGTGGCTTTGAGTATTTTGTTGGTTTTTTAAATAGAATTTTTCCTGAAATTGTGATCATTGATCGTGAACTTCTTAACTGTGAAATATGGATCCAGCCACTATTTTTTTTATGATCAATTATTCTTCTAAAATTTTCTTTTTTATCAATTACCTTCACAGGTAAATTAATTTTTCTATAAATATATTTAACAGGATGATCCAAGCTCGGACCATATCTTACATTAACCTTTTTATTTTTTAACATGAGAAAATAATTGTTTTCTTTAGCTGTCGATGAAATTGGTAAAAGAAAAAGAAATAAAAGTACTAAATATTTTCGCATGTACATCCTTTTCTTTTTTTAAATAACACTTTTCTAAATTTAAGATTTAATAAATCTATAATTAAAATATGTGAACTTAAATCTTTTCCAACAATTAAAATTGATTTCAAAACTTCATTTGCTTGTAAGCTACCAGTCATAACTGCTGTTGGTCCTAATATACCATCAGTTTCACAATCTAAAACTCCCTCTGATGGTTCCCCTTGATAAAAACATTTTAAACATGGACTTTTTTCTAAACTAAAATCAAATGTAAAAATATGCCCCTCAAACTTACTTATTGCTCCAATAATAAGTTTTTTTTTATATTTTATTGAAAATTTATTTAGAAGAAATTTTGCTTTAAAATTATCTGTACCATCAACAATAACATCATATTGTTTTAAGATTTTCCCTAAATTTTTATCTTCTGCTTTAATTCTATAAGTTTTTACTCTTACCTTTTTATTTATTTTATTAATTTTTTTTTTTAAAATATTAACTTTATGTTTTCCTACGTCATCAGAATTGAACATAACTTGTCGATGTAAATTTGATATACTCACTTTATCATGATCCATCAAACCAATTTCACCAATACCTGCTCTACAAAGTAAATCAATAACAGGCGTTCCTAAGCCGCCACATCCAACAATTAGAACTTTAGCATTTTGTATTTTCTTTTGACCTAAAACACCAACTTTTTTTAAAATAATCTGTCTTGAATATCGCTCGAGGTCTTTGTTACTAAACATTTACTATTTACCAGTAGATCCAAATCCTCCAGATCCTCTAATTGTTTCTGGTAAGTCGTTTGTTTCTTCAATTTCTACTTTTAAAATAGGCAATAAAACCATTTGAGCAACTCTATCTTCATCATTTACAATGAATTCATCTTTACCATGGTTAAATAAAATAATTTTTAGTTCCCCTCTATAATCACTGTCAATTGTGCCTGGTGTATTTAGTACGCTAATACTTGATTTAGCAGCGAGGCCTGATCTTGGTCTAATTTGAACCTCTGTATCTTCAGGAATTGCAATTGCAATACCGGTTGGTACCAATTTCGACTCATTTGGTTTGATTGTAATAGGTTCATCTATACATGCCATCAAATCCATACCTGAAGATCCAGCAGTTTTATAACTTGGAAGTTTTGCTTTTTGGTTAAGTCTTTTAAATAAAACTTTTACCATTACTCAATTAAGCTCAGAGATAACTCTATCCACTATCTCAGATGCTATTAAAGATTTTTTCTTTTTTAATAATTTTTCACTTTCTTTATTTTTATAAAATATAGAAACTTCATTATCATCAGAGTCAAAACCTATTGTTTTATCAGAAATATCATTTGCAATAATCCAATCGCAATTTTTTTGGTCTAATTTTTTCTTTGAATTTAGTTCAAGATTTTGAGATTCAGCTGCAAATCCAATTGTAAGTTTTGGTCTTAGTGAATTATGATTTGATATGTTTGATAAAATATCAATATTTTTTTCTAACCTAAGATCTAAATTTTCACTTTTTTTAATTTTTTCACTATTAATTTCTTTAACTTTAAAATCAGCTACCGCTGCATTAAAAATAGCAACATCAGTTGGTAGGTTTTTAAGAGTTTCTCTAAACATTTCTTCTGCAGTTTTTACAGAAATAAATTTTACTCCTTCAACTGGATCTAAATTTGTTTCCCCAGAAATAAGTGTTGTCTCAAAACCATTATCTCTTAAAGACTTTGCTATTTCATAACCCTGTTTTCCACTTGATTTATTAGATATAAATCTTACTGGATCTAGAAACTCCTTAGTAGGCCCAGCAGTCACTAATGCCTTAAATTTTTTATTTTTTTCAATATTTTTAAAATAATTTTCTATAGTCCCTAATATATATGAAGGTTCTGACATTTTTCCTTTTCCATATTCTCCACAAGCCATATCTCCAATTTCAGGTCCAATAATCTTATAACCATAGCTTTTTAATTTTGATAAATTATCTTGGGTTGATTTGTGTTCCCACATTCTGACATTCATGGCAGGCACTAAAAATACTTGTTTATCTGATGCTAAAACAACTGTGCTAGCTAGATCGTCAGTTAAACCGTAACTTAATTTTGAAATTGTATTTGCTGTTGCAGGCACAATTAAAATTAAATCTGCCCATCTAGAAAGTGAAATATGATCCATTTCAGCTTCATTTTCTGCACTGAATATGTCTTCATATACTTTTTCTTGCGAAAGTGAAGAAATAGACAGAGGTGTTACAAAGTTTCTACCACTCTTTGTAAGTATTGTTTTAATGCTTACATCTCTTTTTTTTAAACCTCTTATAACTTCTAAGCTTTTGTAAGCAGATATTCCACCACATATGATTAGTAGTATTTTTTTATTTTTCATGTAGAGAATTAAAATACCAATAGGGTTAAAATTACAAGAGATAATAAGCCAATTATAAATTGGTTTCTAAATGACTTCATTTCTTCTTTTTTAGTATTTAATTCATTATAAGAGTTTGAGTTCTGAGGTATTTGACCACTTGCAAGGTAATTAAGCGCTTGGTTTGCTTTATCCATTACCTCAGGTAAATTTGGAAGGCGTTTTAATACTTCCACAGAGTCTTTTAATGTCTCATTAATTGAATTTATAGGATCTTTAGTTTCTTTTAACCATTTTTCTAGAACAGGTTTTGATGTCTCCCATATATTTGTTTCCGGATTTAATCTTCTCGCAACTCCTTCAACTACTACCATTGTTTTTTGCAACATAAGCAACTGAGGTTGGGTTTGCATATTAAATTTTTCTGTAACATCAAAAAGTTGTTTTAGCAACTTACCACCAGAAATATTTTTTATGGAGTGTCCAAAAATTGGCTCACCAATAGATCTTAGTGCCTGAGCAAGATCATTTACAGGTACGTTTTTTGGAACTAATCCTGCCGCAAGATGCACCTCTGCAACTTTTTTATAATCTCTTTGTATAAAACCAAATAAAATCTCAGCTAAAAATCTTTTACTAACGTTATCTAACCTTCCCATAATACCAAAATCTATAGGAACAATTTGACCACTCTCATTTACAAAAATATTTCCTTGGTGCATATCTGCATGAAAAAAACCATCTCTAACAGCATGTCTTAAGAAATGTTGTATTATATCAGTGGCAATTTTTTTTGTATCAATTGATCTTTTCTCTAACTCCTCTGTCTCTCTAATAGATACACCATCAATCCAATCAAGCGTCATTATATTTTCACTTGTATAATCCCAATAGATCTTAGGGACCTCAAAACCCACGTCATTTTTAGTATTTTCTGCGTATTCGTTAGCTGCAGCGGCTTCGAATCTCAAATCCATCTCAAGGCTGGTAATTTCTTTTAATAAAAAAACTACTTCAACTAGCTTTAATCTTTTAGTTTTTTTTATTAACGATTCAATTATAAAAGCAAACAGCATTAAAGCATCTACCTCTTCATTAAAAATTTTTTTTATATCAGGTCTTAATATTTTTATTGCTACATCTTTAATAACTCCATTATCATCAATTTGAGCTTTGTGTACTTGAGCAATAGATGCAGCTGCAACTGGTTCGCTAATATTAATTATTGAATTATAAATCTCATCACCTAAATCATTTCTAATCATTTCTTTTGCTTTTGATTGTGAGAAAGGTGGAAGTTTATCCTGTAAACTTTCTAATTCTTTTGATAATCCATCTCCTATTATGTCAGGTCTTGTTGCTAGGAACTGGCCGAGTTTAATGAATGTTGTACCCATTGATGCTAGAGAATTAGATAATTTTTCTCCTTCACTTAAATTATCAAATGACATATCTTTTTTATTAAAAGAAAAAGAAAGTAATTTAAATATTACAGTGACTAATAAAGGTGGCTTATTAAATTTTGATACTATTGTTAAAGCTTCAGATTTAGCAAGTTTTCTTCCAAGTTTAAATAAAGTAATTAATCTTTTGAACATTATATTTTCCAACCAGAATGAATAGCTACTATTCCGCCAGATAAATTTCTATACGAACAATTTTTAAAATTATTTTGTCTCATTAAATCGATCAATTCTTCCTGATTAACAAATTCTTCTATACTCTTGGTCAAATATTCGTAAGGTTCTTTATCACCAACAACTGCTTTTCCTATGTGAGGGATTAATTTTGAGTAATTTTTATATAAAAAGTCTAAATTAGAATTTTGAATTTTTGAAAACTCTAAACACATATATCTTCCACCTGGTTTAAGAACTCTATATGCTTCTGATAAAGATTTATCTAAATTTTTTGTATTTCGTAAACCAAAACTTATTGTATAAAAATCAAAAGTATCATTTTCGAATGGCAACTTTTCTGCCTCAGCTACAACCCATTTTATGTTTTTATATCCTCTTAGTCTTTTTTTACCTTTTTCGATCATTTTCCTGTTCGAATCTGAGCATGTAATTTCTCCATTCTTATCTGTATAGTCCAAAAATAATTTTCCTAAATCACCAGTGCCGCAAGCAACATCTAAATACTTTTTGTTTTTAGTTGGACTCATCCAACTCATAAGGTTTTTTTTCCAAATTCTATGAATTCCAAATGACATAAAATCATTCATTAAATCATATTTATCGTATACTTTATTAAATACGCCTTCGACGAGACCTGCTTTATTTTGAAGATTTTGTTGCATATAAATTATATTAAAACACTAATATAGTATTAAATGCCTGAATTACCAGAAGTAGAAATCGTAAAACAATCTTTGAATAAGAGTATTACAGGAAAGATTATCAAAGACATATTAATAAAAAATAGGAATTTAAGGTTTAAGATCCCAAAAAATTTTGAAAAAAACATATTAAAAAAAAAAATTACTAAAGTAGATAGATTTTCAAAACACTTAATACTGAAATTTGAGGATAGTTCTAATTTAATGATTCATCTTGGGATGTCAGGAACCATTCAT
>CACJXK010000008.1 GCA_902597335.1 uncultured Pelagibacteraceae bacterium
TACAACTGAGACTTTCTCTGATGAATGTGGATGTGCATTAATTTTACTCGGTTTACCATGTGTAGCCCATCTTACATGTCCAATACCAACATCACCCTTTAAGTTAAATTTATTAATATCTTTTTCTAATATATCTACCCTACCCTCACATTTTACTTCTTTAATATCTCCATCAACTAATGTGGCAATACCTGCTGAATCATACCCTCTATATTCGAGTTTTTTCAAAGAGTTTATTATTCTGCTAGAAACTTCTTTTGAACTTATTATTCCTACTATTCCACACATTATTTTTTTTTTTTATAGTTTTTAATTTCAATTTGTTTAGCTCTTGTTAGTGCTAGTACATTCTTAGAAACTTTTCTTGTTATAACCGACCCTGCTCCAATTATACTTTTTTTTTCAATCTTAACTGGTGCTACTAGAGATGAATTAGAACCAACAAATACCTCATCATTAATTATTGTTTTATTTTTTTTTACACCATCATAGTTACAAGTAATTGTTCCTGCACCAATATTTACCCTTTTACCTAAATTAGAGTCTCCTATATATGAAAGATGGTTTAATTTTGAATTATTACCTATTACACTTTTTTTTACTTCGACGAAATTACCAACTTTTGATCCAGACTTTAGAACTGTGCCTGGTCTTAATCTAGCATAGGGACCAACATTTATGTTGTTTTCAATTCTTACTCCTTCTAAATGAGAGAAAGATAAGATTTTGACATTGTTGCCTATTGATACATTGTCAGCAATTACCACATATGGTTCGATAGTAACATTTTTACCTATTTTTGTATTTCTAGAAAAAAAAACTGTTTCTGGTGCAATCATTTTAACACCTTTTTTTAAAAATTTGTTTCTCAGTTTTGATTGAATATTTTTTAAATTTATTTGTTTCATTGATATTTTTATATATTTCAGTATTAGTTTAATTAATTCACAATTTATTTCTTAATAAAACTTTTAAATGGCGCAAAAATTTACGATTCTCTTTGATCTGGATGGAACATTAATAGACACCGCCCCTGATTTAATACGTGCTCATAATCATGTAATGAAAAAATTTGGATATCCAACAAAAACTTTAGGTGAATTAAAAAATGCTGTTGGTAAGGGCGCAAAAGCGATGATGGCTAAGGCTAATGGTCAATGGAAATGGTTTGATGAAAAAATTCAAAATGAAATGACAAATGAATTTTTATCTTACTACGGAGATAATATTTTACATGAAAGTAAATTAATTAATGGAGTAGAGAAATTTCTAAATTGGTGTAAAAAAGAAAATATTTCTATGGCTGTATGTACTAATAAGACAGAACATTTAGCAGTTGATCTTCTAAAAAAAATTGGAATTTTCGATTACTTTGAATATGTGGCTGGATACAATACCTTTGAATATTGCAAGCCAGATCCTAGACATTTAACTACCGTTATTGAAATTTTAGATGGTAACAAAAATAAATCAATTATGATTGGTGATAGTGAAACAGACGCAAATGCAGCCAAAGCTGCAGAAATTCCAATAATATTGCTAAAATATGGATATACTGAAAAGAGATCGAGTGAAATATATCACAATCACTTGATAAAAGATTTTAGAGGTATTGAGCAAATTATAACTAAATATCTTTAATATTGATTAATTTATTTTAACTATTAAAACAAAATCATAAGTTAGGAGATATTTTGTTGTTAAACACTGTTAAAGTATACCCGTCAAAAATTAATCTTCCAAAGAAGAAACAGCTCGCCTGGAAAATAGCTCAAATAGCAAGTGATAATGCAAAGTTGAACGAAGACTCGATAGAGATGGTTATTAATAGAATAATTGATAATGCATCAGTCGCTATAGCCTCACTAAACAGAAAACCAGTTATATCTGCGAGAGAAATGGCTAGAGGGCATTTAAGAAAATCAGGATCAACAATGTTTGGAATTAATTCTAAAATCAGATTTGATCCTGAATGGGCTGCATGGGCAAATGGAACAGCAGTAAGAGAATTAGATTTTCACGATACCTTTCTTGCAGCTGACTATAGTCATCCAGGAGATAATATTCCTCCAATTTTAGCTGTTGGAGAAAAACTTAAAAGAAGCGGATTAGATTTATTAAAAGGAATCATCACTGCATATGAAGTTCAGGTAAACTTAGTTAAAGGCATTTGTCTCCATAAACATAAAATTGATCACATTGCACATTTAGGACCAAGCGTTGCTGCAGGAATAGGGTCAATGTTAAAACTAAATACAGAAACCATTTATCAGGCAGTGCAACAAGCTCTTCATGTTAGCATTTCGACACGTCAATCTAGAAAAGGTGAAATTTCAAGCTGGAAAGCATATGCTCCAGCTCATGCTAGTAAATTAGCAATTGAAGCAGTTGATAGAGCTATGAGAGGCGAAGGTGCTCCTAGTCCTATTTACGAAGGAGAAGACAGTGTTATTGCTAGAATACTAGATGGAAAGAATGCTAAATATAGCGTTCCATTACCTAAAAAGAATGAACCAAAAAAAGCTATTTTAGAAACGTATACTAAAGAATACTCGGCAGAATATCAAGCACAAGCATTGATAGATATTGGTAAAAAATTAAATAAAAAAATTTCAGATTTAAAAAGCATTAAAAAAATAGATATTTATACTAGCCATCATACGCATTTTGTAATTGGTACAGGTGCTAATGATCCTCAAAAAATGGACCCAAATGCATCAAGAGAAACTTTAGATCACTCTATAATGTATATTTTTGCTGTAGCTTTAGAGGATGCAGATTGGCATCATGTAAAGTCGTATACTAAAGCTAGATCAAACAAAAAAAGTACAATCAAAATATGGAAATCAATAACAACTCATGAAGATAAAAAATGGACCAAGAAATATCATCATCCAGATCCAAAAAAGAAATCATTTGGGGCAAAAGTTGTGGTTACTTTAAATAATGGTAAAAAAATTTCTGAGGAGCTTGAGAGAGCTGATGCACATCCATATGGAGCAAGACCTTTTGAGAGACAAGATTATATTAAGAAATTTTTAACTCTAACTGGTAAAATATTGTCAAAAAAAGAAAGTGATAGATTTTTAAAAATTGTGCAAAATTTAAAAAATTTAAAAAAAGGAAATCTATATAAATTAAATATCAAGGTAAGCAGTAAATATTTAAAGAAAAATAATAAAAAAGGTATTTTTTAAAATGCATTTTGTTGAAAAAGATTTAACACAAAAAAGAATTGACTTAGATAAAAAGCTTAAATCTAATAAAATTCTTAGAGTTCCTGGTGCCTACAATCCTTTAACAGCTAAATTGATAGAGGAAATCGGTTATGATGCAGTCTATGTGTCTGGCGGAGTAATGGCAAATGATTTAGGATTTCCAGATATAGGATTAACAACTCTTCAAGATGTTAGCACAAGATCTTATTTAATTTCTAGAGTAACAAATCTTCCAACAATTGTTGATATTGATACTGGATTTAAGTCATGTAAAGAAACAATTGAGACATTTGAAGAATTTGGAGTTTCTGCCGTTCATTTGGAAGATCAGATTGAACAGAAAAGATGTGGCCATTTAGATAATAAAGAACTTATCTCAAGAGAGAAAATGGTTGAAAAGATAAAAGAATGTGTGACCTCAAGAAAAGATAAAAATTTTAAAATTATAGCAAGATCTGATGCAAAAAGTGTAGAAGGAATAGATAGTATGATTGACAGATGTAAGGCATATGTCGATGCAGGTGCTGAAGTAATATTTCCAGAAGCTTTAGAGGATGAGAAGGAATTCGAATTCGTTAGAAAATCCCTTGATTGTTATCTTTTGGCTAACATGACAGAGTTTGGAAAATCAAAATTACTCAATTATAAACAACTTGAAAAATTAGGATATAATATTGTTATTTATCCTGTGTCTACTCAAAGATTAGCTATGAAAAATGTTGAGGACGGTTTACGTGCCATTTTTGCTGATGGACATCAAAACAATATTATTGATAAAATGCAAACGCGTAAGAGATTATATGATTTAGTAGAATACGAAAAATATAATGCTTTAGATGAAAAAATTTATAATTTTAATACAGATGGACACGAATAATGAGTGATGAAATCAAAAAAGGTTTACTCGGTATAGTTGTTGACGAAACAGAGGTTTCTAAAGTAATGCCAGAGATTAATTCTCTTACTTATAGAGGATACGCTGCTCAAGATTTATGTGCAAAATGCAAATTTGAAGAGGTAGCTTATCTTATTTTGAATGGTGAGTTACCAACAAAAAAACAATTAAAAAAATTTGAAAAGGAAGAGAGAAAAGAAAGAAAACTATCTAAAACTTTGTTAGATGATATAAGAAAGTTTCCAAAAAAAGCTCACCCAATGGATGCTGCAAGAACAGCAGTAAGTATTATGGGACTTGAAGATAAAGAAACCAAAGATAATTCACCAAAAGCAAATATGCGAAAAGTGATGCGAATTTTTGCAAAAATGCCTGTTGCGTTAGCTGCTTTTTATAGAGCAAGAAAAGGAAAAAAGATTATTCCACCAAAAAAAAATCTATCTTTTTCAGAAAATTTTTTTCATATGTGTTTTGGTAAAGTTCCAAATAAAGAAATTGTAAAAGCATTCGATGTCTCTCTAATTTTATATGCTGAACATAGTTTTAATGTTTCGACTTTTACTGCAAGAACAATAACGAGTAGTTTATCTGATATTCACGGTGCAATTACTGGAGCGATAGCAAGTTTAAAAGGTCCTCTTCATGGAGGAGCTAATGAGGAAGTAATGCATATGATGAATAAAATTAAACAACCTAAAAATGCACTTAAATGGATAAATAAAGCTTTAGACAATAAAGATGTAGTTATGGGATTTGGACACAGAGTATATAAAAGTGGAGACTCAAGAGTGCCTACAATGAGAGAATATTTTGGTAAGGTTGCAAGGATTAAAAAAGATAAAAAGTTTGAAAAGATTTATGACATAGTTGAAAAGGTAATGATCGATAGAAAAAATATTCATCCTAATGTTGATTATCCAACTGGACCAACATATCATTTGATGGGTTTTGATACTGATTTTTTTACTCCAATTTTTGTAATTTCAAGAATTACTGGTTGGTCAGCTCATATTATAGAGCAACATGCCGCAAATAAATTGATAAGACCACTTGCCAGTTATAAAGGTAATAAATATCGAAAAGTAATCCAACTTAACCAAAGATAATTTAATTATTCTTAAATTCTTTTTTCTGCAAGTATATTTTCACCATCAATCTTGTTTAAAATATATCCGTTTGATAAAAGTTTTTTTTTAATTTCATCTAGTTTTTTCCCTTCTTTAAAAGTTCCATCAAAATGTTTATATTCAAACAAAATTTTATTTATTCTAATTTCATCTAAATTTATACTACTCATTATGTTGTATTCGGAACCCTCAACATCTATTTGAAGTTTTTCAACACTTAAAATAGAATACTCTTTAATTAAGTCATTAAATGTTACTGAATTTATTTCTATACTTTCAATATCCTCTTCTTCAATTTTGAATCTTTTATACCTATGGTCTAAAATATGGTTTTTATTAAATGAACCTATGCCACTGGCCCAATGCTTGCCCAATTTTTTAATCGAGTTCTCTTTTACAAAGTAAAATTTGTTAGTTTTATTAGTATCAGATACAGCTTTATTGCAGTACATAATGTTATTAAATAATTTAGTGTTATTTATAAGTTTTTGGAAGTTGTAAGGAACTGGCTCAACTAAGAGAATTTTTTTACTTTTAAATAAATTTATTTCATCAACTAAATATTCGCCAGTATGTGCTCCAATAACAACCAGGCCAAAATTGCTCACCTATAACAATCAGCTGAAAGCCTCAGTCCAAGACCCTCTGGTAGAAGCTTTTGAATACTCTGTAGCTCTACCTTCAAAGAAGTTCATGTGCTCTACTGCATTCAACATAGTATCAAGCCAAGTTAGTGGATTTTTTTGAACATCATAAATAGCCTCTAATCCTAACTGGTCCAATCTTCTATTTGCAATAAACCTTATATATTCTTTAACTTCTTTTGCTGTTAAACCTTCCATAGGTCCCATTTCAAAAGCTAAATCAATAAACGAATCTTCGTGCTCGACAATAGTTCTGCACGCTTCGTAAAGTTCTTTTTTAAGTTTTGGTGTCCATATTTCAGGGTTTTCTTTGATAAACTCCTTAAAGATTCTAATCATCGAATTGCAGTGAAGTGTCTCATCTCTTACCGACCAAGTAACAATTTGGCCCATACCTTTCATTTTATTATGTCTTGGAAAATTAAGTAAAATTGCAAAACTTGCGAATAATTGTAGACCTTCAGTAAATGCACTAAATACTGCAACAGTTTTTGCAATATCTTCTTTAGAATTCACATTAAAATTTTGCATGTAGTCGTACTTATCTTTCATCTCCTTATACTTCATGAAAGCAGAATATTCAGATTCTGGCATTCCAATAGTATCTAAAAGGTGCGAATAAGCTGCAACGTGTACAGTTTCCATTGAAGCAAACGCGGTCATCATCATTAAAACTTCAGTTGGCTTAAATACAGTCGTGTAATGTCTTAAGTAACAGTTATTAACTTCAACATCTGCTTGAGTAAAAAATCTAAAGATTTGAGTTAATAAGTTTTTTTCTGGTTGTGATAAGTTTTTTTGCCAATCTCTTACATCATCTCCTAATGGAACCTCTTCTGGCAACCAATGAATTCTTTGTTGTGTTAACCACGCATCATAACACCATGGGTATCTAAATGGTTTGTAAACTGGATTCTCAACTAATAAACCCATTTTTTTTGGTTGAATTATTTCTTTATTTAATTTTTCTGCTACTGACACGATAAACACTCCTCATAATCTTGTTGGTTATTATTTTCTTCTTTTGATTTATAAACGTTTGCTGCAATGTCAGTTGAATTTGCATCATTAACATTTTCAGCACGTTGTATTGATTTAGACCTGCAGTAATAAAGACTCTTCAAACCTTTTTTCCAAGCTTGGAAATGAATTTGATGTAAATCTCTTTTATGTACATCTGCAGGTAAAAATAAGTTAATAGATTGAGCTTGAGAAATATGAGGCGTTCTGTCTGCACTCAAATCAACAAGCCATCTTTGATCTAACTCAAAAGCTGTCTTAAAAACATCTTTTTCATCTTGAGTTAAAAAATCTAAATGTGACACTGACCCTTGGTTAGTTGTGATACTTGACCAAACTTCATCTGTGTCTTTTCCATGTTTTTTTAATAGTTTTCTTAAATATTTGTTACGCACATTGAAAGATCCTGAAAGTGTTTTATGTGTGAAACTATTTGCAGCAATTGGTTCAACGCCAGGTGAAGTTCCACCACATATAATAGATATAGAAGCGGTTGGCGCTATTGCAGTTTTGTTAGAAAACCTCTCCATAATTCCATAATCTGCAGCATCTGGACATGGCCCTCTTTCCTCTGCCAAATCTTTAGATGCTTTATCTACATTTTTATGAATATGCTCAAAGATCTTTTTGTTCCAAGCTTTGCTCATAACAGATTCTATTGGGATCATTTTCTTTTGATAATAAGAATGAAGTCCCATCACACCCAATCCAACACTTCGTTCTCTCATTGCTGAATATGTTGCATCACTAAATTGCTCAGGTGCATTTTCTATAAAATCAGTCATAACGTTGTCTAGGAACCTCATAACATCTTGTATAAAGTTTTCATCATCTTTCCATTCATCATATTTCTCTACGTTTAACGATGATAAACAACATACAGCAGTTCTATCTCTTCCATCTTTATCTATTCCTGTTGGAAGAGTTATCTCGCTACAAAGATTTGAAGTTTTAACATTAAGACCAGCAAGTTTGTGGTGTTGAGGAATTTGCCTATTAACAGTATCAATGAAAACAATATATGGTTCTCCTGTTTCAATTCTTGCAGTTAATAATCTTATCCATAAATTTCTTGCAGAAACTGTTGCTTGAACCGCTCCATCTTTTGGACTTTTAAGTCCCCATTGTTCATCTAGTTCAACAGCTCTCATAAAAGCATCTGAAACTAAAACACCGTGGTGTAGATTTAATGATTTTCTATTTGGATCTCCTCCAGTTGGTCTTCTCATTTCAATGAATTCCTCGATCTCTGGATGATCTATTGGAATATAGCAAGCCGCAGAGCCTCTTCTTAATGAACCTTGGCTAATTGCCATAGTTAGAGAATCCATTACTTTAATAAAAGGAATTATCCCTGATGTTTTTCCAACTCTTCCTATTTTTTCGCCTATTGATCTAAGATTGCCCCAATAACTTCCAATACCACCTCCTCTTGCGGCTAGCCAAACATTCTCACTCCATAAGTCTAGAATACCATTCAGACTATCACTAGCTTCATTTAAAAAACAAGATATCGGTAGTCCTCTAGTTGTTCCTCCGTTTGATAAAACTGGTGTTGCTGGCATAAACCATAAATTACTAATATAATTGTAAAGTCTCTGAGCATGTAAGTTGTCATCAGCGTAATGACTTGCAACTCTTGCAAATAAATCTTGAAAAGACTCGTTAGCACCTAAGTATCTATCTTTAAGAGTAGCTTTACCAAAATCGGTTAGGTTATCATCTTTGCTTCTATCAATTTTGATTGTTATACCTTTTGAATTCTGAAATAGTTCTGTTTCACTGTTTAGAGAAAATAAATCTAGTCTTTTATCTTTAGCATCATGATTCACGTTTGGTGAATAATCAGAGACAGCTTTCCTAATAGCTTGTGATAAAATCTTGTTCATTTAGCTCCTTTTTTGTACTATACTTAATTTAGTAAAACAACTAGATGTTGTATGATGGTTTGGTAATTACACTATATAATCAACAAATCAATAGAACATTTATAGAACTTGTAAAAAATATTATCAATAAAAAAATAAAAAAATTATAAAAATATCAACATGGAAAATTCAATAAAAATTGATCCTTTTGGCTTTAGAGAGTACGACGCCAGATGGTTGTATCCTGATGACATCAATTTAGAAGGTGTGACAAATTTGGGAAAAGGTTTGGGAACTCAGGTAATTAATCACACAAACAGAAAAAATCCAAGAATCATTGTTGGTCATGATTACAGATCTTATAGTGAAGAAATAAAAACAGCACTTAAAAAAGGTCTTGTATCAACCGGCTGTTATGTTGAAGATATAGGCTTATCTTTGTCACCTATGGTTTATTTCGCACAATTTAATTTAGAAAGTGATGCAGTAGCAATGGTAACAGCTAGTCACAATGAAAATGGATGGACTGGTGTAAAAATGGGAATTATGAAAGGACTAACTCACGCCCCAGAAGAAATGAAAGAGTTAAAAGAAATAACATTAAATAACAAATTTATTGAAGGGGTTGGTAGTGAAAAAGAAATAACCAATTTTCAAAATATCTATAAAGATGATCTAATAAGTAAAAATAAAATTAATAAAAAAATTAAAGCTGTTGTTGCTTGTGGAAATGGAACAGCAGGAATATTTGCACCAGATATATTAAGAGGAATTGGTTGTGAAGTTATAGAATTAGATTGTAATTTAGACTATACGTTTCCTAAATATAACCCAAATCCAGAAGATTTAGAGATGCTACATGCAATCAGCAAATCTGTTTTAGAAAATAAAGCTGATATTGGTTTTGGCTTTGATGGAGATGGCGATCGTGTTGGGGTTATTGATGACAAAGGAAATGAAATATTTTCAGACAAAATCGGTTTATTGATTGCAAGAAATTTATCCAATACTCATAAAAATTCAAAATTTGTTGTTGATGTGAAATCAACAGGTTTATATTCAACTGATGAAATTTTAAAAAGTAACTCTTGTGAAACATTATATTGGAAAACAGGACATTCTCATATTAAAAGAAAGGTAAATCAAGTACAAGCCCTTGCTGGTTTTGAAAAGAGTGGACATTTCTTTTTTAATCAACCTTTAGGTTATGGATATGATGATGGAATAAACTCAGCAATACAGGTATGTCATTTACTAAATAACAATAATAAAAAAATGAATGAGATAATTAGCGAACTACCTAATACTTATCAATCTCCAACAATGGCTCCGTTTTGTAAAGACGATGAAAAATATCAAGTTGTTGGTGATTTAATTAAACAAATAGAAAATTTAAAAAAAAATAATATTAAAATTGATAATCAAGAAATTGAAAATATTCTTACCGTAAACGGTATTAGATTTACATTTAATGATGGTTCCTGGGGTTTAATAAGAGCTTCGTCAAACAAACCCTCATTAGTAGTTGTAACCGAAAGTCCAACTTCAGAGGAAAGAAAGAAAAAAATCTTCGATTTTATTGATGATTTACTACAAAAAACCGGTAAAATTGGTGAATATGATCAAAAGATTTAATTAAAGATCTAAAAACCTTAATAAAAATAGAGTTCCTATAACATACAAAAATACCCCGAACATTCTCTGTGTTTTATTTTTATCTGTAGTATGAACCATATTGGCACCAACACGGGCCATGAATGATGTTATAGGGATAAATATCAAAAAAGCAGGAATATTTATAAAGCCAAGACTTAAAGGAAGATTTGCTTTCAGTAAAAATCCAGAGGTTAGAAAACCAATAGAACCAATAGATGCTATTACAAATCCTATAGCAGCTGAACTTCCTATTGCTCTACTAATTGGATATCCAAAATACCTTAAGATTGGCACATTCATCATTGCACCTGTTATACCCATTGGTGCAGATATAAAACCAGACAAGAAGCCAAAAGTTGCTCTTGGGAAAAACATAAATTTTTTATTTTTTTTTAGTTCCTGTTTAACTATCAATAAATATCCACCAAAAAAATAGACAACAACAGCAAAAAATAAAACTAAAGATTTTGTATTTAACAAAGCTGCCATATATGTTCCAAGCAAAACACCAAATATTACAAATAGTCCATAGGTTTTTAAAATATTAATATCTACAGCTTTATGTTTCCTGTGTGTCATTACGGAAACAAAAGACGTAAAAATAGTAATAGAAAAAGCAGTGCCAACTGATAAATGCATTAAATAAGATTTATCAATATCTGCAGTTTCAAAAATAAAAAAAAGGACAGGAACTGAAATCAATCCACCACCTATTCCAAAATATCCTGCAAAAAAACCAACTGGAAATGCAGTAAGTATCATTAACAAAATTAATAGGTAATACTGATTTGAAAGAATTGTATTAATCAATCTGACCTGCCGAATGTAACTTAGGAGAAAGTTTAACTTTATCCATAATATGATCAATTTTTTTTACATCCGCATCTCTTACACACATATTTTCACTTAAATATCTTTTCCAATGACTTGAGCCAGTTTGACCATGAAATAAACCAAGAGTATGTCTCATCACTTGATTAACTCTTGTACCTTTTTTAACTTCGGTTTTAACATAGTCAATTAAATCTTCTATAACTTCCTCTCTATCTTTAATGTCATAGTTATTAAATATTTCATTTTCGATTTCTGCTAAAAAGTATGGGGAATGATAAACAGACCTTCCAATCATAGTACCATCAACTTTATCTAAATGATTTTTAACGTGCTCTGTTGATGTAATACCTCCATTAATTATTATTTCTAAATCTTTAAAATCTTGTTTTAACTTGTAAACATAATCATATTTTAAAGGAGGTATATTAAGATTTTGTTTTGGGGTAAATTTTCCAAGCATTGCTTTTCTTGCATGAATAATAAATGTCTTAACGCCTGTTTCTTTAAGTGTACTTATAAAATTATAAAAATGCTCATAATCGTCAACATCATCATAGCCAATTCTAGTCTTAACAGTGACTGGTAGCGACGTGGAATTTATCATTTCTGATAAACAATCTGCTACAAGATTTGGCTCTTTAATCAAACAAGCGCCAAATTTATTTTTTTGAACTTTTTTGCTTGGACATCCTAAGTTTAGATTTATTTCATCATAACCAAATTCTTCACCAATTTTTGCTGAATTTGCTAACAATCTTGGAGTGGATCCACCTAATTGAAGAGCAACGGGTTTTTCTCTAAGATCAAAAGATAATAATTTTTCTTTATCTCCCCTATCAATAGCTTCTGAAACTACCATCTCAGTATAGAGAAGAACGTTTTTACTTATTAACCTTAAGAAGTATCTTTCATGCCTATCTGTGCAGTCCATCATTGGAGCAACTGATACGAGTCTTTTTATTTTAGACATATTTTTTAACTTTATTTGAAAGGTTTACCTTTTTTTCGTTCACATATTCTTGGTGGTTTTTTTCAATTTTAGCTAATTCGTAACGGTAATTAACCATAACACCAAAAGATCTTTTAAAGCCAACTTCAGAAACATTTGCATTAATAGCAATATCGTCTATTTCAGCTCCATTTTTTAGGTGAAATCTACAAACATCATTAATCGGAAATCCAAAATCATTTTTTTGTTTTGCTAAATAATTTAAAGCTAATTTACTAATTAATACTTTGCTATCTGCAATTCTTTTATCACCTATTTTTAAATCATTTGACTTTAAAAAATCTAAACTATTTTTATTTGCCTCTCCAATTATTTCTGCTGCTTCAGAACTTTCCATATTTTTAAACCAATCAGCAAAACCTACCATTGGTGATAAAGTTCCAAAATATTTTACATCTGGTAGCTCCTCTTGGAGTTCATAAACAACTCTTTTTATAAGGAAATTTCCGAGCGTTACTCTTGAAAGCCCTTCTTGACAGTTGCTAATAGAGTAAAATGTTGCAGTATCGTAATCTTTAATTTTTTCTTCTGACGGTCTTGTTAATTCTTGTATCGACTGACTTAGACCTTTTGTTAATGCTATTTCAACAAAAATAATTGGCTCATCTTCTAATGCAGGGTGAAAATATGCAAAAAATCTTCTGTCCTTACCGAGTCTTCTTTTCAATTCATTCATATCCTTCATAGAATGAACTTTCTCATATTTTAGTAGTTTTTCTAAAATTGCAGCTTTAGTATCCCAAGTTATTTTTCTTAGTTTTAAAAATCCTGGATTGAACCAGTTTTTAAATATATCTATCAAATCATAATCTAAACTTTTTAACTCTGGATTGTCTTTTAACAATCTTTGTAGATCTTCTCTAAGAGATACAATCTCTGAGGTTCCATTTGGGGCCATATTTAATCTTACAAACAACTCTTTTCTAATTCCAGAAGCTACTCTAGATAAATTTAAAATTGAATAATCGTCTTGAGCATTACTGTAATTTTTAATTGCCTCATCAATTTTTATTGGATCAGGTTTATATTTGTCATTAACCTGAATTAAAAACTTGTTTTTTTCCTCAATAGATAAATTTTGATATCTAAATAGAATATCTCTTGCCAAAGTAATCCCAAATGCTGCACCTTTTGTAGATAACAAGTCATCACAAAGATCGATCAAATCTCTCTTTTTTTTTGTAATACTCTTTAAAGATTTTTTTTCTAAAATCTTTTGTCCAGCATCAGCAATCGTTTCAAAAATTCTTTTTATATTTAGCATGGTGTTTTTTATATATTAAAAACCTAAACTTTTACCCATTATTTTATCAGGTAACCAAGTAACTATTTCAGGAAAAATACACAAAATTAATATAGCTAGAGCCATAATTATCATAAATGGTATAGATCCCTTTAATATTTCTGACAGACTAACATCTGGTGTAATGCCTTTGATTATATAAAGGTTTAATCCAACAGGTGGCGTAATAAGACCAATTTCCATATTTATCGTAAATACAATCGCAAACCAATAAGGGTCAAAGCCCAGCGTGGTTATTACTGGCAGTAATATCGCTGAAGTCATCACAATTACTGCTACTGGTGGTAAAAAGAAACCTGCAATTAAAAGAAAAATATTTATTAAAATAAATACAACCCATTTATTTGAACTTAGCTCTACCATGCTTTGTGCTAGTGATTGAGTTACATAAAGCTGTGATAATGTGAAAGCAAATAGATAAGATGCAGCAATGATAAACATTATCATCACACTTTCTTTCATAGATACTTTAACAATATTCCAGATTTTTTTTGGTTGATAAATTTTGTAAACTACAGCGATTAATACAAAAACTAAAAAAGCTCCAACGCCAGATGCTTCTGAAGGTGTAGCTACTCCACCATACAAAACATAAAGAACACCAGCTATAATTGCTAGGAAAGGTAAAATCCTTGGCAATACTTCAATTTTCTCTTTAAAAGTAGGAGGTGTTCTGTTCTTTAAGGCTTTTGCTGAATCTTTATCAATAAAATAACTATGTATGAGAGCCCATATAGCAAACATACCTGCTAACATAAATCCAGGTATCAAGCCACTTAAGAATAATCTTCCAATTGATGTTCCTGTAGCAATACCATAAACAATTAAAACAATGCTTGGAGGAATTAAAACTCCTAGCGTACCACCAGCTGCAATAGTCCCTGTTGCTATTTGATCAGAATACCCTCTTTTTCTCATCTCAGGTATTCCCATAGTTCCAATTGCTGCACATGTTGCAGGACTTGATCCACTTAAGGCGGCAAATATTGAGCAAGCACCTATGTTAGAAATTACTAATCCTCCTGGTACTCTCCAAAGCCATCTATCTAAGCCTGTATATAGATCTTTTCCTGCTGGTGAATTGGCAACTGCCATTCCCATTAAAATAAACATTGGAATTGAAAGTAAAACAAAAGAGTTTAGTCCTGCATAAAATGTTTCTGCAAAAACATCTAACATTTGAAAACCTTCAAATGCAACTAACAACGTTATTGAGACAAAGCTCAAACCAAACGCAATTGGTATTCCAGAAAATAAAACCACTAAAGTGAAAACCGCAACAATTATTGCTATAATTAACGGATCCATTAGTAACCACCTTCCTCGTCAATGAGTTTAATTATTTCTGCAATATATTGAAGTATCATTAAGGCTGCACCAATCATCATTGATGAATAAGGTATCCATAAAGGAGGATCCCAAACAGTTCCTGTTGAATAGTTTTTTGTAAACGCTTCTTCAACCATCAAATATCCAAAATAAAATAAAATTAAAAAAAATAATAAACTTATTAGTGATGTGAAAATTTTAAGTCTAAGAATGTTTTTCTTTGATAAAAAATCATAAATCCACTCCATGCTAACATGCGCTTTTTCGCTTAAAACATAAGCACTTCCTATAAAAGTTGAAGCAACTAAAAGCATCGTCACTAACTCTGTTTGCCATGTAATAGCTCTTTGAAAGAAATATCTTTCAAAAACTAATTCTACAATAACCAAGATTGACAGGAGCAGGGCTAAAACAGCAAATGCACCACATGCTTGTGAACTATAATTACAGAATTTTAAATATTTTTGCTTCATAAAAAAAACCCCTATTTAATATTTTTAAATAGGGGTTCTTTATATATCTTTTTATTTAACTGCTAAAGCCATTTCCATTAGCTTATCGCCACCTGGAACTTTTTCAGCAAATGCTTTATGAGAAGATTGTTTAGCAATCTCAACCCAAGCCGCATGGTCGTTTGCATCCATATATACTAATTTTACTCCTGCTGCTTTATAAGCGTCTTCAAATTTTTTATCTAAATTTTCAACTTGCGCAGTCATGTATTTTTCAGCAACTTTACCAGCTTTCATTAAAGCATCTTGTTGTTTTGAATTTAATTTATCAAAGCTCATTTTTGACATCAAAATTGGCTCATACATAAACCATAAACCGAATTTCCCTGGAGGTGTTGCGCATGTTACTTGCTCATAAATTTTGTAACTAACAAAACTTCCTGAACTAGTATTTGCACCTGTTAATACTCCAGTTTGTAATCCAGTATAAATTTCTGAAGAAGGCATACTTTGAATACCAGCACCAGCTGCTTCTAACATTTGGTTAAAAGCTTTACCAGCTGCTCTCATTACTTGGCCTTTAGCATCTGATGGATTTTTAATACATTTTGATTTAGATGCAAAACCACCACCAAGCCATGCATCAGATAGAACAACAACACCAGCATCATTTATAATTCTCTTAATTTCAGTCATCATTGGACCTTTATTAAATCTTAGTGCATGATCATGATTCTTAACAGTTCCTGGCATTAAAGTTGCGTCAAATTCTGGATGGAATTTCGATGCATACGCTAATGGAAATGCTGAAATATCCAATTGACCAGTTGTCATTGGTTTCCACTGCTCTTTAGGTTTATATAAAGATTTTGCTGGATAAATTCTAATGTCTAAATCTACTCCTGCTTTTTTAACTTCATCTGCAATTATTTGAACCATTTCATGTCTTGGATCATAAGAACCGTCTGCTCTAGGTGTTCCAGGCCATTGGTGACTTGCTTTTAGTGTCACTGCATATGCCGATCCAATTAATGAGAATGCTAAAAATAATGTTGTAAAATAAAAACTTATTTTTTTTAACATGTTTTCCCCTCTTTAAATTAATTTAATAATGATATTAAATTGAACTTAAGGGTAAGAGTCAATATAAGGAAATGTCGTATATTTTATTATGGATGGGCCACTAAAAAATTTATTAGTTGTTGATTTAACAAGGGTTTTGGTAGGACCCTATTGCACTATGATACTTTCAGATTTAGGTGCAAGAGTTATAAAAATTGAAGCACCTGAAATAGGTGATGACTCTCGAAAATTTGGCCCTTTTGTTAAAGATTATTCTGCATACTTTATGTCATTAAATAGAGGAAAAGAAAGTATCGCTTTGAATTTAAAGAACAATGAAGATAAAAAAATATTTGATAAAATATTATCAAAAGCAGATATTTTAGTAGAAAACTTTAAACCTGGCACATTAGAAAAATGGGGGTTTGGTTGGAAGGATGTGATTAAAAAATATCCTAAATTAATTTATGCATCAGCATCAGGGTTTGGTCAAACTGGTCCCTTAAAGGAATTACCTGCTTATGATATGGTCGTTCAAGGTATGGGAGGCTTGATGAGTGTAACTGGTCATCCTAATTCTGAGCCAACAAGGGTTGGAACTTCTATTGGTGATATCACAGCAGGTCTGTTTACAGCAATTGGAATTAATGCAGCTTTATACGATAGACAAAAAACTGGAAAAGGAGCTTTTATAGATGTGTCTATGTTAGATTGCCAAATAGCAATTTTGGAAAATGCAATAGCAAGATATCTTTCCAAAAATGAAATTCCAGGACCAATGGGTTCCAGACATCCATCTATTGCGCCCTTTGAAGCTTTTAAAACGAAAGATAGTTATATAATTATTGCTGCAGGAAATGATAAACTTTTTACAAAACTTTGTGATGTATTAAAAATTCCTGAAACTGCAAATGATGAAAGATTTAATTCTAATTCACTAAGATGTGAAAACATGGATCATTTAAAAGAAATTTTTGAAAAACAATTAAGCTCCAAATCTACAGATGAATGGGTTAAAGAAATGGAAGAATTGAAAATTCCATGTGGACCAATTTTTAACATAAAACAAGCTGTAGAAAATCCTCAAATTCAAGAAAGAAATATGATTGTAAAATCATACCATAAAATTATTGGTGAATTTAAATCTGCAGGAAACCCTATCAAAATGTCTACCTATAAAGATGAAAATACCAGGGGAAATATTCCTGATTTAGATGAGCACAGGGAAAAGATAATAAAGGAATTTTGTTAATTTATTCTTGGTTTTCTGTTTCGTCGGATACAGTCTCTTCTTGATCTTTCATTTCGTCCAATGAAACATCAGTCTCTTCTTCTTGTATGTCCTCAACAGGTTCAGATGAAGGTTGCTCAGCTGTATTTTGTAACTCAGCTAAATCATCTTTAGAAACTTGAATTTTTTCTGGAATTTTTCTAGCTCTCTTAGATGGAAGAATTGGTACACCGCTTTTTGAAATTTCACCTTTGTAAAGATTTTCAAAATCATCGCCAATATCATCTTCGTCCTCTGAAGTATCATCTATTTGCTCTACATGTTTTCTTAACTTGTAAACTGCAGCATCTGTTAAATCAGGAACTTTGATTGTCTCCTCAGCTATTTCTCTTAATGCTATGACAGTGTTTTTGTCATTATCTCTATCTAAAGTAGGCTCTAGTCCTGAATTAAGTTGCGTTGCTCTCTCCTTTGCAACTAATACTAATTCGTAAGGACTATCAACTTTATCTATACAATCTTCAACTGTAACTCTTGCCATGGACGGTTTGATACACCTCGATTATAAAAAAATCAAGCAGTATTAGAGATAAACTGGATTTAATTTTTTTCGTATAGTAAAAAGTAAAGCAATAGAGAATGCTATAGCAATTGCTGCAATAAATGCGATTTTTTCAATTGAAAATCCTGCATCTATAAAAAAGCCAAATAATGCTGTACCAAAAGCAGTTGCAAATACCATTAAAGCAGTAGTCAAAGCTTTAATAGATCCAATATATTTTACACCATAAATTTCTGCCCATGTTGATGATCCTAATAAGTTTGCTAGACCGTTTGATATTCCTACCAATCCAAGAAATAAAAAAGCAGTTTGCGGAGCATCAAAATATATGATGACTAAAGTTCCTAAGAATAAAGGAATATTCATATAAATTAGTAATTTTCTACTTGTAAACTTATCAATTAAATAACCGGCAACAACTAAAGTGATTACAGAAAAAATTGAGTAAGACATAAAAGATTGCGCAATTGTATATTCACCCCACCCTTTTGAATTAGTGACGAATGATTGATAGACAAATACTCCTGTAGCTATCCAGGGCATTGCTAACATATTTAATGAGACAATGTAAAATCTATAATCGCCAAGAACCTCTATCCTTTTCCAGTTTTTAATATTTTCTTCTTTTAAAATTTTGTTTTGACTGCCTTCTCTAGTATCTAATTTGACATCTTTAACTAAAATATAAGATGCCAAAGGTAGGCAAATTAAAACTATTAAAGAAAAGATTACCCATAAATCCTGCCAAACAATTAGAGTTAAAAGATAAACAATTAAGACAGGCATTATGAACTCTGCAGAGGATAAACCAAACCAAATAATGCTTAATGCTTTTCCTCTCGATTTTGTAAAATATCTTGAAATAGTGGTTGAAGCTGTGTGAGACATTAACCCTTGTCCAGAAAATCTCATTAAAAATATTGCTACAAACAAAAACGCTACAGACGATGTTTTGGAAAAGAAAAAAGAAGAAAAAGATAGAAGTAAAATAACAAAAATTGCAAATTTAAGCACATTTACATCATCAATTTTTTTTCCAATCCATATTAGAAGCAAGCTACTAAATAAAGTAGCTGATGCATAAATCGTGCCAAATTGTCCATGTGTAATAGAAAGTGTTTCTCTGATACTTGGATTAAATAAACCTATAAAAAAACTCTGTCCAAAACATGAAAAAAATGTAAAAATAAATCCAAAAATAATTACTTTTAAACTTAAATTTTTAAACATATAAATAATTTATGACTTGTAATGTTGCTTTCATAGGTCTTGGGGTAATGGGTTATCCAATGGCTGGTTATATATCAAAAGCTGGTCACAATGTAACTGTTTTTAATAGAACATCTACTAAAGCTGAAAAATGGGTTGCTGAATACAAAGGCAAAATGGCTTCAACCCCAAAAGAAGCTGCGGAAGGTGCTGATTTTATTTTTACTTGTGTGGGTAACGATGAAGATTTAAAGCAAGTTACATTAGGTGAAAACGGATTATTTCATAGCGCTAAAGAAGGTTCTATCTACGTAGATAATTCAACTGTTTCAGCTGAAGTATCAAGAGAACTTTATAGTAAAGCTAAAGAAAAAGGATTTGCATTTTTAGATGCACCAATTTCTGGTGGTCAATCAGGTGCTGAAGGTGGAATTCTTACTGTTATGGTTGGGGGTGATGAAGAGATTTTCAAAAAAGCAGAGCCAGTAATTGATTGCTATAGTAAAAAAGTAAAATTAATTGGTCCATCAGGAAGTGGTCAACTTACAAAAATGATGAACCAAATGTGTATTGCAGGTGTTGTACAAGGTCTATCAGAAGCTATAAATTTTGGAATAAATGCTGGTTTAGATATTGATAAAGTAATGGAAACAATATCAAAAGGTGCAGCTCAATCTTGGCAAATGGAAAATAGATATAAAACTATGGTTGAAGACAAATTTGATTACGGTTTTGCGGTAGATTGGATGAGAAAAGATTTAAAGATTGTAATTGAAGAAGCGAAAAGAAATGGTTCACCAGTCCCAATTACTGAAATAGTTGATGAGTATTATGCTGATGTTCAAAAAATGGGTGGTAACCGTTGGGATAGCTCTAGTTTAATTGCTAGACTCAAAAAAAAGAAGTAATCTAATGTCAAATGCCGTCCCATACTATGAGGACTTTTCTGAAATAAAGAAAAAAATATGGTCGATGCTTGATGATGCTGTAACGAATAGATCATCTCCATTTAGAATTCCTGTTTTTGTTTGTGGTGATCAGTCAGACTTTGATGGCAGAATTGTAGTTCTTAGAAAATCAGATCAATCAAACAATTTACTTCAATTTCATAGTGATATTAGATCTGACAAGATTCCAAAATTAAAAAAAAATAATAATGCTGCTTTAATATTTTATGATAAAGAGGAAAAAATTCAGCTAAGAATAAAAGTGAATTGTACCGTCAACCACAATAATGACATCACCGAACAATCATGGTTAAAAACAGCTCATGTAAGTCGTAAATGTTATTTAGTAAATAATGGACCAGGAACAGAAATTGATGAACCTGGATCTGGATTAAATGATGATATTGAAAAATCTGGCTTTACAATGGAGCAAAGTGAAGAAGGTTATAAAAATTTTACAGTAATTCAGTGCAAAATAAAAAATATTGAATGGTTATATTTGGCTGCAAAAGGTCATAGAAGAGCCAGACTTGATCTTGAAAAAAATATAGAGAATTGGTTAGTTCCTTAAATTATGTCAAAAAAATATGAAGCAATGGTTCTTTCATGTATGGATCCAAGGTTTCAAAAACCAGTCCATCAACACTTAAAAAATAAAAAACTTACAAGAAAATTTAGTGCTTTTACGATTGCTGGTGGGTCAATTGGTGTAACCAATAATAAATTTAAAAAATGGCACTCAACATTCTGGGAAAATTTAGAAACTTCAATAAATTTACATAAAATTAATAAATTAATAGTTATAAATCATGAAGATTGTGGTGCAGCTAAAATTGTTCATAATAATAAAAATTTTAATTCTTCTATTGAAAATTCAATACATAAAAAATCATTTAGTAAACTGAAGAAAACTTTAAAAAAAAAATTTCCAAACATCAAAGTTACCTTTAAAATTTTATCAATTAAAAATGCTTTATAATTTTTTATTTTATATATCCTTAATAATCTTGGGACTTTTTGTTATGAGATTTGGAATACTACAAATTAGAAAATTTAAAAAAGGTGAAACTAAAGTAAAAAAGAAAATAAGCGAACAAATAGCTTTTGTTATATTTTTTATAATTATAATAGGATTAATTATTTATTCTATTAACGATTTATTGTTTTAAAAAACTGATTTAGAATATTTTTTCCAGTTTTCTTGGTACCTAATTGCATTTTGCTTAACAGCTTCAATTTCATCCTCAGTTAACTGCCTTATAATTTTTGCTGGGGATCCCATAACTAATGAATTATCTGGTATTTCCTTTCTTTCTGTTACTAATGATTTAGCACCAATTATACAATTCTTTCCAATTTTTGCTCTATTAAGAACTACAGCTCCGATTCCAATTAAAGAATTATCGTCAATTGTACAGCCATGAAGCATGACCATATGACCAATCGTTACGTTCTTTCCAATTTTTAAAGGGTAGCCTGGATCTGTATGTAATACACTTCCATCTTGAACATTTGAACCTTCTCCAATATGTATATTTTCAATATCACCTCTTAATGTTGCATTAAACCAGACACTAGAGTTTTTTTCTAATGTTACGTCTCCAATTATAACAGCGTTAGGTGCTACCCAATTTTCGCCAAGGTTTTTTGGTTTTTTATCTTTTAAATCGTAAAACATAAATTATATAGTCTTTTATCATGGCATTAACAAAAACACCAATTTGTGACTTCGGTAAAAAAGCTGATTACTTTGAACTAAAATCAATAGACAATAAAATAATTTCATTGAATGATGTAAAAGGTGAAAATGGAACATTAATAATGTTTATCTGTAATCACTGTCCTTATGTTTTGGCCGTAATCAAAAATGTTGTCGAAGACTGTAAGGATTTAGAGAATGACGGTATTAAATCTCTAGCAATAATGTCAAATGACCCAAAAAGATATGAGGAAGATTCATTCGATAATATGGTTAAATTCTCAAAAAATCATAATTTTAATTTTCCGTATGTAATAGATGAAACTCAACAAGTAGCAAAAACTTATGGTGCAGTCTGTACTCCAGATTTTTTTGGATATAATAAAGATCTTGAACTTCAATACAGGGGAAGAATAAGAGAGTTACAAAACTTAAAACCTACAGAAAATGGAGATAGTGAACTTAAAAAAGCTATGAAAATGATTGCAAAATCCAATAAAGGTCCTAATGAACAGTTTCCAAGTATGGGCTGCAGTATTAAGTGGTTTTAATAAATAATGTATTTATTAATTACTAGAACCTTTCCGCCAGAATTAGGAGGTATGCAAAATCTCATGTGGGGATTGGCAAGATCTCTAGCAAAAATAAATCTAATAAAAGTTTTTGCAGATTACCATGAAAATCACGAAGAATTTGATAATTCTGTTTCATTTTCAATTGAAAGAGTTAGTGGAATTAAGCTAATTCGAAAATATAGAAAATCTTATTTAATTAATGATTATCTTGAAAATAATAAAAATGTAGAATGTTTAATTGCTGATCATTGGAAAAGTTTAGAACTAATAAAAACAAATAAAAAAAAAATCTGTTTAATTCACTCAAAGGAAATAAACCATCCTAAAGGTTCAGGATTAAATAAAAAAGTTTTAACAGTTTTAAACAATGTTGATCATGTTGTTGCCAATTCAAATTATACAAAAAACTTAGCTATAGACCTTGGAGTGGATGAAAGAAAAATAGTTGTTATTAATCCTGGTGTAGATCCAGTAGTTGAAGTTCCAAAAAAATATTTAGATGAAGCTGAGGAAATATTAAAAGGAAAGAAAAATAGACTAATTACAGTTTCAAGATTTGATAAAAGAAAAAATCATGAAAAAGTAATTATGGCTGTTAGAAACTTAAAAGAAATTTATCCAGATATAATTTACACATGCATCGGGTATGGAGATGAGGAAGAAAAATTAAAAAAATTAGTTGTTGAACTAAAATTAGAAGATCAAGTAACTTTTTTAAAAGATATACCAACTGATTTAAAAAATGCTCTTATTGCAAAATCAAACATTTTTGTAATGCCATCTGTGATTTATAAAAAATCAGTTGAAGGATTTGGAATTGCTTATGTGGAAGCTGCACAATATGGAGTTCCATCAATTGGAGGAAAAGATGGAGGTGCGGCAGATGCAATTATACACGAAAAGACTGGTTTAATATGTGATGGCAATAAACTAGAAGATATTTACTCAAGTATAGAAACTCTTTTTATAGAAAATAAATATTTAGAATATGGTAAAGAGGCTAAAAATTATTCTGTAAACTTTCTTTGGGATAAGGCAATTGAAAAATATAAGAGAATCTTATAAAATAATAATATGATCGCTAAATTTAACAACATTTTCTACTTAATTGTATTTCTTGCACATTTTATAGGAATAGCTGCATATTGTTTTCAAACAATTGTTGGAACTAAAAAATTTATGGATAAGTTTGGTATAGATCATAGTGCAGCAGTTATGGTTAGATTTGTTGGAGCGCTAATGCTTGGTTGGGTAATAATGGCTATTTATATAATGTTTGTAAGGCCAAATGGAGTAGAAGGTACTTGGGCATTTTTCAATTTAATATTTATTATACATGCATGCGTTTTAGGAACAAATTTCTACTCGCTTAAGATTGATAAAACAGGTCTTAATGAAAAAGTTACAGATGAAGGGATTATAGCGCCTACAGTGTTTCTAATAATGATGGCTATACTTTGTTACGGTTTGTCTGATAAAATTTATATCACTTAATTATTAGTCTTTTTAAACATAGTTTTATAAACGTGCCAAATTACAATTAAAATTGTAGTTAATAAAATGCATGCAGTTAAAGCTCTGTCCCATAAAAATTCCCAAGAACCATTGCTTAATAATAAAGATCTTCTCAAGTTTTCTTCCATTAATCCTCCTAATACAAAAGCTAGTATCAGAGGTGGCATAGGAAAATCATATAATCTTAGAAATGTTGCAACAACTGCAATTCCAATCATTAAATAAATATCAAAGTTATTGAAAGACATTACATAAATTCCTGTAACTGAGAAAAATAATATTAAAGGTATTAAATAATTTTTAGGGACAGCAAGAATTCTTGCAATATATGGAATTAAAGGAAGATTTAAAATCAATAATATAACCATACCTATATACATTGACATTATTATTGACCAAAAAATTTCTGGATTTGTCATATACAATCTTGGTCCAGGCTGAACTCCAAAACCTAATAGTGCACCTAACATAACTGCTGTAGTTCCGCTTCCTGGTATACCTAGCGTTAACATGGGAACAAATGAACCAGAACACGCTGCATTATTTGCAGTTTCAGGAGCTGACAAACCATTTATACTTCCTTTTCCAAATTTTTCTTTTTCTTCATCGTTAACTACATTTCTTTCCATTCCATAAGCTAAGAAAGATGCAATTGTTGCACCTGCGCCTGGCAATACACCAATTAAAAAACCAATTATGGATGATCTTGGAATTGTCTTGTACATTTTAGTTCTTTCTTCTTTATTGATTTTAATTGAACCAAGTTCTGTCAATGAAACTTGTTTAGCAGCACTGGTTGGATCATTCCTTTTTAATATTATTGTAAGCGCCTCACTCATTGCAAATGTAGCCATTACAACAAGAACAAAGCTAATTCCATCCGTTAAATTCATATTATTAAATGTAAATCTTGTAATATCGGATAAGCTATCTTGGCCAACTGAAGCTAACATTAAACCTAATACTACCATCATCATTGCTTTTAAAAATTGACCTTTGGACGAAAAAGCTGCAATTGCAGTTAAACCTAAAATCATTAAAGCAAAATAATCTGGCGATCTAAATGATAAACTTACTTTAGATAAACTAGGTGCCATAAACAAAAGATAAATTGCAGATAATGTTCCACCTGCAAAAGAACTCCAAGCAGCAATTGCTAACGCTTTACCTGCCTTTCCTTGTTGTGCCATTGGATAGCCATCAAATGAGGTAGCAACTGTACCTGGGACACCAGGTGCATTAAGCAATATTGAAGAAGTGGAGCCACCAAATACAGCGCCATAATAAACACCTGCCATAAGAATTAACCCTGTAGCAGGGTCAAATCCATAAGTAATTGGTATCATTAAGGCTATTGCAGTCATTGGACCAAGACCTGGCAACATTCCAATAATAGTTCCAAAAAAACACCCAACCATTACCATTAAAATATTTTGAAGTGTAAGAGCTGTGGTTAAACCAATTAAAATCCCTTCAATCATCCCATAACTCCAATTGATTGCAAGAACGGATCTCTTAAATAAATATCAAGAATGCCATGAAGAAGGTACATAAAAGCTGCTACGAAGGGAAAAGATAATAAAAACATTAAGACCCACCTTCTCTCACCTAAAAAATAATAAGATGAAAATAAAAATAATGAAGTAGTTAAAAAATATCCAACTTTTAAAATTGTAGCCCCATAAATAATTGCAATTACTATAAGTATCACTGTTTTTTTATACTCTAGATTTTTATGGTCTACTTTTATGGTGTTAGGCTCAGGTAGAACAACTTTTAACCCAGAAAAAAATAATCCTGCATAGCCTAAATAAATTGGAAATGTTCTAGCATTAAATGGTGCATTTTCATCAAATGCAAAAACCTGAATTTGATAAGCTGTGTATAGATAGAATGCTGAGAAAATAAAAAAGAGCAGTGATATAATTTTTGTTGTATTTATATTCACTGCTCTATTTTAAATAATCTTAAAGATTAAATTACTCCTAGTTTTTTCATAAGAGCTGTCATTTCTTCAGTTTGTTTTTCTAAGAAAGAAACAAACTTTCCTTCTGGGTTATAAATATTTACCCATGCATTTCTTGCTCTTACAGTTTCCCATTCAGGAGTTTTTTGTACGTCGCCTAACATTTTAGCAATTTTTGATTTATCAGAATTGCTCATTCCTGGAGGACCAAAAAAACCTCTCCAGTTTACGAATTGTACATCATATCCTTGTTCTTTTAATGTTGGTGCATCTGGAGCATCAGATACTCTTGATGGAGCAGTAATACCAATAATTCTTACTTGGTCTCTTGCACCCATCAATTCACCTAAGCCTGTTGATATAATTTGAGTCTCACCAGATAAAAGTCCAGCTAATGCTTTTCCTCCAGCATCATATGGTATATATGCAACTGCATTTGGATCTGCTCCTGCAGCTTGAAATGCTAAAGCACCAATTAAATGGTCCATGCTTCCTCTTACAGAACCACCAGCCATCTTAACTGAATTAGGATCTTTGTTGTATGCATCAACTACATCTTTAAAGTTTTTAAAAGGTGAACTTTTTGCAACTGCAATAGCTCCATAATCACCAATAACTCCAGCAATTGGCACAACATCTTTATAAGATAAAGTGCCATTACCTTTTACATAACCTTTATGTCTTGTGATTGATCTTAATACTAATGGTGTTGATTGAACTAGAATTGTATTAGCAGGTTTTGTGTTAATCATGTAAGCTAAAGCTTTTCCACCTCCACCACCTGACATATTTTCAAATGATGCACTTTTTAACATTCCAGCTTTTGTTAAAGCTTCTCCTGTTCCTCTAGCAGTTCCATCCCAACCACCTCCAGCACCACCACCAATTACAAAGTGCAATTTATCCATTGCTACTGAGCTTGAGGTTGTTGCTGAAATTAAAAGTAAAGTTGAGAATAAAACTGTAATTAAAGATTTAATTAGTTTCATTATTTCCTCTCTTATTATAATTATACCTGATATTAAACATAGATTTATATTTAGTGTCAATAATGATTACGTAAATGTTAAATACTTTATCATTTCAAAACTTTTTTAAAGATTTGAGCGCCAGCTATAAAGCTCTCGCTATTGGTATTATAGGTGGTTATATTGGAACTATAATTGGTCTGCCTTTACCATGGTTATTAGGTTCTCTAGGTTTGAATCTTTGTGTTGCTTTTACAAAATTTAACATAAAATTTCCCACAAAATTATTAAATCCTATTTTTTTAATGGTTGGAATAATTCTTGGCGGGACTCTAAATGTATCTTTATTATACAAAATACATTTGTGGGTATTTTCATCTGTAGCAATGTTGGTATGTACAATTGTAAGTACAATATTGGCTGGTTTATATTTTGTTAAAGTTTGTAGATTTGATAAATTTATTGCTACTTTAGCAGCTCTGCCAGGTGCATTTGTTCCAATTGCAGCAGCACTTTTAGAATATGGTAAAAAAGATAATCATAAGCAAGTATTAATACCACAAGCAACAAGAGTAATTTTTATTGTTAGTTTTGTACCAATTCTATTTATTAGTAATTTGGGTTTTTCAGAGATCGAAGGATATAATTACGATAATGTCTATAATCTAAGATATTGTTTTGAAATTATATTTTTAATTTTAATTTGTTATTTATTTTCAATATTTTTAAAAAAACTAAAAATTCCATCTCCAATTCTTGTTGGAGCGATGGCTTTGTCGGGATTATTTTATACTTTTGAAATTGTAAATGCTAGATTTCCTGATTTTATAATAAATATTGCTTTTATTTTTTTAGGAACAGCACTCGGAAGTAGATTAAATGGTTTAAAACTAAAAGAATTATTTTTTTATATATTTCATGGGGTTATGGTGAGTTCAATTCTTGTAATTGTTGCAATGGTAACGGCTTATTTTTTACAATTTCTTGGCTTTGATTTCATTCCTACATTTCTAAGTTTTGCTCCAGGAGGCATACATGAGATGGTTGTAATAAGTGTAGCTTATAATATTGATCCAATTTTTGTTAGCTATCATCACTTTTTAAGAATATTAATTATTGTAGCTTTTCTTCCTATTATACTTAAAAAATTTACTGATGAAGTTTAAATATTTAAATAAAGTCTATAATGAGTTTAGTGCTACTTAAAAGAATTAATGCATAAAGAATATTATAAAATAAATTTTCTTCTATAATTTTTAATAATTTGTAGCCAATAAATATTCCAATTATAGCTAGAGGGAAAAGGGAGATGGATTGATACAATGTATCAAAACTCATCATTGATAAATAAATGTATAGTGGAAGTTTTATTAGATTAACACAGCTAAAAAAAATTATTCTAGTTCCAACGTAAACTTCTTTTTTTAATCTTAATGGTAATAAATAAAGACTCGTAGGAGTTCCACCTGCATGTACACAAAAACTTGAAAATCCTGCTATTGCTGAGCATATAGCACCTTTTAAAAAATTTTGCTTAGCTGGAGTTGTTTTTTCTTTTTTAAATAAAAAATAATGTCCTGCAAATAAAAAACCCATTATTCCAACAATAAATTTTAATAAATTTTCAGAAAAAAAACTAAAAGTAAGTGAACCAATTATAATTCCAACAGCTGCAAAGGGCACTATTAACATCAGGATGTTAAGATTAAATTCCTTTCTAAATCGATAAACAGCTATCATGTCTGAGAAAATTAAAATTGGTAAAATTATAGCAAGTGCTTGTTGTAATGGCATCACAACAGTCATTAAAGGAACAGATATCAACGATATTGAACCTCCTAAACCAGATTTTGCAATCCCATATAAAACAATAGCAGGAACGACACTTATAAAAAAAAGCGAATTTATTTCCATTAATTTAAAGATTGTAAAAAATATTCAAAAACTTTTTCTGGTGAAAGTTTATTAAGATCTGTTACTTGGATTGCTTTAAAATTTTCTCTTTCTATACTTACTTTGTATGCTGTTGTATGTGATCCAAATAATGCTACTCCTTTAACACCAAGGTGTGAAGAAATATGTGCTGGTCCTGTATCATTTGATATAACAAAACTACTTCCTTTTATTAAAGATGCAAGTTCCTGTATAGATAATGAATTTTTTTGGTTTAAAATTGTAATTGCATTAATCTCTTTTGTCATATCAATCTCTTTAGGACCTGGAGCAACAACAATTTGATATTCATCTTCAAATTTTTTTTTTATTAACTCTATGAGTTCGTTGTAATAAGGCCATTTTTTAATTGTTAAATGTGGTGAACAGAAAGGGAATAAAACTATGTATTTATTTAAATCAAATTTTTTTTTTATATTATCTATATTTGAGCAAGCCCACTTAAAATCAGGAAACATAGTTTTGATAGTTTTTACACCTGAAGCTTCTAATTGATGTTTAAATCTATCTAGAACAGGATTTTTATCAAATTCAACTTTAGACTTACCATTTGGCAATGTAGTTTCAGAAGATGACCAAATAAGATTGCCGGCATTAGGAAATAATATTTTTTTATAGAAACTTGAACGAGAAGAATTTTGTAAATCAAAAACTTTTATAAATTTGTATTTTTTCAATTTGCCCATAAGATTAAATAAATAAATCAAATTAAATTTTGATAATCTCTTATCTAAAATTGTGTCCTCTAGATGAGGGTTTTGCTTAAAAAGATCAATGTAAGGCTTTGATGTTAATAAATAGATTTTATCATCTTTATGAAAATCAGAAATATCTTGAATTGCACCACTTGCCTGGGCTATATCACCTAAAGAACCATGTTTAATTATGAGAATATTAGACATATTTTAAACAACTTAACACACTATAAAAAATTATGAATAAAATACTAGTTGAAGTATCAGTTGGTGAACTTTTAGATAAAATCTCTATTCTGGAAATAAAAAAAGAAAAAATTAAGGATCTTGAGAAACTAAAATTTATAAACGATGAATATAGTGTACTTAAAGATCAATTGAATAAAAATGTTGAATCAGATGAAAAATTACTTGAATTATTCAATTCATTAAAAGAAATTAATTCAAAACTCTGGGTTATTGAAGATAATAAAAGATTATGTGAAAAAAATTCTGATTTTGGTGAAAAATTTATTAAACTTTCAAGAGACGTACATTTTTTAAATGATGACAGAGCAAAACTTAAACTGGAAATGAATAATCATACAGGTTCTAAAATCAAAGAAATTAAAGAATATACAAGCTATTAATCAATAAGTGAGCGATAAATCGTCAATCAGATACATATTAACTTTATCTATACCGATATTTTTTGCCAATCTTGCAATTCCCCTGGTTGGAATTGTTGATACAGCATTAATGGGAAATATGAGTGATCAAAGTTATCTGACTGCAACGAGTATAGCATCTAGTTTTTTTTCATTAGTATTTTGGAGTTTTGGTTTTTTAAGGATGGGAACTGTGGGGCTAGTAAGTCAATCATATGGAAGAAATGATTATAAAAGCATCTTAAATATAGTTTTTAGAAATCTACTATTTGTAATTTCAATATCAATTTTATTGATACTATTCCAAAAACAATTATTAAATTTATGTCTAATATTTTTTGATTTATCAATTGATACAAAAAAAAAATTTAATGATTATTTTAATATAAGAATTTACTCATCTCTTTTTGAATTAACAATTTATATTGTAGTAGGCTTATTTATTGGATTACAAAAGACAAAAATTTCAAGCCTTGCAATTGGTTTGTTATCAATTCTAAATATCTTATTTAGCACTATTTTAGTATTAAAATTCAATTTAAATATTAAAGGTGTCGCTTATGGGACTTTACTTGCCACAGGAATAACATCACTTTTATTTTTATTTTATATTTTCTATTATTTAAGAAAATATGTCTCTTTTAACTTTAATTTACAGGAAATTATAAATACCTCAAAATTAAAAAATTTATTAGAGATAAATTTAAATATATTTTTAAGAACTATATTATTAACTTTTTCTTTTTTTTGGTTTACTTATCTTGGTGGAAGAATTGGCGAAGAATTTATTGCAGCTAATACAATTTTAATAAATCTTATTTTTTTGTCTGCATTTATCTTAGATGCTTATGCCTTTTCAACAGAAGGTATAGTTGGATATTCCATTGGTAAAAAAAATAAACTTCTTTTTATAAAAATAGTTAAAAATTCATTTATTTTGAGTTCTTTAACAGGGATATTGATTTCTTTATTTTACTTATTTTTCAAAAATTCATTTATAGATTTTATGACCGACATAGAGAATATAAGAGATATTAGTTACCAGTATTCATTTTGGGTAGTTTTATTACCTTTTGTTTCATCATTTTGTTACCAATTAGATGGAATATTTATCGGAGCTTCTCAAACCCAAGAGTTGAGAAATGCCATGTTTGTCTCTGTTATTATTCACTTAATAAGTTCATTTATACTTGTTGAAGGTTTTGGTAATCAAGGTCTATGGATTTCTTTCACTATATTTTTGATTTTACGAGCGCTCACATTAACTTTTTATTTTAATAGAATTTACTTAAAAATTTAAATTAATTATTTTATACTTGGAATTATTTTTCTTAAATCCATAGCTATTTTTGGTTTTATATTTGAATATATAATTCCTTTTCCAAATTTCTTGAGAGCCATTATTTTACCATCGGGTGAAATAATGACCGTATGTCCAAAAGTTTCTCTTTTAATCGTATTTTTTCCAGTTTGATTAGGAGCGAAAATATAACAAAAGTTTTCAATAGCTCTTGCTTTTAACAAAGCTAACCAATGTCTTTGGCCAGTTGTTTTGGTGAATGCCGACGGAACAGTTATAAAACTTAAATTTCTTTTTGATAAGTTTCTGTAAAGTTCTGGAAATCTTAAATCATAACAAATTGAAAGACCTATTTTTCCCCATGGCAAAGTAGCTGATACTAACTTTTTACCTGCCTTAAATACTTTACTTTCTTTATGTTGTTCTTTTTTTGAAACTTTAACATCAAACATGTTTATTTTATCGTAATAAGTATTTATTTTTCCATTTGGTCCAATAAGAATAGATCTATTTCTTAATTTGTTTTTTTCTTTAATACACATTGAGCCAAGGAGTATCCATTTTTTCTTTGATTTAGCTGTTAGTTTTATTTTTTTTATTATTGGATCATTCTTCATTTCAAATGAATATTTAAATAAATTTTTTTTATCAGCCGACATTAATGAAGAAGTTTCTGGTGTAATTATTAGGTCTGCTTGGTTCTTTATCGCTTGATTTACATATTTTATAATATCTTTAAAATTTTTAGCATAATCTTCCCCACTAGATAATTGAATACAAGCTACTTTCATATTTGAAATCCGTATTTTTTTTCTAAATACTTTACAATATTGTGAATTATAAAAGTTAAAAATAAATATATTATTCCTGCAGTAATAAAAGCTTCAAATGGCTTAAAAGTTAAAACGTTTACTTTTCTTGCTTCTCCCATTAAATCCATAATTGTTATTACGCTTGCCAAAGATGTACCTTTTAACATTAAAATTATCTCATTTCCATAAGCAGGTAGTGATTGTTTTATTGCTATTGGAATTTGTATCTTATAAAAAGTAATTTTCTTTGAGATACCTAAACTTTGTGCAGCCTCTATGTAACCCTCTTTTATTGTTTGGAAAGCCGATCTTAAAATTTCAGATGTGTATGCTCCAGTATTTAGTGAAAAGGCAATAATTGCACACCAATAAGGTTCTCTAATAACCACCCATAAAAATGAATTTCTTAGAAATTCAATATTAGCTAAACCATAATAGATTAAATATAATTGAACAAGCAATGGTGTGCCTCTGAAAAAATAAGAATATCCGTATGCAAACTTATTAATTAAAGGATTATTGTTAATTCTTAAAATTGCAAAAAATAGACCAATTAACAGTCCAAAAAACATAGAGGATATTAAAAGCTTTAGAGTTATTACTGTCCCATTTAACAAGCTGGGAAAAACACTAATCATTAAATTTATATCCATTAGTAACCTTTATTAAATCTAACTTCTAATTTGTTGATTATTTTCATGCTTAAAAATGTGAGAACTAAATATAGAACTGCAGCAACAGAGTAAAAAAATAATGGATCTCTTGTAGATCCTGCTGCGATATAGGACTGTCTCATAATTTCTACCAATCCAGTTACAGATATTAAAGATGTATCCTTTAATGTTATTTGCCAAACATTGCTTAGGTTGGGAATAGATAGTCTCAACATCTGGGGTAAAATAACTTTATAAAATTGAATACTTTTCTTTATTCCTAAAACCTGAGACGCTTCGAATTGACCTTTATCAATTGACAATATTGCTCCTCTAAAAACTTCTGTTGAATATGCTCCTGATATAATCCCTATGGCAAGAGCACCAGTTACAAATGCATTAATCTCAATATAACCATCATATCCAAAAATTGAGGCAACATACATTACGGCACCTGTGCCACCAAAAAATAATAAATAAATTACTAATAGTTCTGGAACACCTCTAATAATTGTAGTGTAACAATTTCCAATTACATTAAGCGTTTTATTTTTAGATAATTTTAAAGGAGTAAATACTAATGCAAACACAAATCCAATTGCCATTGCAGCAATCGATACAGCAATTGTCATTAGGGTTGCAAAAAATAGTTCGTCTCCCCAACCAGCATCTCCAAAAGATAGAAGTTCCATATAGATTGGCGACTATATATTATAGTCGCCACATCTAAAATTAATTACATAGAAGCGTCAAAACCAAACCATTTAATAGCAATTCTACTAATATGGCCGTCTTTTCTTGCTTTATCTATAGCTTTATTAAAGGCTTTTAAAAGTTTAGTGTCATCTTTTCTAATACCTACTCCAACACCATTACCAAATGCACCACCTGAAAAAGTTGGTCCCACAAGTACTACAGCTTCACCAGACTTTTCAGCATAATCGGTAAATGCAACCGCAGCAGCTAACGCTACATCACATCTTCCGTTAGATAAATCAAGGTTAACCTCATCTTGTGTCTTGTAAGTTTTTAAATTTACTTTTCCTACATCTCCAGACTCAAGAAAGTTTTGGTGAATTGTACCAATTTGAGTACAAACTGTTTTTCCAGATAAAGCAGATGTTAATGTTTTCATTGTTTTATTAACAGCTGATCCGCCAAGGTTTAAGTTTACAGCATCAGGAGTGTCTATTCCTTCAAGATCTGAACCTTTCATAACTGCTAAAGATGCAACTTCATCTGCATATCCTTGTGAAAAATTAATTGTTTTCATTCTTTCCTCAGTGATTGACATTCCGGCCATGATTGCATCAAATTTTTTAGATGTTAATGCCGGTATCATTCCGTCCCAATCTTGTTCAACTATTTCACATTGTTGACCGATATATCTGCATAACTGCCAAGCTAGTTCTACTTCAAAACCAATTAATTTCCCTGAAGCATCTTTTGAATTCCAGGGAGGATAAGCGCCTTCTGTACCAATTCTTATTTTATCAGCGTTTGCAGAGCTAATTAAAAATAAGGGTAATAGAAAAGTTAAAAATATTTTTTTTATTACATTCATTTTTCCTCCATTAAAAAAATAATTATTTCACAATTTTTCTTATTTAAAAAGAAAATTTTAATGATTTATTGAAGAAGAAAAATTCCAAGAACAATCAAAACTAGGTATATAAACTCTAGATAATTTAGTGTTACCAAAGTTCTGGTTAAATATATTTAACCAATTTTCAACTTGCTTGGGCTTTTTATCTTGGCTTCCAACTTGAGCAGTAATTACACCTTTTGGCTTTAATATTCTTGCAAGTGAATTCATATTTTTAGCAGCTAAATCAATGCAGTATTGGTCATCGTTTAAGTCTACATATATTTGATCATATGTATCATCTTTAACAGCTTTTATACTTTCAAATGCATCACCCCACACACACTTTACTGAATTTTTTTCAGTAGCTTTCTCCCCAATTGTTCCGAGATGTTTGTCACAAACATCTACAACTTCAGGATCTAATTCGTACCAATCTATAAATCCAAAATTTTTTGATATACATTCTCTAGCAACTCCTCCGTCTCCTCCACCGATAATAGCAGCCTTTTCTTTATTTGAGTTTAAACCTAGTCCTGAATTTACAAAAGTAGAACTATAAAGATGTTCATCTTTTTCTGCCACTTGAATTTCATTATCAATAAATAATGCTTTTCCAAACTGTTCTAATTCCAATATCTCAATATGCTGGCCAACCTTTGATTTAAAATTTTCTAAAACTTTATTTACAACATATGATTTTTTTAAACCTGGTGAGCTATAATTATCATGATAGAAGTCTACAGTATCTCGATTGAACTGTTTTTTAATTATATGAGTATGCTCAATTTTATCTTTTATAACATCCAAAGCAACAGAAGGAGAGATTTTTGCACATGTAAAAAAATCGAAACTAATAATCCCTTTTTCAGGAAATGTATGAAAACTAATGTGACTTTCTGCCAATAATGCAACTAAAGTAAATCCTTGCGGCTCGAACTTATATTTTGATATTTGGAGCACAGTAACTTTTGCTATTTTAGCAATTTTGTAAACTAATTTTTCAAAGAAGACAGGATCATACTCCTTTTTTGTACCTATTATATCTAAGGCAATATGTTCTCCAACTTTAGTCATATAAATATTAAATAACTTTAGTATTTTAATTTTTTACTTCTTTCAAATAAAAAACTACGGTAATAATTTATTGAAGGATAATGCTGTGAAAAATAATTGGTCAAATAACGAGGCTAAAAAATACATATTAAAATATAAGAAACTTGGTCATTCTAAGGATATGGCTCTCAGGGTTTATACAACTAGGCTACTTGGAAGAAATAGTGAACTAGTTTTACATGGTGGTGGCAACACTTCTGTTAAGACAACTATTAAAGATTTGGATGGAAAAAATTATGATGTTTTATGTGTAAAAGGGAGTGGCTGGGATATGGCTGAAATTGAACCAGAGGGATTACCTGCAGTAAAATTAAATCCTTTGTTAGCTTTAAAGAATAAAAAAAAATTATCTGATGAAGAAATGGTAGCCTATCAAAAGAGAAATTTAATTAACATTAAATCCCCAAATCCATCAGTAGAAACTTTTCTACATGCTTTTTTACCATTTAAATTTGTTGACCACACACATTCTGATGCAATCATGAATGTAACTAATAGACCAAATAGTTTTGCTTTTTGCAAAAAGATATTTGGAAAAAGAGTAAGTTTAATTCCTTATGTAATGCCAGGGTATGGATTAGCTCAAAAAATTAATGAGGTTTATAATAAAAACCCTAATATAAATTGTCTTATCTTGATAAATCATGGAATTTTTACATTTTCTAATGATGCCAAAGAGTCTTATGATCTAATGATAAAGTATGTAACAGATGCAGAAAAAGCTTTAAGAAAGTTAAAAAGAAAAAAAATTAAACAAATAACAAAATTAAATACAAAAATTACTCCTTCTCAGATAGCACCAATATTAAGAGGATTAGCATCTCAAGGTACAAATAAAAAATTTATTTTAACCTTTAGAAATAATAAAATTTTAAATTATTTCATAAATGGAAATGATGTAGAGAGATATTCCACAGAGGGAACAGCTACACCAGACCATGTCATTAGAGTAAAACCTTTCCCTTTAATAATTAAACCTAAACATAACTCATCGATTGATGATTTTAAAAAAACTGCAACTAAAGCTTTTAATAATTATAAAAAAAAATACTTGAAATACTTTGAACAGAATCAAAAAAAAGTTAAAGAAAAGAAAACGATGCTAGATAGCTCACCAAGAGTGATATTAGTACAGAATATTGGTGTATTTTGTATAGGAGATAATCTAAAAGCAGCAAAGGTAGCAGCGGACTTAACAGAAACTAATGCTAGAGTAATTTCCTCAGTTGAAGAAACTTCAAAATATAAATTCATATCAAAAAAAGATATTTTTGATGTAGAATATTGGTCCCTAGAACAAGCAAAAATAAAAAAAGAAATAAAAGAATTAGCAGGTCATGTTGTCGTTATTACTGGTGCATTTGGAAAAATTGGGACAGCAACTTACAAATTATTTAAAAAATATGGAGCAGAGGTAGTTTTAATAGATAATAATAGGAAAAAAGTTACTGAAATGAGTAAAAAAATTAATGATCTTTGTATCTATTGTGATGTAACAAACAAAAAAAGTGTTAAAAAGGCATTTAATTTAATTTCATCCAAATTTGGAGGGATAGATATCCTTATATCAAATGCAGGAACTGCTTTGGGAGGATCTATCGCTGAAGTTGATGATAAAATTTTAAGAAAGAGCTTTGAAGATAATTTTTTTTCACATCAAAATTGTGCAGCTGAAGCTACCAAAATAATGAAGGCTCAAAATATTGAGGGATGTTTATTATTTAATATATCTAAACAATCTGTAAATCCTGGTAAAAATTTTGGACCTTATGGGTTGCCTAAGTCTGCCTTATTAAATTTATGTAAACAGTATGCATTAGACTATGGTTCCTATCGAATAAGATCTAATGGAGTAAACGCAGATAGAATTAGGAGCGGTCTCTTAAATGATGAAATGATTAAATCTAGAGCTAAAGCAAGAGATGTTTCAACTGAGGATTATATGAAAGGTAATTTGCTTCTAAATGAAGTTAAAGCCGAAGATGTTGCAAAAGCATTTTTTCATCTTTCAGTTTCCAAAAAAACTACCGGAGCCGTTTTAACAGTTGATGGCGGAAATATTGCTGCTTCTTTAAGATAATTTATGCAATTTTACCAACCAAAAAAAACTCCCTAATTTGATGGTTGCTCCAAATGGTGCAAGAAAAGTTAAAAAGATCATCCAGAAGTAACTTTTACTATCCAAGAAAATGTCAATGTTATTAGAATTTATCTTAAAGGCTAGATGTTGTACTAAAGTGCACAGAATTATGATAAGTATATGGCAATGAATCCATTAATATTATCTTTAATTGGTCTTGTATTAGTTGGTGTATCAGCAAATTTATTAAAATTAATAAAAAAAAATAAAATTTTATTATTAATTTCAATTTTGCCATGTATTTATATTTTTATTTATGGTCTTTATGCAACTTTTGGGCCTATTGATTTATACAAAGATGGCACTGAAAATTTCATTGCTCAAAATCCTGGAAAAGATTTACCGGTAGTATTTGTTCTTTTAAAGTTTTATCAATATATTTTAATTTTTGTCGGAGCAATTTTTGGATTAATTTATTTTAATTATTTAAAAAATTTTAGTGAAGCTAATCAGTCGTCAGATTAAGCAAATATAATTATATAGCCAGAAAAGTAATAAAAAAAAGTCTAATCACATCAGTCTTTTAAATAATATATTTTAAACTTTATTGATTACTTGTTAAACATTTTTTTTAAGCCTTCCGTGGAAGCTTCGCATATTCCTTTTTCTGTTATTAAACCTGTTACATATTTTGCAGGAGTAATATCAAATGCTAGATTCATTGATCTACTTGTTTCAGGATAAATCAAAACCTTTTTAATATTATTATTTTCATCTTTTCCTTCTATATGAGATAACTCTTCAGAGTTTCTCTCTTCGATAGGAATATTTTTGAAATTTTTTATATCCCAATCTATTGTTGAACTTGGTAAGGCTACATAAAAAGGAACATTATTGTCATGAGCGGCCAATGCTTTTAAATATGTACCAATTTTATTACAAACATCACCAGTTGATAAAGTTCTATCTGTTCCAACAATACACATATCAACCTCCCCTCGTTGCATTAATATTCCACCAGTATTATCTGCAATTATAGTATTTGGAATATTTTCTTCATTCAACTCATATGAAGTTAAGTTTGCTCCTTGATTTCTTGGTCTCGTTTCATCAACCCAAACATGAATTGGAATGCCCTTTTTATGTGCGTGATATATTGGCGAGGTTGCTGTTCCCCAATCTATAGTTGCTAACCAACCTGCATTACAATGAGTTAAGATGTTAACAGTTTTATTATTTTTATTATAAATTTCTTCAATTATTTTTAGTCCATTAAATCCTATGTTCTCACAAAATTTTACATCCTCATCACATATTAATTTTGCTTCTTTTAATGCTACATCCAACAACTCATCAGACTTCACAAATGATAATCTATTATTCATTCTATGAACTGCCCATTGCAAGTTTATAGCTGTAGGTCTTGAATTAACTAATTCCTCTGAACTTTTTTTAATGAAATCTAAATTTTTATTTTCTTGTATAGCCAATACTATTCCGTAGGCAGCAGTTCCACCAATAAGAGGTGCTCCTCTTACCTCCATAGTTTTTATTGCTTTTACTGCATCTTTTATTGTCTTCAAATCCTTAATAATAAACTGATGTGGAAGTTTGGTTTGATCAATTATTTTTACTACATCATCTTCATACCAAATCGTTCTATATTTTTTTCCATTTATTCTCATTTAATTACTCCAAACCACAGGAAACCAATCATTTCTCATTTTATCTCCTGGTTTTAAATCTATTCCAGCAAAAGGTGGAGAGGTTTCTCCTTTTCTTTCAATGTATCTTACATCGTCTCCAATAAATCTTGCAGAAAAAGCTTTACGACTTTTTTTGTCACTATTTCCTGAAGATGAATGTAAAGCTTTAAAATTAAATAATATTGCATCTCCTATATTCATCTCTGTACTAAAAATATTATTTTTATCTATATTTGGCATGTCCATAAAGTTCTTGTTATTTCTATACCAAGAAGAGTCATTTGACCATTTAGTAGGCTTTACTAGCATTGGTAACTTATGGGATCCTTTCAAAACTTTCAGGCAGTTATCTTTTGATATATTATCTAATGGTATCCAAAAACTTCCTGTATCATTTCCATCTACACAATAATATGGAAGATCTTGATGCCATGGAGTTTCCTTTTTTGTTCCAGGTTCCTTTAAGAAAATGTGTTCATGAAACACTTGAATTTTATTAGATTGAGTAGATTGAGCGACAATTTCTGCTGCTGGAGAATTAAAAATAAAATCTTTAAATTCTTCTATTCTTTGCCAATTACAATAGTCCTCAAAAAATCTTCCATGTTGTTTTGAAACATTTTCTCTTCCATGTGAACTTGGTTTATTTAATACTTTTTGAAATCCCTTACTAAGTTTTTCAATCCAAGGCAAAAAAACTTTCTTGATTAAAATTACGCCATCTTTCTTATAATCTAAAATTTGCTTATCAGTTAATTTTGTAGTCACGTGTTTAAAACTCTACCGGCTACTGTTTTAAGTTTATCTTTTGTTTTTTGTGATCTTTTTTCTGGAGCAGTAATTATAGCAACATCTAAACAATTATTTGTTGGATCATTCGGATCAATATGATTTTCAAAATTTACAATTAAATTTTTAATCATACTTTTTGCTTTAGAAGCATTATCTAATAATACTTTTATTACTTGTTGGACATCAACATTTTCATGATCTGGATGCCAACAATCATAATCAGTCACCATTGAAACAGATGCATATCTAATTTCTGCTTCTCTTGCTAATTTAGCTTCAGGCATATTTGTCATTCCGATCACATCTGCTTTCCACGATCTGTAAAGATTCGACTCTGCTAAAGTTGAAAATTGTGGGCCTTCCATTACCACATAAGTTCCTCCCATTTGATAATCTATTCCTTCTTCTTTTATTGCATACTCACATGCATTCATTAAGCCTTTAGAGGTTGGGTGTGCCATTGATACATGAGCAACTATCTCATCATCAAAAAAGGTTTTATTTCTATCAAATGTTCTGTCAATAAATTGGTCAACAATAACGAATTTACCAGGAGGCAAATTTTCTTTCAAAGAACCTACTGCGGAGACAGAGACAATATCTGTTACACCCAATTGTTTTAATGAGTCAATGTTTGCTCTAAAATTTATGTTTGATGGTGAAATAAAGTGTCCTTTACCGTGTCTTGGTAAAAAATAAACCTCTTTATTTTTATAAATTGCTTTTAAAATCTTATCTGATGGTTTTCCCCAAGGAGTGTTTAAATCTATTAATTCCCTGTCTTTAAACTCCTCAACATCGTAGAGACCACTTCCACCAATTATTGCTAATTTATTATTTGCCATGTAAAAAGTAATTATATCTGAATTATAAATAACTATTATGGATTTAAAAGATTATATTCGCTCAATTAAAGATTATCCTAAAAAAGGTATTTTATTTAGAGATATAACCACATTAATAAAGAATGAGACTGCCTTTGAGGAGTCAATAAATCAAATAGTTGAGAGATCCAAAAAATTTAAGGTAGATAAAATCGCTGCAATTGAGTCACGTGGTTTTGTGTTTGCATCCGCCGTTTCTTATATTTTAAAAAAACCATTCATAATGTTAAGAAAAAAAAATAAACTACCTGCTGATGTACATTCAGTTGATTTTGAGCTTGAATATGGAACAGCAACAATAGAAGTCCATAAAGACTCAATTTCACAAAATGACTCTGTTCTAATAATAGATGATTTGATAGCAACAGGTGGAACTGCAGAAGCTGCAGCAAAGCTTGTTGAAATTTCAAAGGGTAAAGTTGCAGCCTTTATATTTGTTATTAATCTCTTTGATTTAGGAGGTTGTGATAATCTTTTAAATAAAGGATACAAAGTTGAAAATTTGATGGACTTCCCAGGTCATTGATGAAAAAAAGATTTAACTAATGGTAGCGGGAAGTGGGATCGAACCACTGACCTCGGGCTTATGAGTCCCGCGCTCTAACCAACTGAGCTACCCCGCCATAAGATTAGACTGGTTTATACTACTTTTATTTCTTTAATCAAATAAGTTTTAAGTAGATTTAAGATTATCATTTTTAATCAATTAAATTTTCTAATTTTTGTGTCATTTTAATAGAACCATCGTAGGATAAATGGTGTCTATCAATTAAGAAAATTTTATTATTTTTTTTCGAATAAACAGAACAGATATTATTTTTGCAAAAAAGAGATTTTGTGTCGATTATTTTGACATTTTTAATTTTTATTAAGTCGTTATATAATCTAATTTGTGAAGAGGTTTCTTTATTACGCATATCTAATTTTTTAATACAATTTGTAGATGTTAAAATACATGGTATTGGACTGTTCAGTGAGAATGTTGGGATAGGTAAAGTTAAATAAATTTTAATATCCTCATCTAAAGATAATATAATATTATTAAGTATTTCTTTAACTAAATTAATATTATTTGAACTCAAAAATTCTTTTATTGGTGAAACTGAGTCGACTTGAGTATCAAAATCAAGAGAAAAAGAGATAAATAAATTTTTAGAATTATAGTTTTTCGATAGAAGATTTATTTTATTGATTATTCTATCTAATACATAGTCATCGTATTTATAAAAGCAGTTTTTGTACTCATCTAACTTTTCTTTATTTTCATTTAATAATTCAATTTGCTCATTTAGAGATAAATTTTCTTTTGTTGAAAAGCAATTAATAAAAATTTTTGTTTGCGTTTGAATATTTTTATTTATATTTTCTATAGGTAGATTTAAAGAATAGAGAGTTTTAACTAACGACATGTCAAATAATGCTGGAGTATAATTATCTCTAAGGGAGTCACCAATTGAAAAAAATATTGAAGATTTATTTGCATCAGTATTTTTGTGTAAAGTAAAATTATCTTTATCAATATTCAAAATTTCAACTCTTTTTTTGAAAATATTTAAGATTTCTACATTTGTCTTTTTATTCAAATAATTAAAATTTTCAAATAATGAGAAATTATTTGGCTTTAATAAGTACATTGAAACAAAAGTGATCGACATTGTTGAAAAAAAAATAACTTTCTTAACGCTAATTAATTTTTTTAAATGAATATGAACAAATTTTTTTTCAATTAAATGGTAACTTGTAAAACTTAATAAGAATGTGATTGATATGCTTAATAAAAAAGAAAAAATAGTATCTGAGAAATAAAGTTCAGAAAAATATATTACTGGTAAATGCCACAAAAACAACGAATATGAAATTTTTCCTAAATTTAAAAAAAATTTATTAATTATAATATTGCTTATCATGCTTTTTTCAAAAATTGTTGAAAAAATAAATAATGAGGCACCAAAAGAAATATTTAAAAATATAAAGGTATATTTTTCGGTAGCGATTAGACCAAAAGTGTTTAATAAAATTATAATAAGACCAAGAAAACCTATTATCTCTTTAAAAATATAATTAATTTTTATATTTTTATTTTTAATAAAATCGTAGATATAAAATGTTAAAGTGCCGTATATAAAATAAAGAGAATTTTGAAAAAAAGCATAATAATTGTTAAATAATTTTTCATATGTTTTGTCTGCAATAATAAAAAAGTTGTATTTTATTGAAAAGATAATAATGAAATAAATTACAAATATGAATGCCGCCAACTTTTTATTTAAAATTAAGATTAATGGAACTACTAAATAAAATAAGATCTCAACAGATAAAGACCAAGTGTGAGCCAAAGGAAATAATGAATTTCTAAAGAAATAATCCACTTCTTCAAAAATGTAATAAAAATTTGATACTCCTATTAACGAAAAAAAAATTGAATTTATTAATCTATTTGTAATTACTGAAAATCCAAAAAAAAAATAAAATATTAAGGTTGTAAATAGAACTAATATTAGAAGAGGGTAAATTCTTTTAAACCTATTTATGTAAAACTGTTGTAATGTATATTGTTTATTAAAATATATATAAGGTATTATAAATCCAGATATAGTAAAAAATATATATACACCTTGATAGCCATTTTTTAAAAAAATATAATTAGAATGAAATAGAAAAACTAATAAAACAGATAAACCTCTTAGAAATTGTAAAGACGGAAAATATTTATAAGAGCTATTTTTATTCATTTAAAAAACTTTTTTTTGTTCAAAATAATTAGACATTTTGATATAATTGTTAAATAGGCTTAGTTTTCTTTGTACCAGTTGTATATATCTCGCCATTAATTATTAGTTTTGGTTCTTTGCCTACATCTATTAACTTTGGGCGTTTATTCAAATAACTTTCAATACTTTTGATTGATATTATGTCATCAATAAATTTTTCTAATCTAGGAAATTTCTTAATAATAGTCGGATCCAATAATTTTGACAGATCTAAATGATGAAATGTTACAAAATCACATGCCCTTGGTTCATCAAAGATAAAAAATTTTTTGTTGCTCGACTTCAAGGCTTTTTCAAGATCTTCAAATCTTGACATTAAAAATGGCATCATGTCATGTTTTTTTTTAATGAACTTATCTCCTGTTGCAAAATTTACTGTAGGGTTAAGTGGCATGAAAAGCTCTTGGGAACTTTGCATAATAGCATTTGCTTTAGCATTTAATATTGGATCAGTTATGTTAATTCCTGCTAAATTTTCTATAAATGTCATTATTGCCATGCTTTGACAAATTTCATGTTTTCTATCTACCATTAACATTGGTAGTTGTTTAAAAGGGATATTTGGTTTTACCTCTGACCAATCCTTACCGTAATAATCCCATGACATAACATCTTCATACTCAATATTAGTATAATGAAATAATAAACGAGGAGCTTCTGCTAGTGCTCTCATTTTGAAATAAATTAATTCCAATTTATGTTTCATATGAATTTTATTAGGAAGCTATAAATTTTATTAGGTAATAGAGAATACCAGTAATTATTGTTGCATAAATGAAACCAATCACAAATAACTTTATGATAGTTTTATTATCATCATATTTAGATTTTAAATAAACATATATAATCGTATAAATTCCAACGATTGCAATACTCAGTAGAATATCAGTCGGGTTCATTGGATTTCATCAAAAAATAATTTTTTTTGTTTATATGTAAAAGGATATTCTTTTCCAATTGGTTGAAATTTTGTTTTAATAACCATTAAATTTTCTTTTCCAATTTTTATTTTCCAAGTGAGTTTTATATCACCGTTAAATAATCTTAGAGCTCCTAATTTTGAAAATCTCCATCCATCTTCAGATATGACTTTACCATCTTTATATCTTTTATAACTCTCACTATCGAAAATATATGTTACCTCTCCATCAGTTCTCTCATCTTTAAGGGTAATTGCATAATTATTTAAAAATTCAGCTGTTTGATTTTTATTTAATCCTCTTTTAGAAACAGACTTTAAAAAATCTGTAGTTTTATCTACAGCTTCATCTATTTTAGACTCGCCATATGAAAAATTCGAAAATAATAGAGCAAAAAAAAGCACTAATATGCTTTTTGATAATTTATAAATCATGATTTCAGCTAATATAACATTTAGACCTTATTATTCAAATTTATGTAGTTTTATTTTGATTGTTTTAATTAAATCAAAATAATAAGATTAATTAAAAAAAAGAGAGGGAAAATATGAATAAAATTAAAACTTTATCAAAAAGTTTAGTGAGCTTTTTCTTAGTAATTTCATTTGTAATTTCTTCAACTGCAGCTTTTGCAGAGATTGTTGGACGTTTGTCTGTACATTGGAGTCCTAAACATCACAGCGCAAAGCATGCTCAAATTTTTGCAGATGAAGTAAACAAAAGAGCTAATGGTAAGCTTAAAATTGAGGTATACCCATCGAAACAACTTTTTGGGATTAGAGAGGTTATGGGTGCTGTAACTTCAGGTGCGGTTGAATTAGGAGGAATAGTTGGTGTCGTAAGTTTTCCACCAATAAATAAAAACTTTAATGTAGCCTCTTTCCCAGGTTTATTTAATTCTTGGGAACAACAAAGAGGTTTTTTTCAAAATTCTGCTAAAGGAAAAGAAATTTGGGGTGAGTTAACTGAAAAAACTAATTCAACTTTAGTGATGTATAACCCTGTTGGACCAGTAATGTCTATTTCTAGTGCTAGAGAGTTAACTGGTATTGATGCCATGAAAGGTTTAAAAGCAAGGAGACTACTTAAAAGTGAAGAGCCTATGTGGGATGCTCTTGGAGCAAATCGTGTATCTTTAAAAACTGGTGAAGTATATAATGCGTTACAATCTGGCATGATTGATACAATAAATAGCCCCCCTGGAAGTATTAAAGCATATAGTTGGTGGGAATTTTTAAAATACGCTCAAAAGCCTTACCAATATTATGCTGATGCATACATAATGGCAAACTCTACATGGTTTAATAGTTTACCTGCGGACTTACAAAAAATAATTATGGATGTAGGAAAAGAAGTAGGAACTCTTTCAACAGATAGAATTATGGACCATGGTGAAACTGTTCTTAAAGAATTCCAAGACAGAGGTGGTGTTGTAACTACTCTTTCAGGAGCTGAAAAAGCTAAATTTGACAAGTTAATGAAAGATAAAGTTATGCCTGCTATGGCAAAAATGATTGATGCTGATGCGTTAAAAGCAGCTCAAGAGTACGCTAAAAATAACTAAAGTTATTTGTCTAGTCTTTAAAAATGAAAGCATTGCGAGCTGTTAACAATTTATTAGCTTCAGCTTCTTTAACTCTCGCGATGCTGATAATATTCATTATGGTTGCTGCTTTATTTTTAAGCGCAACTACAAGATTCATAACTGGAACTGGATTTGCTTGGTTTATAGAATTACCACCTGTTTTAGTAAGCTGGTTAGTTTTTCCACTTTTAGGACCATTATTAAAAAAAGGGCAACATATAAAAGTAGATTTTTTAACTCCATTATTATCAAAAAAAAATAAAGAATTTTTGTTTTTGATTGTAAATATGGTTGCATTCATATCAGCCTGTATTTTTTTTAAGGCAGGTATTGATGCTACAATAATGTATTTCAATTTAGGTCAAGTTATGGAAATTGAAATTAGTATCCCTATATGGTGGATGTTTTTAGCTTTCCCTGTGGGTTTTTTAATATTAGCTCTTACTTCGTTAGAGTTATTATTTGATAACATAACTAATTTAATAAAGAAATAAATGTTTGCATTAGCATCTATTTTATCACTATTAACATTAGTTATTTCAGTTCCTATTTTTTTAGTTTTTGGTTTAGGAAGTTCTATTGCTGCAATCGGTGGGCTTAATCTTCCGTGGTCAGTTTTAATACAAGTCTCTTTTGGAGCCCTCACTAAACATGTGTTAATTGCTGTACCATTATTTATATTTAGTGGAATGGCAATGTTAAAAGGTGGTGCAGCACTAAGACTTGTTAAATTTGCAACAACATTAGTTGGACATTGGCCAGGAGGACTAGGTGTCGCCATGGTTATCGCAATGGGTTTTTTTGCAGCTTTTTGTGGATCCATATTAGCTGCAATAACAGCTGTTGGAACAATAATGATGCCCAAAATGATAGAGCAAGGATATCCTACTCCATTCGTAGTAGTGCTTGCAGCATCTGCAGCATTACTTGAGGCTTTAATACCACCTTCAAATGCTGCAATATTATTTAGCGCACTTACATATGTTCCAGTTTCTAAAACATTTGCAGCTGGGGTTATTCCTGGGATTATACTTCTTATTTTAATGGTTTTATTAGTTTTATTTAAATGTAGACACATAAGAGCAGATAAGAAAGCTACTTTTAAAGAAAGATTTAGTTCATTTGTTGCTGCACTGCCTGCCTTGATTACTCCAGTAATAATTTTGGGTGGAATATACGCTGGTTTTTTAACCCCATCAGAGTCTGCGGCTATTGCAGGTGTTTATGCAGTAGCTATCGGTTTTTTAATCTATAAAGAATTAACTTTTTCATCTTTATTAAGTTGTTTAAAAGATACAGCTATTATAACTGCTGTAATATTTTCTATTATTGCAACGGCAACATTTTTAAGTGTTGTGCTAACTTATACTCAAGCACCACAAAAAATTATAACCTACTTTACAGATATGGGAGTAAGTGTAAACTTATTCTGGATAATGTTAGGGACAATATGTTTAATCTTAGGAACATTCATAGAAATAGTGCCAGTATTTTATTTAACTGTTCCAATTTTTGCAGCGTTAACTTTATCATTTGATCAAAGCTTACTTCATTTATATGTTGTTTTTGTAGCTTTTGCTGGGATAGGAATGATTACACCACCAGTTTGTGTTGGGATATACACTGCTGCTGGTGTTATAAAAGAAAACCCTGCTAATGCATTTAAAGAGGTTCCATTATTTACGATAGTTGGAATAATTTATGGGATTTTAATGATTTTATTTCCAAAATTTTCGACTTGGCTCCCTAGTCTTCTTTAATTACTCTAACTTTTCTCTAATTTCTTCTTCGCAAATATTTCTAGCCTCTTGAGGTGTGATTTCTTTGGTAATTTTACTTTTTGCAAGCACGCATGCTGAAATTGATTTTTTTAAACTAAATTCCTCATACTTTCCAACACTGTAATAAAGAAAAATTACTGCTATGCCAAAAAACAACAGTAATTTATAATTTTTATACATTGATAAGATTATATATTCATTTAATAAATTAAGAAAATATAATCTTTTCAATGAAGTTTCTAAAAACGTTTATATCAATTGTTTGTCTAATATTAATATTTGACTTAATTATAAATCTAATTCTACCCAATAGTATTAAGAAAAAAATAGGGACCACTAAAAATTACTCTTTAAAATCAGAGAGATTTCATCATGAAATTTCAAACAATATTGATCTCCCTGAACTTTGGGGCGAAATCAAATATCAGGTTGTCACCAACCAATATGGAATGAGAATAGGCAAAAATTACAGAATTGATAAAAATAAACCTTCTATGGGATTTATGGGTGACTCTTTTGTATATGGCTCTGGTATAAATTATGACGATCACTTCATTCAAAATTTAATTGATAATGATGAAAACTACAATTTTTTAAATCTTGCCTATGTAAGTTATTCACCGTCAATTTATTATAAAAAATTAAAATATTTTATAGATGAAAAAAAAATAAATTTTCATACTATCTACTTATTTATTGATACTTCCGATATCCAAGATGAGGGCATATTTTATAGAGAAGATAAAAATGGAAATATAGTAAGAAAGTGGAACTCAGATGAAAAAAATGAAAGTAAAAATTTAAAATATAAATTTAAAAATTATTTTAAACAGAACTCTTTTATATTTAAATTTTTTGAGATATTTAATACTAGTACTGTACAAGATAAAGCACTTAATTGTGTTAAAAACAAAAATAGTATTTCTAATTTCAATAAATACTTAGATTACGAAAGATTTGGCTATGGATTTGATAAGAAAATACAAGAGGAACCTTGGGTTAATGAAGGTAAACAAAAGGTATTATTTTATTTATCAAAAATACGTAAATACCTTATTTCAAAGAATATAAATTTAGTATTAGTATACTATCCTTCAGCGGTAGAAATTCTAGAGGAAACTAATTCATATGAGAGTGAGCATTACAAGCTTTTAAAAACATGGTCAGATGAGCACAGTATCAAATTTATTGATACAACAAATGAATTTAATTTACTTAGTTCTGGTTTAGATAATTATAAAATTAATCATATTTTATGTGATGCTCATTGGAATCAAAATGGACACAAAATTATTGCAAAAAATATCTTAAAAAATTTAAATATGTAGAATATCAATCTAATTCAAATTTAGATGAATAGTCTTTTTTAAACTTAGAGTCCTGTTTAACTTTTTCTAAAACACAATTTCCAATTATTAAATAATCTAATTCAGTACCCATGAAACAGTTAAAAGCATCCGTTGGAGTATTAACAATTGGCTCTCCTCTTACATTAAATGATGTATTTACTAACACAGGACAACCTGTTTTTTCTTTAAATTTTTGAATTAAATCATAATAGCGCTTGTTTGTATTTATATTTACAGTCTGAACTCTTGCAGAGTAATCTACATGTGTTACTGCTGGTATTAAAGATCTTTTAATATTTAATTTATCTATACCAAAAAGTTTATTTTGTTCTCTTGTCATTTCAATCTTCTTATTTGAATTTATATTGGCTACTAAAAGCATATAAGGCGTATCAACATTCATCTCAAACCATTCTGACAAATCTTCTCTTAAAATAGATGGTGCAAATGGTCTAAAACTCTCTCTGTATTTAACTTTTAAATTAAGATTTTTTTGCATCATTTCTGATCTAGGATCTCCAAGGATTGACCTAGCTCCTAAAGCTCTTGGGCCAAATTCCATTCTTCCTTGAAACCATCCTATTGCTTTTTCATTTGCTAAATATTCTGAAGTTTTATTTATTAAATCCTCATATTTTAATATTTCATAATTTGCTCCTATGTTTTTCAATTCTTGTTCGATTTGTTCCTGATTATATTCAGTTCCTAAATAAGATCCTTGCATATCATCTTCTAAATTAACTGTTCTCTCATTAGATTGTTCAATATGCCAAAGTGCTAATGCTGCGCCTAATGATCCGCCGGCATCACCAGCAGCAGGTTGTATCCATATATTATCGAATATTTTTTCTTTTAGAATTTTACCATTAGCAACACAGTTTAATGCAACACCACCTGCTAAACATAAATTTGAAATATTATATTCATTTCTTATTGATCTAGCTAATTTAATCATTATTTCTTCTGTCACTTTTTGAATTGAGGCAGCAATATCCATATGAAATTGAGTAATTTTATCTTTTGCTGGATTCCGTGGTTTTTGGCCAAATAACTCATAAAATTTTTTATTAGTCATTGAAAGTCCAGTAGCGTAATTGAAATATTTTTGATCTAATCTGAAAGTTCCATCTTTTTTGATATCTATCAATTTCTTTATTTTTCCCTCATATAAAGGTTCACCATAAGGTGCTAAACCCATTAATTTATATTCACCACTATTAACTTTAAACCCTGTATAATATGTAAAAGCTGAATAAAGTAGACCAAGAGAATGTGGAAAATGTATTTCCTTTTTTATTTCTAAATTATTATTTTTTCCCACAGCAACTGTTGTAGTAGCCCACTCACCTACACCATCTGCTGTTAATACAACAGCTTCTTTAAAAGGTGATGGAAAAAAAGCACTCGCTGCATGACTTAAATGATGATCAGAAAAATAAATATTTGCATCTGAAATATAATCTTTGTCATGCTCTTTGAGTTTATTAAATAAAAAGTTTTTCTGAAAAAGTTTATCTTTTATCCATAATGGCATAGCTTTTGCAAATGAAACAAACCCCCTAGGTGCAAAAGCAACATATGTTTCTAGTAATCTTTCAAATTTTAAAAAAGGTTTTTCAAAAAAAACAATGTGATCAACTTCACTTAGTTTTAAATTAGCATATCTTAAAACAAAATTAACCGCATTTTTTGGATAACTTGGATCATGTTTTTTTCTAGTAAATCGTTCCTCTTGTGCCGCCGCAACTATTTTACCATCTACAAGAATACAAGCGGCACTGTCATGATAAAAAGCAGATATTCCTAAAATTGAATTCACTAAAAGATTGTATATATAAATGGAGCAACAGCCGATCCTTGTGAAAGCACAATTAATCCTCCAAATAGTACTAAAACAACGATGATTGGAAGAAGCCAATATTTTTTTCTTATTTTTAAAAATTCCCAAAATTCTTTTATAAAGCTCATATTTTAAAATTGGTTCTTCATTTTACTTTTAGGACCTGTTTTATCAATCCAATAAGTATTATTTTCTTTAAACTTTAGATTAAGTATATCCTTTTTAAATAATCGCATAATTATAGCTATTGGTGTGACTACTAAAAAAAAGATAATTCCCATAATAATCGGGGAAATAATTTTTCCTAAAAAAAGACCAAATCTGAACCATAATTTATTTAGTGGACTTAATAAGTTTGAATTTAAAAATCCTAGAAACAAAAAGATAATAGATATTATTAATGACCATAATCTAATATTTCCATCTTTTATAAATGGATAAATTGAAATTAATAAGAAAACTACAAAGAAAACGAAACCAAAACTTCTATTAGACCCAATCTTAATATCTTTATGATCCATGTAATCAAATATATAGACTATAATAAAACTTTGTATAAGAAATATCTATTATAGGATTAAATTAAACCTTTTTGAGGTTTCATATCGCTTTTATTAATTCCAGCAACTTGTACTGGTTTTTTCATAGCATCTCTTCTAAATGGTTCACCTAATTCTTGATTTAAAATAACTTCGATAAATGTTGTTATTCCTTGTTTTTGATCTTCACAAGATTGTTTTATAGCTTTTGTAGTTTCTTCCATTGTTTTTACAGTAACACCCTTTAAACCGCATGCATTGGCTACTTTTGCATAACTTAATTCAGGATCGAGTTCTGTACCTACGAAATTATCATCAAACCATAATATAGAATTTCTCTTCTCAGCACCCCATTGATAGTTTCTAAATATTACCATTGTAATAGCAGGCCATTCTTCTCTAGCACAAGAGCTCATTTCATTCATACTTATCCCAAAAGCACCATCTCCAGCAAAACCTATTACTGGAGTATCTGGACAACCAATTTTTGCACCTAATATAGATGGGAATCCATATCCACATGGGCCAAATAAACCTGGAGCTAAATATTTCCTTGGTTTTTCAAATGTAGGATAAGCATTACCTATTGCACAATTGTTTCCAATATCACTCGATATAATTACATCCTCTGGCATTCCTGCTTGAATAGCTCTCCAAGCTTGTCTAGGCGACATTCTATCTGAATCTCTTTCTCTTGCTTCTTTATTCCAAACAGTTCCAGGATCGTCTTCTTCATGATCTAAACCAGTAAGTGTTTGAAGCCATGCAGATTTAGTTTTATGAATTAAATTTTTTCTTTCCTCTCTACCACTGTCACCTGCAGTTGATGAAAGTTTTTCTAATATTTGTTGAGACACCATTTTAGCATCTCCACAAATCCCAACTGTTACTTTTTTTGTGAGACCAATTCTATCCGGGTTCATATCTACTTGAATAATTTTTGCTTTTTTTGGCCAATAATCAATTCCATATCCTGGTAACGTTGAGAAAGGATTTAATCTTGTTCCCAATGCAAGAACAACATCAGCTTTTGAGATCAATTCCATACCAGCTTTGGATCCATTATACCCCAAAGGTCCAACTGCTAAAGGATGACTTCCAGGGAAGCTATCATTATGTTGATATCCATTGCAAACTGGTGCATCTAATTTTTCTGCAAGTTTTTTACAATCTTCTATTGCATCACCGATTACAACCCCAGCTCCTGATAATATTACCGGGAATTTTGCCTCTGATAATAATTTTGCCGCCTTATCAATTGCTTCCTTACCTCCACCTTGCCTTTCAAATCTTACAATAGGAGGTAGTTCAATATCTATAACTTGAGTCCAATAATCTCTTGGAACATTAATTTGTGCTGGTGCCGATCCTCTAAATGCTTTTTCTATAACTCTATTTAATACTTCTGCCATTCTTGAAGGGTCTCTAACTTCTTCTTGATAACAAACCATATCTTTAAATAAATTCATTTGTTCAACTTCTTGAAAGCCACCCTGTCCCATAGTTTTATTAGCTGCTTGAGGAGTAACTAATAATAATGGAGTATGGTTCCAATAAGCTGTTTTTATTGGAGTTACTAAACCAGTTATTCCTGGCCCATTTTGAGCAATAACCATTGACATTTTTCCCGTTGCTCTTGTATATCCATCAGCAATTAAACCACCATTTGTCTCATGAGCAACATCCCAAAAAGTAATACCTGCTTTAGGAAATAAATCAGAAATTGCCATAAAGGCCGATCCTATAATTCCAAATGAATGTTCAATCCCATGCATTTGAAGAACTTTTATAAACGCTTCTTCAGTTGTCATTTTGGTCATAGTTGAGCCTTTCTAAAATCTTTTTTTATTTGTTAAAGTTTCTGATTAATATATAAGATTAACGAAAATTCAAATAAAGAAATCGTCACAATGTCTAACACAGATATAATAATCCACGATGAAAAAGACAATGTAGGTGTTGTTGTTATTGAAAAAATAACGCCAAATCAAGACTGTAATTGTTGGATTATGGAAAATGATAAATCTGTGTCAATTCAATCAAAAAATGAAATACCTTTAGGTCATAAAATTGCGATGGTTGACTTAAATGAAGGGGATACAATTTTAAAATATGGACATGATATTGGAAAAGTAGTTAAAAATATTAAAAAAGGCGAGCATGTTCATGTTCATAATGTAAAAACGAAAAAGTGGTAATACATGGAAATTCCAAAAAGTTTTTTAGGGTATAAAAGAGAAAACGGAAGAGCTGGAACACGTAATCATGTTATAATTCTTCCTGTTGATGATATTTCAAATGCTTGTGCTGAAGCTGTAGCAAATAATATTAAGGGCACTATAGCTTTACCTCATTCTTATGGGCGATTACAGTTTGGTGCTGACTTAGAACTACACTTTAGAACAATGATCGGAACAGGAAAAAATCCAAATGTAGCAGCAGTAATAGTTATAGGAATTGAGCCCAAGTGGACAAAAAGAATTGTTGATGCGATTGCAACTACAGGAAAACCAGTTGAAGGATTTAGTATAGAAGGTGTAGGTGATATAGATACAATTGCAAAAGTATCAAAAAAAGCACAAGAATTTTCAATGTGGGCATCTGAGAAACAAAGAGAAGAATGTCCTCTAAGTGACTTATGGATTTCAGTTAAATGTGGTGAATCTGATACAACATCTGGACTAGCATCAAACCCAACAGTTGGAAATCTTATGGACAAATTGGAGCCATTAGGAGTTCATTTATGTTTTGGTGAAACATCAGAATTAACAGGAGCTGAAACCGTTTGTGAAAAAAGAGGTAAAACAGCTGAGGCACAAGCAAAATTTAAAAAAACATGGAACGATTATAATGATTTTATTTTGAAAGAAGCAACTGACGATCTGTCTGAAAGTCAACCTACAGCGGGAAATATAGCAGGTGGATTGACGACTATTGAAGAAAAGGCTTTTGGTAACTTTCAAAAAATTGGTGGATGTCAATTTATAGATGTACTGGAACCTGCAGAGGAGCCAACAAAAGGAGCTGGTTTATACTTTATGGACACATCATCAGCTGCAGCAGAATGTGTTACTTTACAAGCTGCTGGTGGCTTTAATATTCACCTATTTCCAACAGGACAAGGTAATATTATTGGAAATCCAATAGAACCAGTGATTAAATTGACAGCAAATCCACTAACTGCAAAAACTATGAGCGAGCATATTGATGTTGATGTATCTAAAATTCTTTCAAGAGAAATGAATTTAAGTCAAGCTGGTGATGAGTTGATAAAATCAACTATTAGAGTTGCAAATGGAAGATTAACCTGTGCAGAAGCATTGGGTCATAAAGAGTTTGTAATGACTAAACTGTATAGAAGCGCCTAGTTACTTTTTCAATTTAGCTAACCTTGAATCGTTCCAATTGGAATAAACTCTTCTTATCATTGCTGCGCCAACTCCAAGAACTACTGCAAGCAGCACTGAAGTAAGGCCATAAAATATTGGCATATCTTCTGAAAAACTTAAAATAAATTGACTTAAAGTTCCTAAGTTTTCGGTTGTATTTACACCAGCATTAATAGAATTTTCATCTTTGATAAAAGTATCGTATGCGATAGCGATACCAACTAGTAGTAAAAGAATTGCTAAAATGGTTTTGAATTCTGAACTATCAATTTTTTCTCCAATTTTTTGACCAAACTGTACTCCAATTATTGATCCTAAGATTAAAACAAAAACTAAAATTAAATCTATTGTTCCATAATTTAATGCATGAAGAATAGTTACAATTGCACTTACAAATATAGTTACAAAAAGAGAAGTACCTGGAATGAGTCTTGTTGGCATTCCTATAATGTAAATCATTGCAGGAACTAATATAAAAGCACCACCTATACCCATAATTGCTGCTATAAAACCAACAATTAAACCAATTATAATTGGAGTGAACGCACTTTCATAAAGTTGAGATTTTTTAAAACGCATTCTCAAAGGCAATCCATGTATCCAATAGTGTTTATGTAATTTTTTTCTTTCAGTAATTTTTTTTCTAGCTTTATCAATCTCTGAAACACCTTGAATTAGCATAAAGGTTCCTAAAATTGCTAGGATGTACATATATGCAAGAGAAATAACTACATTTATTTTTCCAATATCTTTAAAATATGAAAAAGTAATAATTCCAAGAACTGTTCCTACTATCCCACCTATTACAATCATGAACCCCATTTTATAGTCAAGCGTTCCTTTAAGATAGTGTGTTGTAGAACCTGAAACAGAAGTTCCAAGAATGTTGCTTGCTTCATTTGGAACAGCATAAATTGGTGGCACACCCATAAAAATTAAAAATGGTGTCATTAAAAACCCTCCACCTACTCCAAATAAACCTGATAAAATACCTACAGCTAAACTTAAACCAAAAATGTATAAGATATTGATTTCAACTTGTGCAATTGGAAGAAAATACTCCATAAGCAGTAACTATTCTTCTAATAGTTGAAAGTCAATAAGTATGAATGTTTTATATAAAATTTTGAGCAGTGCTTAAGATTATAATGCCCCAAGCAAAGAAAATAAAAAGATATAAAAATGATTTAATTATTTTGCTTAATTGATTTTCAAATAATGAAGGTAATTTTTTTAAATTTTGATTTATTATTTGAAACATACTCGCGGGATACCACAAGTTGTATTAAAAGCAAATAATTTTTTACATATTTAAAAGATTGTTGCCCCAAAAACTTTAACCTCATCCCCTTCGTCTCCAAGAACAAGTCGGCCTAAAAAATCTCCTGGTATTTCAGTGCTAGTTTGTTTGTACAGTATGGTTATATAAAGTCCACGTCTTAAGCACCCTATTGCCTTACAGCCTTCTGCTAAACTTGAAATAAGTTTATTACTTGCCCATTGCTTACCTAACTCAACCTCATTTGCTCCATACATCATCTGTGATGACAAATCCCTTGTAAATCCACCATAATCTTTAATATTTGAGGATTTAACTAAGTTTGCCCAAATAGGTTCGGCAATTTTAATAATTTCCTCATCGGATTTATCTAATAATGCCATTTTATGATCTATTGAGTCTAAGAAGCTTCTTTTTTCTCTTTTTCATCAACTATATGATAAACAGGTGCCTTTTCCATAGTAAACTTACCTGTCTTTGGGTCTCTTCTAGATAAAGTTAGGCAATGCCAATTTTCATCATCTAGTTTCATATAATCGCCTCTGTAGTAATATCCTGGCCAACGAGTTTCTTGTCTAAACAAGGTATGTTCTGTAACGCATTGAGATGTGATAGTTCTATGTTTAAGCTCCCAGGCTCTCATCAGTTGGTGATAGTCCTCGGCTCCTACATTTTCTAGATCTTCTTCAAGCCATGCAAGTAGTTCTAAACCTTTTTTTAGAGTATTTTCGTTAGTCATGTAATTGTAGCTAATACCACCTACATACTCATCCATAATTTTTTGCAATCTTTGTAAGCCTTGGATTGGTGAAATATAACTCGGAGATACAGTTCCTCCAGTTATTTCGTTTCTTCCAACAGTATAATTTTCGAGTGGTTTATAGATAGTTTCTTTAAAATCATCACATTGCTTATCGCTTACCTTAATATCATTAGCTTTTTGATCTTCTATGTATTTCACAGCAGCTTTTGCAGCTAATCTTCCCTCAGTAAATGACCCAGATGAAAATTTGTGAGCACTTCCACCCACTGTATCACCAGCTCCAAATAAGCCCTCTATTGTCGTCATTCTATTATATCCCCAGAAATATTCAGGTGGAGATAAATCCTCTGGTCCACTAACCCATGCTCCTGAGCATGTAGCATGAGAACCCATAACATATGGTTCAGATGTTGTTAATTCTGGGTTTGTATATTTTGGATCAATATTTTGAGAAGCCCATACCACTGCTTGTCCAACTGTCATTCCTAAGAAGTTTTCCCATCCAACTGTTTCTAGGTGTGGATCTTGGAATGCTTCTTTCGTAACCATATGAATTGGCCCGCCACCTGCCATAGTCTCTTGAATAAAGGCATGGTTACGTAAACATGTAGGAGTAGGATGATGATCAATGTATTCTCCAACTAATTCTTTTGTTTTTTCGTACCATTTTTTCTCATAATTTTCACCATTTGCATTTTGAGTATATGTTTTTAAATGTAAAAAATATGCTCCAACAGGACCATAACCATCTTTAAATCTACAGAGTACAATTCTATTCTCCATTTGAGTCATTTTTGCTCCTGCAGCAATAGGTAATGCATATGCTGATCCATTACTCCATGGCGCATACCAAGTTCTTCCCATTCCCTCACCAACAGCTCTAGGTTTGAAGATATGTGAAGCCCCACCTGCAGCGACAATAACTGTTTTTGATTTAAATACGTGGTAGTCACCAGTTCTCATATTAAATCCAACTGCACCACCAACTCTATTTTCATTGTTCTCATCCATTAAAAGATGAGTGATCATTATTCTATTGTAAATTTTATCCGCAGATTTTTTTGCTGCTTCTGCAACAATTGGTTTGTAACTTTCACCGTGTATCATTATTTGCCATTTACCCTCTCTTTGATAACGGCCTGTCTCTTTATTTTTCATCATAGGTAGACCCCACTCATCAAACATGTGAACAGTTGAATCTACATGACGCGCCATGTCATATCCAAGATCCTCTCTAACCAAACCCATTAAATCATTTCTCGCATATCTTACGTGGTCCTCTGGTTGGTTTTCACCCCACTGCATTCCCATGTAGCAATTGATTGCATATAGACCTTGAGCTACAGCGCCACTTCTATCTATATTAGCCTTTTCAACACAAACTATTTTTAAATCTCTTCCCCAATGTCTAGCTTCGAAAGTTGCTCCAGTTCCAGCCATGCCTCCACCGACAACTAAGATATCACAATTTTCTACAATCGTTTTTCTAGCCATTAATAATAAACTCCTTTTTTAAAAGCACTCTTATCAACTTTTGGTAACTCTTTATTTGTATTTAATCCCTCTGGTTCTGAATATAAAATTTGAGAGTTAATCTCTCCTTGATTTGGCTTATCACCATCTGCTAATTTTGGAATAAACTTTCCCCAAGGTTTGGTTGTTATAGGCGAAACAAAATTCTTCTCAGTTCCATTTCTAAATTTTATTCTCCAAGATATAGTTCCTTTTTCTTCTTCTCTTCTTACTCTTACACTATGACCCATAGGAGCAAAATCTGCATAACCTCTTACATCAATTGCATGGTTAGGACATGCTTTTACACATGAATAACATTCCCAACAAAAGTTTGGCTCAATATTTTTTGCTCTTCTTATCGTTTCATCGATATGCATTATATCTGATGGACAAATATCCACACAATGACCACAGCCATCACATCTAGTCATGTAAACAAAAGTTGACATAATTTATATTTTCTCCTTTAAGTTTTTTATCATATTAATAATGTTTTGGCTCTTCTCTTTTTATACCTAGGCCAAATTGCTCAGGAGCATCGGCTTCTGGTGGAAGATTATCTCTAGATCCGTCAGCCTCTGCTAAATTTTTCTGTAAAGCGGCACCAGGTTTATAAAACATATGTGCAAATTTAGACCAATATACACCACCAAATAAAACTAAATTTGCAATTATAAATAATCCTAAAAATACAAAATCATCCCATCTGCCTACTAAGTTTAAAGATTGAAGATATGACCAAATTAATCCGAATAATGAGGATGCAATCAATGCAAGTACAAATAAGTCTGCTTGGATTATTCTGTACCATGGTTGAGCTTCCGAGTAGACATCAACTCTTAAAAAAAACCAAAACCAACCACCACCTAGAACTGTTAAAGCTGCACCAACATGCCAAATGATTGGCCAAATGGCAGGTGTTACTGAATTTGGAGAAGTATAAAAAAATATCATCACAACTGATCCAACCCAAAACAGAATTGTTCCATACATTCCCATTACATGTGCCAATCTTCTTTTACCTGCTCCTAACTCAGAAGTAGTTGCTATATCACTTGCAATAGTCTTTGATATTACTGATATTCTTTCAGACGTTGTTAACTCCTTTTTAGCTGACAATTTTGCTTTTTTTGCATTTTGAAAAAAGTATTTAACATTTTTTTTATGGATAATATCCATAACAGTCCCCACTAGTATTAAAACACCCATAAGTATAACGAACGATTGCATTAAAATAGCCGGTACACTCTGGGATAAAATAAAAAATGGATTTGTTGAAATCATTATGGTGTTCCTTCCGCAATTGGATTCTTAGTATACTTATTAAAATAGATCAACTACGATAAAGTGACATTTTAGCACTGGTATATTGTTAAAAATTTATTTTTTACGCCTATAATGCTGTTTTGAAGGTATAACTCCCCTCACACCTCCTTGTGGGTTATCCACATCATTTTTTCTTCGTGGAATTAAATGTATGTGGCAATGCATTATTGATTGCCCTGCTATTTTACCTGAATTTGTACCAATATTAAAACCTTCAACTGTGGGATCAAGTTTTTGAATTTTATTTTTCATTTTTTTTATTAGCTTATTACAGGATACAACTTCTTCCTCTGACATATCAAAATAATTTTCAACATGTCTCTTTGGAATTATTAGCGCATGATGTTTTGAAACTGGATATGAATCAAAAGTAGAAAAGGCTAAATTATTTTTAAATATATACTCACTTGATGGAACATTACAAAAAAGACATGGATTATTTGGGTCTCTCATTAGTTATATTTATATGTATTTTTGCTGAATTCATTTTTAAAAGTTTTAAAAATTTTATTAAACGTTTCTTTACTTTTTCTTTTCCAATTAT
>CACJXK010000009.1 GCA_902597335.1 uncultured Pelagibacteraceae bacterium
ATAAACCTCATTAATTTCTTTTATGCTTGATCCATTTAGAATACTATTTTCGATTTCATCAATTTTCTTAAAAAATTCGTCGTTAAATTCTTCAATTTCAATCAAACTTAGAGGAGTTATTTTTGCATATGAAAAATCAATAAAGTCCATTTTTAAAATATCTTGATTGTTTTTAATGAAATCGTCTATTTCTGAATCTGTTACAGTCTTATCATGAACTAAATCAAGGTCTAGAAATTCAATATCAATTTTTTTATTCTCATTTATAAAAATCTTATTTTTTAAAAAATGTGGAGACTTAATTCCTCCACTTATATATTTAAATAAATTTTTCTTTAATTCTTGTTTTTTTAATGAATTTTCAAAACTTGATGCTGTAAGATTATTTTCTAATAAAAATTTTTCATATTTTACTCTTGAGAATTTATTGTTATCATCCAGTAAAATTGCATTAGATCTAATTTTATTTGCTAAGGCTTTCTCAGAAAGAGATACATTTAATTCTTTTATCTCCATTTCGATTAATTTCTCAGATATGAGTTCTGATAAAATTTGTTCTATTATATTATTATCTAAGTTTGCTTTAATAATATCATTTGTAAGCCTAGACTCATTTATAAAGTTTACAAAATCCTTTGATGAAATTGCCTCATTATTAATCTTTGCAACATTGTTAGTATTACCTCCACTAAAGACACTCCCCATTCCCCAAAATACAAATGGAATTATAATAATTCCAACAATAACACCTGCTATTTTTGAATTTGAAAAACTTCTTAATTTACTAATCATTTTATATATTCTTTATTTATTGATCTAAAAAAAAATAAACATATAAATTATATTAATCGGTATGACAAATAATAATATTTATTTCATTGCTAACTGGAAGATGTTTGGATCAGTTGAATTAGTTAATTCATTAAATAATGTAATAAGTTATTCAAAAAAAAACAAACAGAAGGCTAAAATTGTATATTGCCCACCTTATACTTTGCTTAAATCTTTTATAGATAAAACTAAAAATTCGAACATTGAGATAGGAGCTCAGGACTGTCATATAAATTCAGACTATGGACCGCATACTGGAGCCATAAGTTCAAAAATGATTAAAGATTTAGGAGCGAAATTTGTTATAATCGGACATTCTGAGACAAGAGAAGAAAATGATAATAAAAAAATTAATTTAAAAATAAAATCTGCACTTAATAAAAAATTAAATGTTATTTTTTGTATAGGTGAAAAGTTAATTGATAAAAAAAAAAATAAAACTAAGTTTGTTTTAAAGAAACAATTACTTGAGGGACTAAAAAATTTAAATAAATTAAATAAAGTTATAATAGCATATGAACCTGTTTGGTCTATTGGCACAGGGATTATTCCAACAGAAAATAATCTAATTAAAAATATTAAATTTATCAAAGACACACTGAAAAGATCAAAAAAATTTTTAAAATCAAAGGTTTTATATGGAGGCTCTGTTAACCCAAAAAATATTAAAAATTTAATGAGAATCGATAATATTGATGGTTTTTTGATAGGTGGAGCATCAACTAATGAAAAAATATTTATTGATATAATGAAAAAATCAATTATTTAGGCGTCGTGGAAAACATACTATTAATTATAAATATAATATTAGCTGCAATACTAGTTTTGCTTGTCTTATTGCAAAAATCAGAAGGTGGAGCCTTAGGTATTGGTGTTTCTCAAGATAATTTTATGTTTTCAAGATCTGCTGGGAATTTCATGACCAAAGCAACAGCAATAGTTGCAACATTGTTTATAATTTGTAGTCTAGGTTTGACTATAATTTCAAGAGGAGATCTTCCATCAAATACGTCTGTAATTGATAAAATTGAAGAAAATGCAGATGATGCTCCAAAATTACCTGAAAACGATAATTAATACTTTTATTTTTATAATTCATTGGCTATAACATAATTCCATGGCGCGATATATTTTTGTCACTGGCGGCGTGGTTTCATCACTTGGTAAAGGTTTGTCATCAGCATCACTTGGTTATTTACTTAGATCACAAGGTTATAAAGTCAGGATAAGAAAAATGGACCCTTATTTAAATGTTGATCCAGGCACAATGAGTCCATTTCAACATGGTGAAGTTTTTGTAACTGACGATGGTGCTGAAACAGATTTAGATTTAGGACATTATGAAAGATTTACAGATATATCGGCTAAACAATCTGATAACATCACAACAGGCAGAATATACAGCGACATAATCAAAAAAGAGAGAAGAGGTGGTTATCTAGGCAAAACAGTTCAAGTTATACCTCATGTAACAGATAGAATAAAAGAGTTTATTAAAAAAGATATTACAAATGAAGATTTTGTAATTTGTGAAATTGGAGGAACAGTAGGTGATATTGAAAGTTTACCATTTTTAGAGGCCATAAGGCAATTTTCAAACGATAATGAAAGATCAAAATCTTTATTTATCCATCTAACTTTTGTTCCTTTTTTAAAATCATCAGATGAAATTAAGACTAAGCCAACTCAACATTCAGTAAAAGAGTTAAGAAGTATAGGAATTCAACCCGATATTGTTATTTGCAGATCTCAACAATCTATTTCTTTAGATCAAAGAAGAAAAATATCTTTATTTTGCAATGTAGATATTGACAATGTTATTGAAACAGTTGATGTAAAAACTATTTATGAGGCTCCAATAAGTTTTTTTAATCAAAAATTAGATAAGCAAGTAATAAAATTTTTTAAATTAAAATCAAAAAAAAGACCTAACTTGTTACCTTGGAAAAAAATAACCAATATAGTTCTTAACACTAATAAAACAGTTAACATTGCAATCATAGGAAAATATGTAAATCTAAAAGATGCTTACAAATCTCTTGATGAAGCTCTTACACACGGAGGAATTTATAATAAAATTAAAGTAAACTTAGTAAGAATTGAGTCAGATAAGCTTAGATCAAATGAAATAAAGTCTAAATTAAAAAATATTTCAGGAATATTGATACCTGGCGGATTTGGCATGAGAGGAACTGAAGGAAAAATAGAAGCTATAAAATATGCGAGACAAAAAAAAATACCTTTTCTAGGAATTTGTTTTGGAATGCAAATGGCAATGGTTGAATTTGCTAGAAATATTTTAAAAATAAAAAAAGCAGGATCTAGTGAATTAGATAAAAATTGCTTTCCTGTAGTTGGATTAATTGATCAGTGGAGCAAAGATGGAAAGGTAATTAAAGGTACCGACAAAAATCTTGGAGGAACAATGAGATTAGGACTTTATAAAGCTAAACTGAGAAATAATTCTGCCATAAAAAAAGTCTATAAATCTAATGTAATTAATGAGAGACATAGACATAGATATGAGGTCAATATTAACTTGATGCAGCAATTTGAAAAAAAAGGTTTGATATTTTCTGGAGTTTCTCCAGATAATAAATTGCCAGAAATCATTGAATTAAAAAATCATCCATGGTTCATTGGTGTTCAATTTCATCCAGAATTTAAATCTAGACCTTTAAATCCTCATCCACTATTCTCGTCATTTATTAAAGCTGCAAAATCATATAATGGAAAATAAAGTAATTAATTGTAACGGAATAGAAATTTCAAACAAAAATAAAATTTGTTTAATATCAGGACCTTGTCAACTTGAAACAGAGCAACATGCTTTAGATATGGTGGGAAAAATTAAAGAGATAACAATAAAATATAATATTGGTTTTATTTATAAAACTTCATTTGATAAGGCAAACAGAACAAGTCTTAAAGGTAAACGTGGAGCAGGATTAGATAATTCATTGCCTGTATTTGATAGAATTAAAAAAGAGACAAAAGTACCAGTTCTGACTGACATACATAATCAAGAACAATGTTCTATAGTTGCACCTCATGTGGACGTGCTTCAAATACCTGCTTTTCTGTGTAGACAAACAGACTTGTTAATTGCAGCAGCTAAAACAAATAAAATTATTAATGTAAAGAAAGGGCAGTTTCTTGCTCCGTGGGATATGATCAATGTAACAAAAAAAATTTCAGAGAGTGGAAATGATAATATTTTAGTCACGGAGCGAGGTGCTAGCTTTGGCTATAATACATTAGTATCTGATATGAGATCTATTCCAATTATGGCCAAGAATGGTTATCCAGTAGTTTTTGATGGTACTCATTCAGTTCAACAGCCTGGTGGTCTAGGTGAAAAAAGTGGTGGTCAAAGAGAGTTTGTTGAATATCTATCGAGAGCAGCTACTGCCGTAGGCATAGCAGCTATTTTTTTAGAAACGCATCAAGACCCCGATAATGCTCCATCAGATGGTCCTAATATGGTGCCTTTAAACAAATTAGACGAGCTAATTAATCAAATTGTGGAAATTGATAATTTAGTTAAAAAATAATAAATGAATAAAATCAAACAAGTCGTTGCAAGACAGGTATATGACAGTAGAGGAAATCCTACTATCGAGGCAGAAGTGTTTTCTAATAATTTTAGTGCATCTGCAATATGTCCATCAGGCGCATCAACCGGTACGTTTGAAGCTTATGAAAAAAGGGATAAAACAAATAAAAAATATTTAGGAAAAAGTGTTTTAATACCAGTTTCAACTGTAAATAAATTAATTTCAAAAAAATTAAAAAATCAAAATATTCATGATCAAGAGAGAATAGATAGTATTCTTATCAAATTAGATGGCACTAAACAAAAAACTAAATTAGGCGCTAACACAATATTAGCTGTTTCAATGGCGGTAAAAAAACTGTCTGCAAAAGTAAAAAAAATACCATTATATAAAAATTTTATAGTCAAAAAAAATTTTAAGCTTCCTTTTCCATTAATGAATATTATTAATGGTGGAGCTCATGCAGATAATGGTCTTAGAATTCAAGAGTTTATGATTAGACCTGATAAAGCAAGATCTTTTAACGAAGCTGTTAGAATGTGTTTCTTAGTGATTAATAATTTAAAGTTATTATTAAAAAAAGCTGGCCATTCTACTAATGTTGGTGATGAAGGAGGGTTTGCACCAATGATAAGTGACAATGAAAGTGCACTCAAACTGATTGTTAAAGCAATTAAAAAATCTGGTTTCAAAAATGGAAAAGATGTATCTATTTGTTTAGATGTGGCAGCAAATGAATTAATAAAAAAATCAAAGTACTCAATTCATTCTAAAAAATACATTAGCGTTGATAATTCAATAAATAAATATTTAAATATAATTAAAAAATATCATATTAAGTCAATAGAAGATCCGTTCGGTGAAGATGATTGGAAAGCTTGGACTAAATTTTTAAAGAAATCTAAAAATAAAACACAAATTGTAGGAGATGATCTTTTTGTAACTAATCTTGAAAGATTAAAAATAGGTTTTCTAAATTTATCAGCAAATAGTATTTTGATAAAATTGAATCAAATTGGAACTGTTACAGAAACTTTAGAAGTAATTAAATTTGCACAATTAATAGGTTATAAAACGATAATTTCTCATAGATCTGGAGACACTGAGGATACGTTTATTGCAGATTTGGCCGTTGGTACAAATTCAAATCAAATCAAAACTGGTTCATTGGCAAGATCAGAGAGAATAGCCAAATACAATCAATTAATACGTATTGAAGAAGACCTTGGTAGATCTGCAAAAATGAATAAAATTAATTAATGTTAGATAAGTTAAAAAAAAATTATTTTATTTTAATTATTACTTTCCTTTTTATTTACTTCTTCTTTAATTTGCTAGATGGAGAAAGAGGATTAATTTCATATATGGAAAAGAAAGAAGTTTATGAACAACTCAAAAATGATCAAAATGTTTTAACAAATAAAATAGCAGATTTAGAGCATAAAAATTCACTATTAACTGAAAATATTGATTTAGATTTCATAGAAATATTAATTAGAGAAAAGTTTTTATTTGGAAAAGCGGGAGAGACTACCTATATAATTAAGCATAATGGAAATAAAAAATAGACCAAGACATCCTGAAAAAGTTAATAAACCGATTAATCCTCTAAAAAAGAAACCTGATTGGATAAGATCAAAGCTATTGAATAGTAAAGAATTTTTTTTAACCAAGACTGTTGTTAATAAGGATAATCTAGTAACAGTTTGCCAGGAAGCAAACTGCCCCAATATAACTGAATGTTGGAGCAAAAGACATGCAACTTTAATGATAATGGGCGATACATGCACAAGAGCCTGCGCTTTTTGTGATGTAAAGACTGGCAAACCAGAAAAGCTTGATGAATTTGAGCCTTTTAAAATTGCAAATGCAGTAAATAAATTGAACCTAAGGCATGTAGTAATAACTTCAGTAGATAGAGACGACCTTTCTGATGGAGGTTCAAATCATTTCCATGATGTTATTGTGGCAACAAGAAAAAAAAATCCAAACACAACAATTGAAGTCCTTACACCTGATTTTTTAAGAAAAGGCGAGGCTTATAAAAGAGTGTTAGAGGCAAATCCTGATGTGTTTAACCACAACATTGAAACTGTACCTAGTCTTTATGTTAAAGTGAGACCTGGGGCTAGATATTTTGGATCATTAGAGCTTTTAAAAAATTCAAAAAAATTTAATGAAAATGTTTTTACAAAGTCAGGAATAATGGTTGGGTTTGGAGAAACAAAAGATGAAATAATTCAAGTCATGGATGACTTAATATCAGCAGAGGTTGATTTTTTAACAATTGGTCAATACTTACAACCCTCCGTTAAACATTTTCCTTTGAAAAGATATTATCATCCAGATGAGTTTAAAGAATTAGAAAAAATAGCCAAAGCCAAAGGATTTTTGTTGGTATCTTCTTCTCCACTGACTAGATCATCCTATCATGCAGATGAAGATTTTAATAAATTAAAAAATAATCAAAAAAATATTAATTAATGCCAAAAGCATCAGTTAAGAGATTAATTGATAATAAAAAAGATAAGCTTATTGACTTTGTTCTAGATATTGAAAAATATCCAGAGTTCGTTCCATTTTGTAAAGGATCAAAAGTATTTGAACGAAAAAAAGTTGGAGATTTAACACTTATTGTTGCTGATCTAACAATAGGAAAAGGTCCTTTTGTTGATACTTATAAAAGTGACGTTAAATTTAACAAAAAAGATGACACAATCTTTGTTACCAATATTGATGGACCATTAAATTATTTAGAAAATAATTGGAAATTCGTTGAAAAAGGAGAGTTAACTGAAGTTACATTCGATGTTGATTTTGAAATAAAAAATAAATTTTTAAATATTCTTATGACAAAATCTTTTCAATTTGGTCTAGACAAAATAGCTGATGCTTTTCAAAAAAGAGCAGAAAGTTTATAATATTTAAAATTATTAAACAGTATTCAAGATCATTTTAAGAATTTCATTTACAGTAGCCTTTTGAATTCTAATTCTATTTTTGTTTTTAAATAAATATTTCTTGATTCTTATTTTGCTTCCCTTTTTAAAGCCAATATAAACTAGTCCAACTGGTTTTTCCTTAGTTCCCCCATCTGGCCCTGCAATACCTGTGATCGAGATCGATATATTTGATTTACTAATTTTGCTTAAATTTTTTACCATTGATAGACAAGTTTCATAACTGACAGCTCCGTATTTCGTAATAGTTTTTTTTGGTACTTTTAGTAATTTTACTTTTGCATTATTTGAATAAGTGATTAATCCCATATTAAAAACTTTAGATGATCCACTAATTGAGGTTATTGTACTTGCTAAAAGTCCACCAGTACATGACTCAGCAAATGAGACTGAAAGTTTTTTTTTAGTTAATATTCTTAGGACTTTTGAAGATAAATCATTCATGAAGTAATAATCATATAAAATACGAGAATAGCAACAACATACAAGCCTGCACAAACATCATCCATTATAACACCAAAGCTATTTTTGAAATTTTTATCGTAATAGCTCACAGGGTAAGGTTTTGCGATATCAAAAATTCTAAATAAAATAAACATTATGAAATAAAATGTAAGTACTCTAGAAGGATTTGTTGGTTCATTGTGGGCTATTTCGTAAAGACATATTGGTATCGATTGACCAATAAACTCATCAATAACAACTTGTTTTGGATCTTTATTTGTTAAGTCTTTAATAAATAAATTTACTGCAAATAGTGAGATTACAAAAATACCAACTAAAAAAAATAAAAATACATCAGCAGGAACTGAGAGTATATGAAATAAAATATATAAAAAAATTACTGTAATTAAGGAAGCATAACTACCAGGTATTTTTGGCAATTTACCAATACCAAACATTGTAACAAATGTTGAATTAATGATTTTAAGCATAATAATTTAATGAAACAATTGTTTCACAAGCTATTGCCTTTTCCTTTCCAATTAAACCCAATTTTTCAACCGTTTTACCTTTTAGATTTATTTGATCTTTACTTATATTTAACAAATTTGATAACGATGTAATAATTTTATTCCTGTATTTTGAAACTTTAGGTTTTTCACATATCAAATTTATATCAATATTATTTATAAAAAATCTATTTTTGTCTAAAATTTTTAAAATTGGTAATAGCATATTAGGTGATCTTATATTTTTAAACTTCATTTTATTGCTTGGGTAAATTGATCCAATATCTTTTTTTCTCATTGCACCAAGTAGTCCATCGATTATCGCATGTAAAATAACATCACCATCTGAATGACCCTTAAGACCTGAATGGAATGGAATTTTTATACCACCAAGGTATAATTTTTTATTTTTGATTAATCTATGAATATCAAATCCTATACCATAAAAATTTCTAACAATTATTTTTTTTAAGTCTGATTTTGTGGTTATTTTAAAATTATTATTTTCACCTTTAATAAATTTAACTTTTTGATTGTTGTTTATAAATATAGAAGCTTCATCGGTAACTTTTTCATTGTTCGTTTTGCATAGATTATATAGGCTCTTAAAATCAAAACATTGTGGTGTCTGGGTAAATAGCAAATTATCTCTGACTAAATTTTTTATTTTATTTTTAACTTTATATTTTGACGAGTTTTCTGTTTTCAAAAAAGGTACAACAGCTTTATTGTTTTTTAAATTCGAATGAAGTCTCTTTAATAATTTAATTGAAAAATTTGGCCGCGCCGCATCATGTATAAAAACATTTTTATAATTTTTATTTTTTATGAAATTAATTGCGTTTTTTGATGATTGATATCTTTCCTTTCCACCCTTAATTATTTTTATAGATTTATTTCTAATATTTCTAATTGGAGAATTTGAAACAATTATTATTGACTTGAAAAGTCTAGACTTTAGAGCTTTATCTACAGAATGCATAAATAAGGGTTTATTTATAAAATTTGTAAATTGTTTTGGCTTTTTTGATTTAAATCTCTTACCTTTACCAGCAGCTAGTAGTATAAAACAATTACTCATGAATATAATAAATTTTTTGTAATATATTTTTAAATTATGTTTGCATTGTTAAAAAGAAATTTGTTCATCATTCTTATATTTGTTTTAACTATTTCTCTAGCTTTTTTAACATTTTTAACTTTTATAGATAAAAGCTTCATAAAGTTAAATGAAGATAACTTGGAGATTCTTCTCATTTCTAATATCTTATTTGTGTTATTATTTTTTGTATTAATATTTATAGATATTAAAAATTCAATTAAGAACAATATTAATGTAAGAGGATCGATTGCAAATAGGAAATATATTATTTCATTTGCTCTTTTTACGCTTATACCTTCTTTATTAATAGCCGTATTCTCGTTATTTATCTTTTCATTTGCATTAGATAAATACTTTGACAAGAAAATTACAAACGCAGTTAATAATTCCTATGAAATTGCTAAGAACTATGTTGATGAAAAAAGAAATAAAATAGAGTCAGAGATAGTTTTAATATCTTTTGATTTAAATAAATACTCGGATTTATTCAAATCAAATCCTGATAGATTTCAATTAATACTAAATACACAAAGATATATAAGAGATATTGATCAACTTCATTTAATAAATGAAAAAGGAGAACTAATTCAATCAGCTGCATCTTCAACTTATAAAAGAATTGAAGATAGAGCGATGGAGATGGTTAAAAATGATGATAGACCATTAAAAATTATAAATACTTTTGAAAATAAATCGGCTGCTGTTATAAGACTATCAAATTTTGATAACACATTTTTGTATGTATTAAAATATTTTGATAAAAATATTTCTAACTATTTAATTGAGTCTGAAGAAGCAGTAAACTTTTATTATACAGTAGAAAATCAAAATCTAGGTATACGAATATCTTTTGCGATAATTTATATAACACTTGTTACACTATTATTATTTTTGTCAATTACTATTGCTATTAGATTTTCATCTCGTTTTTTCATTTCAATTAATAATTTAATAACAGCTTCAGAAAGTATCGGTAAAGGAAATCTTGATACAAAAGTTCCAGATTTGAAAGCTGACATTGAAATGGAAAGACTAAATAAAAATTTTAATTCAATGATTGAAAGATTAAAAAACCAACAAGAAAAACTTCTTACTAATGAAAGACATGAAGCATGGGAAAATGTCGCCAGAAAACTAGCTCATGAAATCAAAAATCCTTTAACTCCAATTCAGTTAACTATCGATAATCTTAAAACAAAATATCTACCAAATATTGAAAATAAAAAACAAGAAAAATATTTAAATAACCTCAAAACTATCGTTAAACAAATAAACCAAATAGAAAATTTGGTTAATGAATTTTCAGATTTTGCTAGAATGCCAAAACCATTATTTCAACAAAATAATTTAAATTCAGTAATTAAAGAAAATATTAATTTAGTAAATAAATTTGATAGTTCAATAAGTATCAGATTAGTAAATCATCTATCTAGAGATGTAGTATTAAAATTTGATAATGAGCAGTTTAATAGATTATTTTTCAATTTAATTAAAAATTCTGTAGAAAGTATTCAAGAAAAAGTGCAAAAAGATAGCAAAACAAGCAAAAATATTGATATAGAAATTAGACAAAGAAGAGATTATATAAATATCAATATTGTTGATACTGGAACAGGATTTAAAGATAAAAAAACCAAAGATATAATTAAACCTTATTTTACAACTAAAGAAAAAGGAACAGGATTAGGATTATCGATTGTAGATAAAATTATAAGTGATCATGAAGGATCAATAAAATTTTTAAACCATAAAAAAGGTGCAAAAATTCAAATTATAATTCCATATAAAATATAATGTCAGCTGAGATTTTAATTGTAGATGATAATGCAGATATAAGATTAATTTTAGACGAGTTAATAATTGATGCAGGTTATAAGACTAGACTTGCCGCCAACTTTAATCAGGCGCTGACAGAAATAGATAAGAAACTTCCTGATGTTGCAATTATTGATGTGAAATTAGACAAAGGTGATAATGACGGAATTGTATTATTGGATCACATAAAAAGTAAAAATCCAGATTTGCCTGTGATAATGATTTCAGGTCATGCTAATATAGAAATGGCAGTCAATTCTCTTAAATCGGGTGCATTCGAATTTATCCAAAAACCATTCGATAAAGAAAGACTTTTAAACTTTGTTAATAGAGCGGTAGAAAATTACAAATTAAAAAATGAAAATAGAACTCTAAGTTCAAGACTTTTTCATACATTTGAGTTAGTCGGCAAAAGTTCTAATATTCTATCCATAAAAGATCAGATAAATAAATTATCAAAATCTGAGAGTAGAATATTTATCAGTGGACCAACTGGATCTGGTAAAGAATTAATTTCAAGGAAAATTCATAGAAATTCAAAAAGGAAAGATGGTCCTTTTATTGTAATTAATGGTGCACTTTTAGATGCAAAAAAATATGAATTAGAATTATTTGGTGAAGAAAAAAAAGATGGTTCAATTTTTTATGGTGCATTAGAAAAAGCATCAGGAGGTATTTTGCTAATTGATGAAGTTACAGAAATTCCACTCGAGATACAGTCTAAGATCTTAAGAGTAGTAATTGATCAAAAATTCAAAAGAATAAATAGCACACATGATATAAAAGTTGATGTAAGAATTATATGTACAAACAGCAAAGATGTAATACAAGAAATTAAATTTGGAAACTTTAGAGAGGATTTATTTCATAGACTAAATGTTTTTAATATTAAAATTGATCCATTAAACAAGCGGATAGAGGATATACCAATTTTAATAGATTATTTTATTGAGAATATTTGTGAAGCAAATAATTTTAAAAAATTTAAAATTGTCGATAATAACTATTTACTAAATTATAACTGGCCAGGAAATGTAAGAGAGTTAAGAAATTTAATTGAAAGAATTGCAATATTATCCCCAGGCGATGATGATGATAGATTAATGAATATTATTAAAGAGTCATTATCAAAATCTATAGAAGACGAGTTTTCAGTTACAGAAACTCTCACAGTTCCATTAAAAGAGGCAAGGGAAAGTTTTGAAAAACAATATTTAATTTCACAATTAAAAAAATTTAGTGGAAATATTTCTAAAACAGCAAAATTTATTGGAATGGAACGATCTGCATTACATCGAAAATTAAAAATACTAGGAGTCAAGGATCTAAATTAATGAATATTATAATTTGCGGAGCAGGTAGAGTTGGATCAACTATTGCTAAAATGTTAATTGAGCAAAATCATTCTATCACAATGATTGATCAATCAAGTGATGACATTCAAAAAATAAATGAAACTCTTGATGTAAAAGCAATCGTTGGTAAAGCAACCTCACCAGCAATTTTAGAAAAGGCCAACACAAAAGATGCTGATATGATAATAGCAGTAACTAGAAATGATGAAATAAATATGTTGATATGTCAGATTGCTTTTTCTTTATTCCAAGTACCAAAAAAAATAGCCAGAATAAGATTTCAAGAGTATCTGGACCCTAAATATTCTGGACTTTTCAACAGAGAAAATTTACCAATTGATTACATAATTTCTCCAGAAATTGAGATAGCTAAATCTATACAAAGAAAATTGGAAGCACCAGGTGCTTTAGATAATGTGCCATTTGCAGAAAATAAAATAAGATTATTAGAAATTTTAATCAATGATAAATGTTCAATACATGGAATTAATTTAAATGAACTTACAAAAAAATTTCCAAAACTAAATGCATATATACTTGGAGTTATAAGAGATAATAAATTTATAATTATGAAAAAAAAAGATCAATTACAACTTAATGATAAAGCTTATGTCATGGTTAACAGCAGTCAAATGCAAGAGACGCTAACTGTTTTTGGTCATAATGAAAAAATTTCAAATAAAATGTTAATAATTGGTGGTGGAAATATTGGTTTTAATTTGGCAAAAAATATCGAGCAAGCATTTGAGTCTGCTCGAGTAAAAATAATAGAGAAAGATAAAACGAGGGCTGAATATATTGCTAATGAACTTAACGATACAATTGTAATAAATGGTAACGGTTTAGATGAAGATGTTTTAAATGAAGCCAATATTGATGAAGTTGAAACAGTTTTAGCATTAACAAACGATGATGAAGATAATTTAATGGTAAGTGTTATTGTTGAAAAATTTTCAAAAGATAAAAGGACTATGGCCCTTATAAACAAACCAAATTATTCTTTGTTACAATCATCTCTTAAGATTGATGATTTAATTGATCCAAGAATGAGCACTGTTTCAAGTATTTTAAAACATGTACACAAAGGAACTATTGAAAACGCTTATACAATTTTGAATGGGGAGTATGAAGTTATTGAGGCAGATATTATAGAAACCTCAGAACTAATTAATAAACAGCTAAAAGACTCTAATTTACCAGATGAAATAAGAATCGGCGCAATACTTAGAGATAAAGAAGTTATAATTCCAAGTTCAAGCTATGTTTTTCAAAAAGATGATACAATAGTTCTTTTATCTAAAAGAGACCAATTACCTACAGTAGAGAATATGTTTAGAATTAGTTCAATCTAATTTTAAGATGACAAAATTTAGCTCGATTTTTATTAGTTCTTTTTTATTTTTAATAAGTATTTTTTCATTTCTAAATATAATCTATTCCAACTATTTTGACATTTTTTTCAATATTGAAAATTATGTTTATACACTGATAATAAGTATGTTTTTAGGATGCTTGTTATTGTTTTTTAGCAAAAGGAATTTAAAAAAAATAACATTGTATGAAAAAATATTAACTGTTTTATCAGGATATATTTTATTTCCGTTAATAATATCAATACCGTATTATTTTGGAATTAAAAATATAACTCTATTAAATTCTTATTTTGAGGCGGTCTCTGGATTTACTTCAACTGGTTTCACCATTTTTGATAATATCAAACAACTGGATGAGAGCTTAATCTTATGGAGGTCAACTTCACAATGGATCGGTGGAATATATTTTCTTTTTTCTATTTTGTTATTAATTGATATTTTTGATAAAAATTTAAAACAATCTTTTACAGAATATTTGTCATTTAATTACAATGAAATTTTTAATCAATCATTTAAAATTGTAGTAATTTATTCTTTATTAACATTTTTAATATTTGTCATATTTAAAACAATAAATTTGAGAACTTATGATGCATTTAACCTATCATTATCAATAATCTCTTCAGGTGGATTTTTGCCTGTTAATAGAATTGATTATTTGTTTGTTAGCGATTTTAGTAAAATAATTTTATCAATTACTATGCTCCTTTCTTTTTTTAGTCTTTTTTTGATATTTAATCTTATTTTTTATAGTAAAAAAAAAATAAACTTTTTAAGTGAGGATTTTAATCTTCTGATTTATTTGTTAATTGTAACTTCTTTCTCATTTGTTTTTTTAAATTCAAACAATAATTTTCCATCAATATTTGTTGCTATATCAAGTAGTGTATCAAATATTGGCATTTCATTTTTTGATACTCCATTAAATTTAAAATTTTTATTTCTCATATTAGTTATTATTGGAGGTTCCTTTTTTTCTACAAGTTCGGGAATAAGAGTTATAAAGGTTTTAACATTAATCAAATTCTCGCTTAATAATCTTCTTTCACATACTAAACCAAATCAAATATATTCTAATAAAGTAACGTTAATAAATGAAAACACTGAAAAGTTAGATATTGATAAATATTTTTTCTCGATAGTTATTTTTATTATTTCGTTATTTACTCTTACCTTGTTGTTAACATTATCTGAAATTCAATTTGAAAATTCACTTAAACTTTCGATATTAACTGTAATGAACACTGTAAATTCTAGTATGTTTGAACTTTCAAACTTTGAATTTTATAGCCTTTCTTTTTTGACTAAGATTTATTTAATAATTTTTATGATAATCGGCAGAGTTGAACTACTAACAATATTAATTTTATTCAAAAAATTTCTTTTCAAAAATTAAATTAGTATTATAAAGTTATCTTTTTGCGCCCTTAGCTCAGCTGGATAGAGCAACGGTTTTCTAAACCGTGGGTCGGAGGTTCGAATCCTTCAGGGCGCGCCAGCACAAATTGGTCAACATTGATGAGGTATTTTTACAGTTGATGGTTGTATTAGTTTCTGCTTTACTCAAGCATTCAAAAATTACTTTTTGAATAATTTGTTAACAAATAAATAAATAAAAGAGGAAGAAATAATGTTTAAATTAGTAAAACAATTGACTTCTTTAGTTGCTATGTTTGCTGTGCTTTTTGCATTTTCAACAGAGACAATGGCTGCTAAGAAATCAAAAACTCTTGAGAACACTAAAAAAAGAGGATTTGTAAGATGTGGTGTTTCTCAAGGTCTACCTGGATTTTCAAATGCAGATGAATCTGGAAATTGGACAGGAATAGATGTTGACGTATGTAGAGCTGTTGCTGCTGCTACATTAGGAGATGCAACTAAAGTTAAATTTACACCTTTAAGTGCAAAAGAGAGATTTACTGCACTGACATCTGGTGAAATTGACATCTTATCAAGAAATACTACTTGGACTTTATCTAGAGATGCTGACATTGGTTTAACTTTTGTTGGAGTAAATTTCTATGATGGACAAGGTTTCATGGTAAGAAAAGGTTCAGGAATTAAATCTACAAGTGAGTTTAAAAACGGAACATCTGTTTGTACAAACCTAGGAACAACAACTGAGCTTAATATGAGAGACTTCTTTGATTCTAGAGGAATTTCTTATGAGCCAGTAGTTTTTGAAAAAGCAGACGAAGTCGTAGCTGCTTATGATGCTGGTAGATGTGATACTTACACAACAGATAAATCTGGTCTAGCTGCTCAAAGAACAAAATTATCAGCTCCAGATGATCACGTAGTATTACCTGAAACTATTTCAAAAGAACCACTAGGTCCAGTTGTACGTCAAGGTGATTCTGTTTGGGAAGATATAGTTAGATGGTCACTAAATACTATGATCGAAGCAGAAGAGTACGGTGTTAACTCATCAAATGCTGACATGATGAAAACTTCAAACAATCCAGCTATCAAAAGATTAGTTGGTGCTGAGGGTGAATTAGGTGCAGCTTTTGGTTTAGATAACGACTGGAACTTAAGAATTATCAAACAAGTTGGTAACTACGGTGAAAGCTACAAGAGAAATATAGCCGACACTGGAATTCTACCTGATAGAGGTCCAAACGAATTATGGACTAAAGGCGGAATTTTATACGTACCACCAGCAAGATAATTTAATTCTAAATTATTTAAAAAGGGCTAGAAATATCTAGCCCTTTTTTTTATATATACTCTGATGAACAACATTATAAAAAAATTTTTACCTCAGATTTTAGCCATACTTTTTGTTGTTCTTATTTTTGGATTTTTAACAATCAATGCCCAGACCAACATGGATAATAGAGGTATTGATTTTGGTTTTGGATTTTTATCACAAGAATCGTCATTTGATGTTCAATTTTCTTTAATTGAATATAGTGGTTCAGACTCATATGCCAGAGCCTTTCTAGTTGGACTTTTAAACACTTTACTAGTGTCATTTATAAGCATAATTTTTTGTACAATACTTGGAGTAATAATTGGCGTAGCAAGATTATCATCAAATTATCTCATAAAAAATTCTGCAGCATGGTATGTAGAATTTTTTAGAAATATACCATTATTATTGCAAATTTTCTTTTGGTATTATGCTGCTTTGAGAGCATTGCCTTTGCCAGAAAAAGCTAATGCATGGTTTGGTGTAACCTATATGACTGTAAAAGGTTATTACATACCTGCAATGGTATGGGAAAATTTAAATGTATTTTTGTATTGTGGTTTAGCAGCAATAATTTCAATTATAGTGTTAAGAAATTACGCAAATAATTTAAGGGATACACAAGGTAAACAAATTCCAGTACTCTTGTATTCAATAGCTATATTAATAGTTTTACCACTTTTATCTTTTTTATTTGGTGGAGTAAGTTTAGAATTTGAACTGCCTCAGCTGAAAAAACTGTCAAAAATCTCTTATATTTATGAAGGCGGTATTAGTTTACCTCCTGAATTAATAGCCCTAGTATTGGCTTTATCTTTATATACTTCTACATTTGTAGCAGAGTGTGTAAGAGCTGGTATTGAAGGTGTGAGCAAAGGTCAGAAAGAAGCTGCAGCATCTGTAGGATTGACGCCTAATCAAGTACTAAAATTAGTTATCATGCCTCAAGCTTTAAGAATTATTATACCACCTACAACCAATCAGTACTTAAATTTAACAAAAAATTCATCTCTTGCAGCAGCTATTGCATATCCTGATTTAGTTCTTGTATTTGCAGGTACTGCATTGATGCAAACAGGTAAAGCCATAGAAATTGTCTCAATAACAATGCTAACCTACTTAACTATTAGCCTTACTATTGCAGCAATAATGAACTGGTATAACAAAAAAATTGAAATTAAAGAAAAGTAATGCAAACAATAAATTTTTTAAAACCTAGCAGAGATAATATTAAAAATTATTCTATAATTGGTTCTTTTTTAGTTTTAATAAGTTTAATTGATGTAATTTCAAATGCTTTTCTTAAAACAAATTTAACATCTTTTTTACCTGGTTCTTTAAGTTCGTTGTTTCCTTTAATCTTAGGATTGATTGGATTGAATATGATGAGAATTGATTATTCTGGAAATAAAACTTTAGATAAATTAAACAAAAATATAAATACAAATAACTTTAATGCTGTATTAACTTTATTAATACTTTTTTCAATCATTAAAGCTCTTCCCCCATCCTTAAGTTGGATGATTTTAGACGCAAATATATCAGGTGACTCTAAAGATGCTTGTACAGGAACAGGAGCTTGCTGGACGTATATTAAAGTCTGGTTTAGAAGATTTATGTATGGAATGTATCCAAATGAATTTCATTGGAGAATTAATACTGCGTTCATTTTAGTTATCGCACTTGGATTTGTTGGTTATTTTATGAAAGAAAATCTAAAAAAATATTTAGCTTTATATTATGTAATTATTTATCCGATAATTGCTTATCTAGTTATTTATTATTTAATCTCAGGTGGATCGTTCGGTCTCCAATGGGTAGAAACAGGTGCATGGGGAGGATTGTCTCTTACTTTTATAGTTTCTTTTTTCTGTCTAATTTTCTGTTTTCCTTTAGGAATGATATTTGCACTAGGAAGAAGATCTAATCTTCCAGCTATAAAATATATATCTATTTGCTACATTGAGTTTTGGAGAGGAGTTCCATTAATTACAGTTTTATTTATGTCATCTGTAATGTTTCCCATGTTCTTACCTGAAGATTTTTTTATGGATAAATTGGTAAGAGTAATTATTGCAATTACACTATTTGAAGCTGCTTACTGTGCAGAGGTTATTAGAGGAGGTTTACAATCATTACCTAGAGGTCAATACGATGCAGCAAAATCATTAGGGATGGGTTACTGGAAAATGCATATTTTTGTAATTTTACCACAAGCTCTAAAATTAGTTATACCTGGAATAGCAAATACGTTTTTAGCATTAGTTAAAGATACGCCTTTAATATTTGTAGTCGGATTAGCTGAATTAGCAGGGATGCTTGCTTTAGCAAAAACAAATCCAAAATGGTTAGGTTTTGCCATGGAAGGATATATTTTTGCATCAATAATATTCTGGATTATATGCTATGCAATGAGTAAATATAGTTATAACTTAGAAGCTAAATATAAAACTGAAAGATAATATATGTCAGATCCAATTATAAAAATTCAAAATATGAATAAATGGTTTGGTGATTTTCAAGTTTTAAAAAATATTAATTTAGAAGTTGAAGCAAATAAGAAAATTGTAGTATGTGGTCCATCAGGTTCAGGTAAATCAACATTGATTAGATGTATAAATAGATTAGAAGAGCATCAAGAGGGTGATATAATCGTTGATGGAAACGAGCTATCAGAAAAAACTAAAGATATTGAAAAAATTAGAGCAGAAGTTGGTATGGTTTTTCAACAATTTAATTTATTCCCGCATCTTTCAATTTTAGATAATTGCACACTTGCACCTATTTGGGTAAAAAAAATGCCAAAAAAAAGAGGCTCAAGAACTAGCATTAGACCAACTTAAAAAAGTTCAAATTGATGATCAAGCAAACAAATTTCCTGGACAACTTTCAGGCGGCCAACAACAACGTTGTGCGATTGCAAGAGCATTATGCATGCAGCCAAAAATTATGTTATTTGACGAGCCAACATCAGCATTAGATCCAGAAATGATCAAAGAAGTACTTGATGCAATGGTAAGTCTTGCAAAAGGCGGAATGACAATGATTGTTGTTACACATGAGATGGGTTTTGCCAAGGAAGTAGCTGATGAAGTCATTTTTATGGACGAGGGTATGATTATTGAGAAGGCTGATACAAAAGAGTTCTTTGCCAATCCAAAGAGTGACAGAACAAAGCTTTTTTTAAGCCAAATCCTTTAAAATAATTCTAAACATTAGCTAAAAAGTTACTTGACAGGTTTGAAATAAATTAAAAAAACCAATTTTTTTAAAATTATTTTACTTGCATAAAGTTTTCTATTTAGATTAACTCTCAATAATATTTTATTTAACGAGGGGTCTTAAATGGAAGAAAATTTTAACAAACATCTTGGCAATAAGCTTAAGCTAAGACGATTAGCACTAGGTTTAACTCAAACTAAAGTAGCAAAAGCTATAAACGTAACTTTTCAACAAATCCAAAAGTATGAAAAAGGGACTAATGGAGTAAGTTCAATAAGATTATTGCAACTTTCAAATTATTTAAAAGTTCCAATTAACTATTTCTTTGAAGATTTTTCAGAATATTTAGTAAATCTTGATAAATCAAAAGAGGGACATATGAATGTAAACTATAACTTCTTAGTTAAAGTTTATTCAGAGTTAACTCAGGATCAAAAAACAAAATTTGCGAAAAACTTACAAATTTCTCAAATAAATATTTCTAAGGCTGTATAATTAATTTGGCTCCTCGGGCAGGACTCGAACCTGCGACCAATTGATTAACAGTCAACTGCTCTACCAACTGAGCTACCGAGGAATATTTTTCTCACAACTTACTTTTTTTAAAACTTATCTCAATACTTTTTTTGGAGGCAACGCCCGGAATCGAACCGGGATACAAGGATTTGCAATCCTCTGCGTAACCATTCCGCCACGTTGCCGTCAAATACAAAAATATTTGTTAACCGATCTTTGTATAATTCATTTTGATCATTAGTCTATAAATTTAGCAATGATTTTCATTATTGTTTATTAATTTGATTAATTTATAAAACAAATCAATGAGTTTTGATAAATATGAGCATATAAATGTAGAAAATAAAATCTACGATTATTGGGAAAAAAACCAGCTATTTAAACCTAAAGAAAATTCTAAAAAATTCTCAATTGTAATTCCTCCACCAAATGTAACAGGAAGCCTTCACATGGGCCATGCTTTAAACAACTCAATCCAAGATGTTTTAACAAGATTTCATAGAATGAATAATTATGAAACTTTATGGCAGCCAGGAACTGATCATGCCGGTATTGCCACTCAGGCATTAGTTGAAAAAAAACTTGCAAAAGAAGGTATTAAAAAAAACGATTTAGGTAGAGAAAAATTTATTGAGAAAGTATGGGAATGGAAAAATGAATATGGAGATATAATAATTAATCAACTTAAAAAACTTGGATGTTCATGTGATTGGTCTCGTAATGCTTTTACAATGGATGAAAATTTATCTAAGTCAGTCATAAAAGTATTTGTTGATCTTTATGATAAAAAATTAATCTACAAAGCAAAAAAACTTGTAAATTGGGATGTTGTTTTAAAAACAGCAATATCTGATTTAGAAGTTGATCAGCGTGAAGTAAATTCTCAACTTTATTATATAAATTACCCTATAGAAAATTCTGATAAATTTATAACAATTGCAACAACAAGACCTGAAACTATGTTGGGAGATACTGCAATAGCTGTAAATCCTAAAGATGAAAGATTTAAAGATTTAGTAGGGAAGTTTGTAATTATTCCTTTAGTAAAGAGAAAAATAAAAATAATAACAGATGATTATGCTGATCCTGAACAAGGAACAGGAGCAGTAAAAATTACTCCAGCTCATGATTTTAATGATTATGATGTAGGTATAAGAAACAAGTTAGAAGTAATTAATATATTTACGCCTGATGGAAAAATAAATGACAATGCACCTGACCCATATAAAGGTTTAGATAGATTTGCAGCAAGAAAATTAATCTTAGAACATCTTGAAGAGGGTAAATTTTTAGAAAAAATAGAAAAGTTAATAAACAAAGTTCCTTATGGGGATAGATCTAATTCTATTATTGAACCTTATTTAACAGAACAATGGTTTGTTGATGCTAAAACTTTAGCTGTAAAAGCAAAAGAAGTAGTTAATAATGGTAAAACTAAATTCTTTCCTGAAAATTGGTCAAAAACATATTTTCAATGGATGAATAATATTGAGCCTTGGTGTATTTCTCGTCAATTATGGTGGGGACATCAAATTCCAGCATGGTACGGACCTGATGGAAAAATATTTGTAGCTGAAAATGAGGATGAGTGCAAAAAACAAGCAAAAGAATTCTATTCAAAAGATGTGGAATTAAAAAGAGATGAAGATGTTCTAGACACTTGGTTTTCATCAGGTCTATGGCCATTTGCGACTTTAGGTTGGCCAGAAAAAACTCCAGAAGTTGAAAAATTTTATCCAACAAGTGTTCTTGTTACAGGTTTTGATATCATATTTTTCTGGGTTGCTAGAATGATAATGATGGGAACTCAGTTTTTAGATAAGGAACCTTTTAAAAATATTTATGTTCATGCTTTAGTTAGAGATGAAAAGGGTCAAAAAATGTCTAAATCAAAGGGCAATGTAATTGATCCATTAGAACTTATCGAAAAATATAGTGCAGATGCTTTGAGATTTACTCTTTTATCAATGGCATCGCCAGGTCGAGACGTAAAATTATCTGAAGACAGGGTTAAAGGTTATAGAAATTTTTTAAATAAAATATGGAATGCAAATAATTTTTTATCACAAAATAAGTGTGATTTCAGTGATGTAAAAAAACCTGAAAATATAAAATTAACAATCAATAAGTGGATACTATCTGAGCTTGTAAAAGTTAAAAACGACACTGAAAATAGTTTGAAAAACTATAGGTTTGATGAAGCAGCTAAGATTATTTATCAATTTGTATGGCATTCATTTTGTGATTGGTATTTAGAGTTATCTAAAACGGTTTTAAACTCTGAAAATGAGGACGATATTCAGGAGTTAAGACAAACATCAGCATATGTTTTTAAGGAAATTTTAATAATACTTCATCCATTTATTCCATTTGTAACCGAAGAGATATGGTTAAATAATAAGCTAGATAAAGATGGAAAAGATTACTTGATGCATGCCAATTGGCTAGAAGATGATTATCATGAAAAAAAATCGTATGATGAGATAAATAATATCATTAATTTTATTACATCAATTAGATCATTTAAAAATGAATTAAATATAAGTCCTGGATCATTTATTGAAATTTCAACAGAAAATACAAACAAAGAATATAAAAACTTTTTATCTTCTAATGAAAATATAATGAAAAAAAATGGAAGAATTAAAAATTTTTATGAAAAAGATTTAGACAAACCATCTGCGAGTTTAGTCATAAGTGGTGAGTTATTTAAATTATATTTTGATGAAGATGTTGATTTAAATATGATCAAATCAACACTAGAAAAGAAAATTACAAAAATTAGTGAAGAGATGAAAAAAATTAATGTTAGATTGTCAAATAAATCCTTTGTGGATCGTGCACCACAAAATATAGTAGAGCAGGAGAAAAGCAACTTTGCTAATCTTGAAAAAGATGTTAAAAAAATAGAATTAACTCTTAAAGGTTTATAATGAAAAAATTTAATAAAAAGAAATTACCTAGTAGACACACAACAATTGGTGCAGATAAAGCCCCTCAAAGATCATTTTATTACGCAATGGATTTAACCGAAAAAGATGTAGCAAAACCATTTGTTGGTGTTGTTTCAACATGGAATGAGGCCGCTCCTTGTAACATAAATTTAATGAAACAAGCTCAATCAGTTAAAAAAGGAGTTAAAGCTTCAGGTGGAACTCCAAGAGAATTTTGTACTATTACAGTAACTGATGGTATTGCGATGGGTCATGAGGGAATGAAGTCATCATTAATATCAAGAGATGTGATAGCAGACTCAACTGAACTTACGGTTAGAGGACATTGTTATGATGCATTAGTTGGATTAGCAGGCTGTGATAAATCATTACCTGGTTTAATGATGTCGATGGTACGTTTAAACATTCCAAGTGTATTTATATATGGTGGATCAATTCTACCTGGGAGATTTAATGGAAAAGATGTAACTGTTGTAGATGTATTTGAAGGAGTTGGAAAATATACGTCAAAAAAAATGACAGCTCATGCATTAAGAAAATTAGAATTAAAAGCATGTCCAAGTGCAGGTGCTTGTGGTGGACAATTTACTGCAAATACAATGGCATGTGTTTCTGAAGCAATAGGATTAGCTTTACCTTTCTCAGCAGGAACGCCAGCACCATATTTAGAAAGAAATAAATATGCAATAGACAGCGGTAAAGCTGTAATGAATTTATTAGCAAAGAATATTAGACCTAGAGACATAGTAACAAGAAAAGCTCTTGAAAATGCAGCAACAATTGTTGCAGCAACAGGTGGATCAACAAATGCAGGCTTACACTTGCCAGCTATTGCAAATGAAATTGGAATTAAATTTGATTTAATGGATGTTGCAAAAATATTTAAGAAAACTCCTTATCTTGCAGATTTAAAACCTGGTGGAAAATATGTTGCAAAAGATATGTGGGAAGCAGGAGGAGTTCCAATGTTATTAAAAACTCTTATGGATGGTGGCTACATTCACGGAGACTGTATGACAGTTACAGGTAAAACAATGAGAGAAAATTTAAAAAATGTCAAATTTAGAAATAATCAAAAAGTAATGAGATCCTATAAAAATCCAATTTCACCAACAGGAGGAGTTGTTGGATTAAAAGGAAATTTAGCTCCAGAAGGTGGAATTGTAAAAATAGCTGGTTTAAAAAAATTACAATTTACAGGAAGAGCTAGATGTTTTGATAATGAAGAGTCTGCTTACAAAGCAGTAATAAACAGAAAATACAAAGATGGTGATATCATCATTATTAGATATGAGGGACCTATAGGAGGTCCTGGAATGAGAGAAATGCTTCAAACAACTGCAGCAATCTACGGTCAAGGAAAAGGGGAGAAAGTAGCCCTTATTACAGATGGCAGGTTCTCTGGGGCTACCAGAGGCTTTTGTATCGGTCATGTGGGCCCTGAGGCCTCTGTAGGCGGTCCTATAGCCCTTTTAAGGAATGGGGATATCATCGATATAGACGCTAAAAAGGGCACAATTAACGTAAGACTTACAAAGAAGGAATTAAGTGCAAGACGTAAAAAATGGAAACCGAGAAAAGTGAATTTTGGTAATGGTACATTATGGAAATATGCTCAAACTGTAGGACCAGCTTATAAAGGTGCACCAACTCATCCAGGTGGTAAAAACGAGGTTAGAACGTACGCTGATATTTAATGAAAATTAGACCTGTAATACTTTGTGGTGGCGCAGGAACAAGACTTTGGCCAGATAAAAAAAAACATCAAGCAAAACAATTTATTGATTTTGGCGGATGGAGTTTAATTCAAAAAACTTTAGAAAGAGTAAATAAACCAATTTTTGATTTTCCTATAATCAGCACAAATCTCAAATACTTAAAGCAAGTAAAGCAAGCTTTAAAAAAAAGTAAAATAAAAAAAGTTTAAAATAGTTCTAGAACCAGCTAAAAAAAATACTGCACCAGCAATCCTTGCTTCAGTTTTAATAAAAGATATTCCATTAGAGCAACCATTAATGTTTTTTGCAGCAGATCATTTAATTGAAAGATCTTATATTTTAAATAAATCTTTATTAAAAAATAAACCAAATTTAGATAATCAAAATTTATTTATTTTTGGAATAAAACCTACAAACCCATCAAGTGAATATGGATATTTTTTAACTAAAAAAAATAAATCCATAAATAAAGTTACAAAATTTATTGAAAAACCAAAATTATCAAAAGCAAAGGAAGTAATTAAGAAAAAAGGTTACTGGAATTCTGGCATGTTTTATTTAAGAAAAGACTCAATAATCAATAACTTTAAAAAATATCAAAATAAAACTTACAAAAGTTGTGTTGAAGCGATTAAAAAAGGCAAATATAAAAATAACACTTATTACTTAAATAAAAGAGCTTTTGAAAAATCAATCGAGAAATCTTTTGATTATGCAATTCTAGAGAAAACCAAACAAATTAACGCTATCAAACTAGACATTCCTTGGTCAGATCTTGGTAGCTGGAAAGAAATTTTAGGGATGTATGACAAAAATAAAAACAAATATATTAAGAAAAAAAATGTCTATTACCGTCCATGGGGTAGGTATACCAATCTATTTGAGGGCAAAGAGTTTTTAATTAAAGAGTTATACGTAAAACCAAAAGGCATTTTAAGTTTACAAAAACACCATCATCGAGCTGAACATTGGTTAGTTACACAAGGCAATCCTAAAATAACTCTGAATAAAGATATAATTGTTAAAAAACCTGGTGAACATATATTCATTCCATTAGAAGCAATCCATAGAGTTCAAAATCCAGGAAAAAAACCTGTAAAAATTGTTGAAGCTCAAGTTGGTTCAATTCTAAAAGAGACTGATATTGTTAGATATCAAGACATTTATGGTAGAGCAAATAAACTTTAATTAAATTGTAATAATCTATAAATATTTTTGTCATCAACATTAATTATAAAATTCTAATAAAATTTTAAATTATAAAACATCTTTATTTTCCCTTAATTTTAAAATTTTGTTGATTAACTACTTTCCCCTTTTTTAATTACAAAAAGGGGAAAGAAGATTTAGAAATTAATTATTTACAGATGCGGAACTCTCGATAGTCTTCTTTTTAGCTAGTTTTTTTGCTTTTTTTTCAGCAACTCTTTTTTCAATACTTGCAATTTTAATATTAATTTTAGATAATTTTTTTTCTTTCAAATTGATCTTATTTTTGAGTTTTTCAATTAACTTGATAACCTTTTTTTTTCTTTTTTCATTTTTCTTTAACTTTTTACTCATAATGACCTCCTGTGTAATTTTATAATAATTATATTTAAATTAAATATCTTAGTAAAATGATTTTTTGATAAATTCTCTTATTTAAAAGTTATGCTGTTAATATGTTAAAATATTTTCCTGATTTCCTTAATTCTACTTTATCACAATATTGATATTTATCACCATCAATTTGAATTGGAATTTTTTTCCCTTGTCCATCAATTTTTAGCTCACTGGAATAAGATGTTATAACACTCGTAGACTTCGATAAATCTCCAAAAAAAATAATCAAATAAATATAATAAAGTATTTTTATTCTAGTAAGGTCTTTGAATACATAAGTAATAATTTTGTTATCAAATATATTTGTTTTATTAATTTTGTAGTGTCCTGCATAATAATTGGTATTAGAACATAACACCCAGTCAGCTATATGATTTTGACCATCTATGTTAACTTTTAATTTTTGATTTTTCATTAACAAAAATTTTTGCAATCCTTTATATCCAAAAATAATTTTACCTAACAGTTTTTTTAGAGAACTATTAATTGAATGGACTATCGTTGCATCCCAACCTATACCTGCCATTAAAATAAAATAATCATTATTGATTTTTACTAAATTAGTTTTTTTTAAATTGTTTGATTGTAAAATTTGAACAATTTTACTTATTTTTTTACTCATATTTAGTTCAGCTTGAAGTAAATTAGCAGTTCCAGCTGGTATATAACCAATAGCAAAATCTTTTTTTGGAACAAAATTATTTTTAATAAGTTTGTTTATTGCAAATGATACTGAACCATCGCCACCAGCAACTACAAGTCTATCTATATTTAACTTAGAAATATTTTTAAATACTCCTTCTGCTTTATCCACGCTCTCAGTTTCAAAAAAAGAAACATCGTTATGCTTAGAAAGTTCATCAGAAATTTTTTTTATAAATTTAGATTTTCTGCCAGAGGAAGCGTTTTTGTTGTAAATAATGCAATATTTCATAATAAATTTTAATATTTTCTTAACATTACTATGGCACAAAGAATTAAACGATTCTAGTGCAAATTGAATTAAAAAAAAGGATTAAATGAAACCTATATTAAAATACAAAAGTATATTCATTTCAGATGTGCATCTTGGTACTAAAGGTTGCCAAGCAAATAAATTGCTTGAATTTTTTAAAAATACAAGATCAGAAAAACTTTATTGTGTAGGTGATATAATAGATGTTTGGGCACTTCAAAAAAATTTTTATTGGCCACAAGAACATAATGACGTAATTCAAAAAATATTAAGAAAAGCAAGACATGGAACAGAAGTTTACTACGTTATAGGTAATCATGATGAAGTGTTTCGAAAATTTATTCCTATGCATTTTGGACAGATAAAAATGATCAATAGAGTAATTCATCAGTCTGTTTTAAATAAAAAATATTTAGTTGTTCATGGCGATGCTTGGGATGGTGTTATGAGATATGCCAAATGGTTGTCGAAGTTAGGCGCAATAGCCTATGAAATGCTATTGAAATTAAATGTAGTGATTAACTTTTTTAGACGTCTAAGAGGTAAAGGCCAGTGGTCTTTAGCAAAGTTTCTTAAATATAAGGTAAAAAATGCAGTTAAATATATGGGAGAATACGAAAAAACAATCGCAGAATATGGAAAGAAAAAAAAATTTGATGGAATAATCTGTGGGCATATTCACCACGCCCAAAATGAAAATTATGATGGTGTTAATTATTTAAATTGTGGAGACTGGGTTGAGTCTTGTACTGCTTTAGTTGAAAATTTTGATGGAACGTTTGAAATAATTTATTGGGATAAATTAAGAGAAGAATTTTTAGATAGTCGTAATAATTCAGATAAAGAAGTAATTGAAACTCCAGGTCTGAAAAAGGCATCATAATGAAAATATTAATTGTAACAGACGCTTATTTTCCACAAGTAAATGGTGTGGTAAGAACTTTAAATGAAACAGGAAAAAAACTTGAAGCAATGGGTCACGAAGTTGAGTATTTAAATCCTCAACTTTTCTTCACTGTGCCTATGCCTAAATATAATGAAATAAGACTTTCTGTGAATATTTGGCCAAGAGTAAGCCATTTAATAAAAAAAATAAATCCTTCAGCCATACATATAGCTACCGAAGGTCCTTTAGGATTTATGGCAAGAAGATATTGTCTTAAAAATAATTTAAAGTTTACCACAAGTTTTCACACAAGATTTGATAAATATATGAAATTATATTTACCTTGGGTTCCTGAAAAATTATCACAGAAATTCTTAAGCAACTTTCATAACAAAGCAGAAAAAATTTTGGTTACAACCGAATCTATGAAAAAAGAACTAATTCAAATTGGAGTAGATGAAAGTAAAATGGTTGTTTGGACAAGAGGTGCTGATCATGGATCGTTTAAAAATCCAAAAAAAATCAATTTAGAATATAAAAGGCCTATATGGATATATGTAGGTCGAGTGGCTATTGAAAAAAATATTCGTGCTTTTTTAAATCTAAAATTAGAAGGAACAAAACTTCTTGTTGGTAAAGGACCAGATATTGAAAAGTTAAAAAAAGAATTTCCAGATGCTCACTTCTTGGGTGAAAAAACTAATGGTGAATTAGCTTCATATTTTACATCATCTGATGTTTTTGTCTTTCCAAGCAAAACAGATACGTTTGCAATTGTAATATGTGAATCCCTCAGTTGTGGTACACCAGTTGCAGCATTTCCTGTTCCTGGTCCTAAAGATATTTTCAAAGATAGTGAAATTAATTGTTTAGATGAGGATTTAGAAAAATCCGCAATGAAAGCTCTAAAAGTTGAAAGAGAAAAGTGCCTAGAATACTCTAAAAACTTTACTTGGGATAAAACCGCAGAAATTTTTATTAATAATATCTACCCTAATTAAGTAACTAAAATTTAAATAATTGCATATTAAATTTTTAATATGTTAATTATATATTTAACTTTTAGAACATCATGATTGGTCTCTTTGAAATACTATTAATCTGTGTAATTATATTTCTACTAATAATAATTTATTCAAACAGAAATAAAAAAAATACTGATGATAAAATTATTATTTCAAAGTATGAAAAGGATGATAGCAAAACATTTATATTAGATGAATTAGAGGATCAATTTATAGCATTAGATAAATTAAATATTATAAAATATGCCAATCCAAGTGCCGAAAAAAGATTTGGTAAAAATATTTTAAATACACATCTCGGCACAATTTTAAGAAATCCTAATCTAGATGAAACAATCAGAGAAGTTAAGTCTTCAAAAAAAAACCAGTAATTTAGATTTAGAAATAAATTTGCCTTCATATCAGTATTACAGAATTTATGTGATTCCTGGACCAACTGTAATTTTTACAGAAAAAGACTCTGTTGTTTTATTTTTAAAAGATCTTACTGAAATTTCAAAAGCACAAAAATTTAGAACTGACTTTGTTGCTAATGTTAGCCATGAATTAAAAACTCCTCTTGTTTCAATTAAAGGCGCTATAGAGACAATAGAGGGTCCTGCTAAAGATGACGAAATAGCAAAGATAAACTTTCTTAAAATAATCTCTTCACAAAGCAAAAGAATGGAAAATTTAATAAGTGATCTATTAATATTAAGCAGAATTGAACTCCAGGAGCATATAAGACCTGACAAACCAGTTAATTTGAAGAATGTATTGACAAAAGTAAAAGATGTTCATTTTACTAGCTTAAAAGAAAAAAATATTAATCTTGAAATTAATTTAGGTAATGTAAGTGATGTTATTGGTGATGAAGATAAATTAATAACAGTTTTTTCTAATTTATTAGACAATGCTATTAAATACTCAAAAGAAAAATCAACTATAAATATATTAGCTTCTCCAAGCAAAGGGAAACTCATAACAAAAGGAATTAAAATATCTGTATCTGATCAAGGTATTGGAATTCCCGAGGATCAAATTAACAGGGTAACTGAAAGATTTTATAGAGTAGATGTTGAAGAGAGCAGGAAAGTTGGTGGAACAGGTTTAGGTCTTGCAATTGTCAAACATATAATTTCTCAACATAGAGGTGATTACGAAATAAAAAATCTTAATGGTAAAGGAACCGAAATTAACATTCATTTACCCAGTGAATTATAAACTTCATATAATTTAACAATTTTCACAATATAATTTAATTTGTAAATAATGGATTTTTTAAATAAAATTGTTAAATGAAAAAAATAATAATAAATTTTTTTATTTTTTCTTACTTATTTTTTAATTTTATATCAAATTCTTACTCTGAAGACTCTAATAAAAAAGACATTACAACACTTTTAAGAAACCAACAACTTACTGTATTTGATATTGGTATTTTTAGAATGAAAAATGACTTAGAAAATACGAAAAGCACTGTCAATAAACATTTTCCATCTGACAAAGTAAATGTTGATCATATCTATACTGAGGTTTTAACTTCATTCTGGAGAGATACAATTGATTTGATTGTATCAATCCCAATGAACAAAAACTTAAAAAAAGAAAATTATATGTCTGACATGCATAGATGTAAAAATATTTTCTTTTCTGTAAGAGATCATTTGTTAAGAAAACAAAATGAGAGTAATTATAATTTTAATAGGGCCTCAAGTTATATAATTACTACTTTTTCTACCCCCACAAGTTGGCCTTCATGGAAATATGATCAAAATCAAGTAAAAGACCTTATATCAATGATACAACTAGAAGTTACTTTAAGACCAACAAAGAGCTTAGCACTAAGTGAAAATGTCAGCCCAATTCGTTGTCGAGGAGATTTAGCTGCAGATAATGATACCTTAATCATCTCTAAAAGATACAACTAAAAAGTTACCTATTTAACAAAACTGTAACAAATTTGTAATACTAGAGTCCTCAATAAAATTTATTAAGCGAGTCGTTAATTAACTTTAATTCACGAAAGGATATTAAAAATGAAAAAACTAACTATAGTCCTTGCTTCAATAGTTGCCATTTCTGTTGCCACTATTGCTCAAGCAAGAGATCAAATCAAAATAGTTGGATCATCTACTGTATTCCCTTACGCAACAATAGTTGCTGAAAGATTCGGGCAAACTGGATTTAAAACACCAGTAATCGAGTCAACTGGTACAGGTGGTGGTGCAAAATTATTTTGTGCAGGTGTAGGAGAAGCTCACCCTGATATAACAAATGCATCAAGAGCAATGAAAGATAAAGAAAAAGCTCTTTGCAAAAAAAATGGTGTTAATGAAATTGTTGAAGTTATTATCGGTAACGATGGTATTACTTTAGCATACAGTGTTGATGCTGAACCAGTAAACTTCACTAAAGAACAACTTTGGAAAGCTTTAGCAAAACACTCAGTTGTTGATGGTAAATTAGTAGACAACATATACAAAACATGGGATCAAATAGACCCAAGTTTACCAAAACAAAAGATTTCAGTTATGATTCCCCCAGGAACATCCGGAACAAGAGATGCTTGGAATTCGTTAGTAATGAAAAAAGGTATGCCTAAAGAGGCTAAAGCATTATACAAAGCAGGTTTCGAAGCTGGAAATAAAAAATATAAAAAACCACAAAAACTTTACAGAGAAGATGGTGCTGCAATTGAAGTTGGAGAGAATGATAGTTTAATTATTCAAAAATTATCTGAAGACAAAGAAATGTTTGGTTTCTTTGGATTTAGTTACTTCTTAGCTGCTAGAGATAAATTGCAAGCTGCAAGTATAGAAGGTGGTCAACCATCACTAGAATCTATCCAAGACTATAGTTATGCTGTTGCTAGACCATTATTCTTTTATGTAAAAAAAGCTCATGTTGGTGTAATTCCAGGATTACATGAATTTGTAAAAGAATTCACTACAACTAAAGCTATTGGTAAAAGAGGTTACTTAGCGGAAATAGGACTTGTTCCACTTGATGCTGCAACTTACAGAACAGTTAGAGATAATTCGAAATCTCTTACTGCAATGTCAATGGAGTAATATAATATTTGTTAATAAACTCAAAAGGGGCCCTATTAAATGGGCCCTTTTTTTTGTATAAATCTAAAGGAGCCAATAATTGAATTCAGTAATATTTTTAACAATCGTTCTTTTAGCTTTATCCAGTTACTTCTTTGGAAGAAAAAAAGCTATTTTAATTCAATCTAACAAACGGTTAACAGCTCTTCCAAAATTTTATGGGTACTATCTTGCTATATGGTGTGGCGCACCCGCTTTTCTTTTGTATGCTTTATGGTCGATATTTGAACCTAGCATAGTAAGATTTTTTATACTTAGTGATTATTCTTCGCAAGGACTTCTAGAAGGAGAGTTGAATTTATTTTATGAAAAAGTAAAATCACTTTCTCGAAACCAGTATTCAGGAGAACTTACTGCAGAGTTACAAAGATCAGCAGAAAAATATTTAAACTTTAGAGACATAGCAAAGTGGTCTAAGGTCGTTATAGTTTTATCATTATTAATTGCATCAACAGGTTATGCGTATACAAAGATTTCAAACAACACTAAAACAAGAGAACCAGTTGAAATATTTCTTAAAGGAGTATTTTTTTTATCATCACTGGCAGCGATATTAACAACCATTGGTATTATTTTTTCCCTTTTGTTTCAAACAATAGAATTTTTTCAAGTTATCCCACTATTTGATTTTGTATTTGGAATGCACTGGTATCCTGCAAAAGCTTTTGTTCGAGATGCAAGTGAAGCACTTGATCCATCAATGTATAGTGATACTTTTGGTGCGGTTCCGATATTTGCAGGCACCTTTTTTATAGCTTTGATTGCAATGTGTGTTGCAATACCAATTGGTTTGTTAAGTGGTATTTATATGGCGGAATATGCGAGCAAACGTTTAAGACAATATGCCAAACCTGTCATTGAAATTTTAGCAGGAATTCCAACTGTTGTTTATGGTTTTTTTGCTGCTTTAACAGTTGGACCTTTTTTAAAAGACCTTGGATTATCATTAGGACTAGAGGTGTCAGCAGAAAGCGCACTGGCAGCCGGTGGTGTTATGGGAATTATGATTATTCCATTTATATCAAGCTTAAGTGACGACGTAATTACAAGTGTTCCTCAAAATCTTAGAGATGGTAGCTATGCCATGGGAGCAACAAAATCTGAAACAATAAAAAGAGTAATTTTTCCAGCTGCTTTACCTGGAATTGTTGGATCTATTTTATTAGGTGTTTCTAGAGCTATTGGTGAAACAATGATTGTTGTAATGGCATCAGGGTTGGCAGCAAACCTAACTCTTAATCCATTAGAGTCCACTTCAACAATAACTGCTCAAATTGTTGTTATCTTAATTGGTGATCAACAATTTGGGGATCCGAAAACCCAAGCAGCTTTTGCACTGGGATTAAGTTTATTTATAGTTACTTTAGTTTTAAATATTGTTGCCTTATCTGTTGTGAAAAAATATAGAGAGAAATATGAATAAAGAAGAACGTTTAATTAAAAGATACAAAGCTGAAAAAAGATTTCAATTTTACGGTAAAGCTGCAATATTTATGGCTTTATTATTTCTAGTGGTATTTCTAACAAAGATATTTTCTACTGGTTACACAGCATTTCAAAAAACATGGTTGGTAATACCAGTCAATTATAATGCAGATTTATTATATTTGGATCCAGATAAAAAACCAACAACCGAAGATATTAATGATGCAGACTTTTATGAGTTTGGGATAGAAACATTTATCAGTCTCGATCCAGACGCAAGTGAGGATCAAATTATGGAATTAAAAAAAATGTTTGCATTTACTTTTGAGAGAGAATTAAAATATTATCTTCTAGACAATCCTGATAGCTTTGGAAAAACAGTTGATGTAAAATTAACAGCCTCTGACGACTTAGATCAAGTATTTAAAGGAAATTATCCAAGAGATATACCTGAAAATAGAAGAAGAGCATCTGATTATCAATTAAAAATTTTTGATAAATTAAATGAAGACGGAAGAGTTATAAGTGAATTTAATGCCAGTTTTTTTACAAATGCTGATTCTAGAGAAGCTGAGTTAGCGGGAATAGCAAGCTCATTTATGGGTTCATTATTTTCCATACTTGTCTGTCTGTCAATTGCCTTTCCTGTTGCCTTACTAGCTGCAGTTTATCTAGAGGAATTTGCACCAAAAAATAGATTTACAGATTTTATAGAAGTAAATATCAATAATCTAGCAGCAGTTCCTTCAATTGTTTTTGGATTATTAGGATTAGGTGTTTTATTGGCTGTATTTGGTTTACCTAGATCAACACCCTTAGTTGGAGGCATAACCCTTTCATTAATGACTCTTCCAACAATTATAATAGCAGCCAGAGCATCATTGAAGGCTGTTCCACCCAGTATAAGAGAAGCAGCTTTAGCAATGGGAGCTAGCAGAATGCAAACGACGATGCATCATACCGTGCCATTGGCTTTACCTGGAACTTTATCAGGTACTATAATTGGCTTAGCTCAAGCATTAGGTGAAACAGCGCCTTTAATATTAATTGGAATGGTTGCTTTTGTTAACACAATACCAGGAACCCCTATGGATCCAGCAGCTAGCTTGCCTGTTCAAATCTATATATGGGCGGAGAGTGCCGAAAGAGGATTTGTAGAAAAAGTGTCTGCTTGCATAATGGTATTATTATTTTTCCTAATTTTTATGAATTTAGGAGCACAATTAATTAGACATAAATTTGAAAAGAAATGGAACTAAAATATGAATAAAATAGAAGCAAAAAATGTTGATGTCTATTATGGAGCGAAACAAGCTTTATTTGATATCAATATGGATATCGAAGCAAATAAAGTAACTGCTCTTATTGGACCTTCTGGTTGTGGTAAATCAACATTCTTAAGATGTTTAAATAGAATGAATGATGTGATCGATATTTGTAAAGTCAGTGGTGTCGTAAAAATTAATGACTATGACATAAATCAAAAAGATACAGATGTTGTAAGGCTTAGAGAAAAAGTTGGAATGATTTTTCAAAAACCAAATCCTTTTCCAAAAACTATTTATGAGAATATTTCTTATGGACCTGAGATACATGGGATAGCTCAATCTAAAAGTGAAATGGATAATATTGTTGAAGAGAGTTTGAGAAAAGCAGCACTTTGGGAAGAGGTAAAAGACAGAATTCACGAACCAGGTACTGGTTTATCAGGTGGACAACAGCAAAGACTTTGTATTGCAAGAACAATATCAATTAAGCCAGAGGTAATACTCATGGATGAGCCATGTTCAGCTCTTGATCCAATTGCAACAGCACAAATAGAGGAGCTAATTGATGAATTAAGAAAGGAACATACTATAATAATTGTTACTCACTCAATGTCCCAAGCTGCAAGAGTCTCTCAAAATACTGGTTTTTTTCACCTTGGTAAATTGATTGAAGTAGGTTCTACTGATAAGATATTCAAGAATCCGACTCAACAACAAACGCAGGATTACATAACAGGAAGGTTTGGATAATGAATGAAAAACCACACACAGTAAAATCTTACGAAGACCAATTAAAAAAATTAAACAATGATTTAGTTGAAATGGGGGCAAATTGCGAAACCGCTTTAGGTAATGCAATGAAAGCAATATCAACAAATGATCATAACCTTGCTGATGATGTTATAAATTCAGATGTAGTTATAGATAATTTTGAGTCTCAGATAGAGAATGAGGTAGTAAATTTAATTGCTTTAAGACAACCAATGGCTGTTGATCTTAGAGAAACAGTTGCAGCTCTAAAGATGTCTTCAGACTTAGAAAGAATAGGTGATCTTGCCAAAAATATTGCAAAAAGAACAAAACTTATTAATACGCATTTGCCAAATAATTTAATTGAAGCAATGAATAGAATCTGCATTTTGGTTCAAAAACAATTAAAAATTGTTTTAGACTCATATCTAAGTAGATCAAGCGATGTAGCTCGAACAGTATGGGAGAGTGATGAACAAGTTGATGATTTAACAAATAAATGTATGGAAGAAGTCATCTCACTACTTAAATCAAATACGGAAAATATTGAATATGGCTCACATCTTTTATTTGTAACTAAAAACATTGAAAGGATAGGAGATCATACAACCAACATAGCTGAGCAAGTATTTTATTTAGTTACAGGTGATTATTTAGAGGGTGAAAGACCTAAGGGTAGCGACTCAGTATTAACAAAGTAATGAGTGCACACATATTTATTGCAGAAGATGAGGCGCCAATTTCAACTCTATTAAAATATAATTTAGAAAAAGAAGGTCATAAGGTTTCTTCAAGTGAAAATGGAGAGGACTCTTTAAAATCAATAAAACAAAAAATGCCAGACTTAATCTTATTAGATTGGATGTTGCCAGATTTATCAGGTGTCGAAATATGTAAACAGTTAAAAAGGGATAAAAAATATAATGACATTCCAATTATTATGCTTACTGCAAAAGGAGAGGAGGAAGATAAATTAAAAGCATTTGAAACTGGAGCTGATGATTACGTCACAAAACCATTTAGCCAAAAAGAATTAAATGCAAGAATTAAATCTTTGTTAAGAAGGGCTAAACCTTTGTCATCAACTGATGTTGTGGAATTTAAAGACCTTAAAATTGATAGATTGGCAAAAAGAGTTTATAGAAATGATAAGGAAATAATTTTGGGACCCACAGAATTTAAATTATTAGATTTTTTTATCAAAAATCCAAAAAGAGTTTATTCAAGAGAACAATTATTAAATAATGTTTGGGGTGAAAATATTTTTGTAGAAAGTAGAACGGTTGATGTTCACATAAGAAGATTGAGAAAAGTTTTAAATGTAAGTGGATTAGAAAGTTTAATTCGCACAGTGAGATCTGCAGGCTATTCGTTAGATAACTAAATCTTTAGGCCTTACAAATTCAGAAATAATTCCTTTCTCTTCAATATTTATCCAATCATTTGTATCGAAAACTATTTTAGCAAATGCACAAGTTGGGAATTTATAATTTAATAGTTTAAAATTACTATTATCTTTATTTTTAGTTAATTTTATAACTAAATTTTTAAGAGCAGGTTCATGATTTATTAGCAATACTTTCTTAAACCTTTTATGGATATTTTTTATATACCCTATAATTTCATTTTCATTAACTAAATAAAGCTTTGAGGAACTTTTAATTTTTTTTGGTTTATTTATTTTTTTCAGTATTAAATTTAGAGTTTTTTTTGTTCTTTTTGATGAAGATAAAAGCACATAATCAAAGGAATATTTTTTTTTAACAAAAAATTCACTTATAATTTTTGCACTTTTGATGCCTCTTTTATTTAGTGGTCTTTCAAAATCACTTAAATTTGGGTCTTCCCAACTAGATTTTGCATGTCTCATGACATATAATTCGCGCATTAATTCTAAATATATGACTGCATTAAAAAAACAAGACAAAGAAGAGCTTAAATCTAATTATATAAATAGAGAATTATCATGGTTAAAATTTAACGATAGGGTTCTTTTTGAGGCGCAAAATATTGAAAATCCTCTTTATGAGAGAGTAAAATTTTTATCTATTGCAGGCTCAAATTTAGACGAATTTTTTATGGTTCGAGTTGCTGGACTATACAGTCAGATTAAACAAGAAGTCGACTCACTAAGTTCAGATGGACTAACACCTGAAGAACAGATGGAGATGGTTATCAATGATACAAAAAATCTATTAAATAAACAAAATACCATATTTAATAATCTATCAAATCAGCTGAAGAGTAATAATATTTTATTAACTAAGCCAGAAAACCTTAACACAAAGGAAAAAAAGAAATTATTAGAAATATTTAAGGAAGAAATCTATCCTCTACTTACACCATCAGCGATTGATCCTGCTCATCCTTTTCCATTTATTATTAATCAAGGGAGAGCTTTAGTTATGAAGCTGAAGAAAAAGAAAAAAAAGAGAATTCTTAATTCAATTATTGTAATTCCTAAAGCTTTATCAAGATTTATTGAAATAGACGGAGGAAAATCATTTAAGAAATTTTTAGTTCTAGATGATGTTATTGGTTACTTTGCCTCTGAAATTTTTCCAGATCATTTATTAGAAAAGAAAATGATATTTAGAGTAATAAGAGATAGTGATGTAGAAATTCAAGAAGAGGCTGAGGATTTAGTCAGATCATTTGAACTAGCATTAAAGCGAAGAAGAACTGGTGATATTGTTAGATTAGAAATTTTAGAAAAAAGCGACAAAGAACTTGTAAAATTTATAACAAATAAATTAGAAATTAATCCAAATTATATTTATGAAGTAGCAGGTTTAGTTGGAATCCAGGATATAGACCAAATTTGTAAAATTAAAAATTCTAAATTAAAATTTAAAAACTTTACACCAAGAGACGTAGAAAGATTAAAAGAATACAATAATAATTTTTTTGAGACAATTAAGAAAAAAGACCTAATAGTTCATCATCCATTTGAAACTTTTGATGCTGTAATTGAATTTTTAAATCAAGCGGCTATAGATAAAAAAGTAATTGCTATTAAACAAACATTGTATAGGACTACTTTAGATTCACCAATTGTTAAAGCATTAATTAGTGCTGCCGAAAATGGTAAAACAGTTACTGCTTTAATTGAAATCAAAGCTAGATTTGATGAAGAAGCAAATATACAGCTGGCAAGAAGTCTTGAAAAAGCTGGAGTTCAAATTGTTTATGGTTTTGCAAAATACAAAACACATGCTAAATCATCACTAATACATCGACGTGAGGGTGGTAAAATTCAAACATATTTCCATTTGGGTACTGGCAATTATCATCCTGTAAATGCAAAAATATACACAGACTTATCTCTATTTAGCTCTGATAAAAAAATGGCTACAGATGTTGAAAAATTCTACAATTATGTGACTGGTTATTCAAAACCAAGAAATTTAAATAAAATTTCCATTTCTCCAGTAAATTTAAGAAAAACTTTAAATCAGAATATAGATAAGGAAATAAGTAATGCAAAAAAAGGGAAACACGCTGAGATTTGGGCTAAAATGAATTCATTAGTTGATCCACAAATAATTGATAAGTTTTATGAGGCTTCTAGTGTCGGTGTAAAAGTCTTTTTATTTGTAAGAGGTGTATGTTGTTTAAGACCTGGTGTTAAAAATAAATCGGAAAATATTATTGTAAAAAGTATCATTGGAAGATTTCTTGAACACTCAAGAATTTATTGTTTTGCAAATGGAAAATTTATGCCCAACAGAAATGCAAAAGTTTATATTTCATCTGCAGATTTGATGCCAAGAAATCTTGATAGAAGAGTCGAACTTCTCGTGCCAATTGAAAATCAAACTGTGCATGAACAGGTTTTAGACCAAATAATGATGGCCAATTATCTCGACACGAATCAGAGCTGGGAACTTTATCCTGATGGAAATTATCAAAAAATTAAATATAGTCGAAAAGATTCTTTTTCTGCACATGATTATTTCATGAATAATCCAAGTTTATCAGGAAGAGGAAAAGCAAAACTAAAAATTAAACCTAAAAAATTAAACTTAAGGTTGGTTAAAGGTGGAACTTAAAGTAATTAAAAATAAACAAAATTTAAAATTAAGACAATCAAAATTAGCTATTATTGATATAGGTTCAAATTCTATAAGAATGTTAATTTACGATGATTTTACATCATCAAGAGTACCTTTTTTTAACGAAAAAGCTGTTTGTGAACTTGGTAAAAACTTAGATAAATCAAAAAAACTTCACAAATCAGGCAAGATATATGCTTTAAAAGTCTTAAAAAGATTTTCAGAAATTCTTAATGTTTCAAAAATTAATAACCTTAAAATTATTGCAACAGCTGTATTAAGAGAAGCTACAGACGCAAAGCCCTTTATTGATGAAGTAGAATACTTATTTAAAAAAAATATAAATATTTTAACTGGTGAAGAAGAAGCCGAATCATCAGCTGAAGGAGTTAAAATTGGATTTGAGAATGTGGATGGACTTGTTGCTGATTTAGGTGGTGGAAGTTTAGAGCTTGCTAGAGTTGAAAACAATGTTGTAACAAATAAAACATCACTTCCGGTTGGTGTTTTAAGGTTAATTAACAATCCTATTGTTAAAAAAAGAAATTTACCTAAATATCTCAAAAATCTCTTAAGAGATGAAAAATGGTTATCTAAAAAAAAATTTAATAATTTATATTTGGTGGGAGGTACGTGGAGAGCTTTGTTTAAATTACACTTATTTCAAAATGAATATCCAGTCCATATTATTCATCAATACTCAATTGAAAATGAAAAACTCACAAAATTTTTAGAAAAAATTTCTTCATTTAATAAATCTAAATTGAAATCAGTTGAATACATATCAAAGTCTAGAACACCTTATCTTCCTTATAGCTCAATAATTCTAGAAGAAATTATGAACATAGCAAATCCAAAAAATGTTATTTGCTCAATTAGCGGTATTAGAGAAGGATCTCTTGCCAAAGATTTATTTAAAAACTCAGATAGTAATTTTGTTTTTAATAAATCATTAGAGCATATTTCAAAAAAAAGAGGCGATTTAGGATCTACATATAAGAAATATTTTGATTTTATAAAACCTATATTTGAGGGAAATGAGCATTTTAATCAAAAATTGCTTCATCTATCTTGTGTACTAAGTCATATGGATTGGGGTTTGGGAGCATTCCAAAAAGCAGAGTTGGTTTTTCAAGAAACATTAAATACGCCTTTATTAAAACTTTCACATAAAGAAAGAATACAATTGGCACTTTCTTGTTACTGGAGATATTGTAGTATAAAATACAATCCAAAGATAGAATACTTAACGTTTTTAAATAACAACGAGATATATTCTTGCAAACAAGTTGGTGCAGCATTAAGATTTGCTAATTCTCTTACATCAATATCTACAATTTTTTTAGAAGAGTTTAAACTTTATAAAAGAGGTAATTCAGTATTTTTAAAAATTCCATCCCAGCACCAGGAAATTATTTCAAAACAAGTGACTAAAAAATTCAAAGCCTTATCAAGGGAATTATTTCTAGAACCTAGGGTAATTTATTCAAATTAATTTAATATTATTTTAATTTAACTTTAATTATATAATTAAAAAATATAATGAAAAATAATAAAATAGAAGCAATTGTTTTTGATTTAGCAGGCACCCTAATAGATTTTGGTAGTTTGGCACCATCAAAAGTTCTAATTCATATTTTTAATAAGATTGGAATACCAATAAGTAGAAAAGAAGCTATTGGTCCTATGGGTATTGAAAAAAGAGCACATATAAGTCAATTAATTAATACAAAAAAAATAAATCTTCAGTGGAAAAAAAAATATAAAAAAAAACCTAGTAAAAATGATATCGATAAATTATTTAAACTTTTTAATCCAGAATTAAAAAAAATTATTAAAAAACATTCTAAATTTATTTCAGGCAGCAAAAGAACCATAGAATTTATAAAAAAAAAAAAAATTAAAATAGCTACAAATACTGGATATTCTGATGATATTTTAAAAACTATATTGCCAGAATTAAAAAAACAAGGATTTACTCCAGATATTTCTTATAGTTCATCGCATACAAGAATTGGAAGACCCTCAGCTGAAATAATATATAAAATTTTTTCTGAATTAAATATTACTAAGGGATCAAATTGTATAAAAGTTGATGACACTATTCCTGGATTGTTAGAGGGAGTAAATGCTGGGATGTGGGTAGTGGGTGTTATTTTTTCAGGTAATGAATTTGGTAAAACAGAAGTCGAATTTAATAAACTTTCTTTTAAAGATAAAACTAAATTTAGAAAAAAGATCAAGAAAAAATTTGAGAAAGTAGGTGCTCACTATGTAATAGATACAATTAAAGATTTACCTAAAATTATCAAAATAATTCAAACTAGAATTAAATAAAATTACTTAGTGAAAAGCATTTTCTAAGACAGTGGAAATTACAAAAGCTTCTTTTTGTGCGTCCATGGACCTTTTTTTGTTTTAGGTAAAAATTTTTCAAGATCAATAAGGACTTTTTCAGACAATTTTCTGTAGGTGGTAAGTTTTCCTCCATAAATATTCAATAAAGGTAATTTTTTTATAATTTTTAAATCAAAAACATAATCTCTTGTGACTTTTGAGGCTGTTTTAAAATCTTCAATTAGAGGTCTTATCCCAGAATATGTATCTACGATGTCTTTTGATGTTATTTGTTTTTTTAAGTAATTATTTACTGAACTAATTAAATATCTAATTTCTTTTTTTGATATTCCTTTATTTTCAGGTGATTTCACCTCTTCTTCAGTAGTTCCAATTAAAGAAAACTTCCCTTTATAAGGTATTACAAATATTATTCTTTTATCAGTATTTTGAAATGTGAACGCAACATTTTCTTTGTACAATTTTTTTGTAATAATATGACTTCCTTTAACCAATCTAATTTTTTTCTTAGATTTAATTTTTATATTTTTATTTAAGGTTTCATTTATCCATGGTCCAGATGCATTAATCAAAATTTTTGACTTTACTTTTTCACCATTTTCAAGAGTAATAATCCATTCATTGCCAATAATTTCAGCTTTTTTAACTTTGTTGTATTCTAGTATTTTAGCGTTATTTCTTTTTGCATCTTTGGTATTTAATTTCGTTAATTTTTTATCGTCAATTTGTATGTCAAAATATTGGAAACCAGTTTTGTATTTTTCTTTAAGAATATTTGAAAATTTTTTTCTAAGATCAAATGTTTTTGATTTTGGTATATTACTTTTACCACCTAAATTATCGTACAAAAATAAACCAATTTTAATTAACCAGGCTGGTCGAATTTTATCTGCATAAGGAATTATAAAAGGAATAGGTTTTGAAATATGTTTAGCAATTTTATAAACAATTTCTCTTTCTCTCAAAGACTCTCTAACTAATTTGAATTCATAATTTTCTAAATAACGTAGACCACCATGTATTAATTTCGTTGACCAGGATGAAGTTGCTCCACCAATCTCACCTTTGTCAGCTAAACAAACTGATAAGCCTCTACCTGCAGCATCCCTTGCAATACCTGCACCGTTTATACCGCCACCTATTATGAATAAATCGAATATTTTAGACATTTAAATTATGATTTGTTTTAAAATATACAACCTCTTTTAGAAATATTATATATTTTTACATTTAAGTAATCAAAATTTAACGATACTTTAACATAAATAATTTATCATTAAAAAATCATAAATTAACAAAAGAGGTAAAATGAAAAAAATATTGAGTGTTTTAACAATTCTATTTACTTTCTCTTTTACATCACACAGTTATTCAAAAACAGAAATTCATTGGTGGTATGGAAATAGTGGATTTCTTGGTGATGTAATTATTGAAATTGCAAATAGATTTAATGCTTCACAAGATGAATACACCGTCATTCCTACAGGTAAAGGAAGTTATGAAGATAACATGGCGGCAACTATAGCTGCATTTAGAGCGGGAGACCAACCACATTATTCACAGGTTTACGATGCTGGTGCTGCAATTATGGTAGCCCAAGTTAAAAATGGCGTTGTTATTGGTTTTGAAGATATGGCTGAGAAATATGGAATTAAAGTAGATGCAGATAATTATATTCCTGGAATTAAAAACTTCTATGCTGACTCTGACGGAAAAATGATAGGTGTTCCTTTTAATAGTTCAACTTGCTTAATGTATGCAAATATGGACATATTGAAAGAAGTAGGAATAGAATCAGTTCCAAAAACTTATGAAGAATTTGAGGCTATGGCTCCAAAAATTAAAGCTGCTGGATATATTCCTTTAGTTCAAAGTCACTTTCCATGGATCTGGACAGAAAATTTCTTTTCAAGACATAATCTACTTATGACAGATGGAAACAATGGCTACGATGCTGTTCCGACAAAAACTTTATTTGCTGAAACAGATGCATTTGTTTATCATTGGAAAAAAGTAAAAGAATGGTACGAAAAAGGTCTCTACGGTTATAAAGGAAGAGCATGGGGAGATAATCAAGCACCATTTATAGCAGGTGAGGCTGCTTTTTGGTTTGGATCTGCTGCATCATTTGGTGGTATGAAAGGTGTTGTTCCAAATTTTACAGTTAATCATATTCCTTATTGGGATTCAGTAACTGGTGGCAAAGAGTATCCAACATTTATTGGTGGCGCAGCAAACTGGATCTTAAATGGTCATACAGAAGAAGAGTATAAAGGACTTGCTAAATTCATAGAATTTATGGGTTCTCCTGAAATGGATTTATACTATCACAACATGACAGGTTATTCTGCTGTAACTAAAGGTGGTATAGAATTAGCTGAAACTATAAACTTTTATAGAGCTTCTCCATATCACAAAGCTGTTGGTGAACAATTAAGCTTAGAAGGTTCAACTATTCCTGGTGGATATAGAGCTGGTAACTGGCCTCAAATTCGTGAAGTAATTTACGAAAATGTTGAGCCAATGTTAAATGGCAAAATATCAATCGAAAAAGGATTAAAGAACATGGATAAGGGTGCAGCTAAATTGTTAAAACAATTTGCTAAGACTCTTTAAAAAATAATATAAATTAGGAGGGTATTAATATACCCTCCTATTTATTTTATGAAAAAAGTTCAGTTTAAATCAAACTATTCACAGTATTTTTTTTTAGCACCACAGCTAGGTATTTTATTAATATTTTTATATTGGCCAATAATACAAACTTTTAGAGATGCATTTACCATGCAAGATGCATTTGGATTTGGAAGACAATTTGTATGGTTTGATAATTTTTTATTTATTTTTGATGACCCGGCTTATTTAATTGCTTTTAAGTTTACTATTATTTATAGCTTTGTGATTACACTTGTTACAGGAGCCATTGGATTGTTACTTGCTGTACAAGCCAATAATGTAATGCATGGAAAAAGTGCCTACAAAACTCTTTTGATTTGGCCTTATGCTATTGCGCCAGCGGTGGTGGGTGTTATGGCAAATTATTTTTTTAGTGAAAGATTTGGATTATTGTATCATCTATTTAACGATTTATGGGGTTTTAATTGGTATGAAAGTGTTTTTGATTCTTATATCTACTTAATAATAGCAGGATCATGGAAACAAATAAGTGCTAATTTTATTTTCTTCTTAGCCGGTCTTCAAGCAATACAAAAATCTGTTATTGAAGCATCCATAATTGATTGTAAAAGTAGTTTAAGAAGATTTTGGACAATCACTTTCCCTCTATTGATGCCCACAACTTTCTTTTTAATCATTATCAATATAACTTATGCTTTTTTTGATACTTTTGGAATAATTGACACTACAACAATTGGTGCACCCTCAGGTGAAACAAGAACTCTTGTTTATAAAGCATACATGGACGGATTTAGGGGGTTAGACTTAGGAAGTGCTGGTGCTCAATCAATTATGATGATGTTGATTGTTTTAGTTATTACAATTTTTCAATTTAGATACATAGAAGGGAAAATACATTACAATTAAAATGATTAGATATTTTTCATCAAACTTTTCTCATTTAATTCTTTTGATAGGCATTTTTATTATGATAATTCCTGTTTGGTTAATTTTTGCAAGCTCAACTCATACAGCTTCGATAATTAATACCCAAGGTCTTCAATTTTTTTTAGGAGATAAGTTTTTAGAGAATTATACAAAAGTTTTATTATATGAAGGTGGTTTTTTTAAAGAAATTACTGCATTAAAGATGTTTTTAAATAGTTTTTTAATGGCAACTGGAGTTGCGTTTTTATCAGTTATTTCATCTCTTATGACTGCATATGTCTTAGTTTATTTTAGAGTGAAATATGCAACATTATTATTTTGGATAATTTTTATTACTATACTAGTCCCTCTGGAGTTAAGAATTTTTCCTACCTATTCTGTTATGTCTACACTTAACTTAGTAAACTCATATTGGGGACTAATTATTCCAATTTCAGCTTCTGCTATAGCTACTTTATTTTTTAGACAGTTTTATAAAACTATACCTGATGAATTACTTGAATCAGCAAAATTGGATGGTGCAAATACTTGGAGATTTTTTATTGACTTTTTAGTGCCATTGTCAAAAACAATGATTGTTGCAATGTTCATATTTATGTTTGTATTCGGTTATAATCAATATTTATGGCCGATATTAGTAACTTCTTCTGAACAATATTGGACTGTTGTCATGGGATTAAAGATGATGTCTGGATCAATTGTTAACAAATTTGCATTTGTTATCATGTCAATGATACCACCAGTATTAATTATAATTGTATTACAAAAATATTTTATTAAAGGGATCTTTCAAGACAAATGAAAATTAAATTATCACAAATTTTAGCACACATTGTACTTATACTAGGTGTTTTATTAATGGTAATTCCGATTTGGTTATCATTTGCTAGCTCCACCCACGATACTGTAACTATTTTAAAAGAGGGAATGAAATTTGGTCTTGGCGATCAATTAACAAGAAATTATAACGAAGTTTTAAATGAGAAGGGTGGTTGGTCAGAGGAAGTGACTGCTGCAAAAATGTTTATAAATAGCTTTATAATGGCTTTGGGAATTGCAACCCTTAAAGTAATTATCTCAGCAATGTCAGCTTATGCTTTAGTTTATTTTAGATTCAAATTTGCTGTACCAATTTTTTGGTTAATCTTTATTACTTTACTTGTGCCTCTGGAGGTTAGGATTTTTCCAAGTTATAAGATTGTATCAGATTTAGGTTTAACTAATTCATACACAGGTCTTGTTCTTCCATTGGTTGCATCAGCCACCGCTACATTTTTTTTTAGACAGTTTTATAAAACTATACCTGATGAATTACTTGAATCAGCAAAATTAGATGGTGCAAATAGTTGGAGATTTTTTATAGATTTTTTAGTTCCATTATCTAAAACAATGATTGCAGCGATGTTTATATTCATGTTTGTATACGGATATAGTCAATATTTATGGCCGTTAATAATGACTACGAGTGAGGAATATTGGACTGTAGTAATGGGAATGAAAATTATATTTACTGAAAATTATGAGGGAGTTGCTTTACCAAGAACAGCAGAGAGATTTGCTTATATTATTTTATCAATGATCCCCCCAGTTTTAGTGGTAGTATTTTTGCAAAAATGGTTCATAAAAGGATTAATTCAAACAGAGAAATAAATGAGTTTTTTAGAATTAAATAAAGTTACTAAAATCTATCCAAACGGAACTAAAGCTGTTCATGAGACAAGTATGAATGTAGAAAATGGTGAATTCATGGTTTTTGTTGGACCGAGCGGATGTGGAAAATCTACTCTTTTAAGAATGATTGCTGGGTTAGAAGACATAACTGAAGGTAATATAAATCTTGATGGAATATTAATTAATAAAGTTGACCCTTCAGAGAGAGATGTTGCGATGGTTTTTCAGAATTATGCACTCTATCCTCACATGAATGTTTACAACAATTTGGCTTACGGATTAAAAAATAGAGGTATTTCAAAAGAAGATATTGAAAAAAAAGTTAATGAGGCAGCAAAGCTATTACAAATTTCTGAATACTTGCAAAGAAAACCATCCATGTTGTCAGGAGGTCAAAGGCAGAGAGTTGCTATGGGAAGAGCTATTGTAAGAAGTCCTAAAATATTTTTATTTGATGAGCCATTATCTAATTTAGATGCAAAACTAAGAATACAAATGAGGCTTGAAATAAAAAAACTTCAGCAAAAAGTTGGAGTGACAAGTATATTTGTAACTCATGACCAAGTAGAAGCTATGACCTTAGCTGATAGACTGGCAGTAATAAATAATGGCCTTATTGAGCAGCTTGGAACACCGATAGAAATTTATAATAATCCTAAATCTATGTTTGTCGCAGGATTTATAGGTTCGCCACAGATGAATTTTCTTGAAGGAGAATTAAAAAATAAAACTCTTACTTCAGAAGGTTTTGAAATTAATAATGTTACAAGTGATTTTAATGGACCAGTTATATTAGGAATTAGACCAGAGCATATGTCGCAAACTGATAAAGGTTTAATAAATTTATCTGTAGATCTGGTAGAACAATTAGGTTCAGATAATTTGATTTATGGAGAAATAAAAAATAAAAAAGATTTTTGTTTTAGATGTCCTGGAAGTCAAATTATTAAAAAAGGAAGTAAATTATCTTTGAACATAAATGATAACAATTATTATGTCTTTGATAAATTTAATGGTAATCGAGTAAATTAATTTTGATTTTATCAAAGCCAAATTATATTAAAATTTACGGCCATAGAGGCGCTAGAGGAGATCTTCCTGAAAATACTCTAGAAAGTTTTAAATATTTATTTAAAAACAATATTAATGCATACGAAACAGATATTTTGATTTCCAAAGATCTTATTCCTGTGATTACACATGACTTTAGATTAGATCCAAGTTTTACAAAAGATAATGAGGGAAATTGGATAACGGATGAAAATATAATAATATTTGACTTAAGTTACGATGAGCTTTTAAAATTTGATGTTGGGGCTTTAAATAAATTATCTAGATATGGAAGAAGATTTGTTAATCAAAAAACTTTAGAAAATCAAAAGATACCAAAACTTTCTGAGTTATTAGAATTATCTTCAAAAAACAAATCTGAAAATTTATTAATAAATTTAGAAATTAAATCTACACCTGACGAGGAAAATTTAACTCCAACCCCAGAGGAAATGGTAAAACTTGTTATGCAAGAAGTAAATAAATCAAATTTACAAAATAAAATAATCATTTCTTCATTTGATTGGAGAACACTGACAGAAATCAAAAATCATTACCCTGAAATTTCAAGAGCTTATTTAAGTTTTCAACAACAGACAGGAATTAAAATTAAAAATACAATTTACAATAGATCTCCATGGATGAGTTTCTTACCTTTTTTTGAAAAATATGAGTTACCAAAAATTATAAAATCACAAGGTGGAAAGGCTTGGCATCCATACCATAAAGATATTACAAAAAAACTAGTAGAAATTTCTCATCAGGAAGATTTGCCAGTGAACGTTTGGACAGTTAATGAAGAGTACGATATGTTAAAAATGATTGAGTATAGTGTAGATGGTATCATCACAGACTATCCATTAAGGCTGAAAGAACTTTGTGATAAAGAAAATATAAACTGGTTTTAGTTTATTTTAATGGATTTAAATATAGTTAATAACCAAGAGCAATTTTTAGCAGGTAAACTTAGAGGGTATACTTTAAAAGGTGCAGAAAATAAATTTGACGACAAAGGAAAACCTTTACCATTTCCAGGGTGCACAATAATTTGTAATATTCCTCTTAATACATATTTATCTGATCAAATTATTGGTTTTCAAAAAAATTTAGAAAATTTTAATCCTGAAAAAACTTATTCCTATTTACCTCCATCTAGTTTTCATATGACATTATTTGACTGTTGTAATTTAAATACAAAAAATACTTATTATTGGCCAACAGATATAGATCTTGATATGGATTACAAAGATATAGCTATTCAATTAAATAAAAGAATTGAAAACTATAATTTTCCAAAAGAAATCAATTTAAAAATAAAAACATTTTTTGGTGGCTACAGCATTGTTTTAGAACCCTTTTCCGAGGAGGACGAAAAAATTTTAAGAAATTGTAGAGATGAACTAAGTGATTTATTGAAAATTAAATTTGAAAATCATCAAAGATATACTTTCCATATTACATTAGCTTATATTTTGAGACAACTTAATGAAACTGAAATAAAAAATTTAACTAAATTTAATAAACAATTATCCTCTGATTTTAATAAAAAATTTCCAAAAATTACTTTCACAAAACCTGAAATGTGTACCTTTAAAAACATGCTGGAGTTTGAAAGTATTAATCCTTCTAGCCTGTAATAGTTTTAACTTATAGATATTCTTCATTATTATTTTAATTTTTGATTTTCAATAAATTTTTTAAAAACTGATTTAGAAAATTGACCTTAAATCTTATAGGTTCAATTTTTCTACGAGATAGTTTTATCTCTTGTCCTGTTATTGAAAAGTATTTTTTTAGCCACAAATACAGCAAAAAGTGCACCGATAATTTCTGCCAATATATAAACTGGAGTATACATATAATTAATTCCAGTAAAACTTTCTGTAAATGTTCTCGCTATTGCTACAGCAGGATTTGCAAATGAAGTCGACGAAGTAAACCAATAACCAGCAGTGATATAAAAGGCTACACATGAGGCAACTACCACACTTCCTTTCTTTAAAGATCCAAAAATTATGAGAATTAATCCAAATGTTGCTACAATTTCAGATGTAAATATATGTACTCCGTCCCTTGATTTTGTTGATAATTCAAAAATTTGATGTTCAAAAAAGAAATTGGCGAGTGCTACACCTAACAAACAACCTAAAATTTGTGCAGATATATATGAAGGTAATAAATTTCCTTTTAATTTTTTTGTAAGAAACATTGCTAGACTTACAAATGGATTAAAATGTGCTCCTGAAACATCACTAAAAACAGTTATTAGCACAAAAAGTCCTGCGCCAGTTGCTATCGTATTGGCTAAAAGCATAATACCCGTATCATCTGTAAGATTTTCAGCCATTATTCCTGAGCCAACAATAATCATTACAAGGAAACAACTACCAATAAACTCTCCAAGAAAAAACTTACTATATTTCATTGTTAATCCAATTTTCTATTTTCTTAAATATTGTTTGATATGTATCATTAAATACTTTTTTTTGATTTGTTGTATCAGTATCTAAATTAAATTTTTTTACTGGATCTTCAATATCCCAATGAATAATTTGATTTTTATCAGGCCAAATAGGACACACTTCATTGTTAGCATTGTTACACACTGTAATTACATAATCTAATTTAATATCTGAGTTAATAAAAGTATCAAAATTTTTTGAACTGTAATTTGATAAATCAAATTTCTTCTCTTTTAAAAATTTTTCTATAATTGGATTAATTTCTCCTGAAGGATTACTACCTGCGCTATAACCAATAAATTTATCATAATATAAGTTATTAATTATGCTCTCAGCTATAATGCTTCTAGCTGAATTACCTGTGCAGACAAATAAAACTCTTTTCATTAGAATATCACTTTATAAATTCCAATTACAAAAAGAGGTATTTGTAATCCAAAATTTGTTAATATAGCCTTATCTTTTGAAATAAATCCAGCTATAGTCCACCCCACAACACCCAGTCCATGAAAATAAATATTTATAGGGTAGATATTAAGATTAGTAAGTAAAATTCCAGTTAAGACTAAAAATGTACTTATCCATTTTAGATATTTTTTTATAAACATAATCACTCCTTGATTTTGTTTATGTCAGTTTTGTTAAGGATTTATGAAATTAAGTAATTTTTACTAATTTATTTAATGCATCTTCAAGACAATCTAATCTATCTTGACCCCAAAAAATCTAATTTTTAATGCACTTCTTGCATAAACCAAAAAATTCTAAATTATATTTGCTATATTTCATGCCTTTATTATCTTTATAATGTTTCAAATGCTCAGATAATTTATGATCATGAATCTCTTTTACATCTTCACAGTTTTCACAAATTGAAAAAACTGTTGCTTTGGTAATTTGACATTTTGAATTCTTGCAAGCTATAAAGGCATTCCTACTTTCTATTTTATGTATTTTTCCAATCTCTACCAATTTGTCCAAAGCTCTATAGACTTGTAAAGGAGCATTAATTCCTTTTTTTTTAACATCAAATAAAATTGAATATGCTTTTAATGGTTGAGAAGATTTTTCAATTATATCTAAAACTATTTTTTGATTTTTTGTTAATACTTGTTGATTTTGCATTTTCTATTTTTATCAATTGATCATTAGTTTTTCAATTGTATCGTTTGTTTAATTTTGAATAATGAAATAATAAATAAAATCAAAGCAGCTGCCACGATTGAGGGCCCTGATGGTGTATTGAATTCTAACGAAGAAAATAATCCTAAAAATACTGACAACAACCCTCCAATTATTGAAAATATAACCATCTTCTGAGGGTTATCAGATATGTTTCTAGCCATTGCGGTTGGGATAATTAATAATCCTGTAATAAGTAATAATCCAACCATTTTGATAGAAATTGCAATAATTGCAGCTATTAATATTGTAAATATTGCTTTAGCCCTGTCAGGTTTTAGACCTTCCGCTTCAGCTAATTCGTAGTTTACTGTTGAAGCAAATAAAGGTTTCCAAATTAATTTTAAAACCAATAATATTATAGCTCCACCAATCCAAATTATAAGCAAATCATCTGTTGTTACAGCTAATATATCTCCAAATAACAATCCCATGATATCAAATCTAATAAATGTTAAAAAGCCGATAACAACTAAACCAACGGCAAGTGATGAGTGAGCTAGTAGCCCTAGCAAAGCATCACCAGGTAAATTAGTTTTTCTTTCAAGTTTTACTAAAATTAATGCAATAATTGATGAAGTAATAAAAATTGCAATAGCAATATTAAAATCTAGAGTGTATGCAATTGTTACACCTAGTAAAGCAGAGTGGGCGAGAGTATCCCCAAAATATGATAATCTTCTCCAAACAACAAAACATCCAAGAGGACCTGTTACCAAAGCAATTCCAATTCCTGCAACTAAAGCTCTTATAAAAAAATCATCAAACATTTAATTTTTCTTTATCTTTCCATCAATTGAATGTTCATGGTCATGTTTGTGCTCATAAACAGATAGTGTTTGAGAAGCTTGTTCCCCAAATAATGCTTTGTACTCATTATTTCGTGCTACGTCTTTTGGAGAACCTGAACAACATACGTGTCCATTTAAACAAACAACATGATCAGTAGCACTCATTACTGTGTGTAGATCATGAGAAATTAATAATATTCCACAATTAAGTTTTTCAGAAATTTTTTTAATTAATTCATAGAGAGCAATTTCACCTGTGAAATCAACTCCTTGAACAGGTTCATCAAGAACTAATAATTCTGGTTTTTTTGAAATAGCTCTTGCAAGCAAAACTCTTTGAAATTCACCCCCTGATAAATTTCCTAAATTTTTTTCTTTAAGATGTATAACACCGGTTAATGTCAAAGCCTCATCTATCAATTCATCTTTAATATTATCTGTCAAAACCATGAAATCTTTGACTCTTAAAGGGAGAGTCCAATCTATCGATATTTTTTGAGGGACATATCCTATATTGTTTGTTAATTTTTCAACATTTCCCTCTATGTTTTTGTATATACCTAAAGCAATTTTAGCTGTTGTACTTTTCCCAGAACCATTGGGTCCAATTAAAGTTACTATTTTTCCTTTTTCAACCTCTAGCGAAACTCCTTTTACGAGCCACTTGTCATTTTGTTGGATCCCAACATTATTTAACTTTACTAATATATTTTTTTCTAAACTCATATATCCACTTGACTTCAAGATGTTATAATATTACATAGTGTTATATTATAACAAAAATTAAAAAACAATATTATGAAAAAAATAACAAAATCCACAATAATCTTATCATTCTTATCATTTTTAACTTTTTTTACATCAGCAAATGCTGATATTAAAGTTGTAGCATCAATAAAACCTATTCACTCATTAGCTAGTTATTTAATGGATGGAGTAGCTAAGCCAGATCTCATAGTTGATGGTTATGCATCGCCACACGGTTTTGCTTTAAAGCCCTCACATGCAAAAATGTTACAAAATGCAGATATTGTTTTTTGGGTAGGTGAGGATATAGAAAATTTTCTAGAAAAGCCTTTAGATTCAATTGCTAAAAAAGCAGAAAAAATCGAGTTATTAGAAATTAAAGGATTAAACAAATTAAAATTCAGAGAGAGAAATATTTTTGACGACCATGACGATAATGGACATGACGATCATGGCCACAAGAAAAAAGATGATCATGATGACCACGATGATCATGCTAAAAAAGAAGATGGTCATAAAGAAGATGACCATGATGACCACGACCACAAGAAAAAAGACGATCACGACGATCATGACGATCACGAAGGACATCACCATGGTGAACATGATCCACACATTTGGTTAGATCCTATTAATGCTAAAGTAATCTTAAATGAAATGGTTGAGCATTTAATTGAAAATGATGCAAAAAATGCTTCAACTTATAAAAGTAATTTAGAAAAAGCTCTTAAAGATATCGACAAACTTACTATTGAGGTTATGACTGATTTAAATCAAAGTACATCTTCGATAGTTTTCCATGACGCTTATCAATACTTCGAAAAAAGATTTAATGTTAACGTTCTAGGTGCTTTTACAGTTAACACTGATGTAATGCCAGGTGCAGAACAATTAGCAGAAATTAGAGAGGTAATAGAACATGATAAAGTTGCATGTATATTTTCAGAACCACAATTTAATCCTGATATAATTAATGCTGTTGCTAAAGATATGGATATTAAAACTGGTGTTTTAGATCCATTAGGTGCAACACTTACCCCTGGAAAAGCATTATATTTTGACTTGATTAAGAATATGTCAAAATCTTTCAAAGGTTGTTAATTTAGAATTGAACTTCTGCCATAAATAAGATCTAATAATATTTATGGCAACGGTTTCTTTAAGTCTTGAAGATATTTATAATTTAGCAAATAAAACTTTATTAGCTAATGGATGTGACGAGGAAACATCAAATATTTTATCTGATTTGATAATGAAAGCAGAGAGAGATGGTTCTCTTTCTCATGGCTTATTCAGATTACCCGCTTATGTTGCTGGATTAAAAAGTGGAAAAATAAATGGTAAGAATAGACCTAAAGTTTCTAAAATTACACCAAGCGTTGTTAAAGTTGATGGTAACAATTGTTTGGCACCAATGGTTTTAAATAAAAGTTTGCCGGAGTTAATTAAAGCTGCACAAGAAAATGGAGTAGCGGTTTTATCTATAACAAATTCACATCACATGGCAGCGATGTGGCCTGAAACAGAGGCAATTGCAGAAGAAGGCCTAGTTGCTTTTGCATGCACATCTTATAAACCAGCTGTTGCACCTGCGGGATCTATCAAACCTTTATTTGGAACAAATCCTATTTCATTTGCTTGGCCTAGAAAAAATAAACCTCCAGTAGTTTATGATATGGCAACAGCATCTATGGCAATGGGTGAGGTTCAAGTTGCAAAAAGGGAAGGTCACAAAGTTCCATTAGGCACAGGATTAACAAAAGAAGGAAAGGACACAACAGATCCAGCTGAAATAGCAGATGGGGGTGTTTTATTGCCTTTTGGCGGCTATAAAGGCTCAGGGATTGCGATGATGGTTGAATTGCTTGCTGGTGCCCTTGTTGGAGATAATTTTAGTTATGAGACGGCTGAGAAGGATAATAATGATGGCGGTCCACCAAGTGGTGGAGAGTTCATTTTAGCAATATCTCCAGAAAAATTATCAAATTCTGATTGGGACACACACTCCTCAAAGTTTTTTGAAAAAATGAAATCAATGGGGGATGTTAGACTTCCTGGTGAAAGAAGACATAAAAATAGATTAGATAAAGGACCAAGACATATAAATGAAGACTTGGTTAATAAAATTAAATCTTTAAGTTAATTCTAATTCAATAGGGGTGTGATCTGAGGGTTTCTCTCTACCTCTTGGATATTTATTAATTTTAATATCCTTAATATTTTTTAATAATGAATTGGTTACTAAGAAGTGATCAATCCTCATACCATTATTTTTTTGCCAAGCTCCACTTGTGTAATCCCAAAAAGTATACTCTTCTTTATCAGGATAGATATATCGAAATGCATCATGAAATCCTAAATTATACATTTCTCTTAACTTCTTTCTAATTTCTATTCTATACAATGCATCGTTTTCATACCCTTTAGGATCATGAACATCTTCAGCAGAAGGAATAATATTAAAATCACCTGCAATGATTATATTTTCATTTGTTTTTAAAAGAGATTTCAATTTTTTTATTAAACTATCTAACCAATATAATTTATAATCATATTTCTCAGTATCTACTGGATTTCCATTTGGAGTATAGATATTTATTAGTTTAATTACTTTTGATTTATATTTTATATCGGCTGTAATTATTCTTGATTGTTTATTTTTATCTTTAAAGATATCTTTTTGAATATTATCTAATTTTTTTTTTGAAAGTATTGCAACACCGTTATAACTTTTTTGCCCAAATACGTAACTTTCATATTTAATTTTTTTAACGTCATCATAAGGATAAGTTTCATCTTGAGTTTTAATTTCCTGGACTAATACCACGTCAGGATCAAATTTTTTTAGGTATTCTTGAACGTTTAATATTCTTGCCCTAATAGAATTTACATTCCAAGAGCTAATAATCATTAAAGAGAGAATGAAACACCACAACCACAAGACGACTTACTTTGTGGGTTACTAATTTTGAATTGGTCTCCAATTAATTCTTTTACAAAATCTATTTCTGATCCTTTCAATAGATCTGCTGAAGTTTTATCGATTAAAATCTTTTCGTGTCTTAAGTCATCATCTTGAGGACTTTTATCAAATGAAAAATCATACTGAAATCCAGAGCAACCACCACCTTTGATAGCGATTCTAAAAAAAGAACCTTCCTCTTTAGATGCGAGCAGGTTATTTATTTGTTTTAACGCATTATCTGTAAATTTAATTTCTTTAATCATTATTTATCACTGTTATTACTAATATAATTAATATTTGCCAATTTTAAAGAATGAATAATTACTCAAAATTAGGTTCTTTTAGATCTCGTGGACGCTTGATAAAAGAGCCAAATAATAGGTTTAGAACTCCATTTCAAAGAGATAGAGATAGAATTATTCACTCAGCTTCATTTAGAAGGTTAAAACACAAGACACAGGTATTTGTGAACACAGATGGAGATCATTATAGAACAAGAATAACTCACTCAATGGAGGTTGCTCAAATTGCTAGATCAATATCAAGATATCTCAATTTAAATGATGATTTGGTAGAAACACTTAGTTTAGCCCATGATATGGGGCACACTCCTTTTGGACACGCTGGTGAGGACGCTTTAAACGAGTCAATGATTAATCATGGTGGCTTTGATCATAACCTTCAAACTTTAAGAATTGTAATGTTTATTGAAAATAAATACTTAAAATTTAAAGGTCTAAATTTAACTATAGAAACTTTAGATGGTCTTTTAAAACATAATGGACCTATCAATAATACTGATCACCTAAATACAATAATTGGACTTAAAAATTTTAAAAATAAAATGGATTTTAAAAAGAATTCATCTTTAGAAGCTCAAATTGCAGCTATATCTGATGACATAGCCTATAATAATCATGATATTCAAGATGGAATTAAAGCAAAACTATTTTCATTAAATCAATTATGTGAAATTAATTTTTTTAAAGAAATTTATAAATCTTATAAGACAAAAGTTAAAAATTCTAACAGAGATATTATTGTTTACCAAATAATAAGAGACTCAATTAATTTGATGGTTCAAGATGTTATT
>CACJXK010000010.1 GCA_902597335.1 uncultured Pelagibacteraceae bacterium
TCATTTTTAACACTTTGAAAGCCATATAAATGATGTTTAATTTTATTGGTATTTTCTTTTATGGGTCTAGCTGTTAATATTTTTAATTCTTTGTAGACCTGCATACTATCTGCATTAATTATTTCTCCATTCACTTTTTTAGCAAAATCAATTGCTAATTTAGATTTTCCTGATGCAGTGGGTCCTGATATTAAAATTATTTTGGACTTAAGGTCCATTTGACTATTTAAGCTTAACGCCTACGTATGTTCTCTGATTTTGATTATTATATATTGCAATCAATAAATTATTTTCGTCACTTCTTAATTTCAACTTAACTACATTATCAAGATCGCCAATAGTATTGATTTTTTTTCTATTAGCTTCAACTATTATATTGTCTACCTGTAAATAATTAATTGGACTTTCTTTGTCTATTTTTGTTATTACTACGCCACTTGTTCCTTTTGGCAACTTCCTTGACTCAATATCATCTTTATTCAATAAACGAACTTCTATTTTTAAACCATCAATTCTTGATACTTTAGGTTTTTCTATTACTGGTTTTTGTGCTTTGAAATCTTCAGATGTTTCTAATCTTCCAAGAATTATTTCTTTAGTTATTTCTCTTTTATTTCTCCAAACTTTCACCATAACTTTTTTTCCAACATCTGTCTCTGCCACAATCTTTGGTAATTCTTTCATTTCATTTATAGGTTTTCCATCAAACTCTAAAATTATGTCTCCTGGTTTAATACCACCTTTGTCTGAAGGACTATTTTCTGCAACACTTGCAACAAGTGCTCCTCTTGGTTTATCTAAATTTTCTGCATCAGCAATTCCTTGATCAACAACTTGAATTCTTACCCCAAGCCAACCTCTTTTAGTTTCTCCAAATTCTATAAGTTGTTTAATTACTTTTTGAGCGCTATTAGAAGGAATTGCAAAACCAATACCTATTGAACCAGATTGACCTAGAATGGCTGTATTTATTCCAATAACATCACCTGCCATGTTGAATAGTGGCCCCCCGGAATTACCTTGATTTATTGAGGCATCGGTTTGAATATAATCTTCATATCTGGATAAACCTATGCTTCTATTTCTTGCAGATATTATTCCTGCAGTAACTGTGCCACCAAGACCAAAAGGATTTCCTATTGCTATTACCCAATCACCTATTCTTGCCTTATCTGAATTACCAAAATTTACTGGTTTAAATTTTTCATCTGACTCTATTTTTAAAACTGCTAGATCCATTCCTGCATCAGCACCAAGAACTTTTGCTTTATAATCTATATCACCATTAACTCTTACTACTATATCTTGTGCTCCCTGAATAACGTGGTTATTTGTAATCACTATGCCTTCCTCATCAATTATAAAGCCTGACCCTAATGCACTAGTCTGTCTTTGTTGTGGTGTACCAAACATATCCTCAAAAGGAGACCCAGGAGGAAATTCAAATGGAAGAGGGTTTGATCTTGTAGTAACCGTAGTTGTTGTTGATATATTTACAACTGAAGGCATCAATCTTTCTGCAAGATCAGCAAAAGATGATGGTATCGAATTTGCAAATGAGATAGAAAAACAATTAAATGAAACTAATAAAACAGTAAAAATTTTTACTATACTTTTCATACTTTTAAATAACGAATTATTGCAAAACCAATTATAGCAAAAATTAAACCGCCTATTCTTAATTGTCTGTCTGCAATTAAATCTAATTTTTTTAACATATTTTTCATTTTTGATGGAAATAAGGCATACAAAACACCTTCAATAAATAAGAAAAGACCAAAAGCTATGATCAATTCTCTCATTTAAAATAATTATAACTAGTTTTCTTTATTTCCAAAAAATTTAAAAAACTCACTATCAGGTGATAGAATCATAGATGTTTCTCCACCGATCAGGGCTTTTTGATAGGCTTGCATCGCTCTATAAAATCCAAAAAATTCTGGGTCTTGTCCGAATGCATCTGCAAAAATTTTATTTTTTAGACCATCTCCTTCCCCTTTCATTATCTCAGATTTTTTTTGAGCATCTGCAAGAATAACTGTGACTTCTTTGTCTGCAGTAGACGTTATTGTTACAGCCATTTCTGCTCCTTTTGCTCTAAATTCTTTTGCTTCTCTTTCTCTTTCAGTTTGCATTCTTCTAAAAATTGCGTCGCTGTTAGCTTGAGGTAAGTCCGCTCTTTTAATTCTTACATCAACAATATTTATTCCAAAATTTTCCGCCTCATTATTTACACCTTGTTGAATTAAGGCCATCTGTTTAGATCTATCCTCAGATAGTAATGTTTGTAACTTTTGTTGACCTAATACGTTTCTTATTCTTGAATTTATAATCGTTGCTAATCTTGATCTGGCAACTCTTTCATTACCCACTGAAATATAAAATTTTAATGGATCAACAATTTGAAATCTAGCAAATGCATCAACGATTAAACGTTTTTGATCTGAAGCAATTACTTCTTCTGGAGGTGTATCTAAATTTAAAACCCTCTTATCTAAAAAAACCACATTTTGGATAAATGGGATTTTAAAATTAAGACCGGGTTTTAATATTATTCTTTTTGGATCCCCAAACTGAAGAACGATCGCTTGATTGACTTCTTTAACTATAAATATTGAAAAAAATAGTGTTGCGGCAATCAAAATAATTATTGGTAATATAAATTTTCCAGCTTTCATTAATTTGCCCCCGACTTTAACTCTTGTAATGGAAGATAAGGAACTACACCAGATCCAGAATCTTTGTCGATAATAATCTTGTTAATATCTGCAAGGACTTGTTCCATTGTTTCTAAATACATTCTCTCTTGAGTTACATCTTTTGCTTTTGCATACTCTGCATAAATAGACAAAAATCTGCTAGCTTCACCCTCTGCTTTTGCGACAACTTCTTTTTTGTAAGCCTCTGCAGCTTGTAAAATTTTTGCGGCTTCTCCTCGTGCTCTTGGTATTACATCATTAGCATAGGCCTCTGCTTCGTTTTTAGATCTCTCCATATCAGCTCTAGCAGCCTGGACATCTCTAAATGCATCAATTACTTGATCAGGTGGGTCAGCTTTCTGAGTTTGAACTTGGGTAATTTGCACTCCACTTTCATATTCATCAAGTATACCTTGTATAATTTCTTGTGTATCTCTTTCTATAACTGCTCTACCTTCTGTAAGAATTGGTTGAATATCTGATCTTGCTATTACTTCTCTCATCGCAGTCTCTGCTGCAGCTTTAACCGTTCCCTCTGGGTCCTGAATTTTGAATAAAAAGTTACCCGCATCTTTAATTACCCAAAATACTGAAAAATCAATATTAACAATATTTTCATCACCAGTTAACATTAGACTCTCTTCTGGCACATCTGCAACTCCACCACCCTGTCCAAATCCACTGTCTCTTTCTGATCTAAAACCAATATCCATTCTGTTTACTTTTGTTACTTTAGGCGTTAGCACACTTTCAATCGGAAATGGCAAATGATAATTTAATCCTGGTTGAGTAGTGTTAACAAATTTTCCAAATCTTAAAACCACACCTTGCTCATCAGGTAAAACTCTGTACAAACCACTTAAAGCCCAAATAACAACTAATATTATTAATCCAAGTATGATAGGCTTTTTCCCACCTGTGCTACTTCCTGTAAATTTATTTATTGTGTCCTGTAATTTTTTTATTGCCTCGTCTAAATTGGGGGGAGTCGGGCCTCTTCTGAAACCTCCTCCATTTCCACCACTTCCGCCACTTCCTGGCGGCGTGCCCCATGGGCTTTGATTTTTATAAATCGTCATTATGACATTCTATATAGTGTCTTTATGGTCAAAAACAAGGTAAGTGTATTTTTATGAACGATAAAAAAGTAGGTCTTAGTGACACAATGAAGGCAAAAACAGAGCCAAAAACCTTCAAAAGAAACCCTATCCCAGGCACTAAATTTACAATTGCTATTTCAAGCGCAAAAGGTGGTGTTGGAAAATCAACTTTTGCCACGAATTTGGCTTTAGCTTTAAAAAAAGTTGGTTGCAAAGTTGGAATTTTAGATGCGGATATCTATGGGCCATCTTTACCTAAATTATTTTCAATTAATGAAAAACCTGAAAGTGATGGTCAAATTTTAAAACCGATCATCAAGTATGATATTCAGTGCATGTCTATTGGATTTCTCACTGATGAACAAACTCCAATGATATGGCGAGGACCTATGGTAACGAGTGCAATAAAAACTTTTACCCAAAAAGTTGGATGGAAAGATTTAGACTTTATTATCGTTGATATGCCCCCGGGAACAGGAGATACTCAACTAACTTTTGCACAAGAAATAAAAGTTGATGGTGCAATAATTGTGTCAACTCCTCAGGAGATAGCTCTTCAAGATGTTAAAAGAGGAATAAGAATGTTTGATAAACTAAAAGTTAATATCATTGGTTTAATAGATAATATGAGTCATTTTATTGGGGATGATGGTAAAAAATATATAATTTTCGGTGAGAATGGCGTTGAAAGAACAGCTAAAGAATTTGAAAAAAAATTTTTAGGTCAAATTCCAATTAATGCTGATGTAGGAAAATATGGAGATATGGGTATTCCTATTGTTGAAAAGAATCCAGATCACGAAATAACAAAAATTTATTTAGAATTTGCTGAGAAGATTAAACAATCTTATCTTTAATTTCAAAAGCTTCCATAAGTTCATTCCATTCTCTTTTTGATAGTCCAGAATTATCGATATTTACATCTTCACCTTTTAATAACTTTTGAATAATAATTTTACCTTTGGCTGAAACTTCTGTCCCACCTACTCTATAATCCATGAAAGCATCATAGGTGATTGGAACCCATCTCTTTAATGTATTCAACATAATATCTGCATAAACTCTTATTTCGTATTGTGCATGATGATCTGCACGTAACCTTAAAAAATTCATTAAGTTAAGTAAGTCTGTCTTCCAATACCACTGCGTATATGTATTAAGAGTTAGGTTCATTCTCGCTAACTCCCTAGCCAGCCCTTTTTTACTTTCATCTATTGTAGTTCCATCATATTTTTGATTTAGCATAGTCTCATAATTATGATATGTTCTCTCTGCATCATTCTTTAAAAGTTCTAAAACTTCTTTTGCTTGCTCTCCCTCAATAACATCACCTCGGCCTTGTCTATTTGCAATTGACTGAGCAGCTAAATTTTCTGGTTCTGGTAAATAAAATTCTTTATCTAAAATTGAATATCTTGCTGAATATTCATTTACATTAGCTGTACGATGTCTGATCCATTGTCTAGCAATAAAAATGGGTAATTTGACATGATATTTAATCTCACACATTTCAAAAGGAGTGCTATGCCAGTGACGCATTAGATACTTTATTAATCCACTATCCGTCGAAACTTGTTTAGTCCCCTTTCCATATGAAACTCTTGCAGACTGAACAATCGAGCTATCATCACCCATATAATCAATAACTCTTATAAAGCCGTGATCTAAAGCTGGCAAAGCCTCATATAAAATTTTTTCTAATTCAGGAGCAGTAACTCTTTTAGTCTTATTATCTTGAGATTGTTGTTCTTTTATATCGTTTATTTGATCTTTTGTAAGTTTCATGAATAAATTATTGAATCTCTATTATTTGGTTTTATATTAATAGTGTTGGTTTTCCAACTATGACGATAAACGAATTTCGTAATAACCATTACGGACGTGGGGGCAGTACCCACCACCTCCACCATTTACAACTTAAGGGGGTGAATTAGGATCGACGGGTGTCTAAAAGTTGTTCTTTCGTTCGGTATTGTTCCGCCGTAACGGGCTAATTTATAAATGCTAACGAAAGTTATGCACTTGCAGCTTAATTAATTTAATAATTAAGTTACGGGGTTTGGGGCACCTGGCAACAGAACGCCCCTTTTTCAATAATATTATAATTTATGGTGCGGCCAGAGAGAATCGAACTCTCATGAGCTATGCTCACACGGCCCTCAACCGTGCCTGTCTACCAATTTCAGCATGGCCGCAAATAATGCGTCAGATTAAATGAATGACAATTCTATTTCAAGTTGATAAGTTTTTATTATGGAATTCACAACTGAAGTAAAATTAGCAACAGATCCTATATATAAGAAGGTCTCAAAATCTATTCCAGAAGTAGAATGGGCATTACATGCTCCATACATTTATAAAATAAATAAATTAAAAAAAGAAAAAAATGCTGTGATTCTTGCACATAATTATCAGACACCAGAAATATATCACGGTATCTCTGATTTCTCAGCTGACTCATTGGCCTTAGCAATTGAGGCCTCAAAAACTGAAGCGGATATTATCGTTATGTGTGGAGTACATTTCATGGCAGAAACTGCAAAACTAATGAGCCCAAACAAAAAAGTTTTGTTACCTGACATGAGAGCTGGTTGCTCTTTATCCTCATCTATAACAGGAGAGGATGTTAAAAATTTAAAAAAACGTTATCCGGGAGTTCCAGTAGTCTCCTATGTTAATACTTCTGCAGATGTCAAAGCTGAAACTGATGTTTGTTGTACATCAGCAAATGCTGTTAAAATTGTAAATTCTTTAGGTGTAAAAAGAGTAATTTTTTTACCTGATGACTATTTAGCAAAATATGTTGCTTCTCAAACAGATGTGGAAATTATTTCTTGGAAGGGTACTTGTGAAGTTCATGAACAGTTTAATGATGAAGAAATAAATGAAATTAGAAAAAATAACCCAGGTATCAAAATTATTGCTCATCCTGAATGTCCACCAGATGTTATACAAGCAAGTGATTTTGCTGGCTCAACAAGTGGAATGATTAAATATGTAAAGGATAACCAACCTGAAAAGGTTATGATGGTTACAGAATGCTCAATGAGTGACAATGTTCAAATTGACAATCCTAACGTAGAATTTATCAGACCATGTAATTTATGTCCTCATATGAAAAGAATTACACTTCCAAAAATCCTTGATTGTCTAGAAAACGAAAGTAATGAGTTAATTATGGATAATGATACAATTGAGAAAGCTAGAAAATCAGTAGAGAGAATGGCTGAAATAGGCAGATAAATTCTGTGCCCAAAATTCAATTAAGTAAAAATTTTATCCGATCGACCTGTAAGCTTGCTCTTAATGAGGACCTTTACCCTTTTGGAGATATAACAACAAATTTATTAAATAATAATTCAATTTCAAAAGTTAAACTAATAAGTAATCAAAAAGGAATTATAGGAGGTCTAGAATTTGCTAAAGAAACTTTTAATTTATTAGACAAAAATATTAAATTTCGCATAAAAAAAAAGGAAGGATCAAAAGTTACCAGAGGTTCTGTAATTGCTGTAATTGAAGGTAAAATTAAAAATATATTAATTGGAGAAAGGGTGGCTCTAAATTTTCTCTCTCATATTTCAGGGATTGCAACTAAGACTAATAAATTCGTAAAAAAAGCAGGTAAGAAAACAAAAATTTGTTGTACAAGAAAAACAATTCCAAATTTAAGAGTTATTCAAAAGTATGCTGTAAAACTAGGGGGTGGAACTAACCATAGATTTAATTTAAGTGACGAGTTTTTAATAAAAGATAATCATCTAGCCTCATCAAAGAAATTTGAAGAGATAGTCAAAAAAGCAATTAAAACTAAAAAGGGAAGAAAAATTACTGTTGAGGTTGACAATTTAAAACAATTTAAAAGAATAAATGGACTAAAATTTAATACAATTCTATTTGATAATATGAGCCCAAAAAATCTAAAAGTAGCTGTTAGACATGCAAAAGGAAAATATGATACTGAAGCCTCTGGAGGAGTAACTTTAAAAAACATAAAAAATTTAGCCTCAACAAAAGTTAATAGAATATCAGTAGGTGAATTAACGCATAGTATCCAAGCTTTGGATTTAAAATTAGAGATTTAATTTTTTTTTATTTGAGCTTGAGCTGCTGCTAATCTTGCAACTGGAACTCTATAAGGTGAACAAGACACGTAATCCAATCCAGTTTTTGCACAAAATTCTATACTTTTAGGATCTCCACCATGCTCACCACAAATTCCAAGTTTTATTTTTTTGTTTTGTTTTCTACCTTTATCAGTTGCAATTTTAATTAAGTCCCCAACTCCATCATCAATTGATACAAAAGGATCAATATCAAAAATTTTGTTCTCTATATAATCATTAAGGAATTTACCACTATCATCTCTACTAATTCCAAATGTAGTTTGGGTTAAATCATTTGTTCCAAAACTAAAAAATTCAGCATGTTTAGCAATATCTTTTGCCTTTATTACAGCTCTTGGCAATTCAATCATTGTTCCAACTAAAAATTCAATTTTAATTTTATTCTCATCTTGAACTTTTTTTGCTACCTTAATCACTAAATCTTTCATAATTTTTATTTCTGCTTCTGTTGAAACTAAAGGAATCATAATTTCAGGCATGGTAGATTGAATTTTTTGTTTTTTACATTCCACTAAAGCCTCAAAAATTGCAGTACACTGCATCTCATAAATTTCGGGGAATGAAATTGCTAATCTACAACCTCTGTGACCTAGCATGGGATTTTGTTCATGAAGTTCAGAAATTCTAACTTCAAGTTCTTTAACAGGAATATTTAGTGAAACTGCAACATCATTAATTTCGTTATTACTTTTTGGCAAAAATTCGTGAAGTGGTGGGTCAAGCAACCTTACTGTTACTGGTAAACCTCTCATTATTTTAAATATTTCAATAAAATCTTTTTTTTGATGCGGCAATAGCTTTTTGAGTGCATTAGATCGATCTTCAATTGTTTTTGATAATATCATTTCTCTTACTGATAAAATTCTTTCTTCGTCAAAAAACATATGTTCAGTTCTACACAAACCAATACCTTCTGCACCAAATTCTCTAGCAGTTTTACTATCTAATGGTGTCTCGGAATTAGTTCTAATTTTTAATTTTCTAAAATCATCAGACCAACTCATTATTTTTGAGAAATCGCCTGATATTTCTGGTTTAACTGTTTTTACCTCTCCAATAATTATTCTGCCTGTTGAACCATCAATTGTAATTAGTTCTCCCTCTTTAATTACTTTATTTTTTGTTTTGAATAATTTATTTTCATAATCAATTTCTATTTCACTAGATCCAGAAACACATGGTCGTCCCATTCCTCTAGCAACCACTGCAGCATGACTTGTCATACCTCCTCTTGATGTCAGTATTCCTTTTGCTGCATGCATACCATGTATATCTTCTGGTGAAGTTTCTACACGAACTAGTATGGTACTTTGCATCATACTATTTAGTCTCTCAGCCTCCTCGGACGTGAATACAACTTTTCCACTTGCAGCACCAGGTGATGCAGGCAAGCCTAACCCAATTACTTCTAAGTTTGCTTTCTCATCTAAAGTTGGATGAAGCAAAGTGTCTAAAGAACTTGGCTCTATTCGCAATATTGCATCTTTTTTGGTAATCAACTTTTCTTTAACCATATCTACAGCTATTTTAACAGCAGATTTAGCTGTTCGTTTTCCAGAGCGCGTTTGAAGCATCCAAAGTTTCTTATTTTCAACAGTAAACTCCACGTCCTGCATATCTTTGTAATGTTTTTCTAACTTATTTAAAATATTTTTAAGTTTCTTGTATGTCTCTGGCATTGTCTCTTCCATTGACTTAAGAGTTTCTTTCGACTCAACTCTGGCTTTTTTTGTAATATGTTGTGGTGTTCTAGTTCCGGCAACTACATCCTCTCCTTGTGCATTTATTAAATATTCTCCATAAATATTTTTTGATCCATCTGATGGATTTCTAGTAAACACTACACCAGTCGCACAATCATTTCCCATATTTCCAAAAACCATTGATTGTACATTAACTGCTGTACCCCAATGAGACGGTATTTGATTTAATTTTCTATAGACTTTTGCTCTATTACTTTCCCAAGATAAAAAAACAGCACTTATAGCTCCCACCAGTTGTTCTTTTACATTTTGAGGAAAATCTTTTTTTGTTTTTTCTTTTACAATATTTTTGAAATCTTTTATTAAAGCTTCCCAGTCATACTCATCTAATTCTGTGTCTAGTAATACTCCTTTTGTTAACTTATAGTTCTCGATTATATCTTCAAAGTGATAAGCTTCGATTCCTAACACAACATTGGAATACATTTGAATAAAACGCCTATAACTATCATTTGCAAATCTTAAATTTGAAGTTTTTTTTGCAAGTGCTGTTACCGTATTATCATTTAGGCCTAGATTTAAAATTGTATCCATCATACCAGGCATAGAAACCCTAGCTCCAGATCTTACAGAAACTAAGAGAGGATTTTTTATATCTCCAAATTTTTTTCCTGAGTCTTTTTCAATTAATTTTAGTTCTTTATTTATTTCATTGAGTATTTTTTTATTTAATTTTTTTTCATCCCTGTAAAACAAATTACATACCTCAGTAGATATCGTAAAACCAGGGGGTACAGGTAGTCCCATTCTTCCCATCTCGGAAAGGTTTGCACCTTTGCCACCAAGAACATTTTTTGGTAGTTTAATTTTTTTTATTTCATTTGATTTAAAATTAAAAATAATTTTTTTCATACTAGGTTTCTATTTTTGAAAAATTAAAATAGTTATCAAAAGTTTTACACAACATATTTAATAATTCTAATCTATTTTTTTTAATTATTATATCTTCATCATTAACAATAACATTATCAAAAAAATCGTTTACCTCGTTTTTAATGCTTGATAAAATTTTTAGACTTTCCTCGTAATTTTCGTCTTTTCCAATACTCAAAAAATATTTTCTTATATCATTTATTTTTTTATATAATTTTTTCTCATAATCATTTTTAAATAAGCCCGGGTCTGCAAAACCAAGGGTTTCTATAGATATTTTTTCTTCAGTATTTAATATATTCGAAGATCTTTTGTATACTGCAATAGTTTCAAAACCGATTTCTTTTTTAATATTTTTATTTAAACATAAAGATTTTTTATAAGCCTTTAATAAATCATCTAATCCAAGCAAAAATGTTGTGCTTTCAATTATATCTTGTCTTATTTTTTTTTCTTTTAAATAATTTTTAAATCTTTCATTTATGAAATCGCTTAATTCATTTTGTATCTTTTTTGTGTCAAAATCATAGCCCTGATCTCTATATGCTGAACAATTGTAAACAATTAAATCTTTAAGTTTGATCTTTATTTCATTTTCAACAATTAATCTGACAAGACTTATAGCCATTCTTCTTATGGCATATGGGTCTTTTGAACTAGTAGGTTTCAGATTTATTCCAAAAAAACCTACTAATGAATCTAATTTATCACTTAAAGATAAAGCAACACTGTACATTTTTTTTGGTAGTTTGCTTTCCATACCGTTAGGCAAATATTGTTCAGATACAGCAAGACAAACTTCTTTATCAAACCCTTGAAATTTTGCAAAGTGACCGCCAACAATACCTTGAAGTTCTGGAAACTCTCCAACTAAATCGGACATTAAATCAACTTTACAAATTGATGAGGCTATTTCAATTTTATCTTTACTAATTAAAAAATCATCAGAAATTAATGATGATAACTTTCTCATTCGTTGAATTTTGTCAAAGTAGGATCCTAAACCTTTAAAATAATTTATATTTTTTAATTTATCTACTTGCTTAACTAAATTTTGAGTTTTATTTTTTTCCCAAAAAAACTCAGCATCGCTTAATCTTGCTTCAATCACTCTCTCATTTCCTAATTTAACAAACCCTTTGGTGTCTTTTATATCTGCAACTACAAAGAAATTATTTGTAAGATTATTTTTTTTATCAAAAGTTGGTAAATATTTTTGATGACTCTGCATAGTCGTAATCAATATTTCACTAGGTACATTCAAAAATTTTTTGTCAAAATCACAAATAATTACTGCTGGTTTTTCAACTATATTTACTATTTCATCTATAAGCCTTTCATTCTGTTCGATTTTTAAATTTTTTTTAATAATTATTTCATTAATCTTATTCTGTATTATTTTTTTTCTTAAATCTTGATCAATTAAAATACCTTTTTGTTTAAAAAATTTTATATACGAATTAAAGTCGTTAAAAATTTTTAAACCTTCTTCTAGTGATTTATCTGTAAAAGTTTTGTTAGAGCTATTTATGTGGTTAAAAACAAAATTAAGAGGTTTTTTATTAAATATTGCTAAAATGGATTTAAGAGGTCTACCCCAGTAAAGATCATAATTCGCCCATTTCATAGATTTATTCCAAGTTATCTTTGTTAAGATTTCACTTAAATTTTTTTCTAATAAATCTGAAACTTTTATTTTTCTAGACTCTTTTTTAAAAAAGTAGAATTCACCTTTCTCAGTACTTTTTTTAAAAATTTTTTCTAATCTTGTATTGTTTGATCTAATAAATCCCTCTAAAGCTTTTTCGGGAGCATTAACATTTGGACCTCTTATTTCCTCTGAGTTGAGTTTAATTTCATTAGGGATTTTATCAACATAGAGAACTAGTCTATTTGGTGTTGAATAAACATTGAAATTTTCATTAAATTTAATTTGGTTCTCAATAAAAAAATTTTTAATATTTTTTTTTAACTCATTCCTTGCATTTATCTGAAGCTTTGCAGGAATTTCCTCACTAAATAGCTCTACAAATAATTCTGACATTAACTTTGGCTTTCAATCCAAACTTTCCCAATTGATTTAGTTAGTTCCCTTATTCTTGCAATATATTCAGCCCTTTGTGCTACACTAATTACCCCTCTAGCATCTAGAATATTAAACACATGGCTACATTTTAAACATTGATCGTATGCTGGAAGTGAAATTTTTTTTTCAACTAATAATTTTGTCTCCTCTTCAAGCATTTCAAATATTTTAAATAAATTATCAGTGTTGGCATATTCAAAATTATATGCTGAAAATTCTTTCTCTGACTTGTGAAAGACATCTTTATAAGTTATTCCTTCATCATTCCAAATCAAGTCAAAAACACTTTTTTTGTTTTGAATAAACATACACAATCTCTCTAATCCATATGTAATTTCGACAGATACAGGTTTACATTCAACTCCAGCCATTTGTTGGAAGTAAGTAAATTGCGTTACTTCCATACCATCACACCAAACTTCCCATCCAAGGCCTGCTGCTCCAAGAGTAGGACTTTCCCAGTCATCTTCAACAAATCTTATATCGTGTTCCTCATGATTAATACCTATTGATGACAAGCTATTTAAATACATTTTTTTTATTTCTTTTGGCGAGGGTTTAATTAATACTTGGAACTGATAGTAATGTTGTAATCTATTGGGGTTGTCACCATATCTTCCGTCAGTCGGTCTACGTGATGGTTGAACATATGCAGTTTTCCATGGTTTTGGACCAAGCGATCTTAGAGTGGTTGCTGGATGAAATGTTCCAGCTCCTACCTCTAGATCGTACGGTTGTAATATTACACAACCTTTTTTTGACCAGTACTTTTGTAAATTAAAGATTGTGTCTTGAAAAGATAAAGTTTTTTTTTTTATTTTATAGACCATACCTTTGCCAGATTGATCTTTCTTCTAATAAACTGATTACTTTATCAGTATAATTTTCTGAGGATGATAATTTTTTTGATAACCACCCTTTACTTTTTTCAAATTTCTTAATCTCAATTTGATCTCCATATTTTTCTCTTAATATTTGTTCTGCATTACCCAGACCATCTATTAAACCTAATTCTTTTGCTTTTTTTCCAGCCCAAAACTCACCTGAAAAAAGTTCAATACCAGAGTTTTTGTTTAGTTTTTCTTTTCTACTCTCCTCAACGACATCAATAAAGTCCTGATGAATTTCTAATTGAATATTTTTTAACCGATTTATATCCTCTTCTTTTTCATCAAGAAAAGGGTCTAAAGTACTTTTATTCTTTCCTGCTGTATATACTCTTCTTTGAACTCCAATTTTTTCTATTAAGTTTTTAAATCCGAATGATGCAGAAATAACACCAATTGATCCTATTATAGAACTTGAGTTTGCATATATCTCATCACCAGCACAAGCGATCAGGTATCCACCGGATGCAGCCACATCTTCAGCAAAGACAATCACTTTTTTTTTTGTTTTTTTTGATTGTTCCTTAATAAGTTTATATATAAGATGTGATTGAACTGGAGATCCTCCTGGTGAGTTTATTGTAATTGCTACTACAAATGCTTTTTTTAGTGAGAAAGCTTTTTTAATTATTTCTTCCTGGCTTGAATAATCTATTCCTTGTCTAAATTTTCCAACATTTCCTATAACGCCAGATAGCTTTAGATGGCTAATTATCTTTTTTTTTTTAAAAAATGAAAGCATTACAATTTTTATTAGTTTTATAAATTTATAATAAACTCTAGTTATAATAAAAGAATAAGGTGCGTCAATTGATAAGTATATTAATAATTTGTATATAATAGTTTTAAAAGATGGGAACTGTAATACAGCTTAAAAAACAAATTAATAATTCTTATACTAACTTAAAAAATTCAGTTGAAGATAAGTTGATTCTAGTTGAAGAAAAAATTAATTCCAGATTAGCAAGTAAAGTTGAGTTAGTTCAAAAGATGACAAAATATCATTTAAACACTGGAGGTAAAAGACTTAGAGCTCTATTAACATTGCAATGCTCAAAAATTTGTGGATACGAGAGAGGATTAAGAGATGTTAATCTGGCTGCATGTGTTGAATTAATCCATGCAGCAACTTTAATGCACGATGATGTAATTGATAACTCTAAAATTAGAAGAGGAAAAAAGACCTTAAATGAGATCTGGGGAAATCACTCATCAATTTTAGTAGGCGATTATCTCTTAAGCAAATGTTTTGAAATGATGGTTGAAGATGGAAATTTAGAATTACTTAAACTTTTGGCTAACACATCATCAGAAATTGCTCAAGGTGAAGTTCTGCAATTGCAACATAATAAAGAAATAGACATGTTAGAGGAGACATATCTTAATATTATTTCCTCAAAGACTGCATCATTATTTGCAGCAGCTACTAAAGTCGGCGCAATTATTTCAGAAAAAGATTTAAAATTAAAAAATGCTTTAGAATTTTATGGAAAAAATCTAGGTCTCACATTTCAAATTGCAGATGATACATTAGATTATAATTCTGAATTAAAATTATTTGGAAAAACCATTGGTAATGATTTTTATGAGGGAAAAGTAACTTTACCTATAATTCTACTTTATCAAAAATTAGACAATGTTGAAAAAGAAAAATTAAAATCATTATTTGAAAAACAAATTCGTGAAAAGAAAGATTTAGAATGTGTTCTAAATCTAATAAAAAAAAATAACATAATTAAAGAGTGTTATAAAAAAGCAGAGCATTATATAAATTTAGCTTCTAATTCTTTAAGTGTATTTGAAGAGTCTGATGAAAAAAATGTGCTAAAAAATTTAACATCTTTTAGTATAGAGAGAAATTTCTAAGGGCTTAACAATACTTGTTTCCAACTTTTAGTTTTTTTAATGTATTTCAATCTTTCATGAATTCGATTTTGACCATCAAGCCAGAATTCTATTTCTATAGGTTTTATTCTCCAGCCTGACCAGTATTCTGGTCGTGGTACTTTTTTTTGATTTGGGAATTTTTTTTTAAATTCTTTTATAGATTTATATAAATCGTCTCTATTTTTTAAAATGCTGCTTTGCTGTGAAGCCCAAGCGCCAATTCTACTTCCATATGCTCTTGATTTATAATACTCATCAGCCTCTTTTTTTGAGACTTTAGATGCAATACCAATTACCCGAATTTGTCTTTGTAGGCTTTTCCAATGAAAACACATGGAAATTTTTGAAGAGTTTTTAATGGCTTTACTTTTATCACTTTTTAAATTTGTATAAAAAACGAAACCATTTTTATCAAAATCTTTAAGGAGAACCATTCTGACTGTTGGAAATCCTTTTTTATTTACAGTGCCTACAGCAAACGCATTTGGGTCATTAATTTCAGTTTTTTTGCTTTATTGAACCATTCTTCAAAAAGTTTTATTGGGTTATTATGATCTTTAAAGCAGAGATTTAATCCAAGTGAGTTTTTTTCGTTCATAATTTTAAAAAAATAATTTATACAGTAAGATAATGTCATTTAATACTTTTGGAAAGTTATTTAGATTTACTACTTGGGGAGAGTCTCATGGTCCTGCAATTGGGTGTGTTGTGGACGGATGCCCGCCAAATGTTCCAATAAAGGAGAGTGATATTCAAAAAGAACTTAATAAACGAAAACCAGGTCAATCTAAATTCACAACACAAAGAAAAGAGGATGACAAAATTAATATTCTATCTGGTGTTTTTGAGGGAAAAACCACTGGAACGCCGATATCTTTAATAATTTATAACAAAGACATGAGATCTAGAGATTATGAGACAATAAAGAATAAATTTCGACCAGGACATGCAGATTACACTTATTTTAAAAAGTATGGAATTCGGGATTATAGAGGAGGTGGAAGACAATCAGCCCGTGAGACTGCAGCTAGAGTTGCGGCAGGGGCAATTGCAAAAGTCGTTTTGAAAAATAAGATTGGTGCTAAATATCAAGCAGTCGGTGCAGTTATACAATTAGGAATTTTAGGGTGTGATATAAACAAGTGGAAAGACAAAACTATATCCACAAATCCATTTTTTTGTCCTGACAAATCTGTAATTAAGCTCTGGGAAAAATATTTACTCGGTATAAGAAAAGCTGGTTCATCTTGTGGAGCAATAATTGAGATAAGAGCAAGAGGAGTACCTTTAGGACTTGGAGCGCCAATATATTCCAAATTAGATATGGATTTAGCGGCTGCGATGATGAGCATTAATGCTGTAAAGGGGGTAAATATTGGATCAGGAATGGATTCAGCTATGCTAACTGGGGAAGAAAACTCTGATGAGATTTTACAAAGAAAAGGTAAAACCAGTTTTAAATCAAACAATGCTGGTGGAATTTTGGGTGGAATTTCAACAGGTCAAGAAATAAAAATTTCATTTGCTGTTAAACCAACTTCATCGATTTTATCATCTAGAAAAACGATTGATAAGTTCGGCAAAAATACAACAATATCTGTTAAAGGAAGACATGACCCGTGTGTAGGAATTAGAGCAGTCCCAATAGGAGAAGCAATGATGCATTGTGTAATTCTTGACCATTATTTAATGAACGCCGCTCAAAATAAAATTTAATTAGATTTTTTTATTAAAACTTTTGAATTTAATGTATCTAAAATCTTATTTTCTATTCCGATTGAATCAAGATTTGCATATTTATACATTAACTCTGGTTTATCATGATCTATAAATCTATCAGGCAATATCATTGATCTAAATTTTAAATTGCTATCTAGAAGATTTTTTTCACTAAGAAATTGGCTAACATGAGATCCAAACCCACCAATAGATCCCTCCTCTATTGTGATTAAAACTTCATGCTCTGTTGCAATTTGCCAGATTAAATTTTCATCTAAAGGTTTTGCAAATCTTGCATCAATTATAGAAATATTAATTCCTTTTTTAGATAAATTTTCAGATGCTAGAATACACTCATGAAGTCTTGCACCAAAATTTAAAATTACAACTTTTTTTCCAGTTTTAATAATTTTTCCTTTACCTAACTCAATTTTTTCATTTATTTCTGGTAATTCAATCCCTAGACCATTTCCTCTTGGATATCTAAAAGCTGAAGGTCTATCATTAATATCTATTGAGGTATTGATCATTCTTACAAGTTCGGCTTCATCGCTAGCCGCCATTACAACAAAATTTGGTAGTGTTGATAAGTATGTTATATCAAAAGAGCCTGCATGTGTTGGTCCATCAGCGCCAACTAGTCCAGCTCTATCAATTGCAAATCTTACTGGCAAGGATTGAATTGCAACATCATGAACAACTTGATCATAAGCTCTTTGAAGAAAAGTTGAGTATATTGCTGCATATGGTTTAAATCCCTCTGTAGCCATTCCAGCGGCAAAAGTTACTGCGTGCTGTTCTGCTATTCCAACATCAAACATTCTGACAGGAAATTTTTTTCCAAATAAATCCATACCTGTTCCTGATGGCATCGCTGCTGTTATACCAACAACTTTACTATCCTTTTCAGCATGCTTGATTAAGGTGTTAGCAAATACTTTTGTATATGATGGTGCATTAGATGAAGACTTTATCTGTTCTCCAGTTTTTACATTAAATTTTGAAACTCCATGGAATTTATCTTCTGATTTTTCTGCAAATTTATAACCTTTTCCTTTTTCAGTTTTTACATGAACTAAAATTGGACCATCATAATTAATTTCTTTTGCATTTTTAAATACAGAAACCATTGTATCAATATCATGTCCATCTATTGGCCCAATGTAATAAAATCCCATGGAATTAAATAAAGTACCACCAGTAACCGCAGATCTCAAAAAATCCTCTGCTTTTCCTGCTTTGTTTTTAAATCTTTTTGAGAAGGCAGATATGATTAATTTTAATGTCTCTCTAAAACTAAAATAAATCTTACCAGACAGAATTTTTGCAAGATACTTTCTCATAGCTCCAACAGGTTTTGCAATTGACATGTCATTATCGTTTAAAACGACTATCATTTTTGTCTTACTTTCTCCTGCGTTGTTCATTGCCTCATATGCCATACCAGCACTTATCGCCCCATCTCCTATGACTGCAATTACATTATCAGATTTATTTGACAATTTATTAGCAACAGCCATTCCTAATGCCGAAGATATAGAAGTTGAACTATGAGCAGCACCGAAAGGATCATACTCGCTTTCTGATCTTTTTGTAAAACCAGACAATCCCCTCCCTTTTCTTAGTGTTCTAATTTTATTTTTCCTGCCAGTTAATATTTTATGAGGATAAGTTTGGTGCCCAACATCCCAAATTAATTTATCATGTGGAGTATTAAAAATATAATGCAAAACCACAGTGAGCTCCACAACTCCAAGACCAGCTCCTAGGTGTCCACCAGTTTCTGAAACAACGTCAATTAATTCTTGCCTGACCTCGTCAGCCAAAACTTTTATCTCAGATTGAGATAATTTTCTGATATCACTTGGAAAATTGACATTGTTTAAAAATTTGTAATTGTTGCTCATTTTGTTCTACTTAAAATATAATTTATGGTTTCTTTTAGATCTCTACTTTTTTTTCCAAATTTATTTAAACTTTTGAATATATTTAATTTCAGATCATTTGCATATTTAATAGTATTTTTAGTACCTAGTAAACTTATTAAAGTAGCTTTTCCCATTTTTAAATCTTTTCTAGTTTTTTTTCCGACGCTTGATGTTTTTCCCTTTAAATCTATTAAATCATCAGCAATTTGGAACAATAAGCCTATTTCATTACCAATTTTATTAAACATTCCTAAATTTTTTAATTTACCTGACATTATAATTGGTGCCACGCAACAAAAACTAAAAAGTTTGCCAGTTTTCTTAATTTGCATATCAACAATTTGTCTTTTACTTTTTTTTATTTTTTCATAACTTAAATCTAGATATTGGCCTCCAGCTATACCAGAATGACCAGAACTCTCTGATAGTAAGTTTATTAATTTTATTTTCTTCTTTTCACTTAAATTTAATTTTTTCTGACTCAAAATTTGGAAAGCTATTGTAAGTAAAGAATTACCAGCGAGTATTGCAGTAGACTCACTAAATTTCTTATGGGTCGTCAACTTTCCTCTTCTTAAATTATCATTATCCATACAGGGTAAATCATCATGAATGAGTGAGTAAGCATGAATGCATTCTACTGCAGCAGCTACTTGCAATATAGTTTTTTTATTTATTTTAAATATTGAACCAACATCAAATAATATTTTTGATCTTATTTTTTTTCCTCCAGGAAGAAGCCCATACAACATCGGTTTGATTAGATCTGTATTTTTTTCTTTAGAAAAATATCGATAAAGATAATCGTTAGTTTTTTTAACAATTCTATTTAGTTTGTTTTCCATCTTTCTTTGATTTTATCTCTTTGATTTTTGAATTTGATTTTTCTGATATTTCTTTAAAGTTTTTTTGAAATTTTTTTTCTATAAGTTTATTGATTTTAATCAAATTTGCATAGTCCTCTGATTTGTTTTCTAAATTTATTTCATTTTCCAAATTTTTAATAATTTTATTAGCTAAATCCGTAAGCTCATTTAAAGATTTTGATGTAATATCATCTAGCAAATTTTTTTCATTCATATATTAGTTGGTAATATTATATGAAAATTGACGATTCAAATATCAAAAAAACAATAAAATATTTGAATAATGATGAATGTGTAGCAATCCCCACCGAAACTGTTTATGGGTTGGCTGCAAATGCATACTCAAAAAAGGCTATATCAAAAATATTTAAATTAAAAAAAAGGCCTAGTAGTAATCCTTTAATTGTTCACTATCATAATATCAATCAATTAAAAAAGGATTGTGAATTAAATAGTGTTTTCAGGAGGCTTTACAAAAAATTTTGCCCAGGAGCAATTTCGTTTGTGTTGAAACTTAAAAAGACGAGTAAAATTTCAAAATTAGTTACCAATTCCTCAAATTTAGTAGCAGTAAGATTTCCAAGTCATCATTTAACCAGAAAGATATTAAAAGAAATTGATTACCCTCTTGCAGCTCCGAGTGCAAATATTTCATCAAGTATTAGTCCAGTTTCAAAACAAGACGTAATTGATGAATTTGGTAATAAAATTAAATTTGTTTTAGAAGGAGGCTCTTCAAAGGTAGGTTTGGAGTCTACTATAATAAATCTTGTCGGTAAGCCTAATATTCTTAGATTGGGAGGTATAGACAGTAAAACAATTTTTAAATTTATCAAATCATCAAAAAATAATCAAAAAAGAGAAGTAAATATAAAAATGCCGGGTACCAGTAAATTGCATTATTCTCCTGGAATCCCTATGAGACTAAATGTCAAAAAAAATAATGATGATGAAGCTTTTAT
>CACJXK010000011.1 GCA_902597335.1 uncultured Pelagibacteraceae bacterium
TAATAGATATATAAATATTTATGTTAATAATTACTTAATGAACCAAAAAAAACAAATTATAATTTTTACAGATTTAGATGGATCACTACTTCATAAAGATACTTTTAAATTTGATGTTATAGAGAATTATTTTAGAAGATTGATTTATGATGGTATAGTAATAATTCCCAACTCTAGCAAAACTGAAGAGGAATTATTAGATTTCAATAATCAACATAATCTAAATTTAAGTTTTATTTCAGAAAATGGATCATCTATTCATGGATTAAATAAAATTCATCAAAATTTACCTGATAAGGTTTTATTTAGTAGGTCAAAAAATGAAATATTAAAAATATTTGACGAAAATATAAGTTTAGATTTAAAAAATAAAATTACTCCAATATTAGAATTAGAAATAGAAGAACAGCAAAAAATTTTTGGACTCCCTTTAGATAAAATACCTTTAGCGACTAAAAGATTGCACTCAATACCTGTTCATTTTAAAGGATCTGAAATAGAGAAAAATAACTTTATTAAAAGGATTTCTGAAATTGGTTTAACCGCGCAATCAGGTGGTAGATTAATTAACATTTGTGACAATACTAATAAATCAAAAGCAATGTCCAAAGCTATTCAATTAATAAGAAAACAATTGGATGATGAAATCATAACAATTGGTGTTGGTGATAATGAAAATGATATAGAAATGATAAAACAGACTGATTTTCCCTGTTTGGTTAAAAATGAAAATTTTGATAGTTCGTTGATAAATATAGATAATTTGATCAAATCTGATGAGCCATCTCCTAAGGGATGGTCTGATGTGATCAAAACGGCTCTACAAAAAATATAAGTTAATTATAAATTCCAGTCATGAGTGATTTTTATCAGGATGGAACTATATCTACCCTTCATGACTTTGGAACTAAATCTACCAAAGATTTAGAGAAAGAATTATTAAAATTTTCCAAAGAAAGAAAGATGGAACTAATTTTACCATGTCTTTATTCTGAATTAAAAGGTGATGCTCTTCCTAAAATTGTTACAGAGATTAGTAAAACAAATTATCTTAATCACATAATCATAGGTTTAGATAAAGCAACTGAGGCTGAAGCTAGAAAAGCTTGGACTTTCTTTGAAAAATTAGAAACACCTTTTACAATTCTTTGGAACGATGGACCCAGTCTCAAAAAATTAGATAAAGAATTAAAAAAATTAAAACTTGCTCCAAATGAATACGGAAAAGGTAGAAATGTTTGGTATTGCATTGGCATGTCAATTGCAAGAGATAGTGCAAGATCTGTTGCTTTGCATGATTGTGATATAAAAACATATGATAGAAGAATGTTGGCTAAATTGTTCTATCCTGTTGTAAATCCACTATTTAATTTTGAATTTTGTAAAGGCTATTACCCAAGAGTTGCAGATAATAAAATGAATGGAAGAGTTGCAAGACTACTTGTTTTTCCATTACTAAATGCTTTGGAAAAAACAATCGGAAATAGTGATTACATAAACTTTATGAAATCATTTAAGTATCCTTTAGCTGGAGAATTTTCATTTAGAAGGAATATTTTGCCAGAATTAAGAATATCTTCAGATTGGGGAATTGAGATTGGAATTTTGTCAGAAATGCAAAGAAATTTCTCTCCACAAAATATTTGTCAGGTAGATTTAGCTGATACATACGACCACAAACATCAAAATTTATCTATTAATAATGAGAAACAAGGACTATCAAGAATGTCCATTGATATAATTAAAACTTTTATAAAAAAATTAGCAACTCAAGGTCACTCGTTTAGCAAGGAACAGTTTAGATCTTTAAAAGCAACCTATTATAGAGCTGCATTAGATTTAATAGATGCATATAGAAATGACGCTAAAATGAATGGTTTAAAATTTGACTCACACACAGAGGAAAAAGCTGTAGAACTATTTGCAGCTAATATAATGAAAGCCGGGGATGCATTTTATCAAAATCCCATGGATACACCTTTCATTCCAACATGGAGTAGAGTTAAAAGCGCTATACCTGATTTTTTGATAAGATTAGAGAAAGCGGTGAATGAAGATAATATGCGATATATTTAGTTTAGATTAATATAAACACTAAAAAAATCATTTGTAGAAAATTAATAACTACAGATACAAAATGAGAGTACTTAAATTTTTTATCTTGTTTTTCATCCCTATATTTATTTATTAAAGGCATTAATAAATAGTTAGAGGTAGCAAATAGAAGAGTAACTACTAAAATTAAATAAAAATCTATTCCAAAATTATTCAAGACTAAGAATAATATTAAAACGATAAAACTAATCCCTAAATTTACGTTGTAATAAAAAGGAAAAATTCTCCTTATAAATTTTCGTGCGTTATCCTCATCTAAAGTAGTGAACACAACAGGGGCTATCACAAAAGAAAAGAACAGCATTATACCTAAAATCATTGCTGTTAAATAAATGCTAACTTGTTCAAACATAATTTAGTTTTCTATTGAATTTTCTTCTTTCATTAATATTGGTCTACCATCATGAGCAGTATTAAGAGGTATAATTTTTCCTTTATACTTTGCACATAATGTAGGAGCACTTCTTACTTCGTCCCCTAGCCTTACTTCTAGATCAACTATGACTAATTTAGCATCATCCAACTCTTTTAATATTTTCATTTATCTCCTTTGTTTTTGATTATTTAATGGCAAGCTTGATTATGTTTTTTTAATCTCCAATAATTGTATGGCCAGGGAGTAACAAAACCAACAGCGAGCATTATAGGGACAACCCACCAAGTAAGTATTGCTCCACCTGTTAAAGCATAATCTGTTAAATTCATTGCTATTTCCATACTAATCATAGAAATAAAACTCATACCTAAAGCTGTCTTTAATGCTTTTTGAAATGAAAAATCTTGTTTCATTAAAATAAATGTTTCTAAAATAATGCTGGTTATCAGTCCGTTAATAATTGCCAAAATCATAATACTTAAGACTGGAAATGGAATTTTTGTTATTTGAAAAAATAATATTGTACCAAAATCACCTATTGCACAACCTAGCAAACACCAAGCTGTGTTTTTGGCACTTCTTTTCCAAGTATGTTTACATTTCCAGTTAAAACTAATTGTTTCTGCGCTCATATTTATTTACTCATACTTATTTGGTACTCATATATATCATCTGCCCAATAAGATTTAATATATGATAATATATTATCAATACCTGCGTCATCTATTTTATCACCAAACCCATTCATTTTACCCTGATAATTTTTAATTAATTTAGGAAAACCATGTTTTATAATTTTATGAAGTAATTCATCATTGTGATGCCAAGTGTGACCTGTTCCATTTAAAGGTGGTGCTTTTCTATGACCATCTTTATCTACTCCCTTCCAATCAACTGCACCGGCTAAATTAACCATATGACATGAAGCACAATGCTGCTCATACAAAACTTTTCCATTTAAAATACCTGAAGATGAATCTCTTGTTATTGGAAAATGGTTATGAGCATATGTAGATTTGATAAAAAACGTAGATACAAGGAAAATTGCCAATAGTTTAAATCTCATTAGATACTTTAACAAATTAATATACCATGTATGGTGTATATAATTGACATACCTAAAGTAATTAATAAATTTTTATGGATAAAATATTTCAGACTTTTTGTAATTTTTTCCCTCATTACAAAATTAATACTAAGTTTAAGAAAAAAATTTTTTATATTTTTTTTTCTTTATTTAAACCATTTATAAAAGGTCCAATTAAACTTAATTTTAAAAATTTTTTCTTTTATGCATATCCTCAAAGAAAAAACTATAGCAGATCCTTATTAAAAAAAGTGGAATTACATGATGAAAGAGAAATTAATTTTTTTATAAAAAATATTGATGATAAATCAATATTTTTTGACTGCGGTGCAAATCAAGGTTTTTACACAATACCTGTAGCAGCATCTAATAAAAATTGTAAAATAATTGCTTTCGAGCCTTCAATTCAAGAAATGGATTATTTAAATCAAAACATTTCATTAAATAATTTAAAAAATGTTGAGACTTCTTTTTTAGGGATTGGAGATAAAGAAGGTAAATTCATATTTAAAAATGATAATTTGGAGGAAAACTCAACTAAAGGAGGATTAATAGTTGAAGATGAAAATGAAAAAGATGGAATTAAAGTAATTGAAGTTACAACATTAGATAAGTTTGTAAACGATCGTAAAAAAGATATATCTACTGATACAAAGATATTTATTAAAATTGATTTAGAGGGTTATGATATAAATGCTATATATGGATCTAAAGATATAATTAATAGTTACCATACAGTTTTATTGGTCGAATTTTCTAAAATGGCAATTGCAAGTAAAATATATTCAAGAAATGATTTTGATACATTTTTAAATGAAAATGATCTATGTATCTTTGATATATCTGGAAAAAGACTAACTTTAGATAATATTCATTCAATGTTAGATAATCTCAAGGGAAATCACCAAGTTTGTGGAAACTTTATAATTGTCAAAGAAAACTTAATAAAAAATTTAAAGTTTTAAATTCTTGATGAAGATTTAAAGTATGTATTTATCACCTAAATACATCGCAAAAGCGATAGCAGCGCCCAATAGAATATATTTCATATAATTAAACTATAACAAATGATCTGTGTTTAAAATATGATTATTATTCATATTCATAACTAAATTAGAACCTAATTTTAACAAATCAATATTCTATAAATAGAATAATGAGATTATCATTATTCTTTTTTCTTCATGTCGTTGCTCTTGTTATCCTCTTAATTGTCCATCCACATGCTCGTGCAGAAAATGGGTGGACAATTGAAAAGCATAATAAAAAACTAACTTATAAAAATATTCAAAATTAATTATGTTTATTGGAATGGAGGCTTTGTTGATAATAAGCCTATTTGGTTTATTTATTTAATTATTTTTTTGTAGCTGATAAATTGAAACATAATGTTTCTTTTTAGGTAATGGTATAATTACAGGAACATCAGTACATCTTGGAACAATAGATTTTTTCCCATAAATAATATTTGCATCATAATTCTCAAAATTTGTCTCTGGATGAGGATTACCATCATTAATAATAGGCCATGCATCACAAGCTCTATAACCAAATAATATTAAAGGTCTTGATCCATTTGTATAATTTAAGCCTGAGCCATGAATTGTTCGACAATGAAAGAAAGCAACTGAACCTGCTTTACCAGTTAAAGAAACTGAATTTTTTAAATTAATCTTATTTTTTTTTGTATTAATTTTACCTACAAAGTAATTCTCATTACTATGATGACTAAATAGTTCTTTTTTATGAGAACCTTTAATAACTTTTAAAGGGCCATTTTTTTCATAACAATCTTCTAGATAAATACCTACTGTTATTAAATCATCGTTAGTATGAGGATAAAAAGCAAAATCTTGATGCCATTCAACTAGACTTCCTTTTTTCTTATTAGGTAATTTAAAGTTCAATTTTCCAAGATGAAATCTTACTGTTCCACCAATTAATTTTTTAACAATATCAATAATCTTTTTATTCCTTGATAAATCATAGAATAATTTATTATTATTTTGAGGATTATTTAATCTTAATATTTCTTTATTTTTTGATGAGTTGCTATTGAATACAAAATGGTAATTATCGTAACTTTGAGTTCCACCTTGGTCTTTAATCTTTCTTCTACTGTTCTTTTCTTTAGTTACAATCTTATTAATAAGAGTATTTAATTTATTAATATCTTTTTTTGAAATAAGCTCATCTTTAACTAAATAGCCATTCTTTTTATAAAAGTTTGTTTCTGATCTAGTGATACTCATGTATAAATTTTATAATAAAATTATTATTTTTAATAGATTAATTATCTATAAGGATCACAAGCTCTTTTAACCTTACGATTTGCATTAAAAGCTTTGGTATAATGTGTCATAAAATTTTTTGATGTTACGTCATTTCTTCTACTTAATTTTTTTTGCTCTTTTGCTATTTTGCAATCTTTATTTACAACTTCTTCGGTTCTATATTTGAATTTGATTGTGTTTACTTCTTTTGGAGTGCAGCTAAAGATAATTGCAGAAAAAAAGATAATAGTTAGAAATTTCATTTATTAAATATTATTTAATTGATTGATTTTATAATAAGAAAATAATGACCCAGTATGAAGTTAATCCAGATAATATTGTCGCTATAACGTTCCTTGAAAAAAAACCAACTAATATTGCAACAATTGCTCCAAAGATTTTAGGATCATTCATTTCTATAAATGTTCCATAATCATTAATAAATATTCCAGGAAAAATGATTGCTGGAAATACTGCAGAAGGAACATAGGCTAAAACCGCTTTAACTTTTTCCCCAAGCAAATCTCTATCCACAAGTGCAACCATAGTCATCCTTGTAAAGTAAGTAATTATTCCAGCAATAGTAATAGATAACCAGGTCATTTTTTTAATCTCAAAACTAATGCAGCAACAAATAAGGCAATTATAGGTGAAATTATTATATAAGATTTAAACGGCGCATTAAAAAATAATAAAGAACTTAAACCACATGTAATCATTACTATTACATGATCTAATTTTTTTAAATCTTGAACAACAATTGCTATAAAGGTTAGAGGTATTGCAAATTTTAAACCTAACTCTTCTGGTACAAAAGACCCTAAAACTATACCTGCTAAAGTTGATAACTGCCAAAAAATCCAAAGTGTGACCCCACTTCCAATTAGATGATAGTGTAGATGTGGCTCAGTTTTATTCTTAATGAAAAATTTATTACTTTCAGCGAAACCTTGGTCAACGACAATGTAGGAAATTAATAATTTTTTTATAAATGATAACTTTTCCAGATATTCAGATAAGACTGCACCATACAGCAGATGCCTAGAATTTATCACCCCGACAGAGGTAACTGCAATTAAAGCTGAGGCTCCACCCGACAATAATTGGAGAAAAACTATTTGAGATGCACCACCGAAAATAATTATAGACATGGCATAAACTAGAATAGGATCAAAACCCAGTTCTATGCCTATAGCCCCACAAATTATCCCAAATGGAATAACAGACAGCATATGTGGTGCCACTGATAAAAAACCTTTAGAAAATAGTTGTTTTTTTGTAAGCATTTTTGATAGCGGAAATTATATTATTTTTTTTTTAAATTATATCTTTAAATATCAATAAAATGAAAAATATTCTCATATACAATTCAGGTGGTGGACTTGGGGATAGTATCCAATTATTTGATTTAGCTACAAGTTTAAAAATAAATTTTAAAAATTCTACCGTATTCTATTTAGGCGCACACGAGAACCACTTCCAGGGAAAATTAAAAGAATATGGGATAGATATACCAACTTTGGATTTAAATCTTAAATATTTTGGTTTCAGATGGAAACATTTATTTTTAGTTAAAAAATTATTAAAAAATAATCCAATAAATAAATTTGATTTAATAATAGATCTTCAATCAAAAATTAGAAATACATTAATATTAAAAAGAATTCCTAACCAGTATTTTTACTCATCCACTCTTAACTACTATTTTACTTCAAGCAAAAAAGATTATGTAAACACAAAAGATAATTTGAATTTGATTTTAGACAATGTTGGAAAATTAATGGATAAAGAAGTAACTCATCATAAATATGATATAAAAAATATTAATTCAAAATATTTTGAAGAAGCCAAAAAATTGCTGCCTGAAGATAAATATATAGGAATATCTCTTACTCAAGGAAATGCTTACAGAAAAAAATCTTGGTCTTTAAAAAAATTTATTAATTTATCAAAATCATTAAATAAAAAAGGTTATAAACCAGTATTCTTTCTAAATAATAATGATAAAGACTTAATTGATAATATAAAGTTGGAGAATGATTCAGCCTTGTTCCCTGAGCTAGAAACTAATTTATCATGTCCAGCTTTAATAACTGCAATGGCAACAAGGCTAGAAAAAGCTATCTCTATAGATAATGGAATAATGCATATGATTGGTCTTGCAAATATTCCTATGATTGTATTGTTTGGTCCTACAAATTCAAAAAAATTTGCCCCTAAAATAAATAATATTGAAATTCTAGACTCGAAAATTCTTAATAATTCAGAAGATATTGAAACAATAAATGAAGAGGATATATTAAAATTTATTTAGCGCTTTAATTAAATAATCAGTATTTAATTTACAATCTTTATAGCCCTGTTTTACCACATTTAGATATCTTTCTGTTGGATATCTAAACTCTGTTTTATTCACCATGATATAAGTCATTACTGTTTTATTATAATAAGTAAAATATAATTTCTTATAAAGAATTGGAAAATCTTCATAGACATCTAATTTTTTTTCATCACTCTTTGATATTTCAAATAATGCACCGGGAACTATAGAATTTTTACTCTTTTCAATGTCCGCTGCTCTATATTTGCTTCTAAAATTTAATTTGTAACCTTTAAGTTCATATTTTTTCAAGAAAACAGAGTCTTTACATCTCCGTTTCATTTGAAAAAGATTAAGATTACTTCCATATGCAAAATACAACATTAATCTAGATCAACCACTTCAATATTTTTTGCTTTTACAAATTCAAGAATTAATGAATTGCATAAATCAATTTTATCTTGATGTTTAGATCTTAATACAATTGAAACACCTAATTTACCTTGTCTGAAAAAAGGATAACTTCCAATTTCAACATCTTTGTTGTTATCTTGAACATTTGTTAATGAAGCTGCAATTTCGCTCTCATAAGTTCTTAGATTTATAGTTTTGCTCAGAATTGGATCTCCTCCTACTAGGATATTGCTTAATCCACCAATCATTGCTTTTAAAATTGATGGAACGCCAGGCAGAGAAAATACATTTTCTACATAAAAACCTGGAGCGCCGCTAGTTGGGTTTAAAATCAATTTTGCAGAAATCGGCATCTTTGCCATTTTCTGTCTTCCATCATTAAAGTTTCCAGGTTCATAATATTTTTCTAAAATTGCAAAAGCTTCTTTATGAAATCCATACTCAATACCAAATGCTTTTGAAATTGATTCTGCAGTGATGTCATCATGAGTTGGGCCAATACCACCTGTGGTAAACACATAGCTGTATTTAACTCTTAATTCATGAACTGTATCTATTATGGTTTTTTCCACATCAGGTATTACTCTAACCTCACCTACTGAAATACCTAAAGAATTTAGCCAAGTGGCTAATGTACTTGTATTTAAATCTTTTGTTCTGCCTGACAATACCTCATTGCCAATGATGATAATTGCTGCAGATATTTCTTTTTTATTAGTCATTTCTAAATATAAATAAAATTCTATGAAATTTACCAACACTTTATTAAAAGGCAAATTACAACGGAGATATAAGAGATTTTTCACAGATATAGAAGTAAATAATAAAATAGTTGTTGCCCACTGCCCAAACACAGGTTCTATGTCTGGTTTATTAGATCAAGGAAATGAGGCTTGGATAAGCGAACACAATGATCCTAAGCGTAAATTAAAATTTACTCTTGAGATGATTAAAGTAAAAAAAAGGATAATTGGAGTAAATACTCATAGAGCTAATAGAATTGTTGAGCATGCTTTAGAGAATAAATTAATTAAAGAATTTGCAAAAATTAAAAATATTAGAGCTGAATTTAAATATTCAGAAGATACAAGATTTGATTTTTTATGTGATAAAAAAATATTAGAGGTAAAAAATACAACATTAATTAGAGAAGATGATATAGCAGAATTTCCAGATGCTGTAACCTCTAGAGGAGCAAAACACTTATTAAAATTGAGGGAATCTATTAAAAAAGGCTATAAGCCTTATGTCTTATTTTTAACTCAAATTCAGGGTATAAATAATTTTAGAATAGCAAAAGATATAGACTCTACTTATTATAAAGAATTTTTAGAGGCTAAAAAATCTGGTGTAAATTTTCTTGCTTACAGATGCAGCTTAAATTCTAAAGAAATTAAAATTGAAAAAAAAATAAAAATTTTAAATGAGTAATTATTCTGAAAAATTTGAAAAAATGAGAATTGCTGGAAAACTTGCATCTAAAACTTTGGACATGTTAACGAGTGAAGTTAAGGAGGGTGTTTCTACAGATAGAATTGATAAACTCGGTTATGAATTTATAAGAGATAACGGCGGTTTCTCTGCACCATTATATTATCGTGGCTTTAAAAAATCATTGTGTACATCATTAAATCATGTTGTTTGTCATGGTATACCCTCTGATAGAATTTTGACTGAAGGGGATGCTGTGAATATTGATGTGACTGCAGTAGTGAATGAATACTACGGAGATACAAGTCGTATGTTTACTATTGGAGATATCCCAATTAAAGCAAAAAATTTAATTGAAACAACTTATCAATCAATGATGAAAGGTATAGAAATATTAAAACCAGGTGTAAAGCTTGGAGACATTGGATATGAAATTCAATCATTTGTTGAAGAAAGAGGATTTTCAGTTGTAAGAGATTTTTGTGGTCATGGTATTAGCAATACATTTCATGAACAGCCAAATATACTCCATTATGGTAAGAAAAATACTGGTCACGAATTAACACCGGGAATGACTTTTACAATAGAACCTATGATAAATGTTGGAAAATTAGATGTTAAAGTTCTAAATGATGGATGGACGGCAGTTACAAAGGATAAGTCTTTATCTGCGCAATTTGAGCATACAATAGGAATTACAGAAGACTCTTATGAAATTTTTACAGAATCTGTTAAAGGTTATAAGAGGCCTCCATATAATTAATGATTACAAGATACTCTAGAAAAGAACTTACGGATATTTGGTCAGAATATAATAAATATAAAATCTGGTTAGAAGTAGAGATAGCTGCAGCGGAAGCCATGGAAAAATTAGGCACTATTCCAAAAGGTGTTGCAAATGCTGTTAAGAAAAAATCTAAAATTAATGTAAAAAGAATTCACAGTATTGAAGCTAAAGTAAAACATGATGTGATTGCTTTTCTAACCTCAGTTACTGAAAAAGTTGGAATTAAAGCAAGATATTTGCACCAAGGAATGACATCTTCAGATGTTTTAGATACAAGTTTTAATATTCAATTAGTGCAATCAGGCAGGATATTAGTTAAAGATATTGATCAAATATTAAAAGTAATAAAAGCAAAAGCTAAAAAATATAAATTTACGCCATGTATTGGAAGAAGCCATGGGATTCATGCTGAGCCAATTACATTTGGACTTAAATTAGCCTCTTATTATGAGGAATTTAAAAGAAATAGAAAAAGACTTCTTGATGCAATAGATGATGTATCAACATGCGCTATATCTGGAGCGGTTGGCACATTTGCTAATATAAACCCTAATGTTGAAAAACATGTTGCAAAAAAACTTAGATTAAAAATTGAACCTATATCAACTCAAGTTATTCCAAGAGATAGACATGCACATTATTTTTCTGTTTTGGGTATTATTGCAGGTTCTATTGAGAGAGTTTCAACAGAAATAAGACATTTACAAAGAACTGAGGTTTATGAATTACAAGAATTTTTCTCAAAAAAACAAAAAGGTTCAAGTGCAATGCCTCATAAAAAAAATCCAATTTTAACTGAAAATTTAACTGGATTGGCCAGGATGGTTAGAAGTTACACTATACCAGCTTTAGAAAATATTGCTCTTTGGCATGAGAGAGATATATCTCACTCTAGTGTTGAACGTAACATAGGTCCGGATGCAAATATAACTTTAGATTTTGCTTTAGTCAGATTAGCAAATGTTTTGGACAAAATGATAGTTTACCCAAAAAAAATGCTTCATAATCTTAATATAACGAAGGGAACTATTTTTTCGCAGGAATTGATGTTAGAACTAACAAAATCAGGATTAAGTAGAGAGAAATCTTATCGATTAGTTCAAGCACATGCCAAAAAATGCATAGCTGATAATCTCAACCTTTTAGATGTTGTCATGAATGATAAAAACATTACATCTAGAATACCTAATAAAAAAATGAAAAAAATATTTAATTATTCCAATCACTTTAAGAATATTAACTTAATATTTAAAAGAGTTTTTAAATAATGAAAAAAGGTAAAAAATTATACGAAGGTAAAGCAAAGATAATTTATGCTACAAATGATAAGAATTTAGTTATTCAACATTTTAAAGATGATGCAACTGCTTTTAATAATCAGAAAAAAGACGTAATTGAAGGAAAGGGTATTTTAAATAATAGAATTTCAGAACATATTCTCACTCAATTAAGCAATGTTGGAATTAAAAATCATTTAGTAAAAAGACTTAACATGAGA
>CACJXK010000012.1 GCA_902597335.1 uncultured Pelagibacteraceae bacterium
TTTGAAGATTATTTAATAAAAATTGAAAATACTATTAAGAAAGCAAATCAAGATAATTTGTTGGAATTGCCAGAAAATTTATCTGGTATAAATGTGGATATTCCTCCTGCTAAATTTAATGGTGACGTATCTACTAATGTTGCGATGGTTTTATCAAAAATTAATAAAAAATCTCCAATTGAACTTGCAGAAATTATTTCAGGATTATTAAAAAAAAATGACAAAAATATTGATCATGTTAGTATTGAAAAACCAGGTTTTATTAATTTAAAATTTAAGAAAGAATTTTGGAGTGCTTTTATATTAGATGTGCTCAATAAACCTTTTTATGGAAGTAATTTAAACGGTAAAAAAAATAGCTTTTTAGTTGAGTTTGTTTCAGCAAACCCAACAGGACCACTTCATGTTGGACATTCAAGAGGTGCAATACTCGGTGACGTTATTTCAAATCTATTATCATTTAATGGTCACAAAGTTACCAAAGAATACTATGTAAATGACTATGGAAACCAAATTTCTCATTTTACTAAATCAGTTTATTTTAGAATAAAGGAAATTACTAATAACGAAACATTTCCAATAGAAGACAAAGATTTATATCCAGGTGCATATCTTATCGATATAGCAAAAAAAATAATTTCAAAAAATAAAGACATAAATTTTAATGACTACGATAAAATATCTGAAAAATTAAAGAAACTTTCGATTGAAGAGTCTTTAAAATTAATAAAAACAAATTTAGAAAACCTTGGAATAAAACATGATAATTTTGCTAGCGAAACCGAGGTTATAAAAAATAAAGAAGTTGACGAAGTAATAAAAAATTTAAAAGCAAAGAAATTTATTTATGAGGGAAAAATTAAAGCACCTGAAGGTGAAAATAACAAAAATTGGGTAGAGAGAGAGCAATTACTGTTTAAATCTACTGAATTTGGAGATGATAAAGACAGGGCCTTGCAAAAAGAAGATAAGTCGTGGACGTATTTTGCAAGTGATGTTGCATATCATAATACTAAACTGAAAAGAAATTTTGATGTTCTTGTTAACATATTAGGAGCAGATCACGCTGGTTATATTAAAAGAATTACTTCTGTTGTCGAAGCTCTTTCAGGAAAAAAAAATAAGTTAATTTGTAAAGTTAGTCAGTTAGTTAAATTAATAAAAGATAAGAAACCTTTTAAAATGTCTAAGAGAAAAGGTGATTATATAACAATTGAAGATTTAATTAATGAAGTTGGGAAAGATGCAACAAGATTTATAATGTTAAGCAGAAGCAGTGATGCTGAAATTGATTTTGATTTTGATAAAGTAAAAGAAAAATCAAAAGAAAATCCTATTTATTATGTTCAATATGCATATGCTAGAATTTCATCTGTATTCAGAAATACTCAACTTGAAATTAAAAGCGATATTAAAATAACTAATTCTGAATATAAATTTGGCGACCAAGAAATCAAATTATTCAAGAAGATAAGTGAATGGCCAAAATGTGTTGAAGTATCTACAGAAAAATTAGAACCACATAGAATATCTGTTTACTTATATGAATTAGCTTCAGAGTTTCATTCGTATTGGAATATGGGTAAAGATGACATTTCAAAGAGATTTATTGAAGAGGATAACTCGATAAAAGAAGAAAAGATAGTCTTCTTAAAGTCTATAGCCAACACTATTAAATCAGGAATGGATATTTTAGGCGTTGATACACCTGAAAAAATGTAATGATAAAAGAATTAAAATATCTTTTTTATTTAATAATTATTTTCTTCTTCTTTTTTTTTACAGCTAGATATTATTTTTCAGATGAAAATATTAAAAAATCTTACAGGTCTATCTCATTAATTGATGACAAAATAAATCTTATTGAAAAGGATCTTATATTTTTAGAGAGTGATACTGAAAACATAGTCGAATACGTTGAATTTAAAAAGGATAAAAAAACAAATAAATATTTATTTTGGAAACTTCTTTATAATGATAATTAAAAACCATAGATCATTTATATGTGGTGTAAAAGGTAAAGTTTTATCAAAAAAAGAAATTGAATTTTTAAAAAAATATAAGCCATGGGGAATAATTCTTTTTAAAAGAAATATTGGAAGTATTAAACAAACTATAAATTTAACTAATTCGATTAAAAAAATTTTTAACAATAAAAATTATCCAATAATGGTTGATGAAGAAGGTGGAAGAGTAAGTAGATTAAGAAAATTTATTGATAACTCAATTTTTACAGCGGAATATTTTGGCAACTTGTATAAAAAAAATATTAATAAATTTGATATTTATTACAGTGTTTATGTTAAACAAATTGCTTACCTTTTAAGATTATTAGGTATTAATATCAATACAGTACCTGTTTTAGATATAAAAAGAAAAAAATTTCATAAAATCGTTGATGATAGATCATTTTCAACAGATAAAAAAATTGTCTCAAAAATAGGTGATAGATGTATTAAACTTTTTCATTCAAATAGAGTTGCTACAGTTATTAAACATATTCCTGGACATGGTTTAGCTAAAGTAGATAGTCATAAAAATTTGCCAAGAATAACTAGAAATGAGCAATATTTGATCAAAAACGACTTTTATCCCTTTAAAAATAAAAGATCTTTATTGGCAATGACGGGTCATTTGTTATTTAAAAAAATAGACCCAGAAAATAATGCAACGCATTCTAAAAAAATAAATATGCTAATAAGAAATAAAATAAAATTTAAAGGTTTGATAATGACTGATGATATTTCAATGAAAGCAATTAAGGATAAGCTTGCAATAAGTGTAAAAAAATCATTTTTAGCTGGCTGCAACTTAGTATTACATTGCAATGGAAATTTGAGCGAAATGAAAATTGTTGCTCAAAATTCACCCAAAATAAACCAATTTATTATTAAAAAAACATCACAATTAATAAAGATTATAGGTTAGAGTATTTTATGCAATCAGATGATTCTTTAGACTTTAATGTAAATTTAAATAATTTTAATGGATCATTAGAGATATTACTTGATCTTGCAAAATCTCAAAAAGTTGATTTAGAACAAATATCAATTACAAAATTAGCTGATCAATTTCACCAATATATCACTGAAAAGGAAAACCTAAATCTCGAAATTGCATCCGAATATTTATTGATGGCTACTTGGCTCACTTATTTAAAGTCTAAATTATTACTTCCTGCAACAGATGAAGATGAATTTAAAGCACTTGAGGTAGCTGAAAAACTTAAATTGCAATTAAAAAAATTAGAGTTGATAAGACTATTGTCTTCACAAATGTTAAACAGAAAAAGATTGGGAAGAGATATTTTTATGCGTGGCTCTAAAAGTGGCGTTAAGTCTATTTATGACAAAAAAGTTTCTTTAACTTTGTTTGAGTTATTGAAGGCATATTCAGGAATTGTGATGACAAAAGATTTTCATACTATGAATATTCCCAAATTACCTGTTTTTACAACTGAAGATGCCATTAAAAGAATTAAAGAGTTTTTTGGAAAACTTAATGAATGGAAAAATATTTCAGATTTAGTTCCATTGGGTTTCAAAAATTCTCCTAATTTAAAAAAAACAGGTAAAGCTGGTATATTTGCAGGATCATTAGAATTAGTTAAAGAAGGCAATGTATCATTGAAACAAAAAGAATTATTTGATGATATTTTTATTAAGGAAAATTAATGAATAAAATAAAAAAAAATAATATTGTAAAATTTCCAACTAAACTTACTGAAGTAGAAAGAGAAATTGAGGCTATTATATTTGCTGCCGCAGAACCTCTATCAGTAGAAACGATTGAATCTAAATTATCAAAACCAACTGACATTCAACAATCATTAGAAAACCTAAAGGATTTTTACTCCAAAAGAGGCATTAATCTAATTTGTATTTCAAATAAATGGTCTTTTAGGACAGCAGTAAATTTATCATCTTTAATGTCAGAACAAAAGACAGTTGAAAAAAAATTATCTAGAGCTGCGATAGAAACACTTGCAATCATTGTTTATCATCAACCTGTTACAAGATCTGAAATTGAAGAAATTAGAGGTGTTGCATTTGGAACAAATACTTTAGAAATTTTAATGGAATTAAATTGGGTTAAACACGAGGGTAGAAAAAATGTTCCAGGTAAGCCAATACAATATGGGACAACAGACGAATTTCTAAGTCATTTTAATCTTCAAAAATTATCAGATCTACCAACTGTCAATGAATTAGGTTCGGCAGGTTTAATTGATACTTCAAGTGTTGATGCATCAATTTTTGGAACAGGCAAATTTTTCAAAGAAAAACAAGTAGATAAAAAGGAAAATATATATTCCGATATTGATGAAATGTTAAGCAGTACACTTAAAACAGACGAAACCTAAAAATTCACTTTTAAATAACCAATAATAGGGTTATAAGCAATTTATGAGTATAGGTTTTTGGCAAATTGCAATTGTAGTAATCTTAGTTGTTCTACTATTTGGTAGAGGCAAAATATCCAGTTTGATGGGTGATGTAGCAAAGGGTATCAAAAGTTTTAAAAAGGGAATGGCTACAGATGTTAATGATGATAGCCAAAATAAAAATATTTCAGACAATCAAGACTCAAATAACAAAGAGTAAAAAATGCCATCAATTGGCTGGTTAGAAATCTTAATAATTGTTTCGATTGCAATAATTGTTGTAGGCCCAAAAGATTTCCCATTTATGCTAAAAAAAATTGGTTCATGGATAGGTTCAGCAAAAAGATATGTTAGAGATGTCCAAGGACAAGTAAGTGATTTAACAAATGAAACTTTAAGTGCTGATATAGAAGAAAAACCTAAATCTGAAAATCAAAAAAAGAATAAAGATGAGTAAAGATAAAGAAGGAAGTTTTATAAGTCATTTAACAGAGTTAAGAAAAAGATTAATTAATTCTTTGATATTTTTAGCAGTACTCTTTGTAATTTGTTATTATTTTTCTGAATACATCTACGGTTTTCTTGTAGAACCATATGCAAATGCAGTAAAAGATGACGATGCAAACAGAAGATTAATATTTACCGCTCTTCAAGAAACATTTTTAACATATTTAAAAGTTTCTTTTTTTACAGCATTTTTTGTTACAAGCCCATTTATACTAATTCAAATTTGGAAATTTATTGCTCCTGGTCTTTATAACCATGAAAAGAAAGCCATAATGCCATATCTTTTAGTAACTCCTATTTTATTTTTACTTGGTGGCATGCTTGTTTATTATTTGATAATGCCACTTGCTATAAAGTTTTTTTTATCTTTTGAAAGTTTAGGTGCAGCTACAAATTTACCAATACAACTGGAGGCTAAAGTTAACGAATATTTATCATTAGTTATGAAGCTTATTTTTGCATTTGGATTAAGTTTTCAATTACCAGTAGTATTAAGTTTATTGGCCAGAATTGGTGTTGTTAACTCAACTTTTCTTAAAGAGAGAAGAAAATATGTGGTTGTTATTATATTTGCAGCAGCGGCAGTACTAACACCTCCTGATCCAATTACTCAAATAGGTTTGGGAATTCCATTATTAATTTTATATGAATTATCAATAATATCAGTAGGAATAATTGAAAAAAAATTAGAAGAAAAAAATGCACAATATTAAAGATATTAGAAAAGACTTTAATAATTTTAAGGAAAAACTTAAAAATCGTAACATCGATACAGATCTTGATAGCATAATAGGTTTAGATGAAGAAAATAGAAAGCTTATCCAAGAAAAAGAAACACTTGAAATGGAAAAAAAAACTATTTCAAAATCTAAAGACCAAAAATTATTTGAAAAATCAAAAGAACTTTCTGTTAAAATTGAAGAAATTAACAAAAATCAATCAAACTTGCAGAGCCAAATTGACAGCATATTGTCATCAATACCAAACTTACCTTTAAGTGATGTTCCAATTGGTCAAGATGAAAATGCTAATGTAGAGATTGAAAAAAAAGGTGAAATTAAAGAATTTGATTTTAAACCAAAAACCCACTTCGAATTAGGTGAAAATCTGAATATGCTTGATTTTGATTTAGCCACAAAAACCACAGGCTCTAGATTTGTATTTGTAAAAAAACAATTAGCTCAACTAGAAAGAGCTCTATCAAATTTTATGATAGATACTCATACACAAAAAAATGGTTACACAGAAATATCACCTCCATTAATAGCTACCGCTGAGACTATGTATGGAACTGGCCAATTACCAAAATTTGAAAATGATCAATTTGAAATTAAATTAGATGCTGATGAAGGAAGAAAGTTTTTGATTCCAACTGCAGAAGTAATTTTAACGAATATGGTAAAAAACCAAATTATAAATAAGGATGATCTACCAATTAGAGTTGTTGCTTCAACTCCATGTTTTAGAAAAGAAGCAGGCAGTTACGGCAAAGATACAAAAGGTATGATTAGACAACATCAGTTTTATAAAGTTGAATTAGTTAGCATAGTTGAAAATGATAAATGTGCCGAGGAGTTAGAGCGTATGTCTAATGCAGCTACTATGATTTTAGATGAGTTAAAACTTCCATATAGGAAAATCATTTTATGTACTGGCGATATGGGTTTTAGCGCTGAGAAAACGTATGACATTGAGGTTTGGCTCCCTTCTGAAAATAGATATAGAGAAATTTCTAGTTGTTCCTCTTGCGGATCATTCCAAGCAAGAAGGATGAAAGCAAGATACAAAGATAAAAACAATTCAAAAGAGTTTTTAGGAACATTAAATGGTAGCGGGTTGGCAGTTGGACGTACAATGATAGCAATAATGGAAAATTATCAAACTCAAGATGGTTCAATTTTAATACCTGAAGTTCTAAAGCCATATATGCCTAATATAGACAAAATTTCCATCAATTAAGAGTTGAGTTTGAATATAAGATAAGATAAATAGCCTTAATAAATTATATACGTTATGGATGCTGGAATTGGACAATTTATACCCTTAATTTTAATTTTTGTAATTTTCTATTTTTTCTTAATTAGACCTCAACAAAAAAAAGTTAAAGACCACAAAGCTATGGTAGAAGCTCTTAAAAGAGGTGATAAGGTTATCACATCTGGCGGCATACTTGGCACAGTTGAGAGAATTATAGATAACGAAAAAGTTGAAGTAAAAATTTCTGATAATGTAAATGTTGAAGTTGTTAGAGCAACTGGCATACAAAGTTTAGTAAGTTCCATCGAACCAAAAAAATAACATAACAAAAAAGTGTTATACTTTTCAAAATTACGGATAATATCAGTAATTATTTTTACGATAATTTTTTCATTTTTTGCTCTTTCAAATTTTACTAAATTAGATGATAGATTTTTTTCAAAAAACATAAATTTAGGTTTGGACCTTCAAGGAGGCTCTTACTTGTTGCTTGAAATTGACAATCGACCCGTGATTACTCAGAGACTACAGGCAAAAATTATTGAGTTGAAAAGATATTTTAAGGAAAAAGAAATAAGCTTGAAGAATTTTTCTTTAAATGGAGATACCATTACTTTTGAAGCTCAAGAACAAGATCTTGAACAAGTGTCAAAATTACTAAATGATAAGGAAAGTGATATTAACCAATACTATCAGAGTTACAAATCTCATGAATTTGATGTTATTGAAAATAATAATTTATTTAATCTTAATTATTCAAGATATGGATTAGTTTTATTAAAAAATGCATCCCTTGATCAAGCAATTGAAATCGTAAGAAGAAGAGTTGATGAAGTTGGAACTAATGAACCAAATATACTTAAAAGAGGTAATGACCGTATTCTTGTCGAATTACCAGGATTAGATGATCCCAACAGAATTAAATCATTGTTAGGAAAGACAGCAAATCTTACATTTCAATTTATTTCACAAAATAGCGAAGAATCTTTTGGAACTGAAAAATTATCATTTGAAGATGATGATAGAGAGGCAATTGTAAGTAAAAGAATAATTCTAAGTGGTGATAATTTAGTAGACGCAAAACCTACTATGAATTCACAAACTAATGAAACAGTAGTTTCATTTAGTTTAGATAGAGTAGGTGCGAAAAAATTTGGAAAAGCTACCAGCACAGGTGTGGGAAAACAATTAGCAATTATTTTAGATGGCAAAATAATCAGCGCACCAACAGTAAGAGAACCTATAGTTGGAGGATCTGGTCAAATTTCTGGAAACTTTACATTTCAATCTGCTACTGATCTTGCTTTATTGCTTAGATCGGGTGCTTTGCCAGCACCTTTAAATATTATTGAGGAAAGAACTGTTGGTCCTGACTTAGGTCAAGACTCAATTGATGCAGGAATACTATCTTTGATTATTGGTTTCTTACTAGTTATTATATTTATGATTTACAAATATAGAGCATTCGGATTAATTGCCAATTTAGCCTTAATTACAAACCTATTTTTATTAATTGGAATTCTTACATTATTCGAGGCAACTTTGACTTTGCCTGGTATTGCGGGAATAATTTTAACTGTAGGTATGGCTGTAGATGCAAATGTTTTAATTTTCGAGCGTATAAAAGAAGAAACTAAAAGTGAAAAAAATCCTATCATTGCATTTGATGCTGGTTATACAAAGTCAAGAACAACAATCTTAGACGCCAACATCACAACGTTAATTGCTGCTTTTATATTATTTTTTATGGGCTCAGGTCCTGTAAAAGGTTTCTCAGTAACATTGGGAGTTGGAATATTGACAACGTTATTCTCTGTATATTTTATAGCTAGATTACTAACCTCTTTGTACGTGGTTAAAAATAAAGAAAAGGAGCAGTTATTATAATGAATAATATTTCCTTTAACAATTTCTATAGAAAATTTAATATCTTATCTCTCATTTTAATAATAACTTCCTTAATATTTCTTATCATTAAAGGTTTGAATTATGGTGTTGACTTTAAAGGAGGAACTTTAATTGAATTAAGAACAAATGATAAAACTAATAATATAACTATGATCAGAGATAGTTTTAATCAAATGAATTTGGGAGACGTATCAGTTAAAAAATTTGGTAATGAGACAGATTTTATTGTTAAATTTGAAAAACAAAATTCAAATGATCCAGAATTTATTAAAAATATTCAAAATAAATTATCCAGCTCTATAGGAGATGTTGATTTTAGAAGAGTAGAAAACGTTGGACCAAAAGTAAGTTCAGAGCTCTTAAAATCAGGAATTATTGCAATAAGCTTATCTTTGGCTGCAATGTTATTGTATATTTGGATTAGATTCGAGTGGCAATTCAGCTTAGGAGCAATATTAGCAATATTTCATGATGTAATCATAACATTAGGAATATTCTCTATTTTCTCTTTAGAAATAAATTTATCAATAGTGGCCGCTGTATTAACTATAGTTGGATATTCAATGAATGATACGGTTGTTATATTTGATAGAGTTAGAGAAAATTTAAGAAAGTATTCAGATATTAAAATTTATGAATTAACAAATATTTCTATCAATGAGACTTTATCAAGAACAATAATAACCTCAGTAACTACTCTTCTAGCTTTATTATCTATATATTTATTTGGTGGTGAAATTCTTAAAGGTTTTTCTTTAGCAATGATTTTAGGTGTAATATTTGGAACATATTCATCAATATATATAGCTAATCCAGTTTTGGTTGCACTAAACGTTAGCCAAAGAACAATTGTTAAAGAAGAAAAAGATTAATATAAGTTTTGAGCTACAACCATCGATAACAACATCGGCAATGATAGCAAAGTATTCGTTCTAGAAAATAACATTGCAGTTTTCGCTGATTTTGCCTTAACATCTGGTTCAACCGTTACAATACCCAAAGCTTTTTTTTGGTTAGGCCAAATTACAAACCAAACATTAAAAGCCATGATTATGCCAAGCCACATACCAATTCCAATTGCCGTAGCTTTACCTCCACCTGATCCAATTCCAAGGGCCATAGCTTGATGAACGTATCCATTTATATAAGCCAATATAAGTCCAGATATTACTGTGAATAAAGCTGCCCATCTAAACCAAAATAGTGCTGCTGGTGCAATCACTTTTCCAATAGCTGGTTTTTGCTCATCTGGAATTTTAGCCATGTTAGGTATTTGTACAAAATTAAAATACCAAAGTAATCCTATCCACATGATGGCTACAATTACATGTATGTATCTAAATAACCAACTCCAAAAAACTAAATCAAAATCAAAACCACCGTTTCCAAAATACAAACCAAGGAATAGCAAAATTGATAGCGCCAAAGAAACGTGGACAGTTTTTGATAAAGATTGTAGAATCGAAGTCATATATTAATATTTTATATCATTTTTAAATATTTTTTAAGCTGTTTTTTTAAATTTATTATCGAGCAAAGGTTTTAAAAATTTACCTGTATAACTATCTTTAACATTAATAATTTCCTCAGGCTTACCTTCTGCTATAATATTTCCACCTTTCACTCCACCATCAGGACCCATATCAACAATATAATCAGCTGTTTTTATAACGTCTAAATTGTGTTCAATTACAACAACTGTGTTTCCAGTTGCAACAAAAGTATGGAGTATTTCTAATAATTTTTTAATATCATGTTGATGCAATCCAGTAGTCGGTTCATCCAAAATGTAAATGGTTCTTCCTGTTGATCTTTTAGATAATTCTTTTGCTAGTTTTATTCTTTGAGCTTCACCACCAGAAAGAGTAGTTGCTTGTTGACCAATTTTTATATAACCCAATCCAACTTTTTTGAGTGTTAATAATTTAGTTTTTATATTTGAAATATTTTCAAAATACTCGCATCCTTCGTCCACAGTCATATTTAAAACATCTGCAATACTTTTATCTTTAAATTTTATCTCTAATGTTTCTCTATTGTATCTTGTACCTTTGCATTCATCGCAAGTTATGTATACATCTGGCAAAAAATGCATCTCGTAAGTTATTACCCCATCTCCCTCACAGGCTTCACAACGTCCACCTTTGACATTAAACGAAAATCTACCAGGTTTATAACCTCTACTTTTTGCTTCTGGCAAATTAGTAAACCAATCCCTAATCGGTCCAAAAGCACCGGTGTAAGTTGCAGGATTTGATCTTGGAGTTCTTCCAATTGGTGATTGATCAATATCAATAATTTTGTCTACTAATTCAATTCCTTTAAAACCTCTAAATGGTTTAGGTATTTTTCTTGATTTATTATTATTTAAAGTAAGATTTAAAGCATTGTAAAGTGTTTGAAGTATTAAAGTAGATTTACCACTACCAGATACACCAGTAACACATGTGAAACTTCCTAAGGGGATTTTAAGATTCACGTTGTTTAAATTATTACCACTTGCACCATTAATTTCTAAAAATCTACCATTTTTTGCTAATCTTCTATTTCGTGGAATAGGTATGTAGCTCTTATTTGATAAGTATCTACCAGTAATACTTTTATCATTATCAAGAATATCTTTGTATGAACCTTGTGCAATTACTTCTCCACCTTTATTTCCAGCTTCAGGTCCAAGGTCAATTATATGGTCAGCATTTTCCATCGTTTCCGTATCATGTTCAACCACAATTACTGTATTCCCCAGGTCTCTTAATCTTTTTAATGCATTAATTAACTTTACATTATCTTTTTGGTGCAAACCTATAGAGGGTTCATCAAGAACATATAACACACCAGTTAATCCAGATCCTATTTGAGATGCTAACCTAATTCTTTGAGCTTCACCTCCTGACAAAGTTCCAGATTCTCTAGATAATGT
>CACJXK010000013.1 GCA_902597335.1 uncultured Pelagibacteraceae bacterium
TTTTTTAAACAACCTAACGAGATTGTATTTAGATCATTTTCTGAGGTAATTCAAAAAATGGGTAAAAAAAAATCTTATTCTAGAGGTGCTAAAATTGAAAATTTGATCAACCATTTAATTTCAAGCAAAAACAATGAAAAAAAAACACTTTCTGGATGTATAATTGAAAAATTTGAGAAATCCGTCATTATTTCTTCGGAAATCAAGTAAAATATTTACAAATTGGCACAAATTGGCACTTGTTAAACTGATAATAATTCTTAATTTATACTAATGAATTTCAAAAACCTCGCAATGTGGGCAGTTATAGTTATCTTAACTATTGGTCTATATAACATGTTCAAGAACCCTCAAGGGTCAGTAAATAAAAAAAATAATATAATTTTTTCTGAGTTTCTTACACAAGTTGACAATGGGAGAGTTGTTCAAGTTGAAATTCAAGGAAAGAATATAAAAGGGGTAATGTCAAACGGAGAAATGTTTAACACTTATGCACCTGATGACCCAAACTTGATACAAAAATTGAGTGACAAAGGTGTTAGTATTTCTGCAAGCCCAATAGAAGAAAAAATGCCTTCATTATTTGGTATATTATTGTCTTGGTTTCCTATGTTGCTTCTGATCGCTGTATGGATTTTCTTTATGAGACAGATGCAAGGCGGCAAGGGTGGAGCAATGGGATTTGGTAAATCAAAAGCTAAAATGATGAATGAGATAAAAGGAAAAGTAACATTTAATGATGTTGCGGGAGTGGAAGAGGCTAAAGAAGAAGTTGAAGAAGTCGTGGAATTTTTAAAAGATCCAAAAAAATTTAGTCGACTTGGTGGAAAAATACCACGAGGATGTCTTTTAGTTGGTCCTCCAGGCACAGGTAAAACTTTACTAGCAAGAGCTATAGCTGGAGAAGCTGGTGTTCCATTTTTTACTATATCTGGATCTGATTTTGTTGAAATGTTTGTTGGTGTTGGAGCTTCTAGAGTAAGAGATATGTTTGAACAGGGAAAAAAACATTCTCCATGTATAATATTTATTGACGAAATAGATGCTGTTGGAAGAAGTAGAGGAGCAGGTCTAGGTGGTGGAAATGATGAAAGAGAACAGACACTAAATCAGTTACTAGTTGAAATGGACGGCTTTGATACTAATGAAGGTGTAATTATTATCGCAGCAACTAATAGACCTGATGTATTAGATCCAGCTCTTTTAAGACCAGGTAGATTTGATAGACAAGTAGTTGTCTCAAATCCAGATTTAATTGGAAGAGAAAAGATTTTAAAAGTACATGCGAAAAAAATATCAATGGCTCCCGACGTTAATTTACGAACAGTCGCAAGAGGGACGCCTGGTTTTTCGGGTGCAGATTTGGCTAACCTTGTGAATGAAGCAGCATTACTTGCAGCTAGAAAAAATAAAAGGATTGTTACTTATCAAGAATTTGAAGAAGCTAAAGATAAAGTTATGATGGGATCTGAGAGAAGATCAATGGTCATGTCAGAGGAAGAGAAAAAGCTAACAGCTTACCACGAAGCAGGACATGCGATTGTTACAATTAACGAAAAAGCAGCATATCCTATACATAAAGCAACAATTATACCTAGAGGAAGAGCTTTGGGAATGGTAATGCAACTGCCAGAAAGAGATGAGGTATCACAGACTAGAGAACAACTACATGCTCAAATGGCCATAGCAATGGGTGGAAGAGTAGCAGAGGAACTAATTTTTGGAGATGATAAAGTAACAACAGGAGCAGCCAGTGATATTGAGCAGGCGACTAAAAGAGCAAGAGCTATGGTTATGAGAGCTGGCTTAAGTAAAGAAATGGGCCCAGTTGCATATGGTGAAAATGAGGAAGAGGTATTTTTGGGCAGATCAGTGGCAAGACAACAGAATATGTCAGAGGAAACTGCAAGAAAAGTCGATAGTGAAATAAGAAAGTTTGTTGACATGGGTTATGACAGAGCCAGAAAGGTATTAACTGAAAAAATTGATGATCTTCACAAACTTGCAAAAGCTTTATTAACTTATGAAACTTTGACAGGAGCAGAGATTGAAGATTTAGTAAATAAAAATATATATCCAAAGAATAAAGAAGATCTTAAAGTTGAAAATGATGATCAAAGCTCAGCGCTTGGCTCAATGGGCTTAAAACCAAAGATAGTGCACTAAGCACTAATGAACAAATATTACACTAGAGCGTGTAATTTTTATTTCGGTTCAACCTCAAAAAAAAATATAAAAAAAAAAATATCCATTCCTCTAAATGGAAATCCCCTTGTTTCTTTTGATAAGGTAGAAATTATAAACAGAAAAAATAGTAAAATAATTAACATCAATGATATTGATAAACTTCCAAAAAACAAAAAAATTAAAATTAAAAAAGATTTAAAAAAAATTAAACAAAAAAAAACTTTTAAACAATTAGCATTATCTGATGTCCCAATTTTGATGGGTATTGTCAATTTAACGCCAGATAGTTTTTCAGATGGGGGTAAATATAATAATAAAATTTTAGCTTTAAAACATATAAAAAACTTATTATCGAACGGTGCAAAAATAATTGATATTGGAGGAGAGTCTACTAGACCTGGGGCAAGTGATGTTAGCCCTACTAAAGAGTGGGACAGAGTCAAAACAGTTTTAAAAATATTAAAAAATAGAAAATGTTTTGTTTCATTGGATACGAGAAAAAGTTTTGTTATGGAGAAAGCTTCTAAAATAAAAGTTGATCTTATTAATGATGTATCTGGATTAGATTATGATCCTCAAACCATAAATTTTTTAAAAAAATCAAGAAAACCGTTCATCATTCATCATATGAAAGGAACACCAAAAAATATGCAAATTAAACCATCATATACAAATGTATTACTTGATATATATGATTTCTTTGAAACAAAATTAAAATATATAAGAAAAAAAGGCATTACGCATAATAATATTATATTAGACCCTGGAATTGGATTTGGAAAAAATTTGAAACATAATATTACTCTTCTAAAGAATATTTCTATTTTTCATTCATTAGGTCTTCCTGTAATGTTAGGAGTATCTAAAAAGAGATTTATTAAGGAAATTTCAAAAGAAAATGACACTAAAGAAAGACTTGGAGGTACAATATCATCTTCTATTTATTCATATTTACAAGGTGTTCAAATTTTAAGGGTTCATGATGTTAAAGAAATCAATCAGGCATTTAAAGTGTTCAAGAAGTTACAAAATTAAAAATGGTTAAAAAATATTTTGGGACTGATGGTATTAGAGGAAGAGTTAACGGCGCTAAAATAAATGGTGAAATGTTCTTTAAATTTGGATTAGCTGCTGGAACATATTTTAAAAATTTAAAAAAAAGCAAACAAACTGCAATTATTGCAAAAGACACAAGGCTATCTGGTTATACACTTGAACCAGCTTTGGTCTCTGGATTAGCATCAGCTGGTATGCATATTTATACATTAGGACCACTACCAACTAATGGGTTAGCAATGTTAACAAAAAAAATGAAAGCAAATATGGGGATAATGATTACCGCATCTCATAATCCACATTACGATAATGGTTTAAAATTGTTTGGGCCAGATGGACTTAAGCTATCTGACAAAATTGAAAAAAAAATTGAAAAATTGATAGATTCGAAGATTATTAAAAATCTTTCAGTACCAATTGAATTAGGCAGAGTTAAAAGATTAGAGGATGCAAATGAGAATTACATAGAAATTTTAAAAAAAAATTTTCCATCTTCTTTCAGTTTAAAAGGTATCAAAATCGCTTTAGATTGTGCAAATGGAGCAAGTTATAAAGCTGCACCTGAATTATTTAAATCATTAGGCGCTAAAGTATTTAAAACTGGCACTTCTCCTAATGGATTAAATATTAATCTTAAATCTGGGTCTACCTATCCAAAAAAAATTTGTCAAATGACAACAAAAAAAAAGGCTCATATAGGTATCGCACTAGATGGTGATGCAGACAGAATTATAGTTTGTGATGAAAGAGGTAAAATTATCAATGGCGACAAAATTCTTGCAATGTTAGGTGAAAGATGGAAAAGAAAAAAAATACTTAAAGGCGGTGTTATTGGAACTTTAATGTCAAATTATGGCTTAGAAGAATTTTTTAAAAAAAATAGAATTAAATTTCTAAGATCAGATGTTGGAGATCGATATGTTAAAGAAAAAATGAAAAAAAATAAATTTAATTTAGGAGGAGAACAATCAGGCCATATAATCCTTGGCAAGTTTGCAACGACAGGAGATGGTTTATTAGTTGCTTTAGAAATTCTTTTTTCTCTTAGAAAAAGAAAAAAAGCGAGTGAACTTTTTAATAAATTCAATCCAACGCCTCAAATATTAGAAAATGTTGAGGTTAAAGATAAATCAATTATTAATAATCCAAAATGCAAAAAAGCAATTTCTGAAGCAAATAGAATTATAAAAAATAAAGGTAGAATATTAGTGAGAAAATCTGGCACTGAACCAAAGATAAGAATTATGTGTGAGTCAGATGACTTAAGTCTAAACAAATTATGCATTAACATAATTAAAAAATCAATTCAGTAAATTGAAAATAAATTCTAAAATATTAATAATTGCAGGATCAGACTCTTCTGGAGGAGCTGGCATTCAAGCAGATATTAAATCTGTAACTTCACTTGGTTCATACGCAATGACAGCAATAACAGCTGTTACATCTCAAAACACTACAGGTGTTAAGTCCATAATACCAATACCGAGTAAAGAAATTTCTAAACAGATAGAATTTACCTCAAAAGATATTAAACCAGATTCTGTAAAAATTGGAATGTTGCATTCTACAGATGTCATAAATTCTGTATTAAAATCAATAAAAAAATTAAATTTAAATAAAATAATATTAGACCCTGTTATGGTGGCTAAAGGCGGAGCTAAACTTATTGATAATAAGGCTGTGCTAGTTTTGAAAAAAAAACTAATAAAAAAGGTAGATTTAATTACACCAAATATTCCTGAAGCTGAAATATTGACTGCAATGAAGATTAAATCTATTTTTGATATGAGAGCTGCTGCAAAAATATTATTAGATTTAGGAGCTAAAAATGTTCTTATTAAAGGTGGGCATTTAGGCTCCAAAACTTTAAAAGATATTTTTGTAAATAAGAGAGAATTTGCAGTATTTGTAAATAAAAAAATTAAAACAAAAAATACTCATGGAACTGGGTGTACATTATCAAGTGCTATTGCAACTTATTATGGATGTGGAAAAACTTTAAAGAAATCTTGTGAGTTAGGCATTAGATATGTAAACAATGCTATAAAGACAAGACCAAACTTTGGAAAAGGAAATGGACCAATAAACCATTTAAATAGTTTTATTATAGAAAAGAAGTTTAGATGAAAAATGTAGTTGTTGTCGGTTCACAGTGGGGAGATGAAGGAAAAGGCAAGATAGTTGATTGGTTGTCAAGCGAAGCTGATGTAGTTGTAAGATTTCAAGGAGGTCACAATGCAGGACATACACTGGTTATAGATGGAATTACTTATAAATTAAGACTGTTACCATCTGGAATTGTTAGAAAAAATAAAATTTCTATTATAGGAAATGGAGTTGTTGTTGATCCGTGGGCTTTGCTTGATGAAATTAATGAAGCTAAATCCAAAGGTATAGAGATAAATGAAAGTAACTTGATACTATCCGAAGCTGCCACATTAATTTTACCATTTCATAGAGAAATGGACGAAATAAGAGAAGACACTGCAAGCAATTCTAAAATTGGAACTACAAGAAGAGGAATTGGTCCAGCTTATGAGGATAAGGTAGGAAGAAGATCTATAAGAGTAATGGATCTTGCATCAAAAAAAAATCTTGAAAATAGACTCAGGGTAGTTCTAGAACATCATAATGCAATACGTTTGGGGATGGGTAAGTCTTTATATGAAAAAAATAAATTGCTAAAAGACTTATTAAAAATAGCTCCAGATATTTTAAAATATTCTGCGCCAGTATGGAAAAAAATAGATCAATTTAAATCAGAAAATAAAAAGATTTTATTTGAAGGCGCACAAGGAATATTACTGGATGTTGATCATGGAACATATCCATATGTGACTTCATCGAATACAGTTGCAGCATCTGCGGCAACAGGATCTGGATGTGGACCTAATTCTATAAATTTTGTCTTAGGTATAACAAAAGCATATACGACAAGAGTAGGAGAAGGACCTTTCCCAACGGAACTAACAGATGATACTGGTAACCATTTAGGAGAAAAGGGACATGAGTTTGGAACAGTAACAAGCAGAAAAAGAAGGTGTGGTTGGTTTGATGGTGTTTTGGTAAAACAAACTATTAAGATCTCTGGCATAGATGGAATTGCTTTAACTAAATTGGATGTTTTGGATGATTTAGACGAAATAAATCTTTGTGTAGCTTATGAGTTGAATAAAAAAAAAATAGATTACTTTCCTGCTGCTGTAGAGGATCAATTAAATGTTAAACCAGTTTATCAAACTTTTAAAGGTTGGAAGTCTAAAACTCAGGGAATTAAAAAATTTGAAGATTTGCCAAATAACGCAAAGATTTATGTAAAGGCCATTGAGAAGTTTATTGAGTCAAAAATATCTAGTATTTCAACAAGCCCTGAAAGAGAGGACACTATTCTTTTAATAGACCCATTTAACTAGCAGGCAATAAATTTTTAGATTTTGCAGAGTTTAACATATGCTTTTGAAGTTTTTCAAATGCCTTGTTTTCTATTTGTCTAACTCTTTCCCTGCTTATCTTATATTTTTTACTTAATTCATCTAAAGTAACTGGTTCATCGGTCAATCTTCTTGAGTACAAAATTTTTTTTTCTCTTTCATTTAAGACTTTAATAGAATCTTGTAGCAAATCTTTTCTTTGCTCCATTTCATCACTTTGAGCAATTTTTAATTCATGATCCATTTCATTATCTACAACCCAGTCTTGCCACTCGTCACCATCTTCACCTATAGGGGCGTTTAAAGATTGTTCTTTGCCTGAAAGTCTTCTATTCATTGAAACTACCTCATCCTCACTTACAGAAAGTCTTTTCGCAATATCCTTAACATGCTCCTTTCTTAAATCTCCCTCAGATTGAGGTGATATTTGGTTTTTAATTTTTTTTAAGTTAAAAAAAAGTTTTTTTTGAGCAGTTGTTGTACCTATTTTAACCAAACTCCAAGATCTTAATATATATTCTTGTATTGAAGCTTTGATCCACCACATTGCATATGTTGCTAGTCTAAAGCCTTTTTCTGGCTCGAATTTTTTTACTGCTTGCATTAATCCCACATTGCCCTCAGATATCATTTCATTCAGAGGCAAACCATAACCTTTGTAACCCATAGCTATTTTTGCAACTAATCTAAGGTGGCTTGTTACCAACTTTTCAGCTGATTTCACGTTTCCCGTTGACTGCCAATTTTTAGCTAGCATATATTCTTCTTCAGCTGCAAGCATTGGAAATTTCTTTATCTGAGAAAGGTATGCCGCTAATCCTCCCTCATTTGAAAGTGCCGGCAAACTGTAGTTATTGTTACTCATTAGAAGTATTTATTTAATAAATAAATAAAATTTTACAATGCTTTTATTGCTTGATTTTTCTAAGTTTTTTTAAAATTTTTTCCAAATCACCAGGTAATTTCGACGAAAATTCTAGCCATCGATTATTTTTTGGATGATTAAACCCCAGTGTTTTAGCATGTAAAAATTGTCTATCAAGAGCATTTATGTATTCTTCGAGTTCAGGATTTATATTAGTAATTTTTTTAAACTTTTTTTTATATTTTTTATCACCTAGAATATTATTACCTTTGCTAGACAAGTGAACTCTTATCTGATGAGTTCTACCAGTTTCTAATTTACATTCTATAAGACTTAACGTTGGTACATTATCATTCTCAAATATTTCTAAAGTTTTGTAATTCGTTATAGCATTTTTGCCTTTTTTTAATGAGACCTCCATCTTTTGTCTGTTTCTTGAGCTTCTTGTGATAAATGTTTCAATTTTTCCTGTTCGTGGTCTTATTTTGCCCCACACCAAGGCTTGATAGACTCTCGAAATAGTATGTTCAGAAAATTGATTAGATAAATTCTCATGAGATAAATTATTTTTAGCAATTACTATTAAACCAGATGTATCTTTATCTATCCTATGAACAATACCTGGTCTTAATTTATTCCCAATACTGGATAGATTATTGCCATTATAATTAATTAAGGCATTCACGATTGTATTATCATAATTTCCAGGCCCAGGATGCATTGAAATTCCAGCCGATTTGTTTATCACAATTAAATCTTCATCCTCATGAATTATTTCAAGAGGATATTTATATGGTGCAATTGTTTCTTTTTTTGGTTCTACAACTTCAAAAAAAATTTCATCATTTAATTTTACTTTTCTGGATGGGTTGGTAACAACAATATTATTTATTTTTAAGTGATTTTCTAAAATTAAACTTTTTACTCTTGTTCTGCTTAATTTGTTATTATGATTTGACAATAAAACATCTATTCTTAAATTATTTTCTTTATTTTTAACTTTTATATTTATATTACTTTTCATATTATTATAATTATACAATATGCGCTTGTAGCTCAACTGGATAGAGCGCCAGATTTCGGCTCTGGAGGTTCAGGGTTCGACTCCTTGCGGGCGCACCATTACTCACCCATGTTAATTAATGTACCCCTATTTTTTGCAGCATTAAATGAATAATAAAATAAAATTATGGAAAGTGTAAAATATAAAGCATTCCAAATGAAAGCATTATAAATATTTTCAATATCTACAGTTTGATTAATTAAGATGTTTCTAGCTTCCTCAAATATATATACTAACGGTAAAATATAAGCTATTTTTTGAAATACTTCTGGAAGAGTTTCTATAGGGTAATAAATACATCCAAATGGTGCAAGTAAAAACATTGTCGACCATGCTATATTCTCAAATGATGGGCCAAATCTAAGTAATCCTGAGGAAACTAAAATTCCTAGCGTAATCCCAAAAATATAAAGACTCAGAAATAGGAAAAACAAAAATATTCCTAATTCTAAAATTGAAATTCCAAATAAAGGGGAAGTTAGTAAGACAGCTGGTACTAGACCAATTAAAGATCTTATTAAAGCTGTTATAACTAGTGAAGTTAAAATCTCTCCAATTTTCATGGGTGCTATAAAAAGATTAGTAAAATTTCTACTCCAAATCTCCTCTAAAAAAAGCATATTAAAACCAATACTTGTTCTGAACAAAAAATCGTAGAGTATCGCACAAGTCAAAATCACACCAACTGCATTGTTGTAATAAGTTGTGTGTGTAGCAAAAAAATTTGAGATAAATCCCCAAAGAGTAATTTGAATAGTTGGCCAGTATACTAAATCTAAGACTCTAGGAAATGATCTAGTTATAAGATAAAAATGTCTTAAAAATAGACCGTAAATTCTAGTTAAACTCATTTTTACTCCTCGAAAGTTTTAAGAAAACCTCTTCTAGATTTGTTCTTCCGTGTTTAGTAATCAAATCATAAGGCTTACCTTGGTCTATAATCTCTCCATTTTTCATCATTAGCACTGATTTGCACAATCGTGTGACTTCACTCATATTATGAGAGGCTAAAAGTACTGAGATCTTTTTTTCTTGCTTATATTCCTCTAAAAAAGTTCTAACAAAATCACCCACTTCTGGGTCCAAAGATGCTGTTGGCTCATCAAGCAAAAGCACTTTTGGTTCATTAATTAATGCTTTTGCTAAACTTACTCTATTTTTTTGACCAGAGGATAATTCACCAGTAATACTATCCAATAATTCTTCTATTCTCAATTTTTCTGAAAGATATTCAATTCTCTCCTCAATATTTTGGACTTTATAAAGTTTAGCATAAACATTTAGATTTTGCTTTACAGTAAGTTTTTTTGGTAATTCTATATATGGAGATATAAAATTAATCATTTCGAGTATTTCAATTCTATGATTTTCAAGTTTAAGATTATTAATAAATATTTGTCCACTTGTAGGTTTTAGCAAACCAAGTAACATTCCAATAGTTGTAGTTTTACCTGAGCCATTTGGTCCAAGCAAACCTAGAATTTCATTTTCTTGA
>CACJXK010000014.1 GCA_902597335.1 uncultured Pelagibacteraceae bacterium
TGTATTTGAATTGGATTTTATTTACGAGGAAGTAAGGAGAATAAATGACTTTTTACAAGGCATGTTTAGAGGTGTAGGCATTAAATTAGTAGATTTTAAAGTTGAGTTTGGAAGATCTGAAGTTGATGGAAAGAGAGAAGTTATTTTAGCTGATGAAATAAGTCCTGACACATGCAGGCTTTGGGATATGAGAACTGATAAAAAACTAGATAAAGATAGATTTAGAAATGACCTAGGAAATTTAGTTGAAGCTTATCAAGAAGTTGCAATTAGACTTAATCTACTACATGAACAATCAAATATTAGGCCTTTAAATTATCCTAAACCAAAAGCTGTAAAAATTAAGAAAAAATGAAAGTAAAAGTAATAGTCACTTTAAAAAATGGAGTGCTTGATCCTCAAGGCAAAGCTATACAACAAACCTTAAATGGTATGTCTTTTGACAATGTATCAGAGGTGAGACAAGGGAAATATTTTGATATTGATGTTAAGGAAAGTGATGAGATTAAAGCCAAAACTCAAGTCGAAGATATGTGTAAAAAGCTTTTAGCTAATCTAGTTATTGAGGATTATAAAATCTTGTAACTATTTAATGAAATCGTCTGTAATTATATTTCCTGGTTCAAATTGTGATAGAGATATGGATGTAGCTCTAAAAAAATTTGGTTTTAAAAATCAAATGGTTTGGCACAATGATGATGAAATACCAAAAAGTGATCTAATTGTTTTACCAGGTGGTTTTTCTTATGGCGACTATCTAAGATGTGGAAGCATTGCTGGGAAATCAAAAATTATTAAATCCGTTATTGATTTTGCAAATTCTGGAGGATTAGTTTTAGGAATTTGTAATGGTTTTCAAATACTTACTGAGACAGGATTGTTGCCTGGAATACTTCAACAAAATAAATATTTAAATTTTATTTGTAAAAATGTTTTTGTAAAAATTAAAAATAAAGAAAATAAATATTTTAAAAACATCAAAAAAGACGTTTTGGAACTTCATATTGCTCACAATGAAGGGAATTATTTTTGTTCAAATGATGAATTAAAATCTATTGAGGATAATGATCAAATCGCGGTTACTTATTGTGATCAAAAAGGCAATGATGATGAAGAAAATAATCCGAATGGAGCATTAAAAAATATTGCAGGAGTTTTTAATAAAAATAAGAATATTTTAGGAATGATGCCTCATCCAGAGAGGATGATTGACCAATATCTATCAGGCGAAGATGGATCTTTGTTTTTTGAAAATCTAATTGGAAGTTTATAATGATTGAAGTTAACGAAAAAATTGCAATCGAACACGGATTAAAAAAAGATGAATATAAAAAAATTTGTGATCTATTAAAAAGAACTCCAAATATTACAGAATTAGGTGTTTTTTCTGCAATGTGGAATGAACATTGCTCATATAAGTCTTCTAGAAGACACCTAAAAAAATTACATACTAAGGGCAAACAAGTTATTCAGGGACCTGGTGAGAATGCTGGCGTTGTAGATATCGATGACAATGATGCAATTGTATTTAAAATAGAGAGTCATAACCACCCATCTTTTATAGAGCCCTATCAAGGTGCAGCTACTGGGGTTGGAGGTATAATGAGAGATGTATTTACTATGGGTGCTAGACCAATTGCTAATTTAAATTCTATTCATTTTGGATCGCCTGATCATGAAAAAACCAGAAATCTATTAAGAGGAGTGGTTAAAGGAATTGGAGGATATGGAAATTGTATAGGTGTTCCAACCATTGCTGGTCAAACATGTTTTGATGAGTCTTATAATGGAAATATTTTAGTTAATGCAATGACTTTGGGTTTGGTTAATAAAAATAAAATATTTTATTCAAAAGCTGCAGGAGTAAACAAGCCTGTAATTTATGTTGGCTCTAAGACTGGAAGAGATGGAATACATGGTGCGAGCATGGCTTCGGCTATTTTTGATGACAAAATTGAGGAAAAGAAACCAACAGTTCAAGTTGGTGATCCATTTACAGAAAAATTACTTTTAGAGGCTTGTCTTGAACTTATGGCAGGAAAATCAATTATTTCAATTCAGGATATGGGTGCAGCAGGTCTAACCTCTTCTAGTATTGAAATGGCTTCAAAAGGTGATTTAGGAATTGAAATTGATTTGACAAAAGTTCCTTGTAGAGAAGAAAATATGACACCTTACGAAATAATGCTCTCTGAAAGTCAAGAGAGAATGCTCATAGTTTTAGAGGAAGGAAAAGAAAAAGAAGCTAAAGAAATTTTTGATAAATGGAATTTAGATTTTGCAGTAATTGGAAAAACTACAGATAGTAAAAATATAGAATTATTTTTTAAAAATGAAAAAGTAGCTGAAATACCTATAGACTTTTTAGCTGAAAATGCTCCTATGTATGACCGAAAATGGATTAAGTCAGAGCTTCCAAAAAAAAATAGTTTTTCGAAAGATCAATTTAAATCTTTAAAATTAGGCGAATGTTTAAATAAAATTTTAAGTGATCCCAATATTTCAGATAAAGAATGGATCTGGAACCAATATGATCACACAGTTATGGGTGATACAATTCAAAAACCTGGCGGTGATGCAGGTGTTGTTAGAGTTCATGGTACAAATAAAGCTGTTGCTGCAACAGTTGATTCATCTGCAACCTATTGTAATGCTCATCCATTAACAGGTGGTAAACAAGTTGTTTGCGAAAGTTGGAGAAATATGATTTCTGTAGGTGCAAAGCCAATAGCAATTACAAATTGTCTTAACTTTGGAAATCCAGAAAAAGAGAAAAATATGGGTGAATTTGTTGAATGTGTTGAAGGAATTTCTGAAGCATCTAAGTATTTAAATTACCCTGTAGTTTCAGGAAATGTATCTTTTTATAACGAAACAAAAGATAAAGGTATAAAGCCTACCCCTTCAATTGGCGGCATTGGTCTATTGGCTAATTATAAAAAAATGATCACTATGGAATTAAAAAAAAATGGAAATTATCTTTTTGTCATTGGAAAAACTGAAGGACATTTAGATCAGTCTGTATTTGCTAGAAGTATATTATCAAGATTTGAGGGCCCACCTCCAGAAGTTAACTTATTTAATGAAAAACATAATGGTTTAATAATTTTAAATTTAATAAATAAAAAACTTATAGAGACATGTCATGATGTATCTTTAGGTGGAATTTTAACTGCACTGTCAAAAATGAGCATTAAAGGAAACAAAGGTGTAAATATTTTTCCAATTAATGGTTTGGTAAACAAATTTGAGTATCTATTTGGTGAAGATCAGGGAAGATATATAATTGAAATTAAACCAGAAAATTTAGAAAATGTAGAAAAAATACTAAAAAATGACTCAATACATTTTGATAAATTAGGCTTGGTTGAAGGTAGCGAAATTAATTATGGAAATGATCTAAAAATATCAATTGACGATATCAAACAAGGCTATAAAAAATGGTTACGGGAGTATATGGTAAGCTAATGGCAATGGATCTAAAAGAAATAGAAAGTTTAATTAAAGAGGCGATACCAGATGCAAAAATTGAAATACAAGATCTTGCTGGTGATGGAAATCACTATTCAGCCACAGTAATTTCGTCGCAATTTGCAGGAAAAAGTAAAATTCAACAACACAAGATGGTATACAATTCATTAAAAGGTAAGATGGGAAATGAATTACACGCGTTAGCTATAAAAACTAAGGAGAACTAAATGGATGATCAAACAAAAGAATTAATAAATAACGAAATAAAAGATAATGAGGTATGCTTATTTATGAAAGGTACTCCAGACGCTCCTCAGTGTGGGTTCTCAATGGCAGTAACAAATATTCTTAAAATTTTAGAAGTAAATTTTAAAGGTGTAAATGTTTTAGCCGATCAAAAACTGAGAGAAGGTGTAAAAGTTTTTAGTGATTGGCCTACTATACCTCAACTTTATGTTAAAAATGAGTTCATTGGTGGATGTGATATAGTAAAAGAAATGTATGAAAGTGGAGAGTTGGTAAAGTTGTTTGAAGATAACGGTATAGAATATAAAAAGAAAAGCTAATTATAATTATATCTAAAAATTAGATTATCTAGAGTAATACTCGATAACTAAGTTTGGTTCCATTACCACTGGATAAGGAACTTCCTCAAATTTTGGTACTCTTACAAATTTAACTTTTTTGTTTTTTTCATCTAATTGTAAATATTCAGGAACTTCTCTTTCTTTATTTGCTAAAGCTATATCTATCAAAGCTAACTGTTTTGATTTATCTCTAATTTCAATACTATCTTCCTCTTTAACTTGGTAGCTAGAAATATTTACTTTTTTACCATTAACTTTGACATGACCATGATTAATTAATTGTCTGGAAGAAAAAATAGTATTTGATAACTTAGATCTATAAATCACAGCATCCAATCTTCTCTCAAGTAAACCAATTAAATTTTCAGCAGTATCCCCTTTTTTCATAATTGCTTTTTTGTACATGTTTCTAAATTGTCTCTCATTCATGTTTCCGTAATAACATTTTAGTTTTTGCTTAGCTTGTAATTGAATTCCATAATCTGATGGCTTTGCAGATTTATTTTGGCCGTGTTGTCCTGGAGGATATGCTCGAGTGTTAAAAGGACTTTTAGGTCGTCCCCATAAATTTACTTTAAGTCTTCTATCTACTTTGTGTTTTGAGTTTAATCGTTTTGTCATACTGTGATTATGGGTCTTATAGACATGAAAATATTTTTGTCAATCAAGGTTTTTTAGCCAAACCCGCAAATACACTTGATAATATGCGTATTTCTTTTTGAGATAGTTCCATTTTATAAAAAATACTTCTTAAATTTTCCAACATTATGGGTTTTTTAGCTTTTTGTTTAAAAAAGTTTTGATTTTCTAAATTTGATAAACAAAAATTTAACATTTTAGATATTTCATTCTTTGTCGCTTTTTGTATTTTTTTTGATTTTTGAAAAATATAGTTATTTTTTGATATTATGTGAGAAACTATTTGAGCAACAATCACCAAGCTATGTGATAAATTCAATGATCTAAATTTAATATCACTTGGTATCTGTAAAGTATAATCGGCATAACTTACTTCATTATTAGTTAATCCAGATGCTTCTGAGCCAAATAAAAAGGTTACTTTTTTATTAAAATTTATATTTTTTAAATCCTCTAGAGAAATATGTTTTATATTTTTATTTCTAAATCTTGCTGATGTTGCAATTAAAATATCTGTTTTGTTTAATGATTTTTCTAAGTTCGGGTATACTTTTGATTTATTTATAATATCTTTAGCTCCAACAGATGTTGCAATAATTTTATCATTTGGAAATATTGGTTTTGGATCAATTAACAATAATTTTTTAAATCCAAAATTTTTCATACCTCTGGCACACAAACCAATATTTTCTGATAATTGAGGTTTATGAAGAATGAAAGATATGTTGTTTAAATTCATTAAGAACTTGCTGGCGCATTATCTTTAAACAATTTGTAATCGAGACTATCTATTAGCGCTTTAAATGATGCATCAATAATATTTGGTGACACACCTATTGTAAACCAATTCTTTCCTTGGGAGTCTGTGCTTTCAATAGAAACTCTAGTCACTGCCTCTGTTCCTGTATTTAATATTCTAACTTTATAATCAACCAGTCTTAAATCTTTAAGGTAATCAGAATACTTTGAAATTTTTTTTATGTTGTTTCTAATCGCATTATCTAGAGCATTTACAGGTCCATTACCCTCACCTTCGCATACAATGGTTTCTCCATCTACTTCTAATTCTGCTTTAGCAGAGGAAATTATTTCTCCTGAGGAATTTTTTTTTACAGATACATCATAAGCTTTAATGATTAAAAATCTTGGTATTTCACCAACTATTCTTCTAGCAAGTAATTCAAATGATGCGTCAGCTCCATCATAACTATATCCAATAAATTCTCTTCCTTTAACTTCTTCAAGAAGCTGTTTGATTTTTGGATCATTTTTTTTAATATCAATCCCTATCGTACCAAGTCTTGACAAAATGTTAGATTGTCCAGCTTGATCTGATACTACAATATTTCTTACATTTCCAACTTCTCTAGGATCTATATGTTCATAAGTTTTAGGATCCTTTTGAACTGCAGATACATGCATTCCTCCTTTATGAGAAAAAGCTGCCGCACCAACGTATGGCAAGTGTTTATTTGGTTTTCTATTTAAAATTTCATCAAGAAGTCTAGAACATTGAGTTAAATGCTTAATGTTCTCACCTTTTACATTAATTTCAAATTGTTTTGAAAATTCATTTTTTAAATGTAAGGAAGGGATAATTGACATTAAATTAGCATTTCCACATCTTTCACCAAGACCATTAATAGTTCCTTGAACTTGTCGTACTCCAGCTTGAACAGCTATTAAAGAATTAGCAACTGCATTTTCAGTGTCATTGTGTGCATGAATGCCTAAATTTTTTCCAGGGACATACTTGATAACATCTGTAATAATTTCTGAAATTTCATGAGGTAAAGTTCCACCATTTGTATCACATAAAACAACCCACCTTGCACCTTCGTCGTAAGCTGATCGAATACAATTCAATGCATATTCTTTATTAGATTTATAGCCATCAAAAAAATGTTCAGCATCAAAAATAAATTCTTTACCAGAATTTATTATATGCTTAGCGCTTTCACTGATATTTTTTAAATTTTGATCTTTTGATATGCCCAGAGCTACATCCACATGGAAATCCCATGATTTTCCAAATAAACAAATTGAATTTGCTTTTGAATTAATTAAAGATGAGATCATAGGGTCATTTTCAGCGCTATGCTCAGTTTTCTTTGTCATTCCAAATGCAGTTAGCGTTGAGTGATTAAATGAATATTCTTTATTAAAAAACTCAGTGTCAGTGGGATTTGCTCCTGGCCATCCACCTTCAATATAATCTACACCCAAGTTGTCTAACGCGGTTGAGATTTTTTCTTTGTC
>CACJXK010000015.1 GCA_902597335.1 uncultured Pelagibacteraceae bacterium
TACTGAGTACTCTATTCAGATGCAGTATAAAGATTGCTGGTCTCCTCCAATGGGAGCGGAATATAAAAAAAATGATTATTTAGTTACAGTAAAACTTGAACTAGAAAAGAGTGGAAGGGTAAAAAGTAGAGAAATTTTGGAAAGAAATAGAATGGGTATAGATGGAAAATACAGAATTTTTGCAGAAGCTGTTGATAGAGCAGTATTAAAGTGCAATCCTATAAAAAATCTTCCAACTAAAACTTATGAAAATTGGAGTACTATGATATTAAGATTTAATCCTGAAGGCATGATGGTTGGAGAATGAAAAAAAGTTTATTTTTAATATTTCTTATTTATTCAATTTTAAAACCAAGTATTAGTTTTTCTCTTGTAGAAATTGATATTACAAGAGGTAATCTTGATCCAATGCCAATTTCGGTATCGCCTTTTTTTTCAGATGATGTTTCTGTTAATAAAATTAAAAATATTCTTGATATTGACAATTTGGGATTAGAAATATCAAAAGTAATTGAAAATAATTTAGTGAAGACTGGCTTATTTGATGCAATTGAAAAAGAAGCATTTTTACAAAAACCTGATATTGCCCATTTAAAACCAAGGTTTGAAGATTGGGCTTTAATTAAATCACAAGTTTTAATAACAGGCAAAGTCACACATAAAATAATTAATGAAAGAGATTATATAAATGTAGAGTTCAAGCTTTGGGATGTGCTAGGAGCGAAGATGGTCGACGGTTTTTCTTTAACAACAACACCGCGCTCTTGGAGAAGGGTTGGTCATAAAATTTCAGACAAGGTATATGAACGATTAACTGGTGAAAGTGGTTATTTCGATACTAGAATAATATATGTATCAGAAGAGGGACCAAAAACACAAAGAGTTAAAAAATTAGCTTTGATGGATCAAGACGGTTTTAATACTAAGTATATTACATTAGGAAATGAATTAGTGTTAACTCCTAGATTTAATCCAGCTGATGACAAAATCATAACTTACATGTCCTACTTTAGAAATATGCCCAGGGTTTATATTGTAAACTTACAAACTGGTGAGCAAAAAGTTGTAGGTGATTTTAGAGGAATGACATTTGCACCAAGGTTCTCTCCTGATGGAAAAAAATTAATAATGAGTTTGGCAAAAGACGGTAATTCAGAAATTTGGGTTAGAGATTTAGAGACAAATATTCAGGAAAAATTAACTGATCATCCATCAATAGATACTTCTCCATCATATTCACCCGATGGAAAACTTATTACATTTAATTCTGACAGAAGTGGTTATCAGCAAATTTATGTAATGAAAAGTGATGGATCAAATGTTAAAAGAATATCATTTGGTAAAGGCATTTATGGTACACCAGTTTGGTCACCCAGAGGAGATTTAATAGCCTTTACAAAACTGCATAAAGGAAAATTCTTTATTGGAGTTATGAGAACAGATGGAACTGGAGAGAGATTGCTTACCGAGAATTTTTATCAAGAGGCGCCCTCATGGTCTCCAAATGGAAGAATAATCATTTTTTATAGAGAAACAAAATCTGACAATGATGGTCAAGGATTTTCTGCAAAATTATGGTCTATTGATTTAACCGGATACAACGAGAGGTTGGTAAAAACCGAGACAGATGCCTCTGACCCATCATGGTCCTCTTTGTTAGGAAATTAAAGAAAAATCAAGTATTTACTAAATTAGGTTGATTTTTGTAGACAAAACATCTAATTACATGATTAAGTTCACAATATTCTATTTAAGGAGCAAAAATGAATCTTATCAAAATTTTAAAAAATGCATTTCTTGTTGTTATGTTTGGTCTAATCGTAACCGCATGTGCAACAAAGAAATCTGTTAAAACAACAGATTCAACAACCAGCACTACTAAAGCAGCTGAGACTCAAAAAGCAGATCCAATTGAAAAATTAGATGCATTAATGCAAGGGGATGTTTATGTAGGCTCTGACACTGTTGGAGAGCTCGCAAGTGGAGTTCCAGACAGAGTATTCTTTGCGACTAATGAAATAATATTAACAACAGCATCTAGAGAAACTCTTAGAAAGCAAGCAGCATGGTTAAGGCAAAACTCAGATGTAACTGTTGTTGTTGAAGGTCATGCCGATGAGAGAGGCACAAGAGAATATAACCTAGCTTTAGGCGAGAGAAGAGCAAATGCTGCAAAAGACTATTTGATGACCTATGGCGTTTCGTCTGATCGAATTAAAGTTTTAAGTTATGGAAAAGAAAGACCAGTGGACTCAGGATCAAATCCACTTTCATGGTCAAAAAATAGAAGATCTGTAACAGTTAAAGCAAATTAAGTTTTAATTTTAAAGACCCTAGCATTTAAAAGTTAGGGTCTTGTTTTTGCCATTATTATAATTAGTAATGTATTCATGAGATTATTAATCAAGTTTATATTAATTAACTTTTTTTCTTTTTTATTTTTTTCAGCTAACTTGTCATTCTCACAAGATCAAGAGGTAGGAGAAATTTTAGAAAATATACAAAAAGATCTTAGAACTTTAGAAAGAGCAGTATATTCCCAATCATTTTCTGAGAGTACTGATACAATTACAAATCAGAGAGCATCAACTAAAGAAGCAGAGCAAGCTCTAACGAAACATTTGTTAAAACTAAGTGATATTGAAATGCAGTTTCAAGAATTAACTAATAAGTTTGAACAAATTAATTTTAAGTTAGATAAACTTTCTAGTGAGTTATCCAAAGCGCAGCAAGATAATCAATTAAGATTTGAACAAATTGAACAGAATTCAATTTTAAAAAATGATAATAATTCCCTCACTTCATTAAATAAAACAGATCAAGATTTTTCAAACCAAGAAACAAAACAAAAAAATATATTACCTGGATCTTCAGAACCCCAATCTTTAGGCGAAATTTCCTATAAAGACATGACTACAACTGATAGTTCACAGGTAATAGAAACTGTGGAACAAACTGAGTCAATAATTTCTGAGGTTTTTAATGCTGAAGAAAAATTATTACCAGATGCAAGTCCTAAAGAACAATATCAATTTGCAAGAAATTTTTTAAAAGTTGGGGATTATGTTAATGCAGAAAAGGCATTTAGAGAATTTGTTTTAACCAATCCTGATGATGAATTATCAGGAAATGCACAATATTGGTATGCTGAAACTTATAGAATAAGACAAATGTATACAGATGCTGCTACTGCTTATTTGGAGGGATATCAAAAATATCCAAAAAGTAAAATTGCTCCTGAGAATTTACTAAAACTCGGAGTATCGTTGGTTCAGATGGGAGAAAAAGATCAAGGATGCTTGATGATTGCAGGAGTTAAAAAACAGTACCCAGACGCAACTCAATCTGTGCTTCAAAAGGCTAAGTATTATGAAGAAAAAGAATTTGAGTGCAAAAAAGAAAATTCATAATTTTTATTTAAAAAAATTACATGATCCAAGAATAAAAAGCGTTTATTTAGAATTTAAAAAAAAACTTTCTGGTCATATATCTAAACGTTTTTGTGTAGCT
>CACJXK010000016.1 GCA_902597335.1 uncultured Pelagibacteraceae bacterium
TAATTTGATTAAAGGTGGTGGGGGACAAGCTGTGCAAAATATGAATTATTATTTTAAATTTAATGAAGGTGAAGGCTTAAATGTATAAAAAAATACTAATGATATTTTTTTTTTTTATTTTATCAAATTGTTCTCTAAATCATCCTGTTTCAATGTGGAAAGTTGAAGAAGAAAAAACAAATTCAGATATTACAAAACTAGATTTTGAAAATGAAAACTCTTTTGATCAGTTTAAAAGTAATGTAATTAAATATGGAGAACTAAGTGATTTTCCTAAATTAGATAAATGAAGATGAGTAAAAATATAAATATTGCTGTAATCGGTCTTGGTCAAATAGGATCATACGTTTACAATGAGTTAAATATTAAAAAAAAAGATATTGAAATCAAGACTGGAAAGAAAATAAAAGTTGTTGGGATCTCAGCTAAAAATAAAAACAAAAAAAGGAAATTTAAAATAAACAAAAAAATATTTTACTCAAACCCTTTAGATATTTTAAAAATAAAAAATCTTCATATAATAATCGAAGCAATCGGTTTATCAGATGGAATATCAAAGAAAGTTATTGAAACCGCTTTAAAAAATAAAATTCATGTTATTACACCGAATAAAGCACTCATATCTAAACATGGAGATAAGCTTGGTGAATTAGCTGAAAAAAATAAAGTAAATTTAGAATTCGAAGCATCTGTTGCTGGAGGTATACCAATAATTAGAACTATAAAAGAAGGTCTTGCAACTAATAAAATAACTAAAGTTTATGGAATTCTTAATGGCACATGTAATTATATTTTGTCAGAGATGGAAAAAACTAAAGATAGTTTTGTTAGTGTTTTAAAAAAAGCTCAGTACTTCGGTTATGCTGAGCCTGGAAATCCTAAATTAGATTTAAATGGATATGATGCTTTGGCAAAAATAAAAATACTTTCTTCATTAGCATTTAATAAAAAAATTTCAAAATCAAACTGTTTGATGGAAGGAATCGAAAATATTGAATTTAAAGATATTGAAATAGCCAATCAGTTAAACTTTAGAATTAAATTACTTGGTATTACAGAGATTATTAAAAATAGTATTTTTGAGAGAGTTCATCCCTGCATGGTTAATAAAGACTCTTATATCGGAAATGTTAGTGGTGTGATGAATGCTGTAATTTTAAATGGATCACCAATAGGAGAAAGTGTTTTACAAGGTGAAGGGGCAGGGCCGGGACCAACATCATCTGCTATAATGTCAGACCTGTTGTCTATTTTAAGAGGAAATATTAAATTTCCTTTTGGAATTACTAGAACAAAAAGACAAAAACCAAAAATTTTTAATAAAGATATTTCGTCCAATTCACTGTATGTAAGACTTGAAGTTAAAGATAAACCTGGAGTTTTGTCATCTATTACAAAAATTTTTGCAAACTATAAAATTTCAATTCAAAGAATTATCCAGATACCAAATAGTAAAAAAAAAACAGCATCAATTGTAATTATTACTCATGATGCAAATGAATTAAGTTCTCAAAAATGTATTAAATCTTTTAAACTAAATCGAAACATAATTAAAAATCCAGTATTAATAAGATTATTTTAATGGAACTTTATTTCAAACTTTTTGAAGTTCTATTTCCAGTTTTTTTTATTGTAGGTATTGGTTACTTTCTTGGTAAAAAAAATCCAAACTTTGATACATCTTTTATAACGACTTACTCAGCTAATTTCGGTACACCATCTATAGTAATATTTTCTATATCAGCTAGTGGTGTAACTTTTGCAATGTTCTCTGAGTATTTTTTATACGCTATTATTCTTTTGACTTCTTTTTTGATCGTTGGATTAATTTTCCTATTATTAATGAAAAAAGATTATTTAAGAGAATTACCAACATTCTTTCTACCTAATACTGGTAATATGGGTATCCCAATATGTTTGTTTGCATATGGAAAACTTGGTATGGGAATAGCGGCAGCTATATCATCATTAGTTGTTTTACTGCATTTCACTCTGAATATTTTTCTGGCTAAAAGAGAATTTGATCTAAATGTAATAGTTAAAAGTCCATCATTTTATGCAATAATTGCAACAATCCTATTTCTATATTTCGAAATATCTTTACCAATATTTGTTTTGAATACTGTTATGCTTTTAGCTTACGGAATGATTGTAATGATTTTAATGTCTCTAGGTGTCTCTCTAACACAAATGAAAGTTTTTTCATTTAAGGACGCTTTAATTACATCCACTGGAAGAGTTGTTATAGGTCCTTTAATCGGTTTTGCTCTGATATCTTTTTTTAATTTATCTGGCTTCGCAGCGGGAGTTTTATTAATACAATCATCGATGCCTAGTGCCATTCTTTGTTATTTAGTTGCTTCTATGTATTCTCCAAAAGAAATTGTAGATAATATTTCTAGTACAATTGTTGTTTCAACTTTGATGTCTTTAATTACAGTCCCAATAACTGTATTCTTTGCTTTAAAATACTTTAATTAAGAGCTATTCTTCACTCATGAAGGCTGTGTTACTCAATGCATCCGCTTGGATGATTGTTCCTTTTATGGATGCTTTTGCAAAATATTTGAGCTCCTCTATGGACGTTTTGCAAATTACTTGGGCTAGATATTTTTTTACTGTTGTTTTTGCTCTTTTTATAATGTTTTTTTTTGATAGAAAATCTTTGGTTTGGAGTAAAAAACCTTTTCTCCAATTGATAAGAGGGTTGATTTTTGTATTTTCTACATATTTATTCTTTTATGCAATATCTGAAATTTCATTACCAAAAGCTCTTACTTTAGCATTCGTTGCTCCAATTTGTGTAACTGCAATGTCACCATTTTTTTTAAATGAAAAAGTAGGTTTAAGAAGATGGACTGCTGTATCAATGGGTTTTATAGGTACCTTAATTGTAATCAGACCAGGGTTTCTAGAGATTAATTTAGCTACTTTAGCTGCCTTAGGAAATGGTATTTGCTATGGGTTTTACTTAATTATTACTCGAAAATTAAGCTCATCTGACAACTCTCTTTTAACTTTGTTATTTGCTGGAATAGTAGGGACTATAGTAATGACTTTCTTTATGCCAGGTGTCTGGATACAACCATCTAATAGTCAGTGGATCATGATGGCTTTAATTGGCTTTATAGCGGCAATTGCACATCTTTTTATAATTCTATCATTAAAATTAGCAGATGCCTCTAAATTGGCTCCTCTTGGGTATACCGAAATTATTACCAATATTTTGCTTAGTTATTATATATTTAATGAATTTCCAGATAATTGGACATATTTAGGACTTTTTATAATTGTACTTAGCGGTTTATATATATCTAGGAGAG
>CACJXK010000017.1 GCA_902597335.1 uncultured Pelagibacteraceae bacterium
AATCTATCGAGGAGCCCAATAACCAAACATATTATATTTTAATCAACAATTCTGAATTTAAAATTTTAGAGACAATTAAATCTAGATGTTTAGAATTTAAATCAAATTTAAAAAATTCAGAAGTAATTGAGATTGTGAATTATTATTTTAATAGTGATATATATAATGAAATAAACTTGGACTTTATAAATAATTATAATTCTCCATCATTTTTAATATCATTAGTAAATTTCCTAGAAAGTAATGATCTGTCTATAAAAGAGCGCAATATTGAAGATTTATTGTCATATGTAATTAAAAATAAAATATATACATCTGATGAATTTATTAAAGAATACTTAAATTTATTTATTGAACTTTTTTTCTACAAAAATATAAATAATTCAAAGAAAATTTCATTCAAAATAAAAAAATATTTTTATCAAAAACTTTCTTTTGTCAAAAAATATAATTTAGATTTTGAATCATTTTTTCTAGAATTTAATGAAAAATTATTAAGTGAGTAAAAATTTCTACATCACAACCCCAATATACTATCCGTCTGCAAAACCTCATATGGGTCATGCATATTCTAGTATAATTGCTGATTTTTTTGCAAGACTAAAAAAAATACAAGGTTTTAATGTGTATTTTCTGACTGGCACAGATGAGCATGGACAAAAAATACAACGTGCTGCAGAACAAAAGAAAATGGACCCTTTGCTTTTTTGTGATGAAATTAGCAAAACTTTTAGAGATCTATCTAAAACATTAAATTTATCTAATAATGATTTTATAAGAACCACCGAGGCTAGACATGCTAAATCTGTTCAAAACCTTTGGAATGTTCTTGAAAAAAAAGGTGAGATTTACTTATCAAAATATTCTGGTTGGTATTCTGTGTCAGATGAAGCCTTTTACTCAGAGAACGAAATTGAGGATGTTGATGGAGTAAAAAAATCTATAAGTTCAGGATCTAATGTTGAGTGGGTAGAGGAAGAATCATACTTTTTTAGGTTATCAAAATGGCAGGATAAATTAATTGAGTTTTATAGTAAAAATCCAAATTTTATTTTACCTGAAACTAGGAAAAATGAGGTTATCAGCTTTGTTAAATCAGGCTTAAAAGATTTATCTGTGAGCAGAAAATCCTTTAATTGGGGTATCAAAGTACCAACTAATAATGAGCATGTAATTTATGTTTGGTTAGACGCCCTAACAAATTATCTTAGTGCTTTAAATTACCCAAATGAAAGTGACAATTTATATAAATCCTTTTGGCCAGCAGATCTTCATTTGATAGGTAAGGATATATTAAGATTTCATGCTATTTATTGGCCAGCCTTTTTATTAGCGGCTGATATTAAACCACCAAAAAGAGTGTTTGGTCATGGATGGATACTTTCTGGGGATGAAAAAATGTCAAAGTCAAAAGGCAACATTTTAGATCCACTAGACATTATAGACAATTATGGTTTAGATCCTTTGAGATATTATTTAATTAAAGAAGTTTCATTTGGCAATGATGGAAATATTTCACAAGAAAAATTAGAATTATGTATAAATAGCGATTTAGCAAACAATTATGGGAATTTGTGCCAAAGAGTTTTAGCTTTTTGTGAAAAGAATGCTGACTATGAGGTACCTGAAAAAGATAATTTTACTAATGATGATAATTTTGTTTTGGACAAATATTCTAAAAGTTACAATGATTTAATTGAATATTCAAACAATCAGGATGTAAATTCATATATTAATTTTATTGTTGAACAATTATTTTCAGCAAATAAGTATTTTAATGATCAAGAACCATGGAAGAAAAAAAAGGATAAATTAAGAATGAATACTATTATTTATGTTGCATTAGAATTAATTAGAAAAGTTTCTATAATGCTTTATCCAATAATACCAACTTCATCTCTTAAAGTTTTAGATGTATTTGGTATAAATGAAGATAAAATTAATTTTGTAACAGTAAAAGAAAATAATTATTTAAAAAATGGACTCAAATTAAATAAATTAGACATATTATTTAAAAAAATTGAAAAAAATGATTGATTCACACTGTCACTTAGATCATGACCCTTTAGTTAAAAACATTGAAGATGTTTTACTAAGAAGCAAAAAAGAGGGTATTAGCAAACTTTTAACAATATCTACAACATTGAATGGTTTTCCTAAACTTTTAGAAATTATAAACAAAGATGAAATGATATTTGGTACTTTTGGAATACATCCACACGAAACAAATATAGATCAACTATCAAAAGATGAGATAGTAGACAAAATAAAGACAAAAGAAAAAATTATTGGTGTAGGTGAAACCGGATTAGATTTTTATTACAATAATAGTGATAAAGATAAACAAATAAAAAGTTTTCAAAACCACATTGATGCTGCAGTTGAATTAAATATTCCATTGATTGTTCATTCAAGAAATGCCGAACCTGAGACATATGAAATCTTAAAAAATTCTGACAGCAATTTAAAGATATTAATGCATTGTTTTACTGGTTCATTGCCTTTTGCATTAAAATTGATGGAGCTTAATACTTATTTTTCAGCCAGTGGTATCATTACATTCAAAAATAGTACTGAACTTCAAAATACCTTTAAAGAAATACCTTTAGAAAGATTGCTAATTGAGACAGATAGTCCATTTTTGGCACCTGAACCCATGAGAGGAAAGAAGAATGAGCCATCTTTTGTAAAATATACTTTAAAAAAACTCTCAGATTTAAAAAATATTGAATTTGAAAAACTTGATAAAATAACTTCAGATAACTTTAATAAACTATTTTTTGAAATATGAGTCTGAAATTAACTATTTTAGGCTGCGGAAGTTCTCTGGGTATACCTCGTATCGATGGCTACTATGGTAAATGTGACCCTACTAATAAAAAAATATTAGGTCAAGATGTTCAGCTTTAA
>CACJXK010000018.1 GCA_902597335.1 uncultured Pelagibacteraceae bacterium
AAGTTCAATTTTCTTAGTTGCCTCAAGTATTTATTTTTTATTTATAAATACTAAAACTAACTCACAGCTTTCAAGCTAGGTTTTCCAGACGCACCTAAAGCTTGATCAAGATCTGCAATTATGTCATCTGGATGTTCTATTCCAATTGACAATCTAACATATCCTGGAGTAACACCAGCAGCTAATAATTCTTCCTCAGTTAATTGACTATGCGTTGTTGTAGCTGGATGTATTGCTAAACTTCTGGCATCTCCAATATTTGCAACATGGTAAAACATTTTCAATGACTCAATGAATTTTTTACCAGCTTCTACACCGCCTTTAACCTCAATACCTACAAGCGCTCCGTTACCACCCTTCATATATTTTTTTGATCTTGCCGCTATTTCACCTTCGTGAAGGGTAGGATAGATAACTCTTTCAACATTCTTGTGTTTTTGTAAAAATGCAACAGCTTTTTCAGCATTTGAACAATGTTGTTTCATCCTCAAAGGAGCTGTTTCTAGTCCTTGAATTATTCCCCAAGCATTATCTGGTGCTAAAGGAGCTCCTAGATCTCTAAGAAGACATACTCTTGCTCTTACAGCAAATGAAACATTCGCGCCTGTTAGTTGTGGCACTACCTCACCCCATTTTGCCCCACCATAACTAGCATCAGGTTCATTAAACAAAGGTTGTCTTTTTGGATCTTTTGTCCACTCGAAATTACCTCCATCTACTAAAGCTCCTCCAATAACTGTTCCGTGACCTCCAATGAATTTTGTAAGTGAGTGAACTACTACGGCAGCTCCATGTTCTAAGGGCTTACAAATTACTGGTGCCGCAGTATTGTCCATTATTAGTGGAATATTATGCTTTCTACCTATGTCAGAAACTTCTTTAATTGGAAATACTCTCAAATAAGGATTGGGTAAAGTTTCTGCATAAAAACATCTTGTTTTATCATCAATTAATTTTTCAAAATTACTTGGATCTGATGGATCTGCATATCTACATTCAATACCTAATTTTTTAAGTGTGTGTGTAAACAAGTTTACTGTTCCTCCATATAAATCTGTTGAACTAATAAAGTTATCACCAGATTGACATACGTTCATTATTGCAAACGTTGAAGCTGCTTGACCTGAACCAACGGTTACAGCTGCAAGACCACCTTCAAGAGCTGCAACTCTTTTTTCAAGCACATCATTTGTTGGATTCATTATTCTTGTGTATATGTTTCCAAATTCTTTCAGTGCGAATAAATTTGCAGCATGATCTGTATCATTAAATTGATAAGATGTTGTTCTGTATAGTGGCACTGCTACAGCAGTGGTAGCTGGATCACTTCTGTAATCGCCACCGTGTAGAGCGATTGTTTCTGGATTTTTATTTTTACTCATTTTTCCCCTTCCGTTTAATCTAATATTTAACTTTAATGGAAAATTACAATCAAGCTTAAATTTAACTTGATAATGGGGGATAATTAGTGGTTATGAACTTTTTTAACACTGTAAGAACTCTATCAGCCTCTTCTAACAACATCATGTGACCACAGTTATCAATTATGTCTACCTGACTACCTTCTATTAAAGATGCTAACTTTTTTCCTTCTTTTACAGGACACATTTTGTCATCAGTTGCTAAGATTGATAGGGTAGGACATTTAACTTTTTTTGCAGCTTCAAATCCATTTTTGTAGTTGTCACAAGCTCTAAAATCAACACCTAAAGTATTCTGTATAGTACGTGATTTTGCTAACATTGTTCCAGTGTTAATATGATATAAACCGGGTACTGGGTGACCACCAAAATGCCCAGCAGGACCGTGTGCCCAGTCCATCATTAAATCTACTGCTTTTGGGTCATTGTTTTCTGCCAATGATAATAATTGAGGATTCATTGGAATTGCTCCTGCTCCTCCCATTAAACTTAAGGTCTTAATTTTATTGGGGTATCTTGCAGTACATTCTACTGTAACTAAACACCCTTGAGAGTGACCAACTAAAGAGGCTTCTTTATGTCCAACTGCATCAATTACTGCAGCTACCCAATCAGCCATTTCCTCAATCGACTTTAGACTCTCGCCTCCAGATAGACCATGACCAGGTAAATCTATTGCTAAAGCGTTGTATCCATGAAATGCAAAGTATCTAGTTTGAAGAACC
>CACJXK010000019.1 GCA_902597335.1 uncultured Pelagibacteraceae bacterium
ATCAATCAATATAACTTTTTTTTTATAATTTTTTTTTAATATTTTATCAAAATTTTCTGATCTTGATGCCATAAATAGAAATAAGTCAGTTTTGTAATTAAGTTTTGATTTTTTATTCAACATTAATGATCTTAATTTTTCAGAAAAGTTAGTACCACCAGGCTCTCGAAGAGTAATGTATTTTATTTTGTTTTTTTTTAAATATTTGATAGCTTTATTTAGACTAGTGGATTTTCCAGAAGTCTCTATACCTTCAAAGACTATAAGGGGATTTTTAGACATCGCCCCATATTAGAAAATTTATTGAGGAAATTAATCTGGAAAATATATTTTGTCTTTTTACATTTTCAAAGGCCAACAAATCATACTCCCCTATTTGTTCATCTTTATAAGATATTTTAACTTTGCCTATTATGTCATTTTTTAATATTGGAGCTTTTAATGGTCCTTGATAGTCAACGGATACTTTTAGATATTTTTTTTTAGCTTTAGGAATTGTTTTATAGACATCCTCATCAATATAAGATTTAACGGTTTTTTTAGTACCCTGCCAAACATCTAACTCATCAAATATTTCCTCTTTTTTAGCAATATTAACTGTATCAAAATTTGTTAATCCGTATGTCAGTAACTTAAGAGATTCCTTAGATCTCTGATTCTTTGATGAAAAGCCACTTCCAACTGCAATTATTCTTCTATCATTTCTTTTAATAGTTGATGCAAGAGAATATTTTTCATAAGCGAGGTATCCTGTTTTTATGCCATCAACTCCTATATTTTTATAAAGCAAAGGATTACGATTACCTTGTTTTATTGGATCTCCACCTGTTCTATCCCAAGTAAATTCCGTTTCTTTGTAATATTTATAATAATTTGGATAATTTTTTATCAAGTAATTTGACATAATTAATATATCTCTAACTGTTGATAAATTATCTGGAGCATTTATTCCTGATGAATTCGTAAAGTTAGTATTTTCCATTCCAATTTCTCTTGCCTTTTCTGTCATCATAATTGCAAATTCTTCCTCAGTTCCAGCGATACCCTCTGCCAGTGCAATACAAGCATCATTGCCTGATGAAATGATAATGCCTCTTAGTAAATCTTCTACTGTTATTTCATCTCCAACCATAATAAACATTGAAGAATATCCAGCTTGTGACAATCTCCATGCATTTTCAGAAACTAAAAACTTATCTTCTAAAGACAATTCACCACTTTTAAGCAAATCAAAGGCTATTATCGAAGTCATAATTTTGGTCATTGATGCTGGAAATATTTGTCTATCAGCATCTTTCTCGAACAATATTTTGCCTGACAAATAATCTTGAACAATGGCAGTTCGTGCATTTACATCAAAGTTAGCTAAAACAGGTTTTGTTAGTAATGTTAAGATAATAAAAATTAACGACAAATTTTTTATTTTCATAATTTAATTATTTCAATGCTATCAAAATCAAGATTTTCGATATTATGAAATCCTTTCTTTAATTTTTCAAAATCCTTATAAGGTCCTTTATAAACTCTAAAATTATTTTGTGACAACTTTTTGATTAAGATATTCTTAATATTATATTCTTCAAGTAGCCTGTTTTTTAACATAATAGCAGAGTCTTCAAAATAAAAATCTCCAAATTTAATTATATAATTAAAATTAGTCACAAAATTCTCAGTATTGGATTCTTTTGTTTCTGTCTCTAGGCTTATATTTTGAATCATTATATCATCAACTGGAGCTTTATTAGCAACCTCTTTTTCTTCATCAAATGTTTTAACATCATTTGCAACGTACAAATTATTAGAGTTGATTGTTTCAATAAATATATAAGGTTCTTTTGGATTTATTGATAGTTCATTAACAATTCTATTAGTGATTACTGAATTGTAAAAGATTGGCAAAACTGTTTTGTTCTGAACAACGGTTATTAAAGATTTACCATTTATAATATTTGTTATCCTAACAGGTGTTCCATTAGGTAAGTTAGGACTTAAAATATTAATTGAAGCATTATCTAGTTTATATTCAAATGAATTGACTGTATCTTCACTGTAAATCAAAGCAAAACCCTTGTTAGAATAAACAATATTTATTAACTCCTCTTTTGTATTTTTTTTTTGTGTTTCTTTAATTTCTTTT